>CAVUBU010000001.1:0-1706566 GCA_963739825.1 uncultured Alphaproteobacteria bacterium
CAACGGCTAGCATTCATCGTTTACGGCGTGGACTACCAGGGTATCTAATCCTGTTTGCTCCCCACGCTTTCGCACCTCAGCGTCAGTATCGGGCCAGTGAGCCGCCTTCGCCACTGGTGTTCTTGCGAATATCTACGAATTTCACCTCTACACTCGCAGTTCCACTCACCTCTCCCGAACTCAAGATCGCCAGTTTCGAAGGCAGTTCTGGAGTTGAGCTCCAGGATTTCACCCCCGACTTAACAACCCGCCTACGTGCGCTTTACGCCCAGTAATTCCGAGCAACGCTAGCCCCCTTCGTATTACCGCGGCTGCTGGCACGAAGTTAGCCGGGGCTTATTCTACGGGTACCGTCATTATCTTCCCCGTTAAAAGGACTTTACAACCCTAAGGCCTTCATCATCCACGCGGCATGGCTGGATCAGGCTTGCGCCCATTGTCCAATATTCCCCACTGCTGCCTCCCGTAGGAGTCTGGGCCGTGTCTCAGTCCCAGTGAGGCTGGTCATCCTCTCAGACCAGCTACCGATCGTTGCCTTGGTGAGCCATTACCTCACCAACAAGCTAATCGGACGCGGGCCGTTCCTTCGGCAATAAATCTTTCCCCGTAAGGGCGTATCCGGTATTAGCTCAAGTTTCCCTGAGTTATTCCGAACCGAAGGGCGCGTTCCCACGTGTTACTCTCCCGTCTGCCGCTCCCGTATTGCTACGGGCGCTCGACTTGCATGTGTTAGGCCTGCCGCCAGCGTTCGCTCTGAGCCAGGATCAAACTCTCAAGTTGGATGAGATTTTTATCCCGGCAGGTCACGTTTGCGCAGTGACGACACTGGGTAGTGTCGTCACATTGACGAGGTCCACCCACTGATCGAAACGCACCTTCGGGCGCGAGCCCGAAAAAGCGCAACATCAGCGATGTACCTTAAACGTGTCCGCCGAAGTCTCTTCCAAAGCCGCCCTTCTTGAAGAATTGCTTCTCGCTAAAGAAGCAATCGACACGAGAGAGCGGCCCGCAAGGACCCCGCCGTCCACGTTTCTCTTTCTTCCAATTCACTTTTCAAACAGCCCGGGGATCATGGCGATCCCCGCCCCCCGGTGAACCGGAGAGCCGTCGAAGCCCGTGCATCCGAATACAATCGGATACCGTTTCACCATTCCAGTGAGGAGCTTCAGAGGCGCGCAATCGCGCCGTAAGCGGACGGCGCGCCGAGAGGGTGTATATAGGCTTCGGCTCTACGAATTGTCAACCACAATTGGCCAGTATTACTGACCCAACGAAAGCCCAATTCCGCCCGCCGCAGGCGGGCTTCCGGATCCTCCTGGAAACGAGTTTTTAAGCCCTGCCGCGCCGCACTGAGGCCATATTCATGGGTCGTCCTGGGGCCAAGTTCGACTTCGAGGGATGGAATCGCTAGCGGGGGCAATCAGCCACCGTGCTTCGACCAGTTCAACTCTCCCCAGCGGCCGTCATTGACGGGCCATGGGTCAACCGGCATCGTGGCGGCCTTGATTCAGCGGCCTGCCGACGGTGACTGGGGCAAACTTGGTTGCGGCAAGCCACCTTCGAACTAAACGCGCAGGGGACGGCGAGCTTGGACCAAACACGGTCGCGCGGCGCATATCGATCGAGGCGGGCCGAGACGGTCGAGCTCGGCAATGAGCCGCCGCTGTCGGTCGACGGTGGCAGCAGCGGCTTTGTTGACCGCCGCCGCGTTTCGGTCCAGTGGTTCGCCGGCACAATTCTGACCGCTCTATGCGGCGCTGCTCTGATGGGCGGCGCCGTTTTCACATCGCTCGACGGCGAGACCAATTTCGCCTCGCTGCCTGAACGGGTAGAGGTCGCACTGCGCGGCGCGCTCGGCGTCGGCTCCGACCGGCTCGGCGTATCGCGCAAAAGCGACCGGCTGCCGACCGCGGAGGAGCCGTCCTTCGCCCGCCAGGTCATCCGCGTTTCCACCATGACGCGGGTCGGCAACCACGAGGTCGTCCGCGTGCGCCCCTTCGTGCGCATCGCCGGTAATCTGTCGATGACCGTCTCCGATCTCTTGGCCAACATCCCACCGTTTAATCCGCAGCGCCTGCTTGCCAAATCCGCGCCCGGCGGCGGCACCGCTTCGGCCGAGGGCGCGCCGACCGCAGAGCCCGATGCCGAGGTCGCTTTCGTGATGCGCGACCTGACGCCGCTGCTGCCGAAGCTCAAGATCGCCGTGCTGACGCCGAACGACGAGGTCATAGCGCGCGTGCGCGAAGCCGCCGAGTGGAGCGAGAAGGCCGCCAAGCATCTGCCCATTGCGGCCAACATCACGGGCATCAAGCTGGCCTATGCCGCCGAAGCGACCTCCGACCCCTATGCCGGCTTTGAAGCGCGCATTGTGCCGGAGAACATCACGCTGCTGCCGAAGACCACCAACGAGACGACCGGCGGCAACGCCTTTAACGAGCGGGTGATTTTGGCCAAGAAGGGCGACAACGTTGCGAACATATTGCGCGAACTCGGCGCCGCGCCGGATGAGATAGGCGCCATCGCCCGCGTGCTCGGACCGCGCGGCCGCGACGGCGGTATCAAGGAAGGCCAAAAACTACGCGTACTGCTGGCGCCCGTGCCCGGCGGTCAGCGGCTGCAGCCGATCCGCGTCATTGTCGCCGGCGACACGTCGATCGACGCGGTGGTGGCACTCTCCGATTCCGGCAAATACGTTGCCGTCGACGTCAGGAATGTCGGTACCGACGTGGCCGAGAATTCCGAAGACGGCAATGGCGAGGACGACACATCCGGTGTGACGCTCTATCAAAGCGTCTATGAAACCGCACTGCGCAACCAGATTCCGCGCCCGATCATCGAAGACCTGGTCCGCATCTACTCCTACGACGTCGATTTCCAACGCAAGGTGCAGCCCGGGGATTCCTTCGAGGTGCTCTATGCCGGCGAGGATGAGACGCCGGTCGCCGACAGCCGCAATGACGTCCTGTTCGCCGCGCTCACCGTCAGCGGCGAAACCAAGAAATTTTATCGTTACCAGTCGCCCGACGATGGCATCGTCGATTATTACGACGAGAGCGGAAAGAGCGCGAAGAAGTTCCTGGTCCGCAAGCCGGTCATGGCCGGCATCATGCGCTCCGGCTTCGGTATTCGCCGGCATCCGATTCTCGGTTACACCAAAATGCATACCGGCGTTGACTGGGCCGCGCCGAGCGGCACGCCGATCTACGCGTCCGGTAACGGCACCATCGAGAAGGAAGGCTGGGAGTCCGGCTACGGAAAATATATCCGCATCCGCCACAACAACGGTTACGAGACCGCGTACGGCCACATGAGCGCCTATGCGCGCGGCGTCGAGGAAGGCAAGCGCGTGCGGCAAGGCCAGGTGATCGGCTTTGTCGGCTCCACCGGCCTGTCCACCGGCTCACACCTGCATTACGAAATCCTGGTCAATGGCCGTTTCGTCGATCCGATGCGCATCAAGCTGCCGCGCGGCCGCGTGCTGGAAGGCCCACTGCTGGCAAGCTTCGATCAGGAACGCGAGCGGCTCGACGGCATCATGGCGCGCAAGCCGGCGCGCGTGGCCTCGAGCGTCCCCACGATACGGTAGTTTCCACTCGCTTGTTTATTGTTGTCATGGCCAGGCTTGTCTCGGCCATCGCATTCGGCCGCATCCTGAGGAGCATTGCGGAGCAATGCGTCTCGAAGGATGAGGCCGCCCCGTCCTTCGAGACGCCTGCTTCGCAGGCTCCTTAGGACGAGGGCGGATTTTTACGCCGCTTGCGCGAGCTTGCCGTTGAAGGTGAGGCCCTGATTGCCGGCCGAGATGCTGACCTTCTCGCCGTCCTTGATGGTGCCGGCGAGGATCATCTCGGCGAGCGGGTCCTGCACTGATTTCTGGATCACCCGCTTCAAGGGCCGCGCTCCGTAGGCCGGATCCCAGCCCTTCTCGGCCAGCCATTCACGCGCGCCGGAATCTAGCGCGATGGCAATCTTGCGGTCCTCCAACAGCTTCTGCAGGCGCACCATCTGGATGTCGACGATGCGGGTCATTTCCGACTTTTTGAGCCGGTGGAACAGGATGATTTCATCGACGCGGTTGAGGAATTCGGGCCGGAATGCCGCCCGCACCGCCATCATCACCTGATCGCGCACGGCGTCGGTATCCTGGCCTTCCGGCTGGTTGACCAGAAAATCGGCGCCGAGATTCGACGTCATGACAATGAGTGTATTGCGGAAATCCACGGTGTGGCCTTGCCCATCGGTGAGCCGGCCATCGTCGAGCACCTGCAAGAGGACGTTGAACACGTCCGGATGCGCCTTTTCGATCTCGTCGAACAATACAACCTGATAGGGCCGCCGCCGCACCGCCTCGGTAAGCGCGCCGCCCTCCTCGTAGCCGACATAGCCCGGAGGCGCGCCGATCAAGCGCGCGACCGCGTGTTTCTCCATATATTCCGACATGTCGATACGGATCAGCGCGTTCTCGTCGTCGAACAGGTATTCGGCCAACGCCTTGGTCAGTTCGGTCTTGCCGACGCCGGTGGGGCCTAAGAACATGAACGAACCGATCGGCCGGTGCGGATCCTGCAGGCCGGCGCGCGCGCGGCGCACCGCGGTCGACACTGCCTGCACCGCCTCCTTCTGGCCGATGACGCGCTTGGCGAGTTCACTCTCCATGCGCAGCAGCTTGTCCTTTTCGCCTTCCAGCATGCGGTCGACCGGCACGCCGGTCCAGCGCGAGACCACGCCTGCCACGTGGTCGGCGGTCACGGTCTCCTCGACCATGGCGCCGCGTTTGGCGTCGGTTGCCTCGATCTCCTTCAACTTCTTTTCCAATTCCGGGATGCGGCCATAGGCCAGTTCGCCGGCGCGCTGGTATTCGCCTTTGCGCTGCGCATTGGCGAGCTCGGCGCGCAATTGGTCGAGCTCGGTCTTGAGCTTTTGCGCGTCCGACAGTTTTTCCTTTTCCGCCTTCCAGCGGCTGGTGATATCGGCCGACTGCTTTTCAAGCGACTTCAATTCTCCTTCCAGATTTTTCAGCCGATCCTTGGAGCCGGGGTCGCTTTCCTTCTTCAGCGCCTCCTGCTCGATCCTCAAGCGCACGATTTCGCGATCGATCGAATCGAGCTCTTCCGGCTTGGAATCGACCTGCATCTTGAGCCGTGCCGCCGCCTCGTCGATCAGATCGATCGCCTTGTCGGGCAAGAAGCGGTCGGTGATGTAGCGATGCGACAGGGTCGCCGCCGCGACAATCGCCGAATCGGAAATGCGCACGCCGTGATGCTGTTCGTATTTGTCTTTCAGGCCGCGCAGGATCGAGATGGTGTCCTCGACCGTCGGCTCGGACACGAATACCGGCTGGAAGCGCCGCGCCAGCGCGGCATCTTTCTCGACATGCTTCTTGTATTCGTCGAGCGTGGTGGCGCCGATGCAGTGCAGCTCGCCGCGCGCCAGTGCCGGCTTGAGCAGGTTGGAGGCGTCCATAGCGCCGTCGGCCTTGCCGGCGCCGACCAGCGTGTGCATCTCGTCGATGAACAGAATGATGCCGCCGGCCGAACCGACGACCTCCTGCAACACGGCCTTGAGCCGTTCCTCGAATTCGCCGCGGTATTTGGCGCCGGCGATCAGCGCGCCGAGATCGAGCGCGACCAGTTTCTTGTCGGCCAGGCTCTCCGGCACGTCGCCGTTGACGATACGCAGCGCCAGCCCTTCGACGATGGCGGTCTTGCCGACGCCGGGCTCGCCGATCAGCACCGGGTTGTTCTTGGTGCGGCGCGACAGAACTTGAATTGTCCGGCGGATTTCCTCATCGCGCCCGATGACTGGATCGAGCTTACCCTCGCGCGCGGCCTGGGTGAGATCGCGGGAATATTTCTTCAGCGCGTCATAGGCGTTCTCGGCCGAAGCTGAATCTGCCGTGCGTCCCTTGCGCAGCGCGTTGATGGCGGCGTTTAGATTCTGCGGCGTCACGCCGGCCTTAGCGAGAATCTTGCCGGCTTCGTTGTCCTTCTCCAAGGCAAGCGCGAGCAACAGGCGTTCGACGGTCACGAAACTGTCGCCAGCTTTCTCGCCGGCTTTCTCGGCGGCGGCAAAAACGCGGGCGGTCGCGGGGCTGAGATAAATCTGGCCGGCGCCGGCGCCCGAGACTTTCGGGATTTTGCCGAGCGCGGCCTCGACCGACTGCAAAGCCGCGCGTGAATTGCCGCCGGAACGGTCAATCAGACCCGCCGCCAAGCCCTCCGGGTCGTCGAGCAGGACCTTGAGCAGATGCTCGGGGGCGAACTGCTGATGGCCCTCGCGCACGGCCAGCGATTGGGCCGATTCCACAAACCCGCGGGCGCGGTCGGTGTATTTTTCGAAATTCATAGCGCAACCCCCTCGGCCCATTGCGGCGCCGGTTAATGCACGGGTCCCACTCAGGCGGCCCGCCTCGCGCCTTATGTGGGTGCATTTATTGCCGGTGTGAAGACCCGGATTCGATTGATATACCTCACGGTAAACCCGGCCCTGACGCGTGGGAACTGACTGAGCACCAATGCCCGACCAGGAAGGCCGTATCGACGCCATCTACCGCTACCCGGTGAAGGGCCTCTCGCCGCAGGCCCTGGCATGTGTCGCACTTTTGCCCGGGATGACCCTGCCGGCCGACCGGCTCTATGCCATCGAAAATGGCCCCAGCGGCTTCGACCCCGCGCGGCCCGCCTATTTCCCCAAGCAACGCTTCCTGATGCTGATGCGCAACGAACGGCTGGCGGCGTTGCGCACCGACTACGACGAGGCGAGCCATACGCTGTCGATCCAATGGGAAGGCCGCGAGGCCGCGCGCGGCGACCTGCGCAGGCAGGACGGGCGGCTGGCAATCGAGGCATTCTTCCGCCGTTTCATGCCGAAGGAATTGCGCGGGCCGCCCAAGGTGCTGTTCGGCGAGGGCCACAGCTTTTCCGACGTGGCCAAGAAAGTGGTGTCCATTATCAACCTCGCCTCGGTGGCGGCGGTGGAAACCGCGGCGGGCGCAGCCGTTCATCCGTTGCGCTTCCGCGGCAATCTCTATGTCGCCGGCTGGCCGGCCTGGCACGAGTTCGACCTGCTCGAGCGCGAATTGTCGATCGGCAATGTCCGGCTCAAACCGGTCAAGCGCATCGTGCGTTGCGCGGCCACCGAGGTCGATCCCGATACCGGCATACGCGATCTGCCTGTACCGCGTAAGTTGATGGACAGTTTCGGCCATGCCGACTGCGGCATCTATGCCGAGGTGGTCGCGGGCGGCGACGTCGCGGTCGGCGACGCCATCAGCCAGGCGGCCGGCGACTGAGACGGCCGCATCGGTTTTCGGAAAAACAACGCGCCTCAGCGCTGGGCGGGCTGACGCACAGCGGGCCCAACATAGGAATTGGCGTAACGGTCACGCGCATGGACCGGCCGCTGATGCCGCGGCGCCGACCGCGGCGGCGGCGCCACCGACGCGCGCGCTTTGCTGCCGAATATTTTGGCAAGAAACCGATTGCGCGGCTGTCTGTGCTGCAACTCACGGCGTGCGGGCGCTACGGTATGCGGTCCAGGCCGGTGCATGACCTGCCGTGCAAATTGCTGCGCGCGCCCCGGCATCCGTTGCGCGGCGTGACGTGGCGCCGGTGGCCTTGCCGCATGGGCGCTGGCCCGCGGCCGGGTTTGCTCGGCCTCGATCGCCGCCAATAGCTCAGTGATCGGCGAGTCGATGATGGGCTCGAACCGTGGCTGGCTGGGCAAGCTCGCCGCAGTCGACAAGCGCAGCTGGCTCGCTGCGATCGGTTTGGTGCGCTCGGCGACATGTATTACGCCGTCCGGCCGGCGCATCGACGGCATCACATAGGCGATCACGCGCGAGCGCGGATAGACCCCCTCGCCGACCCGGTGGCCGTGATTGCCGGAAATAATGATTGGGTTGCCATGCGAATCGATGCCGGAGACGACCCCGACATGGCCGCCGCTTTTGCCGCGGGCCAGCACGGCAATGGCGCCGATCTCCGGCGCGGAAATGCGATGGCCGTAATCGGCGAATGACCTGGCGGCGTCGGAATTGGTGCCGGCATAGCCGAGCCTGGCGAGCACCAGGTTCATGAAAGTCGCGCACCACAATCTCGTGCGAGCGGTCGGATTGGTGCCGATATATCTGCGCGCTTCCCGCACCAGCGCCGGCCAGCCGAACATCGGTCGCTTCGGCGGTAAGGCGACCGGTGTGCTGACCAGGTGGGCGGTCTGGTGCGCGGGCGCGGCATGCGGCTTGGCAAGACGCACGGGAGCACGCCGCACGATTTTTTTCTTATGAATGTTGCGCTGCGGATTAATGGTGCGCTGATGATGCGCGAGGCCGCGCGGCGCAGGCTTGCCGAGAGCTGGAATGCCCATCGCCAGCAGGCTGACGCAGCCGATGGCCAGCAGAACGCGAAACTTCAAATGCATATATGGGTCCCCGTTGCCCAGTATTTTTGTTGGCGCCGATTTTTGTTCGGCGACTGAAGGGAGGTAGCACGGCAATTTTCGGCAAAATGAAAGTTTTAGATTTACGATGAAGTGGTTTACGCGCCGGCGCGCATAACCTTAATGCTTAAAGCTAACGAGCAGGCGGCGACCGCTCGTTGCGTAAAAAAATATCGCCCCGCTTGCGGCGGAGCGAGATTTTCGAAAGCCGATTCGATCGTGCGATCAGCCACCCGGTATCACATAGGCGGCGATCCGCCCGCGCGGATAAACCGATTCCGCGACCGTATGGTTGTGATTGCCGGACACGATGATCGGATTGCCGTTCGGATCGATAC
The DNA here is from genome assembly GCA_963739825.1 of uncultured Alphaproteobacteria bacterium. Classification (GTDB taxonomy): domain Bacteria; phylum Pseudomonadota; class Alphaproteobacteria; order Rhizobiales; family Xanthobacteraceae; genus Pseudolabrys. The sequence goes on from CAVUBU010000001.1 coordinate 8,775, forward strand.
CGCTCACCACGCCGACATGGCCGCCGCCGCGCCGGCCCATCACTGCGATGGCGCCGACCTGCGGGCCGGAAACTCGGGTGCCGTAGTGCTCGTAGCCCCAGGCGAGATTGCCGCCGCCCGGATGGCCGGTGCGCTTGAGCACCAGGTCCATGAAGGCGCCACACCACAGGCTGCCGCGCCCGGTCGGATTGGTGCCGATATATTTGCGTGCCTCGGTCACCAGCGCGTTGCTGGTGATGCCGCCAAAGGCGGAATTCGAATGCGACTGGGCCCGCACGCGCGCCTCGGCCAGCGATTGGCGCTCCTGCCGTCGGCTGTGGCGTCGGCTGGTGTCGCCGGTTGCGGCCGCATTAGACAAATAGCGCCCATCGTTATCGACGCGGAGCGTCGATGCCTGCGCCGCCGATTGAATGGCGCTCGCCGAGCTGTGCCGATGGTGATGGACGGGTCTTGCGAAGGCTGACGTTGCGAGCGCGGCAACCGCCACCGAACACAACAAAATCATCGCCCGTTTCTGGATAAGTCTCATTAGGTCTAGTCCCCTTGTCATCAAAGCAATGCACTCGATACCGACAGAATCGGCATCGAATGCAGGGGCCTAGACGCCGGTCAGATGTGGCAAGATCGTGGTCATCCAAAGGTCATTTAGTGGTCTGCATGGCAGCTATTCCACATTAAAACTTATGGCGCAGAATTTATACGAGAAGAATTGTACGTTATACTTAGAGCGAGTTATAAATACAGAAAAACTGGACTCTTATACGTTGAGCGTAAGTTATTGTGCGCTTGCAGCAAAGTTAAAGTTGCAGTGCAGCAATTAGCCGGCAATTAACGGCGCCGCGCCCACCGATTGCGCTCAGCCCTTGCGGCTGAGCAGGAACACGGCCTGTTCGCCGAACAGGTTCCAGAACCACCAGGGGGCGTTGAGGCGCAGCGGTTTGCCCCAGGCATTGAGCGCCACCGCCCTTTCCATCTGCACGCCGATCGCGGTGCAGAGCTGGCGAAAATCCTTGATCGTGCAGTGGTGGATATTGGGCGTGTCGTACCAGTTGTACGGCAGGATATCGGTCTGCGGCATATGGCCGGCGAACAGCAGCTGCAGGCGCACCTGCCAGTGCCCGAAATTTGGAAACGAGACCACGGCACGCCGCCCGATCCGCAGCATGTGCTCGAGCACCACGCGCGGATGGCGCGTGGCCTGCAGCGTCTGCGACAGGATCACGTAGTCGAAGGCATCGTCCGGATAGTCGGCCAAATCGGTGTCGGCGTCGCCCTGGATCACGGCAAGGCCCTTGGCCACGCATTCGTTGACGCCCTCGCGCGACAGCTCGATGCCGCGGCCGTCGACGCCGCGCGTTTCGCCGAGCAGCCGCAGCAGTTCGCCGTCGCCGCAACCGACGTCGAGCACCTTGGCGCCGCGCTCCACCATCTCGGCGACCAGCACCAGGTCGACGCGGGCGCCGCCCGGCGTGCGCGCGATTCGGGCGAGGTTGAGTTTGCTCATGACGTCAGCTCTTTCCGCCAAGCCCGCGCGTCAATCCACGCGTCGATCCACGCGCCAATCCACGCGCTTTGCCGGCGCCGTCGAGGAAACCGCGCACGATGCCGAACAATTCCGGTTCCTCGAGCAGAAAGGCGTCGTGACCCTTGTCGGTGACGATCTCGGCGAACGAGACGCGCGCGCCGGCGGCGTTGAGCGCATGCACGATGGCGCGCGATTCCACCGTCGGGAACAGCCAGTCGCTGGTGAACGAAATCACGCAAAAGCGCGTCGGCGAATTCTTGAAGGCGTTGGCGACCAGCCCGTCGTAGTCGGCGGCGAGGTCGAAATAATCCATGGCGCGCGTCAGATAGAGATAGGAATTGGCATCGAAGCGCTCGACGAACGAGATGCCTTGATGGCGCAGATAGGATTCGACCTCGAAATCCGCATCGAAGGAAAAGGTCGGATTTTCACGGTCCTGGAACTTGCGGCCGAATTTCCGGTGCAGCGCGGCGTCGGAAAGATAAGTGATATGTGCGCCCATGCGCGCCACCGCGAGCCCGCGGCGCGGATTGGTGCCTTCCAGCAAATAGCGGCCGCCGCGCCATTCCGGATCGGCCATGATCGCCTGGCGGCCGACCTCGTGGAACGCGATGTTCTGCGCCGAATGGCGCGTGGCGCAGGCGATCGGTAGCGCGGAAAACACGCGCTGCGGATAGGAAGCAGCCCATTGCAGCACCTGCATGCCGCCCATCGATCCGCCGGCCACCGAGAACAGCGTTTCGATGCCGAGATGATCGAGCAGCATGGCTTGCGCGCGCACCATGTCGCGGATGGTGACGACGGGAAATTCCAGGCCCCAAGCTTTGCCGGTCTTCGGATTGGTCGAAGCAGGCCCGGTCGCGCCCATGCAGGCACCCACCACGTTAGGGCCGATCACGAAATAGCGTTCGGTGTCGATCGGCTTGCCAGGCCCGACCATGGTTTCCCACCAGCCCGATTTGTGCGTGACCGGATGCTGGCTTGCCACGTGCTGGTCGCCGGTGAGCGCATGGCAGACGAGCACGGCGTTGCTGCGCTCGGCATTGAGCGTGCCATAAGTCTTGTAGGCAATCTGGAACGGGCTGAGCTCGACGCCGGCGTCGAGCTTGAGCGGCTTATCGGGGCCGAAGCGGACGACCTCCGACTCGTGCGGATGGTCCGCCTCGCGCGGGGCGTCCGCCACTTCACGCGGGCTGCTCAGATTGGCATCGACCATGTCGCCTAGCGCTCCCGGTGCGCCGCATTGCCAGAACAATAGCCCGGATTGCGGGCCGTTTAACTGTCAATATGACACCTTACTGTCAACGAATTCTTTGATTTCAAGGCTTTATTGATTTCAAGGCAATGTTGCTTTCAAGATTTGGCCCTCCTATCAATGCCGCCATGGCCAAGCCACCCCAAGCACCCGCGCTGGACGACCTGCGCAAGGAGATCGACCGCATCGACGAGGCGATGCACCAGTTGCTGATGGAGCGCGGCGAAATCATCGACCGGCTGATCGCGGTCAAGCGCAGCCAGGTCAGCGGCTCGGCGTTCCGGCCGGCGCGCGAGGCCGAAATGATGCGCCGGCTGGTCAAGCGGCATAAAGGCATACTGCCGCTCGACACCGCCGAGAGCATCTGGCGCGTCATTATTTCGACCTTCACATACGTGCAGGCGCCGTTTTCCGTGCATGCCGACCTGTCGGCGGGCGACGCCTTGATGCGGGATTCCGCCCGCTTTCATTTCGGCTTCACGGTGCCGTTCGTGGCGCATATGGGCGCCGCCGCGGTGGTGGCAGCGGTGTCGACCTCGAAAGGCGATCTCGGCCTGGTGCCCGCCTTTGCCGTGCCTTCGGCGGGCGCCTGGTGGAGCGCGTTGGAATTCGATGCGGCGCCGAAGATCATCGCGCGCCTGCCCTTCGTCGAACGCGCCGACCATCCGGCCGCCCTGCCGGTGTTCGTGCTTTCGCGGGTCACTGCCGACGCCATGGCGACGGAAGCTGCGATGTGGAGCGTGCGCGTCTCCGGCTGGGGCGCACCGGCCGCACAGGCGCTGTCGACTTTGGCGGATTTCATTGCCGTGCCCGATCGCGCCTTCGACGGCGCCGCCTTGCTGATCACCATGCCGACGGGCGTGACCCTGGAGACGATCGGCGCGGCCCTGGTCAAGGCCGGGGCCACGGTTCGTTCGGCGGCCCTCGTCGGCAGCCACGCGACCCGCTATACGGTTGCCGCCAATAAAACCTGATCGTTCGAAAGTTGCCCATGACCGTCAACCGACCGCAACCGCGCCCCGGCGTCCTCGACATTAGTCCTTACGTCCCGGGCAAGAGCGACGCGCCCGGCGTTGCCAAAGTGTTCAAGCTCTCCTCCAACGAGACACCGTTGGGGCCGGGCGCGAGCACCATCGCCGCCTATCGCGCCGTGGCCGAGCACCTGGAGGATTATCCGGACGGCTCAGCGTCGGCTTTGCGCGAGGCGATCGGCGAAGCCTACGGTCTCGATCCGGCGCGCATCATCTGCGGCGCCGGCTCCGACGATCTGCTCAACCTGATTGCGCGCGCCTACCTCACCGACGGCGACGAGGCGATCCACACCACGCACGGCTTCCTGGTCTACCCGATTGCCACGCTCGGCACCGGCGCCAAGCCGGTGGTCGCGCCGGAGAAGAATTTCACCGCCGACGTCGACGCCATCCTCAAATGCGTGTCTCCGCACACCAAGGTAGTGTTCCTGGCCAATCCGAACAATCCGACCGGAACCTACATTCCGTTCGACGAGGTCAAGCGGCTGCACAGCGGCTTGCCGCCGCATGTGTTGCTCGTGCTGGACGCCGCTTACGCCGAATACGTTCAACGCAACGACTACGAATCCGGCATCGAGCTGGTGGCCACATCGGAAAACGTCGTGATGTGCCGCACCTTCTCCAAGATCTACGGGCTGGCTGCGCTGCGCCTCGGCTGGATGTACGGGCCGGCCGACGTCATCGACGCGATCAACCGCATTCGCGGACCGTTCAATGTCAACGCGCCGGCGATCGCTGCCGGCGTCGCGGCAATTCGAGATACCGCCCATGTCGAGCGCTCGCGCGCGCACAATACGCGCTGGCTCACCTGGCTTACCGAGGAAATCGGCAAGCTCGGCTTGCCGGTGACGCCGAGCGTGGCGAATTTCGTGCTCATTCACTTTCCGCAAGCGCCGGGCCACACCGCCAAAGACGCCGATGCGTTCCTGACCAAGCGCGGCCTCGTGCTGCGCCAGGTCGGCGGTTACAAATTGCCGAACGCGCTGCGCATGAGCATTGGCACCGAGGAAGCCAATCGGCTGGTGGTGAAAGCGCTCGCGGAATTTTTGGGGAAACCGGCGTGAGCACTTTTTGTTGTCATCACCGCGCCGGCGCGAAGCGCCGAGACCCGGTGATCCCGATAAGCGGCCACGGCGCCCTCCTAAGCGAGATCGCCGGGACAAGCCCGGCGATGACAGAGTTATTGGCATGAGCAAACCGGCCACCCTGTACAACCGGCTCGCCCTCATCGGCGTCGGGCTGATCGGCTCCTCGATCGCGCGCGCGGCCCGCGCGCAAGGCGCGGTAGGCTCGATCGTCGCCACGGCGCGTTCCCCGCAAACGCGCCGGCGCATCGCCGAGCTCGGCCTGGCCGATCAGGTGGTGGAAACCAATGCCGCGGCGGTCGAGGGCGCCGACCTGGTCATCGTCTGCATTCCGGTCGGCGCCTGCGGCGCGGTCGCCGCGGAGATCGGCCCGCATCTTTCTCCCGGCGCTACCGTTTCCGACGTGGGCTCGGTCAAGGGATCGATAATCCGCGACATGGGCCCGCATCTGCCGAAAAACATTCACTTTGTGCCGGCCCATCCGGTAGCCGGCACCGAATATTCCGGCCCCGATGCCGGCTTTGCCGAACTATTCGTCAACCGCTGGTGCATCCTGACGCCGCCCGCAGGGGCCGATGCCAAGGCGGTGGACAAGCTCGCCGCCTTCTGGCGCCTGCTCGGCGCCAATGTGGACGCCATGACGGCCGATCACCACGACCTGGTGCTCGCCATTACCAGCCATCTGCCGCATCTGATCGCCTACACCATCGTGGGCACCGCCGACGAAATGCAGACCGTCACGCGCTTGGAAGTGCTCAAATTCTCGGCCGGCGGCTTCCGCGATTTCACCCGCATCGCGGCCTCCGACCCGACCATGTGGCGCGACGTCTTCCTCGCCAACAAGGACGCCGTGCTGGAGATGCTCGGCCGTTTCAACGAAGACATCTCGCTGCTGACCAAGGCGATCCGCAACGGCGACGGCGACGCGCTGTTCGAGCACTTCATCCGCACCCGCGCCATCCGCAAAGGCATCGTCGAGATCGGGCAGGATTCGCCGGCGCCGGATTTCGGCCGCCCGCATCCGGGCCTGCCGCCCGAGCCGCTACCGAAGCCTTATGCCGCGGATGGGGATTAATATCCGGGGGAAACTCGAATTTGATGACGACGGCCAGCGAACCGCAAAATCCAGCGCAGGCGCTCCACCGCGTTGTCGCGGCCCACAAAGCCGGCAATTTCGTCGAGGCCGAACAGCTTTGTCGTGAAATTATCGCAACCGACCCTGACCAATTTGATGCGCTTTATCTTCTCGCACTTGCTCAAGCGCGACTGGGAAAACTGGACGCAGCGCTCGGCAGTTACGACCGCTTGCTTAACGTGCGGCCGGACTTTGCTGAGGCCCATTTAAATCGCGGCAACGTCCTCGAGGCGCTGGACCGGCACGCCGATGCAATCGCGAGCTATGACGGCGCGATTGCCCTGCGGCCCGACTTTGCGCGAGCACTTCACAGACGCGGCGGCGCTCTGCAACAGTTGAATCGGCACGACGAAGCCTTGGCGAGTTACGACCGCGCAATTCATTTGCGGCCGGATTTTACCGTGGCTCACTTCGATCGCGGCAATGCCCTTCTGGCATTGAAACGCCACGATGAAGCATTGAACAGCTACGATTGCGCGCTTGTACAGCGGCCGGACTTTGCCAAAGCGCATTCCAACCGCGGCAATGCCCTACATGCGCTAAACCGGCACAACGAGGCGCTGGCGAGCTTTGACCGCGCGCTGGCGCTGTCGCCTGACCTTGCCGAGGCGCACTACAATCGCGGCAGCGTGCTTTTGGCGTTGAATCGCCACGACGAAGCATTGGATAGCTTCGATCGGGCGCTTGCGGTGTCCCCGAACTTTGCCGAGGCACTTTCCAATCGCGCCAATGCTCTGCAGAAATTGAAGCGGTTTGCCGATGCCGTGGCAGGCTACGATCGCGCACTTGCCGCGCGGCCGGACTTCACCGAGGCATTTTGCAACCGTGGCACCGCTTTGCGGAGATTGAAGCGCTATGAGGAGGCGCTGGCGAGCTACCAGAGCGCTATTGCGGCGTCGCCCGATTATAGCGAGGCGCACTTTGGCGCGGCAGAGGTCCGCCTCCAGTGCGGCGACTTTGATCGAGGCTGGGAAGATTATGAATGGCGCTGGCAAGCCGCCGCGCTGCGAAGCGCCAAGCGCATTCTCCCGCAGCCGCGGTGGCACGGGCAGGACGATATTGCAGGCAAAACCATCCTGGTCCATGCCGAGCAAGGTTTTGGCGATACCATCCAGTTCTGCCGCTATGTGCCGCTGCTTGCCGAGCGCGGCGCCCGCGTGATTTTGCAGGTTCGAGAGCCGGTCAGAGAGTTGATGAGCGGGCTTGCCGGCGCGACCCAAGTGCTCTCCATGGACATCATGGACAGCGCGTTGCCGGATCTCGATGTGCAATGCCCGTTGCTCAGCCTGCCCCTGGCATTCAAGACACAACTTGAAACGATCCCGTCGGCGGTGCCCTACCTGCGGACCTCGCCGCAGAAAGCGATGGATTGGGGCACCCGGCTGGGAGCAAAACGTCGTCCGCGGATCGGCTTGGCCTGGTCAGGTCGCACCGAAACGCTCGAGGAAGCGTATCGATCGGTATTCCTCGGCACTTTGCTGCCGCTCTTCGATACCGATGCGACATTTATCAGCCTGCAATTGGATGTGCGTTCCGAGGACGCGCCGGTGCTGAACTCACGCAGCGACCTTCTGCAATTCAGCGATGAAATTAAAGATTTCGCCGATACCGCCGCGATCATCTCGCATCTGGACCTTGTTATTTCGATCGATACCGCCGTCGCCCACCTTGCCGGCGCCCTGGCAAAACCGGTCTGGGTGATGCTGCTCTTCGATGCCGACTGGCGTTGGCTGCTCGATCGCGAGGACAGCCCCTGGTACCCGACCGCGCGCCTGTTTCGGCAGGATGAATCGCGGGCGTGGGAGAATGTAGTCGCCCGCGTTCAAGCTGCGCTACGCGACTTTATTCAAAAGGCTTCTTGAGTTTCAATTCGGAACGCAGCGGACCGGCGCTAGAATAGCGCCGGAGCGGCGCCGAGCCGGATCGGCCCGAGTAGAACAATACCGTCTTCGAAGCGCAGCGGCAGCGTGACGGCGCGTTTGCCTTCGAGCGTGGTTTGCTCGCCGATCATATTGATGCCGGTCGAAATATTGGCGCCGATCTGTTGGCGCGCGACATTGCCGAGACCGGGCGCCAGCCGGTCAAGTGCGCCACTGAGCTTGTCCATGGTCGGTGAAGCCTGCACCATCTGCTGCGCGCCAATGGCGGCGAGGAAAGGCTCAAGTCCGGCGATGGTGACGCGCAATTGGCCCTCGAGCCGGCCGTCCGCATTAAGCGACAGGCTGCCGCCGCCGGTCGCAGTGGTTTCACCCTGCTGCACCCGCGCCTGACTGATATCAATGCGGCCGCCCGCCGCTTGCATTTCGCGGAAGCGCTGCGGCCACGGCTTGGGTGAGAAGTCGTTTAGCCCGCGCAACACCGCGGTGATGTCGGCGTCGACCGGCTGCACCGCCGACGGATGCAAGCTCGGCGCGGCAGCCTGATCGAGCCGCAGCGCAACCTCGATCACTGGGCGGTTGGCGGCGGAGCCCTCGACAATGCGACCGTGGATTTCGATGTGCTTGGCCTGCAGCAACTTCTGCTGGACGCCGCCGGCCACGCGCTCGACTACCGGCTTGTCGAACACCAACGACACGCGTTCCGGCGCTGCCGGCGTGCCGCGCACGCTCGACTGGAACAGCTTCCAGTTGACGATAATGCTCGGCGCATGGCCCGGCTCGGCGATGATAAGTGGGCCATGGAATTCGCTGATCAGCAGGTCGGGCTGATAGATCTGCGAGGCAATCAATATGGCGCTGGTCTTAATCTCGACCGGCGGCTGGTTGCTGCGGAACAGCGCGGACGCCTTTTCGCAATTGACCTCAATGCGGAACGGATAGCCGCCGATGTCCTGCGAGCCGCAGGTATAGATGCGGCCGGCCTGGGCCTCGCGCGCACGCCAACCGGCAATGGCGGTTTCCGCCCGGTTGGCGGTGTAAAACCAAAGCCAGCTCCAGCCGCCGATCAGCGCGCCAAACAGGACGAGCGTCGCGATATAGCGCCACGTGCGCCGGCGCGCGCTGCGGGACCTTGGTCGTGCCATTGCAGACTTACCACCTGCCGAATACGGCGTTTCTACGCCCTTTGCCATTAGCCTGTGGCCCGCGGATGGGTTGCGCCGGAACATCCGGCCTGATACGCGAGCGCCAGTTGCCGGGCCCTGTCAACGGCGTGGTCCAAAACCAGCCCCGATGAACACAATATTCGATCAAAGCGGTGAAGACCTTTGGGTTTTCGCCTACGGATCGCTGATGTGGCGACCAGGATTCGATTTCCTGGAGCGGCGTAATGCCCGCCTGGTGGGCGCCCACCGCGCGCTCTGCGTCTATTCCTTCGTCCATCGCGGGACCCCGCAACGGCCCGGCCTGGTACTCGGTCTCGACCGCGGCGGCAATTGCCGTGGCATCGCCTACCGGGTGGCGGCCGTCAACCGCGCGGCCACGATCGACTATTTGCGCGCGCGCGAGCAGGTCACCCGGGTCTATCGCGAGGCCTGGCGCTCGGTCTGGCTCGACGACGACCCGCAACAGGGCGTGCACGCGCTCTGTTACATGGTGGACCGCGGCCACCGCCAATATGCCGGCCGCCTGAGCCTTACCCAGCAACTCCACTATGTGCGCCAGGGCCACGGCCGCTCCGGCGCCTGCCGGGACTACGTATTGGCGGCGGTCAAGGAACTCGCAGCCCACGGCTATCGCGACAACGGTCTGCGCCAGCTCGCCGAGCAGATCAAAGGCATCCACGAATCGGCTACGAATTGAGTCCTTTGGCCTCGTCAAGCAAGCGCGCCGTCGCCAATTCGAGATTTTGCTGCAGTCGCTCGAAAAATGCGTCCTTGTCGAGCCCGGGCGCGATCGGATCGAGGACCTCGACCAGGACTGTCCCCGGCAGCCTCAGGATCGAGCGGCGCGGCCAAAACAAACCGGAATTGAGCGCGATCGGAACGCACGGCACATCGGTGGCGGCGTAAAGAAGCGCCACGCCGAACTTGTAGCGCGGCTCGGCGCCGGCCGGCCGCCGCGTGCCCTCCGGAAAAATGATCAGTTGGCGGCCGGTAGCCAGCTCGACCCGCGCCCGTGCCGTCATTTTTGGAATTGCCTGCGAACCGGCACTGCGATCGACGGGCACCATGCGGCCCTTAATCATCAGCCAGCCGAAGATCGGGATCCACTGCAATTCGCGTTTGACGATAAACACCGGATTGTCGAACAGCGGCAGCAGCGCGAAGGTTTCCCAGGCCGACTGGTGTTTGGCGGCGACGATGACCGGACCTTGCGGGATTTTTTCGCGGCCCCTGATCTCGTAGTCGATGCCGGCGACGACGCGCAGCAGCACGAGATTGCAGCGGCCCCACGCTTTCGCAATCCCTAAGATTGCGCGGTAGGGCATGAAAAAGGTCGGCAGCGCAACGACCAGCCACAGCGCCGTGTTCAGGTAGAACAGCACGTTGAAGGCGATGGAGCGAACGACAATCAGCACGAGCGGCGCTCCTTCACGCGCTATCGGGATCGAGGCGCATACGGGTGAGCGCGAACAGATACTTCAGATATTCGGCGAACAGCAAGCGCGCGGTGTCGAGATTCGACCACCACGGCTCGTCTTTCACTTTTGGCGAGATCACCGGAAAGGAAATCAACGCCACGTCGGGAAGCTGGTGCGCGAGTTCGGCCATGGCGCGCGGCATGTGCCAGTTTGAGGTCACCACGATCAGCGAATTGAAATTGTGCTCGCGCGCCCAGCGCTTGGCCTCGATGGCGTTGCCGAAGGTGTTGAGTGCCGAGCGGTCGAGATCGATGCAACACGAAAAGAATTTGGAATAGAGCGGCGTCAGCCGGGCGATCTCGCGCGCGCTGGTGGCACGGTGTACGCCGCTGATCAAGAGTCGCTTGCCGCGTTCGGCCGCCAGCAGTTCGATGGCATCCGGAATGCGCGAGGCGGCCCCGGTCAGCACCACGATGCCGTCGGCCTTGCGGTCGAGCGTCACCTCCTCGGACGGAATGGTCAACACGAACCAGCAGAATCCGGCGCCCAGCAGCACGGCACCCGCGGCGCTGGTGGTCATGGTAAGAAAGCCGATGACGCGTGCGAGACTTGCAAGCATGTCAGAGCCGCGTGATTTCGGATTGGCTCAAGAATTCACCTAACATTTTTCCGGCGCGTGATCTTGTCCGAAAACCGGTTGCCACTTTTCGGGATCACGCGCTAATCGATCGTATCCAGGGTCCGATTCACGGTATGCCGGGAGGTCGCGGCCGTCACCAGCGCGATCAGCACGACCTGGCCAAGCACGGCGACATAGCCGGCGATGCCGATGGAGAATGATCCGAACATGGCCGAGGTCTGCTCGGCCCCCGCCGAGCCGGCAAACCAGCCGTTGATGAGCCCGGCGAGCGCGAACAGCACGATCGCGAAGCCGCCGCCGATGGCGCCGCCCTGCAGGCCGAGCAACAGAAAATGCCGCTGGAAGCGCCCGGCGATGAAGCCGTTCTTGGCGCCGACGAAGTGCAGAACCTCGATCACCGGCTTGTTGGTCGCCATCGCGCCGCGGGTGGCGAAGGTGACCGAGAGTATGGTGGCGGCAATCACCAGGACGAGGATTGCAATGCCGACGGCGACCGCGGTCCCGGCCATGGCACGCATGCGGTCGATCCAGCCGCGATGATCGTCGAGCATGGCGCCCGGAACCTGCCCGGCCAGTATTCGCCGCAATTCCGGAATGTCGGGCGTGGCACCGCCCGCGATCTTGACCACGATGAGGCGCGGCACCGGCAACTCGTCGAGCGAAAGCCCGTTGCCGAGCCACGGCTCGAGCAGCTTGGAAGATTCCTCTTTCGAATAGGCCCGCACCTCACCGATGCCCGGGAAGGCGCGCGCGGCCGCCGCCGCCTTGTCGACGGCGGCGTCGACGTTGCGGCCAGCACCCGGAACGATCTGAATGGTGACTTCGCGCGCCACGTCCGATTGCCATTCGCTCGCCGCGCCGCCGACCAGCAGTACCGCGCCAGTGGTGAGCGAAGCCAAGAACGTCATGATGGCGACGACGGCGATCAGCGCGCGTCCGGAGATCGAGTTGCGCGGCACCAGCGGCGTTTCGAAACGCGGCAGCCCGCCGCCCGACAGGCGCGGCGTCGCCGTCATTTCACCGCGATCGGTCTCCGTCATTTTCGTCTCTGTGACTTCAATCATAGATATGCAGGCGTCCTTCGTGCAGCACCAGCCGGCGCGCATCGTACTGGTCCATCAAGGCGATGTCGTGAGTGGCGATCACCACCGAAGTTCCGGATTTGTTGAGCTCGACGAACAGCCGCAGCAGCCGCTGCGCCAGGCTCGGATCGACGTTTCCCGTGGGTTCGTCGGCCAGCAGCAGCTGCGGCCGCGCGATCACGGCGCGCGCGATCGCGGCGCGCTGCTTTTCGCCGCCCGAGAGCACCGGCGGCAATGCCCACATCCGCTCGCCGAGCCCGACCCAGCTCAACAGCTCGACCACCTCGTCGCGGTAGGTATCCTCACGCCGGCCCATCACGCGCAGCGGCAACGCGACGTTTTCATAGGTCGTCATGTGATCGAGCAAGCGGAAATCCTGAAACACGATGCCGATACGGCGGCGCAAGGTCGCCACCGCGTCCTTCGACAGGGTGGCAACGTCGTGACCGAATTGTGTGATCAGGCCGCGTGTCGGCTTGAGCGAGAGGAACAGCAGGCGCAAGAGCGAGGTTTTGCCGGCGCCGGACGGGCCGGTGAGGAACTGGAAGGAATGCGGGTCAATCCGGAAGGTGAGGTCGCGCAGGACCTCCGGCCCCAGGCCGTAGCGCAAGCCGACGTTCTCGAATCGGACCACACCCCTCTCCGATAAATTCCATTGTCGGCCAGTGGAATGACCCCCGGCCGGCAAGCTGCCGAATCGTTCTCAAAAGCCGTTCGCGGCCCTCGCTTGGCGCCGAGAACAGCGCTTTTACAGGATTATCGCGCCACCGCCAGCGCCGCGCGCCCGGCAATACCGGCAAATTCCTTTAGTCCCGGGGCAGCCATGGTTTCCAGTCCATTAACGGACGGCTGCTAGGTTTTAAGGGCAAATTGGCCCCGATGACATGCTGATCGTCTGCCCGAGCTGCGCCACCTCCTACATGATCGACCAGGCCGCGGTCGGCCCGGCCGGGCGTAATGTGCGTTGCGCTCGCTGCAAAGTGATGTGGTTCGCCGGCGTTCCGAAAAGCGCACCCGCTGTGGCCGCTTTTGTGGACAACGTGATCGCGGAAGCCGAGGCGCAATCGCCGGCACCGGCCCGCGCCCAGGCACCGCCGCCGCCCGCTGCGGCCGCACCGCCGCCCCCACCCGCTGCGGCCGCACCGCCGCCCCCACCCGCCGCGGCCGCGCCGCCACCGGAGCCCACGCCGGAAAGTGCCGACGATTTTGGCGCCGAGCCCACCGAATCGATAGCGGCCGCCGGAATCGAGACGCCTCCGATCGAACCGCCGCCGCCGCAACCCGCGCCCGCACCGGTCGAGGTGCAAGCGCCGGAGCCGGCTGCGATCGACGACGCGCCGTCGCTGGTGCCGCCGATCGAGCCTGAATTGCCGCCGGGCGCAGCCAATGCCGAGCTCGATTCCGAAGAAGTCGAAAGCTACGCCGCCCGCCGCCAGCGCCTGCAGGCGCGCCGCAAGACCACGCGCCGCTCCTCGCGCTGGACCGCAGTCATTCTCGTGCTGGTCGCCTTCAACGTGGCGCTGGTCGGCGCGCGCAAAGATGTGGTGCGTTATCTGCCGCAGACTGCATCGTTGTTCGCGGCGATCGGCTTGCCGGTTAATCTGCGCCATCTCAAATTCGAAAACGTCCGGATTTCGAAAGAAGCCCAGGACGGCGTCAACATCCTGATCGTGCAAGGCACCATCGTGAGCGCGGCCGACAAGGCAATCGAGGTGCCGCGCCTGCGCTTTGCCGCGCGCAACGCCACCGGGCAGGAGGTCTACACCTGGACCGCGCTGCCGGCGCGCAGCATCCTCGGTCCCGGCGAGCGGCTGGAATTCCGCAGCGAAATCCCCGCGCCGCCGGCGGACGCCAGCGACGTGATGGTGCGCTTCTTCACCGCGCAAGACGCTGGAGCGAAGTAGGCCATGGCCAGGATATTAGTCGCCGAGGACGACGCCGCCATCCGCGAGCTGGTCGTGCGTTCTCTCAATGAGGATGGCCACGAATTGACCGTGGCCACCGACGGCGTGGCGGCACTCGATGCGCTCAACCGGCATAATGGCGAATTCGACCTGCTGCTGACCGACGTGAAAATGCCGGACGTGGACGGCATCGCGCTCGCGCTCGCGGCCGGACGCGACCATCCGGACATTGCGATCATGCTGATGACCGGTTTTGCCGATCAGCGCGAGCGCACGCACGGGCTAGACGCACTGGTGCACGACGTGATCGCCAAGCCGTTCTCGGTCGATCAGATCAAGGGCGCCGTGCGCGAGGCGCTGGTGCAGCGGCATTAGGCGGCGGCCAAGCCGCCGCCTCCTGGCCATTATGCCGTGCCAAGTTAACCTGGCTCATCGTGTCTTTGCGTTCGCATCGAATGGCCGGCGGCATTGCGCATGAGCGATTCATGGCGCCTCACGATACGTTCCTTCCACCAATGAACCGGCTTGAACGAAACTCGCGGTGCACGTGGGGGGCCGAGGTTGCGGGACTTTTTGGAATTAACGGAGCGTCAATTCGAACGTCGAAATTCATGCCTGTCGCATCAGTATTCATCACGTGAAATAAGCGCTCAGATATGACGTCAGGCGAAAGCAGTTTGGTCGATGATTCAGCACCAAAAGCATTAATTCTCAATTCGGTGTTGGCTCGCTGCGGACTAACGACATTTAAGCGGTATTGTGGATATTCGTCCGCGGCCGCCTGGATAAGATTGACTAAAGCGGCCTTTGAAGAACTGTAAGCAGCGTAACCAGCTCTACCCAAAGAATAGGAGCTGGATCCAAAGACAAGAAAGTGCCCCCCCGGTTCCAGAAATGTGTCCAAGTTCTGAAGCAAGAGAAAGACGCCTTTCAAATTGACCGCGAAAGTGTCCTCCCATTCCTTTTCCGTGTAGTTGCTTATCGACTTGGCAATAAGAAGTCCCGGGGCATAGACAGCCGATCTAAACTTGCGACCAGATCGCCGGATATGGTCCAAAAAATTAATAATAGAACCGCTTGAAGAAACATCGAGACTTGGCACTGTACTGCGGCTAACCACCGTGGTGCCAATTCCGCGTTGTATCAAGAATTGTGCCAGATTTTGTCCTAGACCCCGCGTTCCGCCGAGCAAAAGCACGGGATCAACTTTCAATTCGTTAGAATTGTTCGAGGCCGAGTCGCCTAAACGAGCGACTTGGAATAGTCTTTCGACAAGGTACAGATCATCGAGATGCGTAATTTTCATATTTGTACGTTCGCCGACAAC
Organism: uncultured Alphaproteobacteria bacterium; assembly: GCA_963739825.1. GTDB lineage: Bacteria > Pseudomonadota > Alphaproteobacteria > Rhizobiales > Xanthobacteraceae > Pseudolabrys. The sequence goes on from CAVUBU010000001.1 coordinate 24,220, forward strand.
GATTTTGACCGGCAAACCGAGGCGAACTATCAGGCCACAGTCGTCAGTTGAATCATGGATTCCTGCCGAAAGTGCTTCTTCATGCGCTTTCACAATTAAGCTGCGCAGAAACGCCTGGGGCGTTTGCCCAAGCATCATGTCTGAACGATCGGGAATTTCCCGAATTGTATCTTCGGATTTAACAATGATGGTATCGCTTGATGGAATACAAACGTCGATAGCGTCGCTTCGGTCTAGCTCTTCGGCGACTCGTCGAATTAGTTCTGATGAAATCAAAGGACGAACGCCGTCATGAATGATGACATGCGTCGCGCTTGAACATGCTTGCAGCCCTATAAATGAAGATCCCTGACGTCTGAACAGGTCACCAGCAACCGTAGTAATTCGCGGATCGTTAACTTGCGACGCAATTTCCTTTGTTTCTTTCATGAACAGAGGATTGCCTACGACGATCACCTTCCCGACTACATCGGGGCCGCACCGAGTAAACGCCCGGAGAGTGTGCTCAAGGACTGGTCGTCCCCCAAGTTTAAGAAATTGCTTAGGGATCTTTGAGCCTATACGGGCTCCAGAGCCAGAAGCTAAAATAATAGCCGCAATTCTTTTTTTCATGTTTTGGCCACCGATTCCGAAGAGACAAGGGGTGGAATGACGTCGCCACTGAAAAGACTATTTCGTCCGGCGCCGATATCAGTTTCAGGATTGCGGATTCCGCCTTCAGCACGAGCGCCGGGGAGGCCGGCGTTCGTGTGTACGGAATTTTGATTCGCGGCGGCGCTGACCATTTCGGGGAACATCATGACCGGTCCGGGGGTAATCAGGATTTTGCCCACGGCTATTGAGCCCTTAGCTCTTTTTGTATGGCGGTCAGAACATGCTGGGCGCTTTTGCCCGGGTAAGGCATGAGTGTTTTCATGACCTCAACGCGTTTGTCTTGCAGCGGATCGATGGGCCGCTTTCGAATTTCATCGACGAGCTTCAAGGCGTCGGATGCAGATTTCGTGGCGTGGAGGCCGCGCAGAAGTTTTTGTCCGATGGCGTTGAAGGGAATGTGCTGCCCGCTATCGAGCCAAATGAGGGGCTTCGGGAAGAGCTGGTACTCGACGAGAAACGTGATGCCATCGGTCAGCATAGCGTCCGAAGCGGCGAACAAAGGCCCATAATCTCCGCCGGTAACAAACGCCGTGTTTGGCAACGCGCTCCAGGCTGTCAGAAAACTGTCGACATCTTCCTTCGTCATCAGCCCATGCGCGCATGAATCGAACAGCATCGGGTGCGGCTTTAAGACAACGTCGACGTCCGAATGGCTGGTTACCCATTGCAGGATTTCCCGGTAGACAAACGGAAATGTCCCAAAGCCCAGATGTTCAGACCGCACCGAATGGTGTGGCGCCCAGATGAGTCTAAATTGTCGATTTTCAGATTCGATCGGCCAGAATTGCCGGCCATGGCCGCGCTCGACCAGCTTGTCGAATTTGGGATATCCTGTCACAACCGCGCGAACGCCCTTATGCGTGGTGCGCGTTTGATAAATATGTTTATGCTCTTCATTGATGCACAAAAGCATCCACGCTCGACGATGCAACTCCTGGTCATAGGCAATGCCAATATTTCCCGGGCTGTCCTCACAAATTCCGATACCGTAATCGGTATAGACGAGACGCGTGAAATCGAGCTTGTCCGTTGCATAAGCCGCGGGAATATCCGGGTCCCACGGTGATTGCCGGAACAAGACGTCCGGTTTGATGGATTTTAAGATCGCCAAACCTTCGGCGTGGTTCTGGAAGTTGAACCTGAGATGCGACACGCCCATCGCATCGAGCCCGCGATGAACATCGTCTTCGCCGTCGAAAATGCCTTGCCTTCGACTGTTGAAGTTGAAGGGAATTGAGATCGCGATCGGCAGGTAATCGGTGCTGTCCACCATGGCTTCATAAATGCCTGACAAGGCGTCCCATGCCGCGATGTGATGCACCAGAAAGACCGCGATGATCTTTTCGCGACACGCGGGCTGCACCGCGGTTGCCGGGCTCATTGATGCGGCCTTTTCGAGAACGCAATCCAGATTAGGCCGCACCAGCAGCATCAGCGCCTGTGGATGTTTGCCGACCTCCGGCAAATAGCCGATTATGATGTTGTCGATCAGCTCGCGCGCCGTTGCATCATGCATCGAAAGCCGCCGGCTCGACTGGTCGATCCCACCGCGGACGAATGGCGCCTGCACGGTCGTCAATCCGTATTTGACGAACATTTCGGCCAATTCTTGCTGCGGAGTCTTTTCGCCGCCGGCAAGGTGCTTATGGTTCGGGCCGCCGACCGGCCGCGTGTGGCAGACCGTTACGGCATCGATAATGGCAATCTTTGTCCAATCCGATATCTTGGCCGGCCAAACAAAATCCAAGCCACGGCCGGACAAATTCGCGTTAAATGACGGCAGCATCTGCTTCAGGAAATCACTGCTGAAGCACGGTGCCATGATCTCGACGAAGTTTGTGAAGCGCAGAACAAACGACCGGTTATGCAAAGTGACGAGATGACCGAGATGGCTATCGGGCGTCAGCGACGGCTGGGCCAAGCTGAGATCGTATTTCTCGAAAGTGTCGAAAAACAAATTAATGTCGGCTTTGGTCGCCCTTAAATTATCATCGGGAAACCACACCCGGTCGTAGACAAGAATTTCTTTTTCGAGCTTTTGAATGAGATCGTGCAGCGCCGGCCACTTTGGTCCCTTGGAATCGATGCGCCGCACATCGTCTTTGCGATAACGGTCTGGATCATCGCCAAAATAATTGACGATCAAATCCCAGTTGCGGTCAATGTCGCCGGCCAGCCATTGCTCGTGCAGCAATTCATCGCCGGCGCGCACAACGACCAGATTTTTTCGCCCTGACATCCCAGCGTTCCACAATTAGACCCAGACCGGATCCTTCGGGAACGGAAGCCAACCCGCCCATTTCCAAGAGTTTTTAGATCAGTTATGGTTTCCAAATGGTTAATAAGCGTATGGGCATCGCCAGGCGTGGCGGCCGGACATTTCAGCGCATTGACACGGTCGATTGAGCGACGCGCTATGGCCTCGGCAAATTCCGATTTCGTAAGTCAGGTTGAGAAAGTGGTGATTTAAATTGAGATGAGCGACCGGCAGCAGACGCGGGTTTACTTCCCATCAGGGGTAAGCCTCAATGAGGCTACCGGCGCTTGCCCCGGAACGCTTGATAGGTCTCGTACGTAGCCGCCGAAATCGATCGCGGAGAGTTTGCCTTGTTCTTTCTTGATCGCGAACCCGTCGAACGGCTTTTTCATCGACCGATAATCAGAAATCCTTCAGCAGCCGCTCGATGTAATCGAGTTCGAGCTGCGGGCGGGCGCTCTCGCCGAAACGCTTACGCAGTTCTTCCAGGATGCGGCGGGCACGTTGCGCATCGATTTCGCCCGGCACCTTCACGGTGACGTCGTCGCCATATTCGCGGCCGCGCAGCGGCCGCCCGAGCGGATCGGTATCCTGCTGAGCGCGCGCGCGGCCATTGCGGCCGGGCTGGCCGGGGCCTTGCCCCATACCCATGCCGTTCTGCTGCATCTGCTGCGCCAGCCCCTGCGCGCCCTTGCGCATGGCTTCCAGCGCGCGGCCTTGGCTGTCGACCGCGCCGTCGGCGTCGCCTTGGCCGAGCTCGCCTTCCGCTTCGCCCATGGATTCGCCGGCACTGCCGAGTTGATCCATATCGCCCTCGCCCTGACCCTTCTGGTTCTGGTCGGGGTTGCCGAGGCCGCGCTGGCGCAATTGCTCCAGCAATTTGTTGAGCCGATCGCGCAAGCCTTGCTGGTCCTGGCGCAGATCGCCCAATTGCTGCTTACCCTGGCCTTGCTGCTGGCTCTGGCGGTCGCGCCGCATGTCCTGGCCCTGCTTGAAGGTCTTGTCGCGCAATTGCTGTTGCTTGCGGATCATGTCGCCGAGTTCGTCGAGCGCCGACATCATGTCGTCGTCGCCCTCCTCGCCTTGCGCGCCCGGCCGCGCCATCTGCAGGTTCTCCAGCATCGACTGCAATTCTTCCAGCAGCCGGCGCGCGCCCTCCTTGTTGCCGGAACGAGCCAGGTTCTCCAGCCGGTCGAGCATGCTCTTGAGGTCCCGCTCGCTGAGCATGCGGGTATTGCGGTCGAGCGGACGCGCGAGCTGCTGCGGGTTCTTGCGCATTTCTTCCGCCAGCGCCTGCAGATATTTGTCCATGGCGGCGCGCAGCCGATCCATCAGCTTCTTCAATTCCTCATCGCTGGCGCCGCGTTCGAGCGCCTGACGAAGCGCGTCCTGCGCCTGCCGCAGCGCCAGTTCGGCTTGACTGACATTGCCGTCCTCGAGTTGGGTCGCCATATCCCATAAGCGCGCCACCACCTCGCGCAACTGATCCTCGCTCCTGGCGTGGGCAAGGTCGAAATAGATCGCGCGCAAGCCGAGATAGACGGAGGTTTCCGGCGTAAAGCGGTCCGGCGCGATGGTGAGCGCATCGAGCGCGCTGAGTACCAGCGGCTTGGCGTCGGCATCGAGCGCCAGGATGCGGCGCTGCTCGATCAGCGCGCGCGCCAACGGCTTGACGAAGATGCGTTGCGGAATCTGGAACTCGGCCGGTTCGCTGCGGCCTTCATTGCCCGCCTCATCGCGCGCCACCAGCGTCATCGCGACCTTGGCGCCGGCCCATGGATGCGCGGTCAAGTCACGCGTGGTCTGCGCCGCGCCGTTGCGGGTGCGCGCTTGCGGCAGCGTGAGCGGAAATTCGGGCGCGCTGAACAAAGGATGGGTCGGCTTTTCGTTCTCAATTTCGTCGTCCTTGAGCGCGAATTCGGCATGCGCCTCGACCACGCCGTAGTCGTCGGCCATCTTGTAGTCGAGCCGCAGCGAACCGCGCGCCTGCCGCTCCGGGTCTTTGATCAGCTCGATCGTCGGCGCCCGGTCGGGGACGGCGGTGAAGGTCCAGGCGAGATCGCGGTTGGCGACCCCGTGCAGCGTGGCGGAGCCGTCGCCCTTGATCACGAAGCGGCGTTCCTCGCTGCCCGCCGGCAGCGGCGCGTGCACCTCGGCCGGCGCCTCTTCGACCCCGCCTTTGCGCACGATATCGAAGTGCACATTGCCGGTGGCGCGGACCACCAGCTGGCTGCCGGCCGGTACCGCGACCGGCGCCGTCTCGTGCGTGCTTTCGCCCGGGCGCAGGCCAGCCAACATGACCGGCGGGCGGCCGGTATAGACCGGCGGCGTGACCCAGGCATCTATACGGAAATTGGCCGGCGCCACCACACCGTGCCAGTCGAAAGCTGCTGTGATGCGTTTGAGATGCTCGCCGCCGGCGGCAAAATAGGTAGCGAACACCAAAATGACCACGAGCGCGCGCAACGCCATCGGATCGCGCATGGCGAGCCGCGGCTGCGGCCAGCCGGCCTTGAGCTTGCGCGCCGAAAGCAATGCGCGTTCGACATGCGCGCGCCAGAGCGCCTGTGCGACCGGATCGTGCTCGTTGGCGGCAATCTGGTCGGCAACCGCAGTTGCAGGGCGGTGCGTCTCGCCGCTGCTGCGGTCGAGCCGGCGCAAACCGTCATTGATGCTGGGTAGCCGCAGCAGCGCCAGCGGCACGGTCGCGATCGCCGTAACGATGCCGAACAGAACCAAGCCGATGGCTCGCGCCAAAGGCGGCAGCACCAGCCATAACCCGGCCCAGGAGAATGCCAGAAACAGCCCGAGCGCGACCGCGAGCGTGGCCAAAGCCGGCCACAGCCGCTCCCACAACAGGCTGCCACGTGCGCGCTTGAGCGCCCGCGCGAGCAGGGCCCGGGTCGGGCTCTCCTGCTTCGGCTGCTCGTCCAAACCGTCCAAAGGCCGCTCCGCCGCCAGGGGCCGAGAATCTGCTAACAGGCTAACACGCAGGCAATTCCTAGGCCATGCGTGGGGTTCATGCGCCTAAAACCAATCCGGCATGCGATCGAGCGCAATCAATTGGTCAACTTCAAGGCGGGGGCGGACCACCGCCCATTCGGCACCGTTAACAAGCACTTCCGGCACCAGCGGCCGCGTATTGTAGGTTCCGGCTTGAACCGCCCCATAGGCGCCCGCCGACATCACCGCCAGCAGCGCGCCACCGGCCGGCTCCGCCAGCTCGCGGTTGAGGGCGAGGAAATCGCCGCTCTCGCACACCGGCCCGACCACGTCGGCGCGGATGCGGCGCTTGGATAGGCCCGGCTCGGCGACCGGCCAGATCTCGTGATGGGCGTCGTACAGCGTCGGGCGGATGAGATCGTTCATGGCGGCGTCGACCACTACGAAATTCTTCGCCTCGCCGCGCTTTACGAACAGCACGCGCGTCACCAGGATGCCCGCATTGCCGACGATCAGCCGGCCCGGTTCGAAGATCAGCCGGCAATCGAGCTCGCGCGTCGCGCGCTTGACCATCTTGGCATAGTCGTCCGGGTGCGGCGGCGGTTCGTTGTCGTCGTGATAAGGAATGCCCAGACCGCCGCCGAGATCGACATGGGAAATCGTGTGGCCGTCGCCGCGCAATGTGCGCACGAATTCGGCCAGCAGCTTGAACGCACTGTCGAACGGATCGAGATCGGTGATCTGGCTGCCGATATGCATGTCGACGCCGGCGACTTTGAGGCCCGGCAATTTCGCCGCCCGCGCATAGACCGCACGCGCGCGGCTGATCGGGATGCCGAACTTGTTCTCGGCCTTGCCGGTGGCGATCTTGTGGTGGGTCTTGGGATCGATGTCGGGATTGACGCGCACCGAAATATTGACGGTGCGCTGCTTGCCGGCCGCGATCGACGACAGCAATTCGAGCTCCGGCTCGGATTCCACATTGATGCAGAGAATGCCTTCATCGACCGCAAGCGCAAGCTCGCGTGCGGTCTTGCCGATGCCGGAGAACATGATCTTGTCGGCTGGCACGCCGGCGAGCCGCGCGCGCATCAACTCGCCTTCCGACACCACGTCGGCGCCGGCGCCGAGCTTGGCGAGCGTGGCAACCACCGCCTGGTTGGAATTCGCCTTCATGGCGTAGCACACAAGCGCGTGCACGTCGGCGAAGGCGCCGGCGAACACCTTGTAGTGCCGCGTCAGCGTCGCGGTCGAATAGCAATAGAACGGCGTCCCGACGCTGCCCGCGAGCGTGTCGAGGTTCACCGCCTCGGCGTGCAGGACGCCGTCGCGATAAGCGAAGTGGTGCATACTAGAGTCCGATCATGCGGGCGAAGTCAGTGCCGGCCTAACATTTTTGCTGGCGCGTGATCTTGTCCGAAAACCGGTTCCCACTTTTCGGGATCACGCGCGGACACGCTCAGTTCAGTAAAACGTCGAGAGGGATTTGTTTCTTCGGACCCTTGGGCGCGAGCGGCTGGCCGTCGGCGCCGACACCCGGATTGCCGGCCCGTGCCTGGCCGCCGATCGGCGTGGCGCGTTTCGGACCCATCAGGTCCGGCACGTTCGCCTGCGGCTGGCCTTCGAGCGAGGCGCCCGGCGGCGGATCGAGCGGACCCTTGCGGCCGCACGCGGCCAGGCCGAGCGAGGCGGCAAGCGCACCGATCAGGGCAAGGCGGAGAAGCGGACGGTCGAAAAACGGGCTCAAACCACACTCCTAGGCTTTAGCTTGGCGCACGATCTTATACGAAAACCGGTTGCCATCCCGGATCAAGTCCGGGACAGGCTTTATCGGGTTCGTGCGCCGGCACAATAGCAAACCCGGCCCACAAGGCGAAGTCAGGATTTTTCCTTTTCCAGCTTGCGCAGCCATTTCTTCGCCTGCGCGCGCACGTTCTTGGGCGCCGTTCCGCCGAAGCTGGTGCGGCTTTTCACCGAACGGTCGACCGACAGAACGCTGAACACGTCCTCGCCGATGCGCGGCTCGATCTCGCGCATGACGGCGAGCGGCAACCGGTGCAGAGGCAAGCCAGCATCTGCCGCCTTGGCGACGATGCGGCCGGTCAGATGATGGGCGTCGCGGAACGGAATCTTGAGCGCACGCACCAGCCAGTCGGCGAGATCGGTGGCGGTGGCATAGCCCTCGCCCGCCGCCTTCTTCATGCGCGCCAGGTCGGGCTCGAGATCGGCCACCATGCCGGTCATCGCCGCGATCGACAGGGCAAGCGCTGCGAGCGCATCCATGGCGCCCTCCTTGTCCTCCTGCATGTCCTTGGCATAGGCGAGCGGCAGTCCCTTCATCACGACCAGCAGCGCGGTGAGCGCACCGATCACGCGGCCGCTCTTGCCGCGCACCAGTTCGGCGGCGTCCGGGTTGCGCTTCTGCGGCATCATCGAGGAGCCGGTGGTGAACTTGTCGGACAACCTGACCAGGCCGGTGAGCGGCGAGGTCCAGATCACGATCTCCTCGGCCAGCCGCGACAGATGCACCGCCGTGATTGAGGCGGCGGCAAGCGTCTCTACGACGAAGTCGCGGTCGGATACGGCGTCGAGCGAATTTGCCGCCGGCCGGTCGAAACCAAGCGCCTTCGCTGTCATGTCGCGGTCGAGCGCGAACGAGGTGCCGGCGAGCGCGCCGGCGCCGAGCGGGGATTCATTGAGCCGCTTGCGCGCATCGGCAAAGCGGCCGCGGTCGCGCGCCGCCATCTCCACATAAGCGAGGAGATGATGGCCGAAAGTCACCGGCTGCGCGGTCTGCATATGGGTCAGACCCGGCATCACGGTGCCGGCATGCGCCAGCGCCTTTTCGGCGAGCGCGCGCTGCAAGCTTGCAAGCGCTAAATCGAGCGCGTCGATGGTGTCGCGCGTCCACAGCCGGAAATCCGTCGCCACCTGATCGTTGCGCGAGCGCGCGGTGTGCAGCCGCCCGGCCGCCTCCCCGATCAACTCGCCAAGCCGGCCTTCCACGTTCATGTGGATGTCTTCCAGCGCCCGCTTGAACGAGAACTTTCCGGCCGCGATCTCTGACAGGATCGTGTCTAGACCGTGAGCGATCTTTTTCGCATCGTCCGCCGTAATGATGCCTTGCTTGGCCAGCATGTCGGCATGGGCCTTGGACGCGGCAATGTCCTGGCGGTAGAGAGCCTTATCGAAATCGATGGAGGCGTTGATCTCCTCCATGATGGCGCCGGGGCCAGATGCGAACCGCCCGCCCCACATCTTGTTGCTCATGGCACGTCTACCGAGGTTTCGCCGATCGTGACCGAACGCCCCGCACCGAAAAAGCGGCTATTGGTGATACTGGCCGGCGGAATTGCCGGCCTCGCCGCGGGCTGGCCGGGGTATACGGGTATTCGACCCTGACAGGCAATGCGGGCGGCGATGTGACTTGCCGGCCGGCGGTCGAATTGGCGAAGAAATTGGCGCCTTTGGCGCACGGCGAAGTGGCGGCCGTCAAAGTCGCCGTGAGCGCGCTCAAGCTGCCCGACCTCGCCTTCCAGGACGCCGCCGGCAAGCCGCTCACCCTCGAGCATTGGCGCGGGCGCACAGTGCTGCTCAACCTCTGGGCCACCTGGTGCGTGCCCTGCCGTAAGGAAATGCCGGCGCTCGATGCCCTGCAGCAGCGGCTGGGCGGCCCCGACTTCGAGGTGGTGGCGATCAATATCGACACCCGCGATCCCGACAAGCCGAAGGCCTTTCTGAAGGAACTGGGCGTCAGCAAGCTCACCTATTACGCCGATCCGAACGCCAAGACCTTCCAGGACTTGAAGGCGGTCGGCCGCGCCTTCGGCATGCCGACCACGCTGCTGGTGGACCGCCAAGGCTGCGAGCTCGGCACCATCGCCGGCCCGGCCGAATGGGCGAGCGAGGACGCGGTCAAGCTGATCCAGGCGGCAATCAAACAATAGCGCTGTAGCGAATTCTTGTGCCTTGACAGGCGCGCCTACCGTCCTATACTTAACCACATGGTTTACTATTCGTCCGCCCCGCTCGACCGCACCTTCGCCGCGCTCGCCGATCCGACGCGGCGCGCCCTGCTGGCGCGCCTAAGCGAAACCGACAACCTCTCGGTCAGCGCGCTGGCCGAGCCGTTCGCGATGTCGCTGCCGGCGGTCATGAAACATCTCGACGTGCTGTCGGATGCCGGGCTGGTCACGCGCAATAAGAACGGCCGCACGGTCTCCTGCCGGCTGCGCGCCGAGCCCATGCACGAAGCCAATGATTGGCTCAACCGCTACCAGCGCTTCTGGAACGATCGCCTCGATCAACTCGCCGCTTTCCTGGAGGAAGAAAAATGTCCACCACCATCGTCAAACCCAGTCTCACCATCAAGCGCCGGTTCAACGTCGCGCCGGCGAAAGTCTTCAGCGCCTGGACCGACCCGGAAAAAGTGAAGCACTGGATGGGCCCGGGCGCGGTGCAAGTGCTGAGCGCCGAAAACGACGCGCGCATCGGCGGGCGTTATCGCTGGGTGATGCAAACCCCGGCCGGCGAAGTGCACGACGTCAGCGGCGTTTATCGCGAGGTGGTGCCAAACGAGAAGCTTGTGTTCACCTGGGCCTGGAAATCGACGCCTGAGCGCGAGTCGCTGGTGACGCTGACCTTCAAGCCCGACGGCGCCGGCACGCTGATGACGCTGACGCACGAGCAGTTCTTCGACGAGGCCGCGCGCGACAGCCATCAGGGCGGCTGGAACGGCGCTGTGGAGAAACTCGACAAGTATCTCACGGCATAACGCAGGAGTGAGCCATGGAACGCGGCACGCACGGCACTTTCTATTGGAACGAATTGATGACGCGCAATGTTGAGCGCGCCAAGAAGTTCTACGCCGAGACCATGGGCTGGAACTATGAGGCCATGCCCATGGGCGGCGGCGCGACCTATTGGGTCATCAAGATGGCCGATGAACCCGTCGGCGGCATGTTCGATATCAGCGCTGCGGAGTTCGGCCCGGTGCCGGAGAACTGGATGGCCTATATCGCAGTCGACGACGTCGATGCGCGTGTGGCCAAGGCCGTTAAGGCGGGCGCCAAACTCATGAGGCCGATTTTCGATGTGCCCGGCGTCGGCCGCATTGCCGTCCTCATGGAACCCGGCGGCGCCGGCATCGGCTGGATGACACCGGCAAAATCCTGACTGCAACCGAAGGGGCCTCAGCAATGCCGGTTTCAATCAGCGCGCTCTACGCCGGAATTCTGGCGCTCATCGTCGTTGCACTGGCGATCAACGTCACCGTGCACCGGGTGAAATTTCGCGTTCCGCTCGGCGACGGCGGCAATCCGCAGATGCTGGGTATGATCCGTTTGCACGGCAACGCCGCCGAATACATCCCGCTCGCCGTCGTGCTGATGCTGGTCTACGAGATCAACGGCGGCTGGCACACCGCGTTGCACGTCATCGGCATCGCACTGGTGGCCGGTCGCGTGCTGCAAACCTGGGGCATGTGGGAAACGCCGCATGCCAATCTCGGCCGGCAAGCCGGTCAGAGCCTGACCTGGCTTTCAATCGCGGCGCTGGCCGTGCTCAATTTGGCGCGGATCGCTTGAAGGATTGAGCCAGTTCCGTTAACCCAGCCTTGCGCCTGTCACTAGACGTGCCGGCCGCGCGCGTGACGGAAGCCTGGACCTCCGGCAGAATTGCAATCTGAGAAAGGATTCGGGTCGTTAGCGCGTCGGCACCGGCTTTTCGCCGCGATAGTCGTAGAAGCCGCGCTGGGTCTTGCGGCCGAGCCAGCCGGCCTCGACGTATTTCACCAGCAGCGGGCACGGCCGGTATTTCGAATCCGCCAGCCCCTCGTGCAGCACCTGCATGACCGATAGACAGGTGTCGAGGCCGATGAAATCGGCGAGCTCGAGCGGGCCCATCGGGTGATGCGCGCCGAGCCGCATTGCGGTATCGATCGCCTCGACATTGCCGACGCCTTCATAGAGCGTGTAGATCGCCTCGTTGATCATCGGCAGCAAGATGCGGTTGACGATGAAGGCCGGGAAATCCTCCGACACCGCGATGATCTTGCCCAGCTTGCTGACGAAGGCCTTGCTGGTCTCGAAGGTGGCGTCGTCGGTGGCGATGCCGCGGATCACCTCGACCAGCTCCATCAGCGGCACCGGATTCATGAAATGAATGCCGATGAAGCGCTCGGGCCGGTCGGTCGACGTCGCCAGCCGCGTGATCGAAATCGACGACGTATTGGAAGCGATGATCGCTTCCGGCTTCAGCGATGCGCACAGATCGGAAAAAATCTTGCGCTTGAGGTCTTCCTTCTCGGCTGCGCTCTCGATGACGATGTCGCAACCCGCCATAGCATCGTATTTTTCCGCCGGCTTGATGCGCGCCAGCGCGGCTTGGCGATCTTCGTCGCTGATCGCCTTCTTGCCGACCTGCCGCGCCATATTGCCATTGATGGTCGCCATGCCGGCCTTGATGCGGTCGCCCGACACGTCGTTCAACATCACGGTATAACCCGCCAGCGCGCAGACATGGGCGATCCCGTTGCCCATCTGTCCGGCGCCGATCACCCCGACACTCTGAATATTCAACGCCATGTTCTTTCCGATCGATGCGAAGACCCGGTTCTAGGCTTCGGTTTCGGTAATTTAGGTCCGCTCGTTCCGTTGCGGTTTTACGACGAACCGCGCGCCGACACCACCGGCGGAATTACTAAATTGCGGCGTGGTCAACGCTTGACTTTGTCGAGTTCCGCCGCCAGTTCGGGCAGCGCCTGATAAAGATCGGCGACCAGTCCGTAGTCGGCGACCTGGAAAATCGGCGCCTCCTCGTCCTTGTTAATGGCGACAATCACCTTGGAGTCTTTCATGCCGGCGAGATGCTGGATGGCGCCGGAAATTCCCACCGCGATATAGAGTTCGGGCGCCACCACCTTGCCGGTCTGACCGACCTGCCAGTCGTTCGGCGCATAGCCGGCATCGACCGCCGCGCGCGAGGCGCCCATGGCGGCGCCGAGTTTGTCGGCCACCGGCTCGATATATTTGGTGAAGTTGTCGCGGCTTTGCATGGCGCGGCCGCCGGAGATGATGATTTTCGCCGAGGTGAGCTCCGGTCGATCGGATTTCGACAGTTCCTCGCCGACAAAACTCGACAGCCCCGGATCGGCTGCGGGCTGAGCATTCTCCACACTCGCCGCACCGCCTTCGCCGCTCGCCTGGAAGGTGGACGTGCGCACGGTGATGACCTTCTTGGGGTCGCTCGACTTCACGGTCTGGATCGCGTTGCCGGCATAGATCGGCCGCTCGAACGTATCGGGCGCGATCACCTTGGTGATCTCCGAAATCTGCATGACGTCGAGCAGCGCGGCCACCCGCGGCATCACGTTCTTGCCGTTGGTGGTCGCCGGCGCGACGATGGCGTCATAGGAGCCGGCAAGCGAGACGATGAGCGCGGCGAGCGGCTCGGCAACGGAGTGTTCGTACAGTGCGCCGTCCGCCAGCAGCACTTTCTTCACGCCGTCGAGTTTGGCGGCGGCATCCGCCACCGGCTTGCAATCCTTGCCGGCGATGAGCACGTGCACGTCGCCGCCGAGCAGCTTGGCGGCGGTGAGCGCCTTGGCTGTGGCGTCCTTGAGCACCTTGTTGTCGTGCTCGGCAATCAGAAGCGCGGTCATTAGAGCACCCCCGCTTCGTCTTTGAGTTTGCTGACGAGCTCGGCGACCGAGCCGACCTTGACGCCGGATTTGCGTCCCGGCGGCTCCGTCGTCTTGAGCACCTGCAGCCGCGGCTTGATGTCGACGCCGTAGTCGGCCGGCGTTTTGTCGGCGATCGGTTTTTTCTTCGCCTTCATGATATTCGGTAACGAAGCGTAGCGCGGCTCGTTCAAGCGCAGATCGGTGGTGACGATCACCGGCGCCTTGAGTTTCACCGTCTGCAGGCCGCCGTCGACTTCGCGCGTCACCGTCACGCTGTCGCCGTCGATGGCGATCTTGGACGCGAAGGTGCCCTGCGCCCAGCCGAGCAGCGCCGCCAGCATCTGGCCGGTCTGATTGCAGTCGTCGTCGATCGCCTGCTTGCCCAGGATGACGAGCCCGGGTTTTTCCTCGTCGACGATGCCTTTAAGAATTTTCGCCACCGCCAGCGGCTCCACCGCACCCTCGGCCTTCACCAGGATGCCGCGGTCGGCGCCCATGGCGAGAGCGGTGCGGATGGTTTCGGAGGCTTGCGCCGGTCCGATCGAAGCCGCCACGATTTCGGTCGCCTTGCCGGCCTCCTTTAGACGGATCGCCTCTTCGATGGCGATCTCGTCGAACGGATTCATCGACATTTTGATATTGGCGAGCTCGACGCCGGAGCCGTCCGGCTTGACGCAAATCTTGACGTTGAAGTCGACCACCCGTTTCACGGGCACCAGAATTTTCATGATTCCCCAACCCAGCTAGGCACTAACAAGAGCGGGCGGAAGCTAAAGGCCGCGCCATTGGCATGTCAACGTTTATGCTGCGCTGCACAGCCATCCTGTCGGCTGCGCGGGATCAGCGATTCTGGCCAGGCGCCCATAGAACGTCGCGGGCGCCCTTGTCGTTGGCATAGCGGCCGGCCACGAATAGGTAGTCCGATAGTCGGTTGACATATTTGAGCGAAGCCGCCGAGACGTCCTCCCCCGGTCTGTCCTTGAGTTCGACCATGATCCGCTCGGCTCGCCGGCAGATGGTGCGGGCCAGATGCAGATAGGCCGAGGCCGAGCTGCCGCCGGGCAGAATGAAGGATTTGAGCGGTGCCAGTTCGGCATTAAGCCGGTCGATTTCGCCTTCCAGCCAGACAACTTGGGCATCGGTGACCGTCAGTCGCGCGCCGCCGGGGCCTTTTTCGGCGAGGCAAAGGTCGGCCTCGACATCGAACAGGTCGTTCTGGATGCGCCCGAGCGCCGCATCGAGCGCAGGCGCGCCGGCGGTATGCAGGCGCGCCAGGCCGATCGCCGCATTGGCCTCATCGACCGTGCCGTAGGCCGCGACCCGCAGGTCGTATTTCTTGCGCCGCGCCCCGCTGCCGAGCGACGTGGTGCCGTCGTCGCCGGTGCGGGTATAGATGCGGTTGAGCACGACCATGTCGGCCTCTCACACAACCCTTCGCCATAACCCCGGATTCGAGGTATTCTCTACCCTATCAGGATTTTGGCTCAAACGTTGGGGTGACGATCATGCGCCTTATTCCGATTGCCGCACTGACCGGCCTTCTGTTGCTGCCGTTCGCCAACTCTGCCGGCGCCTGTGAGGATGGCGACTATGCGCTGGAACCGGCGGCCGTCGTCGTATCGCAGGCCGCGACGCCTGCCGCTGCGGCTTCCGCGACCGTGAGCGCGCAAAACCCGACAGCGCAAGCCGCAACGATCGACGTCTCCGCCGCCAAAAAGAAAATGCAAAAGAAGAAGGAAGAAAAAGAGGAATATATGCGCGCGGTGCCGTCGAAGTGATCGGCCGGCCGTAACGCCGCCGGACTGCCGGCCGCTAGCGCCCCATCGCCCAGATCGTCGCCATGATCACGATGATGGCGACAAATTGCAGCAACACGCGCAGCCGCATGAGCTTTTGCGAGCGGTTGGGCGAACCGCCGCGCATCATGTTGACGAGGCCGAGCAGCAACACGATCGCCACTGCAACGACCGCGGCCGGCACGCAGATAATGCGACATGAAATCCGGACATGGCGCGGCCTTCTAGCACCGGCGGCGCGTGGCGGCCATCGGGGCTGGCCGAGGCGAAATCCGGGTCCATACCGGGCTAGAGCATTGGTTCCTGGGCGAGCGAAAGTTCGGACTCCCGGTTTGGTTGTGCGCACGCTAGAATTCCGCCGAAAAGTACACGGGCGGGATGGGGAATGGGGGTTGACGTTGCGGCCATAGCGGCAGGCGGTCGCTCGGGGGTGCCTTTTGCCGCGCTGCCGACAGTCCTCGATCGATCCCTGACGGCCGAACGCCGAGCCAGCGGTCATGCCGACGCGCTGCCCGGAAATCGACTGCGTCCGCTCGCTGCTCGCCCGACTTAATCGAGCCGCCGAACAGCGCGCGGCTGTGCATCGACGTCGGCGCCGACCGCGTTCTGATCGCCGCCGGCGCATTGACGAGGAGGCCTATCTGCGCGCGCTCGCGGCCGCGCTCGGCGTGCCGTTCGAACCGCTCGACGGCACGTCGCGGGCATGATGCCCACTCGATGACAACCGCCTGATCGATGCCGCCGCCGCTGGCATGCTGCCGCTCGCAATGCGACGATGGCTTTTATCTTGTGGTCGCTCCGCGCGGCGGCGCGGCGCGCCGCATCTTGCGCTCATCACAGAGATCCGGCACGCGCCGGCGATTTCGCTTCACCAGCGCCGACTTCTCTGCGCAGCGCTGCCGTGACTCGTGCGTATCTCGGCGCATGGCCAATTCTCCTGTGTTGCCGCCGAATTGGCATACCGGCTCAGCCTGTGGCGCTGGTTGTTGCACTTACCCTGCCTCACCATCTTTACTAACGCCTCCGGCCCCAGTTTGCCTGCCGCTTACTGGCGGCCGCTTTTATTCGACCGATTGAAATGTAAGGCGATTGCCGTTAAATTGCTTGGTGGACGTTTGTGCGCCATAAGACCGGACTATCCGGCCGAGAAGCTCGACGTGATCATCGCGGTCGAGGCCGACGATCGCGCTACGCGCGCCGCCATCGCCGCACGCAACTCCCGCTTACCGATCGCGGTGATCCCGGTTCCGGCGCAAGGTCCGCGCACCAAGCCGAAGGCGCTCAACGTGGCACTGCCGTTCGCGCGCGGCGCTTTCACGGTGATCTATGACGCCGAGGACCGGCCGGAACCGAACCAGTTACGCCGCGCCTTGCAGGCGTTCCGCGCCGGCGGTGACGATCTCGCCTGCGTGCAGGCGCGGCTGTGCATCGACAATACTTCGGACAGTTGGCTCGCCCGCCTGTTCACGGCCGAATATGCCGGGCAGTTCGACGTATTCCTGCCCGGACTTTCCGCCATGCATCTGCCGTTCCCGCTCGGCGGCTCGTCCAATCATTTCTACACCGCGACCTTACGTGAAGTTGGCGGCTGGGACCCCTACAACGTGACCGAGGATGCCGATCTCGGCATGCGGCTGGCGCGTTTCGGGCGCCGATTGGACGTGATCGATTCGACCACCCACGAGGAAGCCCCGGCGCAATTTCGTCCCTGGCTGCGCCAACGCACGCGCTGGTTCAAGGGCTGGATGCAGACCTGGCTGGTCCATATGCGCCGCCCCGCCGGCTGCTGCGCGATCTCGGGTCTGCCGGGTTTCCTCACCTTCCAACTGATCGTCGGCGGCAATGCGCTGGCGGCGCTGGTGCATCCGCTGTTCATGGCCGCGCTGATCTATTCGGTGGCGAGCGGCGCCCCGATGTGGCGCGGCGAAAGCATGACGGCCGCCATCCTGGCGGCGGTCTACGGCATGACGGCCGTCATCGGTTATTTGACATCGGCCTTCCTCGGTTGGCTCGGGCTGGCGCGCCGCGGCCTGTTGTCGACGGCCTGGGTGCTGCTATTGACGCCGGTGCACTGGCTGCTGCTGTCGCTCGCCGCCTGGCGCGCGCTCTATCAGCTCGCCGCCGCGCCCTACACCTGGGAGAAGACCGAGCATGGCCTGGCGAAAAGCTCGCGGCGGGCGGAAAAATTTGTCCAATCGCTGGTGGAACTGGAGCGCTATCTCACGGCGCTCAAGGAAGCCGGCGAGATCCCGACGCTCGCGCTTGACATTACAGATACTGCCGCAGATCGGCCGCCGCTTCCTCGGGTTTCCGGTTGAGCTTGAACGGCGCGACGAAGCGGCCCTGCTTGTCCATCAGATAGACCAGCGCGGTGTGATCCATGCTGTAGTCGCCATTCTCGGTGGGGACCTTCTTGGCGTAGACGCGGTAGGCCTTCTCTACGACCTCGATCGCCTTCTCATCGCCGGTGGCGCCGCGCAGATGCGGATCGAAGCTCGACAGATAGTCCTTCATCACCGCCGTCGTGTCGCGCTCCGGATCGACGGTGATGAACAGCGCATTGACGCGGTCGGCGTCCTTGCCCATGGCGTGCAAAACTTCCGACAATTCAAACAATGTCGTCGGGCAAATGTCGGGGCAGTGCGTGTAGCCGAAGAACACGAGGAACGGATGGCCTTTCATATCCTCGTCGGTAATTGGTTTGCCGTTCTGGTCGATCAGTTTGAACGGGCCGCCGATTGCCGACGGGCCGACGCCGGTTCCCTGATAGTGGCCGGACGAAAAGAAAAACGCCGAGGAATATGACGAGCCCGGCCAGAAAGGCGGAGAAGATCAGCAGAAGATGCGATGTTCGGGCGGTCATCGGGCGTCACTCGGCCAGCATCAGAAGCACGCGACCCAGCCGGTGCGCACGATTTCGAAGAACACCGCAGTACCATAATAGGCCCAAAGTCCCAGCGTCGCCGCCATAATCAGCCCGACGACCAGCGCCAGCAGCAAAACCGGCCGCGACAATCTGGCAGTGGACACGATTGCGGGCATCGCACGACCTCCAGGAGGGAACCTATTCGTCCAGATAGGACCTATCCGAGGCTGCGGCAACATGTGCCAAATGCGGCCAGCGGCCGCCGCCGAGTTTAACCATATCACCGTCAATTAAGCCCCGTAATTTCGGCCTTTTTGGTACTTGCGTTGACTCGACTGGTTAAACTCGCGATGAATAGGCAGGTTCAAATTCAGCCACCTACGGGTATGGAGAACGTGATGCGTAGCGCTATGGCGATTGCTCTTGCGATTTCGTTGTCGACGGCGGGCGCCGCCGCCTGGGCGCAGAACGCCGGTCCCGGCCCGCCGCGCAGGCCAAATGTGACAATCCGAATGCGCTTGGCGTCGAGCGCATCGTGCAGATCGACACCACCGGCGGTCCCGGCTTCGGCTTCGAGCATTTCAAGGCTTACGATTTCCTGCGCGAAAAGGAGATCGTACTGACTTTCGACGACGGCCCCTGGCCGGGCAACACGCCGGCCGTGCTGAAGGCGCTGGCCGACAATTGCACCAAGGCGCTGTTCTTCCCGATCGGCAAGCACGCCGGCTGGCATCCCGAAATTCTCAAGCAGGTGGCCGCGGCCGGACACACCATCGGCTCGCATACCTGGTCGCACAAAGACCTGTCGAAGCTCACGGACGACGAGGCCAAAGCCGAGATCGAAAAGGGCGTGGCGGCCGTGAGCATCGCGCTCGGCAACAAGCCGGTGGGCCCGTTCTTCCGCTTCCCGGCGCTGCGGCACCCGCCGGAAATGGTCAAATATGTCGGCACCCGCAATATCGGAATCTTCTCGACCGACATGGACTCCTTCGACTTCAAAATGCGCAAGCCGGAACAGGTCATCAAATCGGTCATGTCCAAGCTCGCCAAGCACGGCAAGGGCATCATCCTGATGCACGACTTCCAGCACGCCACCGCCGAAGCGGTGCCGGAGCTGCTCAAGCAGCTCAAGGCCGGCGGCTATAAGGTGGTGCAGGTGGTCGGCAAGACGCCGGTTGAGCCGCTGCCGGAATACAAAGAGGCCGTGCTCAAGGAGATGGGCGGCGGACTCGACGTCGCGCGGCCGATGTCGAGCGTGATCCAGACCATCCAAGGCAACTAAAGCCAGCGTCGAGAATAGCGCCGGCTTGCCGGCGATCACTTGCGGTGCAGCTTCGCCAGCGTGGCGAGCATCACCCCGCTTGCCGGCGAATCCTGATAGCTGCGGATGAGGACTTCGGCTTCGCCCAATTCGGGCTCGGCGTCGCAGCCGTGCGCGGCCAGCCAAGCCAGCGCAGTCAATGGCTCATAGGCGCCGAGCCGTTGCAGCAGCTCGCTATAGGGCCGCGGGTCGTCGGGTTTCGGCCGATAGGCTTTCGTAACATCGCCGTGCACTTGCCTGAGGGCCGCGCCGCACAGCGGCGCGCTCGCCTCGAGGTCGAGCGCCGGCAGATATTTCAACACCATCCACGGCGCGCCGATGTCGTATTTGTCGTTGAGCATCTCGACGGCATCGCCGGTGCGGTGGTCGAGCGTCCGCGCACCGGCGAGCGCCTGCTCGCGCAATTCCGTCTTGTCGGCGAAGGAAAGCCAGGCCTTGAGATGCGCCTTCGGCGTGAGCATGGAAAACCGCGCCGGGTACATGCGCACGATTTGGCCGAACTGTTCGGGGTCGCGGACTTCGCCGAGCCGGTAGATATCCCAACTGGATCCTTCATACGACTTCGCCATATTTTCCCAGGCTATCGATTCGGCATTGCACGAGCATCCATAGCCAACCAGCCATTCCATCGCGTCGGCGGCATCCGACACCTGCGCGCCAATGGTCCGATACGGCTTGGATTTGGCAAGCTTGAGCACCAGCGGCTCGACCTGATGGCGCAACAATGTGCGCGTCTTGTCGCAAAGCGCCGGGGTCGGATCGAGGTCAAGCGCTTTGAGATAGCGAAGCGGAAAATCGCCGCGCTCGATCATACGTTCTGATTCGCTCTGTCGTCGCTCGAGTTTGCGAATGCGAGCGAGCACCTCGTTCTTCTGCGTCTCATTGCGCGTCTCAAGGAATGGCAGCCAATCGCTCAACGGAGCATCGGCTGCCAGCTTGGCATAGTCGGCAACGTATTTTTCCTGCGCGGCGGTAATACGGTCGTTGGCGTGCTCGCGTATTTTTTCCAATGGGACGATCGCCAGACAAACAATGAGCGTGCCGCCCCAGGCAAACCCGGCCGCCAGACCTGCCGGAATTCCGGCGCGCAGCGACGGGAACAGCGCCCATATGCAAAACGCCATGACTAACGGGGGAACGAGGGCCGGAAGAACGAGAGGCCACAAGAATGGCGGCAGAAGCGGCCTGGAAAGCATTTCCAGCGCTTCAAACGCCAGGAAGCCTGACGCCGGGATCAGAATGAGCGCCGCCAGCGCGGCAAGCCGCGGCATGGCGCCTTTCACAAAGGCTATGATCGCGATGACCGCGAGCAGACCCCACAGGACAATGATTTCAATGGCGGCATAGGCCTGCGCATAGGCGTTGCCGGCCGCATCGCTGCCGGCGAGGTCCGAGAGCGTGGCCAGCGCCAAGGCCCAGAGCAGCAAAGCCAGGACGCCGAGGCCGACGCTGACGCCGATGGCGGCGGGCGAGGCTTTATCGGATGCCGGCATGCACGCCTTATGGCACGGCGCGCCGCGTGAAGGCAGTGAAGATCGACGAGGCCGCGGTGGCGTGGTCATAGGCGATGCGGCTTGCCACCACGAACAGCGTCGTCGCCAACACCAGTTGCAAGGCACGTTCCGGGATGCGGGTGGCGAAATAGCTGCCGACGAATATGCCCGGCAGCGAGCCGACCAGCAGCGAAGCGATGATGTGCCAATCGACCGAGCCCATCATCCAGTGGCCGACACCGGCGATCAGCGTCAGCGGCACTGCATGCGCGATGTCGGAGCCGACGATCTTGGCCATCGGCAGATGCGGATAGAGCAGTACCAGCAAGACCACCCCGATGGCGCCGGCGCCGACCGAAGAGATCGAGACCAGAATGCCGAGCAGCGCGCCGACCACAACTGTCGTGATCGCCGTGCGCCGCGAATCGAGTTCGCGCACGCGTGCGCGGTAGAGCTCCACGATCGGACCGCCGAACACCAGCACGAAGGCGGTGGTAAACAGCGCGATGCTGAGCACCAGCGTGATCAGGCCGCGCGCGGCCTCGCCGTTGAGATTGAAGTGGGACAACACCGCCAGCGTGACGATGGTGGCCGGAATGCTGCCGCTCGCCAGCCGCCGCACCACGCGCCAGTCGATGCTGTGCGCCAGCCCGTGCACCAGGCTGCCGCCGGTCTTGGTGGCCGCCGCATAAAGCAGGTCAGTGCCGACCGCGGTCGCCGGGTGAATGCCAAACAACAGGATCAACAGCGGCGTCATCAACGAGCCGCCGCCGACTCCGGTCATGCCGACCAGCAGGCCGACGGCAAATCCCGACAGCGAATAAAGCGGATCGATCATTGGCATGGAACGGCCTCAGCGCTAATGGCGTTACGGTCGCAAGGTGATTTTAAACACATTCCGGAACGGCGGTCACCATTATGAAGCCTTGGCAAGCATTAGGTTCCGCAAAGGGATTTCACAACAGCGTCAATTCGCGCAATTTTTTGCGCCGGACGGGTGTGATAACGATCAAATAATGCCTATTTCAAAAAGAAATATTTTTTTCTTGGCGGAAGCATGCCTTCGATCGGAGCCATGACGTGGCGGATATCGTTACGCTGACCATCAACCCCGCCATTGACATTTTTGTCAATGTCGGCCGCGTCGAGCCGACTCGCAAATTGCGCTGCTCGGCGCCCAAGCGCGATCCCGGCGGCGGCGGTATCAATGTAGCCCGCGTCGTGCACCGGCTGGGCTGCGACGTGACGGCGATCTATCCGATCGGCGGCCAGATCGGCAAATTATTGCATCGGCTGGTCGAGCGCGAGAACATCGCCAGCCTGGTAACACCGTCGCACGTCGAAACACGGGAAAATTTCACCGCCTATGAAGAACCAACCGGCGAGCAATATCGTTTTGTGCTGCCGGGCTCGACCCTGCACCGCGCCGAATGGGAGGCGGTACTCGATCGGCTGGCAACGTTACCGGAGCGGCCAAAATTCGTCGTCGCCAGCGGCAGCGTGCCGCCCGGCGTACCGACCGATTTTTTTGCCCGCGTAGCCCGACATGCCAAGGCGCTGGGCGCCAAGAGCGTGATCGACACCTCCGGCGCGGCGCTGGCGGCCGCGCTAAATGAAGGCGTCAGCGTCATCAAGCCTAATTTGATCGAGTTGACCGATTTCGTGGCGGCGCCGCTCGATCGCGACGAGGACCGCATTGCGGCCTGCCGCAAGCTCGTGGCCGACGGGCGCGCCAAAATCGTGGCGCTCACGTTGGGCGAGAACGGCGCGCTGCTGGTGACGGCTGAGCACGCCTGGCGCGCGTTGCCGATGGCCATCGAGGCGGTGAGCACGGTCGGCGCCGGCGACAGTTTTGTCGGCGGCCTGGTCGCCGCGCTTTCCACCGGCAAGCCACTGGACGAGGCCTTCCGGGTTGCAATTGCTGCCGCTACGGCGGCCGTTCACACGCCGGGCACCGGGCTGTGCCAGCCGGGAGACGTGGAGCGGCTGTTGCCGAAGGTAAAAATCCGCGAAATCGAGATGGCTACTTTATAGACGCGCTATGCGCGCGCCCCGGCGCGCCACAGTAATTCGCCGCGTATTTCTCGGCCAGCTGCTGCATCATCGTGCCGTACGCATTCTTGTCGGTGCCGGTCCATTCGCGCGCCAGATCGGCGAAAGTCACCGGCCGGTGCAATCGGCGCATGATGTCCTGCACGTCGTCCTGCACCTGGCGGGTACGCTTGGCGACCGGGTCGGGGATACGCGTGGTCGAATACATCAGCACGTGTTGCAAATGCGCGAGAACGCCGGTAGCGACATCCTTGAAATGTTCGCCCGGCCGGCCTGGGACGGTGGCGCCAACGCCGGCGAAATTATTGTCGCTTGCCGGCACGCCAGCGGGCGCGCCGTCCGGCCGCCGGAACGTCAGATAGTTGGTCTCGATCAGCATCTGGAAGAAGGCGTAATCCCAGCGCACGGCGACGCATTGTGCCGGCGGGCGCGCCACGCATTGGCCGATACGCTGGTAAAGCGCGGCAAGGTTGGCAAAACGCGGTTCGATCGCGCGCGGCGGCGAGTGCCGCGCATTGCGCGCGGCGACGAAGTCCATCAGCGCCGCCGGCGCCACGCATTTCGGCACCGGATTGTCGGTGCCGGCGAGAATGCGCGGAAGCGCCGCGGCATGGACCGCGCTTGGCAGCACCAACAGCGCCAGCAACGCCAGCAACGCCAGCGGCAGCAATTTTCTGGCCGCCATGAATACCCGTCCCGGAATGAATTGGGCGGACAGTCAAACGGAATTTGGTTAATTTTTTGCGGATTTTGTGGCGAGCGCGGCTTGCCGAGCCGCAGCTCGCGGGAACTTTTTAGCCCGCCTTCGCTGAAGCTTCGGCGGGCACCCCTTCGCGATAAAGGCTGGCTTGCCAGCCGAAGCGCCGAAGGAGCGTAGGCTGGAGCGGGCGAAGGGAATCGAACCCTCGTATGCAGCTTGGGAAGCTGCCGTTCTACCATTGAACTACGCCCGCAATTCCAACTAAATCGGTACTTTTTACGTCCAGGCCCCTAGACAATGTTCGCAGGTTAGTCGCGTAAATCTACCCTGTGCTTTTTCGGCAAGCCTTTCCCCACAAGCTTACATTCTAAATGCGTACGACGATCTGGGCAATGCAGCGCGGCCAGAGGCTGATTGCCGTGAACCTGTCGGGCCGCCCCCACACCGACCGCAGTCGGTGACGGATCGGTGCATCAATGTATATGGCGCGAGGGCAACGCTTTGCGCTCGATCCTGCGCCGCTCCATACGTCGGGCGTCGTCGTTCTTGACTTCACGCCCGGTCATAGCCGCCAACGATCGCAGCAACGTAGCGCTCTACGGAACTTTGCAAGATCTGCTTGGCGCCCGAATGGATCACCCGTTCGAAGTGATGGCTGTACATCCGATCGAACGCGAGGGGCATCAGCGCAGCACCGACCGCACGGACGGCCTTTTCGGAAAGCGGGATGAAGTTCGGGATGCTGCGCATAAACGAGAAGGATTTACGATCCAGGTTCGCGATGGCCATGTCGGCCGAGCACACCACCCCCTTGCCCCCCGCTCCGGCCGCCCAATGCAGCATCGCTCCGCCGGGGAAATGCCCGCCGCCGCGGACCAGCGTGATACCCTTCTGCAACTCGAATCTTTCGCCTTGCCAGAACTTGATACAGCTATCCGGCTGCCTCACCCATTTGGCGTCGTCGGCGTGAAGATGCACCGGCACATTCCCGAACGCCCGGCTCCAATCGACCAGCGTCGTGTAGAAGTGCGGATGCGAAATGGCGATGGCGCGCAATCCGCCTAGTCCGTTGATCAAGGTGACCGTGGCATCGTCGATCAGGGAGATGCAATCCCAGAGGATGTTCCCTTCAGGCGTACACAAGAGCAGTGCGCGCTGCCCGATGGCAAATTTAGGAGTCGTGCCGATGCCGATGAGACCTGGCTCGTACTGGCGAAATCCGTTGTGGTGCGAAATCCTCAGCCGCTCTAGCGTTGTCCACGACTGGCCCTCGGGCGGAATGAATTGACGTTCGTCCTCGCACACCGGGCAATGAGCCGGGGGCCCTTCGCTCGGCGGATATTGCGTACCACAGGTCGAGCAGATGAAGGCGGGCATGGGTTCCTCCTTTGGCTACACGGACCTATCCGGATCAGCCCAACTCAAGTTGGTCGACATACCATGACGGTACCGAGGATCGGCCCAAGAAAAAAATACATAATTGGCGTGTTAGTATAAGCTTTAGTTATGAAGCTGGAAGCACGCTTGCGCGCCTTTGCAGCGTTTGCACGGCAAAGGTCGTTCTCGGCCGCCGCTGCGGAGCTGCACATCAGTCAGCCGGCGATCTCGAAGCACATCGCCGAGCTCGAACACGCCTTGGGCCTTAAATTGGTGGACCGAGCACGGCGTGACGGCGCGCTTACAAGTGCCGGTGATTTCGTCGCTAACTATGTGCTGCGAGCCGAGGCCCTTCTGGTGCAAGCAGACATCGGGGCCGCCCAATTCAGGAAGAGCGGCTCTGGTTCTGTGGCAGTCGCGGCATCATCGCTCACGGGGACATATCTGTTGCCGGAGATCATCGCAGAGTTTCAACACTCTCATCCAGGTGTGCGCGTTACTTTGCAAATCGGAACGGCCGTGCAGGCGGTCGAACTACTTCGATCGCATCGCGCCGAGCTCGGTTTCGTAGCGGGGGCCGTCGCGGCTCCAGAGATCGAAGCTGAACCCCTGTTGGAGTATGAAGTCGTGATCGTCGCCAAGCCAAGGCTCATACCGCGGCGGCCATCGCACGACAGTCTTGAACAATTGACCTGGATTTCGCGGGAGCAGGGCTCTGCGACGCGAATCTCGTCCGACGCGGCGTTGGCGCGGCTGGGTATCCTTCCCCGACGCCGGCTTGAGCTAGCGTCCAATGAGACACTCCTCTATGCGCTGAAACGAGGCTATGGGATTGCTGCCATCAGTCGCTACGTTGTCGCCGGCGAGCTGCGAACCGGATCATTGGCGACCATCAACGTTCGCGGATGGAATGTACGCAACATTGTCTCGCTGCTTCGTGTTCGAGATGCGAAGTTGTCGCCGGCTGCGGACCGGTTTCAGGCCTTTTTGCGGGCGCGGCTCGGTGAGATGGCCCGCCATCGTATACGTCGACAAAAATGACGGCGCGGATTAATCGCATCGGCCCGCGATTATTGGATCATCCGCTTTCGCGGATGATGACAGCATGGCCTAAGCCTTGAAATGCTTGCTCAGCTTCAAGCTCTGCGCCTGGTAGTTGGAGCCGATGCCGGTGCCATAGAGCTTGTCCGGCCGCGCGATCATTTTTTCGTAGACCAGCCGGCCGACGATCTGCCCATGCTCCAGGATGAACGGCACCTCGCGCGAGCGCACTTCCAGCACCGCGCGCGCGCCCTTGCCGCCGGCGCCGGCATAGCCGAAGCCGGGATCGAAGAAGCCGGCATAGTGCACGCGGAATTCGCCGACCAGCGGATCGAACGGCACCATTTCGGCGGCGTAATCGGGCGGCACCTGCACCGCTTCCTTCGACGCCAAAATGTAGAACTCGTTGGGATCGAGGATCAGGCTCTTGTCGGGACGCGCCTGCATCGGCTCCCAGAAATCGAGCACCGCATAACCGGCGCGGCGCTCGACGTCGATCAAGCCGGTGTGGCGCTTGGCGCGATAACCGACAAGGCCGCCCGGCCCGAGGCCCGACAAATCGACCCCGACCGCGACGCCCTCGCTCACATCGGCGTCGTCTGAATCCACCAGCCGCTCGCGCGCGTGCAGGTCGCGCAGCGCATCGGCGCCGAGCAGCGCATGGCCGCGGCGGAACCGGATTTGCGACAGGCGCGAGCCCTCGCGCACCAGCACCGGGAAAGTGCGCGGGCTGATCTCGGCATAGAGCGGGCCGTGATAGCCGGGCTCGACGCGGTCGAAGCCGCGCAGCTCATCGGCAATGACGCGGGTGAATACGTCGAGCCTTCCGGTCGAGCTCTTCGGGTTGGCGGCGGCGGAAATATCGTCGGGCAGCGCTAGGCTTTCGAGCAGCGGCACGATATAGACGCAGCCGGTTTCCAGCACCGCGCCGTCGCTCAGCGCGAATTCATGCAGCTTCAATTCGTCGATGCGCTGAGCGACCGTGGTCGAGCCGGGCAGGAAGCTGGCGCGCACGCGATAGGCCACCTCGCCCAGCCGCAGATCGAGGCTCGCCGGCTGGATCTGCTCGGGCACGAAATCGGTTGACGGCAGAATGCCGCCGGCGGCGGCCAGACCTGCGATCATGCGGTCGGGCAGAATGCCCTTGTCCTCGACGGAAAATGAAAGTGCCACGGCGCCCCTTCACGCTGGATGCGCCGATCTAACCCGATGGGTGGCTTGACGGGAAGCGGGCCTTCCCGCTACAAACACCTTATCCCGTGGTCATTTGAGCCGGCCGGCTTGCAGCCACGTTAAATAAATCGCTAAAAGGCCGGGGACGCGTGTGCCCGGCCGAGATTTTTCTCCGGCCGGTTTTTATTTGGCCGTTCGCTTGGCCAAGGAGGCACGCATGTCGTCGACCCAGAAGACCTACCGCCCGGAAACCCGCCTGGTGCATGCCGGAACGCTGCGCTCGCAGTTCGGCGAGACCTCCGAAGCGCTGTTCCTCACGCAAGGCTATGTCTATCCGAGTGCCGAGGAATGCGAGGCGCGCTTCTCCGGCAAGGTGCCCGGTTACGTCTACTCGCGCTATTCCAACCCGACCTTGAGCATGTTCGAGCAGCGCATGGCCGCGCTCGAAGGCGCCGAAGCTTCGCGCTCGACCGCGACCGGCATGGCGGCCGTCACCACGGCGCTGATGGGCCTGGTGCGCGCGGGCGATCACGTGGTCGCTGCCAAGGCACTGTTCGGCTCCTGCCGCTGGGTGATCGAGGAATGGCTGCCGCGCTTCGGTGTCACCTCGACTTTGGTCAACGGCACCGATCTTGTCGCCTGGAAAAACGCGATGCAGAAAAACACCCGGGCCTGTTTCCTGGAATCGCCGACCAACCCGACATTGGAGGTGATCGACATCGCGGCGGTCGCGAAAATCGCGCACGCAGCCGGCGCCAAGCTGGTGGTCGACAATGTGTTCGCCACGCCGCTTTACCAGAGCCCGCTCGCGCTCGGCGCCGACTGCGTGGTCTATTCGGCGACCAAACATATCGACGGACAAGGCCGCGTGCTCGGCGGCATCATCCTGGGTTCCGAGAAATTCATCATGGATCACGTGCACCAGGTGATCCGCCAGACCGGCCCCTCGCTGTCGCCGTTTAATGCCTGGATATTATTGAAGGGACTGGAGACGCTGCCGGTGCGCGTCGAGCGGCAGACCGCGACCGCCGGTGCGGTGGCAAACCGGCTTGCCGGCCACCCGAAGCTTACGCGTGTGATCTATCCCGGCCGCAAGGATCATCCGCAGGCCGATGTCATCGCCAAACAGATGCGCGCCGGCTCGACGCTATGCTCGTTCGAGGTCAAGGGCGGCAAGGACGGTGCGTTCCGCTTCCTCAATGCTTTGCAGCTGATCGGCATCACCAACAATCTGGGCGACGCCAAGAGCCTGGTCACGCACCCGACCACGACCACGCATCAGCGGCTCACGCCCGAGCAGCGCGACGAACTCGGCATTGGCGATGGGCTGATCCGGTTCTCGGCCGGCCTCGAGCATGTCGACGATCTGATCGAGGATCTGCTGACGGCGCTCGACAAAGTGTAAAAAATATGGCCGGGACATGCCCGGCCATGATCATAACAAAGACAGTTTGCGTTGACGGCGACTCAGGGCACCAGCTGCGACATGGCCGCCGCCGACATCTGCGGCCGCTCGGCGGCCTCGGCGATCGCCAGCGCGAGACCCTTGGCTAAACAGCCATAGCTCCAGTCGTTCATGTGCAGGCCGTCGCGCGAAACGAATGAATCGAATTTCATATGGTCTTCATTGTACCAACGCTTCATCACGTCAAAGCGACGGAACAGGTCGACGTCCGCCACCTTCGCGGTCATGGCGATCAATTCGACCATGTGCTCGGCTTCCGGCTTCGCGATCACTTTCGGCGCGAATTGCGGATCGATCAGCACGATGTCGGCGCCGGTTGCGCGGATCTTGTTGAGGCCGTCGCGGATAGCCGCGCCGTGGTCGGAGAGCTTGTGATTGCGGATGACCGAATTGGTGCCGAGTTGCCAAAGCACCAGGTCGGGCTTGACGGCCACCACGCCCTGGTCGAAGCGCTTGAGCATCTGGGCGACTTCCTCGCCGCCGACGCCGCGATTGAGCACGGTGATCGAATTATTCGGAAATCGTTTATTGAGTTCGAGTGCAAGCTGGCTCGGATAGCTCTTGGCCGGCGAGCTTGCGCCGGCACCGGCGGTCGACGACGAACCAATGGCGACAATGGTGACCGGCGCGCCGGCCGCCAGTTTTTGGCCAAAGTGCGCCAGCGGATTGGCGAGCCGGATCAAGTCGAGCGGCGTGTCGCATGACGGCGCCGCTGTCTCGGCGCGCACCGCAAGCGGCCATGCCAAGGATGGCAAGCAGCGCGGCGACAGTGGCCCGCCTTATTGCCCGGCAGGCGAGGTTAGATTCCGGCACGGCAGTTTCCCCCGAATTACCCCTAGCGGCCGCTTTCGGCATGCGGCTCTTCCGGCTTGGCCGACTCGATCACAAGATCGGCCAGCAATCGCCCTATGCAATCATGAACTCGCTCGGCTGTGTCAAGTTTTTTTGCCGGAGAGTAAAGATCGAACGTCCCCAGATCGGCCCAAAGCTTCATAATGCTGAATCGGTCGAACACGGGCACTTCTTGCTGCAGTGCAACCCAACGCATGTTTTCGGCATATGTACCAAGGGCAATCATCAATTCCGTGCGCGGGCTGTATTGCGAGTTGATTAGAATGACATCAGCGCCTGCGGAACGGGCAATGTTTATACCGCGGTCGAGCGCGGCGCTGAATTGATCTGTATCAACCGACTGCATGGCGTCGACGGTGCCGGTTTGCCAGACTATCAGTGCGGGCTTGGCCGCCGCCAACGCCGGCGCCAGCGTTTTGACCATGTCGCCGGCGGTGCGCCGTACCTTCACGTCGGTCGCAACCTTCACGGCGACGCCCGGCAGCTTCGCGGCGAGCGCGACTTGCAGCCGGGCGGGATAGGCATTTTTGACGCCGTTCGGCCCCGGCAGCTGCGAGGAGCCGGCGCCGACGACCAGGACGTCGAGTCGCTTGGCGGTGAGCGCGCGCGTGACCTGCCGCAGCGGGAAATCGCGCTCGATTTGTTGTGCGGCAACGCGGCACTCGGCCGGATGGTTGGCCGAATTCTGAGAATTGGCCGGCCCGGCCAGCATCAGCAATGCCAGCGAAAGCAATACGCGTCCCGTCATGCGCCGCCCCCCGCGTAGCCCGGCTTGATCGAAGGCGGACGCGGCCCCGGTCCTTGTCGTTCGATGCGTTTATACCACGAAACCAGCGCCGCCGCGGCCACCATAATGACGATGCCGGCAACGCTGACGATGACATGGGTGAGCAGGCGGTTGGACACTTCGGTGAAGACGAAGTGGCCGGCGAAAGCCAAAAACACGCCGAGGCAGAAGGTTTCCAGCGAATGCTGGCCGCACACGATCGCCGGCCAGAATAATGGCGACCGCAATGCCGGCCAGTTACGCGGCACGAACCACACCGTGATCACGGCCAGCGACAAAAAATGCAAGATACGCAGCACGTCAAGATTGGGCTTGTCGATCGGATACATGACATCACTGACAAGTTTCGGCACGAACATGCCGAGGCGCGGGAAATACCAAGTCATGGCGATGGAAAACGCGAACAGCACATAAGCCGCCGCCAGCCAGACCACCACCGGTGAATTGATCCAACGCGCCAGCCTTTGCGCGCCGCCCAGCGCGCACCAGGCGCCGAACACGAACAGCAACTGCCAGGCAAATGGATTGAACACCCAGGTGCCGTGCGGATAGGCCGGAATGGCCCAGCCGAACCACCAGGTCAGCGCATAGACCACCGCGGAACTCGCGAGCGCGAACGACGGCGCCCGCAGCAGCAGCCACAACATCGGCGAAAACCACAACAGCAGCACGATATAGAGCGGCAGCACATCCATGTTCACCGGCTTGAACTTCAACAGCAGCGCCTGAAGAATGGTGACGTCCGGATTGCGCAGGAAATCGAGCACGCCCATTTCCTCGCTATAGAGCGGATTGTCGAACGAATGCGCGACATAGGCGATCTCGGCGAGATAGATCGCAAACAGGAACACATGCGCGATATAGATTTGCCAGGCGCGCTTGAGCACGCGCGCGCTGGCGACGATGAAGCCGTGCTCGCGCATGGCGCGGCCATAAACGAAGGCCGCGGTATAGCCGGAGATGAAAACGAAAATCTCGGTAGCGTCGGAAAAACCGTAATTGCGGATGGTGATCCAGCTCACCGCATTGGATGGAATGTGGTCGAGGAAAATCAGCCAGAGTGCGATGCCGCGGAACAGGTCAAGCCGCAGATCGCGTTCGGTTGCTACCGGGGCCATGGACGGCTTTTCTTTCGTACGGTCTTTCGGCCATAATCCCCGGGCAAGATCGAAGAGCAAGCCCGAACGGCATATTTAAGGCATAGAGATAGATGTACCGCGCCGTAACCCGCAAGATCGAGGTCACAGTGACGCCCCGCTTCGTTTCCGAGCGGTCGTCACCGGGCAACGGCTATTATTTCTGGGCCTACACCATCGACATCGCCAATCTGGGCAGCGAGACCGTGCAACTCAAGACGCGCCATTGGCGCATCACCGATGCTTTGGGACGGCTGCAGGAGGTCAAGGGTCCGGGCGTGGTCGGCGAGGAACCGAAGCTCAAACCGGGCGAGTCGTTCGAATATACCAGCGGGGTACCGCTGCCGACGCCGTCCGGCTTCATGGCCGGCAGCTACGGCATGGTGACTGCGGCCGGCGAGCATTTCGACATCGAAATCCCCGCCTTCTCGCTCGATTCGTCCTACGCCGAACGGACGATTAACTAGCCGGCGCGCGAAGGCTAGAAGCGATCAATCGCTACGATTTTGGATTGTCACTCAAATTTTTGAGAACGTCGATTGTCTGATCGCGCCACTTAGGGTCTGCTTCCGCCATCACTTCGATGCATAGGCCAACACAATCTCGGCAGATGAAAACACTGGGGCCGGCGACAGCACGACCAGGTTCTTTTGAAAGTTTTGCGCCACAGAACGAGCATTCCAATTCTTCGATCGATTTGCGCACGGCTACCTCTCCGAAATGCCCCGCTCGGCGCCACCCCGCTCAGTTCTCCTTCGCCTCGACCTCGCCCGGCGCGAACACGTAATTCGCGCTGCAGAATTCGCAGGTGACGGAAATCTTGCCGTCTTCGACCATGTGGTCGCGGTCGTCCTGCGAAAAGCTCGTCAGCATGGCTTCGACGCTGGCGCGCGAGCATGAACATTCCGCGCGCAACGGAGCGCCGCGGAACACGCGCACACCCGGCTCATGGAACAGCCGATAGACCAGCCGCTCGCTGGAAAGCTCCGGATCGATCAATTCGACGTCCTCGACGGTGGAGACCAGCGCGCGGCCTTCCACCCAGGCCTCGTCCTCAGGGACCGTGTGTGGCACGGTGCCTTCCGGCGCATCGCCGGGATCGAGATCGGCGACGCGCGCGCGCTCCGGCGACTTCGGCAGGAATTGCAGCAGGATGCCGCCGGCGCGCCAGCGATGGCTGGCGCCGCCTTGACCGGCACGCAGTTCTTCGGCCACCGCCAGCCGCACCCGCGTCGGGATCTGCTCGGAGCGATGGAAATATTCGTGCGCGGCGTCTTCCAGCGAGCCACCTTCGAGCGCGACCAGCCCCTGGTAGCGGTTCATGTCGGCGCCCTGGTCGATGGTCATCGCCAGATGGCCTTTGCCGAGCAGTGCCCCACCATCCGCCTTGCCGGCGGCGATCGCCGCGGCGACGCGATCCTTGTCGAAGCGCGCGCAGGCGCGCACTTTGTCGGGCGCGGTGAAGTCGACCACCAGCATACGCACCGGACCGTCGGTCTGTGTCTGCAATATAAAGCGGCCGTCGATCTTCAAGGCCGAGCCGAGCATGGCGGTGAGCACCACCGCCTCGCCCACGAGCTTGGCCACCGGCGTCGGATAGGCATGGCGCGCCAGAATCTGATCCACCGCCGGGCCGAGGCGCACCACGCGGCCGCGCAAATCGAGCGCAGCCACTTCGAACGGCATCACGGTGTCGTCGGCCGAGTTGGCCGAGGGAGCGCGTGTGGGAATCTCGATACGGGGATTATTCATGGCGGGGTCGGTCATGGGTGTTATGTAGTTTTATTGGCTGCGAATGCGAGGCCAAAAATGTGACCGCCGCCCCGGGCTCGTTTCACCTCTCCCATAGGGAGAGGTCGGATCGCGAAGCGATCCGGGTGAGGGGTTAGGGCCTACCGAGAGTCAGGAACCCCCTCACCCCAACCCTCTCCCCAATGGGGAGAGGGAGCCCGGCTGCGGTCGCGCCGAAGACCTGCGCGAATGCCCCGGAATGACGACAACTAGCCGTCCGCGTGCAGGCACCAGGCCAGCAGGCCCTTCTGGGCGTGCAGCCGGTTTTCCGCCTCGTCGAACACCACCGACTGCGGCCCGTCCATCACCTCATCGGTGACCTCTTCGCCGCGATGGGCCGGCAGGCAGTGCATGAACAGCGCCTCGGGCTTGGCTTTGGACATCAAGCGGGCGTTGACCTGATAGCGCTTGAGCACATTGTGGCGATGCTTGCCGTCGCGGTCGCCCATCGACACCCAGGTGTCGGTGACAACGCAGTCGGCGTCTTTCACGGCGGCTTCCGGGTCGTCGCCGATCTTGATCGCGGCGTCCGACGATTTCACCCAGTCCATCAGCCATTTCTTGGGGCGCAATTCAGCCGGCGTCGCCACCCGCAGTTCGAACTCGAAGCGCTCGGCCGCATGCATCCAGGACGCCAGCACATTATTGGCATCGCCGCTCCAGGCCACCGTGCGGCCGCGGATCGGGCCTTTCTTTTCCTCGAACGTCATGACATCGGCCAGCACCTGACAGGGATGCGAGCGGCGGGTCAGCCCGTTGATCACCGGCACGGTGGCGTGGCGCGCGAGCTCGGCCACCGCCTCGTGATCGAGGATGCGGATCATGATGGCGTCGACGAAGCGCGAGAGCACGCGCGCGGTGTCGGCCAGCGTCTCGCCGCGGCCGAGCTGCATTTCCTGCGCGGTCAGCGTAATCGCCTCGCCGCCGAGCTGGCGCATGGCGACGTCGAACGACACGCGCGTGCGCGTCGACGGCTTATCGAAGATCATCGCCAGCGTCTTGCCGGCAAGCGGCTTCGTGATGGTCCCGCGCGCGCGCGCGGCCTTCATGGCGCGGCTTTCCTCGATCAGTCCGGCCAGCACCGGTTTGGCGACATCGATGAGATCGAGGAAGTGCCGCACGCCGTTTCCGGTCATGGCGCCGCCTCCTGCTTGGCCGGCCGCGGATGCGCCTTTGCCAACCGCGTACAGGCGCGGTCGATGCGCGCGCAGGCCTCCGCGATCTCGTTTTCGCCGATGATCAGCGGCGGCAGCAACCGCACCACATTGTCGCCGGCGGCGACCGTGATCATCTTCTCGTTGCGCAATTCGTCGACCATCTCGGAGGCCGGCGGCACCATGCGCAAGCCGATCAGCAGGCCTTCGCCGCGCACTTCGGCGATCACCGCAGCGTGGCGATCCTTGAGCTCGGCCAGCCGCTGCTTGAGCAGTAGAGAATTCTTGCGCAGCCGATCGAGAAAGCCGTCCGCGGTGATCACGTCGAGCACCGCGTTGCCGATGGCCATCGCCAGCGGATTGCCGCCGAAGGTCGAGCCGTGGGTGCCGGCGGTCATGCCCTTGGACGCTTCCGCCGTCGCCAGGCAGGCGCCGACCGGAAAGCCGCCGCCGAGCGCCTTGGCCAGCGCCATGATGTCGGGCGTGACGCCGGTGTGCTCATAGGCGAACAGGTCGCCGGTGCGCCCGACGCCGGTCTGCACCTCGTCGAATATCAGCAGCAGGCCGTGGTCGTCGCACAGCTTGCGCAAGGCCTTCAGGAAATTGTGCGGCACCACGCGCACGCCGCCCTCACCCATAATCGGCTCGATCAGGATGGCGGCCGTGGCCGGGCCGATCGCCTTTTTGGTCGCCTCCAGATCGGCGAACGGCACCTGGTCGAAACCTTCGACCGGCGGCCCGAAACCTTCGAGATATTTCTTGTTCCCGGTGGCGGCGATCGCGGCCAGCGTGCGGCCGTGGAAGGCGCCCTCGAAGGTGATGATGCGGAAGCGCTCGGGCTTGCCACAGGTGAATTGATAGTGGCGCGCCATCTTGATCGCGCATTCGATCGCCTCGGCGCCGGAATTCTGGAAAAAGACCGTGTCGGCAAAACTCAATCCGCACAGCCGGTCGGCCAGCCGCTCGCCTTCCGGGATACGGTAGAGGTTCGAGACGTGCCAGACCTTCCTCGCCTGCTGCTCGATGGCATTCACCAGCCGAGGATGGGCATGTCCAAGAGCATTAACGGCGACGCCGCAGGTGAAATCGAGATAGCGCTCGCCGTCCGCCGTGAACAGCCACGCGCCCTCGCCCCGCTCGAAAGCGAGGTCGACGCGCGCATAGGTTGGCAATAGATGCGAGCTCACGGCCTGTTTGATCCATCGAACGTTGTCGTTGGCGCATGGCCTTTGCCGAAAACCGGTGCCCACTTTTCGGGACCATGCGCTGTCGTTGGCGCATGATCTCTACAGAATTCCGGTGACACTTTTCGGGATCATGCGCGCGCCGAAAAGAAATGTGCCGCCTCGCCGGGCGGCACTTTTTTTATTCTATTGCAGGCCCTTGCCCTGTCAACACGCGGCTCCACCACCCCGGTTGCGGACTCAATATCGCCGCAAGTCCCGATTCTAAAGGAAAACCTGTTGGTAGCTGCGATCTGGGGGTTACAAACGCTTGCGCGAGACTTACCGGCTATAGTAGCCTTTCGGACAGCTAGTACGACATCTCGTGCTGCGAGGCGATTTCTAGTTCATTTCTGAAGCGTACGGGTCGGGCGCCTGAAACGGCGTCAGGCGACGAGGTTGGATTCCACCCAAGGCTTTGAACGCCTAGGAGAAAACCCGATGAGCTGGACCGACGAAAGGGTCGAACTCCTGAAAAAATTATGGGCGGACGGGTTGTCCGCCAGCCAAATCGCAGCCGAGCTCGGCGGCATTACCCGCAATGCTGTGATTGGCAAGGTCCACCGCCTCGGCCTCTCCGGCCGCGCCAAGAGCCCCTCCTCGTCCAGCCCAAGGCCGCGCAAGGCGCGTTCCTCCGGCATGATGCGCATCCCGCGGGCGTCGATGCGGGGCAATACAGCGCTCGCCTACGACTACGAGGCCGAGCCCGAGCCGGAACTGATCGAAATCCCGCTCGAACAGCGCAAAACCCTGTTGCAATTGACCGAAAAGACCTGCCGCTGGCCGATCGGCGATCCGGGCAGCGCGGAATTCTTCTTTTGCGGCGGCGAAAATGTGAACGAGACGCCGTACTGCGCCTATCATTCGCGCGTCGCCTACCAGCCGATGACCGACCGCCGGCGCGACAAGCGGTCCTTCCGGAGCTGATGCCTCTGCCGAGCGCGACCTCTCCGCCGGTCATTGCCGGGTTTAACCCGGCAATCCATGACACGGGCCGGCCTGGGCTGACTTTCGCTAATCTGTCGGCGGCGAAGCTCGTCAAGGATGCGCGGGTCAAGCCCGCGCATGACAAGATGGCGACTTGCTGAAGTCAGCCCGCCCGCCCGAAGCGGTCGTCGAGCGCATAGCCGGCGCCGCGCACGGTGCGGATCGGATCGGCCAAATGGCCGCGATTGATCGCCTTCCGCAGTCGCCCGACATGGACGTCGACGGTACGCTCGTCGATGTAGATATCGCTGCCCCAGACACCGTCGAGCAGTTGTTCGCGCGAGAACACCCGGCCCGGGCGCTCCATCAGGAACTCCAGCAGGCGGTATTCGGTCGGCCCGAGGTCGATCGGGCGGCCGTTGCGCGACACGCGCTTCTTTTCGCGGTCGAGTTCGATGTCGCCGATGTTGAGCACCAGCGCGACCCGCTCCGGGTTGGCGCGGCGCAACAGCGCGCGCACGCGCGCCAGCAGTTCCGGCACCGAGAACGGCTTGACGATGTAATCGTCGGCGCCGGTGGCTAAGCCCCGCACCTTTTCGCTTTCCTCGCCGCGGGCGGTGAGCATGATGATCGGCAATTGGCGGGTTTCCGGTCGCGCGCGCAGCCGGCGGCACAATTCGATGCCGGACAGCCCCGGCAGCATCCAATCGAGCACCACCAGGTCCGGGCTGCTCTCCTTGAGGCGGGTATCCGCTTCGTCGCCGCGCGCGGAAGTCTCAACCTCGTAGCCCTCGGCCTCAAGGTTGTAGCGGAGCAGCATGGTGAGCGGCTCTTCGTCCTCCACGATCAGGATGCGCGCGCTCATGCAGATGCCCGTTACCTATCACCGGCCGTGCGCAGGGCGGCAAGCGTGGTGGTGTCGCCTTTCGGCCGCTGATCGGCGATCGGATGGCCTTCGATGACGTAGTGCACCGTTTCGGCAATGTTGGTGGCATGGTCGCCCATGCGCTCGATGTTCTTGGCGCAGAACAGAAGATGTATGCAGAAAGTGATATTGCGCGGGTCTTCCATCATATAGGTCAGCAGTTCGCGGAACACCGAGGTGCAGACCGCGTCGATTTCCTCGTCGCCGCGCCACACTGCCATCGCCTTGCTGACGTCGCGCCGGGCATAGGCATCGAGCACCGCTTTCATCTGGTGGAGCACCAGGTCGGCCATGTGTTCGACGCCGCGGATCAACTTGGGCGGCGGGAATTCGCCGTTAAGCGCGATCACGCGCTTGGCGATGTTCTTGGCGAGGTCGCCGATGCGCTCCAGGTC
Organism: uncultured Alphaproteobacteria bacterium; assembly: GCA_963739825.1. Lineage (GTDB taxonomy): Bacteria > Pseudomonadota > Alphaproteobacteria > Rhizobiales > Xanthobacteraceae > Pseudolabrys. The sequence goes on from CAVUBU010000001.1 coordinate 62,229, forward strand.
GTTGGCGAGCCGCAAGGCGCCGACAATCTCGCGCAGGTCGACCGCCATCGGCTGGCGGCGGGCGATGGTGTTGATTGCTTTTTCCTCGATCTCGCGCTGCAAGGCGTCGATATTGGCGTCCGCCTGGGTGATGCGCTGGGCAAGCGCGCTGTCGCGTTTTGCCAGTGCGTCGACGGAATCGGCGACCAGCTTTTCGGCGAGCCCGCCCATCTCGGCCACCATGCGCGCGAGGTCCTGCAGATCGGTGTCGAAGGCCTTGGTCGTGTGCAGATCGTTCATTGTTGTTGTCCTTCAGTCGCCGTTCATTTGAGTGCGCATGATCTTTTCCGAAAACCGGTTCCCATTTTTCGGGATCATGCGGCTAGCCAAAGCGACCGGTTATATAGTCCTGAGTACGGCGATCGTTAGGTGTCGTAAACATGCGAGTCGTTTCGCCGTATTCGAGCAACTCGCCGAGATACATGAAGGCAGTGAAGTCTGATACGCGTGCGGCTTGCTGCATGTTATGGGTCACGATAGCGATCGTGTAGTCGTCCTTGAGTTCGTCGATCAACTCCTCGATCTTGGCGGTAGAGATCGGGTCAAGCGCCGAGCACGGCTCGTCGAACAGAATCACCTCCGGTCGCACCGCGACGGTGCGGGCGATACAAAGCCGCTGCTGCTGGCCGCCGGAGAGCGAGAGCCCGTTGGCGTTGAGCTTATCCTTAACCTCATCCCACAAGGCGGCGCGTTGCAGCGCCTGCTGCACGCGGTTCTCCAGGTCGGATTTCGGCAGCCGCTCATACAGCCTGATCCCGAAGGCAATATTTTCGAAAATCGTCATCGGGAACGGCGTCGGCTTCTGGAACACCATGCCGACCTTGGCGCGCAGCAAATTAAGATCCTGCGACGGCGCCAGTATATTCTGGTCGTCGAGCTTCACGTCGCCGGTTGCGCGCTGGTTGGGATAAAGATCGTACATCCGGTTGAGGACGCGCAGCAGCGTGGACTTGCCGCAGCCGGACGGGCCGATGAAAGCGGTCACCTTTCCCTGGTAGAGCGAGCAATTGATATTTTTCAGCGCGCGGTTATCGCCGTAAAAGAAATCCAGGTTGCGGATCGAAACCTTCTCCAACAAACCGTCGGCGCTGGTCGCCGCGTGGGTGACGGTTGGTACCGTGAACGATGCTACGCTCATGATGATTTTCTCTGTGCCGACAGGAAGCGGGCGATGATGCTGAGCGCAAGCACCGCCAAAGTGATGATCAGCGCGCCGGTCCAGGCCAGTTGCTGCCAGTCACGATAGGGACTAAGCGCGAATTGGAAAATAACCACCGGCAGGCTGGAAACCGGAGCATTGAGATTGAGGCTCCAGAACTGGTTGTTGAGCGCGGTGAACAGCAGCGGCGCCGTTTCACCGGAAATGCGCGCGACCGCCAGCAGCACGCCAGTGATCATGCCGGCGCGCGCGGCGCGATAGGCGACCTTCTGGATCATAAGCGAGCGCGGCAGGCCGATCGAGGCGGCCGCCTCGCGCAACGTATCTGGCACCAATGTGAGCATGTCTTCGGTGGTGCGCACCACCACCGGCACCACGATCACCGCCAACGAGACGGCGCCGGCCCAGCCGGAGAAGTGACCCATCTGGGCGACCATGACCTCGTAGACGAACAGGCCAATCACGATCGAAGGCGCGCTCAAGAGAATGTCATTGATGAAACGCACCACCATGGTCAGCTTATCGTAGCGGCCGTATTCGGCCATGTAGGTGCCGGCGAGCATACCGAGCGGCGTGCCGATCGAGACCGCGATCGCGGTCATGACCAGGCTGCCCATGATCGGATTGAGCAGCCCGCCGGCCGAGCCGGGCGGCGGCGTCATTTCGGTGAACACCGCAAGCGACAGCCCGCTGAAGCCTTTCCAAAACAGCACGATAAGAATGAGCACCAGCCAGCTCAAGCCGAATGCCGTAGCGGCATAGGCCAGCCCCATCGTGATGCCGTTGCGGCGGCGCCGGCGCGCATAGAGCGGAGTGACCAGCGAGTTTATGCTCATGCTCCGACCTTGGCGTTAATGCGCATCAACAACAGACGCGCGATAGCGAGCACGACGAACGTGATCACGAACAAGATGAGGCCGAGCGCGATCAGCGACGACGTGTAGAGGTCGCCGACCGCCTCGGTGAATTCGTTGGCGATGGTGGCGGAAATGGTAGTGCCGGGCGCCAATATTGAGCCGGAGATGCGATGCGCATTGCCGATCACGAAGGTGACCGCCATGGTTTCGCCGAGCGCGCGGCCTAAGCCGAGCATGACGCCGCCGATGACCCCCACGCGCGCGAACGGCAGCACCACGTAGCGCGCGACCTCCCAGGTGGTGCAGCCGACGCCGTAGGCGGCTTCCTTGAGCACCGGTGGCACCGCTTCGAACACGTCGCGCGAGATGGCGGTGACGAAGGGCAGCACCATGATGGCGAGGATCAGGCCGGCGGTCAGGATGCCGATGCCGTAGGGCGGGCCCTCGAACATCGTGGACAGCACGGGGATATTGCCGAAAACCGCGATCAGGAACGGCTGCACGTATTGCTGCAGAAACGGCGCGAACACGAACAGGCCCCAGATGCCGTAGATGATGCTGGGAATGCCGGCGAGCAATTCGATGGCGATGCCGATCGGGCGGCGCAGCCACATCGGGCAGAGTTCGGTGAGAAACAGTGCGATGAACAAGCCAACCGGCACGGCAATCAGCATGGCGATCAACGAGGTGACGATGGTGCCGTAGATCGGCGCGATGGCGCCGAATTTCTCGGTCACCGGGTTCCATACCTCTTGGTAGAGGAACGGCACGCCGTAGGCGCGCAACGCCGGCCAAGAACCGTGGACCAACGAAACGATGATGCCGCCGAGAATGATCAAAACCGTGATCGCGGCGGCGCGGGTGAGATGGCGGAACACCGCGTCGCCGATCTGCAGACGCCCGAGCACTTTTGCCCGATCGACTTGTTCGGTGACCGACAGGGCCGCACCTTGCAACGCAACATCTGCCACGGATCGCCTCCTGGCGGGTTGCATCCGGTCCTCCCTGTGGCGCGTTACACCGCTGAGGAGGACCACTCAAGCGGCCCGCTGGCCGCAACACAAGCCGCCCTGTGAGCGGCGGTGGACAAAGAAAGGGCGCCGGTTCACGGCGCCCTTTCGTGGGCTCGGAAGATCACATGGAGGCCGCATAGACGGGCTTGCCGCCGGCGTCCTTGACCTCGTTCTTCCAGTATTGCTCAACGTCCTTCACCACGCTGGCGGGCATTGGCACATAGTCGAGGGTTTCCGCCATCTTGCCGCCGTGGTGATAAGCCCAGTCGAAGAACTTCAGGGCTTCGCCGGTCGCAGCCGAATCGGACGGATGCTTGTAGACCAGGATCCATGTCGCCGCAGTCATCGGCCAGGACTGGTCGCCGGGCTGGTTGGCGAGGATGACGCCATAGCCGGGCTTCGAATTCCAGTTGGCATTCGCGGCAGCGGCCTGGAATGCTTCCGAAGTCGGCGCCACGGTCTTGCCGGCCTTGTTGACCATCTTGGTGTAGGTCAGCTTGTTTTGCAGGGCATAGGCGTATTCGACATAGCCGACGGAGCCCTTGGTGTTGCCGACGTTGTTGGCGACGCCTTCGTTACCCTTGGCGCCGATGCCGACCGGCCACTGCACCGAGGTCGAATGACCGACCTTCGACTTCCAGTCGCCGCTTACGTCTTCCAGATAGTAGGTGAAGTTGAAGGTGGTGCCGGAACCGTCCGAACGATGCACGACGGCGATCGCCTGATGCGGCAGCTTGGCGTTCGGATTGAGCTTCTTGAGCGCGGCGTCGTCCCACATTTTGACTTCGCCGAGGAACAGCTTGGCGAGGGTCGGGCCGTCGATGGTGAGTTCGCCCGGCTTGATGCCTTCCAGGTTTACGACCGGCACGATGCCGCCCATGACCATCGGAAACTGCGCAAGACCGATCTCATCCAGGTCCTTGCCCGAGAGCGGCGCATCACTGGCGCCGAAGGTGACGGTCTTGGCCTTGATCTGCTTGATGCCGCCGCCGGAACCGATCGACTGGTAATTCAAACCGTTGCCGGATTCCTTTTTGTAGGCATCGGCCCATTTGGCGTAGATCGGATAGGGGAAGGTGGCGCCGGCGCCGGAAATGTCGGCGGCCTGAGCCGGAACATAAGCAGCGGCGGCGATGAAACCGGCGGCTGCCCAAATTGTGGACCTTGTCGTCCAGTGTTTCACGGGGTCTCTCCATGTTGGCGGCCAAAGGCATGCGCCGGGCTCGGCACCCGCAGGCTCAACCTTCGTGCCCTTGGTTCGGGCAGCCGCTGTTGCTTTAAAAACGCGCTCCAAGACTGAGCTTCGGACCGAATTTTTTGTTCGTATTGCTGCGAGATTTTCCGAAGTCGAGTTCAGCCTTAGGCGCCGCATGTCACCGTTCTATAAACGTTTGGTGACATTCACATGACAATTTAACTTATTGATTTTACTGGCAATTCATTCGCCTGCTGAGATTTGCTGGTGCGTAGCGGCAGATGCATGATGAAGGTGGCGCCCTCGCCCGGCGTGCTCTCGATACTCAAGCGGCCGCCGTGCCGGTTGAGCACGTGCTTGACCAGCGCCAGGCCCAAGCCGGTGCCCCCTTGCGCACGGCTATCGGCCACGTCGACCCGGTAAAAACGCTCGGTCAGCCGCGGCAAATGCTCTGGCGCTATGCCCGGACCGTAGTCGCGCACCGCCAAACGCACTTCCGGCGCACCGAAGCGGGTCTGGCCGCGGTTGAGCGTGATATCCACCCGCTTGCCGGCAGCGCCGTATTTGAGCGCGTTCTCCACCAGGTTTTCGAGCGCGCGGATCAATTCGTCGCGGTCGCCGAGCACCGTCAGAGCATCTGGGGGCGCCGTCACCTTGATCACGACGTCGCGGTCGCGGGCCAACGTCTGCAGGCCGTCCGCCACCTGCCGCACGATCGGCGCCAGATTGAGCGGGGTATTCGGCTGCAGATGCGCATTGAGCTCGATGCGCGACAGCGAGAGCAGGTCGTCGATCAGGCGGGCCATGCGGGTAGCCTGCCCCTGCATGATGCTCAAGAATTTGGTGCGCGCGGCCGGGTCGTCCTTGGCGGTCCCCTGCAAAGTCTCGATAAAACCCAGCAAGGCCGCGAGCGGCGTACGCAGCTCGTGGCTGGCATTGGCGATGAAATCGGCGCGCATCTCCTCGACCCGGCGCAGCGGGGTGAGGTCGTTAAACGTCATCAACAATATGTTGGAGTGCCCAGCATCGACGTCCGCCAGCCGGACCGGCGTCACGAAAGCTTCGAACCAGCGGTCGAGCGGCACGCGCTCGAAGAATTCCACCCGTTGCTGCGTGCGGTGGGCGCTGGCGCGCCGGATCGCCTCGACCAGTTCCGGCATGCGCAAAGTGATCAAAGCCGGTTCGCCACGGCGCAGCGACGGCGCGATTGCCGACGCCGCCGCGTTGAAGGCGATGACGCGGCCGTCGCGGTCAAGCACGATCGCCGGTCCAGGCAATCCGCCGATCAGCGACTCGATCAGCAGGGTTTGCGGATGCGAGGGGGTGCGGTCGTTTATCGGCGTCAACTGCCCGCTATTGGCGTCCGCGCCGAGTTGGCCGAGCAAGGCAAGCCACGCCGCGCGCAGGCGGCTCGGCCAATCCGCCCCGCGCGATAGGTTTGCGCTATTGTCTTCGCTCGCCATGGTTATTCGGCGCTGGTTTTCTCGGCTTCGATCTCGCTGCGGATGGGCGCGGCCGCGCTGGTTACCGGGTGCAATGCGGGTTTGGCACGCGTTCCCCGCAAATTCAGCCAGATTTCGCGCGCACCCAGGATGATCAACGCAATGACGAACGGCGCAAGATAATAAAGCAGCCGGAACAATAGCAGTCCCGCCAACACATCTTCCTTGTCGAATTGCCACAGTGCCACCAGCATGGCGGCGTCGAACACGCCGAGGCCGCCGGGTGCATGGCTGGCAAACCCGAGCAGCGTCGCCGACACAAACACCACCGCCAGCGTCACGAAACCGATATTCGGCTCATCCGGCAGCAGCATATACATGGCGAGCGCGCAACAGCCGAGGTCGAAAATGCCGATGCAGATTTGCAGCAAGGTGGACGGCCCGTTCGGCAAATTCACTTTCCATTCGCCGCGTCCGATTTCGCGCGGCGAGCTCCACACCCAGCCGAGATAGCTGCCGAGTATCAGCAACATCGCACCAGCGATGCAGCGGTTGGCCCAATCCGGCAGTTGATCGATCCAGCCCGCGGCCTGCGGCGAATGGAAGATGCCGAGACCCAACACGGTGGCATTGCCGAGCCAGAACGTCAGGCCGGCAATGAAACAGATTTTCGCCACCTCGATGGCATCGAGTCCGTAGGCCGAATAGATGCGGTAGCGCACCGCGCCGCCGGTGAACACGGTAGCGCCGATATTGTGGCCGATCGAATAGCTGGTAAATCCGGATAGCGCCGCGATCCGATAGGGGATTTCCCGGCGCCCGATCGTGCGCAGCGCAAACCAGTCGTAGAAGGTGAGCGTAAAATAGCCGCCGGCAACGAAGGCGGCGGCGGCAGCGATATGGCGGGGCTGGATCGCCTTCAGCGCGGCAATGACCTCATCGACATTGATGTCGTGCAGCATATGGACCAGCACCACCACCGCCACGGCGATGATGGCCAGGCTGAGGAACACGCCGATCCGATTCCAGCCGATATGGTTCTGGAAAAATCGCGCCCCCGCGCGCAGCAGATTGAGCATTCTTCCTCCGCATTAGCGCGCGGGTCCCGGCTCAATGACCCGCGACGCTGCGCGCCCCGACGGCGCGCTATGCGACCCCCTAGCAGAACTCCTCAAGCGGCGCGAGTGGATTACCGCCGGTCGGTCGCAAGGGACTTGCCCTACCGTGGCAGCCGGCCCGACAGGTATCCCGGCGTTACCCCGCCACTGCAATCTCAAGTGGAAAGGCGTCGACCACCTCGTGGCCGCTTTCATTAACAATGAAAGTGTGACCGAGGAAGATGCCGAACATGCCGTCGGCGGTGATCGGATTGGGCTCGGCCATGATCACCATGCCGGGCTTGAGTACCATATCACCCTCGACGCCGCGGACGTGCTCGGCCGCAACATGCGGGTTGTCGGTGACCAGATCGATGCCGTGGCACTGGGTCGGGCGCGACTGCACCCCGTGATCGCGGAAAAAACGGCTGGCGGTGCGCATGGCTTCGGCCGGCTTGCCCGGCGCAATCTCCGCGACAATTTTCTTGTAGCCGGGCAGCGTGATCTCCTCCCAGAACTTGCGCACCATATCGGTCGGCTGCCCGAGGCAGATCGGCGAGCCAATCTGCGCGGTGTAGCCGCGATAGCCGGCCGCCAATTCCATGTTGACGATGTCGCCCTTCTGCAGCACGCGCTGCGAGGGACGCGGATTGCCGAAGATCATCGCCGGGTTGGCCATCGGCGTCGAGCCGATGATGAGGAAATCGATGTCGCCGCCGCCGTCGAGGATGGCGGAAGCCGCCGCCGCCTTCAATTCATATTCCTTCACGCCGGGCTTGGCGCGCGCGATCATCGCTTCCATGGCGCGCTGGCACAGCAGGCCGGCCTTGCGCACGCAGGCGAGCTCTTCGGCACTGTGGATGACGACAAGGTCGTGCAGGAAGCCCTTGGTGAACACCAGTTCGGCATCGGGCAGCCCGGCACGCAGCGTATTGTACTGGTTGACCGGCAGGTAGTCTTCGTGGCGCGGGTCGATCTCCATTAAGCCGATACGCCCGCGCTCGAGCTTTAGCTCCTTAAGACGCTCGACCATCACGTCGGCATAGCGGCCGTTACGGCTGTGGCGCACGTCCTTGACCGCAACCTCGACGATGCGGCGCACCGCTTCGGCGTGGGTGCCGCCCATCGAGTAGATCATGGTCGGCTCGCCATCGAGCGGCACCAGCACGTAGCAGGCGAGCGCATGCCATTCCACGTGCCCGGTCAGCCAGAGCATGCCGGCCCCGAAGCTCCAGTGGCTGGGACCGCCGGCGGCGATCACGCAGTCGAGCTTCGCCTCCTTCATCTTGGCGCGCAGCGCGGCATAGCGGCGCTCATATTCCTTGGCGGAGAACTGCTCGTAGACCGCGTCGCGGTAATAGGGCGTGCCTCGCATATTGGCGAAGGGCAGCGACTGGTCGAGCTTGCTGCGCACGACTTCCCACGGCTGCGGGCCGAGCGGCTGGCGCGTCTGGACGTTCATGGAAGTACCTCAGGACAAGGTTGAGAAAAACGGCGCGGCTTTTGGTGCCGCGCCGTTCGCACATTCATTCAAAACATTTGCCGATTTTGACGGGGCCGCCGAGCGACTTCACCGCCTCGCTGGCGATCGACTGGTTGAAGACGCGTTCAACGGCCGGCTTCTGGTCGGCCTTGATGTAGCCGTTCTTGACGTCGTCATCGATGGTCCACTGCGTACGTTTGGCGTCGAAGCCCTCGTTTACCGACCAAACGCAATGATCGGTCAGCACCTTCCAGGCATATTCGACGGCGTCTTTCGGCCGGCCGGTTGCCTTCATCATGATCGGCACGACCTTGGCCTCGTCGTTATACATGGTGCGATTGGCCTCGATCATGGCGGCGACGGTATCGACCATGAGAGCGTGATCGCGCTTGATCCAGTCGATCTGGGCGCCGTAGGCGTTGTAGAAGTAATTCGGCAGCAGGTCGGAAAGCTGCACGAGCACGTGCAATTTTGGATTTTTCTTTTGCGCGAGAAAAACGCTCTCCGGATGCAGCGACACTCCGTCGATCTGGCCGGACAGCAGACCCGGCACGCGTCCGGCGGTGGCGCCGGCGATGAACTGCACGTCGTCGACAGTAAGCCCGGCGGATACGAGCACCTGGCGCCCCATCAGCCAGTTGAAGCCGCCGACGCCGCCGCCGACCGCGCTGAGCTTCTTGCCCTTGAGATCCTTGGCGGTTTTGATATCGGGCGAAACCACGTAGGACTGCGGCAGCCGCAGCCCCATGCCCCAAATCTGCTGCACTTTGACGCCGTGGCCGATGGCGATCGGCGTCACCGAGACCAGCGCGGTGCCTTGCGCGGCCGCCGCTTTCGCCGCCGGCGATGAGCCGCCTTCGAATTGGATGATTTCGGCGTCGATGCAGCGCTTGTCGAAATAGCCGAGCTCCTTGGCGACGTATGGCGACGTGTGCACGACGTTGGGCGGCGCCACCGACACGCCGATATTGATCTTGCGCATGGTGGTGCATGCCGCCGACGCCGTTTGCAAAGCGGCATCGCCGATCAGCAGGCAACCCGCCAGCACGGCCAAGCCGATGCCGCGGCCGCAGCAAGAATTCTTAAGCATGACGAAATCCTCCCTCTTGTTTCCACCTTCACTTTTTTTGTCGTCGGTCCCGGCTTCGCTGGGACGGCTTGCCCAATCAATCCTTGCCCGCGGCCGTCCACGGCGCCACGCGCACTTCGACAAAACGCACGCAGGCGGTAAGCGTAACACCCAGGAGCCCGAGCGTCACGATCGGCACGAACATCTTGTTGACCTCGTAGGTGCTGGCGGTACGCACGATCAGATAGCCGATGCCGGAAATGGCGGTGTAGAGGTCGGCCAGCACCATGCCGATCAGCCCGCGCCCAACCGCCAGCCGCAACCCGGTGACGATGAACGGCAGCGCGCTGGGCAGCACGATGTTGGCCCACAGCTGGCGTTCCGAACAACGGAACGAGCGGCCTACCTCGATCAGTTTGGGATCGACGTTCTTCACGCCTTGATAGGTGTTGATAACCATGGGGAAGAAGGCGAACAGAAACAGGATGATGACCTTGGAGGTGGTGGCGAAACCGGCCCACAACACGATCAGCGGCACCAGCGCGACGCTGGGAATCGAATAGAGAAACGTGATGTAGACGCCGAACGCGACGTCGAGCATCCAGAACCGCGCCAGCACCAGGCCGATCAGCACGCCGATCATGGCCGCGAGCGACAGGCCGATGGCCAGCACGACCAGGCTGGGCGCGAGATAGGCCCACAGTTCCCCGCTACCCACCATTTCGACCGCGGCTTCCGCAATGTCGATCGGCGTCGTGAACAACGACTGATCGACGCGCGCGCCGAAGATCTGCCAGATCAGCAGCACGACAAATAGCGACACGATGCGGATCGCCACGTTCAGCATGAACTGCCGGCGCCGGCGGCCGACCGAGATTTTCTGCGCGCGCAGACGATCGTCGCTTTCGCTGTTCACGGCGATAGCCGGCACGCTGCGATTGTCCGCTTGCACCGTCATGCCCGCGCGACCTCCGCCGCCGCCGTCCGCTGCGGGCGAACGGTATGGAGTTGATGCCAGATATGCGCGCGCAGCTCGGCAAAGCGCGGATCGGCGCGCACCACCTCGACGTCGCGCGGACGGGCGAACGGCATGTCGATGACTTCCTTGATACGGCCCGGGCGCGCGGTCATCACGGCCACCCGGTCGCCGAGCAGGATGGCTTCGTCGATCGAATGCGTGATGAACACCATGGTCTTGCGTTCGTCCGGCCGCTCCATCAAATGCAGCAGCTCTTCTTGCAGCACTTCGCGCGTCTGCGCGTCGAGCGCGGCGAAGGGTTCGTCCATCAGCAGGATCGACGGGTTGATTGCGAGCGCCCGCACCAGCCCGACGCGCTGCTGCATGCCGCCGGAGAGTTGATAGGGATAGTGTTTTTCAAAGCCGGTGAGCCCGACCAGATCGAGATAATGCGCGACCCGCTCCTTGATGCGCGCGGCCGGCGCGCGGGCCATCGCCAGGCCGAAGGCGGCGTTGTCGTAAACCGTCTTCCAGGGCAGCAGGCCGAAATGCTGGAAAACCGTGGCCACGCCCTCGGGCGCGCCGTTCACCGGCTTGCCCGCGACCAGGAGCTTGCCGTCGCTGATATCGGTCAGTCCGGCGATGCAGCGCAACAGCGTCGTCTTGCCGCAGCCGCTGGGGCCGACGACGCAGAGGATTTCCTGGCTGCGGACCGCAAGCGTGAGCTGATAGAAGGCGACGACGGTTCCGTCGAGAAAAAGCTTGCTGGCGTTATCCGCAACGATGGCGAACGCGTCGCCGGGCTGCGCCGAGGTCATCGTTGCAAAGCTCCCTAGAACCGCAAAACCTGCCCCGGTCTGGCGCCGGGGCTTGCCCAACAGTTCTGCCCGGCGGGCTATAAGTCAAGCAAAATGGCACCCAAAGCGGATGCTCGATTCGTTGCCGATCGGCCTGCTATTCAAGCAACTTTCTCGGCTGCAAAAAATTCGAGCAAAGCCGCAGCCGTTTCTGCCGGCGCCTCCTCCGATAGATAATGTCCGCACGGTAGCGCCTTTGCGCCGACAATATTGGACGCATAACGCTGCCAGATTTCGGCGGGCGAGGGATCGCTGTTACGGCCGACCCCGCCGGTCGCGCCCCACAGCAACAGCACCGGGCACTCGATTTTGCGGCCGGCGGCGACATCGGCTGCATCGTGTTCGAGATCGATCCCCGCCGCCGCGCGATAGTCTTCGCAGATGGCGTGGATAGTGGCGGGATCGCGGAAGCAGCGCTTGTATTCGGCGAGCGCCGCCGGGTCGAAGAAGCTCAGGCCCTGTTTGGTTTTCGCCAGCTTCTTTTCGATGAACCAGTCGGGGTCGGCGCCCATCATGCGTTCGGGCATATCGTAGGGCTGAATGTTGAAGAACCAGTGCCAGGAAAACGTCGCCCAATTCTTGTTGATGTTGTTGTAAAGATAATGCTGCGGGATGATGTCGAGGATGGCCGCGCGTACGACCTTGTCCGGAGAATCGAGACACATGCGATGCAGCACGCGTGCGCCGCGGTCATGACCGGCCGCCATGAATGTCTCGTAGCCGAGCGCCGCCATCACTTCGAGTTGGTCCTGCGCCATGGCGCGGAACGAATAGGCGGAATGATCGTCGCCGCCGGGCGGCTTTTCGGAATCGCCATAGCCGCGCAGGTCGGTGCAAATCACGGTGAACGTGCGCGCCAGCGTCGGCGCCACTTTCAGCCAGGACAAATGGTTGAACGGATTGCCGTGCATCAGCAGCAGCGGCGGCCCGCTGCCGCCGGTGACGGTCACGATGCGCGCACCGCTGGTCTTGATCTCGCTGCGTTTGAAACCGGCCATCATGGCCGGGCGAGCTTAGCAAAGCCGCGCCCAAAAAGGACAACCCCAGCTCCGCTGACGCGAAGCCGGGGCTATCGGCAGTCCATGGGTCGGCTCGTTTAGTTGCAGACCGTGAAGCTGCGCAGGCGCGGCCCAAAGCGGGTCTCGACCACGCGGTCGACGACGTAGCAGTCCGGGGCGGCGATCAAGGTCGGCGCATAGAAGCCGAACCCGCGGCCCCAGTGGCCGCCATGGCCAAAGTGACCGAAATGCCCGCCGTGACCGAAGTGGCCACCGTGGCCGCCATGGCCGCCGTGGCCAAAAGCGGACGCGGTCGTGGGGGACAGCGCGGCGGCGCCGATCACAACGGTGGCACCGAGGGCGAGGATGAGCTTGCGGAACATGGTGTCTCTCCTGTTTGAAGGGATGTGCCATTCACATCCTGGCCATGGGTCGCTGGGGCCCTCGGAAAGGTTCAAAGCCGCTCGGCTGGACCGCCGCCGGCACCCATTCATAGGCAAAAAGTGCTGTAAAACGGCCCTTTGGCCAGGCTTGGCTTGCCGTGCCGGGCCGGAAAAGGGGAAACTGCCGGCAACGGCCCCAGAGGCCGGGCGGGGCATAAATTTTTTCGCTTTTCCTTGAACCTCGTCGCCGCCGCCAGCGACCCATTCACGAGCCGATAAGCCTGCCGATGCAAACGACTTCGGACGAGGTTCTGATCGCAAGGATCGCAGGCGGCGACCGGCTCGCTATGCAGGTGCTGTTCGCGCGGCACCATGTTCGTGTGTACCGGTTCGTGCTGCGCCTGGTGCGCAACGAAGCAACGGCGGAGGACCTGATCAGCGAGGTGTTCCTCGACGTGTGGCGGCAGGCGGAAAAATTCGAGGGCCGCTCGGCGGCCTCGACCTGGATGTTGAGCATCGCGCGCTTCAAGGCGCTGTCGGCGATGCGGCGGCGGCAGGACATGGAATTGGACGACGAGACGGCGGAGAAAATTGAGGATCATGCCGACAATCCGGAGGTCGCGCTGGCGAAGAAGGATAAGGCCGCGGTGTTGCGGCAAGCGTTGAGCAGACTTTCGGCCGAGCACCGGGAGATCGTGGATCTCGTCTATTACCACGAGAAATCGGTGGAAGAGGCTGCGGGAATCGTCGGCATCCCGGAAGCGACGGTGAAGACGCGCATGTTCTACGCGCGCAAGAAATTATCGGAGCTCCTGAAGGAGCAAGGAATTGATCGAGGTTGGCCATGAACACGAAGAACAAAGAGCCCGAGCAAAGCGACATCGAAGCGCTGTTGCCGTGGCATGCGGCGGGCACGCTCAGCCGTCGCGACACGCAGCGCGTGGAAGACGCGCTGGCCAGCGATCCCGAACTCGCCCGCCGCTACGCGATGGTGCGCGAGGAACTCGGCGAGACCATTCTCCTCAACGAGACGCTCGGCGCGCCTTCGGGGCGCGCGATGGAAAAGTTGTTCGCCAAGATCGACGCCGAGCCGGCGCGCAAGCCGGCGGTGTCGCTCAATCTTGGCACCCGTATCATGGAATTCTTCGCCAGCCTGTCGCCGCGCACGCTGGCCTGGGCGGCGAGCGCCGCCGCCATCGCCATCCTGTTGCAGGCCGGACTTATCGCCAACTTCACGATCAGGGATAACGGCACCGGCGGCTATCAGACCGCGTCGGCGCCGAGCACCGATCCCGGCGTCGGCGCCTTCACGCTCATCCGGTTCGCGCCGCAGGCCACCCAGGACGACGTCACCAAGTTTCTCGCGGCCAACAAGCTGCAAGTCGCGGCCGGACCGACAGCCGGCGGTCTCTACAAGGTGCGGGTCGCGGTGACCGGATTGCCGAAGGCCGAACTCGCGCGCATCATCAAGAAACTGCAGGAGGACAAGGTCGTCGGCTTCATCGCCACGGCCGATTGAGTTGAGCCAAATCGACAGATATCGAGGGTCAAGCCATGCGCAAGCATCGAAATGTCCTGCTTTGCCTCGTCGCGCTCGCGACGATGACTTTGGCACTGTCCGACGGCGCCTTCGCGCAGAGAGTCTTTGAGGGCGGCGAATTGCCCATGCACGGCGGCCGGCCCTCCATGGGTTCCCATTCGCACGGCGACGGCGGCTATCGCGGCGGTCATGGCGGCCGCGGTTGGGGCGCCGCGATTCCCGGCATTCTGATGACGATTTCGGAATTTGTCCCGCCCCGGCAACGCTATATCGACGATGACGACGACGACCGGCCGCGGGCTGCCAAGCGCAAGCCGGAGCGTTCGAGGGAGCGCTCGACACAACGTTCGACGCGGCGCGCGCCCAGCAATGCGCCGCCGGCCGGCGAGCGCCGCTTGGTGCCCGACGAGGTGGTGATTGAGGTCGCCAATTCGGTCAACGCGCAGCAGATCAACGCGATGCAGCGCCGCCACCGGCTTGACCGCATCGAATTGCAGACTTTCCAATTGTCCGGCACCACCATGTACCTTTGGCGGATTCCCGACCGCCGCTCGGTCGCCACCGTGGTGCGCCAGCTCGAAGCCGACCGCCTCATTGCGTCGGCACAGCCGAATTACCTGTTCACGCTGCAACAAAATGAGGCCAAGACGGCAAGTGCAATGACTGCGGGTGAAAAACCCGCAAGCGAAGGCGATCCGGCACAATACGAACTCGCCAAGCTGCATCTGCCGCAGGCGCATGCCATCGCCAAAGGCGAGAATATTCTGATCGCGGTAATCGATTCCGGCGTGGATGTGGGGCATCCCGAATTGACCGGCGCGGTCGCGCAATCGTTCGACGCAATCGGAAAACAGATGACGCCGCACAAGCACGGCACTGCCATCGCCGGCCTGATCGCAGCGCACGGCAAGCTGATGGGCGCCGCCCCGGGCGCGCGCATCCTGGCGGTGCGCGCTTTCAATCCGAGCGATGAAGGCGCCGACGGCACCACTTTCAATATTCTTAAGGGTCTC
Source organism: uncultured Alphaproteobacteria bacterium (assembly GCA_963739825.1). Classification (GTDB taxonomy): domain Bacteria; phylum Pseudomonadota; class Alphaproteobacteria; order Rhizobiales; family Xanthobacteraceae; genus Pseudolabrys. Next base: position 77,332 of record CAVUBU010000001.1, read on the forward strand.
GATTGGGCGGCGGCGAACGGCGCCCGCGTCATCAATATGAGTTTTGCGGGGCCGGCCGATCCGGCGATCCATCGCGGCTTGGAGGCTGCCCACAAAAAGGGAATCGTGCTGGTGGCGGCGGCAGGAAATGCCGGCCCGAAATCGCCTCCGCTCTATCCGGCCGCCGATGCGAACGTGATTGCGGTGACCGCGACCGATGCCGACGACAAGCTGTTCGAACGATCCAACCGCGGCCGCCATATCGCGCTGGCCGCACCCGGCGCGCAAATCCTGGTGGCGATCCCGGGCAACGCTTACGAGGTGTCCTCCGGCACGTCCTATTCGGCAGCCGAAGTAAGCGGCATTGTCGCACTCATGCTCGAGCACAAAAGCGGCCACACCCCCGACAAAATACGCGGCATCTTGCTGGCCACGGCCAAGGATCTCGGGCCCAAGGGTCGCGACTTGCTGTTCGGCGCCGGACTTGTCGACGCCTATGGCGCGGTCATGGAAGCGGCGCCGGAGGCGGCGGCGGCGTCAAGTCCGATCGAGCGGGTGAGCACCGGCGCGCGTTGACGCAGGCGCCGCCCACTTGCAGTCCGGGCGCAAAACCGCCACTTGTCTGGCGGGATGCCCAGATTTTGCCGGAGCCGCAATGACCTCGACTGATCGGTTGCAGATGATGCCGCTGCGCGTGACGCGTAACGACAAGATTGCCGACGGCATCCATATGCTGGAATTCCGCGACGCCGGTGGCCAGCCGCTGCCGGAATTTTCCGCCGGCGCACATATCGCGGTGCAGGTGCCGAACGGCGCCTTGCGCAAATATTCGCTGTGCAACGACCCGGCCGAGCGCGACCGCTATTTGGTCGCGGTCAAGCGCGAGAGCAATGGCCGCGGCGGCTCCGCCAATCTGATCGACGAAGTAAAGACCGGCGACCGGCTGATGGTGGCATCGCCGGTCAACGACTTCCGGCTGCCGCCGCGGGCGCAGGATTTCCTGTTCATTGCCGGCGGTATCGGCATCACGCCGATCATGGCCATGATCCGCCAGCTGCGGAAGGAGGGCAAACGCTTCCGCCTGTTCTATTGCACGCGCTCGCCGGAAACGACTGCGTTCCTCGACGAGCTGAGCGCACCCGAATTCAAGGACCAGGTCACGATTTATTTCGATCACGGCGATCCGGCCCGCTCGCTCGATTTGCGGCCGATCCTGGCGGAACGGAAAAATCGCGAGCATCTGTATTGCTGCGGGCCGCGCCCGTTGATGGAAGCGGTGCGACACATGACCGATCACTGGTCGTCGGCTGCGATTTATTTCGAGGCGTTCAGTGACGCCGAGACGCATAAACCGACCGACAAGCCGTTCAAGGTGAGGCTGGCGCGCTCGGGCGAGGTGGTCGAGATACCGGCCGACAAGACTATCCTCGAAGTCTTGCGCGACCATGGCCTCGAAGTGCCGAGTTCGTGCGAGAGCGGCACCTGCGGGACCTGCCGCACCAAATTGCTCGCCGGCAAAGCCGATCACCGCGATTTGGTGCTCGCCGACCACGAACGCGCCAATACCATCATGATCTGCGTCTCGCGTGCGCTCTCCGACGAGATCACAATCGACCGCTGAGATTTACTGCTGGATCGAGCGCAAGTATGCGCTCACCGCGCGGGCGTCGCGTCGCTTGAACTTGAATTCCGGCATGGCGGGATGGCTGGATGAGATGCCGTGCTCTAGCACCCGCGGAAATCGATCGAGATCGTAGCTGCGGCCGAGCATGCGGAACGGCAGCGCACCGGGCTCGCGGCTCTTGTCGGTTTTCCCGATCGCGTGGCAGCGCGCGCAGAATTCCTTGAGCAGCGCGCGGCCGCGCCGGGCCGGGTCCTGCGCCTGCGCGGCGGCGCCAAGCAGCGACAGCGCCAGCAACGACGCGATCGAGAACATGACGATAGGCGGTGGCCATTGCATGAGTTTGGCGTCGGGGCGACTCGGCTGGTTTATTGTCGAATTCGATCCTAGCATATCGGAAAATATCCGTCGTTTTCGCCAAGCTGGCAATGATTGAGGACGCCGAGACCATTGAATCCGCAATTCGAGGCGATTCCGGCCGATCCATCCTGCGACTTCTGTTGCGGCCGGCGGCAACCGGCCACGATCGGCGTCGACGCGGCCTATTGCATTTCGCTGATAGAACAGCCGGCCCGCGCCGCGCGTGCCGCCGCGTATTTCCACGCCATTGGTCTGTGCCGTCAGGTCACCTTCTATCGGCCGCAGCGTGCCAAGAATACCGATCGCGGCGTGTGGGCCTCGCACCAAGCGGTGGCACTGGAAGCGCTCGCCCGCGGCCAGCGGCGCGTTTTGATACTGGAAGACGATGTCGAGTTTCGCCGGCCGCTCGCCAAACTCGCACCCCGCATCGCTCGCGCGCTCGTCGCCGCGCCGCCGGATTGGTGGGCAATCCATCTCGGTCATCTTCCGTTTCAGGCCTATTTTGTCGCGCCCGGCCTGCTGCGCACCCGCTCGGCGCTCACCCACGCCTACATCGCCAATACGCCATTACTCGACTGGCTTGCCGGCACGAAACCCGGAGCGGCGGAAGTTCCGCTCTGGCTGCGGATCGGCGTTTCAATCGACTCAGCCATGTCGACTCTTCCTTCAATATATGCGGTCGCCCCATTGATGGCGGTGCAGAAATTTTTGGGCGATCGCCGCATCGACAGCCGATTCACCGAAAGCGGCCGCCGCCGGAAATGGAACGACATCAACCGCTGGCGCAATTGGGGAATATTTCACGGCACACCGGTGATCGAGGCCCTGGTGATCTTGGGCTCGCCATATCACGCGCTGACTTTGGAGAGGAACATCCGCCGCGTTCGCATGGGCATGAGCCGCGATGCACAAACCATCCGCGCCACCGGCCTGTTCGACGACGAATTCTATTTGCGCAGCTACCCCGACGTTGCCGCCGACGAGGTCGATCCGCTGCTGCACTACCTCATGTATGGCGCTTCGGAGGGACGCTGGCCAAATCCGGCTTTCGATCCGGACTTTTACGCACGCCAGGCCGCGACGCTGCGGCGCGGAGAAAATCCGCTGCTGCATTACATAGCGACGGGCCGCCAACTCGGCTACGCCACGCACGGCGAACCCGCAATCGGCTCCATCCAATCGGGATAGTGGCTCGCCGGAAGGGATTCGAACCCCTGATCCGCAGATTCGAAGTCTGCGGTCGGGTACCGACAGCAAACATGATTTTCCCAAACCGAAACAATCTAGCGCCCAAGCCGATCAAGCGATTAAACTATTATTTTGGCCAAACCGCACGGTGAATAACTGCACGTCGAGATGCTAGTGTTTCGCATTCGGTCTCACGAAAGGCAAAGCACATGGACCGCGAAATCGCATATGCCATAAATAATATTCTTACAGAGTTACGAAGGAATTCAGGCTATCTAGCTCGCCGTGAAATTGAAGGGATTCTGAAAACTATCGGTCGTGACGGTAAACGGCTTGAGCCATTCGGGTTCAAAGTTTATAGCCAGTGCGATGAGGACGGCATTATCCAAGAAATATTTGATCGTTTGGGTATCAAACAAGGGCGATTCTGCGAGATTGGCGTAGCAAATGGATTAGAATGCAATTCCCTTTATTTAATTCATAAAGGGTGGCGGGGTTGGTGGATTGAAGGCGAACCAACCCAACGGGAGGCAATTCAAAATAAGTTTGCGTCCCTTCTGAAAAATGCCCGCCTGAAACTGCTGGTTGACTTTGTAACCGCTGAAAATATCAACTCTCTTTTCGTACAATGTGAACTGGATAACCAGGAATTAGACTTCATATCTATCTACGTAGATGGCAATGACATCTATCTGATGGCGGCGATGAATTCTTATCCAAAAGTCATTTGCATTGAATACAACGCAAAATTTCCGCCGCCCATTTCAAAGATGCCAGTGTATGATCCAAATAATAAATGGAAATTTACCGACTATATGGGATCGAGCCTTGTTGCGATTACTGAGATAGCCCGCAAGAAAGGTTATACCTTAGTTGGCACAAATATAGGAGGAAGCAATGCATTTTTTGTGCGAGACGATTTAGTAGGAGATCTATTCTGTTCGAATACAAGTGCCGAATATCTGTATAACCCTCCGCGCTATTGGCTCACTAACGATGCTTTTCTGCACATTGGTTTCCCCGCAGATTTCGGATTTTATACAGACCTTGTCTAAGAATTGGCGCAAGGCATCCGAGCACGTTTGAGGATTTCCGACGTATTTACATTTTTGGTGGCGTTGGCAGCTATCATCAAGCGTGGCGGGCGTAGAGCGTTTGTAACGACAACATTATTATGTTCGGTCGCGCCCTCATTGGTAAAGACCAAGATGGCAAGAACACCGCGAACAAAATTTGCAACCCGATCGCAAACTAGAGAGCTGCGAGAACAAACTCGAACAAAAAAGCCCGTAGCAATCAAAGCCTATAGTGGCGCGCCGGAAGGGATTCGAACCCCTGACCCCCAGATTCGAAGTCTGGTGCTCTATCCAGCTGAGCTACCGGCGCGGAGCAGTGATCTTATCCATTCGATCGCGCGCAAGCCACCGGCAGCTTGCGGCTAGGCGCAACCACCACATCGGTCGCCGCCTTGATGCGCGGATGAAACTCGTCGAGCACGCCGACCGTGATTTCAGGCCTGGTTGACCCAGGCGGAATTTCGCCAACGATGGTAATGCCTGCGATGATTTGCTGCTATCTTGCGCGCCGGCAGAACCGGGAGACTTGGCGATGACCACCACCGTCGAAGTGCTGGCCGCGGCATTCAAGGACGCCGGTACACCCTTCATCGTCGGGCATCCGGGCGGCGAGTCGGTCGAACTGATGGAGGCGGCGCGCCAGCGCCAGATGCGTTTTCTGCTGATGAAACAGGAAGTCGCCGGCGCCATGCTGGCGGCGACCTGGGGCGACCTCACCGGCAGCCCGGGCATTTGCCTGTCCACGCGCGGGCCCGGCGCCGCCAATATGGTCAATGGCGTGGCGCACGCGTTTCTCGACCGCTCGCCGCTGATCGCGATCACCGACAGCTATTCGCGGCCGACCTACGAGACCGGACTGCGCCAGCGCATCAACCAGCTCGCGCTCTACGAGCCGATCGTGAAATGGAGCACCACCATCGACGCTAAGACCGTGCGCCAGCAGGTGCGCCGCGCCATGCGCACGGCGACCGCGACGCCGCCCGGCCCGGTGCATTTCGAATTTCCGCAGAGCGAGACCACGCGCGAGGCCGGCGACTTCGCGGCCGAGCCGCCGCTGATGCCGAACTGGATTGCGTCCGGGCCGGATCGCGCCGATCTCAAGCCGGTGCTCGACATGCTCGGCAAATCGAAGCGGCCGATCCTGATCGCGGGGCTCGGCGTCTACTGGTGCGGCGCCTCGGCCGAATTCGTCAAATTCGCCGAACGCCTGGGCGCGCCGGTGCTCACCACCACCAAATGCAAGGGCATGATCCCGGAGGATCACCGCTTGCGCGCCGGCTGCATCATCGGCGGGCTGATCGAGCGCAAGCTGGTGATGGAAGCCGACCTCATCATCACGGTCGGACTCGACGCGGTCGAACTGCAGCCGAAGCCGTGGCCCTACACGCTGCCGGTGCTGGCGCTGTCCTCGGTCCCGAGCCTCGATGCGCTGGTACCGGCCGATCCGGAAATGATCGGCGACCTGAAGCTGCTGCTGGCGGCCTTGGCGCAATGGGCGCCCGAGGGCACCAATTGGGGCGAGAAGGCCGCCAAGAATTTCCGTATTGAAGTGCGTGACGCGCTCAACACGCCGAGCACGGGCCTATCGCCGCAACGGACGATGGAAGTCGCGCGCGCCATGCTGCCGCGCAACACCATCGCCACCTGCGATGCCGGCGCCAGTCGGTTGCTGGTGGTGCAGAAATGGGAATCCTACGGACCGCGCGAATTCCTCACCTCGAACGGGCTTGCCTCCATGGGCTATGCGGTGCCGGGCGCGCTGGCCGCGCGCATGGCTTTTCCCGACCGTCCGGTGGTCGCTTTCACCGGCGACGGCGGGTTCCTGATGACGGTCGCCGAATTGCAGACTGCGCAGCGCGAAAACCTGCCGATCATTGTGCTGGTGTTCGACGACAAGGAAATCGGCCTGATCCGCGTCAAGCAGGAGATCAAGGGCATTCCGCTGCACGGCGTGCAGATCGGCGGCGTCGATTGGGAGAAACTGGCGCAATCCTTCGGCGCCGACGGCGTGGTGGTGGAAACGGAACAGGCCTTGAGCGCCGCGCTCAGCGCGGCGGTGCAATCCAAGCGCACCACCGTTATCGGCGTGCGCATCGATGCCTCCGGCTACGTCGCGCAGTTCAACGCGCTGCGCGAGTTGTAGGCGGCTCACTGGTATGATGCAAAAACTCGCTCCAATTCTCGGCGTCACACATACGCCGCCTTCTATCGAAGTGCCACGCAACGCCTGCGACTGTCACGTCCATATTTTCGGCCCGGCCGCCAAGTTCCCTTATTCGAGCAAGCGTCTCTACACGCCCGGCGACGCCTCCATTGACGATCTCAAGGCGCTGCACCGCGCCCTGCATATCGAGCGGGTGGTGATCGTGCATCCGAGCCCCTACGGGGCGGACAATTCCTGCACAACCAATGCCGTGCGCAAGCTGGGCGATCAAGCACGCGGCGTCGCCGTCATCGACGAGGCAACGAGCGCAAGTGAACTTGCCGACATGCATGCGGCCGGCATTCGCGGCGTGCGCGTCAACCTGGAAACCTCCGGCGTTAACGACCCCGCCGCGGCCGGGCGCCAGTTGCAGCGCGCGGCCGAGCGCGTGGCCCCGCTCGGCTGGCACGTGCAGACCTACACCAATCTCGCAATTCTTGCGGCGCTGCACGGCACGATTTTGGCTCTGCCGACGACGCTGGTGGTCGATCATTTCGGCCGCGCGCAAGCCGCGGGCGGCGCCGCGCAGCCCGGCTTTGCAGCTTTGCTGGCGCTGCTGGAGAGCGGCAAAGTCTACGTGAAGATTTCCGCGCCCTACCGGATTTCGCAACTTGACGATTATCCCGACACCGCGCCGCTGGCGCGCGCCATGATCGAGGCCAACTCGGAACGCATCGTGTGGGGGACCGATTGGCCGCATCCCGGCGGCGCCCGGCACGATCCGGCCGCCATCGAGCCGTTCCGGCCGGAAGACGACGGCGCGGCACTCAACCGGCTGGCCGGCTGGACCAGGAACCGGGCGGAGCTACAAAAGATTCTCGTCGACAATCCGGCGCGGCTTTACCAATTCTAGGCCCGCCGGCTCTAGTGCGCCGAAATGTGTCCTTGCTCGACGACACGCTTCCACTTTGCCATTTCCGATTCGATGTATTTGCCGAATTCGGCCGGCGCCATCTTCTCGACCGCGGCGCCTTGCGTCGCGAATTGTTTGAGCAGGTCGGGATTGTCGAGCGCGGCTGAAACGGCCTTGTTGAGTTTCTCCACGACCGCTGGCGGCGTGCCGGTGGGCGCCAGCATGCCCCACCAGTTGTTGGCCTCGTAGCCGGGCACGCCGGCTTCCGCGATCGTCGGCACATCGGGCAGCACCGGATTACGTTTGGCGCCGCCAGTTGCGAGCGCCCGTAGCTGGCCTGACTTGACGTAAGGCGTCGTTTGAATGAGCGAACTGAACATGATCTTCGTATGGCCGCCGATCACGTCAACCATAGCCGGGCCGCCGCCGCGGAACGGCACGTGCACGATGTCGACGCCGGCCAACAGCTTGAACAGTTCGCCGCCCAGATGCTGGAAACTGCCGATGCCGGCCGAGGCGTACTGCAATTCGCCCGGCTTCTGCTTGGCGAGCGCTATCAATTCCTTCACCGAGTGGACCGGCAATTCCGGATTGACCGCCAGCACATTGGTGCCGGTGCCGAAGATGGCAACCGGGGTGAACGATTTGATCGGATCGTAGGTGAGCTTGTGCAGCCACGGATTGACCGCGTGCGCCAGCGAGATGACCAGCAGCGTATAGCCGTCGGGTGTCGCCTTGGCGGCGATGTCGGTGCCAATGGTGCCGCCGGCGCCGCCGCGATTGTCGACATAAACCTGTTGGCCAAGTTGATCGCTCAAATGACGCGCGACCAGGCGGCCGACCACATCGTTGCTGCCGCCGGGCGGGAACGGAATAATCAGCCGGATCGGCTTGTCCGGGTAATCGGCGGCGGCAGCACCTGCGGTCAATGCCAGCAGCACGGCGGCGGCCTGCATAAGCCGCGATAACGGAGCGTACATTGTTTCCTCCCGCTCGCTGCGCATCGCTCGAGATTGCCGTGCGCCGCTTTATAGAGTGCTCAGGAATAGAGTGCTCAGGATCGTGAGCTTGAGCCAAGGCTAGCATCGCGCTCGCGACCGCGGGCGCCGATTTTCATGACCTCGTCATTTTCCGCACAATTTACGGGTTTACGGGCCGGCTAAATCCGCTATATAGTTTAACTATATAACCAAGACGAGCGATTTTCTTATGGCAATTCAAGCAGTTGTAACGCTGAAAAGCGACGACGTCGCCGGGGTCGGAGGCGAACGCATCCGGCTGCTGCAGGCGGTGGCGCGTGCAGGCAGCATATCGGCCGGCGCCAAGGCGGCCGGGCTCACCTACAAGGCGGCCTGGGACGCGCTCGACGCCATGGCCAATCTGTTCGAACGGCCGCTCTTGGAAACGCGCACCGGCGGCAAAGCGGGCGGCGGCGCCAGCCTGACGCCGACCGGCATTCGCGTGATCGAGGCCTATCACCGGCTGGAAGCGGAAATGACCCGCGTGCTGCGCGCGCTCGAGCCCGAGCTCGCCGGCAGCGGCATCTCACCACTCCATCTCGTATCGGGGTTTCTGATGAGAACAAGCGCCCGTAATGCGCTGCGTGGCACGATCGCCGACATTCGCGCCGATACGCTCAATGCCGAAGTCGCAGTCACGGTGGCGGACGGCACGACGATTTTCGCGCAGGTGACCAATGAGAGCGTGCGCGCGCTCGGCCTCTGTGCCGGCCGCGAGACGACCGTGCTGATCAAGGCGTCGTTTGTGGTGATCGTGCCGGGCGAGCAGGCGCCGGCCACGTCCGTGCGCAATTGCGTGCGCGGCGTGGTGCGGCGCTGCGAGACCTCGCCGGTCAGCGCCGAGGTTGTGCTCGACATTGGCGGCGGCAAGACGCTCGCTGCCACCATCACGGCAGCGAGCGCCAAGACGCTCGGCCTCGCACCCGGTCAGCCGGCCTGTGCTTTGTTCGACGCCGCCCATGTCATCGTCGCCATCGACTGATCCTCAGGAAGAAATCATGCCCATCAAGAAACTGCTTCGACTAGCGCTCGCCGTGGCCACCGCCTCGCTGATCGCGACCAGCGCCTTCGCGGCAGAGACCAATGTTGCGGTCGCCGCCAACTTCACCGACGCCGCCAAGGAAATCGCCGCCGCCTTCAAGCGGACGACCGGCCACGACGCCGTCTTGAGTTTCGGCTCGAGCGGGCAGCTTTACACCCAGATCACGCAAGGCGCGCCGTTCCAGATCATGCTCTCGGCCGACGAAGCACGGCCGAAGAAACTGGTCCGCGACGGGCTGGGCGTTGCTGACAGCCAATTCACTTATGCGATCGGCAAACTTGTGCTGTGGAGCAAGAACCCAAGTCTCGTTAAGAGCGAGGCGACGCTGCAAGGCGGGACTTTCGCCAAACTCTCGATCTGCAATCCCGTCGCGGCGCCTTATGGCGCGGCCGCCGTCGAGACGATGAAATCGCTCAAACTCTACGAGACGCTAAAGCCGAAGCTCGTCGAGGGGGCCAACATCACGCAAGCTTTCCAGTTCGTCGCCACCGGCAATGCCGAAATCGGCTTCGTCGCCCTGTCGCAGCTGCGCGGCAATATCGGCGGTTCGCGCTGGCTGGTGCCGCAGAATCTCTATAAGCCGATCAAGCAGGACGCGGCGTTGTTGAAGAAGGGCGCCGGCAACGCGGCGGCGCTCGCCTTCATGGCGTTCCTGAAGGGTCCGCAAGCCCGCGCGATTATCGAGAAATACGGCTACGCATCCGACAGCACGAGTTGACAGGAAGCAATGGATCTGGCTCCCGACGTTTGGATCGCGATCCGCCTGACGATCGAACTCGCGGCGACCGCGACGATCATCCTGCTCGTCGTTGCCACGCCGATCGCCTGGTGGCTGTCACGTTCGCGCGCGCGCTGGAAGGAGGCGGTGGCCGCGATCGTCGCCCTGCCGCTCGTGTTGCCGCCGACCGTCCTCGGCTTTTACCTGTTGGTGTTGCTGGGACCGGACGGGCCCGGCGGATACGTTGCCGGACTGTGGGGAGCGCGCACGCTCGCCTTTACCTTCACGGGCCTGGTCATCGGCTCGGTCATTTATTCGATGCCGTTCGTCGTGCAGCCGATCCGCAATGCCTTCGATGCCTTGGGCGATCGTCCGCTCGAAGTTGCGGCGACGCTGCGCGCTTCGCCACTGCGTACCTTCTGGACCGTGGCGGTGCCGCTGGCGCGCCCTGGCTTCCTGACCGCAACCGTGCTCGGCTTTGCCCATACCGTCGGCGAATTCGGCATCGTGCTGATGATCGGCGGCAGCATTCCGGGCAAAACCAAAGTGCTGTCGGTTGCCATTTACGACTATGTCGAGACCTCGCAATGGCATGAAGCGAGCATCCTGGCCGCCGGCATGGTGGTGTTCGCCTTTGCCGTCATTCTATCCATGCTGCTGATCGAGAAACGCGTGGCACGGGTCGGCGAATGACCGAAACGAACGTGATCGAGGTCGCATTCCGCGGGGCGCTGGGACGCTTTGGCCTTGATGCAACATTCACGGTGCCCGCGACTGGAATCACGGCACTGTTCGGCCCGTCCGGATGCGGCAAAACTACCGTGCTGCGCTGCATGGCGGGTCTGCAACGCCTAAGCGAGGGCCTGTGCACGATTGGCGGCGATGTCTGGCAGGACCGCACGACGTTCCGTCCCGCCTATCGGCGGCCGGTCGGTTATGTGTTCCAGGAGGCGAGCCTGTTTCCGCATTTGTCGGTTCGCCGCAACCTGCTGTTCGGGGCGCCGCGCCGGCAGCAGGTCTCGGCGGCGGCGCAAACCCATTTCAGCGAGGTGGTCGATCTGCTCGGCCTTGCCGGGCTGCTCGATCGCTCGCCGCAAAATCTCTCCGGCGGCGAGCGCCAGCGGGTCGCGGTCGGCCGCGCCCTGCTCTCGGAGCCGAAACTGCTGCTGATGGACGAGCCGCTGTCGGCGCTCGACCGGCAGACCAAGGACGAGATCCTGCCGTTTCTCGAGCGGCTGCATGCCAGCCTTTCGCTGCCGGTCATCTACGTCAGCCACGACATCGCCGAGGTCGAGCGTCTCGCCGACAATCTGGTGCTCATGCAGGCCGGCCGCATCATTGCGGCGGGTCGCTTCAATGAAGTTCTCAGCAATCCGGCGCTGCCGCTCGCTCTTACCAAAGAAGCCGCCATCAGCCTCGACGCGGTCGTGCTGACTTACGATGAGAAATACGGCCTGGCGACGTTGCAGGTGGACGGCGGCCACTTCACGGTGCCGATGCCGAGTGCATCGATCGGCAGCCGCCGGCGCCTCACTATTGCAGCGAGCGCCGTCAGTCTAGCGCGCGAGCCGCCACGCGCGACGACCGTGCTTAATATTCTGCCCGCCGCGATCCTGTCGGCGACCCCCGCCGGCGAGCACGAGACCGTCATCCTGCTCGGCCTTGGCCCTGACGGCGCCGGCAGTCGCCTGCTGGCGCGCATCACCCGCCGATCGTGGGACGACCTCGGGCTTGCAAAAGGCATGACTGTCTATGCCCAGATCAAAGGCGTTGCGCTCGCGCCGGCATGACCGCGCTCGGCGGCGGCGCGAAAATCGCGCAATATAAAATCTTCACAAACAACAGCGTGCTGGCGCGCCCGGAGAGATTCGAACTCCCGACCCCCAGATTCGTAGTCTGGTGCTCTATCCAGCTGAGCTACGGGCGCTGAACCCGCCTTGAGAAATATGGCGGCGGGACCGGGGGATAGCTATCGCCTTGGGGTTTCATTGGCAAGGGTTGCGGCGGCTGGCGTCGATGCCCCGTGGTCGACCTGTTGGGCCCAGGCCAAGGCCTGGTTTTCGACGCGGATGCGGTAGGCGATGAGCGCCGCATTGGCGAGCGAAAAGGCCAGCGCGAACAACGGCAGTCCAAGCGCCAGTGGAACCGCCGCGATCTCGGCAACGACGATCAGATAATTCGGATGGCGCAGCCAGCGGTAGAGCCCGCGCGCAATGGGCGCAGCGCCTGGTAGCACGATCACCCGCGTGGTCCAGCGCCGGCCGAGCGTGGCGATCACCCAAACCCGGGCGACCTGCAACAGGATGAAGAGCGTGAGCCAGAACGGGTCGACGCTGCGGTCGTGGCCGAGCATCCATAGGCCGAGCAGCCAGAACGCATGCAGCGCGACCATCAGCGGATAATGCGCGGCGCCGAATTCGACGCCGCCCTGCGCGCGCAGCCGCAACGTATTCCATTGCGCGAAGCCAAGTTCGGCGAGCCGCTGCACGATCAGGAAGCCGATCAACCAAGCCCCCTCACCCACGGGAAGCCTCAAGCGCGAGAAAACTTGCGGTGAAGCCGGGCCCGAGCGCCGTCATCACCGCCGAACCGCGCAGGCCGCGCTTGAGCGCACGCTCGAGCACGAACAGCACGGTCGGCGCCGACATATTGCCATGGCCGCGCAGCACTTCGCGCTCGTCGCGCAGCGTGCCGTATTGCAGTTCGAGCGCCGTCTCGATGGCGCCGACCACCTTGGCGCCGCCGGGATGACAGATGAATTGCGGCGCTTCGATCCGCGCCGCCTTGACGAAGCGGCGCAGTGGGGCCGCCAGCCGCTGCTCGAGGAAGCGCGGCAGCGAGCGCGACAGCACCACGCCGAGGCCGACTGGATCGACTGTCCAACCCATGATGTCGAGCGTGCCGGGCCAGGTGTGCTCGGCGGTCGCGCAAATGCGCAAGGCCGCTTCATCGCCGCCGGCGCGCAACACCACCGCCGCGGCGCCATCGCCGAACAGCGCCGAACAGATAATGTCGGCCTTGGCGCCGCGGTCGGAGCGGAACGCGAGCGTCGACAATTCGACCGCCACCACCAGTACGACCTCGCCCGGCGCGGCGCGCGCGAGCCGCGCGCCGACCGCCACGCCCGCCGCCCCGCCGCCGCAGCCGCGGCCGAATACCGGCACGCGCAGCACCGATGGCTTGAAGCCCATCTCGGCGCCGACGCGCGCTTCGATACTGGGCGTGGCGATGCCGCTCGATGAGACGGTGACAATGACGTCAACATCGCGCGCTTGCAAACCGGCGCGCTTGAGTGCGGCGCGCGCGGCCGCGATGAAGAGCGCGTCGGCGCCTTCGAGATAGGCTTGCGTGCGTGCGGTCCAGTCGTGCGGCTCGGCAAACCATTCCAGCGGGCGCACCGAATAGCGCCGCTCGATACCGGCGTTGAGGTAGATATCGGCGAGCTTGGGGAATCGGATGAAGCTGCGCGCATAGACTCGGCGCGCGAAATCGGCGACCGCCGACTGTTCAAGCTGATGCGGCGGCACCGCCGTCGCCAGCGCCAGCAACGCCACCGGCGTCGAAGTCATGAAATAATTCCTTTGATAGGTCGACAATCGCCCCTATCGGACGAACCCCGCGCCGGGACGGCTCTTCCATTATGCTTTAGGCGCGTGCCCGCTCGCCGCGCCGGGAATTGAGATCAACCGCGCGGTCGGGGATCGTGATGCTAAAAGTGGCACCGATGGTTCCCGGCACCAGGCGAATTTCGCCGCCATGGGCACGCACCAGTTCGGCGGCAATAGCGAGACCCAGGCCGGCCCCGCCGGAGCGGGTAGAGCCTTGAAAAGCCTGGAACATATGGGTCCGCGCCTTTTCCGAAACGCCCGGGCCGGTATCGGAAACCTCGATCACCACCACGCTGCCTTCGCGCCGGCCGGTGATGCGGATCTGGTCGCGGGCCGGATCGCGCGCGCCGCGCGCCTCCAATGCCTGCACGGCGTTGCGCGCCACATTGACCAGAACGCGGAACAACTGATCGTAATCGGCCTCGACCGTCAGCCCGCGTTCCACCGACACGATCCAGCGGATCGGAACTTCGAGGCCGAGCCCGAGCGCTTCATGCACTTCCTCGATCAGCGGCTCGACCTCTATGGTCTTGCGCTCGGGCGGCGGCTCCTGAGCGGCGCCGTAGGAGAGCGTGGCTTGGCAGAAGGCGATGGCACGTTCGAGTGCACGCATCAGCTTGGGCGCAAAGCGCTGCACCTTCGGGTCGGGCAGCGTCGATAATTGATCGGAGAACAATTGCGCCGACGCCAGCAGATTGCGCAGGTCGTGATTTATTTTCGACACCGCGAGACCCAGCGCCGCCAGCCGGCTTTTCTGATGCAGCATGGAGGCGAGCTCGCGCTGCATGGCGGCGAGTTCTTCTTCCGCGGTGCCGATTTCGTCGCCGCGGCCGGATTCTGAAATGATGCGCTCCGAATTTTCCGGATCAGCGCGGAACGAGATCATGTTGGCGGTGAGCCGGCCCATCGGCCGCACCAACAGATAATGCAGCGCGAAGAACACCAGCATGGCGGTGACCGCGGAGATCACCAGCGACAGCAGCAGGATGTTCACGGAGAATGCCAGCATCGCCTTGCGCAGCGGCGTTTCGTCGAGAATGATTTCGATGAATTGGCCTTCCGCCATCGGCGCCGGTCCGACCACCCGCATGACGTCGTCCGGCTCGCAAAACAACAGCGTGTCGAATGCGTCCATCATGGCGCGCCACCACGACACGTTGCGCATGTCGATGTCCTGTCCGATTTTGGTCGGTAGATCGGCGGCGGCGAGCAGGCGGCGCTGATTTCCCATCTTCATCGCCACCGCGCGCGCGCCGATGCTTTTCAGGATTTGCTTCGCCAGGCTTTCCGGCACCATGCCGCTCGGCGCGGCGTCGAGCACCAGCGCGGCGGTGTGCGCGGCGGCCAGGCGATCATTGAGCCAGTTAAGACGGAAATTGGCGATCGACGGCACGTAAATGAGAATTTCTGCGACCATCACGAACAGGATGGTGAGGAACAAGAGTTTGCCGGAAAGGCCGATGCGCGGGCCGCGCGCAGGTGGCGGCATCACCGCCGCAACCAGCTCGCTCGTTGGCTCAGTTCCCGGTTCCAAATCTGCCTCAACCGAAGAATCGCAGCCAAGCGATGATGCGCCGCAGCCAGGGGCTCGTCAAACTCGGCGTGAAAAAATCGATGGCCGCACGTTTGCCGATTTCCGACAGCGTCGGATAGGGCAGCACGATGCCGGTGATTGCGCGGATATTCAGCCCTTGCGCGATCGCCAAAGTCCACATCGCGATCAGTTCTCCGGCCTGCGCGCCGACGATGGTAGCGCCTACGATTTTACCTTTCACCGTGGTGATGACTTTAATGTGGCCATGCGTCTCGCGTTCGGCCTGGGCGCGGTCGTTGTCGTGATAGGGCCAGCGCAGAATTCGGATTGTGATGCCGCGCGCGCGCGCCTGCGCCTCGGTCAATCCGGTCTGCGCAAGCTCCGGCTCGGTGTAGGTTACCCACGGAACCACGTCTTTGTTCACTTTGACCGGAAGCCGGAACAGCGCGTTCCGGATCACCAGGCCGGCATGATAATTGGCGGCGTGGGTGAACTGCGGTTGGCCCGCCGCGACGTCGCCGATCGCGTAGACGCGGCCGTTGGCGGTCTTGAGTTTTCTGTTCACGAAAATGCCGGAACGGTCGTAACGCACGCCCGCGGCCGTGAGATCGAGTCCATCGATCGTCGGCTTGCGGCCGGCGGCCACCAGCAGATAGCGGCCTTCGACTGTTTCCTCGCCGCCGGGGCCTTCGAAGGTCACCACCACGCGGCCGCTTGCGTGTTTGACGCGCACCACTTTGACGCCGCTGCGGATGACGACGGCTTCGCGGTCGAGCTGGTCGAGCACGATGGCCGCGCATTCCGGATCGTCCTTGGCAAGCGGCACCGCCGCTTCCAGCACGATCACTTCGCTGCCAAGCCGGCGGAAGGCTTGCGCCATTTCCAGGCCGATCGGTCCGCCGCCGATGATGACGAGCCGGTCGGGCCGCTCGCTGAGGTCGAATATGGTTTCGTTGGTGAGATAGGGCCCCTCGTCGATCCCCGGGATCGGCGGCAGCGCCGGCGTCGATCCGGTCGCGATCACGAAACGGCGTGCGCGGATTTCGTATTCGTCGCCTACCGTGACGGTCCTGCGGTCCTTGAATCTAGCGTGGCCCTTGATCACCCGCACGCCCAGCCCGGTGAAGCGCTCCGCCGAGTCGACCGGCGCAATCGCGGCGATCACGCGTTGCACGTGCTCGTGCACTTTGCCGAAGTCGATTTCGACGTTTGCCGCGCTCACCCCGAACGGCGTGCCGCTGCGCATGAATTCGGCGTGCTTGGCCGCCGCCAGCAAGGCCTTCGACGGCACGCAGCCGGTGTTGAGGCAATCGCCGCCCATCTTGTGCTTTTCGACCAAGACCGTGGGCACGCCGAACGCAGCGGCAGCCGCCGCCACCGACAAGCCGCCGGAGCCGCCGCCGATCACGCAAATGTCGGGTTTAAGTATCTCCGCCATGCCCCTGCAACTCTTGCCCGCAATGATAGCTGAAAAATCACATCGTCGCGCGCGAGCGCGCGCGCAGTCTTTTCACCACCACCGGGACCAAAGCCAGCAGGCCGAGCGCGACCAACGCGCCGAGCAGTTGCGGCGTCAGCACGTCCTTGGCTTCGAATGCCACATGGCAATCGGTCCGGCCCGCGGCAAGGCAGTCGTTATACCCGGCGCTCTGCGCAGCAATGACGCTGTCGAGGCCGGTACCGGCAAAGGCATAGACCAACGCGCCCGGAATGATGCCGAGCGCAGTCGCGGCGACGAACGGCATCAGGCGCACGCCGGCAAAGGCCGGCACCAGATTGACCAGGAAGAAGGGAAAAGCCGGCACCAGCCGCAAGAATAGAAGATAGCTGAAAGCGTCGTCGCGGAAGCCCTGCGCCAATTGGGCGGCGCGCGGGCCGGCCCGCCGCAGCAACGGCTCGCCGAGCGCGCTGCGCGCCACCAGGAAGATGAGCGTTGCGCCCAAGGTCGCGCCGATCACCGCCGCCGACGCGCCGACCGCGAGACCGAACAGGAAACCGCCGGTCACCGTGAGAATCACCGCGCCCGGCAGCGACAGGGCGACCGCGGCCGTATAGAAAGCGATATAGGCGAGCACGGCCAGGACCCGGTGTTCGCCGACGAAGGCGTCGATGGCCATGCGGTGCCTGACCAGCGCCTCGAGCGAAATGCCGCCACGGCCGATGAAGAAATAGCCGGCGCCGGCGAGCAGGACGACGACGATCAACGGCGCCAGCCGGTGGGTCAGGCTGCGCGCTCGATCGGCGGACGGCGGAATCGCGGACATCCGCGCTATATACACGAGATATGCGTCCCTACCGCCGCGGTGGGCCGATCTCACCGTCTTGTGAGGCTTTGTGACCGCCCCGCCAATGGCCGGCCGCACTCGCATTGACGGGCCCTGGACCCTCCCTTATAAGCCGCGCAAATCGCGTGCCGAACCCGCAATCGCTGCGGGTTTTCTTGGCCGATCCGGGGCCGCCCTATGCGTCCCCATCGCCACAGCGCGACCAGCGGAGAACTAAAACGTGAAGCGGACCTATCAACCGAGCAAGCTTGTACGCAAGCGCCGTCACGGTTTCCGCACGCGCATGGCCACCAAGGGCGGACGCAAGGTCTTGTCGGCACGGCGCTCGCGCGGACGCAAGCGGCTTTCCGCCTGACGGCGGACGCGCAAAGCCGCGCGCAATGCATTAAATGGAACGATTAAGGCAACGGGCGGATTTTTTGGCCGCGGCGACGGGAGTCAAGATTTCCGCCGCTGCGTTCACGCTGCAGGCGCGCCGGCGGCAGGATGACGGGCCGGCGCGGTTCGGCTTCACGGTGTCGAAGAAGGTCGGCAATGCGGTCGAGCGAAACCGGGTGCGCCGCCGTCTACGGGAAATCGTGCGGACAGCCGGGTCGAGCCGGATACGAACCGGACATGATTATGTGCTAATCGGCCGGCGCGCGGCGCTCAAGGTGCCCTTCGTGCGGATCGCCGAGGAGTTCGAAGGGGCGCTGCGGCGCATGCATGCGGGGCGCGTAACGGCAACACGGGATCCCGATGACCGACAGTAAGAATACGATACTTGCCATCGTGCTGTCGGCCCTGGTGCTGATCGCCTGGCAGTTCTTCTTCGCCATGCCGCAGGAAAAGGCGCGGCAGGAGAAACTGCAGGCGGAGCACCTAGCGCAAAAACAGCAGACGCAAACGCAGCCGAGCAAGCCGGCTCAGCCTTCGGCAACCCCAGCCCAGCCGGGACAGGCGCAGGTGCCCGGTCAAGCCGCGCAGACTCCCGCCGCCATAGCCGCCAACCGCGACGCGGCCTTGGCGACCTCCCCGCGCGTGCCGATCGCGACCGACAGCCTGCAAGGCTCGATCGCACTCAAAGGCGGGCGTATCGACGACCTCGCGCTGGTCAAGTTCCGCGAGACGGTCGATCCGAAATCGCCGCCGATCGTGCTGCTCTCGCCCTCCGGCAGTCCCGATCCGTTCTATGCCGAATTTGGCTGGACCAATGCCGCCGGCGCCAATGTGAAGGTGCCCACCTCGGACACGCTGTGGACAAAGGCCAGCTCCGGCACGCTCGGCGTCGGCCATCCGGTGACGCTGACCTACGACAATGGCGAGGGCCTCGAATTCCGCCGCGTCATCGCGATCGACGACAAGTACTTGTTCACGATCAAGGACGAGGTGGTGAACAAGACAGACAAGCCGGTCTCGCTATTCCCGTTCGCGCTAATCTCGCGCCACGGCACGCCGCAGACCTTGGGCTACTACATCTTGCACGAAGGCTTGATCGGCAAGTTTGGCGACAAAGGCTCGGAGGAAGTCACCTATAAAACGATCGAAGAAAAGAAAGACATCACCTACAACGCCACCAATTCTTGGTTGGGCATTACCGACAAATACTGGGCGGCCGTTCTGCTGCCCAAGACCGACGCCCATGTGATCGCGAATTTCCGCGCCGGCACAATCGGCACGCTCAAGACCTATCAGACCGACTACCTGCTCGATGCGCAGAATATCGCGCCGGGATCGACCGCAAGTACCGACACGCGGCTGTTTGCGGGCGCCAAGGAAGTCCGCGTCGTCAACGATTACGAAAGCCAACTTAACCTCAATCACTTCGATCTGCTGATCGACTGGGGCTGGTTCTATTTCATCACCAAGCCCTTGTTCTTCGTAATCGACTACCTCTTCCGTCTGGTCGGCAATTTCGGCGTGGCGATCCTGCTCGTGACCGTGCTGATCAAGGCGGCATTTTTCCCGCTCGCCAACAAATCCTATGCCTCGATGGCGAAAATGAAGGCGGTACAGCCGCAGATGGCCGCGCTGAAAGAGCGCTATCCCGACGACAAGGCCAAGCAGCAGCAAGAATTGATGGCGCTCTACAAGAAGGAGAAGATCAATCCGCTGGCCGGTTGTCTGCCGATAGCCATCCAAATTCCGGTGTTCTTCTCGCTCTACAAGGTGTTGTTCGTCACCATCGAAATGCGGCACGCGCCGTTTTTCGGCTGGATCCACGACCTGTCGGCGCCGGACCCGACCAATTTGTTCAATCTTTTCGGGCTTATAGCATTCGACCCGACGATCGTTCCGGTGGTCGGGCATTTCCTGCATCTCGGCGCCTGGCCGCTGATCATGGGCGTGACCATGTGGGCGCAGATGAAACTAAACCCCACGCCGCCGGATCCGACACAGGCGATGATTTTCAACTGGATGCCGGTGATTTTCACCTTCATGCTGGCGAGTTTCCCGGCCGGACTGGTGATCTACTGGGCCTGGAACAACTCGCTGTCGGTCGCGCAGCAGAGCATCATCATGCGCAAGCACGGCGCCAAGATCGAGTTGATCGACAACGTCAAGGCATTGTTCGTGAAAAAGAAGCCGCAAGCATAGCCAGGCAACATTTTCTTCTGACGTTCTGCCGCAACTATGTTCAGCCCGCGCTTGGTGCCGCTCCGATGGACCCATTCACCCGCGACGAACTGGAAGCCGGCCGGCGCCTGTTTGCCGGCGATTGGCAATTTGCCGCCGCCGCCGGTTCGCCCGTTTCGCTGCCGCCGATGGGCGGGCCCGAGATCGCGTTCGCCGGCCGCTCCAATGTCGGCAAGTCGAGCCTGATCAACGCGCTCACCGGCCGCAAGAACCTGGCGCGCATTTCGCGCACGCCGGGGCGTACCCAGGAGCTGATTTTTTTCACCAGCGGCGGCGCGCTCAAGCTGGTGGACATGCCGGGCTACGGCTATGCCGCCGCCGCCAAGCAAAAGATCGCGGCCTGGACCGAGCTGATCCACGCCTACCTGCGCGGCCGCGCCAACCTCGCCCGCATCTATGTGCTGGTGGACGCCCGCCACGGCCTCATGGCGGCCGACGATACCGTGTTCGAGGCGCTCGGCCAGGCCGCCGTCAGCCATCAGATCGTGCTGACCAAATCCGACGCGGTGAAGCCGGCCGAGCTTAGCCAACGCATCGTCGAGGTCGAGGCAGCGCTGACAAAACGCCCGGCCGCTTTCCCGGCGGTGCTCGCCACCTCGGCGCATGACGGCACCGGCATGCCGGCGCTGCGCGCGGCGATTGCAAGGCTTTTGGCGGAAAGAAAGCGCTGACGCATGGCTCCGAAATGCCTATCCCCCACCGTGATCGGGGATGGGTACCGGTTTTCGAGAACGAAGATACGCAAGCAAAACGCATTGTCGCCTGCCGCCACCTCGGCTAGAACCCTGCGGCATTAAACGGAAAGCCGCGATGGCCAAGGCCCCCAAGATCGATCCGGTCGAGCAGGCGCGCATCCTGTCGGAGGCGCTGCCGCACATGCAGCGCTATGACGAGCAGATCGTCGTCGTCAAATATGGCGGCCACGCCATGGGCCAGGAGCAGACCGCACGCGACTTCGCACGCGACATCGTGCTGCTCGAACAGACCGCGATCAATCCGGTTGTGGTACATGGCGGCGGGCCGCAGATCGCGGCCATGCTCAAGAAGCTCGGCATCAAGTCGGATTTCGTCGACGGCTTGCGCATCACCGACGCCAAGACCATCGAGATCGTCGAAATGGTGCTGGCCGGCTCGATCAACAAGCAGATCGTCGGCTACATTAACGCCGCCGGCGGCAAGGCGATCGGGCTGTGCGGCAAGGACGGCAACATGGTGCAGGCGCGCAAGGTGACGCGCACCGTGGTCGATCCCGATTCCAACATCGAAAAGGTCGTCGATCTCGGCTTCGTCGGCGAGCCGGAGAAAGTCGATACCACCATCCTCGAACAGGTGATCGGGCGTGAGCTCATCCCGGTGCTGGCGCCGGTGGCGACCTCGGCGAGCGGCGGCACCTTCAACGTCAATGCCGACACCTTTGCCGGCGCCATCGCCGGCGCGCTCAAGGCTAAGCGACTGCTGCTGCTGACCGACGTGCCGGGCGTGCTCGACAAGGACAAGAACCTGATCTCGGACCTGTCGATCGCCGACGCCCGCAAGCTGATTGCCGACGGCACCATCTCCGGCGGCATGATCCCCAAGGTCGAGACCTGCATTTACGCGCTCGATCAGGGGGTGGAGGGCGTGGTCATCATGGACGGCAAGATCCAGCACGCCGTGCTGCTCGAACTGCTGACCGACCTCGGCGTCGGCACGTTGATGCACCGCTGAGCGGCGGCCCCGGCACCGCCCGTCAAAGTGGGCCGGATACCCATGATTCTCCGTGACTATTCGCCGCGGCGTTGCGACGACCGGGTGCTGCCACGCCTATCCTAAAATGCCGACTGTGTGTATTCTGCCTGCCAACGCACAAAAAACCTAAGGGAGGAATGAATGGACAAAACACGCTTGGGCCTCGCCGTCGCGGCCGCCATGGCCGCCGCGATCGCGTTTGCCGCGCCGGTATCCGCGCAAATCTACAGCCTCGGTACCGGCAAGCAGGGCTTCTTCACCTATTCGGCCGGCGCCGCCATTGCCAAGGTCGCGGCCGACGGCGGCCTGAACCTGCGCGTCAGCCCGTTTGGCGGCACCAGCGCCTATGTGCCGGGGGTCAATGCCGGCGAACAGCAGTTCGGTCTCGCCAACGAATTGGAGACGCATTACGCAGTCACCGGCGAGGTCATTTACAAGGACAAGCCGCAGCCCGACCTGCGCGTGGTGGCCGTGCTCACCCCGCTCTATTCGGAATTCTTCGTGGCCAAGGATTCCCCGATCAAGACCATCGCCGATCTCAAGGGTAAACGCATACCAAGCGGCTATGCCAGCCAGCGCGTGCTCGACGTGCTCACCAAGGGCACGCTCGCCAATGGCGGTCTTAGCTATGCTGACGTGCAACAGGTGCCGGTGCCGAACGTGGTCGGCGGCGCCAGCGAATTCGAACAAGGAAAAGCCGACGTGTTCATGTTCGCGCTCGGCTCGGGCAAGGTCGCGGAAGTCAACGCCAAGGTGCCCGTGCGCGTACTTGAGATCGATCATTCCAAGGAAGCAATGGATCGTCTGCGCAAGTTCATCCCGGTCGCCTATGCGACGCAAGTCAAGCCGGGCAAGGGCCGCGCCGGCGTCGACGCACCGGTCTGGGTCTATGCTTATGACTATCTGGTGCTGGCCAATGCCAAAGTGGCGGACGATGTCGTCTATAAGCTCACCAAACTGATGCACGAGCACAAAAAGGAACTGGCGGCCAATTTCGGCGCGCTCAACGGCTTCGAGCCAGACCGCATGGCCAAGGACATGGGGCCGATAAAATTTCATCCTGGCGCGATCAAATACTACCAGGAAATCGGTCAATGGCCGCCGAAGAGCGGCAGTTGATAGGCAGCGGCCGGCTCGCGAACGGCTGAACGGATCGGACGAGCGTGTCTGACACGACTCACCAGGCGCCGGCGGGGCCCCAATCGGTGGGGACCCGCCGGTTGATTTTTGCCGGCGCGAGCCTTCTGACGCTCGCCTCAATCGCGTTCGCGCTGCAATTTTATCGCAGCGTCGGGCTGCGGCTGTACAACGAGCAGTTCCTGGCCGGCATGATCGGCCTCGCCATGGCGCTGGTCTACCTGACCCAGCCGATGCGCCGCGGCGCGCCGCGGCCGCGGGTGCCCTGGCACGACTGGGTGCTGGCGGCTTTAAGCGTATGCGTCGGCGGCTATCTCGTGGTCCGCTACCCGGCGCTGTCGGAGGACATGACGGCGCGGCCGCTTGACGGCCTGATCGTCGCCTTCCTCACGGTGCCGATGATCGTGGAAGCACTGCGCCGCACCGTCGGCATGGCGCTCACCATCGTCGTGATCGTCTTCCTCGTTTACGCGCCGCTCGGCCAATATGTCCCGGGCGCGCTCGCCGGCCTGCCGGTGAAGGTGTCGCAACTCGCCTTCTATCTGGTCTGGGATCCGGGCAGCATGCTCGGTCTGCCGGTGCTGGTGGCGGCCACGATCGTCATCGCTTTCGTCTTTTTCGGCAATCTGCTGTTTGCCTCCGGCGGTTCGGCTTTCTTTACCGACATCGCATTGACCTTGATGGGCCGCTACCGCGGCGGCTCGGCCAAGATCGCGGTTACCGCCTCCTGCCTGTTCGGCATGATTTCGGGCAGCGCGGTAAGCAATGTCGCCTCGGTCGGCGTGCTCACTATTCCGCTGATGCGGCGCGGCGGCTATCCCGGCCATGTCGCCGCCGCCATCGAAGCGGTGGCCTCGACCGGCGGCCAGTTGATGCCGCCGGTGATGGGCGCGGCCGCCTTCCTGATGGCGGAATTCCTGCAAGTGCCGTACCGCGACGTGGCCATCGCCGCCGCGCTACCGGCGCTGCTTTATTACTACGCGCTATTCATCCAAGCGGACCTGCTGGCCGCGCGCGCCGACCTCACCAGCATCGATTTGCAGGAAGTGCCGCCGTTGCGGCAGGTGATTGCACAGGGCTGGCACTTCCTGGCGCCGTTTGCCGTGCTGATCTACGGGCTATTCTGGCTCAATTGGTTGCCGGAACTGGCCGCACTGGCCGCTTCCGCCGTGGTGATCGCCACCGGCTCCACGCTCGGTTATGGCGGCAAAAAGCTCAAGCTTCGCGACATCTTCCGCGCCTTGCAAAGCACCGGACTGATTTCGCTCGACCTATTGATGATTACCGCCGCCGCCGGCTTCATCATCGGCGTGCTCAACATCACGGGCTTGAGCTTCGCGCTCACCTTGATGCTGGTGCAGATCGGACAGAACAGCCTGTGGCTGTTGCTGGTGCTGGCGGCGCTGGTGTCGATCGTTCTCGGCATGGGCATGCCGACGGTCGGCGTCTATGTGCTGCTGGCCGCGCTGGTGGCGCCGGCGATGGTCAAGATCGGCCTGTCGTCGATGGCCTCGCACATGTTCGTGCTTTACTTCGGCATGATGTCGATGATCACGCCGCCGGTCGCGCTGGCCGCCTTCGCGGCCGCTTCGCTGGCGGGGACCGATCCGATGAAGACCGGGTGGACGGCGGTCCGCTTCGGCTGGATCGCCTATATCATTCCATTCCTTTTCGTGCGGGCGCCTTCGCTGCTGTTGGAAGGCTCGGTCATGTCGGTGGTGATTGCATTTGTCACGGCGCTGATCGGAGTCTGGCTGGTCTGTGCGGCCTTTGCCGGCTATGCCACGCGCGTGTTGAGCACACCGATGCGGCTGGGCTTCGGGCTTGCCGGCATCCTGCTGTTCATCCCGGCCGACGCCGTCACCTACGGCGTATGGACCGACGTCGCCGGTCTCGCGCTCGGCGCCGTGCTGCTGGCGCGGGAATTTTTGGCCGTGCGCCTGCGCCGCCAAACCGCCTGAGCGCCCTCATCGGCGTGGCATAATTGCGCATGATTCGCGTCATGCACGCTGCGGCCCGGCTTACCGGCTTGTTGGTCCTGCTGGCGGCTGCGCCCGCCCAGGCCGAACTGACCCTGTGCAATCGCACCAGCTATCGCCTGGACGCCGCGATCGGGCTGGAAAAACGCGCCAATGTCGCAACGCGCGGCTGGTTCCGCACCGACCCCGGCCAGTGCCGCAAGGTGTTGGATGGCGCGCTCGAAGCCAACATGGTCTATGTGCATGCGCGCACGCCGCCGGTCTACGGCAGCGCGCCGATACCGCAGGCCGGCCAAGCCGAGTTCTGCATTCGCGACGGCGAATTCGACATCGCCAATGCGCGCGGCTGTCCGGTGAGCCAGCAGGTGCGCTTCACCGCCGCGCAGCCGTCCGAAACCGCTAACGGGCCGACGGTCAATCTCGCCGAAGAAGCCGACTACGACGACGCGCAGGCGCGGCTCGCCGGCATTCAGCGCCTGCTGACGATCGCCGGCTACGACGCCTATCCGATCGACGGCGTGCAAGGCGCGCGCACGCAAGCCGCGCTGACGAAATTCTTGAGCGACCGCAAGCTGCCGGCCGATAGCGCTGCCAAGCCGGAATTCTTCGATGCGCTGCTCGAGGCCGCCGCCAATCCGGAAGGCGCTGGCTTTTCCTGGTGCAACGACACGAAATATTCCGTGATGGCCTCGCTCGGCGTGGTCGAGATGGGGCAGATCGTCACCCGCGGCTGGTATCGCGTGGCGGCCGGTCAATGCCTGCGGCCGGACCTGCATGGCGCCCCGCACCGGCTCTACAGTTATGCCGAGGCGGTCGACGGCAACGGACGCACGATCAAGCGCGGCGATTCGCCGCTCTCCTGGGGCGGCAGCGTCGCGCTATGCACGCGCGACGGCAAATTCGAGCTCGCCGACCACAAGGACTGCGCGGCGCGCGGTCTGAATTCGGCCGGCTTTGCGGTCATTGATGTGAGCGGCCAGCCGGCGGCGACCGTGCGCTTCAAGGAGCCTTGAGCCCGCGCAGGCCGGGTGGC
Organism: uncultured Alphaproteobacteria bacterium; assembly: GCA_963739825.1. Classification (GTDB taxonomy): domain Bacteria; phylum Pseudomonadota; class Alphaproteobacteria; order Rhizobiales; family Xanthobacteraceae; genus Pseudolabrys. The sequence continues at coordinate 103,311 of CAVUBU010000001.1, forward strand.
CGACGCGGCTGCGGCCGCTGGAACCCGCAACCTGTCCACGGGCGAGCCGCATCGCCGGAACCGTCTCGATGTGATAAGCTGGCATACCAAACGATTTGCAACTGGAGGCTTCCGCGGAATGAACGATCAGCCGCTCCGGGTTTTGCTTATCTACCCGAAGTTCGTCCAAAACTCGTTTTGGAACTATGCGGAAGCTTGCCAGCTTGTCGATGCGCGCTATCCGGCGGCGCCGCTCGGCCTGATCACCGTCGCTGCACTGCTGCCGCAGGATTGGCAGTTCAAGCTGGTCAATTGTAACACCGAAGACCTTGACCCTGCCGACATCGATTGGGCCGACTTGGTCATGACCGGCGGCATGATGAACCAGCAGCCGGACTGCCTGCGCCTGATCGATCTCTGCCACGGCCACGGCAAGCCGGTCGTGGTCGGCGGGCCGGATGTAACATCGAGTCCGCATCTTTATACGTCGGCCGATTTCCAGGTGCTGGGCGAAGCCGAGGACATCATCAAGGATTTCGTCGCCGCCTGGCGGCGCGGCGACCGTTGCGGCGTTTTCACCGCGGAAAAATTCCAGGTCGACGTCAGCAAGACGCCGATGCCGCGCTTCGACCTGCTCACCTTCGAGCACTATCTCTATATCTGCGTACAGTATTCACGCGGCTGCCCGTTCACCTGCGAGTTCTGCGACATCATCGAGCTCTATGGCCGCAAGCCGCGCACCAAGGCCAACGCGCAGATGCTGGCCGAGCTCGACCGGCTCTACGCGCTCGGCTATCGCGGCCATGTCGACTTCGTCGACGACAACCTGATCGGCAACAAGAAGGCGCTGCGGCTTTTCCTGCCCGAATTGAAGGCCTGGCAGGAGGCGCATGACTTCCCATTCGAATTCTCGACCGAGGCATCGCTTAACCTGGCGGACGACGACGCGCTGCTCGAGCTGCTGAAGCAGACGAACTTCTTCGCCGTGTTCGTCGGCATCGAAAGCCCCGATCCCGAGACGCTGCGGCAGATGCGCAAGAAGCAGAACATGAAGCGCAACATCGCCGAATGCGTGCACAAGATTTACAGCTACGGCATGTTCGTGACCGCCGGCTTCATCGTCGGATTCGACAACGAAAAAGTTTCCATGGCCGACTCGATGATCGACTTCATCGAGGAATGCGCCGTCCCGGTCTGCATGGTCGGCCTGCTCTACGCGCTGCCGAATACGCAATTGACCCGACGGCTGGCCAAGGAAGGGCGGCTGTACCACGGCCACGACATCATGAGCGAAGAGCGGGCCGGCGACCAATGTTCGCTCGGCATCAATTTCGAGCCGAAACGGCCGCTGCGCGAAGTCCTCACCGACTACAAGCGTATCCTCGAATATGTGTACAGCCCGGCCGCCTATGCCGGCCGGCTCGACCGGCTCGCCGCCATGCTCGATCGCAATGGCCGGCGCCGCGAATTGCACGAGGACGATCCGCGCCGCCGCATGGGTTCGCTCGATACCGTCTACCGCATCATCAACGCGGTGCCGGGAACGCGCGAAGTGTTCTGGAACACATTCACCAATTGCGCGCGCAGCAACCCGGCGGCGCTGCGCTATATCGTGCTGCTGATGGCGATCTACATGTATCTCGGGCCGTTCTCGCGGCGCGTGATCGGCCTCATCGACGAGCGCATCGCCGCGCTCGATGTGGAGGAGCGGCACGCCTCGCCGGCGGCGCGGGCCGTGGCGGCAGAATGACCGCACGAGCGCCGGCCGGCTGAACGGACCGCGAAAAATCGCAATGCAACAGCGGGCGCCGCGCGGATTCGGTGAGGTCGAGACCTGGGTGTTCGACCTCGACAACACGCTTTATCCGCATCATCTCAATCTCTGGCAGCAGGTGGACGAGCGCATCCGCGCTTACGTCGCAGATTTCCTCAAGGTGTCGAAGGACGAGGCGTTCCGCGTGCAGAAGGATTATTACAAGCGCTACGGCACCACCATGCGCGGGCTGATGACTGAGCACGGCATGAAGGCGGACGACTATCTCGAATTCGTGCACCAGATCGACCACTCGCCGCTGACGCCGAACCCGGCGCTCGGCGCCGCGCTGGAAAAACTGCCGGGGCGCAAGCTCATCCTCACCAACGGTACCCGCAAGCACGCCGACGCGGTGATGAAGAAGCTTGCGGTGCACGAACATTTCGAGGACGTGTTCGACATCGTCGCCGCCGAGCTCGAGCCCAAGCCCGCCGTCAAGACCTATGAGCGTTTCCTGGCGCGCCATGACGTGGATGCCGCCAAGGCCGCCATGTTCGAGGATCTGGCGCGCAATCTGGCGGCGCCGCATGCGCTCGGCATGACCACGGTGCTGGTGGTGCCGGAAGGCCAGCGCGAGGTCATCCGCGAGGCCTGGGAGCTGGAAGGCCGCGACGCGCCGCATGTCGATCATCTGACCGACGACTTGGCCGGGTTTTTAGAGCGAATCGTCGCCGGCCCCGGCGCCGCTTGACATCCCCTGCCCGGCCCCCGACAAACCGCTGCCGTAAGCAGCGCCGGGTTACGCCTCATGTCCAACGACAAGCTTGCCAAAATCATTGACGAGGCCTTCGAGGCCCGCGACGCGATCGGGCCGAAGACCAAAGGCGCGGTGCGCAAGGCGGTCGATGCCACGCTTGATTTGCTCGACACCGGCAAGGCGCGCGTCGCCGAGCGGCAGGCGAGCGGCGCCTGGCAGATCAACCAGTGGCTGAAGAAGGCCGTGCTGCTGTCGTTCCGCCTCAACGACATGAGCGTCATTGCCGGCGGGCCGGGCAAGGCAGTGTGGTGGGACAAGGTCGATTCAAAATTCAAGGGCTGGACGCAGGCGCGCTTCCGCAAGGCGGGCTTCCGCGCCGTGCCGTCCTGCGTGGTGCGCCGCTCGGCCTATATCGCGCCCGGCGTGGTGCTGATGCCGTCCTTCGTCAATCTCGGCGCCTATGTCGATAGCGGCAGCATGATCGACACCTGGGCGACCGTCGGCTCCTGCGCGCAGATCGGCAAGAACTGCCACATCTCCGGTGGCGCCGGCATCGGCGGCGTGCTCGAGCCACTGCAAGCGGGGCCGGTGATCATCGAGGACAATTGTTTCATCGGCGCGCGCTCGGAAGTCGCCGAAGGCGTGATCGTGCGCACCGGCGCGGTGCTGTCGATGGGCGTTTATCTCGGCTCCTCCACCCGCATTGTCGATCGCGCCAGCGGGCGGATCACGCAAGGCGAGGTGCCGGCGTATTCGGTGGTGGTGCCCGGCACACTGCCAGGCGCGAGCGGCGGCCCGGCGCTTTATTGCGCCGTCATCGTCAAGCGTGTCGACGAGCGCACGCGCTCTAAGACATCGATCAACGAATTGCTGAGGGATTGACCTTCATAGCAGACCGTATGAGTCTAGATGTGTGAGCAACGGCCTTAAGGCGAGTTGGAACGGCGACATGCGATTTGCCACCATCACTCTCCTCGCAACATTATGTCTCGGTGCTTGTGCGTCATCAAATCTCAATTCACTAACATTCGAGGCACCTAAGCAGCAAAAATACCAAGTCGGTGAAAAGCGATATCTCAGCCTCTATTCCGATATGATGGTCTGGGACGGCCCTCCGTCATCGAACAAATACGAGGTTTTCGGCACCGGCACCGGCACGCCTACGTCGGGGCGCCGTAATGGGCGTCTAGGCTTCGCAATCGAAAGCTATACTCCTCCACCGAACGAGGGATACTCCATCAAGTTCGACAATGGAAAACTCGGCTGGGTGAATGAGTTCGATCTGCTTCTTTCCGATAATGAAGAAGATCACCACAAATTCGTTGCTGAAGAAAACCGAGAAAAAGCGGAGTGTAATCGAAAGGGCGGCGTTAGCGTAGGAATGACCGCTGCCCAAGCTCGCGCGTCTTGCTGGGGCTCACCGCGCAGCATCAACAAGACCACAATAGCGGCCGGTACACGTGAGCAATGGGTCTATGGCGGCGGCAACTATGTCTATATCAACAATGGGGTAGTCACCAGTATTCAACACTGAGGAAACTAACAGTTCTAATGCCCGCCGATCCCCTCGCCATTGCCCGCGATCTGCTGCGCTGCCGTTCGGTGACGCCGGCGGAAGGCGGCGCGCTCAAGTTTCTGCAAGCCACGCTGAAGGCGGCCGGCTTCCGCGTGCATCGCATGACCTTCCGCGAACCGGGTGCCGCCGACGTGGAAAACCTTTACGCCCGCATCGGCAAAGGCGCCCCGCATCTCATGTTCGCCGGCCATACCGACGTGGTGCCGCCGGGCGAGGAGAAGGCCTGGAAGCTTCCGCCGTTTGCCGGCAGGGTGGCGGGCGGCCAGCTTTACGGGCGCGGCGCGGTCGACATGAAAGGCGGCATCGCCTGTGCGCTCGCCGCCGTGCTCGATCACCTCGCGGCCCATAGCGGCAAGCCGAAGGGCTCGATCTCGTTCCTGATCACCGGCGACGAGGAAGGCATTGCAGTCAACGGTACGCCCAAGCTGTTGCAATGGGCGGCCGCGCGCGGCGAGGAATTCGACCACTGCATCCTGGGCGAGCCGAGCAATGTCGAAGCCTTAGGCGACACCATCAAGATCGGCCGGCGCGGCTCGCTCAACGGCCATCTCATCGTCAGCGGCCGGCAGGGCCATGTCGCCTATCCCGACCGCGCCGACAATCCGATCCGCGGGCTAATGAAGCTAATTGCCGCATTGCAGGCCGGCTCGCTCGACAAAGGCAGCGAGTTGTTCCCGCCGTCGCATCTGGAATTTACCTCCGTCGACGTTGGCAATAAGACCGTCAACCTCATCCCCGGCGAGGCGCGCGCGCGCTTCAACATCCGCTTCAACGACCACCACACGCTCGCGTCGCTGAAGAAGCTGATCGAGCGGCGCGCCGCCAAGGCGGCGGGCGGCAAGATCAAATTCACGTTCGAGTGGGAGTCGTCGAACGCCCGGGTGTTCGTCACCGACCCCGGCCCGTTCACCGAACTGGTGGCCGAATCAATCGAAAAAGTCACCGGCCGCAAGCCGAAACTCTCCACCAGCGGCGGCACCTCGGACGCGCGCTTCATTATCGCGCATTGTCCGGTAGTGGAATTCGGCCTGGTTGGGCAGACCATGCATCAGGTCAACGAGCGCGTGCCGATCGGCGACCTGCGCGCGCTGACCAAGATTTATCGCACGATTATCGACCGCTATTTTGGCCAAGCCTGAGGGCTTAGGCGATTCCGCGGCCATTCGTTTACGATTCGGAAAGGCGACTCAGCCGTGATCGGCGGCGCTAAGGATTCCCGCAACGGCGATCCACCCGCATGCAGCGAATTGATACGAAACCGATTCCGGACGACAAAAGCGAGATCCGCGTTTTTCTCGTCGTCCGCAACGAGGCGCTGCGGCTGCCATCGACGCTGCGCCACCACCGGGCACTAGGCGCCGATCGGTTCTTCGTGATCGATAATGGATCGACCGACAAGACGCTTGATTACCTTGCCGCACAGCCGGATGTGCATATTTTTTCGACCGCCGAACGTTACTCGCTGAGCCATTACGGGGTCGCCTGGGTCAACCGGCTGCTCGACGCTTTCGGAACCGGCCATTGGACGCTCACCATCGATGCGGATGAGCAATTCATCTATCCGCATTACGAACAAGTGAAGCTGCCGGATTTTTGCCGATTTCTCGACAGCATTGGCGCCGACGCGGTTCCCTGCCTGTTGCTCGACATGTATTCGAACCGAACCGTTCAAGACACCGTGCACGATCCGAACGGGCCGCTGCTCGACACCTGCGGCTATTTCGATCGCGCGCCATACCGGTTATCACGCTCGCCGCAATTCCCGCACATCGAAATCTACGGCGGCCTGCGCGAACGCCTGTTTCGCGACATTGAGACAGAACAACATTCACCGACCATCAGCAAGGCGCCGCTGGTCAAGTGGAAGCCGGGCACCCGGTTCACGCAAAGCACGCATTTTCTGACCGCGGGCAAGGTCGCGCCGCTGCTGGCGACCCTGCTGCATTTCAAATTCTTGAGCGATTTCCACCAGCGCGTTGCGCTTGAGGTCAGGCGCGGCGAGCATTTCAATGGCGCAGCGGAATATCGCGCCTATGCGGAGATGCTGCGAGCGAACGGGCCGGTCAATTTTATCGGCAACCAATCGGTCAAGTTCGCAAGCAGCGCACAACTGGTCGAACTGGGCCTGATGACAACCGGTAGCGCCTACGAGACATTTGTCCGATCAATGATGGCGGCTGCACCAGAACCGACGGCGGAGCTAGCGGCCGCGGTTTAGCGCGCGCTCGACTCAATAATCGACCTTCATCAAATAAAGCCCGTCCGGCGGCGCCAGCGGGCCGCAGGCAGTGCGGTCGCGCGCGGCGAGCACGCGGGCAAGATCATCGGCGCTCCATTTGCCCTCGCCCACCATGGCCAGCGAGCCGACCATGGAACGCACTTGGCTGTGCAGGAACGAGCGCGCCGAGGCCCGGACGTTCACAACGTCGCCGTCGCGTTCGACATCGAGCCGGTCCAACGTTTTCACCGGCGAGGCAGCCTGGCATTCGGTGGACCGGAATGTGGTGAAGTCATGCTTGCCGATGAGCCGCTGCGCGGCTGAATGCATCGCCGCGGCGTCGAGCGGGCGCGGTACCCGCCAAGCGCGGCCGGCCTCGAGCGTGAGATCGGCGCGCCGGTTGATAATGCGATAAAGATAATGCCGCTTGATCGCCGAGGTCCGGGCGTTGAAACCGTCCGCCACACGCTCGGCGGCAAGGATCGCCACCGGATGCGGGCGCAAATGCGCGTTGAGCGCGTCGCGTACCGTGTCGGTGTCCCAGTCCTTGGCGAGATCGACATGGGCGATCTGGCCGCGCGCATGCACCCCAGCATCGGTGCGGCCGGCGCCCTGCACCAGAGTCTCCTCGCCCGATAGGGCTTCGATTGCCGCGGTCAAAACGCCCTGCACGGTCGGCCGGTCGGCTTGGATCTGCCAACCGGCAAACGGCGCGCCGTCATATTCGACCGTGAGCTTGTAACGCGGCATCCGCCGCTATTTTCCCGTGAGCTTGGCCGCGTCGTCGCGCACGCTGGCGTCGATGATCGAGGCGATCGGCACCGGTTGCTTGATGGTGCCGGCCTTGACGAACAGCGCTTGCATCCATTCCAGGCGGTCGGCGGGAATGGTGAGAGCAGGGTCGATCTGTTTGGCGGCGACGGTCTGGTCAGTGATGAATTCGGCGCGCTTGTCGCCCGGCTTGGCGTGCGTCATCTCGTGCGCCAGCTTGATGGTCTCCGCGCGGTGGGTCGTGGCGTATTTGTAGGCGTCCATTTCCGCCGCGACGAATTTCACCAGATCGTCGCGGCGCGTGGCCAGCACCTTGCTGGTGGTGGCGAGGCAGAGGCGGATGAATTTCGGCACCACGACATTCGCCTTCATCAACACCTTGATGTTCGCCGGCATCACCGCTTCGAATTCATTCGACACCACGGCGGCGTCGGTGATGCCGGCAAGCAGCGACTTGTAGCGATCGAGATCGGCGCCCTGCGTGGCGAATTTCACCTCCGAAGGAGGGACCTTCTGTTCGTCCAGCATGCCGCGCACCAGCAGATCGGGCAGCGAGCCGGGCGAGGAAATGGCGATGGTCTTGCCCTTGAGATCGGCCGGCGTCTTGATCTCCGCCTTCGCCAGGACGACCTGCGGCATGCCGTGCCAGGTGCAGCCGACGATCTTGACGCCGGTGCCGCGCGCGCCCGCCACGATCGATTCTGCCGCGCCCATGTCGACGCTGTCGATTTCGCCGGCGATCAGAGCTTTCATCAGCGTGGAGCCGGACTTGACCTGAAGGAGTTCAACCTTCAAGCCGCGCTTAGCGGCGAAACCGCCTTTGTCGACCATGGCGATGAAACCGGAATCGCTTTTGGCTTCGAGAATACCGTGCTTCCAGACCTTCTCCTGCGCGCCGGCGGCGGTGAGGCCGCAGGCGATGAGTGCGGCGGCGACGGCGAGCGATTTTGTCTTGAACATTTGGGGTTTCCTCGGTTGTATTTACTGTAGCGCGAATTTTCTAAATGCGGTACTCGCCGCCGCGCTTGCGGCCCTGGTCGACGTTGAGAAAAAGCTGCTCCAGCGTCGGCTTCTTCTTGATCAGGCCTTGCTCGTGCGAATAGCCGATGAGCGTCTCAAGGATTTTGCGGTTCTTGTCGGTCAGCCCGTATTCCCACGGATCGGGGCCGAGTACGCGCTCCTGTTCTTCCCAGGCGTCGCGAAACCAGGCGAGCGGCACGATGCGCGGGTTCGCCATCCGCCGCATGGCGATCGCCTTGGCCTCGTTGAAGGCGCGGAACAGGTTGACGGCAAGCCAGGGGTGCTGTTCCGCCAATTCCTGGCGGATGCCGACGACATGCATGATCGGGAAGATGCCGGTGCGCTTGAAATAGGCCATCTCCTCCGCCTTGTGGTCGGGGAAAAGGCGGGCCACGCGCGGATCGCGCGCGAGAAACGGTTTGACGAAATCGGAATGGAACACGGCGTCGAGTTCGCCCTCGGCCAGCAAGGTGTCGACCGACGTGTCGTCCGGCAGGCAGGAATACTTGATGTCGGGCGGCAGGGTCACGTTGACGTCGCCCTCGATCTCGGCGACCCATTCGATCGAGTTCAACGGTACGCCGTATTCGTGCTGCAAGATGCCGCGCATCCACAGCACCGCCGAAGTCATCAGCGTCTTGACGCCGATGCGGCGGCCTTTCAGATCGGCGGGCTTGCCGATTCCCTTCGTCGTGTTGATGAACATGAAGCCGTGCCGGAAGCGGCGGTGCAGGAACACCGGAATGGCGCAGAACGGCCAGTCATTATCGCGCGCCGCCAGATAGGACGAGCTCGACACCTCGGCGATGTCGAATTCGCGGTTGTTGAGAAAACGCCAATGGCGCGTCGCCGAATCCATATCGGTGAGGATGGTGAGATCGACGCCGTCGACCGCGACCCGGCCGTTGATCAATGGGCGCACGATTTCGTAGTCGCCGCAGGCCAAAGTGAGCGCTAGCTTTTTCGACATTTCTAAACTCTTCCTAGTCACTCCGGGATGCGCGCGCTCCCCGCGCGCGAACCCCCAATCCAGACAAGAATGTGGACTATGTATCTGGATTCCGGGTCCGGCGCTAACGCGCCATCCCGGAATGACCTGCCAAGATTAATGCCCCGTCGCCACCGCCGCCAATTTGGCCGCATTGTCGAGACGGTTGCCGCGCCAGACCACATGCAGGTCCGGCCGCAGCAACAGCAGATCGTGGCCATAGATCGCGCGCGGGCGCGGATCCTTGATGTCGAGGACGCTAAACGGCGCGGCATAAGCGGCAAAGGCTTGGCTGAGCGGCGCCGCATCGGCCTGCGTTCCGCCTAGGCGCAGCAGCGTATAGCCGTCGCCAAGCAGATCGTGCAGCGCGCTGCCGTCGCCGAGCCAGACATGCGGTAGGCGCGCGCCCGGCCAGGTGGTCGGCTCGTATTTCATGAAATTGGCCGCCGGCCCCTCGCCCGCTTCCGGCCAGATCAGCGGCGAACCGACATAGCGATAGCCGAGCTCGGCCCCGATCATCTCGTTGCTCTTGCGCTGCTCGACGCCGGCGACGCGCGTGAGGCTGGCGCGCGTCTCGGCGCCGGCCGGCGTCTGGTCGCGGATATTTGGCCGATACATCGACCGCCAGGCGCGCCGTCCCTTTGCGGCATGGCGCGAGGCCTCCACATTACGGGCGCCGATCTGCCGGCGCTCGATTTCGTAGGAGGCCAAGAGGCTCGGGCCGCCCCAGCCTTGCACGGTGGCGGCGAGCTTCCACGACAGATCGGCGGCATCGCCGACACCGCTGTTCATGCCGAGGCCGCCGGTCGGGATCACCAGGTGCACCGCGTCGCCGGCAAGGAAAACGCGGCCCTGGCCATAGTTGTCGGCCAGCAGCAGGTTCTGCCGCCATTGCCCGACCGACAGCATTTCATAGTGCACCGGCATGGCGACGGTGGCCTCGAACATGGTAGCCATTTCGGCGTTGCTCTCGACCACCGAATGCAAGGTGAAATGTTTGGTCGAATCCTGCACGATCAGGAAGGTCGAATGCGCGTCGGCGACGTGGTAGTGCCGCCCCTTGCCGATCGGAATGCGCTCGAACAGATCGTCGCAGCGATAGAGCGCCTGGCGCAGTTGCAGCAGATTGGCTTCGCCCTGCAGCTTGATGCCGAGCTGCCGGCGTACCACGCTGGCGCCGCCGTCGCAGCCGATGAGAAAGAGCGCGCTCAGTTGCACGTCGCCCTTGCCGGTCTTGACCCGCGCGCTGACGGAGCCTGCGTCCTGCTTGAAGTCGATGAATTCGCAGCCGTAGCGCACGTCCACACAGGGAATGCTTTCGGCCACCGATTTGAGCAGCGGCTCGAGCGTGTATTGCGAGATCAACTGATAGGGCTCGAGCGGCAGCGAGCCGTCACGGCAGGCGGCGATCTGCGCTTGCGCCTGCGCCACCGACGGATAAGGCAGATGCAGCAGCGGCGGTTCGATCAGCGAGGTGATGATGAACACGTCCATGGGCGCGTCGCGTGGAAATCCCGCATCGCGGATTTTCTGCGCGATGCCCATGCGGCGATAAATTTCCATGGTGCGGGCGTTGCACCGTTCCATCTTGGGCAGGAATTGCGGGGCTTCTTTTTGCTCGAGCAAAATGCAGCGCACACCCCGCCGGCCAAGATCGATGGCAAGCGTCAACCCCACCGGGCCTGCGCCAACGATGACGACTTGCGTATCCAACGCGTTAGCCAAGTTGCGTTCCCGCTTTCAGCGGCGCCCCGCGCAGGAAATCTCCCGCCACCATCGGCTGCTTGCCGGCGCGCTGCACGTGCGTGAGCCGCACCGAACCGCCACCGCAGGCGATGGTGAGTTGATCGTCGATCAGTCTGCCAGGCGTGCCGGTCCCCTTCCCCCGGGTCGATCGTAGCGCCTTAATCCGTACGCCGTCGATATCGAACCAGGCGCCCGGAAACGGCGACAGCCCGCGAATGTGGTTGTGGACCTGCTGCCAGGGCTGGTTCCAATCGATACGGGCCTCGTCCTTGCCGATCTTGGCGGCATAGGTGAGGCCTGCCGCGGGCTGCGGCGTAAGCGTAAATGAGCCGCGTTGCACTGCGGCAAGTGTGCGCAACATCAGATCGGCGCCGAGCCGCGCCAGCGCGTCGTGCAGGTCGCCGGCGGTCCTGTCGGCGCCGATGGCGATGGGCTCGGCCGTCACCATGGCGCCGGTGTCGAGGCCTTCATCCATCTGCATGATGGTGACGCCGGTTTCCAGATCGCCGGCCATGATGGCGCGGTTGATGGGCGCCGCGCCACGCCAGCGTGGCAGCAACGAGGCATGCACGTTGAAGCAGCCGAGCCGCGGCGCTTTCAAAATCGGCTTCGGCAGGATCAGGCCATAGGCGACGACCACCGCCGCGTCGGCGTTATGCGCGCGGAATTCGGCTTGCGCTTGTTCGCTCTTGAGCGTCGCCGGGGTCATTACCGGCAGGCCGAGCTTGCGCGCCTCGCGTTCGACCGCGCTCGGTTGCAACGCCAGGCCGCGCTTGGCGGGCTTGGCCGCGCGCGTATAGACCGCCGCAATCTCGTGCCCGGCCGCTGCCAGCTCGATCAGCGTCGGCAGCGCGAAATCGGGCGTCCCCATGAAGATCAGGCGCATTCAGCCACGCCTTTGTTGCGCATTATTTTGCGCGCTAACCGATATGATGCGAAGGCTCTTTGTCCTCGGCCAGCGGTTTTGACGGCTCGCTTTTCTTCGCCGCCTTCTTGAAGCGCTTCATCACCATGCTGCGTTTGAGCTTGGAGATGTAGTCGATGAACAGAATGCCGTTGGTATGGTCGATCTCGTGCTGCAGGCAGGTGGCGAGCAGACCGGTCGCGTCGATCTCCTGCGGTTTGCCGTCGAGATCGAGATATTTGATCTTGACCGCCGCCGGCCGCGCGACCTCCTCGTAATATTCCGGGATCGACAGGCAGCCTTCCTCGTAGGTCGCCTGCTCATCCGATTTCCAGGTCACCTCCGGATTGATGAAGACCTGCGGCGCAGGCGGATCGTCCTTCTTGGCGAGGTCCATGGTGACCACGCGCTGCGGCACGCCGATCTGGATGGCGGCAAGCCCGATGCCGGGCGCCGCATACATGGTCTCGAACATGTCGTCGATGAGCGCGCGCAGCGGCTTGTCGATGCGCCCGACCGGCTCGGATTTGAGCCGCAGCCGCTTGTCGGGAAGGATGAGGATGTCGCGCAGCGCCATGTTCGCGATGTAAGGGGTAGCGGAAGCGGGGTCAATGTAGGGCTTTGCCCTTGAGCCACAGGCCCGATCCCCCTACCGTTCGCCCTTCGTTCGCGCCGCCCGGCGAATCAAGGTAGAAGCCTGCGCATGCTGGAAACCCTCGTCCTCGTTCTCGCCCTGATCATTGCGGCAGGCGTCATCGCCATCATCGTGCTGCTGTTGCGGCCGCGCGCGGCGCCTGTCGACCATGCCGCCGAGCAGCGGGTCGCCGAGCTCAAAGCCCAAGTTCACGCTATGGGCGAACTGTTGGCCAGCGCGCAAACCCGCCTGCAACAAACGGTCAACCAGCAGCTTGAGACCTCGACCAAGAACACCTCTGAAAATCTCCAAAAACTCAACGAGCGGCTGGCGGTCATCGACAACGCGCAGAAAAGCATCGCTGACCTGGCGACCCAGATGACGTCGTTGCAGAACGTGCTCGGCAGCAAGCAGCAGCGCGGCGCCTTCGGCCAAGGCCGCATGGAGATCATTATCCAGGATGCGCTGCCGAAGGGCTGTTACGAATTTCAATATACGCTGTCGAACAAGGCGCGGCCCGATTGCTGCATCATGATGCCCGATAAGCGGCCATTGGTGATCGACTCCAAGTTTCCACTGGAGGCGGTCACCGCATTCCGCGAGGCAAAGAGCGACGACGAACGCAAACAAGCGGCGGCGCGCTTGCGTCAGGACATCGGCAAGCACGTCACCGACATCGCGCAGAAATATCTGCTGCCCGGCGAGACCCAGGACATGGCGCTGATGTTCGTGCCGTCGGAGTCGGTCTATGCGGAATTGTATGATGGCTTCGACGACATCGTGCAAAAGGCCTATCGCGCCAAGGTCGTGATCGTCTCGCCGTCGCTGCTGATGCTGGCGGTCCAGGTGGTCCAGCAAATCCAGAAAGACGCCCGCATGCGCGCCGCGGCGGACAAGATCCACGCTGAAGTCGGCTACCTGATGGAAGACCTGCGCCGTTTGCAAGAGCGCGTCGGCAAACTGAAGAGCCACTTCGGCAGCGCCAATGACGATCTCAAGCAGCTTGAGACATCTGCAGAGAAGATCGAAACCCGCGCGACCCGCATCCGGGAAGTCGAATTCGGCGATGGTAAACCGACGGGCGCCGACGTGATCCCCGCCCCAGTACGCAAGTTGGAGGCGGGGGAGTGAGCACGAGCCTGTCATGCCGGGCATCCCGCTTAGGCAGGCACATCCATTCGTCCCAATGCGGGATGGCCGGGACGAGTCCGGCCATGACGAGTTGAACCATGAGTGTCACGCCGGGCACCGCGCCGCCGCGCCCCACCTTCCTCGACACGCTGGCGGTCTACCTCAAGCCGCGCGTGTTGATCGTCATGTTCCTCGGCTTCTCGTCCGGACTGCCCTTGGCACTGTCGGGTGCGACGCTCCTGGTGTGGATGCGCGAATCCGGCGTCGATCTCGGCACCATCGGCCTGTTCGCGCTGGTGGGCACGCCCTACACCGTGAAGTTCCTGTGGGCGCCGCTGACCGACGCGCTCGACGTGCCGCTGCTGTCGCGCTGGCTCGGCCGCCGCCGCGGCTGGCTGGTGTTCACGCAAATATTGCTGATGGCGGCGATCGTGTTTCTCGGCTCAACCGATCCAGCGACGGCGCCCGCCATGGTGGCGCTCGGCGCGCTGCTGGTCGCCACCGCTTCCGCCACCCAGGACATCGTGGTCGACGCCTTCCGGGTCGAGAGCCTGCCGGAGAACGAGCAGGCCGCCGGAATGGCCTCTTATGTGGCGGCCTATCGCATCGGCATGTTGGTCTCGACCGCCGGCGCGCTATTCATGGTCAGCGGTTTCCAGGCTTATGGCTTCGACAAGCAAGCGGCCTGGCACTGGGGCTATGTGGCGATGGCCGTATTGGTGCTGATCGGCACCGTCACCGCGCTGCTCGCCACCGAACCGGAGCGCTCGCGCGCGGCGGAAGCCACGCATGCCGGACGGAAGCCGTTGGCGCGCGTGACCGAGGCGGCGGTCGGCGCCTTCAAGGATTTCCTCAGTTACGAGATGGCCTTCGTCATGCTCGCCTTCGTAGTGCTGTTCAAGTTCACCGACGCGCTGTCCGGCGCCATGACCGCGCCCTTCGTGATCGATCTCGGCTTCACCCGCAACGAATACGCCGCGATCGTAAAGGGAGTAGGCCTTGCGGCGCTGCTCGCCGGCGGCTTTGCCGGCGGTTTCGTAGCGCGCGCGCTACCGCTCGCGACCAGCCTGTGGATCGGCGCCATCGTGCAAGCGGCGGCCAATCTCTCGTTTAGCTGGTTGGCGATCGTCGGTCAAAACCCGACCGTGCTGGCGATCGCGATCATCGCCGAGAATTTCACCAGCGCCATCGGCACCGTGATGTTCGTCGCTTATCTTTCAGCGCTCTGCCAAAACCCACTGCACACGGCGACGCAATACGCGCTGCTGACCGCGTTGGCGGCGGTTGGGCGCACCTATTTGTCGTCGGGCGCGGGCTTCATTGCCGAGTCTACCGGCTGGGCGTGGTTTTTCGTGATCTGCGCGCTCGCCGGCCTGCCCAGCCTGGTGCTGCTGACCTGGCTGCAGGCCCGCGGCCATTTCAAGCGGCTGCAGCCGAGAAAAGCCTAGAACAAAGTCCGCTGCTTGATCGCCGCCGACAGCGTGCCCTCGTCGAGATAGTCGAGCTCGCCGCCGACCGGCACGCCGTGCGCGAGCCGCGTCACCTTCACATTCGCCTCGTGCAACAGTTCGGTGATGTAATGCGCGGTGGTCTGGCCGTCGACCGTGGCGTTGAGCGCCAGGATCAACTCCTGCACCTCGGGCCCATGCGCGCGCGAAATCAGCGCGTCGATCGACAGGTCCTGCGGGCCGACGCCGTCTAGCGGCGACAGCGTGCCGCCGAGCACGTGATAGCGCCCGTTGACCGCGTGCGCGCGCTCAAGCGCCCACAGATCGGCGACATCGGCCACCACAACGATGATGGACTGATCGCGCTTACCGTCGGTGCACACCGTGCAAGGGTTTTGCGTGTCGATATTACCGCAGGTTTTGCAGATCTCGATCTTCTCTATCGCCGTTTCCAGCGCGGAAGCGAGCGGCGCCATCAGCAATTCGCGCTTCTTGATCAGATGCAGCGCGGCGCGGCGCGCCGAGCGCGGGCCCAGGCCGGGCAGCCGCGCCAAGAGCTGAATCAGGCGCTCGATTTCGGGTCCGGCGACGGCGGTGGGCATGGCTTACTTGATGAAATTTACAGCGTTTCGGCTCTAGCGTCCCCTCCCCCGCGTGCGGGGGAGGGAGCGCGCTGTGCCATTTCGTGAGTCAGGCAAAAGCGCATTCGTGTTTGCGCTCATCCCAACCCCAACCCCGGCGGCAACGGCAATCCGCCGGTGAGGTTTTTCATTTTTTCCTGCATGACGGCTTCGGCTTTGCGCCGCGCATCGGCATGCGCGGCCAACAGCAGGTCCTCGACGATTTCCTTCTCGGACGGCTTGTAAAGCGAATCGTCGATCCTGACGCCCTTGAGATCGCCCTTGGCGGACAGCCGCACGCTCACCATGCCGCCGCCGGAGGTGCCCTCGACCTCAATGGTGTCGAGCTCAGCCTGCAGGGCCTGCATCCTGGTTTGCAGTTGCGCGGCCTGTTTCATCAGGTCCGTGAAGTCGGCCATTAG
The DNA here is from genome assembly GCA_963739825.1 of uncultured Alphaproteobacteria bacterium. Classification (GTDB taxonomy): domain Bacteria; phylum Pseudomonadota; class Alphaproteobacteria; order Rhizobiales; family Xanthobacteraceae; genus Pseudolabrys. Next base: position 119,278 of record CAVUBU010000001.1, read on the forward strand.
TCTTCCTCTGTATCGGAAAGCGGATCGAGCGACACGTCGTCGGCCTCTACAGCAGGCGCGTTCTGCGTCACGCCGACCACCCTGGCGCCCGGAAAGCGCTTGAGTACCGCCTGCACCAGTGGATCGCTCTGCACGCCGCGCTCCAGTTCCGCCTGCCGCTCTTCTAATTGCGCGCGCACGGTCGCGGTGCCCTGCTCCTGCGACACCACCACCATCCAGCGTTTTCCCGTCCAGGCGGTGAGCTTGCGTTGCAGGTCGTGCACAAACGTCTTTGGCGCGCTCGCCTCAAGCGCGATCTCGAGTTGGCCGTCCTCGCAGCGCACCAGCCGCACGTCGCGTTCGAGCGCCATCTTGACCGAAATGTCGCGCTTTTCGGCGGCGAGCGCGATCAGCGCCTCGAATGAGCCGATGGCGAGCGTCGGTGCGGCGGCGACCGGTTCGGTGAGCTCGGCCGCCGGATTTTCGGACGGCCGCGGCGACATCGCGGCGGAGGAACGCGGCGAGCCGCGTGGCGCCTCATAGCGCGGAGCGAAATTCTGCGCCGACGCGGTAGCCGCGCCGCTGTTGCCGGGCGGGCGCGCGGCGGGCACGCCGCCGTCCTCGCCGAGCGAGCGCACGACCTCGTCCGGCGTCGGCAGATCGGCGGCATACGCAATCCGTACCAGCACCATCTCGGCGGCGGCGACCGGGCGCCCGGAAGCCTGCACCTCGCTCACGCCCTTGAGCAGCATCTGCCAGGTGCGCGACAGCACCCGCATCGACAGTTGCGCCGCGAAGGCGCGGCCGCGCACGCGCTCGGCCTCCGAAAGCGACACGTCGTCGGCGACCGAGGGCACGACTTTCACGCGGGTGACAAAATGGGTGAATTCGGCAAGATCGCTCAGCACCACGCCGGGATCGGCGCCGATGTCGTATTGCGCGCGCAATTCATTGAGCGCGGCACCGACATCGCCCTTCATCAGCGCCTCGAACAGGTCGACGATGCGCACGCGGTCGGCGAGGCCGAGCATCTGGCGCACGTCTTCCGCGCGCACGGGACCGGCGGCATGCGCAATCGCCTGGTCGAACAAGGAAAGGGAATCTCGCACCGAGCCTTCCGCTGCGCGCGCAATCAAGGCCAGCGCGGCCGGTTCGACTTCGATCTTTTCCTTCGCGGCGATCCCCTCGAGATGTTTCACCAGCAGCGCGGCGTCGACGCGGCGCAGATCGAAGCGCTGACAGCGCGACAGCACCGTCACCGGTACTTTGCGGATTTCAGTGGTGGCAAAAATGAACTTGGCGTGCGGCGGCGGCTCTTCCAGCGTCTTGAGCAGCGCATTGAACGCGGCGCCCGACAGCATGTGCACTTCGTCGAGGATGTAGACCTTGTAGCGCGCAGAGACCGGCGCATAGCGGATGGCGTCGTTGATCTGGCGCACGTCCTCGACCGAATTATGCGAAGCGGCGTCCATTTCCAGCACGTCGATGTGGCGGCTCTCGATGATGGCCTGGCAGTGCACGCCCATCGCCGGCATGGCGATAGTCGACTGCGCGATCGAGCCGTCCGGCAATTCGTAATTGAGCGCGCGCGCGAGAATGCGCGCGGTCGTAGTCTTGCCGACACCGCGCACGCCGGTGAGGATCCAGGCTTGCGGAATGCGGCCCAACTCGAATGCGTTCGAGATAGTGCGCACCATGGCGTCCTGGCCGATCAAGTCGGCGAAACTGGCGGGGCGGTATTTGCGCGCCAGCACGCGATAGCCGCTTCCCTCGCCCGCGGCAGCGGGCGCCTGATCTGAGGTTTTCGCGGGCTCGCTCATCGTGCCATCCGATCGGCAGCCGCGCAGGCGTGGGCTATCGCCGACCAATCGAGGAATGGGTGGGAGGCTGACGAGCGACCCGAACCGCGCTCGTTAGGGCTGCTTCCTTCCGGACCTGACCCGGTTGGCGAGTGGCTCGTCCACCGCCAACCTCCCGTTTCTATATCGGTCGATCGGGGGGAGAAAGCAAGCGGCCGGGATCATTGCCTCGCGCGTTTGCGCCAGTACGACGCGAAGTCGTCGCCCGCATCATAGGCAATGGTGGAAATCCGCCAGTGGCCTTCCTGTTTGACGGCATGGACATAGGCCCGGCGCGGTTCCCCGCGGACGGCCAATTCGACGACGACAATGAGAACGCGGGGGCCACGGAAATTATAGGCATCCTTGAATTCCACCGGCTGCCCGGGCAGCACGCCCCAGCCGAAAAACGCGTTGAGAATTGGGCCCGCTGGAATTTTGGCCGCGCCGCGGCGTCCGGCCCGAACAAGCTCACGCGTCTCGCGCGTGAACAAGTCGAGGAATTCAGTCTCGCCGATCGCGCCGCGGCTATTGTGCCGGTCAACTTCGCGCCGATAGAGATCGCGAACGAAGGGCTCCGGATCGTCAAAATCTTTCGCGCCGGCTCCGCGGCGCAGGACGCCAATCGACGACACGGCCAGCAGGCCGCGCAGAACATGACGGCGCAACATTGCAGCGGCCCCTGTGCTGGCGCGACGGAGGGATGATTCTCGCCTAGAATTCCGGTCTATTGGTCGCACGCCCTCCCTGCATGGTTCAATGGTGAAATGCCGTGAGCGCTTCCTTTACTCTCGATCCGCAGCTCGCAGGCGATACCGTTGCGGTCGGCGACCTCGCTTTGTCGCAAGTGCTGCTGGCGAAAGACGCCAATTATCCCTGGCTGATCCTGGTGCCGCGACGGCGGGCGCTGGTCGAACTCATCGATCTGGAAGAAAACGAACAGGTGCAATTGCTCGGCGAGATCGCCGGCGCCGCGCGCGCGCTCAAGGCAATCACCGAATGCGACAAGCTCAACATCGCCGCGCTCGGCAACCAGGTGGCGCAATTGCACGTGCATATAATCGCGCGCCGGCACAGCGACGCCGCCTGGCCGAGGCCGGTATGGGGCGCGGCGGCGCCGGGCGTCTATGATGCGACGGTGTTGCAGAGCCTGCTTGCGGCGCTGCGCCGGCGGCTCGCCATAGCGCCGGGCGCGGGCTAATAGGGTTGCGATGACAACGCCCGCCCCTATCGCGCTGCCCGCTCGCCCGCGCATCCTGGTGGTAAGCCTGCGCCGCATCGGCGACCTGCTGCTGACCACGCCTCTGATCCGCAGCCTCAAGCGCGCCTGGCCGGATGCGAGCATCGATGTACTGGTGTTTGACGGCACCGCCGGCATCCTCGCCGGCAATCCCGACATCGCCGACGTCATCGCCATGCCGCAGCGGCCGGGCGCTGCTGCCACGATCAAGCTGCTGGCGCAACTCGCCAAGCGCTACGACCTTGCGGTCTCCACGCAAGCGGGCGACCGGCCGACGTTCTTCGCCATCCTCGCCGGCCGCCGCCATACCGGGCTGACGGCGCCGGACGGGCCGCCGATCGGCAACGCGCTGAAGCGGTTCATGCTCGACCGCAGCATCCCCGCCACCGCGAATATCCACCGCGTCGAGCAGATGCTGCGGCTGACCGATGCGCTCGGCATTGCACGCGTGCCGGAACTGGTTTGCCCGGCGCCGGCCGAGCCGAAGGGGCTCGCCGCCGGCGAGCGTTACGCCGTGATCCATGCCGCGCCCATGTTCCGATACAAGGAATGGACGCGCGAAGGCTGGCGCGCGCTGGCGGCGGCGCTGACCGCGCGCGGTTTGCGCGTCATCGCGATCGGCGGTCCCGGCGAAGCGGAACACAAATATCTCGAAGATGTCTGGCGCGGCATCGCCCCCATTCATCGGCTGGCATGGTCGGAGAATGTGGCGCTGCTCAAGAAGGCGCAGGTCTATATCGGGCCCGATACGTCGACGACGCACCTTGCCGCCGCCACCGGCTGCCCAACGGTGGCGCTGTTCGGGCCGATGGACCCGCGCGTGTGGGGCCCCTTCCCGATCGGCGGTCTCGCCGAGCCGTGGGCGGCGAGCGGCACCATCCAGAACCGCGGCAATGTGTGGATCGTGCAGAACCCGCTGCCCTGCCTGCCCTGCACTTTCGAAGGCTGCGAGCGCCGCATCGACAGCACCAGCGCCTGCCTCGATGAACTCACGCCGGCGCAAGTGCTCGCCGCCATCGACCGCGCGCTGGCTTGACCTGGCGGGCCCGCCGCCTCAGGTTTGCGGCCAACAAACGCGGAGCTAAGCCATGACCTTCCGTATCGCCGTCGTGCAGCCGATCACCAACCCGATCGGCGAAGACGAAAAGAATGTCGCCGATGCGGTGGCCTTCATCGCCCGCGCCAAAGCGGAAGGCGCCGACTTCGTCTGCTTTCCGGAGACCTATCCCGGCCCCTGGCGCATGCCGGCGAGCTTCGACCCGACCCCGCGTATTGCGGAAGCCGCCGCCAAGCACGGCATCAACGCCATCTACGGCACCATCGAGCCGATCAGCCACAACGAGGGCACCGCGCACAATCTGATCTGCATGGCCTATGGCGACGGGCGCGCGCCGGTTTCCTACCGGCGCACGCATCCGAACGGGCCGTGGATCTATACCGGCGGCAAGTGGTGGGAATTCCAATACGTGCCTGGCAATGAGTTTCCGGTGTTCGACAGCGCGCACGGCAAGGTCGGCCTCGCCATGTGCAGCGAGGCCTATATGCCCGAAGTGACGCGCGCGCTAGCGCTGCGCGGCGCCGAGCTGATCTTCATGCCGGCCGGCACCGACAAGGGTAAATTGTGGGCGAGCTGGCGCAACCTGATCTGGTCGCGCGCGATCGAGAACCTGGCCATCGTGGTGACCACGCAGAACCTGTTCAGCCATGCCGAGCGCGGGCTCGCCATGGTGGCGGCGCCGGAGGAAATCCTGTTCGAGAGCACGGCGGCCGGCTTCTTCACGGTCGACGTTAGCCTCGAGCGCGCGCGGCAAATGCGCGCCAGCATGGATACCGTCACCTCCTCGCAGAGCTACGCCGCCAAGCAGGGCGTGCTCGGACCGCAATGGCAGCGGCCGGAATTGCGCGCGGCGATGTATCCGCGGCCCGCTTAACCTCTCGCCGTCATTCCGGGACGCGCCCTGGAATGACAATTCTGTAGTGCATTGCACTAATCGACTCGCCGTGCGAATTTGCGCGCGATGTCTTCTCGTCCCGCCCTCGGCCCCAAACCGCGTCTTGGCTACGCCCAAAGCCGCCTCGAGCGCGGCGCCGAGCTGCGTGGCGATGCCGCCGCCATGGAACGGCTGGCGGGCGAGCAGCACTCCGGCGCCTATGTGATCGGCGGCGAATTGATCGTGATGAAAAAGGGCGCCACGCTCAACGAGCCGCTGTTCACCATGGCTGAAGCGCGCGCGCTCGGCGCCGCCAGCGAGACGGTGTTCCTCGGCTCGCTCAATGGCGACGCCCGTTTCGGCTACGCCGTCGCGCCGGCGATGGCCGACGCGCTGAAGGCGCGCGAGGGTTTCCATGCCAGCGACCTGCGCTCCATCGCGGTGCAAGGGCTGGTCGATGCTGAGAACCTGCCGCCGATCGCCGAGGCCAAGGCGGTGCTGGGATGGCATGCCCGCCACCGTTTCTGCCCGAATTGCGGCGCGCCAACGCAATCGGTCATGGCCGGCTGGCGGCGTGACTGCCCGAAATGCGAAACGCAGCATTTCCCGCGCACCGATCCGGTGGTGATCATGCTGGCTGTCGACGGCGAGCGCTGCCTACTCGGCCGCTCTCCGCGTTTTGTGCCGACCATGTGGTCGTGTCTCGCCGGATTTGTCGAGCCGGGCGAGGCAATCGAGGACGCGGTGCGGCGCGAAACGCGCGAGGAAGCCGGCATCGCCTGTGGCCGCGTGGTCTATTTCGGTTCGCAGCCGTGGCCGTTCCCGTCGTCGCTGATGATCGGCTGCCATGTACAGGCGCTCTCGCGCGACATTGTGGTGGACCGCGCGGAACTTGAGGACGCCCGCTGGTTTAGTAGGACGGAGATTGAGTCCATGCTGATGCGCCGCCACCCGCAGGGGCTGACCACGCCGCCGCCGGTAGCGATCGCGCATCACATCATCCGGGCCTGGCTGGAGAATGAGACTAGCTTTGAGTGAAACTGCGCCGGGAAAAAAAGCTCCGAAGATTTTGTGCGCCGGCATTGCGGTGCAGGACATCGTCATGCGCGTGCAGAATTTTCCCGCGCCCGGCATGAAGGTTTCCGCTTCCGACTTCATCATCACCGGCGGCGGCTGCGCCGCCAATGCCGCGGTCGCCATCGCGCGCCTGGGCGGGCACGTCGCATTCGCCGGCCCGCTCGGCGATGCCGACGATCATATCAGCAACCGCATCCTCGCCGACCTCGGCAAAGAGGGCATCGATTGCAGCGGCGTGGCGCGGGTGAAAGACGGCACCGCCTCGGTGTCGCTGATCCTGCTCGATGAGAGCGGCGAGAAAACCATTGCTACGCGGCGCGGCATCAATCTCGGCAAAGCGCTGCCGGCCGATGCGGCCAAATTGGTAGCGGATGCCGATGCCGTGCTGGTCGATAACCGGTTCCCGGAATTCGTGACGGCGGTGTGCCGCGCCGCGGCAGCGCGCAAGATCCCGGTCGTGATCGATCTCGATCAGGCGACCAAAGCCGACGACCCGCTGCTCATGCTCGGCACCCATGTGGTGTCGTCGGCGGAAGCTTTGCACGGCACGACCGGCCAAAAAGACTACGGCGCCGGCTTGCAGCGCCTGGCCGAAAATATTCCGGGCTTCCTCGCCATCACCGACGGGCCGGATGGCGTCTACTGGCGCGACGGCGGCACGTTGCGGCATATGCCGGCGTTCAAAGTGAAGGCGATCGATTCGCTCGGCGCCGGCGATGCCTTCCACGGCGGCTTCACACTCGCTTTGGCGGAAGGCTACGCGATGCCCGACGTCATGCGCTTTGCCAGCGCCACCGCCGCGCTCAAATGCACGCATTTCGGCGGTGGCGCCGGCGCGGCCACGCGCGCCGAGGTCGAGGAGTTTTTGAAAAAGAATTGACGCGCTCATTTCTTCGACGGACAGGGCGCGCCGCAGGGCGCGCAGGCGCCGGCGAAATCCTCCGGCGAGTCCGCGCGGCCGCTCGACGGGCTGATCAGGTGATTGCCGACAACCGCCACCAGGCCGAGCAAGACAACTGCCAAATAAACTTTCCGCATGGCGCTAGTCTCGCGACAGGCCGAACAACGGCCGCAGGCGGATGCCGATCAGGCAGCCGGGCAATGCCGCGGCAAACCAGATCCAGCCGTGCAGCGAGCCGGAGGCGACGCCGCCGACAAAGGCGCCGATATTGCAGCCGAAGCCGAGCCGTGCGCCCCAGCCCATCAGCAGGCCGCCGATGCCCGCCGCGACAAGCGATTTGAGCGGCGGCCAGGCGGTCGCCGCGAAAGGCTTGGCGACGGCGGCCGCGGCCATGGCTCCGAACAACATGCCAAAGTCTGTGAGGCTCGATGTGTCGGAGAGCACCGATTCGGCGAGCGCGTGCTTGGGCCCCGGCCATTGCCAGAATGCCGCGTTTGAAAAATCGAAACCGAGCGCGCTCGCGACCTTGGCGCCCCACACCGTAAAGCCGAAGGTCACGCTCCAGGGATGCCCGCCGGCGATGAATACACCGATGCACAGCAATCCAATAACGACGACGCCGACGACGTAATTGCGCGACGGCGTAAAATTGGCGCCGCGCCGTTTGGCGACCGCGACGATCGCGCCGGCTGCAAGCGCGATACTGGCGAGCGTCGCCGCCAGCCCGCCCCACGGGCCGAGATAGTCAGACGCCAGCACCGGATTAATCCCACCCAGCGCCAGAAACGACGGCAGCGACAGGCTGCCGAAGACGCAGCCGACGATAAAAAACAGCAGCGCGATCAGCATGCGGCCCGAGCCGCCGCCGGCGGTGTAGAGCGTGCCGGAGCCGCAGCCATTGGCGAGCTGCATGCCGATGCCGAAGGTAAATGCTCCGATCAACAGTGACGGTCCGAGCGGCGCAATGGCGCCGCCGAAATTTTTGCCCAGCGCCGCGACCGGCACGATGACGATGGCCGCAACCGCGATCACGATCAGTCCGCCGAGCAAACCGCCCGCCTCCCCGCGCGTGAGGAAGCGCCGCCACGACGCGGTGTAGCTGAATTCGGCTTTCAGGAAGGCGACGCCGAGGCCGAAGCCGCCGAGGATGAGCGCCGCCGACCACGGTTGCCCGTCGAGCAGCACCAGCGCGAGCAGGATAGCGGTCGCCGCCAGCGCGAGGCCGAGAAACAGGCGATCGATGCTGACGCGCCCGCTTGTATCGGGCGCGCTCAAAGCCGCGGTGGACATAACAACTCCTGGAAGGCTCCGCTCAGGAGCCGAGGCCGAGCTTCTTCTTCAGATCGTCCCACTTGGTGCGCGCGGACACGATGGCGCGGCCGGCGTTGCTGGTCCATTCCACCATCGAGCCGGCATAGAGCCGCGCATCCTTGCGGCCGAGCAATTCGTGCAGCACGAACCAGTCGGTCGCCGCCCAGTGACCGGTATTGCAATAGCTGATCGCGGGACCCGCCGGCAGTTCGCCGGCGATGCTGGCGAGCTCGGCCCGCGGCTTCAGCCGGTTGGCGGCCGCATCATAGAACCTGGCGCTGTCGACGTTGAGCGCGCCGGGAATATGGCCGTAGGCCTGCGCCGCCGGCGCCTTCTCTTTGCCGAGGAAGAACGAGGCCGGGCGCGCGTCGATCAAAGTGGCGCCGCCGCTCGTCTCGATCGTCTCGACGTCGGCAGCGAGCGCCAGAATGCTTTTGTCGATGGTGGCGGTGAAGATCGCCGGCGACGGCGCGCGCGTTCCAGTGTCGAGCTTGTAGCCGGCCGCCGTCCAGGCGGCGAGGCCGCCGTCGAGGATCGAGACATTGTCGACGCCGGAATATTTCAGAGTCCAATAGCTGCGCGCGGCGGAGCCGAAGTCGAGCACGTTCACGCCGGCCGGCACCACGACCACATGGCTGGTCTCGTCGATGCCGAGATCGCCGATCAGTTTTTCCAATTCCGGCGTGGTCGGCACCATGAACGGCACGTCGTGGCGGGTGACGCGCCAGCCGGCCTTGTCGTAGTCGCTGTGCACGGCGCCAGGGATATGTCCCTGCACAAAAGCCTCCGGCTTGCTGCCGTCGATCGCCGAACGGATGTCGAGCACCACCAGGTTGGCGTCGCGCAGATGGGCCTGGAGCCAGGCTGGCGTGACCAGCGGCTGCGCCTCGGCGGCAGCGGCGGGCGCGGCAAGGACAAAGGCGAGCGCGAGCGCGGCGGCGAGCCGGCACCAGGTCTTGGCAAAGCGGGAAGCAAATATTTTTCTCATGGGCGTGGGTCCGCTCGAAAGGCCGCCACTGCGGCGGCAAGAGATTGGACTTGAAATAGAATATTTTTCTATGTAAATACAGATGTGAGATAAAAATAAGAATAATATTCTAGTTTGTACCGGCAACTTAGGTCAAAGATTCCAAGTTTCGAGGAAAACAGAGAATGGACGCCATCGACCGCAAGATCCTCGCCGTGGTGCAGGAGGACGCCTCGCTCTCGGTCGCCGATATCGGCCAGCGCGTCGGCCTGTCGTCGACGCCATGCTGGAAGCGATTGCAGCGGCTGGAAGCCGACGGCGTGATCATGCGGCGCGTCGCGCTGATCGATCCGGAAAAGATCGGGCTCGGCATCACCGTGTTCGTGTCGATCGAGACCGGCGACCATTCGCAGGACTGGCTCAAGCGCTTCGCCGAGGTGGTGGGCGAAATGCCGGAGGTGATGGAATTCTACCGGATGGCTGGCGACGTCGATTACATGCTACGCGTCGTGGTGCACGACATGCCGGACTATGACAGGTTTTACAAAAAGCTGATTGCGACCGTGCCGCTGAAGAACGTCACCTCGCGCTTTGCCATGGAGCGGATCAAATCGACTACCGCGCTGCCGATCCTGCCGGCCCGCTAGCCGGTGTGGCGGTCAGGTGCAGGCGATATTGTTGTAGGTCGGTTCCTTGATGCGCGGGCTCATGAACATCTGGTCGGTCAGCGTCAGCGTGCCGGTGATGGTGTAGCCGACCGTCGGCGTGTAAGCGTAGGTGACCTCGCTCAAGATCAGATACGAGCCTTTCACGTCCAGCGCCGCGTTGGAACTGGTGAATGAATAGACCGATCCGGTCGACCGCGCCGTCGTATTGCGAGCGGCGCTCCAGGCCACTTTTGCCACACCGGTCGAGGCATCGATCCTCAGGCAAGTCACCTTCATGGTGAGCTTGCTGGCATTGTAGGGCGCGACGATCGCACTCGACGCATCGAGAATGTTGGTCATGTCGGTGGTGCTGATGGTCGTTACCTGCGCCGTCAAATTGGCGAGCGCGCCGGCGGTCAGGCTGACCTTGCGGTCTACCGCCACGCCATCCGAAATTTCGGCGCATCCGAGATAAAGCCCGATCATGACCGGCGCGACGAAGGCGAATTCGACCGCCGACACACCGCGGCGGTCGCGCGTGAATCGTGCAATCGATCCGAGAATGGAGGTTTTCAACATGCTCCGGCCGGCCCGTATGGTTCGTTGCGGAAGACCGCGGTCGCCTCGAGCAGGCGGCTGCCGTTACTGAGATTGGACAGGTTGTTGCCGAGCAACGACACGTAGATCGGCCATTGGTAATAGACCGACACGGCCACGATGCAGCCCGGGCTGCCGGGGTTGAAATTCATTTTTGTGGTGTCGAATTGGCCGTTGTTGACCGGCGGCGCGGTGTTGACCGAGCCGAAACTGGCAAAAGTCTTGACGTCCACATAGACGCCGCCTGCGCAGTCGAACAGCCCGCCGGCAAGCCGCGCGCAAACCTGATTCTTGAAATCGGCCTGGCTGAAGCCTTGCGACTGCGCCTGCCCGGTCATGATCAACCGGCCGGCGTCGGTGACGGCGGCTTCCAGCGTCTGCCCGGCGAAAAAGACCAGCGCCGTTTCCAAGATGGCGAAGATCAGCGCCAAAAACGGAACCGCGACCAGCGCGAATTCGACGGCGGCGGCGCCGTCTTGCTGTCGTACGAAGCGGCGCGCGACGCGCGTCAGCAGCAGCCGGCGTAGGCCTGCGGTGATTTTGCCTCGCGTGCGCTCAAGCATGGCGACCTTTGAAACCGCTGAAAGGTGCTGAGACACCAAGGCAACTCATAGCAAGTTCTTGTTGTTGAATTCTTGCTCGCACCACCAAGAACCGCCGTGTTCGCTTTAAGCAATCGCTAACCATGATCGCGCGCGGCGCGACCGCGGATACGCTGCCGTCCGTGGCGTTCAGTGCGCTGGCGCGCCGGCTTGCGCCTGGCCGGTGCGGGCGCCGGTCTCGGCCAATGTGGCGTTGAAATAGGGCGGCGAGTCGCCGAGCGTGATGCGGCGTTCGCAGTCGGGCGAGCAGCTATACGATTCGCGCTCGATGCCCTTGTAGACCACGACCAGCTCGCTGCTGGTGACGCCAAGCACCTGGACGGTCTTGTCCATCACCACGCGGCCGTTGCGGTCGAGCGCCAGCAGATTGGTCGCGCCATAACTTTTGCCAGTGATGACCAGAATGCCGCCGCTTTGCAGCGCGGCATCGGCGATCAATGGATTGCCGATGACGATCGTGGAGATCTTGCCCGGCAGCTTCAGCACTTGCGCCTGGTCGACGCTGACGGTGAGGGTGTCGGCTCGCGTTGGCGTGGCGCCGAGCGTCGCCGCGAAAATGACTGTCCAGGCCCATACACGCAATATTCGTCCGCGACGCCCGAACACGGCTGACATTGAACTCTCCAGCACGCAATACACACCTAAAGCCCGCCGCAACAACGGCCGGCTGATGACGAGATTTGACTGCAAATAGGTGAACGAAGTGCAAAGAGTGCGGCGGATTAAGCCGGCGGAAGGCGATTCAGCGCTGGAACGGATAGAGCATCTGGGCGCCGAAGCTTTCCGGGAAGCTCTCGTCTTCGACGCCATAGGCGTCCGGCAATTCGTTCTCCGGCATGTAGAACGTACCGAACAGCAGATCCCAGATCGGGAAGGTGCCGGCGAAATTCATGTTGCCGCCGCGGTCCGGCAACGTGTGGTGCCAGCGGTGAAAGACCGGCCCGGCAATCACGTATTTGAACGGCCCCAGCGTCCAGTTCAAGTTGGCATGCACGAACGCCGACGAGGCGGTCGTGAACGGCCCGAGCCACAGCATCACGTTCGGCGAAATGCCGGCCAAGAGCAGCGCGACATCGACCAAAACGGTGCCGAGCAGGATGTTGACCGGATGAAACCGCGCCGCCGAGATCCAGTCGAGGTCTTCGGAGGAATGATGGACCGCGTGGTACTTCCAAAGTGCGGCGCCATGATAAAGCCGATGAAACCAGTACAGCAGGAAGTCAGACACCACCAGGAAGGTAAGCGCTTGCGCCCATAGCGGCATGGCGGCGAGCGGGCCGAAGCCATCGTCGTAGAACTTGATCAGCGCCTCGACGCCGTGGATGTCGAACAGGATCGCGGCGCCCATCACCATCAGGCCGATGCGCACGAAGCGCGCGCCGAGCGGGATCAGGAACCAATAGCAGACGTCGGTGACGATCTCGCGCTTGCGCCACCACGGGTGGCCGGGATTGCAGGCCGACCAGTGCGTGAGCAGCGCGAAGACGATACCGAGGCCAATCGAGATCGGGACGATCTTGAGTAAGGTCTGGCCGGCGACTTGCAGGACGGCGACGAATTCGGTGAGCATGGCCTGGGACTTCGCTGACGCGGTAAAACGATCAATCCGGTATCGGGCGGGGCGGTTAAGATCGCGTTTATGGCGCACCCTAGCCGGGTCGCCGCGCGCGGCTGCAAGGCCGACGCGCAATAGGACGGCGGATGACGCGCGGTCCCCGCTAGTATTTTTCAGCGGGCGAAAGTAAGTCTAGTCTGGAATTTTACCCGAATACATTTCATCGGAGGTATTACATGCCGTGTATTTGCATTGACCCTTCGCAATATATTCTTTGTAATTCTTATAAAGGAATTGTTTACCGTGATAATCTGCAAGAAATAACTTATTAACTACATCATATATCCCAATGAATACTTGATATTTCTTGGGTCGCATTAACCCGCATGCAAGACCTCGCTGTTACGGTGCGGCATGGTTCAGCAGGGACAGGAGGTAATCCGGTCTCCTGGATCAGCTCAGACAGTCATGTGTGGACCCTAGGAGTTACCGATGAAAAACCTCTTCGTGCGTTTCGTGAAGAACGAATCCGGCGCGACCGCCATCGAGTACGGCCTTATCGCTGCGGGCATCTCGGTTGCGATCATCGCGGTCGTCAATGGCCTTGGCACCCAGTTGAACGCCAAGTTCACCAGCATCTCGACCCAGCTCAAGTAAATCGGGCTCGCCGACGCTGTTTAAAGGCTCCGGCCAGCGGCCGGAGCCTTTCGTTTTTGGCGGCCGCTTTACCGGCGCGAAAGGCTCCGCGCGCTAACCGAACCGCAAGAATGCGCTGCGTAGTTTGACGCAACGCCGACGATTCCCGCGCAAGGACGACCATCATGCTGACCGACGTTATCAGGCTTCTGCTGTTCCCTGCCCTGATGGCGTTCGCCGCATCGAGCGATCTCCTGACCATGACGATCTCGAACCGACTCTCGCTGGCATTGGCCGGCGGCTTTTTCCTGCTCACCATCGTCACCGGTATGAGTCTCAGTGCCATCGGCATGCATCTGGCGGCCGCCGCGCTGGTGCTGACAATTACCTTCGGTTTCTTTTCGATGGGCTGGATCGGCGGTGGCGATGCCAAGCTCGCGGCCGCCACCGCGCTTTGGTTCGGTTTCGATTTTCTGCTCGATTACCTGGTCTACGCATCGCTATTCGGCGGCGCGCTGACGCTGCTGCTGATACAGTTCCGGCGCCTGCCGCTGCCGGCCCCACTCGCGCGTCAGAGCTGGATTCTCCGCCTGCATGAGACCGGCGGCGGCGTGCCCTATGGCATCGCGCTGGCGGCCGCGGCACTCATTGTCTACCCGAAGACCGGCTGGATGCCCGCTTTCGGTATCTGAAGCCAGTTCAGGCAGCGCAAGAAAATATTAACTCGATTTAGTCACCGCTGCTTAACCATACCTTGACCTTTAGCTGTTGAAATCCAGTGCAAGCGGTCGCACTGGCCGCCATGTCGATTAGGCGGCCGAGCGGGCCGTCATGTCACGGTGAGAGTGAAGCGTATGAAAGCCGCGCGTCTCGTAGTGCTGACCGTCGCCATCGCAGCCGGTGGCGTTGCCGCCATGCTGGCCGGCCGTTCGGAAAAGCCGCCGGAGGTCAAGGTCGCGACGGCGCCCAAAGTCGTCTCGGTCGATGTTCTTGTGGCGAAATCCGATATCGCCATGGGCCAGACGGTTTCGCCGGGCGATGTGCAGTGGCAGGAATGGCCCGCTATCGCGGGAACCGGAAATTTCATCCGCAAAAACGATCGCCCGAACGCCATCGAAATGCTGTCGGGCTCGATTGCCCGCGCGCCGTTCGTTGCCGGCGAGCCGATCCGCGAAGCCAAGCTGGTCAACGCCAAAGGCTCCGGCTTCATGGCCGCCATCCTGCCGACCGGCATGCGCGCGATCTCCACGCAGATCTCGCCGGAAACCGGCGCCGGCGGGTTCATCCTGCCGAACGATCATGTCGACGTCATCCTCACCCGCCGCCAAGCCGACGCCGACAAGGCGGCAACCGGGGGCGCGACCCACAGCAGCGAAACCATTCTCACCAATGTCCGTGTGCTGGCGATCGACCAGACGGTCGAGGAAAAGAACGGACAGAAGGTCGTGGTCGGCAAGACCGCGACGCTCGAATTGACGCCGAACCAGGCCGAAACGCTGGTGCTTTCGCAGCAGCTTGGCACGCTGGCGCTGGCGCTGCGCAGCATCACCGACGCCACCCATGACGAGCCGAGATCCGAAGAGTCATTGGGCGGACGCAAGGCTGGCGTGAACATCGTCCGCTTCGGCGTCGGCACCGTGACGACGCCGAAATGATCGAACCAAGGGGAACGGGGACATGGCGATAAGGACTTCGATCCGCGCCGCCGCGCTGACGGCACTCGTCGCTTGCACAGGCCTGACGCCGGCGAACCCGGTGGCCGCCGCCGATGCACGCGTGCCGGTGATCAAGGTGGCGGCAAGCGAGGCAACTTCGCGTTTCGTGCCGCTCGGCATCGGCAAGTCGGTCGCGATCGACCTGCCGGCCGATATCAAGGACGTGCTGGTCGCCGATCCAAAAATCGCTAATGCGGTGATACGCTCCTCGCGCCGCGTCTATATGATCGGCGTTGCGATCGGTCAAACCAACATTTTCTTCTTCGACGCCGAAGGCAAGCAGATCGCCGGCTTCGACATTGCGGTCACGCGCGATCTCAACGGGGTGCGCGCTGCGCTCAAGCAGACGATGCCAGACGCCGACATCCGCATTGAAGGCGTCGGCGACGGCATCATGTTGTCGGGCAGCGCCGCCAGCGCCGCTGAGTCGCAGCACGCCTTCGATCTCGCGACGCGGCTGGTTGGCGACGGCGCCAAAGTTGTCAACGGTATTTCCGTGCGCGGGCGCGACCAGGTCATGCTCAAGGTGACGGTCGCCGAAGTACGGCGCGACGTCATCAAGCAGCTCGGCGTCGATCTTTCCGCCAGCTTCAATTACGGCGCCGCGGTGGTGAACCTCAATTCGCAAAATGCCTTTTCCGCTAACGGCCAGACGCTGAGCAATACCGCGTTCGGCGGCAGTTGGAAAAACGTCACCGCGACCCTGCGCGCGATGGACCGCGCCGGCGTGTTGCGCACGCTGGCCGAGCCGAACCTGACCGCGATCTCCGGCGAGACCGCGAGTTTCGTTGCCGGCGGCGAGTTTCCGATCCCGAACGGATTGTCGTGCGACACCACCAAGTCGCCGCCGGTCTGCCAAGCGCAGGTCGATTTCAAGAAGTTCGGCGTCAGCCTGGTGTTCACACCGGTGGTGCTGTCGGAAGGCCGCATCAGCCTCAAGGTGATGACCGAAGTGTCCGACCTGTCGACCGATAACGCCTTGACGCTGGCGGTGCCGGGCTCCGACAAGACGCTGACCATTCCTTCGATCAGCACGCGGCGCGCCGAGACCACGGTCGAAATTCCGTCCGGCGGATCGCTCGCCTTGGCCGGCATGATTCAGGAAAAGACCAAGCAGCAGATCAACGGCGTCCCCGGCCTGATGCAACTGCCGATCCTCGGCACTCTGTTCAGGAGCCGCGACTATATCAACAACCAGACCGAGTTGATGGTGATTGTCACGCCCTATGTCGTGCGCGCGGTGGCGCAGAAACAGTTGGCGCGGCCCGACGACGGCTTCGCCGATCCCACCGATCAGGCGACCGTACTGCTTGGCAGCCTCAACCGCATCTACGGCGGCGAGCGCAAGACCGAAACGCCGCACGATTATCACGGCAAATACGGATTCATTCTCGATTGAGCGGTATGGGGAGACGATCGATGACAGGCAAGCTGACAACGTTCGCCAAACGGCGGGGCGCCATGGCGCTGCGCGTATTGGCGGTCGTCGGTCTGACCACCTCGCTGGGCGGCTGCTACACGCAGACCATGACGAAGGAGGTCTATCCCACCGACTATCGCGAACGTCACCCGATCACCTTGAAGCAACGCGAGCGCACCGTCGAAATATTCCTCGGTCGCAATCGCGGTGGGCTCACGCCGAGCCAGCGCGCCGACGTGCTGTCCTTTGCACAACAGTGGCGGCGCGAGGCCTCCAGCGGCATCGTCGTCGATGTCCCGCAGGGCGGACCGACCGATCGCGCCGCCGCCGATTCGATGCGCGAAGTACATTCGATTTTCGCCGCGTCCGGGGTGCCGCGCAATGCCGTCTTTGTGCGCGGCCACCAGCCGTCGAGTTCTTCGCTGGCGAGCATCAAGATCAACTACGTCAGGCTTACCGCCGAGGCCGGCCCGTGTGGTCTTTGGCCGCACGATCTCGGCACCGACCTCGATCACAACTATACGGAAAACCGTCCCTATTGGAATTTCGGCTGCGCCAGCCAGCACAATCTCGCCGCCATGGCCGACAATCCCGCCGACCTGGTGCAGCCGCGCGGCGAAGCGCCGGCCTATTCGCCGCGCCGCTCGGTGGCGATCGAAAAGTACCGCAAGGGTGAAAATCCGAGCGGCGTCTATAGCGGCTATGACACTGGCAAGATCAGTGGTCTCGGAAAATGATTAAACACTCAGCTCACGCGGCAGTCGCCGAAAAAGAGACGATGCCTGGGGTGGCTGCCGATGGCGGCGCCGACGAACATATCGCACCCGCGCCGCGGGTTTCGATTCAGGCATTTTGCGAGACGGTTGAAACCGCCGCCGCCGTGCAGGCCGCCGGCGAGGACCGCCGCCTCGGCAAGGCGCATGTGAAAATCCAGATGGGCGGCGTCGCCGCCGCCGTCGAGGCCTATCGCAGTTCGCCGACGCCGAACGTCATCCTGCTTGAGTCGGAAAACCACTCCGACGACATCCTCAATGGCCTCGATCAACTCGCCGAGGTCTGCGACGCCGGCACGCGGGTGATCGTGGTAGGCCGCGTCAATGACGTGACGCTTTATCGCGAGCTGACCCGGCGCGGCGTCAGCGACTATCTGATCGCGCCGGTCGGCACCGTCGATGTCGTGCGCGCGGTCTGCGGGCTGTTCTCGCATCCGGACGCCAAGCCGGTCGGCCGCGTCATCGCGGTGGTCGGCGCCAAGGGCGGCGTCGGCGCGTCCACCGTCGCACACAATGTCGGCTGGGCGATCGCGCGCGATCTGTTGCTCGATTCGGTTGTGACCGACCTCGATCTGGCCTTCGGCACCGCCGGCCTCGATTACAATCAGGACCCACCGCAGGGCATCGTCGACGCCGTATTTTCACCCGACCGCGTCGACAGCGCCTTCGTCGACCGATTGTTGTCCAAATGCACCGATCACCTGAGCCTGCTGGCGGCACCGGCGACGCTCGATCGGGTGTACGATTTCGGCGCCGACGCGTTCGATTCGATCCTCGATTCGCTGCGCGGCACGATCCCTTGCGTCGTGCTCGATATTCCACACATGTGGTCCGGCTGGACCAAGCGGCTGCTGGTCTCGGCCGACGATATCCTGGTGGTGGCCGGGCCTGACCTCGCCAATCTGCGCAACGCCAAGAACCTGGTCGATCTGTTGCGCGCCGCGCGCCCGAACGACCGCCGTCCCTATTACTGCCTCAACCAGGTCGGTGTGCCGAAACGGCCGGAGATCACGCCGGCGGATTTCGCCAAGGCGCTGGAAGACGCGCCGCTCGCGGTCATTCCGTTCGAGCCGCAGATCTTCGGCACCGCCGCCAACAACGGCCAGATGATCGCCGAGGTTTCGTCCGGTCACAAGACCGCGGAGATGTTCCGTCAACTGGCGCAGGTGCTGACCGGGCGCGCCGAAGCAAAACGCTCGCGCGGCGGCCTGCTATCGCCGTTGCTCGCCAAACTGATGAAGCGGGGCGCATGATTCCGAAAAGTGGAGCCCGGTTTTCGGAAAAGATCATGCGTCATGAAAAATGTGGCCCCGGCTCCCAGTCAGAGTGAACTGACCGGAAGTTGAAATTTGTGCGGAGACCGTTCTCGTGTTCGGTAGGCGTAGTGGAAGTTCAGAAGCGCACGTTGTGGCGCCGGCAGCGCCGGCCGCAGCGCCCGCCGCGCCATCGAGCGCGGCGCCGAAGCCGGCCGCCAGCGGGTCAATGGAATCCGGGCGGGCGCCGATACCGTCCGACGGGCTCGGCGCGCCGCTGGTGTCGGCTCCCGCGCCGACCCGTCAACCGGCGGCCGTCAATATGCCGGCGGTCGATTCACGCCGTTCCGACACTTATTATGAGGTCAAGGGCGTCATTTTCGGCGCCCTGATCGAGGCCATCGATCTGGCGCAACTGGCCCGGCTCGACGCCGACAGCGCGCGCGAGGAAATCCGCGACATCGTCAACGAGATCATCGCGATCAAGAACATCGTGATGTCGATCTCCGAGCAGGAAGAGTTGCTCGACGATATCTGCAACGACGTGCTCGGTTTCGGCCCGCTCGAGCCGCTGCTCTCGCGCGACGACATCGCCGACATCATGGTGAACGGCTCCGGCACGGTCTACATCGAAGTCAAAGGCAAGATTCAGAAGACCGGCATCCGGTTCCGCGACAACCAGCAACTGCTCAATATCTGCCAGCGCATCGTCAGCCAGATCGGCCGCCGGGTCGATGAATCCTCGCCGATCTGCGACGCGCGCTTGCCGGACGGCTCCCGCGTCAACGCCATTGTGCCGCCGCTAGCGATCGACGGGCCGGCGCTCACCATCCGCAAATTCAAAAAGGACAAGCTGACGCTCGATCAGCTGGTCAAGTATGGCACCATCACGACGCAGGGCTCGGAAATCCTGCGCATCATCGGCCGCAGTCGGGTCAACACCCTGGTGTCAGGCGGCACCGGTTCCGGCAAGACCACGCTGCTCAACTGTCTCACCCAGTTCATCGACGACGACGAGCGCATTATCACCTGCGAAGATGCCGCCGAATTGCAATTGCAACAGCCGCACGTGGTGCGCCTGGAAACGCGGCCGCCCAACCTGGAGGGCGAAGGCCAGGTGACCATGCGCGACCTGGTTCGCAACTGCCTGCGTATGCGGCCGGAACGCATCATCGTCGGCGAAGTGCGTGGACCCGAGGCCTTCGATCTGCTGCAAGCCATGAACACCGGCCACGACGGCTCGATGGGCACGCTGCACGCCAATAATCCGCGCGAGGCGCTCTCGCGGCTTGAATCGATGATCACCATGGGCGGCTTCTCGCTGCCCTCGCGCACCATTCGTGAGATGATCACTGCCTCGGTCGACGTGGTGATCCAGGCCGCCCGCCTGCGCGACGGCTCGCGCAAGATCACCCACATCACCGAGGTGATGGGGATGGAAGGCGACGTCATCATCACCCAGGACCTGTTCGTCTACGACATGGTGGGCGAGGACGCGCAAGGCGCCATTCTCGGCCGCCACCATTCGACCGGCATCGGCCGGCCGCGCTTCTGGGACCGCGCCCGCTACTACGGCGAGGAGAAGCGTCTGGCAGCCGCACTCGACGCCGCCGAAGCCGCAGCCCAGACCATGCAGGCCTGACCCGAGGACACCATGCACGCGCTCGCCCTGTTCTTTCTGGCGTCGGTCGCGGTCGGCGGCGTCGCTTGGGTTTTCGTCTACCCGATCCTGTCCGGCGAACGCAAAGCCGAACAACGCATGGCCAATGTCGCCAAGTCGGAGCCGGCGGCGCGCACGGCACGCACCACCCAGAAATCCCGCCGCGACAGCATCGAAAACACGCTGAAGGAATTCGAGGAGCGCCATAAGAAAAGTAAACACGTGCCGCTCTCGGTCCGCATCGCGCGCGCTGGGTTGTCCTGGTCAAAACGGCAATACTTTATCGTATCGGGCATGATCGGCGCAGTGATGTTCGCGCTCGGCATGCTGAGCGGCGCCGGCATCATCGTCGGCGTGGTGCTCGGCGGCGCCGGCGCCCTCACTTTTCCGCGCTGGCTGCTGTCCTTTTTGAAGAAGCGGCGCGAAACCAAATTTCTCCAGTCGTTTCCGGACGCCGTCGACATCATCGTGCGCGGCGTCAAGGCCGGCCTGCCGCTGCTCGACTGTCTGAAGATGATCACCATGGAGGCACCCGAGCCGACCAAGTCCGAATTCCGCGCTATCGTCGAAACCCAAGCCATCGGCATGCCGCTCGGCGACGCCTGCGGCAAGCTCTACGAACACATGCCGCTGCCGGAAGCGAATTTTTTCGGCATCGTCATCTCGATCCAGCAGCGGTCCGGCGGCAATCTGGCGGAAGCGCTCGGCAACCTTTCGCGCGTTCTGCGCGACCGCAAAAAGATGAAAGCCAAGATCCAGGCGATGTCGCAGGAAGCGAAAGCTTCTGCATCCATCATCGGCGCGTTGCCGATCGCGGTGATGACGCTGGTCTACATCACCAGCCCGAACTACATCTCGCTTTTATGGACCGAACCGCTCGGCCGCGTGATGCTCGCCGCCTCCGTCGTCTGGATGTCCATGGGTGTGTTGGTCATGAAGAAAATGATCAATTTCGATTTCTAGCGCACGATCCCGGAACGATCATGCGGCGCGAGGGAACATAGGATACCAATGCTCGACTTGCTGATTGACTCGATCAATACCAGGACGCTGGCGATGGCGTGCGCCGCCATTGCCGCGATCGCCACGGTCCTGACGTTCACAATGCCGATGCTGTTCGCCGATTCGCTCGGCAAACGCATGAAGGCGGTCGCGGTCGAGCGCGAGAAAATCCGTCAACGCGAACGCGAGCGCATGGCCCAGGCCCAGCAGAAGGTCA
The DNA here is from genome assembly GCA_963739825.1 of uncultured Alphaproteobacteria bacterium. Taxonomy (GTDB): domain Bacteria; phylum Pseudomonadota; class Alphaproteobacteria; order Rhizobiales; family Xanthobacteraceae; genus Pseudolabrys. Next base: position 140,599 of record CAVUBU010000001.1, read on the forward strand.
ATCTGCGCCAGTCGCCCAAGCAATCCATTCAGACGATCGTCGAACGCTTCAATCTGAAGAAATGGGTCGGGCAGGAGGAAGCGCGCCTCAAGCTGGTGCAGGCCGGCTATCGCGGCCAGGCGCCCTACGTCACCTATCTGTTCTTCCGCATGGTAACGCCGGCGGCGTCCTCGCTATTCGCCGCGGTCTATCTGTTCGTGGTGCTCGATTTGCAGCAGCCGACCATGGTCAAGCTCGGCATGTGCATTGCCGCCGCCTATATCGGCATGCATTTGCCGCTGATGTTGCTGAAGAACAAGATCGCGCGCCGCCAACTTTCGATTCGGCGCGCCTTTCCCGATACGCTCGACCTGCTGCTGATCTGCGTGGAATCCGGCATGTCGATCGAGGCGGCGCTCAAGAAGGTCAGCGACGAAGTCGGCACGCAATCGGTAGCGCTGGCGGAAGAACTCACCCTCACCAATGCCGAGTTGTCCTATCTGCCGGACCGCCGCCAGGCCTACGAAAACCTCGCCAAGCGCACCGACCTCGACGGCGTGAAATCGGTTTGCATGGCCTTGCAGCAGGCGGAACGCTACGGCACGCCACTCGCCAACATGCTGCGCGTGATGGCGCAGGAAAACCGTGACATGCGCATGGCGGAGGCCGAGAAGAAGGCCGCCGCGCTGCCGCCGAAACTGACGGTGCCGATGATCCTGTTCTTCCTGCCGGTGCTGTTCATCGTGATTCTGGGTCCGGCCGCGATCAAAGTCATGGCCTTGCGCTGACGTCGGAAACACCGCGCCGATCGTTCCGCCGAGATTGCCGATGTTCGACGATTGCGGTCAGGTGCCGGTGTCGGGCGAAGGCACGTAAGGCTGTTTGCCCCTTTTCGACCAGTCGTCGCGCTGCGCCAGCATCTGGCGCAGGAAGCTGACATTGGCGGCGGCTTGATCGGGCGGCAGATCGGCGCCGGCGATCGCCTCGGCTTCGGCGAATCGCCCTTGCAACCCGACCACCAGCGCAAGGTTCTGCCGCACTTTCGGCGCCGCGTTGGGCCGCGCCGCCGCCTGCCGCAGCGTGGCTTCGGCGCGGCGCAGGTCTTTCATCAGCGCGTAGGACAGCCCGAGATTGGACAAAACGGAAGGTTCGTAGGGCACGATCCTGAGGGCGGCCGAATAATGCCGCTGCGCCTCGGCATGGCGGCCGAGCTGGTCGAGCACGGCGCCCTGCGCATTGAGGATGCGCCAGTCCGGATTGTCCGGCGTATGCGCGCGGCCCAGGATATCGAGCGCCTGGGCGTAGTCGCCGGCATCGGCCAGCGCGCGGCCATATTCTCCGAGCAACTGCATATTGTTTGGATTGCGGATCGTGGCCTGCTCCAGAACCGCCACCGCCTGGGCGCGCTGGTCGGTGGCGCGCAGGGTCCGGGCATAGGCCATGGCCGCATCGGCATTGCCGGGATTTTCGCGATAGCGCGCGCCCCAAACCTCGGCCGAGCGCCGCCAATCGGCGTCGCTGCGCGGCGCGCTGCTGGCGCCGAGCGAGCCGGTGATGTCGTTTCCGGTGGTCTTGCAGCCGGCGAGCGGCAGGGCGAGCACGGCCGCAACGGCGGCCGAGGTAAGCAGGCGAGCGGCGTGGGCCGTTCTAGGACGCATGGGATTCCGGAGGCTGGCGTTCCAGCGGCATTTGCCGAGCAATAAAACGTTAACCCTAACGAGTGGTTAATTTGTAAACTTGGGGCGCTTTCCGGTTTAGGATCGGCGTATGAATTTGGGCCTCAGCAAGGACGAAATAGCGCTGCAGGCGCGCGCCCGCGCGTTTTCGCTCAATGTGGCACGGCCGCGCGCCGCGGCCATTGACCGCGACGAGCAATATCCGTGGGACATCGTGCAGGCTTTGGCCGAGGCCGGCTTCTGCGGCATGACCATCCCGCGCGAACTCGGCGGCAAGGGCGCGAGCTACCTCGACGCCGTGCTGGTGATCGAGGAAATGGCGAAATCCTGCACCGTAACGGCGCGCATCGCGGTCGAGACCAATATGGGCGCGATCTCGACGGTGATGGCCTATGGCAGCGAGGCGCAGAAAAAGCTTGCGGCGCGCCTGGTCTTAGAGGGCGACAAGCCCGCCATCTGCATCACCGAGCCGGACGCCGGCAGCGATGCACTGGCGATGACCACGCGCGCCGACAAGCGCGGCGACACTTACGTGATCAACGGCAAGAAGCACTGGATCACCGGTGCCGGGGTCTCGCGCCTGCATCTGATCTTCGCGCGCGTGTTCGACGAGCGCGGGCAAGAGCTCGGCGTCGGCGGCTTTCTCGCCGTGCGCGAGGAAGCAAAAGGCCTGCGCCTGGCGCGGCGCGAGCAGACCATGGGCCTGCGCGGCATGCCGGAAGGCGAGCTGGTGTTCGAAGACCTCGAAGTACCCGCCGCCATGGCAGTGCTGCCGCCATCCGGTTGGCAGCGCGGCTTTGCCGACCTGATGAATGCCTATAACAGCCAGCGCGTCGGCGCCGGCACGGTGGCCATGGGCATTGCCGGCGGTGCGCTCGAGCACGCGCTTGATTGGGCAAAGACGCGCGAGCAGTTCGGCCGCCCGATCGGCGAATTCCAGGGGCTGCAATGGATGCTGGCCGACATGCAGACGCAACTCACCGCCGCGCGGTTGATGCTCTACGCCGCGGCGCGTTCGCGCGGGCCCGGCGGCAGCGCCTTTCCCGACCCGATGCTGGCGGCGCAGGCGAAAATCTTCGCTTCCGAAAGCGCCATCAAGATCGTCAACGACGCGCTGCAATTATTCGGCGCGCGCGGCTATTCGCGCGAGCTGCCGCTTGAACGCATGGCGCGCGACGTGCGCATGTTCACCATCGGCGGCGGCACCGCGCAAGTGCTGCGAACGCTGGTCGCCGGCAAGATGCTGGGCTGGAAGCTGCCGCAGACCCGCGACGGCTATGCGCCGAAGCGATCCATGCGCGACGCCGCGGAGTGAGCATGCATCCGATTTTCGCAAAGCCAGGCGAGCCATCGGTGCCGATCCTGTTCGTCACTGCCGCCAATTTCGACAGCGTGCTCGAGAAGGTCGACGACCGCGAGAGTAAATTCGTGCGCGCCGCCGGCTTCGAGCCCAAGCCCGGACGCTATCTCGCGGTGCCGGCGGCGGACGGCACGCTGGCCGGCATCCTGTTCGGCCTGGAAAACGCCGACGCGCCGGTGCTGGACCCGTTCCGGCCGGGGCAATTGTCCGGCCTGCTGCCAGCGGGCGCCTATCGCTTCGCCAATGCGCCGCATGACGCGCGACTCGCCGCACTCGCCTTCGCGCTCAACGCCTATCAATTCGCCCGCTACCGCAAGGCTGAGGCGCGCAACGCGCGGCTGGTGCTGCCCAACGGGGTCGACGGCGACGACCTCACCCGCATCATCGAGGGCGTGACGCTGGCGCGCGACCTTATCAACACACCGTCGAACGACATGGGCCCGGCCGAGCTGGAAGATGCCGCCCGCGCGCTTGTCGAGCAGCACGGCGCAGCGATCGACGTCACCACCGGTGACGCACTGGCCAAAGAATTTCCGCTGATCGCCGCGGTCGGCGCCGGTTCGGCGCGTGCGCCGCGGCTGATCGACATCACCTGGGGCAAGGACAGCGATCCGAAAGTCACCCTGGTCGGCAAGGGCGTCTGCTTCGACACCGGCGGGCTCGACATCAAGCCCGATACCGGCATGCTCAACATGAAGAAGGACATGGCCGGCGGCGCCACCGCGCTCGCGCTCGCGCATATGATCATGGCGCGCAAACTTAAAATCCGGCTGCGCGTGATCGTGCCGGCGGTAGAGAATTCCATTTCCGGCACCAGCTTCCGGCCACGCGACATCTACCCATCGCGCAAAGGTATCAGCGTCGAAATCGGCAATACCGACGCCGAAGGCCGGTTGGTGCTCGCCGATGCGCTCGCGCTGGCCGACGAAGACAAACCTGCGCTGGTGGTCGATTTTGCCACGCTCACCGGCGCCGCACGGGTGGCACTCGGGCCGGATGTTCCAGCGGCTTTCACCGATGACGATGCGCTCGCCGCTGAACTCGCGCACCACGCAGCGGCCGAAAACGATCCGCTCTGGCGCATGCCGCTATGGCGGCCTTACGAGCAAATGCTCGATTCCAAGGTGGCCGACACAAATAATGTCAGTACCGGCGGCCAGGGTGGCGCCATCACCGCGGCGCTGTTCTTGCGCAAGTTCGTCAGCGCGAAATCCTGGCTGCATCTCGATATCTTCGCCTGGAGCGCGACGGCAAAGCCAGGCCGCCCGGAAGGCGCCGAATTGCAGTCGGCGCGCGCGCTTTATGCGCTGCTCTGCGCGCGCTACGGCTAACGCATGATCCCGAAAAGCCGGTCCCGGGATGGGACCCGGTTTTCGGATAAGATCATGCGCAAAGGATGAAGCATGGTCTCGCTCGACCCGCGCATCAATCCGTTCCGCCCCGAGATCGCGGCAACATATCTGCGAGGCCAGGTCGAAGCCGCGCGCTTCGTCGAAGGCGTGCGCCACGAGGTGATCGAGCCGATCGCGGCCTTGCACCGCACGCCATCACACGAGGCGCGGCTCGACAGTCAGGCGCTCATGGGCGAGCGCGTCATCGTCTATGAGACGACCGAGGAGGGCTGGGCCTGGGGCCAACTGGAGACCGACGGCTATGTCGGCTGGCTATCGGCGAACGCGCTCGGCAATCCCGGGCGGGCGGCAACGCACAAAGTAGCGGTGCCGCGCACGCTGGCCTTTCCGGGGCCGGACATCAAGCTGGCGCCGGCAGCGGCTTTGCCGATGGGCGCGGCGGTCGTGATCGTGCGGCAGGACGAGCAATTCGCCGTTAGCGCGAACGGCTGGCATCTGCCGGTCGTGCACCTGGCACCGATCAAGGCCAGGCGGCCGGACTTCGTCACCGTGGCGGAAGCGTTTCTCCACACGCCCTATCTGTGGGGCGGCAAGACCTCGCTAGGGCTAGACTGTTCCGGCCTGGTCCAGGTCGCGCTGCAAGCGGCCGGTATCGCCTGCCCGCGCGACAGCGACATGCAGGAATTGTCGCTCGGCAAATTGTCCTCGCTCGGTGAATTGCGGCGCGGCGACCTCATATTCTGGAAGGGCCATGTCGCTATTGCGCGCGACGGCGAAACTCTGCTGCACGCCAATGCGCATCACATGATGGCGACGATCGAGCCGGCGGAAACCGCCGTCGCCCGCATTGGGGCGGCGGGCAGCGAAGTAACCAGCGTGAAAAGAATCTGAGAACTATTGCGCCACCACGTCGTCGGCTGCGCTTTCCAGATTGAAGGCGGCGGCAAACAGCGCGCGCGTGTAATCGCTCTTCGGCGCCTTGAACAGATCGGCGGCGGCGCCCTCTTCCACCATCTTGCCGTGGCGAAGCACCAGCAGGCGGCTGGCCAGCGCCGCCACCACGCGCAGATCGTGCGAGATGAACATGTAAGTGAGGTCGTGCCGTTTCTGCAGGTCGCGCAGCAGATCGACCATCTGCGACTGGATCAACATGTCGAGCGCGCTGGTCGGCTCGTCGAGCATGATGAAGGTCGGCTCCAGCACCAGAGCGCGCGCCACGGCAATACGCTGGCGCTGCCCGCCGGAGAATTCGTGCGGGTAGCGGTGCCGCGTTTCGGTATCGAGCCCGACATCGGTGAGCGCGTCGACCACGCGCTGCTTGCGCTCATCCGGCGTCAGATGCGGATGATGCACGCGCAGTCCCTCCTCGATGATGTCGGAAATCGACATGCGTGGTGAGAGCGAACCGTACGGGTCCTGAAACACGATCTGCATGTTGCGGCGGTAGGGCCGCATTTCCTTGAAATTGAGGCCTTGGATGGTGTTGCCCATAAACACCACCGGGCCGTCGGACGAGATCAGCCTTAAGATCGCGAGCCCGAGCGTGGTCTTGCCCGAGCCCGACTCGCCGACCACGCCGAGCGTTTCGCCTTTGCGCACCTCGATGCTGACGCCGTCCACCGCCTTAATATGGCCGACCACCTTGCGCAGCACGCCGCGCTTGATCGGAAACCACACCTTCAAATTGTCGGTGGATACCAGCACCGGCGCATTCGGGCGCGGCGGCGCTGGATCGGGTTTCGGTTCGGCGGCGAGCAGCGCGCGCGTGTAAGGATGCTCGGGCGCGGTGAACACGCGCTCGACCGGCCCTTGCTCGACAATCTTGCCCTGGCTCATCACGCAGACACGGTCGGCGAGCTTGCGCACGATGCCGAGATCGTGGGTGATGAACAAAACCGACATACCGAGCCGCTTTTGTGTGTCCTTGAGCAGCTTGAGGATTTGCGCTTGCACCGTCACGTCGAGCGCGGTGGTCGGCTCGTCGGCGATCAGCAAATCGGGCTCGTTGGCCAGCGCCATGGCGATCATTACGCGTTGGCGCTGCCCGCCGGAGAGCTGGTGCGGATAGCTTTGCAGCCGGCCTTTCGGATCGCGGATGCCGACCTGGTCCAGCAAATCGACAATGCGGGCGCGCGCCGCCTCGCCGGTAAGCCCCTGATGCAGCAACAATATCTCGCCGATCTGCTTCTCGATCTTGTGCAGCGGATTAAGCGACGTCATCGGCTCCTGGAAGATGATGGTGATGTCATTGCCGCGCACGTGGCGGATTTCCTCTTCCGTCATGGTCAGCAGTTCGCGGCCCTGGAACACAATCGAGCCGGACGGATGGTGCGCGGCCGGATAGGGCAACAGCTTCATCACCGACAGCGCGGTGACCGACTTGCCGGAGCCGCTCTCGCCGACCAGCGCCACGGTCTCGGCCTTGCCGATGTCGAACGACACCCGGTCGACCGCCAGCACCTCGCGCTCGCCCTTGCCAAAGGCGATCGAGAGATCGCGGATGGAGAGAAGTTTTTCGGATGACCCGTTCATCGGAAGGTCTTTCGTGGATCGAAGGCGTCGCGCACGGCTTCGCCGATGAAAATCAACAGCGACAGCATGATGGCGATCGAAAAGAAGCCGGTGAGGCCGAGCCAGGGCGCCTGCACATTGGCCTTGCCTTGGCTGAGCAATTCGCCGAGCGAGGGCGAGCCAGGCGGCAGGCCGAAGCCGAGGAAGTCGAGTGCCGTGAGTGTCATCACCGACGACGACAGGATGAACGGCAGGAAGGTCATGGTCGCCACCATGGCGTTGGGCAACAGATGGCGGAAGATGATCACCGCGTTCGAAACCCCGAGCGCGCGCGCGGCCTGGATATATTCGAAATTGCGCCCGCGCAGGAATTCCGCGCGCACCAGGCCAACCAGCGACACCCAGGAGAACAGCAGCAATATGCCGAGCAGCACGAAGAAGCCCGGTACCAGCACCGAGGAAATGATCAGCAGCAAATAGAGCGATGGGATCGAGGTCCAGATTTCGATGAAGCGCTGGAACAAGAGGTCGGTCCAGCCACCGAAATAGCCCTGCACCGCGCCGGCGGAGACGCCGATCAGCGAGGACACGATGGTCAGCGCCAAACCGAACAGCACCGAGATGCGGAAGCCGTAAATCAGCCGCGCCACTACGTCGCGCCCGCCGTCGTCGGTGCCGAGCCAGTTGTATTCGAGATCGCCGCATTTGGCGAAGCCGTGGCTGGCGGCGAACTCGCAATCTTTCTCGTTCAGCATCCAGGTCGGCTTGGACGGGAACGGCGACGGCGGCTTGCTCACCTGCGTATTGTAGGAAAAGCGGATCAGCGGCCAGATCACGGTGCCGTCTTCCTTGTTGATGAGGCCCATCAGATAGTCGTCGCGGTAATCGGCGGCGGTGCCGAACAGGTTGGGGTCGGGAGTCTTGGCAAACGCCGTATCGGCATAGGTGATCACGGCCGGAAAATACGAATGGCCGTTGACGTGGATGTAGATCGGCTTGTCGTTGGCGATGAATTCCGCGAACAGCGAGATCAAGAACAGCGCCAGGAATAACCACAACGACCAAAAGCCGCGCCGGTTGACCTTGAAATTCTCCCAGCGCCGCCGGTTGATCGGCGAAATCGCGATCCAGTGCGGCGACGGCGGCACGTCGAGGCCCATGGTGCCGACCGCTGTGGTGTCGGGCGACTCGATCCCGGCGCGCGCATCCACCTCAGACCTCCCTCGTTTCGAAATCGATGCGCGGATCGATCCACGTATAAGTGAGATCGGAAATCAGGTTCACGACGACGCCGATGAGCGAGAAGATGTAGAGCGTGGCGAACACCACCGGATAATCGCGGTTGAGCACGCTTTCGAAGCCGAGCAGGCCGAGGCCGTCGAGCGAGAAGATCGTCTCGATCAGCAGCGAGCCGGTGAAGAAGGCATGCACGAAGGCGGAGGGAAATCCCGCGATGACGATCAGCATGGCGTTGCGGAAGACATGGCCGTAAAGCACCTGGTTGCGGGCGCAGCCCTTGGCGCGGGCGGTGAGCACATATTGCTTGCGGATCTCCTCCAGGAACGAATTCTTGGTCAGCAGCGTCATGGTGGCGAAGGCCGACAGCGCCATGGAGACGATCGGCAGCGTGAGGTGCCAGAAATAATCGCCGATCTTGGCGTACCACGGCAAAGACCAAAAATTCTCCGACACCAGCCCGCGCAGCGGGAAAAAGTCGAAGAACGAGCCGCCGGCAAACAGTATGATCAGCAGGATGGCGAACAGAAAGCCTGGAATGGTGTAGCCGATGATGATGATGCTCGACGTCCACACGTCGAAGCGCGAACCGTCGTCGATCGCCTTGCGGATGCCGAGCGGGATCGAGATTAGATAAGTGAGCAGCGTCATCCAGATGCCGAGCGACATCGACACCGGCAATTTTTCCTTGACCAGCTGCATTACGCTGACGTCGCGGAAATAGCTCTTGCCGAAATCGAAGCGGATATAGTTCCACAGCATCAGGCCGAAGCGCTCATAGGCCGGCTTGTCGAAGCCGAACTGCTTTTCCAGCTTCTTAATGAATTCCGGGTCGAGCCCCTGCGCGCCGCGATATTTGGAGTTGACAGCGTCGACGCCGGCGCCGCCCTGCGCCATGCCGCGGCTACCGAAGTCGCCACCGGCCGAGCCGGAAATGCGCGAGGTGGCGCCGGTATCGGCGCCGGTGAGCTTGGCGATGACCTGCTCGACCGGCCCGCCGGGCGCAAACTGCACCACGACGAATGCGACCAGCATGATGCCGAGCATCGTCGGAATCATGAATAACAGTCGGCGGATGATATAAGCGCTCATGGGTCTCCCAATATGTCATCCCGCGGTGTGAGGCGAAAGCAAAGAAATCGCGGCTATTTGCGGGACTTCTCCAGCTTTGCCGCCTTGGCGCGGTCGCTCCACCAAGTTTCCGGAATACCACGGAAATAACGCGGTTTGGCGACGGGATGACCGAACACGTCCCAATAAGCGATCCAGTGCGACGCTTTGTACCAGTGCGGAATCCAATAGCGCCCGGCGCGGATGACACGGTCGAGCGCCTTGCAAGCGGTGGTGAGCGTGGCGCGCGTTTTCGCGTCGATAATAATGTCGACCAGGGCGTCGACCGCCGGATCGGCAATGCCGGCGAGATTCTGCGAGCCCTTGGTCGCTGCCGCTTGCGATGAAAAATAAGTTCGCAGCGAATCGCCCGGCGTCGCCGAAAAGCTGAACCGTTCCACCGTGATGTCGAAGTCGAAAGCATCGACGCGGGCGCGGTATTGCACCGGATCGACGATACGCAAGGTGGCGGCAATGCCGAGCCGGGCGAGGTTCTTGATGTAGGGCAGATGGTGCGGCGTGAATGTCGCCTCTTCGAGCAGGAATTCGATGGTGATCGGCTTGCCATTCGGCAGCACCCGCTTGCGATTCTTGAGCGCGAAGCCGGCCTCGTCAAGCAATTGCGCGCCGCGCCGCAGCCAGCGGCGATCCTGGCCGGAGCCGTCAGTGACCGGCGGCACATAGGGCTCGCCGAACACTTCGTCCGGCACCTTGCCGCGGAATGGCTCAAGCAGCGCAAGTTCGGCGGCGTCCGGCTTGCCCTGCGCCATCATCGGTGAATTCTGAAACACCGACTGCGTGCGGTCATAGGAGCCGTACATAATGTTCTTGTTGGTCCATTCGAAATCGAAGGCATCGATCAGCGCCTCGCGCAACCGGCGGTCCTTGAACTGCGCGCGCCGCGTGTTGATAAACCAGCCTTGCGCGCCGGACGGCGTATCGTCGGGCAATTCGGCGCGCTTGACGCGGCCGTCCTTGAAGGCGGGAAAATTGTAGCGCGTCGCCCAGGTGCGCGAGGTGAACTCCTCGCGGAAAAGGTAGGTCTGCGCGGTAAAGCCTTCGAAGCCAACGTCGCGGTCGCGATAATATTCGAACCGCACCACGTCGAAATTGCTTTGCCCCTTCGCCACCGGCAGATCCGCTCCCCACCAATCCTTGACGCGCTCGAATTCGATGAAATGCCCGACCTCGAAGCGGCCGACTTTGTAGACGCCACTGCCGAGCGGAATCTCCAGCTTCGACTGCTCGAACGGCTGCTTGGCATAGTAGGCCTTCGAGAAAATCGGCAGGCTGCCAACGAACAACGGCACGTCGCGCCCGCGCTTGGCGGAAAAGCGCACCACCACGGTATGATCGTCGGTGGCCTCGGCGCCGATAAAATCGCGCAGCTGCTGGGTGATGATCGGATGCCCCTTCTCCTTCAGCGTGGCGAGCGAGAAGGCCACATCGTGCGCGGTGAGCGGCGTGCCGTCGTGGAATTTCGCCTCGGAGCGCAGCAGGAACGTATAGGTCAGCCCGTCATCGGCGATGCGAACGGCGCGCGCGGCGAGCCCATACATGGCGTCGGGTTCGTCGCCCGAACGCACCATCAAGGTCGCGAAAGTCAATTCCATGCCCTGCGCGGCGTCGCCCTTCAGAATGTAGCTGTTGAGCGAATTGAAGGTCTGGAACGACTGATTGTATTGCCGGTTCGGCCCGATTTGCGAAAACACGCCACCCTTGGGCGCGTCCGGGTTGACGTAATTGAAGAACTTGAAATCCGGCGGATAGGCGAGATCGCCGAACGCCGACATGCCGTGGCGTTCGGCGTTTTGCGCGGCCGCCGCCGGCATGAATTTCGCCGCGGCGATGGCACCCGCCGACAGTACCAGCGCATGCCGACGGGTAATCAAGACCGCTGCGGCACCTTGGCCGCCTTGGCTGCGTCCCACCACCAGATCGACGGAAATGCCGACTGGCCGTATTTCGGCAACAGCGCCGGCCGGCTGAAACGATCCCAGCGCGCGGCGCGTTCCTTGCCGTAGGTCCATTGCGGCACGACGTAATGGTTCCACAACAGCACACGATCGAGCGCCTTGGTGGCGGCCACCAGCTCGGCGCGGCTCTTGGCGAAAATGACGCGCTCGATCATCGCGTCGACAGCGGGGTTCTTGATGCCGACCACATTGCGCGACCCGGGGATGTCAGCGGCTTGCGAACCCCAGAAGCCGCGCTGTTCGTTGCCCGGCGAGAGCGACTCGCCCCAGGAGTTGATGATAATGTCGAAATCCCATTGCCGCAGCCGGTTCTCATATTGCGAGCTGTCGATCGTGCGCACCGAAACGGTGATGCCGATGCGTTCAAGCGACGGCTTATAGAACAGCATCACCCGTTCGAAAGCCGGCTGCTGCACCAATAGCTCGACTTTCATCTGTTCGCCGCTCTTGGCGTCGGTGAGCTTGGTGTTGCGAATTTCGTAACCGGCTTCGTGCAGCAGCGTGAGCGCCTCGCGCAAATTATTGCGAACCGCCTGCGAATTGCCGCCGACCGGATTGCTATAGGGCTTGCTGAACACTTCGGGCGGCACCTTGTCCTTCACGGTTTGCAGGATCGCGAGTTCCTGACCCTCCGGAAGCCCCGACGACGCCAATTCGGTGCCGGCAAAATAGCTGTCGACGCGCTTGTACTGGCCGAAGAAAATCTGCCGGTTCATCTCCTCGAAGTCGAAGGCGAAGTTGAAGGCGCGGCGCACGCGCGCATCCTTGAACTTGTCGCGCCGGATATTGAAGGCGAAGGCCTGCATAATCCCCTGACTGCGGATCGGGAATTCTTCCTTGATGACCTTGTGCTCCTGCACGGCGGGAAAATCGTAGGCCGTCGCCCAGTTCTTGGCGCTGTTCTCGCTGCGCCAATCGATCTGATCGCCTTTGAACGCTTCCAGCGCGACCGTGGAGTCGCGGTAATATTCGAAGCGAATTTGCTCGAAATTATTCGTGCCAATGTTCACATTGAGGCCCTTGCCCCAATAGTCGGCGACCTTTTCGTAAACGATCGAGTGGCCGGCCACGAATTCCTTGAGGCGATAGGGGCCCGAACCGAGCGGCGGCTCGAGCGTGGTCAGGGTGACGTCGCGTTTGCGGCCGGCCTTGTCGGTGCCTTGCCACCAATGCTTCGGCAGAATCGGCAGTTGGCCGACGATCTGCGGCAATTCGCGGTTGCCCGGCCCCTCGAAGACGAAAGTCACCTCGCGCTCGCCGGTCTTCTCCGCCTTCACGACGTGGCGATAATAGGCGCCGAGTTCCGGATCGTTCTGCTTGAACGTCTCGAACGAAAAGATGACGTCGTCCGGCGTGACCGGTTTGCCGTCATGCCAGCGCGCCTGCGCGCTCAGCCGATAGGTGACCGAGGAGTGATCGTCCGGATGGCTGGCCTGTTCGGCGAGCAAGCCATAGGCGGTGGAAACCTCATCGAAGGCTTCCGTCATCAGCCGTTCGGTGAACAGACCGATGCCGGCGGCGATGTTGCCCTTAACGCCCGCCACAACCTGATTGAAATTGTCGAAAGTGCCGAAGGCGCCGAGCCGCACCGTGCCGCCTTGCGGCGCGGAGGGATTGACGTAGTCGAAATGCTTGAAGCCGTCCGGATATTTCAGTTCGCCAAACAGCGAGAGGCCGTGCTTCCACGGCCGAACCTGCGCCGCGGCCAGGCTCGTGAGCGCTCCAGCGCCGAGCATGCCGGCAAGCGCGCGCACGGCCGGCGCGGCCAATGCGGCGGCGCTGCGGCGCAGAACCGACCGGCGGGTCAATATCATCGCAAGGCTCCGGCGCGCGATGCGCTGTTCATGCATTCGCGGGCGATTATGTCGGTTTTTCGGTCCGCCACCAGCGGCCAACTGCCGCGTATCCTAAACAAAACGACCGGGCGTGACCCGGCCGTATCGCCACTTGCGTTGCCGCCTGGACTATTTCGCCGGCGCCGGTGCGGCACCCGCCTTGGGCGCTTCCGCCGGCTCGGCGGCCGCCGGTGCCGGCGCATTCTCCGCCGCTTTCGGCAGCGGCATCGGGCTGTCCGACAGCGTGTGCAGGAAATCGATCACGTCGGCGCGCTGCTGGCCGCGCGACAGGCCGGCGAAGGTCATGTTGGTGCCTGGGATAACACCGCGCGGATTGGCCAGGAACGCGTAGAGCTCGCCGAAGGTCCAGGTGCCGCCCTTGGCCTTCATGGCGGCGGAATAGTTGAAGCCAGCCTCGGATGCGCGCGGCCGGCCGACGATGCCCCACAGATTGGGACCGACCCGGTTTGGCCCGCCTTTCTCGAAGGTGTGGCAGGCTTGGCATTGCTTGGCGGTGGCCTGGCCCTTTTCCACCGAGGCCTTGGCCATCATGGCTTCCATCGGCTCTTCGGCTTCCTTGGCGGGCGCGGCCCCGCCCTCGCCGATCGCCTTGACCGCGATCGCATAGCCGGGCTTGGCCGGCTTCTCGGGCGAGAAAATGGCGCCGGCCCCGATATTGAGCGCGAGCGTGATCAGGCAAGTGCCGAGGATGGCGCCCAGGATTTTGTTGAGTTCGAAGGAATTCATCGAAATGGGGCTCCCGAGAGGGGCGCGAACCGGCAGCAGACGGTATCGCCGCCAAGGGCTCGGCGGCGGCGGACAGATACCGTTTTGCCTCAGGTCTGGCAACCCGTATAAGCGCCGCGGCACAATCGAAAGTCGTTCAGGTCCGGCCCGAAAACGCCGATAGCCAAACCGATGCCCGACACCATCGTCCTGATCCCGGCCCGCATGGCCTCCACCCGCCTGCCCGGCAAGCCCTTGGCCGATATCGCCGGGCTGCCGATGATCGTGCATGTGCTGCGCCGCGCCGAGGCCGCGAAAATCGGCGAGGCGGTGGTGGCGACCGATTCCGAGGCGGTCGCCGCCGCGGTGGAAAAGTCGGGCGGCCGCGCGGTGATGACGCGAGCCGATCACCTGTCCGGCTCAGATCGCATTTACGAGGCGCTGGAAGCGCTCGATCCCGAGCATCGCATCGGCACCGTGGTCAATGTACAGGGCGACCTGCCGACCATCGAGCCCGCCGACATTCGCGCAGCGCTCGCCCCGCTCGCCGATCCGGCCGTCGATATCGCGACGCTGGCCGCGGTCATTATCGACCCGGCCGAGCGCAGCAATCCGAACGTGGTCAAGGTCGAAGGTCAAACGGTCGCGCCCGGCCGCCTGCACGCGACCACATTCACCCGCGCCGATGCGACCGGCGCCGGCCCGCATTATCACCACATCGGACTCTACGCCTACCGGCGCGCGGCGCTCGAGCGGTTCGTCATGCTGCCGCCGTCGGCCAACGAACGGCGCGAGAAGCTCGAGCAATTGCGCGCGCTCGACGCCGGCATGCGCATCGATGTCGCCATCGTCAAAAGCGTGCCGCTCGGCGTCGATACGCCGGAAGAGCTGGCCAAAGTGCGCACGATGCTGGCCGGTTGACTCGAACCTGAAGGTCTGCACAAGGATCGGGCCGAGGACCGGACAATGGCGAAGAAAAAGATAATCTTCCAGGGCGAAGCGGGCGCAAATTCGCATCTCGCCTGCCGCGAAGCCTATCCGGACCACGAGCCGGTGCCCTGCCCGACCTTCGAGGACTGCTTCTCCGCGCTCACCGGCGGCGATGTCGATCTCGGCATGATCCCGATCGAGAATTCGGTCGCCGGCCGCGTTGCCGACATTCATCACCTGATGCCGACCTCGAAGCTGCACATCATCGCCGAATGGTTCCTGCCGATCCGCAATCAATTGATGGCGCCGAAGGGTGCCAGTTTGAAAACCGTCAAGACGGTGGAAAGCCACGTGATGGCGCTCGGCCAGTGCCGCAAGATCATCCGCGAGTTAAAACTCAAGCCGATCGTCGCCGCCGACACCGCGGGCTCGGCGCGCGAAGTGGCCGAGAGCAAGGACGTCACGCGCGCGGCCATCGCCTCGCGGCTGGCGGCGGAAATCTACGGGCTCGATATCCTGCGCGAGAACGTCGAGGACGAAACCAATTCGACCACGCGCTTCATCGTGCTCTCGCGCGAGAAGAAATGGGCCGAGCCGGGCAAAGGCAAGGTGGTCACCACTTTCGTGTTCCGCGTGCGCAACGTGCCGGCGGCGCTGTACAAGGCGATGGGCGGCTTCGCCACCAACGGCGTCAACATGACCAAGCTTGAGAGCTATATGGTCGGCGGCAATTTCTTCGCCACCCAGTTCTATGCCGACGTCGAAGGCCACCCGGACGACCGCGCGCTGGTGTTCGCGCTCGAGGAGCTCGCCTTCTTCTCCAAGGAGTTGACCGTGCTCGGCGTCTATCCCGCGCATGCCTACCGCGACACGTTCAAGGAAGATAAAGACTAAGCCGGCGTTTCAGGCCGGCTGCGGTTGCCGCCTCACCTGGCGTTCACTTCCTCGGTCACGACTTTGAAGCTGACCAACGTGTTGGGCCCAAACGTCGTCGAAATCGCGACGTCGATCGCATCACGGCCCCTCGCCATTAATATGCGTCCGATCCGCGGCACGTTATTGCGTGGGTCGAAGATATGCCAGCGCCCGCCGAGATAGGCTTCGAACCAGGCGGCGAAATCGCCGGGCCCGTAAGGTGGCGGTGTTCCCAAGTCGCTGAGATAGCCGGTGCAGTAACGCGCCGGAATATTCATCGAACGGCAAAAGGCAATCGCAAGATGTGTGTAGTCGCGGCAGACGCCGCGCCGCTCGTTGAAAGCTTCGAAGGCCGTCCGTGTGGCGCGGGCGTCCATGTAGTCGAACGTGATGTGGTTGTGCACGAAATCGCAGATCGCCTGGACGCGCGCCCAGCCGGGCGGCGTTTGACCGAACAGCTTCCATGCGATGTCGGCAAATTTTTCGGTGTCGCAGTAGCGGCTGCCGAGAAGAAAGACAAGCGCCTCTTCCGGCAAGTCTTCAATGGAATGCTGCTGCGCGGAGGCCACAACGGGATCGGGCTTGCCAGTGTCCCTTACGATTGCGTTGCTTGCGATCCTGATCAGGCCTAGCGGGGCGACAATGCGGCTGCACCAGTTGCCGAAGCCGTCGCGATAGGCCGACAGGGGCACAGCGGGGTCGGTCGTGACGTGATCGGGAACCTGGATGTCGGAGGCCCGCGTGTAGTGGATATGCAGCACGAGCATCATTGGAGTCGGCTGCGGACAGTCGTAAATCAGCTCATAGCCAACATTGATCAGCAATCATGAATCCTTTGGTGCCCGGGCTCGGCCATCCCCATGGTATGCAATACGCTTTTATTTGGTTTTTGTCGCCCGGCGCCGCGCCGGCAGAAAGGTAGGCGGCGAACCGCCCATTGGTTTCGCGACGTTTTCGGCTTTGGACCCGGCGCATGTCTTCGGCTAAATAATGCTAAAGAAAAAGACGGAACGCGAAGCGCAAAACCGCCCGGGAGCATGAGCACAGAACCGCAGAAGGTTACGCTGGTGACCGGCGCCGCGCGCGGCATCGGGCTCGCCACCGCCAAGCGCTTCCTCGCCGAGGGCTGGCGCGTCGCGTTGCTCGATATCGACGGCGACAACCTGCAACGCACTTGCGCCGCGCTCGGCAAGCCCGACGTGACGCTGGCGATCATCGGCGACGTGGCGGATCCCAAGACCGCGCCGAAAGCGATCGAAGCGATCGCAAAGCGCTTCGGCCGGCTGGACGCGTTGGTCAACAATGCCGGCATCGCCATCTTCAAGCCGATCCTCGAGGTTACTTACGAGGATTGGTCGCGCGTGCTGGCGGTCAACCTCACCGGCCCGTTCCTGTGCACGCAGGCCGCGGCTCCGCTGATGCGCGATTCGGGCGGCGGCGCCGTCGTCAACATCACTTCGATCTCGGGATTGCGCGCCTCCACGCTGCGCACCGCCTACGGCACCAGCAAGGCCGGCCTTGCGCATCTGACCAAGCAGCAGGCCGCCGAACTCGCCGCGCTCGGCATCCGTGTCAACGCGGTAGCGCCGGGTCCGGTCGACACCGCCATGGCCAAGGCGGTGCACACGCCGGAAATTCGCGCCGACTATCACGACCACATGCCGCTCAACCGCTACGGCCTCGAAACGGAACTAGCCGAGGCGATTTTCTTTTTGTGCAGCGAGCGCGCCAGCTACATCACCGGCCAGGAGCTGGCGGTCGACGGCGGTTTCGACGCCACCGGCATCGGCCTGCCGACTTTGCGCCATCAAGGCCGCAATAGTTAGCTTTGCCGCGGCCAATTATTCCGCCGCCTGCCGCGATGGCGGGCGCATGCTCTCGAGGCCGTCCGCCGCACTCGCCGAGACCGTGGTGCGCACCATCAGGCGTGCCTCCTGCGCCGGCCAAGGCCGTCCGCGATGCATGGTGGCGCGGTTGTCCCACATGACGACGTCGCCGTTACGCCAGGCATGCACGTAGCTCGTGCCCGGCGCGGTGGCAGAGGCCATCAGCTCGTCGATCAGCTTTTTGCCTGCCGCGGCCGCCATGCCTTCGACCGCGCTGGTGTGCGAGGCGAGATAGAGCGCGCCGCGGCCGTTTGACGGATTTCTCCACACCATGCGCCAGCATTGCGGCGGCAACACCGCGCGCTCCTCCGGACTGGCGAGGCCGGGCGCGACCTGGCCACGCGAATATGCGTAGTCGTGCCAGGCGAAGGATTTCTCCAGCCTGTTGCGCTGGCCTGCATCGAGCCGCTCGAAAGCAAGCCGCGTCGACACGAATTCGGTTTCGCCGCCATGCGCCGGAACGATGCGTGCCGACAGCACCGAGGTGAGCGCCGGCAGGCTCTTGAACGAGCTATCGGTATGCCAAAGCTGGTTGGCCTTGTTGCGCATGGCGAGCCGGTGATCCGGCGGCACCACCTTGCCGTCGGCGCCGATCGTCGTGAGGATCACGAAATGGGTGCCGGTGCCGAGCGAGCCGACTTTGGTGACTTCCGGCGGACCGAAGCGGCGCGAAAAGGCGAGCTGGCTTTCGTCAGTCACTTCCTGGCCGCGAAAGACCAGCACCGAATGCTGCTCGAACGCCGCGCGCACGCCTGCGTAAGTGGCATCGTCCGCGGCGATTTGCGCCAACGTCACGCCGCGCAATTCGGCGGCAAAGCCCGGACCCAGCGGAACGACTTCCATTGGCGTTTCTCCCCGGCTTTATTGTTTTGCCCGACTTTCCTCCAAAACCGTCAGACGCGCAATGCGCCTAGCCCTGCTCGCGCTCATACCGATCCACAAAGCGCGGCGACAGCTTGCGCAACCGCTCGATATCGATGCGGCCGGAGCGCGTGATGTAGCTCATGGCGAATTCGGCCGGCGCCAGTTGCATGTGCCCGGCGAAGCGCTCGTACCAGGCCGCGCTGCCATTGGCGCCGGCGACGAGTTTTTCCACGATTGGCCGCCGCGCCGCCTCGAACGCCGGCAGCGCGGCGGCGATGTCGTCGGCGTGTTCGGCGAGCGCCTTGTCGAGCGCGATGCCGTCCTCCATGGCGAGCCGCGTGCCGGAGCCGATGGAAAAATGCGCGGTGTGCAGCGCGTCGCCGATCAGCACATATTTGCCGTGCTGCCAGCGCGCATTGTGCACCTGCGGAAACCGCCGCCAGATCGAATTGTTGGAGATCAGCGGATGGCCGCCGAGCGCGTCGGCAAAGATCTTCTGGCACAGGCTGCGCGATTCCATCTCCGCCATGCGCTCGAAGCCGGCGCGCGCGAAACTCGTCTCGTCGGTTTCCACAATGAAGGTGCTGCGGCCCGGCGCGTAGCGGTAGTGGTGCGCATTGAAATCGCCGAACGGCGTGTGGCGGAAAGTCTGCGTCAGCGTATCGTAATGCTGATCGGTGCCGAACCAGGCGAAATGATTGGCGAGATAAGTCACGCTGGCGCCAAATTCTTCCGCGAAGGTGCGCCGCACCAGCGAATTGACGCCGTCGGCGCCGACCACCAGGTCGGCATCGCTTATGTCGTCGAGCGAGGTCACCGCGCGCGCGAACAGCGGGGCGACGCCGACCGAGCGCACGCGCTGCTGCAATAATTGCAAGAGTTTCAACCGGCCGATGGCGGCGAAGCCGACACCGTCGATGACGACGCGCTCGTTGCGGTGAACCAGCGTCATGTCGTCCCAGAATTCCATCTGCGGCGTGATCGCCGCGAAGGTCTCCGGATCGTCCTCGCGCAGAAATTCAAGCGCGCGGTCGGAGAACACCACGCCGAAGCCGAAGGTGGCGTCGGCGGGGTTCTGCTCGAGCACGGTCATGTCGGCGTCTGGCCGCCGGCGCTTGATCAGATAGGCCAGATAAAGACCGGCCGGGCCGGCGCCGAGGATAGCGATGCGCATGCATTCGGGAATACTACAGACACACGCCGCGCACCAATTCCGTTCATTCCCGCGCAAGCAGGAATCCAGTTCTTGCGTACCGTACACGTCGCCCTGGGTCCCCGCTTTCCGCTTTCCGCCTTCGCGCTCCGCGCTTCGGCGGACTTCAAACGCGCCGAAGCTCGCAAAGCGAGCGTAGGCAGGTCGCGGGAACGAATGGGCTGGTTGTAACGGTGCATTGTGCTAGCCTTCCACCCATGCTCGCCACCACCCTCGCCCTCGCCTTTCATATCCTCGGCGCCGCGATCTGGGTCGGCGGCATGTTTGCCGCCTATGTCTGCCTGCGTCCGGCCGCCGGCGCGTTGGAAGCGCCGCAACGCTTGCGGCTGTGGCGCGATTTCTTCCGCAAGTTCTTTCCCTGGGTCTGGGTCTCGGTGCTGCTGCTGCTCGGCAGCGGCTACTGGATGCTGCTGACGAGTTTCGGCGGTTTCGCCGGCGCGCCGCTCTATATCAATCTGATGCAGGCGCTCGGTCTCATCATGGTTGCGCTGTACGTCTGGCTGTTCCACGCGCCCTGGCTCAAGTTCAAACGCGCGGTCGACGCCGAGAACTGGCCGGTGGCCGGCGCGCAACTCAATCGCATCCGGGTGATTATTTTGGTCAACCTGCCGCTCGGTCTGGTCGTGGTCGCGATCGGCGGCACCGGGCGGTTCTGGGGGGTTTGACTTCGCGGCCTCCTCAGGAGGAGGAGGCGAATCAAATCGTCTGATTATATTCGCCGACTTCCGGATGCTGGCGCAGCACGCCGTCAACCGCGATGAACATGTCGTGCATCCTCTGCTCCGACACTGGGCTCTCCACCACCACCACCAGTTCCGGCTTGTTCGACGACGCCCGCACCAGACCCCAGGTGCCGTCCGCGACGGTGACGCGCACGCCGTTGACCGTGACCAACCCCTGGATCTTCTGCCCGGCAACCGGCTCGCCCTTGGCCATGGCGTTCTGGAAGTGCGCCACCACCGCGTCGACCACGCCGTATTTCTTCTCGTCGTCGCAATGCGGCGACATGGTGGGCGAGCCCCAGGTCTTGGGCAGCGCCTTGCGCAAGTCGGCCATGCTCTTTCCCGGATTACGGTCGAGCATGTCGCAAACGGCAAGCGCGAAAATCATGCCGTCGTCATAGCCGCGGCCGTACGGCTTGTTGAAGAAAAAGTGGCCGGACTTCTCGAAGCCGGCGAGCGCACCCAATTCGTTGACGCGCCGCTTGATATAGGAATGGCCGGTCTTCCAGTAATCGACCTTGACGCCGTTGGCCTTGAGCACCGGGTCGGTGAGGAACAGGCCGGTCGACTTCACGTCGACTACGAAAGTGGCGCGCTTGTGCTGGCTCGACATGTCGCGCGCCAGCATGACGCCGACCTTGTCGGCAAAAATCTCCTCACCCTCGTTGTCCACCACGCCGCAGCGGTCGCCGTCGCCGTCGAAGCCGAGCGCTACGTCGGCGCGGTTGAACAGCACCGCGTCGCGCATGGCGTGCAGCATTTTCATGTCTTCGGTGTTCGGATTGTAGCGCGGGAAAGTGTGGTCGAGATTGCAGTCGAGCGGCACCACCTCGCAGCCGATCGCCTGCAAAACGCGCGGCGCGAAGGCGCCGGCGGTGCCGTTGCCGCAGGCGGCGACGACTTTGAGCTTGCGCTTGAGTTTCGGCCGATCGGTCACGTCGGCGATGTAGCGCTCGGGGAAATTCTCGACGAAGACATAACCGCCGCCGGATTTGAACTCGAAGCGGGCGCCCAGCACGATCTCCTTCAGCCGCTTCATTTCCATCGGCCCGAAGGTGAGCGGCCGGTTGGCGCCCATCTTCACGCCGGTCCAGCCGTTGTCGTTGTGCGAGGCGGTGACCATGGCGACGCAGGGCACGTCGAGCTCGAACTGCGCGAAATAGGCCATCGGCGTTATGGCGAGGCCAATGTCGTGCACCTTGCAGCCGGCCGCCATCAGACCGGAAACCAGCGCCATTTTCACAGACGCCGAATAGCTGCGGAAATCGTGGCCGGTAACGATCTCCGGCTTGACGCCCAATTCGTGGATCAGCTTGCCGAGGCCGAGGCCGAGCGCCTGCACGCCCATCAGATTGATTTCTTTTTCCAACAGCCAGCGCGCGTCGTATTCGCGGAAGCCGGTCGGCTTCACCAACGGCGATGACTCATAAGCGTAGGTATTGGGTGTGAGCGCGGATTTCGGCGTCGGAAACATCAAGGCCTCAAAGTGGGGCGAATGAACATTCATCTGCATACCTCAACGTTGCAACCGCGCAAAGCGGTCCGTCCGCCTCAAGTCCATGGAAATGTGAGAGCCCGTTATTGCTCGAGCAGCATACGGCCGTCGGCGAATTGGTAGCGCCGCAGCCGCGACAGGAAGGCGACGCCGAGCAGGTTCTGCGACAAGGCCTGGTCGGGCAGCACCAGGGCCGGCACGTCGAAAACGGTAATATCGCCGACTTCGA
The DNA here is from genome assembly GCA_963739825.1 of uncultured Alphaproteobacteria bacterium. Taxonomy (GTDB): domain Bacteria; phylum Pseudomonadota; class Alphaproteobacteria; order Rhizobiales; family Xanthobacteraceae; genus Pseudolabrys. The sequence continues at coordinate 162,614 of CAVUBU010000001.1, forward strand.
TACGCTCAAGCTTGGCGGGCGCCGCCTTGATCGTGCCGTTGGCTGTAGAGACGGTCGCGGTGTAGTCGCGCGGCATCGGACGAACGCCGACACTGGCGGCATCGGTCTCGCGCAAGATCACCAGCGAGGCCCCGGTGTCGACCATGAAATCGACGTGCCGGCCATCGACGCGGGCATCGACATGGAAATGACCGTCGCGGCCCCTTATCAGCTCCATCGTATGCTGGCCGACCGAGGCCTGCCGCAGCTGTTCGACCGGCTGCACGGTCGCCGCCTGGGAGGCCGGAGCCTCCACCACCGCCTTGTCGGCGTAGCGCGCAATATAGCCGCCGGCGACGACCACGGCGGCGGCAACGATGAGGATCTGACGCATGCGGCAAAACTCGGCTGTTATGTCCGATCTTCGCATGCTTCCGCCCAAGGCCGCCTTAACGCCGGCGCGCGCTTTTTCGGATGGTGAGGGCGCGGTTAAGAGTTTTGCGGCAATTTTATTCGCCGCGCCGCTTGGCGCGGCGGGTGGCGGGCGCGGCGAGCGGATCGTCCGGCCAGGGATGCTTGGGATAGCGCCCGCGCATCTCGGTTTTTACGTCTTTATAACTGCCGCGCCAGAAGCCGGGCAGATCGCGCGTCACCTGCACCGGCCGGTGCGCCGGCGACAGCAGCTCGATGGTGAGCGGCACCCGGCCGCCGGCAATCGCCGGATGGCGGGCAAGGCCGAACAATTCCTGCACGCGGATCGAGACCGTCGGTCCCTGCGCGGCCTCGTAGTCGATCGGCACATGCGAGCCGGTGGGCGCGCTGAAATGGGTCGGCGCCTCGGCGTCGAGCCGCTTGCGCAGCGCCCACGGCAGCAAAGCGTCGAGCGCGGCGGAAAGATCGTCGGCGCCGATCTGCGACAGCGCCGTCTTGCCGCCGAGGACCGGCGCCAGCCATTCGGCGGCGGCGCGCGCCAGCGCGGCGTCGGCGAGATCTGGCCATTCCTCGCCTTCCGCCTTGCGCAGGAATTGCACGCGATCGCGCAACTGCAATTGCGCCTTGCTCCACGGCAGCTTCGCAATGCCGAGCCCCGCAATGCCTTCAGCCAGCAGTTGAGCGTTGCTGTCGTTCGGCACGACCGGCTTGATCTGTTCCGCCAGCACCAGCGCGCCGAGCCGGCGGCTGCGGCGCGCGCGCAGCGAGGCGGAAGCCGTGTCGAAGGTCACCGCTTCGCGCTCCTCGATTTTCTCGCCGAAGCGCGCCTCGATCTCGGCAAGCGTGACGGGGGCCGCTAAAATAATTCGGCTCGCCGCCGCCGCGCCGGTCAACTCTGCCACCGCCAAAAACAACTCGCGCGCCAACGGTGACGCGGGATCGACCTTGCCGCCGCGGCCATTGGCCAGCAGGAACGCGCCGGCCCCGCCGCCGCGGCTCTTGGCAATGCGGTCGGGATAAGCGAGCGCGAGGATGGCACCGGGGGAATTATCGGCGTCCTGCCTCTTGCCGCCAACAACATCGATCCACCGCTTCACCATGGCGCGCGCATCTTCGGCGCGGCGCGAGCGGTCGCGGCGGAATTGATCCAAACGGTGACGTAGATCGGGATCGTCGCCGCCCAAGCCCCGTTCGGTGAGCACGGCGGCAATCGCGGCGGCCAGTTCGCCGGCGCCTTCTGCCGCCGCATCGACCACCATGCGCGCCAGCCGCGGCGGCAACGGCAGCGCGCGCAAGCGTCGGCCTTCCTCGGTGATGCGCCCTTGCGCATCGACGGCGCCAAGCTCGGTGAGCAGCACGCGCGCCTCGTTGAGCGCCGGCCCCGGCGGCGGGTCGAGGAAAGCGAGCTTACCCGGATCGCCGGCACCCCATTGCGCCAGATCGAGCAGAAATGACGACAGATCGGCGGAGAGGATTTCCGGCCGCGTGTAGGGCTCGAGCGACCCGGTCTGCGGCTCGTCCCACAACCGGTAGCAGACGCCCGGCGCCATGCGCCCGGCACGGCCGCGCCGCTGATCGGCGGCCGCCCGCGACACCCGCACCGTTTCCAGCCGCGTCAGCCCCACATCAGGCTCGTAGCGCGGCACCCGCGACAGGCCGCTGTCGATGACGACGCGTACGCCCTCGATGGTGAGCGACGTCTCCGCAATCGAGGTCGCCAGCACCACTTTGCGCCGGCCGGCCGGCGCCGGCGCAATGGCGCGGTCCTGCTCGCGCGCATCGAGCGCGCCATAGAGCGCGACGATATCGACGCTCGGGTCGGCGACACGTTCCTTGAGCAGCGTTTCGGTGCGGCGGATTTCGGCAGCGCCCGGCAGGAACACCAGCGCGGAGCCTTGCTCGACGCGCAACGCACGTTGCACGGCATCGGCCACCTGGCTTTCAATGCGCGCACGTTGATCGCGGCCGAGATAGCGCGTCTCGACTGCAAAGGCGCGGCCTTCGCTTTCGACCACCGGCGCGTTGCCGAGCAGCGCCGCCACGCGAGCGCCGTCGAGCGTCGCCGACATCACCAGGATTTTCAGCTCCTCGCGCAATCCCTGCTGCACCTCGCGCGCCAGCGCAAGGCCCAGATCGGCATCGAGCGAGCGTTCATGGAATTCGTCGAACAGCACGGCGGCGACGCCGTCAAGCGATGGATCGTCGAGCGCGAGCCGCGCGAATATGCCTTCGGTGATCACTTCGATGCGCGTGCGTTTGCTGACCTTGGAGCTAAACCGCACGCGCAAGCCTATGGTTTCGCCGACCTGTTCACCCAAGGTCGAAGCCATGCGCGCGGCGGCGGCGCGCGCGGCCAGCCGGCGCGGCTCCAGCACGAGAATTTTCTGATCCTTCGCCCACGCCTCGTCGAGCAATACCAACGGCACGCGCGTGGTCTTGCCGGCGCCGGGCGGCGCCACCAGCACGGCGGCATTGTTCGTGCCCAGAACGGCAGTCAGCCGCGGCAGCGCGTCGTCAATGGGAAGCGGCGTGTCGAAGTTGCGCATCGTTCTCGGCGTCATCGTCCGCGAAGGCGGACGATCCAGTAAACGCAAGCGTGAAATATAGCTTTGTGTCGGCGGTTATTGGGTCCCCCGCCTGCGCGGGGGACGACAACTTCTATTGCGCGGCAATTGGCTGAGCATCATTTCCTTGCCCGCCCGATGCTTTCATACACGAAGCCGTGGCGGGCGACGTCCTCCGGCCGGTAGATATTGCGCAGGTCGACCAGCACCGGGCGCTCCATCACCTGCTTGAGTCGCGCGAAATCGAGCGCGCGGAACTGCTCCCATTCGGTCACGATCACCAGCGCGGCGGCGCCTTCCGCGCAAGAGTAAGCGTCGTTGCAGAAGACGACATTGGCTAACAGCGGCTTGGCCTGTTCCATGCCGGTCGGATCGTAGGCGCGCACTTTGGCGCCCAGGTCCTGCAGCGCGGTGATCAGCGGAATCGACGGCGCCTCGCGCATGTCGTCGGTGTTCGGCTTGAACGTCAGTCCGAGCACGGCAACGGTCTTGCCGCGCAGCTCGCCGCCGAGCGCTGCCGAAACCTTGCGCGCCATGGCACGCTTGCGCGCGTCGTTGACCGCCACTACTGCCTCGACGATGCGTAGCGGTGCCGCGTGGTCCTGGCCGGTCTTGAGCAGCGCCACCGCGTCCTTCGGGAAGCAGGAGCCGCCGAAGCCCGGGCCGGCATGCAGGAATTTTGCGCCGATGCGGTTGTCGAGCCCGATGCCGCGCGCCACTTCCTGCACGTCGGCGCCGACTTTTTCCGCGAGATCCGCGATCTCGTTAATGAACGTGATCTTGGTGGCGAGGAACGCGTTGGCGGCGTATTTGATCAGCTCGGCGGTGCGCCGGTCAGTGAACATGATCGGCGAGCGATTGAGATAAAGCGGGCGATAGAGTTCGCTCATCACCTCGCGCGCGCGCACGTCCTCGCTGCCGACCACGATGCGGTCGGGCAGCTTGAAATCGCGGATGGCGGCGCCTTCGCGCAGGAATTCCGGGTTCGCCACCACCGCGAACTCCGCCTGCGGCCGCGCCTCGCGGATAATGCGCTCGACCTCGTCGCCGGTTCCCACGGGAACTGTCGACTTGGTGATCACCACGGTGAAGCCGTCGAGCGCGCCGGCAATCTCGCGCGCGGCGTCATGCACAAAACTCAGGTCGGCATGGCCGTCGCCGCGGCGCGACGGCGTGCCGACGGCGATGAACACCGCGTCGGCGGCTTTCACCGCACCGGCGAGATCGTTGGTAAATTTCAGCCGCCCGGCGCGCGCATTGGCGGCGACCAGCTCGTTGAGGCCCGGCTCGTAGATCGGCATCTCGCCGCGCGCGAGCGCCGCGATCTTGGCCTTGTCCTTGTCGACGCAGGTCACCTCGTGACCGAAATCGGCAAAGCAGGCCCCCGAAACGAGGCCGACATAGCCGGTGCCGATCATGGCAACGCGCATTCAATGTCCTTGGTCTTCATCGGTGTTCTAGCCCGGCCACGGCCGGCGGCGTTTCCATAGCAGAGGCGGTCGCGGGTGGCGAGAGCCGGTATTTTCTGTGCGCGCGCCGCGTGACAGATTGATTAACGCCGCGTCCGGGCCCACATTCGGGTCATGCCGAAAAGCGCAAAATCCAAAACCGCGACCAATACAGCGACCAGGACAGCGACCAAAATCAGGCCCGCGCATGACGCCCCGGTGCCCGATAACCCGGCGGCGCGGCCGCTGAAAAAAGGCGACCATCTGTTCCTGGTGGACGGCTCCGGCTACATCTTCCGCGCCTATCACGCGCTGCCGCCGCTCACCCGCAAGTCGGACGGCCTGCAGGTCAATGCCGTGCTCGGCTTCTGCAACATGCTGTGGAAGCTGTTGGCCGAGAAGAAGGACGATAAGCCGACGCATCTCGCGGTGGTATTCGACAAGTCGGAAAAAACCTTCCGCAGCGAATTCTATCCGGAATACAAGGCGCAACGGCCGGACGCGCCGGAAGACCTCATTCCGCAATTCCCGCTCATCCGCGAAGCGGTGCACGCCTTCGAAATCCCCTGTCTCGAACAGGCCGGCTTTGAGGCCGACGACCTGATCGCGACCTATGCGCGGCTCGCCAGCGAAGCCAAGGCGACCACCACCATCGTCTCCTCCGACAAGGACCTGATGCAGCTCGTCGGCAACGGCGTCACCATGTACGACACCATGAAGGACCGCCGCATTGGGCGCGACGAGGTGATCGAGAAATTCGGCGTCGGCCCGGAGAAGGTGATCGAGGTGCAGGCGCTGATCGGCGATTCTAGCGACAACGTGCCGGGCGTGCCCGGCATCGGCGTCAAGACCGCGGCGCAATTGATCGGCGAATATGGCGATCTGGAAACCCTGCTCAAGCGTGCGAGCGAGATCAAACAGGACAAACGAAGGCAAAGCCTGATCGACAATGCCGAGATCGCGCGCATTTCGAAACGCCTGGTCACGCTCGACCAGAACGTGCCGCTCGATGTGCCGGTGGACCAGCTCGCGGTGCACGAGCCGGATTACAAGCATCTGATCGCTTTCTTGAAGGCGATGGAATTCAACACCATCACCCGCCGCATCGCCGAGAAGAGCGGCATCGATGCGAGTGCGGTCGAGGCGGACGCGAAGCTGTCTTCTTCAGCTTCTCCGCAATCTCAGCTTGTCATGGCCGGGCTTGACCCGGCCATCCATGAAGCATCGCCGAGCACACCGGGCGGCCGTATGGGCCCCCGGGTCAAGCCCGGGGGTGACAGTCAGAGTGCTGGGAGAGCGAAAGACAGCGAAGGCGCCCTCACCCCCATTTCACTCGCCGCTGCCAGGCTCGAAGCCGCGCGCAAGCAGAAGATCGACCGCTCGAAATACGAATGCGTGCGCACGCTGGCGCGCCTGAAGGAATGGATCGCGCGCGCGCATGAGGTGGGCGTGGTGGCAGTCGACACCGAAACCACCAGTCTCGATGCCATGCAGGCCGGCCTGTGCGGCTTCTCGCTTGCCGTCGCGCCGAACGAGGCCTGCTACGTGCCGCTCGCCCACAAAAAAGACGGCGGCGGCGACGGGCTGTTCGACGCCGGCCTTGCCGCCGACCAGATCAAGGAAGAGGACGCGCTCAAAGTCCTCAAGCCGCTGCTCGAGGACCGCAGCATTCTCAAGGTCGCGCAGAACCTGAAATACGACTGGCTGGTGTTTGCGCAGCGCGGCATCGAGATCGACGGCAGCGACGACACCATGCTGATTTCCTACGTGCTCGACGCCGGCAAAGGCGGCCACGGCATGGACGATCTGTCGGAGAAATGGCTCGGCCACAAGACCATTCACTTCGGCGACGTCGCCGGCACCGGAAAGTCGCAAGTCAGTTTCGACTGCGTCGCCATCGACAAGGCCACCGAATACGCCGCCGAGGACGCCGACGTGACGCTGCGGCTGTGGCATGCGCTCAAACCGCGGCTGCCGGCCGAACACGTCGCCACCGTCTACGAAACGCTGGAGCGCGCCATGCCGGCGGTGCTGGCGCGCATGGAGCGGCGCGGCATTTCCATCGACCGCCAGGTGCTGTCGCGCCTATCCGGCGAATTCGCGCAGAAGCAGGGCGCGCTGGAAGACGAAATCAAGAAACTAGCCGGTGAGCCGCTCAATCCCGGCTCGCCAAAGCAGATCGGCGACATTTTGTTCGGCAAAATGGGCCTGCCCGGCGGCAGCAAGACCAAGACCGGGCAATGGTCGACCGGCGCGCGCGAACTGGAGGACCTCGCCGAGCAGGGCCACGCGCTGCCGCGCAAGATCCTCGACTGGCGGCAAGTGTCCAAGCTGCGCTCGACCTATACCGAGGCGCTGCCGACTTACGTCAACCCGGCGACCCACCGTGTGCACACGTCCTACGCACTCGCCGCCACTTCGACCGGGCGCCTCTCCTCATCGGAACCGAACCTGCAGAACATCCCGGTGCGCACCGAGGAAGGCCGCAAGATCAGGAAGGCGTTCGTGGCCTCACCGGGCATGAAACTGGTGTCGGCCGACTATTCGCAAATCGAATTGCGCCTGCTCTCGGAAGTGGCCAACGTGCCGACGTTGCGCCAGGCCTTCAAGGACGGCGTCGACATCCACGCCATGACCGCGTCGGAAATGTTCGGCGTGCCGGTCAAGGACATGCCGAGCGAGGTGCGCCGGCGCGCCAAGGCGATCAATTTCGGCATCATTTACGGCATCTCGGCCTTCGGGCTTGCCAATCAGCTGAGCATCGAGCGCGAGGAAGCCGGCGCCTACATCAAGAAATATTTCGAGCGTTTCCCCGGCATCCGCGACTACATGGACGAGACGCGCGAATTCTGCCGCGAGCACGGCTATGTGGAGACGCTGTTCGGCCGCAAGTGCCACTACCCTGACATCAAGGCGAGCAACGCCTCGATCCGCTCGTTCAACGAACGCGCGGCGATCAACGCGCGCCTGCAGGGCTCGGCCGCCGACATCATCCGCCGCGCCATGATCCGCATGGAGGGCGAACTCGCCAAGGCCAAGCTCAGCGCGCAGATGTTGCTGCAAGTGCACGACGAATTGATCTTCGAGGTGCCGGACGGCGAAGTAGCCAAGACCATGCCGGTGGTCAAGCGCGTGATGGAAGACGCCCCGCACCCGGCGGTGTCGCTGCACGTGCCGCTGCAAGTGGACGCCCGCGCCGCCGACAACTGGGACGAGGCGCATTAGCCTCCTGACTTGCCGGCGCCCTGAATTTCTCCCGTTCATTCCCGCGTAAGCTGGAATCCAGGGGCTATACCTTGGGAGTCATTTAAGTTCGATCCTGGGTCCCCGCTTTCGCGGGGACGAACGGTGACGGAACCGTTGCTCCATTCACACTTGCCTGTTAGCCAAACGCGCATGACAATTTTGACTTATCGCGCGGTCCTCATCGCGGCCGCCATCCTGATCCCCGCACCCGCCCACGCCGCGCCGGCGCTCGACGGCGCCGCGATGGGATGGCCCTGGGCATTGCCGTTTGCCGGCATTCTGCTCTCGATCGCCACTGGGCCGCTGCTGATCCCGAAATTCTGGCACGCGCATTACGGCAAGATCGCCGCGCTCTGGGCGCTCATTGCGCTGGCGGCAATCGCCTTCCGCTTCGGCGCATCGGCCGCACTTGCCGCTTTCGTGCACGCCGTGCTCGCCGAATATATGAGTTTCATTGTGCTTTTGTTCGCGCTCTATGTGGTGGCGGGCGGCATTCTGATCACCGGCACGCTGCGCGGGACGCCATGGGTGAATGCCAGCATCCTGCTGCTCGGCACCGCGATGGCGAGCGTGGTCGGCACCACCGGCGCCGCCATGATCCTGGTGCGGCCGCTCATCCGCGCCAACGCCGCGCGCACACATAACGCCCATGTGGTGGTCTTCTTCATCTTCCTGGTGGCCAATATCGGAGGCGCACTGTCGCCGCTCGGCGATCCGCCGCTGTTCGTCGGCTTCCTGCGCGGCGTCGATTTCTTCTGGACCACCACGCATCTCGCCTTAGAGACGGCGATCGTCGCCGTGCCGGTGCTGGGCATATTCCTCGCGCTCGACCTTTGGTACGCCCGCGCCGAGACGACAGCCGTTGCCGCGCCCGTGCCGCTGCGGCTGCGCGGCCTGATCAACCTGCCGTTGATCGCGGCCATCATCGGCGCCATCCTGCTCTCCGCCGTCTGGAAGCCGGGCATCGAGTTCGACGTCTACGGCACTCACGTCGCCTTGCAGAACCTCATGCGCGACGGTGCGCTCGTGGCGATCGCGGTTGCCTCGCTCTGGCTCACGCCCGAGGAGCACCGCGCCGCCAACGATTTCACCTGGGAACCGATCGCCGAGGTGGCCAAGCTGTTCGCCGGCATTTTCGTCTGCATCATTCCGGTGCTGGCGATGCTGGAGGCCGGGCGCGAAGGCTCGTTCGGCTGGCTGCTGACCGCAGTCACCGCGCATGACGGCTCGCCGCACGAGGTGGCCTATTTCTGGCTCACCGGCCTGCTCTCGGCCTTCCTCGACAACGCGCCGACCTATCTCGTTTTCTTCCAGCTCGCCGGCGGCGACGCCGCCGAACTGATGGGCAAGCTGGCGCCCACGCTCGCCGCCATTTCCATGGGCGCGGTCTACATGGGCGCACTCACTTATATCGGCAACGCGCCCAACTTCATGGTCTATGCCATCGCCCACGAGCGCGGCGTGCAGATGCCGAGCTTCTTCGGCTACATGCTGTGGTCGTGTGTGGTGCTGGTGCCGGTTTTGGCCTTGCTCACTTTCCTTTCCGTCGGCGCGCCTTGACCTTGGCCTTGCTGCGTTTGGCGGCGGCAGGTTTACCGGCCGCTTTCGCCGGCAGCGCCGCGATCGCCTCGACCTCGAACAGCGCGCCCGGCCGCGCCAGTTGTGAGATGGCCACGGTGGTCGAGGCCGGCGGCGCGGCGATGTTGACGAACTCGTCGCGCACCTCGCGGAAAATGCCGATATGCGACATGTCGGTGAGATAATTGTTGATCTTCACCACGTCCTTGAAGCTGGCGCCGGCCGATTCCAGCGCGAGTTTGAGATTCTGGAACGCCTTGAAGGCCTGCGCCCGGAAGTCGCCGGAGGCGCCTACCAGATGGTTGTCCATGTCGAGGCCGAGCTGGCCGGCGATAAAGATCAGCCGGTTCGGCCCGGTCGCCTCGACCACATAAGTGTAGCCCGGCGGCTTGGCCATGGTTTTCGGATTGCTGAAGCGGACATTGGCAGCCATTCGATCCTCCCTGTTCGCCCTTCAACGAGGCGGTGCGAATTTACGTCGCGGGCGGGCGCGTTGACAGGGCCTTGCGCTTGTTTGAGCGTGCCGGCTCCTTGGGGGCATTTCAACATGACCGCACACGCGGCGTCTCACGTCTATTTCGGCCTCAATCCCATGTGGGTGGCGACCGCCATCCTCGCCATCACCTATGCCGTCATCATGTCGGAAAAAGTCAACCGCGCCATCGTCGCGCTGACCGGCGCCGGCGTCATGATCGTGATCGGCGTGCTTGAGCAGGAAGAAGCGATCAAGGGCGTCGACTGGAACACACTCGGCCTGCTCACCGGCATGATGATCCTGGTGTCGGTGTCGCGCCGCTCCGGCATGTTCGAATTCGTGGCGATATGGTCGGCGCGCGCGGCCAAGGCGCACCCGGCCGGCATTTTGCTGTTGCTGCAGCTCGCCACCGCCGTGCTCTCCGCGCTGCTCGACAACGTCACCACCGTGTTGCTGATCGTGCCGGTCACGCTCGCCATCACGCGCACCCTGAAGGTTCCGCCCTACCCATATCTGTTCGCCGAGATCATGGCTTCCAACATCGGCGGCACCGCCACGCTGATCGGCGACCCGCCCAACATCATCATTGGCTCGCAGGTCGGCCTCACCTTCAACGACTTTGTCTATCACCTGACGCCGGTAATCGTCGTCATACTGGCGGTGCAGGCCATCATGATCCATGTGTTTTGGGGCCGCGAGTTGAAGGCGACGCCGGAAGCGCAGGCCGCGATCATGGCCATGAGCCCAATCGCCTCGATCAAGGACTGGCTGCTGCTCAAGCAGGCGCTCGCGGTGCTCACCATCGTCATGGTGGTTTTCGCGCTGGCGCGCCAGTTGCATCTGGAGCCGGCCACCATCGCGCTGACCGGCGCCGCCGTGCTGATGCTGCTCGACAACTGGGCGCACCATTCCGAAAAGGCCGCGCACAATATCCACGCCACCTTCGGCGACGTGGAATGGATCACCATTTTCTTTTTCCTTGGCCTGTTCATCGTGGTGCACGGGGTCGAGGTCGGCGGCCTGCTGCATGTGCTCGCCACCGCGCTGGTGCAGGCAACCGGCGGCAATCTCGCGGCCACCGGCTATGCGGTACTGTGGGCCTCGGCGGTGCTCTCCGCGATCGTCGACAACATCCCGTTCGTCGCCACCATGATCCCGCTGATCAAGAACATGGCGCCGTCGTTCGGCGGCGCCGATCACATCGAGCCGCTGTGGTGGTGTCTGTCGCTCGGCGCCTGCCTCGGCGGCAACGGCACGCTGGTCGGCGCCTCGGCCAATTTGACGGTCGCCGGCATTTCCGAACGCAACGGCGTGCCGTTCCGATTCCTCACCTACACGCTCTATGCCGCGCCGATGACGCTGGTCTCGATCGCGATATGCCACGTTTATGTCTGGTGGCGGTATTTTTGACATCCCAACAAAGTCGGCTTGACTCAGCTAATCCATTGCCGGAGCCTTCGGCCCGATAATTTGGGGCGCAGGGGGGTGCATCGGGCCGCATAAGGCCGGGCGCCCGCACTTTGGGGGGAGCTCGGCAATGACCGCGCACGCGGCATCGCACGTATTTTTCGGCCTGAACGCGATGTGGGTGTCGACCTGCATCCTCGCCATAACCTACGCCACCATCATGTCGGAGAAAGTCAACCGCGCGATCATCGCGCTGGTCGGCGCCGGCGTGATGATCCTGGTCGGCGTGCTCGACCAGGAAGAGGCCATCCACGGCATCGACTGGAACACCATCGGCCTGTTGACTGGCATGATGATCCTGGTGTCGATCTCGCGCCGGTCCGGCATGTTCCAGTTTCTGGCGGTGTGGTCGGCGAAGGCGGCCAAGGCGCATCCGGCCGGCATCCTGTTCATCTTGCAAATCACCACCGCCGTGCTGTCGGCCTTCCTCGACAACGTGACCACGGTGCTGCTGATCGTTCCGGTGACGCTCGCCATCTGCGGCACGCTGAAAGTGCCGGCCTATCCTTATCTGTTTGCCGAAATCCTCGCCTCCAATATCGGCGGCACCGCTACTCTGATCGGCGATCCGCCCAACATCCTGATCGGCTCGCAGGTCGGCCTCGCCTTCAACGATTTCGTCTATCACCTCACGCCGGTCATCCTTGTCATCATGGCAGTACAGGCGCTGATCATTCATGTCCTCTGGGGCAAGGATCTGAAGGCCTCGCACGACGCCGAGGCGCGGGTAATGGCGATGAATCCGGCGGATTCGATCGAGGACTGGCTACTGCTCAAGCAGTCGCTCGCCGTGCTCACCATCGTCATGGTGACTTTCGTGCTGGCGCGCCCGCTGCATCTGGAGCCGGCTACCATCGCGCTCACCGGCGCCGCCATTCTGATGCTGCTCGACAACTGGGCGCACCACGCCGAGAAGGCCGCGCACAATATCCACCAAACATTCGGCGACGTGGAGTGGATCACCATCTTTTTCTTCATCGGCCTGTTCGTGGTGGTGCACGGCGTCGACGTCGGCGGCCTGCTCGCGCTGCTCGCCACCAAGCTGGTGACGGCGACCGGCGGCAATCTCGCCAACGCCGGCTATGCCATCCTGTGGGCATCGGCGGTATTGTCGGCCATCGTCGACAACATCCCGTTCGTCGCCACCATGATCCCGCTGATCAAGAACATGGCGCCGGCCTTCGGTGGCGCCGATCACATCCAGCCGCTGTGGTGGTGCCTGTCGCTCGGCGCCTGTCTAGGCGGCAACGGCACACTGATCGGCGCCTCGGCCAACCTGACGGTCGCCGGCATCGGCGAGCGCAACAAGGTGCCGTTCAGATTCATCACCTACACGCTGTACGCCTTCCCGATGATGATGGTGTCGGTGGCGATCGCGAATATCTATGTGTGGTGGCGATATTTTTAAGCCGCCGCGCCACTGCAACTTTCCGCGCCCCCAAACGTTGACTGTGAAGGCTTCGCAAGCTGTCCGCGAAGCACGATCAACGACAGGGGTTTGCGATGCATGCTCGCGCCAGGAGCAGGATATTGCGCGCATCGGCCGGCATTTTTGCCGGCGGCGTGCTGACATTTGCCGCGCTTTCGCCCGCGTCCGCACAAGGCCTGTTCGAGCTTCTGTTCGGCGGGTTCGGCCGTCACGAGCCGACAAATGCGCGATCTTATGCCGAGCCGTCCTATTCCGATCCGTCCGCCGACTGGTTTCGCGGCCCAAGTCACCCATCGCCGAGGTCGGAAAGCACGCCGGCGACGGCTTATTGCGTACGCACCAGCGACGGCTTTTACTTCCCGGTGCAGCCGCATGGCGGCGTGAGCCCGGCGGATGTGTGCCATGCGTTCTGCCCGGGCAGCCGGCTTTATTCCGGTAGCGGCATTGACAACGCCGTCGCCGCCGACGGCAGCCGCTATGCCAACCTCGACACTGCATTCCTCTATCGCACTGAGCTAGTCGCCGGCGCCACCTGCAACGGCCGCGATCACTTCGGGCTGGCGCGCATCGACATCACCACCGATCCGACGCTGCGGCCGGGCGACGTGGTGGCGACCAAGACCGGGCTGTTGGCGGTCACCGGCATGAAGAACAAAGTGGCGGATTTCACGCCGATCGACAGCTATCGCGGCCTTGCCAAGAGCACGCGCAACAAGCTGGCGGACATGAAGATCATGCCGCCTAATCCGGGCGCGCCAAAAATAACGCCGGTGACAATGGCGACGACCGGCCGCGCGCATGACGAAAATCGCCGCGCTCAGCTTGCAAGATGACCGGCCACCTCTTCGCCCAGCGACAACGACGACGTGAGCCCGGGCAACTCGATCCCGAACATCTGCACCAGCCCGGACAATCCGTGCTGCGCCGGCGCATCAATCAGGAAATCGGCCTGCGGTTCCTTCGGACCGGTGAGCTTAGGCCTGATACCGGAATAATCCGGCGCCAGCGAGCCGTCCGGCAGGCCGGGCCAGTAGCTGCGGATGCGCTCGTAAAAAAGTTTCGCGCGGCTCGGATCGACGTCGTAATTCTCGCACTCCACCCATTCTACGTCCGGCCCGAAGCGCATGCGGCCGGCAAGATCGAGCGTCACGTGCACGCCGAGCCCGCCGACGATCGGCGTCGGATAGATCAGCCGCCTAAACGCAGGCCGGCCCGCAAACGTGAAATAATTGCCCTTGGCCAGCACCAGCCGCGGCACCCGGCTGGCCGGATAATCTTCCATCGCGCGCGCCACGGCCTGCGCGCCAAGCCCGGCGCAATTGACCAAGGCGTCGAAGGCGAATTCGCCGCCGCCGCCGCCGCCGCCAAACGCGACCTGCCATTGCCCGGCTTTGCGTTTGGCGCCCGCCACAGGCGTGTTGAAAGCGATGGCCCCGCCGGCGTCCTCGAGATCGCCGCGCAGCGCCAGCATGTAGGCGTGGCCGTCGATGATGCCGGTCTCCGGCGAGTGCAGCGCGCCGATGCACGACAATTCGGGTTCAAGCGCGCGCGCGGCGTTGCCACCGATCAACTCCAGGCCTTCCACCCCGTTGATACCGCCCTGCACCTCGATTTGCCCGATCTTGTCGAGTTCGGCCGCATTGGTGGCGACGATCAGCTTGCCGCATTTGCGATGCGGCACGCCATGGGTGGCGCAGAATTCGTACAGCATGCGCCGCCCGGCGACGCAGTGGCGCCCGCGCAGCGTGCCGGTGGCGTAATACATGCCACCATGAATGACCTCGCTGTTGCGCGAGGAAATGCCGGTGCCGATGGCATTGGCCGCCTCGGCCACCACCACCTCGTAGCCTTTGCGCGCGAGCGCGCGCGCCACCGCCAGACCGACCACGCCGGCTCCAATGACCAGGACTTGCATGCGGCGTTCTGTCTCGACGGCGTTGCCAGTGACAATTTCATGGAACTGCCACTAAACCATCATTTGTACAAGAATCGCCCTTAACGCTTATCCGTATTGGACCTTGACCAGGCCTGCGGCTCAGGCAAATTCGTGCTGAATCCCAGAAAAAAGGCGGAACCGGGCGATGCGGAAAACGGCATTGAAATGGGCGGCAGTCGCGTTCGGCGCGGTATTGGCGGGACCGGCGCTTGCCGCCTCCTGCCACAATACTGGCAGCTACGAGCGCTGGATGGAAGCATTCAAGCGGGACGCCGCCGCGCAAGGCATCTCGCAGCGCGTGATCGCGGCCGCCTCCCCGTCGATGACCTTCGACCCGGCCATCGTGCGCCGCGACCACGGCCAGTCCGTGTTCAACCAAACCTTCCTGCAATTTTCCGACCGCATGGTCGGCGGCGGCCGCATTCCCAACGGACAGGCGAAAATCAAGAAGCATGCCGCGCTGTTCGCGCAGATCGAGAAGAAATATGGCGTGCCGGCGCCCGTGCTGGTTGCGTTCTGGGGCCTGGAAAGCGACTTCGGCGCTAATTTCGGCAATTACAAAATCCTCAGTGCGATCGCGACACTCGCCTATGACTGCCGCCGCCCCGATTTTTTCCGCACCCAATTGTTCGACGCGCTACGTATCATCGAGCGCGGCGATCAGACCGTCGACAGCATGATCGGCGACTGGGCCGGCGAATTCGGCGGCATGCAGTTCACCGCCTCCGACTACCTCAAGAACGCAGTCGACTTCGACGGCGACGGCCGCCGCGATCTGATCCACAGCATCCCCGACACGCTTGCCTCGGCCGCTAATTTCCTGGTCAGCCTCGGCTGGCAGCGCGGCCAGCCCTGGCTGCAGGAAGTGCGCGTGCCGCAATCCCTGCGCTGGGATCAGGCCGACCTGACCATCAAGCATCCGCGCTCGCAATGGGTGGCCTGGGGCGTGCGTGCGGCGCATGGCACGCTGCCGCCGGACAATCTGCCGGCCTCGATGATCCTGCCGATGGGCCGCGACGGCCCGGCATTCCTCGCTTATCCGAACTTTCAGGCCTTCCTCGGTTGGAACTCGGCCTATGTCTATTCCACCACGGTGGCCTATTTCGCGACGCGGCTCGCCGGCGCGCCGACGGTGGACCACGAGGGCGCCAAGCGCGTGCAGACGCTGTCCACGCAGCAAGTAATGGAACTACAGCGCCTTCTGAACAAACACGGCTACGATGCCGGCGAAGTGGACGGCAAAGTCGGCTCCGGCACCCGCGCCGCGGTCAAGCAGGCGCAATTGAAAACCGGCCTGCCGGCGGATTCCTATCCGACCGCCGAACTGATCGAACGCCTGGCCGGCGGTCGTACCAGCGGGGCCGGCCGGTAATTCCGTTCGCTTGATTGCGGTGTGCCATTTCGCCACTCGGCGAAACCGGCCGGGCACTAACGCAGGATTCGCGCACGCCGCACGTTGAATCTGACAAAGGCTTTGATGTTGAGCCGCGCAATTTCGTGCGATTGCCGGATGGCGCCATGTGACGTTCCGTTTCGTTGCCGACGGCAATGTTACGAAGCGTTCATGTTCGATCACAACCGCACGATCCGTGTCCGTTCCCGCGAACGAACAAGCCCCTGCGCGGTTTGAAGAGATATGCAGCTGGCTGCGCGGAGCCGGTGGAGGACATTCCGTCATGACAAGAAATTCTGCGAGATGGCTGGCGGCCGTATTGATGGCGGGCGCCTTGGCGATGCCGGTGAGCGCGTTCGCGCAGCATCGGCAATTCGGCGGTAACGGCGGCGGCGGTCACGCCAATTCGGTGCGGTCGTCGCCGGGATTCGCGCGTTCCGGTGGCGGGTTTGCTTCGCGCCCGGCAACGCGCGCCTTTACGCCGCATACCAGCGGGCGAAGTTTCACGCCGCATTTCAGTGGGCGCTCGGCGCGCCCCTTTACGCCGCATGTCAGTCGCCGGTCGACTCACTTTGGCACGGTGCACCGCGGCCGCACGATTAGCCGCTCCGTCCAACATCCGCGTCGGCTGCGCAGCGTTGGGCACGCGCAACGTCCGCATCGGATCGCGCAACCCAAAACCGTCGTTCACACCCCGCGCAATGCGAACGCGCGGCGCAATGCGGGCGCGCGGCACACTGTGCGACACGCGCTGCGCCATAACGGCAGCGCTGGAATTACCCCGCAGGCGGCGCGCCATGGCCGCTTCGGCGCGCGCTTCGCGGAACGGTCCGGCCATCGTTTCGCAAACGTCGCCGCGCACCGGGCCTGGCGGCGCGGCCAGCGCGCCGGTTTCGTGGCGTGGTACGGGCCTTTGTTCTGGCCTTACGCCTATTCCGACATTATCGACTACGCCTTCTGGCCCTACGGCTATGACGACGGCTTCTGGTTCTATGCCTATGACGACTTCTTAGACGGCATATTCTGGGGCGAAGCCGGCCCGCCGGACGACTATGCTTATGCCGCGCCGCCAGCGCCGCGCGCGAGCCGCGCCGGCATCGAGGAATTATGCAGCGAGCCGGGCACCGGCATCACCGCCTGGCCGTTCGCGGCTATCGAGCGCAAGGTCGGCTTGAATGCCGAGCAGAAGCAGTTGCTCGGCGACGTGCGCAAAGCCGCTGCCAACGCCGCCGCCACGTTCAAGGCGACGTGCCCGCCCAAGAACGCGTTTCCGCTGACGCCGCCTGGCCGGCTGCAGGCGATGACGGCGCGCCTGCAAGGCACGCTGGATGCGGTCAAGACCGTGCGCCCGGCGCTGGAAAAATTCTACGCCGCGCTGAGCGACGAGCAAAAGGAACGCTTCAACCAACTCGGCCCCAAGTCGACAGCAAAAGTGGCAAGTAACGCTGCCGAGACCACCGGCGCGTCGGCGCCGGACGCCAATAGCTGCAAGCAGCCGAAGCCCGGCCTCGCCAATCTGCCGATCGAGCGGATCGAGGACGCGGTCAAGCCGACCGGCGCGCAACAAGACGCGATGCAGGCATTGCAGGACGCCACCGACAAGGCGGTTGCGGTTCTGCAAGCGGCTTGCCCGCAGGACGTGCCGCTGACCCCGCCCGGCCGGTTGCAGGCGATGGAGCAGCGCCTGCAGGCGATGATCGACGCGGCGAACACGGTCAAGCCCGCGCTCGATGGTTTCTATACGTCGCTCTCCAACGAGCAGAAGGCGCGCTTCGACCGGCTCGGGCGGGAACTGGCGCAATCGGACGGCTGAGCGTCGATCCAGCAAACGAAATGGGCGGCCACAACGGCCGCCCTTTTTCTTTTCCCGATGGCCGAAAAACTACTCCGCCGCGATGCGCACTTCCGGCGCCGCCGCCTTGATGTCGGCGGTGACGTGGCTTTCGAACTTGGTGAAGTTCTTCTGGAACATGCCGACCAGCGCGCGCGCGGTCTTGTCGAACTCGGCCTTGTCCTTCCAGGTCTTGAACGGATTGAGCAGATGCGGCTCAACGCCGGCAACCGAGGTCGGCACCGAGAAACCGAAATAGGGATCGGTGCGGAAATCGGCATTATTGAGCGAGCCGTTGAGCGCGGCAGTGAGCAGCGTGCGCGTCGCTTTGATCGGCATGCGGCGGCCTTCCCCGTATTTGCCGCCGGTCCAGCCGGAATTGACCAGCCAGCAATCCGCCTTGTGCTTGTTGATGTAGTCGCGCAGCAGGTCGGCATAGACGGAAGGATGGCGCGGCAGGAACGGCGCGCCGAAGCAGGTGGAGAATTCCGGCTGCACGCCGACCAGTCCCTTCTCAGTGCCGGCAACCTTGGCGGTATAGCCGGACAGGAAGTGATACATCGCCTGCGTGGCGGAGAGCTTGGCGATCGGCGGCATCACGCCATAGGCGTCGGCGGTGAGGAAGATGATGTTCTTCGGATGCCCGGCGCGGCCGCTGCGCGAGGCATTCGGGATGAAATCGAGCGGATAGGCCGAGCGCGTGTTCTCGGTCTTGCTGTCGTTATCGAAATCGCATTGGCGCGTTTGCGGATCGAACACAACGTTTTCCAAGACCGCACCGAAGCGCAGCGTGGCGTCCCAGATCATCGGCTCGGCTTCGCGCGACAGCCGGATGCACTTGGCGTAGCAGCCGCCCTCGAAGTTGAAGATGCCGTCCGGACCCCAGCCGTGTTCATCATCACCGATCAGCGTGCGGTTGGGATCGGCGGAGAGCGTGGTCTTGCCGGTGCCGGACAGGCCGAAGAACAGCGCTGAATCGCCGTTCGGGCCGACATTGGCCGAACAGTGCATCGGCACGACATTTTGCGCCGGCAGATAGAAATTGAGCGTGGTGAACACCGACTTCTTCATCTCGCCGGCGTAAGAACTGCCGCAAATCAGCACGATCTTGCGGGTGAAATCGATCGCCACCATGGTGTCGGAGCCTTCGCGCCCGCCGTGCCGTTTGGCGTCGGGCTTGAACGAGGGCATGTCGACGACGGTGAGATCGGGCACGAAGCCAGCGAGTTCGGAACGCTCGGGGCGGATCAGCAATTGCCGGATGAACAGCGAGTGCCAGGCATATTCAGTGAATACGCGGGTCTTGATGCGGTATTTCGGATCGGCGCCGCCGTAGAGATCCTGCGCGAACAGGCTCCTGCCCTTGGCGTGCGCGATGAAGTCGGCCAGCAGATTGTCGAAGTTCTGCTGCGACATTTTGCGGTTGCCGTCCCACCACACCGAATTCTCGGTGAGTGCGTCGACGACGGTGTGCTTGTCCTTGGGCGAGCGGCCGGTGTGGTGGCCAGTTTCGGCGCAGAGCGCGCCGCCTTCGACCAGCGCGGCTTCGCCGGCGGAGATGGCGAACTCGTAGAGCGCCGGTTCGGTCAGGTTCCAGCGCAGCGCGGCGAGACCCTGGAAACCGAACTTGTCGGCGCCATAGGCACCGTTCCGCACACCCGTTTCCTGCACGCGAATCCCTCCCCTTACGTGCTGGCCGTTTCCGGCCAATCCTTTCGCAGTCTTTTGGGGGCCTGCACTGCTGATGGTTTAGTATAGGCCCTATTCGAAATGCGCGCGACCATAGTCACGAACATTGTTAAAGCCAAGGCTAAATCCCGGGCAGTGCCAGTCGTTGTCATTGCGCTGCATCATTAACGCGAACCGAGAATCGGTTGATGTCTGACGCATCAGGCGCACGCCGGACTGCGCCCGGTTAGTTCGCGCGCGCCCGTTCAGCCAGTTGCTTGAGCACCGCGCGCAGCGGCCCCGGCGCCGTGATCCGTTGCGGGAAAGCAAGTCGCAGCGCCGCCCCGCCTTGCTGCAATTCGAGCCCCTCCGGATCGATGCCGACGCAACGCCAGTCGCCGTCGCGTGCGCCCAAGAGGCGGGTGGCGTAGAGCCGGCAGGCCTCGGCGTGGTCGGCATTCATGTGGGCGATGGCGTCCGTCTCGGCCTCGATCAGCGCCTCCGCCCCCGCCAGATCGGTCAGCACTTCGGCTGCGGCAAGATCGGCGGCGCGGGCGAAGCCGCCATTGAGATGCGCCGACACGACGTCCATGCGCCAGAACGCAAAGTCGCCGAAGCCGGCATAGAGCTCCGACTTCGGATGGCGCGTCAGGAAGCGCCGGCGGATGCGCTGATCGTCGGCGCCGTCGCGCGCAACCGGCGCGAAAGCGCCGAGCACGGTGAGGCGCGGATGCGCCAGCGCATCGCCCTTGCCGGTCTCCGCCAAAAGCAGCGAAGCACGGCCGTCGACTTCCAGATTGGCGGTATGGGTGGCGAGCCGCGACACCAGGATCAGCGGCGCGCCGTCGACATCGGTCGCGACATTGACCAGCGAGGCGAACGGGTGGCCGCTGTTACGGTCGAGCGTCGCAAGCGTGCCGGCGCGAGTGGCGCGCAGCAGCGTCTTGGCTACGTCCACCGGCATGAAATCCGCCGGCGGCTGCGCATTCTCCGGAATGCGGCCCGGCATGGCGCCGGGTAAAGGGGCGGCCGGCTTGCTCATGGCCGCGCTCCCAATCGCATGCCGTACCGGCCAGCCGGCCCGGCATCGCAGCCGGATTCGAGCGTCATGGCATGCGTTTCACGGGTTAACGATATCGGCGCTGGAGTCCGGTCTTCCGCCAAATGACCTTGTATTCGCGACCGAATCACATAGTTGTTGCAAAGAGGCCACATTTCAGACCCTGTTTGTGGGCTTCAAAACATGCGGGACCGTCACGCCAAGAGGGGCACATGCCAACCATCGCTCTCGTCGACGATGACCGCAATATCCTTACCTCGGTTTCGATCGCACTCGAAGCCGAAGGCTACCGTATCATGACCTATACCGATGGCGCCTCCGCGCTCGACGGCTTCAAGACGTCACCGCCGGATCTCGCCATCCTCGACATCAAGATGCCGCGCATGGACGGTATGGAAACCCTGCGCCGCATGCGTCAGAAGACCGATATTCCGGTCATCTTCCTCACCTCCAAGGACGAGGAGATCGACGAACTGTTCGGCCTCAAGATGGGCGCCGACGACTTCATCCGCAAACCGTTCTCGCAACGCCTCCTGGTCGAGCGCGTGAAGGCGGTGCTGCGACGTGTCTCGCCGAAGGACGTCGCCACGCAGAAAGAAAGCGATGCCAAGGCGCTCGAGCGCGGCCAGCTGCGCATGGATCCGGAGCGCCATACCTGCACCTGGAAGAACGATCCCGTCACGCTGACGGTCACCGAATTTCTCATCCTGCAGGCGCTCGCCACCCGTCCCGGCGTCGTGAAAAGCCGCAACGCCCTGATGGATGCCGCCTATGACGACCAAGTCTATGTCGACGACCGCACCATCGACAGCCACATCAAGCGCCTGCGCAAGAAGTTCAAGGCCGTCGACGACGATTTCGAGATGATCGAGACGCTTTATGGCGTCGGCTACCGCTTCAAGGAAACATGACGCATCGTTCGCACAAGGTGCCTAACAAGCATGTCCTCGCCCCCGATCGGGGATGAGAGGCGGTTTTCGCAGAAAACCTTGCGCAATGTTAATGATGCGGGGCGCCTGGCGGCCTGACATTGCGTCCCGGGTTGCGGTAAAATCGCCACGATCAACCCGGCTGGATCAAACGACGTGCTCGATCGGACCGCGGAAATCCTAGCGCAGAACGCCGAAGCCGAAAGGTCCGGCGAGAAAATTCCGCGTGCCGAGCGCAAGCGCTTCGACGCCATCCGGCGGCCGTTGCACTCGGCTTGGGCGTTTTTCGTTTCGCAAAGTTTCTCCAGCCTCACCCGCCGCATCGTTTTTCTCAATCTCACCGGACTGATCGCGCTGTTGACCGGCGTGCTCTATCTCTCGCAGTTCCGCGCCGGCCTGATCGACGCGCGCGTGCAGAGCCTCTTGGTGCAGAGCGAAATCATCGCCGGCGCGATTGCGGCCTCGGCGACGGTGGAAACCGACTCGATCACCATCGACCCCGAGCGGCTGTTGGAATTGCAGGCCGGCGAAAGTTACGGGCCCTCCGACGAGTCGCAAACGGGCATCGAATTCCCGATCAACCCAGAGCGGGTGGCGCCGGTGCTGCGCCGGCTAGTGTCGCCGACCAAGACGCGCGCGCGCATCTATGACCGCGACGGCGTCTTGATCCTCGACAGCCGCAATCTGTACGGCCGCGGCGACGTACTGCGCTTCGACCTGCCGCCGCCGGACGCTGAAAATCCGGGCGTCATGGAGCGCACCTTCATCGCCATGCGCCGCTGGTTCGGGCGCGGCGACCTGCCGCTCTACAAGGAGCTCGGGCCGGAGAACGGCAAGGGCTATCCGGAAGTCGAGCAGGCGCTCGACGGTCTGCATGCCAGCATGGTGCGGGTGAACGACCGCGGCGAGGTGATCGTGTCGGTGGCGGTGCCGGTGCAGCGTTTCCGTGCGGTGCGCGGCGCGCTGATGCTGTCGACGCAAGGCGCCGACATCGACGACATGGTAGAAGCCGAGCGGCTCGCCATCGTCAAGGTGTTCCTGGTCGCTGCCGGCGTAATGATCGTGCTCTCGATGCTGCTCGCCGGCACCATCGCCGGCCCGGTGCGAAAGCTCGCTGACGGCGCCGAGCGTGTGCGCCGGCGCATCCGCAGCCGCGTCGAGATTCCCGATTTTACCCGCCGGCGCGACGAAATTGGCGAATTGTCGGGCGCGCTGCGCGACATGACCAATGCGCTCTATACCCGCATCGAGGCGATCGAAAGCTTCGCCGCCGACGTGGCGCATGAATTGCGCAATCCGCTCACTTCGCTGCGCTCGGCGGTGGAAACGCTGCCGCTGACCAAAACCGACGACAGCCGCCGTCGCCTGCTCGAAGTGATCGAGCATGACGTGAAGCGGCTTGACCGCCTGATCTCGGATATTTCCGACGCTAGCCGCCTCGACGCCGAGCTGCAGCGCCAGGAAGCGAGCACCGTCGACTTCGCCAGACTGCTCGACGCGCTGGTGACCGCCGCCAACGAGGTGCGCACCGACGACGTCAACGTGACGCTGGCCTTCGAGGGCGGCAAGCCGGCGGATTTCAAAGTGCCCGGACACAACTCGCGGCTCGGCCAGGTGGTGAGCAATCTGATTGACAATGCGCGTTCGTTTTCGCCGCCCGGCGGCACCGTGCGCGTCACCTGCCGCAAGCTCAAGAACGAGATCGAGATCGTGGTCGACGACGACGGCCCCGGCATCCGCCCGGAAGCCTTGGACAAGATATTCGAGCGCTTTTACACCGACCGCCCGCATCAGGGCTTCGGGCAAAATTCCGGGCTCGGCCTGTCGATCAGTAAGCAGATCGTGGAAGCCCATGGCGGCAGCATCCGGGTCGAGAACCGCACCGCCGTCGCGGCCTCAGGCGACGCCCCGCGCGTGTTCGGCGCGCGCTTCGCGGTGCGGCTGCCGGCGATGTAGCTCCCGTTATTCCGGGGCGCGCACGAAGTTCGCGAAGCCGGAATCCAAAGCTGTGGACTGTGCTTAAGTCTGGATTCCGGGTCCGCTCGCTTTGCTCGCGTCCCGGAATGACGCAGAGAGATAACGGCTTGCCGCATGAAAGATTCCGCCACCATCCATGCTTCCGCCGTGCTGGTCGGGCCGAAGGCGGCGCTGATCCGCGGGCCCGCCGGCGCCGGCAAATCGCGGCTGGTCTGGGATCTGCTGCAAAATGCCCTGCCGTTCGCGCGGCTGGTGGCGGACGACCGCGCGCATGTGGAGGCAAGCGCCGGCCGGTTGCTGGTGCGCCCGGCCCCAGCGCTGGCCGGAATGCTGGAATTCCGCGGTCTCGGCATCCGGCGGCTACCCCATGAGCCCATCGCCGCAGTCGGGCTGGTCGTCGACCTGGCGGCCGAGGATGCCGCCCGTCATCCAGGCCCGGAGGCCGGAAATACCGCCATTGCGGGGGTCGGCCTGCCGCGGCTTGCGGTCGCAGCCGGCGTGCCGGCCTTGCCGATTGTGCTGGCTTTCCTGAAGCTATCCCCGGCCGGCAATTGACCTTGGGCCCGCATCTGGGCTAACCCCAGCGCCCGCCATACGGTCCGAAATAATTAACCATAACCTGCCTAGGATCGCCGTCGCCGAATACGGACACTTGCGAGCCCCCTTTGGCCCCATCTTTTCGCAGCGCAGCAGAGCGCTTATATAGCGAGGGAAGCCCTTGCAACGGGCCTTCGAATGGGCCTCAATGCGCGCCCATTCGTGCGGCGCAACGTAGTAGCGCCCGCGAGGAGTTCGGGATGATCGGCCTCGTACTTGTGACCCACGGGCGGCTCGCCATTGAGTTCCGCTCAGCGCTGGAGCATGTGGTCGGCCCCCAGCGCCAGATCGAGGCGGTAACCATTGGCCCCGACGACGACGTCGAGCAGTGCCGCAAGAATATCCTCGATGCGGTCAAGCGCGTGGATAGCGGCGACGGGGTCGCCATCCTCACCGATATGTTCGGCGGCACGCCTTCTAACCTCGCCATTTCGGTGATGAGCCAGCCCAAGGTCGAAGTGCTGGCCGGCATCAATCTGCCGATGCTGATCAAACTCGCCAAGGTGCGCGAGACTTGCCCGCTCGAACAGGCGGTGACCGCCGCCCAGGAAGCCGGCCGCAAGTATTGCACCATTGCCAGCCGGGTGCTCACCGGTAAATGAACGATCCCGCTCAAGCGGGTGGCAATCCCCACCAGGATAGTTCCGCCGCGGTCGTGCGCGAGATCGAGATTGTCAACAAGAAGGGCCTGCACGCCCGCGCCTCGGCCAAATTCGTGCAATGCGCCGAACAATTCGAGGCAGAAATCACCGTCACCCGCAGCGGCGAAAGCGTCGGCGGTACCTCGATCATGGGGCTGATGATGCTGGCGGCCGGCGCCGGCATCACCATCACCATCAGCGCCACCGGCAATGAAGCGCGCGAAGCGGTAGACGCGCTATGCGCGCTGGTCGCAAGCAAGTTCGGGGAAGAGGATTAGGCCCCGTTTCCCCTCTACCCCGTGTGCGGGCAGCGGGATTATAAACATAAAGAAATCTTTATATATGCATTGCAGGCCCGGCGGCGGCCTGTTATAGGCACGGCCAGTTCATTCCCCTGTCCGCGTTTGTGCATAAGGACCGTCATGACCGCATCCGCCAAGCCGAAGGCCAAAGCCGGCGACTACGTCGTCAAGGACATCGCGCTCGCCGCCTGGGGCCGCAACGAGATCGCCATCGCCGAGACCGAGATGCCCGGCCTGATGGCGACGCGCGAGGAATTCGGGCCCGAGCAGCCGCTGCGCGGCGCCCGCATCGCCGGCTCGCTGCACATGACCATCCAGACCGCGGTGCTGATCGAGACGCTCACCGCGCTCGGCGCAGACGTGCGCTGGGCCTCGTGCAACATCTATTCGACGCAGGACCACGCCGCCGCCGCGATCGCGCAAGCCGGCACGCCAGTGTTTGCGGTCAAGGGCGAGAGCCTGAAGGATTACTGGGACTACACCCACCGCATCTTCGAATGGCATGACGGCGGCTTCCCCAACATGATCCTCGACGACGGCGGCGATGCCACGCTTCTGCTGCATCTCGGCATGCAGGCGGAGAGCAATGCATCGGTGCTCAATCATCCCGGCAACGAGGAAGAAGAGGTGCTGTTCGCCGCCATCAAGAAGCGGATCAAGGAGCAGCCCGGCTGGTACGGCAAGCTCGCCAAGGAAGTGCGCGGCGTCACCGAAGAAACCACCACCGGCGTGCACCGGCTCTATCAGATGGCCAAGGAAGGCCGCCTGCTGTTCCCGGCGATCAACGTCAACGACAGCGTGACCAAATCGAAATTCGACAACCTCTATGGCTGCCGCGAGTCGCTGGTCGACGGCATCCGCCGCGGCACCGACGTGATGATGGCCGGCAAGGTGGCCATGGTCGCCGGCTTCGGCGACGTCGGCAAAGGCTCGGCCGCCTCGCTGCGCCAGGCCGGCTGCCGCGTCATGGTGTCGGAGGTCGACCCGATCTGCGCGCTGCAGGCGGCGATGGAAGGCTACGAGGTCGTCACCATGGAAGAGGCGGCGCCGCGCGCCGACATTTTCGTCACCGCCACCGGCAATGTCGACGTGATCACCATCGAGCACATGCGCAAGATGAAGCACCGCGCCATCGTCTGCAATATCGGCCACTTCGACAGCGAAATTCAGATCGCCTCGTTGCGCAATCTGAAATGGCACAACATCAAGCCGCAGGTCGACGAGGTCGAATTCGCCGACGGCAAGCGCATCATCCTGTTGTCGGAAGGCCGGCTGGTCAATCTCGGCAACGCCATGGGGCACCCGTCGTTCGTTATGTCGTCGTCGTTCACCAACCAGACGCTGGCGCAGATCGAATTATGGACCAATCCCGGCAAGTACCAGAACCAGGTCTACACGCTGCCCAAGCAACTCGACGAGAAGGTGGCGCGGCTGCATCTCGACAAGATCGGCGTCAAGCTGACCAAGCTTTCGGCCAAACAATCGACTTACATCGGCGTGCCGCAGGAAGGCCCGTTCAAGAGCGATCATTATCGCTATTGAGCGGCTAGCGCCGCGGCAGGAACTGCAGGATCGCCGGCGACAGGATGACCATCGCCAGCGGTAGCGCCACGGCGAAGGCGAGCAGGCGGCGCGTATCCGCGGCGGCAATCGTCATCGCCGGCGGCGACAGCAGCAGCACCGGCAACAGCGTCCAGGCCGACATCGACCACAGCGAGGTGATGTCGGTGCCGCTGGCGAGCGCGCCGGCGACCGGCAGCAGCAAAGGTGCCCAGAATGCCGCCGCCGCCAGCCGGCGGTCGCGATCGGCCGGCCACACCATGTCGGCAAGCGTTGCGCGGCTGGGGCGCGCCGCCATCAGCGCGATGATCACCGGCACCGCTACATAGCCGGCCGAGCCCGCCAGATAGCCGAGCGCGGCGGCGGCGGTCTCGCTAAACGGCTTTTCGCCGTGAACGCCGACCGCGTAGGAAAACGAGGCGAAATCGTGCTGCACCAGCCAGACCACATGTGGCGCCAGCACGATGGCACCGGCCACTACCGTGATCCACGGCGCCGCCGAGCGAAAATAAATCGTGCGGCGTCGATCGACCAGCGCGGCAACAACGAGCCCGGCGAGCAGGAAGATCGACCAGTATTTGCCCAGCATGCAGGCCGCGGCGCCGATGCCGGCGAGCGCGGCATAAAGCGCGCTGCGCGTCGCATAGGAGCGCAGGAACCACCACGTGGTCGCCGCCCACAGCGGCATCAGCACGGTGTTCACGTTGAACTTCAGCGCATGGAAATTGAAGAACGGCACCAGCGTGAGCAGCGCCAAGCCGAACACCCGCTTTTCGATGTCGAGATAATCGGCCGTGAGCCGCCACACGATCCACAGCGCGATCGCCGGCATCAGCATCGCCAACAAATAATAGGACCACGCTGCGACCGGGAAGACCTTGAACCAGAGCCACACGATGGCGGCGCCGAGCGGCGGATGCTTGTAGCCCCAGGCGAGATGACGCGACCAGTCGAACAACTCGGTCATGTCGGGATGCAGGCCCTGCCCGCTTTTGGCGATGGTGCCGTAGATTGTCCACAGCAGCGTGTAGAGCGCGAGCGTCAGCACAATATTGCGCTCGGCGCCCGCCGGATCGGTGAGCGCGTCGCGCAGGGCGTCAATGGGCCGAAGCAGGCGCATGGGCGGCTCGTCCTCTTCCCGCTCGTCCCGGCGGAAGCGGGGACCCGGCTAAATCGGCAATTGCGGGTCGGCAAGTGTAACCTGGATTCCCGCTGGCGCGGGAATGAGCGGTGGAGTGTCGCCGCTTGTAGACGGCGACCCTGAGTGTTATCTGCCGCGCCATGGCTTCGGTCCCGATCCAGAATATCCGCAATTTCTCCATCGTCGCGCATATCGACCACGGCAAGTCGACGCTGGCCGACCGGCTGATCCAGCTCACCGGCGGGCTGGAGGCGCGCGAGATGAAGGAACAGGTGCTCGATTCCATGGATATCGAGCGCGAGCGCGGCATCACCATCAAGGCGCAGACCGTGCGCCTGAAATACCGCGCGCGCGACGGCAAGGACTACGAGCTCAATTTGATCGACACCCCCGGCCATGTCGACTTCGCCTACGAGGTCAACCGCTCGCTCGCCGCCTGCGAGGGTTCGCTTTTGGTGGTCGACGCCAGCCAAGGCGTCGAGGCGCAAACGCTCGCCAATGTCTATCACGCCATCGACGCCGGCCACGAAATCGTGCCGGTGCTCAACAAGGTCGACCTGCCGGCGGCCGATCCCGCCGCGGTCAAGAAGCAGATCGAGGACGTGATCGGGCTCGATGCCAGTAACGCCATCGAGATTTCCGCCAAAACCGGACAGAACGTGCCCGAGGTGCTGGAAGCGATCGTCACAAGGCTGCCGCCGCCCAAGGGCGACCGCGAGGCGCCGCTCAAGGCGCTCTTGGTCGACAGTTGGTACGACGTCTATCTCGGCGTGGTCGTGCTGGTGCGTGTGGTCGACGGCGTGCTCAAGAAGGGTCAGCGCATCCGCATGATCGGCATCGACGCGCACTACGAGGTCGACCGCGTCGGCGTGTTCAAGCCCAAGCTCGCACTGATCGACGAGCTCGGTCCCGGCGAGATCGGCATGCTCACCGCCTCGATCAAGGAAGTGGCCGACACACGCGTCGGCGACACCATCACCGACGAGCGCAATCCGGTGGACGAGCCGCTGCCCGGCTTCCGCCCGGCGATCCCGGTGGTGTTCTGCGGACTGTTTCCGGTCGACGCCGCGCAATTCGAGGACTTGCGCGCGGCCATGGGCCGGCTGCGGCTCAACGACGCCAGCTTCTCGTACGAAATGGAGACGAGCGCCGCGCTCGGCTTCGGCTTCCGCTGCGGCTTCCTCGGCCTATTGCACCTGGAGATCATCCAGGAGCGGCTGGCGCGCGAGTTCAATCTCGACCTGATCGCCACCGCGCCCTCGGTGATCTACAAGATGAAGCTGCGCGACGGCCGCGAGATCGAGATTCACAATCCGGTCGACATGCCGGACCCGACGCAGATCTTGAGCATGGAAGAGCCGTGGATCGAGGCGACGATCCTGACGCCGGACGAATATCTCGGTTCGGTGTTGAAACTCTGCCAGGACCGCCGCGGCAGCCAGAAAGAGCTCACATACGTCGGCAATCGCGCCATGGTGAAATACGATCTGCCGCTCAACGAGGTGGTGTTCGACTTCTACGACCGGCTGAAATCGGTGTCGCGCGGCTACGCCTCGTTCGACTATCACCTGACCGATTACAAGGAAGCCGATCTGGTCAAGCTGCAGATGCTGGTCAACAGTGATCCGGTCGACGCGCTGGCCATGCTGGTGCATCGCACCCGCGCCGAGAGCCGCGGCCGCGCCATGGCGGAGAAGCTGAAAGAATTGATTCCGCCGCACATGTTCGTGGTGCCGATCCAGGCGGCGATCGGCGGCAAGATCATCGCGCGCGAGACCGTACGCGCCTTCCGCAAGGACGTCACCGCCAAATGCTACGGCGGCGACGCCACGCGCAAACGCAAGCTGCTCGACAAGCAGAAGGAAGGCAAAAAGAAGATGCGGCAATTCGGCAAGGTCGACATTCCGCAGGAGGCGTTTATTGCGGCGTTGAAGGTGGATGTGTGACAAAAGTCAGTGGCGAGCAGATCAGGCGGAAACTGGAATCCTTCGCGTACCTCCTGCAGGCCCTCAAGACTGGACGCGAAAATAGCGGGGGCAAACTTCCGCGCCACGACTGGTGGCGCTACCAGTACTACGAGTTTCCATACTTAGCCGGAGCAGCAACCGAAAAAGTTTCAAGTAGATTTCGTGACGTGTTTATGAATTTATCGGATCTAACTTCAGAGGGGAAAATTACTATCCGGCCAGGAGCAACCGACGACAGTTCGCTAATGCCAAAATTTACCCATTTGCTGGAAGAATGGAATTCACGTGGCGGCGTACCGGTGGATGTAATTTCAAATGCACGGGCGCCCATACTTAGATATTTTGAAAACGGCGACCCAATCGCTGTAAAGCTTTTTCAAAACTTTAAGCCTTTAACATCGCCTTTCTTAGTCAAATATTCAAAGAAAGAATTTTTGGAGCCGATGCTCAAGAAGGGAATAGTTAGAATTTGTCCAGCGAATTTCTATGCTGATGCTAAACATATAGATTCCATTCGCGACGACGAGACCCATCGATATTTTTTCATTCCGACTTTTCGCGAAAGGTTACAGGGTAAGACGAGTTTTAAATTTCAAGGCCACGATATTTATTTCGGCGACGATGACATCGAAATTCCCGTCGTCGTTCCCGATTACTTCATGTATAGCCTATGTGACCATATCTATTATCGTCTCCCAACCGATTTTGACGCTGACGCGGCGCTCATTATTCGTGATCCAAATTTATTTACTCAGCGAGTTGTTTCGACTTTCTTAGCGGCACACCCGGAATGGCATCCTCTCACCGGGAATGTCACTTACTATGACCCTTATCGTGATTATACCAAGATTCCTGTCCCGGAGATGGCAAAACACTTTGGATATTCGTATCAACGAGAATACCGAATTGCATTTCGCTGCAAATCGCACATCGACTTCGATTTGGAGTCAGAGTTCATAAACATCGGCCACATGATCGATTATGCCGAGCTAATTGCACTTTGAGTTCGGCAAGTCGGCATTCCGCGAGGTGAGTATTCATCGCGGCGCCGAAGGTGGATGTATAGACGACTCACTAACGTCAGACATCAAAGCGCTTTGCGATTTCCTCGATGTTTTTTGGTGGCCAGCCAACCACTTCCATACCGAGATTGAGCCTCATCTGCGCCAACACTTCCTTGATCTCGTTGAGCTGCTTGCGACCGAAATTCGGCGTGCGCAGCATCGCGGCCTCATTCTTCTGAACGAGATCGCCGATATAGACGATATTGTCGTTCTTCAGGCAGTTGGCCGATCGCACAGATATATCAAGCTCATCAACTTTCTTGAACATTACCGGGTCGAACGGCAGTTGCGGTAATGGTCCGTGTTCGTGAAGTGACCGGATTCCATTAAAATGATCAATCAAATCTTCGAGCGAACTATCCGCATACAATAGGAAAAATAAACCCGCAATTTCTTTTTGACTAAGAACAAGCCGAATCAAATAGTCCCCATTCAAGACGATTTTCGCACCGAGCCGTATTTCAACGCTTGGCTTCTCAATCGAGCCGTGACTTCGCAAGTACGCGGTCTGCCGCGCCACCGGGAGCTTTGGCGTGAGGTAGGTTTCCGATCGCAAGTAAGAATCAAATCTCCCAATTTTTGCCGTTGCTAAGTCCCTCTTCGCGACTTCCTTTTCGCCGTGGTCCTTGCCCCATCCTCGTACAGTAAGCTCCATGGCATGCTCCTTTCTCAATGTACTATTCTTAGAATAGGATTATTAAATTATTTAATCAAGAAATACTAATAATATGAATAAATTCCTTGATCTACTCCCCTGCGTAAGGCCTCCCTGCTCGACAAGCAGAAGGAAGGCAAAAAGAAGATGCGGCAATTCGGCAAGGTCGACATTCCGCAGGAGGCGTTTATTGCGGCGCTGAAGGTGGATACGTGACGACCGTGTGTTTCTGAGCTGTCATGCCCGGGCTTGACCCGGGCAACCATGACAAGCCTCAGCGAATTCAAGCCTTACGCAGGTCTGCCGTCGCCGAGCCGCGGCATGGATTGCCGGGTCAAGCCCGGCAATGACAGCGGTAAGTCAGGGGAGCGTGCAGGAAAACGCTAGCGCCAAGCGCGCCAGCGCCGGCGCGCGGTATTGCTGTCGCCGTCGTCTTCATACGAATCCACGCTGAAGACATCCTCGAAACTGCGGCGTGTGTGCCGAGCCTCTCGCCGCGTTTCCCGATGCGACTTATGATGCCTGACGGTGCGCTCGTGCGATTGCCGTCCGCGCGATTGCGCTTCCGGCCGCTCGCCGGTCACCACGATGCGCGTGTTGTGGACGTTTTGCTTCACCAGCGAGAACAGGATGGCGGCGTGCTGCGGATGCAGGCGGATGCAGCCGTGCGAGGCCGGGCTGCCGAGACGCGAAATCTCGTAGGAGCCGTGGATGGCGTAGCCGCCGTCGAAGAAGATCGAATAGGGCATCGGCGAATTGTCGTATTTGCGCGAGAACCATTTGCGCTCGAGCCGCTCCGGCCGGTAGCTGCCGTTCGGCGTGCGATAGCCCCAACGCGCGGTCGACACCGGCCATTCATAACGGTTGAAACCGTCGACCGCGACCGACAGGCGCTGCGCCGATTTGTCCACGGTGACCACAATGCCGGCCTCGGCACGCGCGAGCGAGCCAAGCAAGGCGGCGACGGCGGCAATGGCAATCAACAGGCGCGGCATCGGCTGCTCCGCATGGGAATTCGGTAGTTGTATCCGGATTCCGAGCCCGACGCTAAAACGCCGTCCCGGAATGACAAAGCAGGGTTACCGCACGATGCCATATTTGCGGTCGAGGCTGGCGAGCCAGGCGTCGCGTTCGCGCAGGATTTGCGCTTCGTCGCTGCCGGCCGACACGCGATAATTTACGGCATCGGCGTCGGCGACGCGCGTGCTTCTGCGTTTCACGGGTCGCGGCGCGTCCGCCTGCCGCGGGCCGGCATCGCCATGCGTCTTGGCGCTGAGATGCTGCGGCGCATCGTCCTCGGGCAGAGCCATGGCGAAATGCTCGGCAACCGGAGTCTCGGCCCGCTTCTGCGCGGCATCGGCCATCGGCTTGGCGCCGGGCGGTGCCGGCAAGGGGCCGTTCATGACAACGACTTTGGTGTTGTCGAGACCCTCACGCCGTACCAGCGAGAACAGGATCGAGGCCTTGTCCGGCCGCAACCGCACGCAGCCGTGCGAGGCCGCGTGACCGAGATTATAGGCCTCCATGGTGCCGTGCATGGCATAGCCGCGATGGAAGAACACCGACCACGGCATCGGCGTCATACTGTATTGGTGCGAATACCAGTGCCGCTCGATACGGATCGGATGGAAGCTGCCGGAAGGCGTGTCGTGTCCGCGCCGCCCGGTGGAGACCGGCCAGCGATAGGCTTCCGTGCCGTCGATCATGACCGACAAGCGCTGCTGCGATTTGCTGATCTTGACCAGGAGCTCGGCCTGGGCTGGCGCCGACAGACAAAGCAGCGTGCCCAAGGCGGTAATGCCAATGCTACGCATGTTGTGACCCCTTACTGCGCCCGGCGGAGCCTTAAGCATCGCCCGCATAGCGCGCCCTTGTAAAGGGATTATTAACCATGCAAGGCCTTGGCAAGATTTGATTTTTTCCGATTGACCCGAACCGTTGCCGGTCCGCCACGTCTAAACCATCGCATGCAATTGACCTGACAGGCGCAGGCGAAATCGCTAGATCGGTAGCGCTATGAACACCCGCTATTTCTCCGTGTTCGGATTGACGGTCGCTCTCGTCGGCGGCCTCGTCGTCATCGATTGGTTGCGCGTGGCCAATCCGCCGGCTCCGCCCGAAGTCAGCGCGCCGCCTGCGCAAAGCGCGGCGATCCCAGTGGCGCCGGCAGCGCCGA
Source organism: uncultured Alphaproteobacteria bacterium (assembly GCA_963739825.1). Taxonomy (GTDB): domain Bacteria; phylum Pseudomonadota; class Alphaproteobacteria; order Rhizobiales; family Xanthobacteraceae; genus Pseudolabrys. The sequence continues at coordinate 196,129 of CAVUBU010000001.1, forward strand.
TCGCGCAACCGGCCGCGCCTGCGCCACCTGCGCCTGCGCCTGAAGCGAATGCGCCGCCCGCGCCGCCGCCAGTCGCCGCCGCATCGCCGCCGGCTGAAGCTCCAGCCGTTGTCGCGGCACCGCCGCCGGCCGCGCTACCGCCTATTGCTGCCGCGCCACCACCGGCCGCGCCGCCGCCAGAAGCGAATGCGCCGCCCGCTTCACCACCGCCTGCGCTCGCTGTCGCCGCACTGCCGCCGCCGGCTGAAGCTCCGCCGATTGTCGCTATGCCGCCGCCAGTCGCGCCGCCGCCTGTAGTGAGCGCGCCGCCTGCGCCACCGCCCGTCGTCGCCGCATTGCCGCCGGCCGAGGCCCCGCCGGTTGTCGCCGCGCCGCCGCCCGTGGCAAGTGCGCCGCCCGCGCCAGCACCGGCGCCCGTCGTCATCGAGCCGGCGCCATTGCCGCAGGCCAAGCCTTCGACCGCAGAAGACAAAATGCCGGCCAAGCTGCTGTTCGCGGCCAAGCAACTGCCGACTCTCGGCAAGGCCATGGCCATCGGCTACTACCCGCGCGGCTGCCTGCAAGGCGGCGTAGAACTGCCGGTCGACGGTCCGACCTGGCAGGTCATGCGCTTGGCGCGCAATCGCAATTGGGGCCATCCGGAGCTGGTCAAATTTTTGGAGCGGTTCGCGCCGCTCGCCGCCAAGGCTACCGGCTGGCACGGCATCTTGATCGGCGACATGGCGCAGCCGCGCGGCGGCCCGCTGCCGTTCGGACACCTGAGCCACCAGATCGGGCTCGACGTCGACGTCTGGTTCATGCCGGCGCCGGCCCGCCGGCTAAGCCGGCAGGAGCGCGAAGACATTTCCGCCAGCAATCTGGTCGCCGCCGACGGCAAGGAGGTCAATCCGAAGACTTGGACGCCGCAGGATATCGCCTTCATCAAGACCGCCGCCGAGCAGCCCGAGGTCGAGCGCGTGCTGGTCAATGCCGCGATCAAAAAAGAATTGTGCCGCGTCGAGAACAAGGGTCACGACGCCTGGATGTCCAAGGTGCGGCCCTGGTACGGCCATGCCGACCACATCCATGTGCGGCTCAAATGTCCGGCCGATTCGCCGCACTGCCGCAAGCAGCCGCCGGTGCCGGGTGGCGACGAATGCGGCAAGGCGCTCGACTACTGGTTCTCAGACAAGGTGCTGCACCCCAAGCCGGAACCGAAACCGACGAAGCCGTCGAAGCCGCCCAAAGGGCTCACGCTCGCCGACCTGCCGCCGGCTTGCAAAAACGTGCTCGACGCACCGGCTAATTCCAAGGCCGCGGTGCGCTAGCCGGCCAAGCTGAACGCCGTTTGTCTTCCACAAGCCGGCACCCGGCTTTGCGTTTGCGGTGTGGTATCGTTCTGGTAAATGACAGTCACCGTCGACAGTAGGGAATTGATGCCCGCGCTCGGCATGACGCGGTTGAAAGCGCGCGTCATGAGTTGGAACGCCAGGACGTGGCGGAGCGGCCTTCGACTCACCAGCGCCCTCGTCATGCTCAGCTTCGTCATCTGTCATCTGACAGCCCACAGCACGCTGCTGATATCCTTCGACCGCGCAGAGGCCGTTCTCAAATTTATCATGTACCCGTGGCGGACCTGGACCGGCACTGCGCTTCTACTAGCCGCGGCACTCGTCCATTACACGAATGCGCTGTGGTCGGTTTACATCCGCCGCTCGCTGCACCTGTCGCGCTGGGAATGGGGCCAGCTTTCGTTCGGACTTTGTATCCCAGCGCTGCTGATGTTCCACGTGGTTTCGACGCGCATTGCGGAAAGCGTTCTGGACGCCAACAGCTACTACAGCACCGTACTCATCGTTCAGTGGCTGATGTATCCGTGGCTGGGCGCCGTTCAGGTGCTCGCGGTTCTGTTGGTTTGGACGCACGCCTGCATCGGCATCCATTTTTGGTTGCGCACTAAGACCTGGTACCCCGACTGGCGCGCGTACTTTTTTGGTTTCGGCCTGCTGCTGCCGGCTTTGGCACTGGCCGGCTATGTCACCGCGGGCAATCAAATCCTGCGCGAGGCCAAGAAGCCGGACTACGTCCAATCCACGCTCGATGATTCCAACCTGACAGACCAGGCCCTGGCGCAGATCGGACGGTTCGCTCGCGCCGGTTTGGCCCTCCACATCAGCTTGGTGCTGTTGCCGTTCGCCGGGCGCGGTGTCCGGCGCTGGCACTACCGCCGCCGCCGGCCGCCGATGCTGACGCATCCGCGCGGACGCATCGTGCCCATTCTGCCCGGCGCCACCGTGCTCGAAACCCTGCGCGAAAACGGAATTCCTCACGCATCGGTATGCGGCGGCCGCGCGCGCTGCACCACATGCCGCATACTGGTGACAAAAGGACTCGAGCAATTGCCCGCGCCATCGGGTTTGGAAGCCAAGGCGCTTGCTAGAATAGGCGCCACCGCCAACACGCGACTTGCGTGCCAGATATTCCCGAGCGGCGACATTTCGATCGTGCCGTTGCTTGCCGCCGATGCTACCGCCGCGGACGGCACCGTGCGCGGGGGCTTCGAGGGCAGCGAGCGCCTGGTCACGATCGTATTCGTCGACATGCGCGGTTCCACCAAATTGGGTGAGGCCAAGCTGCCCTACGACGTGCTCTTCATCCTCAACCAGTTCTTCCAGGAAATGACCAAGGCGCTCGCCGCCACAAACGGTCACTATTCGCAGTTCACCGGCGACGGGCTGATGGCACTCTATGGGCTCAATGCGAAAGATCCGGCGATCGGGGCAATCGATGCCGTGCGCGGCGCGCGCGAGATGCTCACGCGCCTCGATCAGCTCAACCGGCAAATTTCACACGATTTGCCGGAGCCGTTGCGGATCGGCATCGGCATTCATTACAGCGAGGCGATCGTCGGCGCCATGGGGCCGCCGCGCTCGCAAATCATCACGGCGATCGGCGACACGGTGAATACCTGCGCGCGGCTGGAAAGCCTGACCAAGGAATACGACGCGCTCGTCGTCATCTCGCGCCGGGCAGCCGAGGCCGCCGGGCTAGACCTAAGGAATAGGGAACTGCATCAGGTGACGGTCAAAGGCCGAATGGAGCCGGTGCAATTCTATGCCTTGAAGACCCTGGCGGACTTGCCGGTCTAGGGCGCCCGCTCGATCACGGTACGGCCAATCTCCAATTGTTATTGACGCCGTCACCGGTGACATCGCCCGGCACCTTGTCATCCTGCCAAGTATAGAGCGGTTTGCCTTTATAGGCCCACTGCTTGGCGCCGCCCTTGCGCGTCACGATCGACCAATTACCGGATGCCTTGGCATCGGCCGCGGCGGCAAAAGGCGGCCATCTGGTCTCGCACTTGCCGTAGCAAACCGAATTCCCGGCGTCGTCTTTTTCGAATATGTAGAGCGTCATGCCTTTGGCATCGACGAAAACTTTTCCCTTCGAGGTGTCGGCAATTTTCGCCGGCGCCATTTGCGCGAACGCCGGCGCCGCCAACAGAAGGAATCCAATCACGGTCAGACCGACCCGCTTCATGGCGCATCTCTCCCGTGGATATCCGTCGTTTCCGACAATGTACTGGTAATGACACCGCACCGATGCGGCCTATTCCCTTCGCCGAAGTGTGCGGCCGAATTGGCATACTAGCTTTTCGACAAGTCCCGCGCTAGCCAGTACGCACGGTGGTTTGGCCGCGATAGGAATAAGCGGACAAATGCGCATCTGTAAATATAAATAATGTATATAATTACGCCATGACCGACAACATCGCCATCCTGCGCGAGCTGGAAAAGAAGATTCTCTGGCTGGCGAGCTGGACCATCCACAACGCCAATCATCTGCGCGAGAATACCGACGGCCTCAAGGTCGGCGGCCATCAGGCCTCGTCCGCTTCGCTCGCCACCATCATGACCGCGCTCTATTTCGACGTGCTGCGGCCGCAAGACCGCGTGGCGGTGAAGCCGCATGCCGCGCCGATCTTCCACGCCATCCAATATTTGCTCGGCAAGCAGACACAGCAAAGGCTCGAAGCCTTCCGCGGCTACAAAGGCGCGCAGAGCTATCCCTCGCGCAGCAAGGATATAGACGACGTCGATTTCTCCACCGGCTCGGTCGGCCTCGGCGTGGCGCAGACGCTGTTCTCCTCGCTGGTGCAGGATTATGTGCACGCGCACGGCTGGGGTTTGCGCCGCCCGGAAGGCCGCATGGTGGCGCTGGTCGGCGATGCCGAACTCGACGAAGGCAATATCTTCGAGGCGCTGCTCGAAGGCTGGAAGCAGGGCGTGCGCAATTGCTGGTGGATCATCGATTACAACAGGCAAAGTCTCGACGCCGTGGTGCGCGAAGGATTGTGGGAGCGCTACGAGCAGTTGTTCAAGAATTTCGGCTGGGACGTGGTGATCCTGAAATACGGCTCGCTGCAGCAGGCCGCGTTCAAGGAGCCCGGCGGCGAAAAATTGCGCGACTGGATCGACAAATGCCCGAACCAGCTCTACTCGGCGCTGGTGTTCGCCGGCGGCGCGGCCTGGCGCAAGCGGCTCATCGACGAGATCGGCGACCAGGGCGACGTCTCGCGACTGATTGAGAAGCATTCCGACAACGAGCTGGCCGCGCTGATGAACAATCTCGGCGGCCACGACCTGCCTTCATTGCTCGCGGCCTTCCAGCGCGCCGAAGGCAACAAGCCCACCTGCTTCATCGCCTACACGGTCAAGGGCTTCGGCCTTCCCATGGCCGGCCACAAGGACAACCATGCCGGCCTGATGACTCCGGTGCAGATGGAATCGTTCCGGCAGAAGATGAACGTGCGGCCGGATCACGAATGGGACAAATTCGAAGGCCTCACGCTGCCGGCGGAACGATTGCAGGCATTTCTCGCCGCGGTACCCTTTGCCACGGGCGCCGCGCGCCGGCTGCAAGCGCCGGCGATCGAGGTGCCGGCGGAACTGCCGGCGCCGTTCCAGGCTACGACCTCGACGCAGACCGGCTTCGGCTCAATCCTCAACGAGCTTGGCCGCGGCGACAGCGAGTTCGTGCGCCGCATCGTCACCACCTCGCCGGACGTTACGGTGTCCACCAATCTCGGCGCCTGGGTCAACCGGCGCGGCCTGTTCGCGCACGAGGCGATGGCCGACATGTTCAAGAGCGAGCACATCCCGTCGACCTTCAATTGGGAATTCTCGCCCAAGGGCCAGCACATCGAGCTCGGCATCGCCGAGATGAACCTGTTCATTCTGCTGTCGGCGCTCGGGCTCTCGCATTCAATCAACGGCGAGCGGCTGCTGCCGATCGGTACGCTGTACGATCCCTTCATCGCGCGCGGGCTCGATGCCCTCAACTACGCCTGTTACCAGGACGCGCGCTTCATTCTGGTGGCGACGCCCTCGGGCATCACGCTCGCCGGCGAAGGCGGCGCACATCAATCCATCGCCGAGCCGCTGATCGGGCTGGCGCAGGATGGCCTCGCGGCGTTCGAGCCGGCTTATGTCGACGAGCTGGCCGTGATCCTGCGCTGGGCCTTCGGCTATATCCAGAAGGACGGCGACGTTGAACCTTCGGAACGCAATTGGCTGCGCGACGAGACCGGCGGCTCGGTCTATCTGCGGCTCTCCACGCGTCCGATCGAGCAGATCGAACGCAAGATGACCGCGGAGCTGGCGCAGCAGGTCGTCGACGGCGCCTACTGGTTGCGCAAACCGGGGCCGAACGCGCAGGTCATCGTCGCCTACACAGGAGCGATTGCGCCGGAAGCGATCGCCGCCGTAGGCCTGATGGCGGAAGACCGCCGCGATGTCGGCCTGCTCGCCGTCACTTCGGCCGACCGGCTCAATGCCGGCTGGACCGCCGCGCAGCGCGCGCGCGAGCGTGGCCTAGTGCACGCGCGCTCGCATATCGAGCGGCTGCTCGCCGAGGTGCCGCCGCATTGCGGCATCGTCAGCGTGCTCGACGGCCATCCGGCAACGCTCGCCTGGCTCGGCGCGGTCGCCGGCCACCGCACGCGGGCGCTCGGCGTCGAGCATTTCGGCCAGACCGGCTCGCTCGCCGAGCTCTACCGGCACTACGGCATCGACGCCAACGCCATCGTCGCGGCCGCGCAGGCGATCGCGCCCGGCCGCCCGATCAGGCACCTCAAGGCGTTGCCCTAAGTCGCCAGCAAGCGGTAGCGTCCTTGAGTTTTCGCAGTGGAGCTGTCCGATGCCGACGACTGACAAGGAATTCGTCGGGTCAATTCCCGAATTCTACGACCGTTTTTTCGTTCCCCTCATCTTCGAGCCTTACGCAGCCGACATCGCACGCCGGCTTGCGACGCTCCGTCCGAAGCGCATTCTGGAAGTCGCTGCCGGAACCGGCGTGGTGACGCGCGCGGTCGCGGCGGCGCTTCCCGAGGCCGAGATCGTCGCCACCGACTTGAATCAGCCCATGATCGACCATGCAAAAAGCCGGCAAAGCGCCGGACGGGTCGCGTGGCAAACAGCGGACGCTCTGGCACTGCCCTTCCCCGACGCAAGTTTCGACGCCGTCGTCTGCCAGTTCGGCATGATGTTCTTTCCCGATAAGGTCAAAGGCTATGGCGAGGCCCGCCGTGTGCTGAAGGACGGCGGCAGCTATATTTTCAATGTCTGGGACAAGATCGAAGCAAACGAGTTTGTCGACGTGATCATGCGGGCGCTTGCCGAAGTGTTTCCGCACAATCCGCCGCAATTCATGCAGCGCACACCGCACGGCTTTCACGACAACAACGTGATCAACGCCGATCTGAAAAACGCCGGATTTCAGCACATGACGATCGAACCGATGGAGGCGACAAGCCGCGCGGAGTCGGCGCAGGCGGCGGTTATCGCCTACTGCCAGGGCTCGCCGCTCAAGCTGGAAATCGAAGAACGCGGCGCGCCGGGCCTTGAGGCCGCAATGGCGAAGGCAACCGACGCGGTCGTACGGCGTTTCGGGCCGGGCCCGATCAAAGGAAAAATCCGCGCCTACGTCGTGACCGCGCGCAAATGATCAGCGTCCAGCATCCTCCAGGATCATCGCCGCGCCCTTCTCCGCGATCATCATGGTCGGCGAATTGGTATTGCCCGAGGTGATCGACGGCATCACCGAGGCGTCGACGACGCGCAAAGCCTCGATGCCGATCACGCGCAGCCGCGCGTCGACCACGGCATTGGCATCGTCGGCGCGGCCCATGCGGGCGGTGCCGACGGGGTGGAAAATGGTGGTGCCGATGTCACCCGCGGCCTTGACCAGCGCAGGCTCGTCGTCGTCGCGCAGCTGCGCGCCCGGCAGATACTCGACCGGCGAATATTTTTGCAGCGCCGGCTGCGCGACGATCCTGCGTGTGACGCGGATCGCATCGGCGGCGATACGGCGGTCTTCCGGGGTCGCCAGATAATTCGGCTTGATGGCCGGCGGCTGGCGCGGATCGGCGGATTTGAGCGTGAGCGCGCCGCGGCTGGTCGGCCGCACATTGGTGACGCTGATGGTGAAGGCCGGAAACGGATGTAAGGGATCGCCGAACTTATCGAGCGACAGCGGCTGGATGTGATATTGCAGATTGGCGCGATCGAAGGTGGAATCCGATTTGGTGAAGGCGCCAAGCTGCGACGGCGCCATGGTCAACGGCCCGCGCCGGAACAAGGCATAGTTGACGCCCATCCAGGCGCGCGAAAGCCGCGAGTGGTACATCTGGTTCAACGTGGTGATGCCGGTCACCTTGTAGATCATGCGCAGTTGCAGGTGGTCGTGCAGGTTGGCGCCGACGCCCGGTCTATCGAGCACGACGGGAATGCCGAATTGCGCAAGCTGCGCCGCCGGCCCCACACCCGACAGCATCATGATTTGCGGCGAGCCGATCGAGCCGGCCGCCATCACGATCTCGCCGCGGCAACGCGCCGAACGCGCAACGCCCGCCTGCCGCCAGCGCACGCCGGCGGCGCGCAAAGGACCTGACTTGCCGTCGAATATCAGACCTTCGACCAAGCAACCGGTTTCCAGCCGCAGATTTTTCCGGTCGAGCACCGGCTTGAGGAACCCGCGCGCCGCCGACCAGCGCCGCCCGCGCTTCTGATTGACGTGGAAATAGCAGGAGCCCTCGTTGTCGCCGGTGTTGAAGTCGCTGATCGGCGCAATGCCGTATTGCTTCGCCGCTTCGCGCCACGCGTCAATGATGTCCCAACGAATGCGCGGAAACTCGACCCGCCATTCGCCGCCGACGCCGTGATGCGCGCTGGCACCGAGAAAATTGTCTTCGTGCTTCTTGAAATAGGGCAGCACCTCGTCCCACGACCAGCCGGGCAAGCCAAGCTGGCGCCAGTGATCGTAGTCGCCGGCCTGCCCGCGCATATAGACCATGGCATTGATCGCCGAGGAGCCGCCGATCACCTTGCCGCGCGGATAATTGAGGCTGCGGCCGTTGAGGCCCGCCTCGGCTTCCGTCTTGAACATCCAGTCCGAGCGCGGATTGCCGATGGCGAATAGATAGCCGACCGGTATATGGAACCAGATCCAGTTGTCGTTGCCGCCCGCCTCCAGCAGCAACACACGGTTGCGCGCGTCGGCCGACAGCCGGTTAGCCAGCACGCAGCCGGCCGAACCCGCGCCCACCACGATGTAGTCGAATTCGCCCTCGATCGGCATTGACTCCGGCATGGCCGCACTTGTTAGCTGATGGCGGGCAAAACAGCGAGTCAGATGATGGGCTATCGTTTCGGCAACGATACGATCGCGCAACTCTGATATGCGGCTTACTGAATTGATCTCAGTCAATACGCATTGTCGCGTTTTGTGGACATTGCGCGCACTACAACGAACGATCTTGCTGGGGACATCACATGAAATCGCGTACCCGGGCTCGCGCCCGTTCGACCGCCGTAAAACAGCGTGGCGTCGCGTTGTTGCGCGATCCGCTGCTCAACAAAGGAACCGGTTTCACCGAAAAGGAACGCGACGCCTACGGTCTGCGCGGCTTGCTGCCGGCGCATGTGCTACCGATGGCGGCGCAAGCGACGCGCGTGATGACCAATCTGCGTCGTTTGCCCAACGACCTGGAAAAATACGTGGCGCTCAACGGACTGCACGATCGCAACGAAGCGCTTTTCTTCCGCGTCGTATGCGACAATATCGACGAAATTCAGCCGCTCATTTACACGCCGACGGTGGGGCTCGCCTGCCAAAGGTTCGGCCATATTTTCCAGCGGCCGCGCGGGCTTTTCATCAGCGCCAACGATCGCGGCCGCATCGGCAAGCTGCTGGCGAACTGGCCCTATCCGGTTAAACTGATCGTCGTCACCGACGGCGAACGTATTCTGGGCCTGGGCGATCTCGGCGCCAACGGCATGGGCATTCCGGTCGGCAAGCTCTCGCTCTATTCCGCCTGCGCCGGCGTGCACCCGAAACTGTGCCTACCGGTGATGCTCGACGTCGGCACCAACAACGAAGAGCTATTGCAGGACCCGTTTTATGTCGGGCTGCGCCGCAAGCGCGTGACCGGCAAAGCCTACGACAGTCTGGTCGACGAGTTCATCACCGCCGCGCGCAAGACCTTTCCCGGCGTGCTGATCCAGTTCGAGGATTTCGCCAATCACTCGGCCTTCCGGCTGCTGCACAAATATCGCGACAAGTATTGCGTGTTCAACGACGACATCCAGGGCACGGCCGCGGTCGCCCTCGCCGGCCTGTTTTCGGCGTTGCGCATAACCGGGGGCAAGCTCTCCGAGCAGGCGCTGCTGTTCCTTGGCGCCGGCGAAGCCGCAACCGGCATCGCCGATCTCGTAGCCTCTGCCATGATGGTGGAGGGCCTGACCAAGGCCGAGGCGCGCCAGCGCATCTGGCTGGTGGATTCGCGCGGGCTGGTGGTGAAGGGCCGCGAGGGCCTCACCGAGCATAAGCTCCCTTACGCGCACGAACATGCGCCGATCGGCGACTTCCCGAGCGCGATCCGCACGCTGAAACCGACGGCCATCATCGGCGTCGCCGCGGTCGGCGGCACCTTCACGCCGGAAGTGCTGCGCACCATGGCGGAGCTCAACGAGCGGCCGATTATTTTCGCGCTTTCCAATCCGACTTCAAAGGCGGAATGCTCGGCCGAGGAAGCCTATACCCATACCAACGGCCGCGCGCTGTTTGCCTGCGGCAGCCCCTACGATCCGGTAACGCGCGACGGCAAAACCTTCGTGCCGCGCCAGGGCAACAACTCCTACATTTTCCCTGGCGTCGGCCTCGGCGCGATCGCCAGCGGCGCAAAACTGGTCACCGACGAAATGTTCATGGCCGCGGCGCACACGCTGGCGCAACTGGTGACCGAAGCCGATCGACAGCAGGGCAGCCTTTATCCGGCGCTGCCGCGCATTCGCGAAGTGTCGGCGCATATCGCGGCGGCGGTCGCCAAGATCGCCTACAAACGCGGCCTGGCGAAGGGGCGCACGCCGAAGAACATGCTCTCGTTTGTCAAAGCGCAAGTCTACGACCCGACCTATTGAGCGCGCTTGCCGCAGCGCGCTTCACCGCGCAGCGCGATCGGCCGAATTCGTGATATGTCCTAGCCGGGCAAAAGGCGCAAAGCGCCGTCTTCGCGCTAATTGTCCCGGCGATGACGACAAACATGTTTCCTCCCGAACAAATCGTCTGCCTGACCGAGGAAACCGTGGAGACGCTTTATCTCCTCGGCGAGGAGGCCCGCATCGTCGGCGTCTCCGGCTATGCGGTGCGCCCGGCGCAAGTGCGCAAGGAGAAGCCGCGCGTCGCCGCCTTCATTTCCGCCGACGTGCCGAAGATCCTCGCGCTCAAGCCCGACCTGGTGCTGACCTTCTCCGATCTGCAAGCCGACATCGTGGCAGAGCTGATCCGCGCCAATGTCGCCGTGCATGCCTTCAACCAGCGCGACGTCGCCGGCATATTCGACATGATCCGCACGCTCGGCGCGCTGGTCGGCGCGGCGGAGAAAGCCGATGCGCTCGCCCGCCGGCTCGCCGCGCGCGTCGATACCGTGCACGAGCGGGCAATGCGCCTGCCGCGCCACCCGCGGATCTATTTCGAGGAATGGGACGACCCGATGATCTCCGGCATCCGCTGGGTGTCGGAGCTGATCGAGGCGGCCGGCGGTATCGAGGTGTTCCCGACGGTTTCTACGCGCAAGAACGCCAAGGACCGTATCGTCTCGGCAGCGGACGTGATTGCCGCCCGGCCCGACATCATCGTCGGCTCCTGGTGCGGCAAGAAATTTGTGCCCGCCAAGGTCGCCGCCCGGCCCGGCTTTGCCCAGGTTCCGGCGGTCGCAAGCGGCTGGCTGCGCGAGATCAAATCGACATTGATCCTGCAGCCGGGACCGGCGGCACTCACCGACGGGCTCGACCGGCTCGCCGGAATCATTGCCGAATGGGCTGAAAATCGTGCTATGAGTGAGAAAACCTGACGCCAAAGGACCGAACCGCAATGCAGCCGAACAAAGCCCGCGCCGATCTGTGGATGGATTTAGGACTGGTGGCCTTCCTCGTCGTTTTCGACGTGGTCGCCCGACTGGTGCCGCACGCGCCGGGCATTTGGCCATTTGCCGCCAGCGCGCTGTTTGCCGGCCGCATGTTGCGCATACCGGCGCTGGCGGTCGTCGTGCCGCTCGCCGCCGTGCTGTTGAGCAATGTCGCGCTCGCGGGCGAGGATTGGCGGATCACCGCGGTGGTCTGCGCCGCGATCACGCTGCCGGCTTTCGCCGGCATGCTGGCGCGGCGTTATCCCGGCGCCATCGCGGTCGTTGCCGGAATGGTCGCGTGCTCGCTGATCTTCTTCGTGACCACGAATTTCGCGGTCTGGGCCTTTGGCACGCTTTATCCGCATACGCTGCAGGGCCTGACGCAGTGCTACATTATGGCGCTGCCGTTCCTGGACAAGACCGTGCTCGGCGACCTGTTCTGGACCGCGGTGCTGTTCGGCGGTGCTTGGCTCGCGCAGCGCGGCCCGGCGCTGGCGCGGCGGGCGCACTAGTAGAGTCCGCGCAAAGATTAAAGACTTTGTCGTCATGGCCGGGCTTGTCATGGCCGGACTTGTTCCGGCCATCTCGCTGAGGGACGCGCCTTGCCCTCCTAAGCGGGATGCGCGGGTCAAGCCCGCGCACGACAAGTCCCTATTAGCCGATCCATTTCTGGATTCGCGTCCACCATGACTTGAGCCGGCCGACGAAATCGGCCGCCTCTTCCGGTTCGGCCAGCCGCAGGCCGACGGTGGTGACGCGGCCGTTTTCGACCTTGTGCGCCAGGAGCGCGATCGGGCCGAGTTGCACGATATCGCCGGTCTTGGCTGCGCGGCCGAGGTACTCGGTGAAGAAGTCGGCCAGCGCCAAATCCATTTGATCGGCGGCCACCTGCAAACCGTAGATTTCGGCCAGCGCGCCGAGCGTGGCATCGCCCGCCACGAAGAAATCGCCGAGCAGGCGCGGATCGGGCGCGACCGGCGGCGGCATGTTGACAAAGAAGCGATCGAGCGCCTGCGCCTTTTCCGGCGGCGCCAGCAGATAGACGTAATCGCCCTCGCGCACCGGACTGGCTTCCGCCGGCGTTAATATTTCTTCATTGCGCACGATGAGCGTCGGCCGCGCCCAATTCGGAATGAGACCGCGGCGCAGGAACGGGCTGTTGGCCGGCACCGGATAGCCGACGATTTCGCGCGTCAACTGGCCGGGCAGATCGAGCTCGACGCGGCGCGGCAGCGGATCGGCGCGGGCAAACGACATGTCGAGCTTGCGCGCCGCCAAAGCCACGGTCCAGCCCTGGATCAGCAGCGAGGACAGCACGACCACGAAGGCCACGTCGAAGAACAGATAGGCGGCCGGCAGTCCGACCAGCAGCGGGATCGAGGCAAGGAAAATCGCCACCGCGCCGCGCAAGCCGACCCAGGACAAGAACAGTTTTTCGCGCCACTGGAAGCCGAACGGCGCCAGGCAGAGGAACACCGCGACCGGGCGCGCAATCAGCATCAGCACCAGCGCCACCACGACGGCGCCCGTCAGGCTGCCGCTTAAGCGTTGCGGCCATACCAACAGGCCGAGCAGCACGAACATCACGATCTGCGCCAGCCAGGTCACCGCATCGAGAAAAACGACGACGGAATTGTGCGCGCGCGTCTGCCGGTTTCCGACGATAATTCCGGCGAGATAGACCGCAAGAAAACCGGACGAATGCACTGCATTCGCAGCGGCGAAGACGACCAGCGCGCTTACCGCCACGAATGGCGCATGCAGGCCTTGCGGCAGCGCGAGACGGTTGAGCACCAGCGTGATGATGCGGCCGCCGGCATAACCGATGATGCAGCCGAGCACGACGTCGCGCAGGAATATCATCAGTGCATGCGACCAGCCGTGGTCGCCGACCAGCAGGAACTCCACCAGCAGGAGGGTCAGGAATACGGCGAACGGGTCATTGGTGCCGGATTCGACTTCCAGCGTCGCACGCACGCGCGGGCGCAAGCGCAATCCGCGCGCATTGATCAGCAGGAACACCGCCGCCGCGTCGGTGGAGGCCACCACCGCGCCGACCAGCAAAGCCTGCGTCCAGCCGATATCGAGGACGAATTTGGCGACCGGCGCCGTCAACAAGGCGGTAATGAGGACGCCGGCGGTGGCCAGCGTCGCTGCCGGCGCCAGCACATTGCGGAAGGTGGCGAGCCGCGTGCGCAGGCCGCCGTCGAACAGGATCAGCGCCAGCGCAATCGAGCCGACGGTATAGGCGGTGCCGACATCGCTGAACTTGATGCCGCCCGGGCCGCCCTCGCCGGCCAGCATGCCGAGCAGCAGGAACACCAGCAGCAGCGGTGCGCCGAAGCGCAGCGCCACCAGGCTCGACAGGATGCCGGCCAGCACCAGCAGGCTGCCGAGCAGGATGACGATACTGATGGTATCGAGCAAGGCCATGCGCGCGAATCTCCCATTCCAATAGGACGGATTCGCGGCGCTAAGAGCAACCAGAAAGCAACGGCATGTGGCCCGCTCGTCCCCGCGCAAGCGGGGACCCAGTTCTTGCTGCTCTAGCTGGATTCCCGCTTTCGCGGGAATGAACGGATTATTTCGCTATGCCCTAAAACGCCACCTTGTCTCCGCCCTTGAGCGAGAGAATTTCGCGCGCCTCGTCGGAGGAGGCGATTTCCAGTCCGAGGCCCTCGAGGATCTTGCGTACCTGTGTAACCTCCTGGGCGTTCGATTCGGCCAGCCGGCCGGCGCCGATCCAGAGCGAGTCCTCCATGCCGACCCGCACATTGCCGCCCATGGCCGCGGCTTGCGCAGCCACCCGCATCTGGCTGCCGCCGGCGCCGAGCACCGACCAGCAATAATTGTCGCCAAGCAGACGGTCGGCCGTGCGCTTCATCATGATGACGTCCTCGGGATGCGTCCCGATGCCGCCGAGAATGCCGAACACCGATTGCACGAACAGCGGCGGCTTCACCACGCCGCGATCGAGGAAGTGGCGCAGCGTATAGAGATGGCCGATGTCGTAGCATTCGATCTCGAAGCGGGTGTTGTTTTCCGCGCAGGTGGCAAGGATATATTCGATATCGGCAAAGGTGTTCTTGAACATGCCTTTGCGCGAGCCTTCCAGATACGGCTCTTCCCAGTCGTATTTGAACTTGCCCTTGTAGCGCGGGATCATCGGGTAGAGCCCGAAATTCATCGTGCCCATGTTGAGCGAAGCGACTTCCGGCTTGAAGGTGGCGGCCGGCCGCACCCGCTCTTCGGCGGTCATGGTCGGCGCGCCGCCGGTGGTGATGTTCACCACCACGTTGGAGCGCTGCTTGATCACCTTGAGGAAGGGCGCAAACGCCTCCGGCGACTGGTCGGGACGGCCGTCCTGTGGGTTGCGCGCATGCAGATGCACGATCGCCGCGCCGGCTTCGGCCGCCCCGATCGCGGCGTCGGCGATCTGCTGGGCGGTCACCGGAATGTGCGGCGACATCGAGGGGGTGTGGATCGAGCCGGTTACGGCACAGGTTATGATGACTTTGCGCGACTTCGCCATGAGCTTTCCATCCCGGTAAAGTGTGAGTTTTGTTTTTGCGATTGGACTTGGGCCGCGATCCTAGAGTATCAGCCGGCCCCAAGTCACCCTTTACACTTGCGCATGACCTATTCCGAAAACGGGTCCTAGCCTCGACCAAATCCGGGGCATGCTTTTCGGGATCATTCGCTGGAGCCATCGCCGTGGACGGAAAGCCTCAACCTGCGGCGGCACGGTCTTCCGGCATCCTGATCGGGGTCTTGTGCGGCATTGCCGCGGCGCTGGGCTGGGCAGCCGGCTTTGTCGCGGCCAAGCACGGCGTCGCTATCGGCTTTTCGCCGGCCGATCTCGCATTGCACCGTTTTTTGTGGTCCGGCCTGCTGTTGATGCCGGTGGTGCTGCGCGACGGCATCAAGGACCTCGGCGGCATCGGCTGGGGCCGCGGTCTGGTGATGAGCGTGCTGTCGGGGCCGCCGCAGGCGATCATCGCCTATACCGGCTTCATGCTGGTGCCGCTCGGCCACGGCACCACCATCCAGCCCGCCTGTGCGGCGCTATCGGGGCTGATCCTCGCCACCCTGGTGCTGGGCGAACGGCTGACCGGACAGCGCATCATCGGCGGCGTGACGATCATCGCAGGCCTGATGGTGTTCGGCGCCGAGTCGCTCACCACCATCGGCAAGCAAGGCGTCGGCGGCGACTTGCTATTTGCTACCGCCGGCTTGTTCTGGGCGACCTTCGGCATTCTGCTGCGGCAGTGGCGCGTGTCGGGCACGCGCGCGGTGGCCGCGGTCGGCGCGCTGTCTGTGCTGGTCTTTGCGCCGTTGCATGCGGTGTTTATCGGCTATGACGGCATCCTGCACATGGGCTGGTACGAGAACCTGCTGCAGATCGTGGTGCAGGGCCTTCTCGCCGGCATGCTGCCGATCTATCTGTTTGCGCGCGCGGTGATCCTCATCGGCGCCGGACGCGCCGCGACGTTCCCCGCGCTGGTGCCGGGTTTCTCGCTGATCATCGGCTACCTCGCGCTCGGCGTGGTGCCGAGCATCGCGCAGCTGGTCGGCCTGGTGATCGTGTTGATCGGCTTCCGCTTCGTCGTGCGATGACCTCTCCGCTGTCATGCGCGGGCTTGACCCGCGCAATCCCGCTTAGGAATGCACTGCGCCCCTAAGCGAGATGGCCGGGACAAGCCCGGCCAGGACACCCGAGAGGACGGTTCGATGACGCCTTTCACTCCGGTCCGGCGTATTTGCCCGCCGTATCCGGGAACATGTTCTTGATGATCTTGAACTTCGAGATATCGACCGTGGCATCCATGTGCAGGAACACGACGGCGTCGCGCAACACCTTCTCGATGCCGAAGTCGAGCATGACGCCGTTGCCGCCGTGCAGTTCGACCGCGTGCTGGGCGACCTTCATGATCTCCTCCGAGGCGAACAGCTTGGCCATGTTGACCAGCGTCTCCGCCTCCGGTGCGTTGTCGTCGACCGCCTGCGAGGCACGGTCGAGCAGCGCGCGCACGGCTTCGATCTTGGTCGCCATGTCGGCGAGCCGCAGTGCGATCGCCTGATGCTTGATCAAGATGCGGCCGCCCTGCACATAATTTTGCGCGTATTCCGCCGAGGCTTCGAAGGCGCGCACGCCGACGCCCAGGTTCTTGGCCGCCTGGATGATCTTGCCGGGGCGGAAATAAACGCCGGCCGAACCCATGGCGCTGTCCTGCACCAGCAGATGATCGTCCGGCACGAACATGTCCTCGAACACCATCTCGCCATTGTTCATGAAGCGGCAGCCGAGCGTCTCGTTGCAGCGCGCCACCGAAAATCCCTTGGTCTCGCGCGGCACCAGAAACGAGGAGGTGCCCTGCAACATGCCGACTTTCGGATTGGTGTTGGCGTAGACGACGTAGAGCGAGGCGTCGTAGCCGTTGGAGATGAACTGCTTGCGGCCGTTGATCACCCAGCCGCCATTGGCCTTCACCGCCCTGGTCTGCATCGCCGCTTCCGGCACGTTGTAGGGCAGCCAGCGGTCGGAAGCGCCGCGCGGCTCGGTCAGGCAATGCGCCATCAGGAATTTCGGCTCGGCGACTAGGCGCTTGAACCAATGCTCCTGCAGATGCTTGGGCGCGAACTGGCGCAGCAGCACCGAGACCTTCCAGTTCTGCACGAGTTTATCGGCGAGCCCGGAATCGCCGCGCGCGATTTCTTCGGCGATCATGGCGAAGGTGCGCACTTCGGTGCCCTTTTCGAGCTCCACGCCGCCGTATTCTTCCGGCACGCCCAGGGTTCGGATACCGACCTTTTCGGCGCCTTCTAGGATGCTCAGCGGCAGCCGGTCCTCCGGCACCATCGACCATTCCTTCTGCCAGTTCTGCTTGATGTAGGGCAGGACGACGTCGTCGATGAAATCGTGGCAGCTCTGCCGCATCATCTTTTGTTCTTCGGACAAATCCCGGTCGTACATGTGTATAACCCCTGACTGCCTGCCGCGGCGGATGCCGGGCGCGGGCCCGATTTGATATTGGTCCGGATTGCAGGCTAATTCCACCGCGGAGCGCGAGCGGGAGCGCGAAATGGACAACTTCGATCAGTTGGCCGGCACCGTCAAAGATGCCCTGCACGGTCTCGGCCAAGCGCTCATTTCGCCCTGGCTGCTGCTTCAGGTCGGCCTCATTCTGCTGGCCGCCGCCGCCGGAACGCTGGCGGCAATGCTGATCCGCCGCCGCGTCGACGTCACCTCGCTGGCCATGGGCTGGCCGCCGCTGCTGCGCCAGTTCAGCCACCACGTGCGCGCCAATCTCGGCACCATCGTATTCGTGCTGGTGGTGGCGATCATGCATGCGACGATGGAAGCGCTGACCTGGCCGAGCCGGTCCTACCTGCTCGGCGTCGCCGCCAGCCTTGCCACCGCCTGGGTCGTGATCGCGTTGGTCGCCGGCCTCATCCGCAATCAGTTCTTTTATCGGTTGGTAGCTGTGTCGGCCTGGGCGATCGCGGCGCTCAGCATCCTCGGCCTGTTGCAGCCGACCATGACGGCGCTCGAACTCGATGGCGATCGTGATTGGCGGCTTGCGCGTGACGCCGCTCCTGGTGATCAAGACTTCCGCGCTGCTGTTGTTCACGCTGTGGGCGGCGAACGCGGCCAGCGATTTCCTTGACCGACGCGTGCGCGCCGCGGCCGATCTGACGCCGTCGATCCAGGTGTTGATCGGCAAGCTGATCCGCATGCTGCTGATCACCTTCGCCATCCTGGTCGCATTGTCGACGGTCGGCATCGATTTTTCCGCGCTTGCCTTTTTCTCGGGCGCGGTCGGTGTGGGCTTAGGCTTCGGCCTGCAGAAGATCGTGTCCAATCTGGTCAGCGGTATCATCCTGCTCGCCGACAAATCGATCAAGCCGGGCGACGTGATCACGGTCGGCGACAGTTTCGGCTGGGTCGGCACCATGGGTGCGCGTTACACGTCGGTGGTTACCCGCGACGGCCGCGAGTTCCTGATTCCCAACGAGGATTTCGTCACCCAGCGCGTGATCAACTGGTCGTATTCCAACGACGAGGTGCGGCTCGATGTCGAATTCGGCGTGGCTTATGCCTCCGATCCGCACAAGGTGATCGCGCTTGCGCTGGAAGCCATCAAATCGATTCCGCGCATCCTGCCCGCCCCGCAGCCGGTCTGCCATCTTAAGAGCTTCGGCGCTTCCTCGCTCGATTTCGTTCTGCGGTTTTGGATTCGCGATCCGATCGACGGCCTCACCAACGTGCGCGGCAAGGTAATGCTGGTATTGTGGGACGCCTTTAAACGCGAGGGGATCGAGATTCCGTTCCCGCAGCGCGACCTTAACCCGCGCGCGCCGTTCCGAGTCGTGATCGAGCGCGAGGACGGCACTGAATAGATCAAGCCGCCTTGCGGCTCGCCAGGAATTCGCCCATGCGGGCAAGCGCCTTTAGGATATTCTCGGTCGAGTTGGCGTAAGACAGCCGCACATAGCCTTCGCCGAGAATGCCGAAGTCCGGCCCGCCGATGATGGCGACGCCGGCGTCTTCCAACAGCGAGGAGGCCAAAGCCTTCGCCTTCCAGCCGGTGTGCTTGATGTTGGGAAAGGCGTAGAACGCGCCCTTCGGCGTCGCGCACGACACGCCGGGCAATTTGTTCAGGCCCTCGACCACGACCTTCCGCCGTTTGTCGAATTCGGCGATCATCTTCCACACCTCGTCCTGCGGACCTTTCAGCGCGGCCAGCCCGGCATATTGCGCCGAGGCGTTGACGCAACTGTGCAGGTTGACCGCCAGCTTGCGCGCATAGTCGTATAGCTTGCCCGGCCACACCGCATAGCCGAGCCGCCAGCCGGTCATGGCGTAGGTCTTCGACCAGCCGTTGAGCAGGATCAGCCGATCGCGGATCGACGGATAGGTCAGCAGGCAGACATGGGTCTCGCCGTCATAGACCATGTGATCGTAAATTTCGTCCGACATGATGCAGACGTCCGGCCACTTCTCCAGGCCGGCAACGAGCTTATCGACTTCCGCCTTGCCGGTGACGCCGCCGGTCGGATTGGCCGGCGAGTTGAGAATCAAGAGCCGCGTCTTCGGCGTGATCAGCTTGAGCGTCTCCTCCGCCGAAAAGGCAAAGGCGTTCTCCTCGCGGATCGGCACCGGCACGGGCTTAGCGCCGGTGAACTCGATCATCGAGCGGTAGATCGGAAAACCCGGGTCGGGATACATGATCTCAACGCCCGGCTCGCCGAACATCAGGATCGACATGAACATTGTCGGCTTGCCGCCGGGCATGATCATCACGCTCTCCGGCGAGACCTCGACCTGAAAGCGCTTGTGCAGGTCGGCGGCGACCGCCTCGCGCAGCGGCAAAATGCCGTTTGCCGCGGTGTAGCCGTGATGGCCCTCGCGCAGCGCCTTGACCGCCGCCTCGACGATGAAGTCCGGGGTGCGGAAATCGGGCTGGCCGATACCGAGATTGATGACGTCGCGCCCCTGCGCGATCAGGGCGTTGGCGCGGGCGAGCACCGCGAAGGCGTTTTCCTCGCCGATGCGGTCGAAGGCCGCGATCGTTTTCAACATGGCGTCACTCCCCGGCAACCGGTCGCGCCAGCGGGCTGGGCGGCCGCGCGATCCCGAATTTGCGCGCAGTTCACCCGATCGGGCGGGGAAAATCAAACCCTGCCGAGAGCCATTGGCCGACTTCGAGCCGATAAATTTCGCTCATGAATGGATGACGGAATGGCATTGTCCTTGTGCGGGCAATCGTGGCACGGTCGCGCCCGTTTCGCGCCAGGAACTGCCCATGGCCAGCCCCTCTCCCGTCGACAAACGCCGCACGTTCCGCGCGCTGCATCAAATCGGCTGCTTCGTCATCCCCAATCCATGGAACGTCGGCACCGCCCGCTATCTGCAAGGGCTCGGCTTCAAGGCGCTGGCGACCACCAGCTCGGGCTATGCCCACTCGCAGGGCTTGTCGGACGGCGAGGTGACGCGCGACATGATGCTCGCGCATTTTCGTGAAATCGCGCAAGCGGCCGATGTGCCGGTCAACGCCGATTTCGAGGGCGGCTTTGCGCACGATCCGGCCGGTGTCGGCGAGAACGTAAGGCTGTGCGTGGAGACCGGCGTCGCCGGACTGTCGATCGAGGACTCGACCGGCGATCCGAACCAACCGCTCTACGATTTCGATCTTGCGCTCGCCCGCGTGAAGGCCGCGCGCGCGGCAATCGACAGAGCCGGCGGCGACGTGGTCTTTACCGCGCGCACCGAAGGTTTCATCCGCGGCCGGCCCGACCTGGCCGAAACCATCCGCCGGCTGAAAGCCTTCGCCGATGCCGGCGCCGATTGCCTCTACTCGCCCGGCATCAAGACGCGCGAGCAGATCGAGGCGACCGTGCAGGCGGTCGCGCCGAAGCCGGTGAACTTCCTCAACAGCGGCGCCTTCGGCATCACCGTCAACGAGATCGCCGCGATGGGCGTGCGGCGCATCAGCGTCGGCGGCACGCTGGCACGCGTCGCCATGGACGCCTTCATCAAGTCGGCGCGCGAAATTGCCAAGGATGGGAAGTTCGATCGTTTTGCGGGCGTGATATCGAACCCGGAGCTCAACAAATTTTTCAGCGACGATCGCGCGAAACGCTCAACGTGATGTCAAGCTCTGAACCCCACCCGAAAACCGGGCAGCCGGTCGGCCTGCCGGTCGATCCGACGCCGGCGAAGCTTCCCGGCCCGGTGACGCTGCAAGGCCGCTACGGCCGCGTCGAGAAACTAGCTCCGCAACACACGGCGGATCTGTGGGCGGCGTTTGCCGGTCACGACCGTATTTGGACCTATATCTCGACCGACGGGCCGTTCGCGACCGCAGAAGAATTTTCCGCTTTCATCGCCAAACGCGCCGCTGCATCCGATCCCTATGCCTACGCCATAATCGACATGGCCGGCAGCGCCGTCGGCTATTTCACGCTGATGGCCATCCGGCCGGAGGCGCGCGTGATCGAGGTCGGCCATGTGCTCTATTCGCCGGCGCTGCAACGCACGCCGCTCGGAACCGAGGCGCAATATCTGTTGGCGCGTTACGCGTTCGAAATGCTCGGTTACCGCCGCTACGAATGGAAGTGCAACGCGCTCAACGCCGCCTCGCGCAGCGCCGCGCTGCGCTACGGCTTCAGTTACGAGGGCACCTTCCGTCAACACCTGATCGCCAAAGGCCGTAACCGCGACAATGCCTGGTTCTCCATGCTCGACGGCGAATGGCCCGCGCGCAAGGCGAATTTCGAGCGCTGGCTGGCGCCGGACAACTTCAGCGCCGACGGACGGCAGGAGGTCAGCCTGAGCGCGATGAATGGCGTTATGGAATGAGTGTTTCCACCCCGTTGGCGCCACCGCGCTGTTGCCGATCTATGCCAGCGATTTTCCGGCCGTCGCCCCGATCGGCAACGGGCTGCTGCGTTCGCCGCCGGCCGCCGACGGCAGTTGTAGACTCTTGTACTCCCCCCGCTATTGGCTTCATGAAACGGTCTGTACATTATGGCGGCGATGGGTCGCATCGCGGTTGAGGTTGCTGGATGAAAGTCGCGGCCGTTCAGATTCTGATATTACTGGTTGGATTGATAATTATTGAGGCGATCCTAGAACTGTTTGCGCCGCTCCCGGTGCCGGGAGGGGTTTATCTCGATCGAAATGGGCATCCGGCTCGGGTCGCGCTGGATGAGCTCTCACTGAAACCGAATCTCGATTTAACCCACAAAGGCGCCGAATTTACCGCCAGTATTCATACCAACAGCTTCGGCAATCGCGTTATAGACAACGAAAGCCGACGACCCGACTTCATCTGGCTCGGCAATTCGTTCACTTTCGGACATGGCGTTTCCGACAAAGAAACGTTTCCATACATCGTCTGCACAAAAAACGGTTTTGTCTGCCAAAACTTCGGACATTCCGGTGCCGACACCTTCCAGGAAGTCAACATTCTCGTCCGCGCCATCAGCAAGGAAAATTTCCATCCGAAAAACGTGGTTGTCGTGATGCTCACGGCATGCTGGATCGAGGAATCCGGCAATGATTTGGGCGATAATTTGATTTACTATCGCGATCATCTAAACGTGACCGATGCGAAAGCCGCTGGCGCGCAACCGCATCCCGACGACAATCGGCGGGGAATCGTAAGGCGGCTGCAGGGCGCCCTCGGTAATTACGAGATCGTAAAACGCGCCATGCTCGTTTTCTCGTCGTACATAAAACGCGGCGCCTATCGATGCTCCGATGCCGAGCAGATTCGGCGTGCGCTCGATGCAACGAAAATCGCGCTGGATAAACTCGAAAGCCTCGCGCGCAAAGAGGGGTTTGCCGTCACCTTGGTTGAAATTCATCCCTATCAGGAACTCGACGGAGAATTCCGCGAGACCGAAAAGCTTGTGGGCAGGATCGTTCCGAAAAGCTTCGGCTATATTCCGACGGGCAAGTATTTCAGCAAGGATGACTATTACCGTTATGACGGCCATCTCAATGCCACCGGCCAGGCGCGCTTGGCCGCGGTCATCGCGCACGAATTGAAACAACCCTGAGCGGCGTGCGGATCGGCCAAATGCAATGACTGAAGGGCAAATTCCCTACGCCGGACCGCCGTCTCTCGCCCGGCAGCGGCCCTTCGTGCTGTTCTGGCTGGCGCGCGTCTCGACGACGATCGGCTATCAAATGCTGGCACTGGTGATCGGCTGGCAGCTCTATCAGTTGACCAACAGCGCATTCGATCTCGGCCTGGTCGGCCTGATCCAGTTCGTGCCGGCGGTAATCCTAACGTTGCTGATCGGCCATGCGGCGGATCGCTATGATCGCCGGCTCATCATCCGCGCGGCACAAGCGACCTATGCGCTGGCGGCCGTATTGGTCACCGCGGCGCTGGTAGCAAACGTGCTGAGCCGTGACATCTTGTTTGGCGTCGTATTCCTGATCGGCTGCGCGCGTGCGTTCGAAGTGCCGACCGGAAGCGCGCTGGTGCCGGCCCTGGTGCCGGGCCCGCTCGTCACCCGCGCGGTCGGCGGCTGGACGTCGGCCAATCAAGTCGCAGTGATATGCGGGCCGGCGCTCGGCGGACTGATTTATGCCGCAAGCCCAATCGCGGTCACCGCGCTGTGCGTCGCCTTCTTCGCAACCTCGATCATTCTGGTCAGCCTGATCGTGGTCAAACGAACTGCACCGGCGCGCGAACCGCCGACGTTTCGCTCGGTACTGGCCGGCTTCGAATTCATCCGCACCAACCGCCGGCTCCTGGGTGTGATCACGCTCGACCTGTTCGTGGTGCTGCTCGGCGGCATCACAGCTTTGCTGCCGATTTTCGCACGCGATATTCTTAGCGTGGGCCCCATCGGCCTCGGCCTGTTGCGTTCGGCGCCGGCGGCGGGCGCGCTGGTTACGGCGGTTATGCTGTCGCGCTATCCGGTCGAGCGCCATATCGGCCGCAAGATGTTCGCGGTGGTCGCGATCTACGGCTTGGCGACGATCGTGTTCGGGCTATCGACTTCGTTCGTCTTGTCGTTGGTAACGCTTGCCGTACTTGGTACCGCCGACGCATTGAGCGTTGTCATCCGCTTTTCGCTGGTACAGATCGAGACGCCGGACGTGAAGCGCGGGCGCGTGAGCGCGATCAACTATCTGTTCGTCGGCTCCTCGAATACGCTCGGCGAATTCGAATCCGGCGCGGTCGCCGCCTGGCTGGGTGCGGTGCCCTCGGTGCTGATCGGCGGGTTCGGCTCCCTGCTGATCGCAGGCATCTGGATGCTATTGTTCCCCGACCTGCGCCGTATCGACCGCTTCGAGCCGGCCGACAACGATAAAACGAGGACGTAGATGCACATCCTGATCACCGGCGCCGCGGGCATGATCGGCCGCAAGCTCACCGAACGGCTGGTTACCGAGCGCGCGCTTGGCGACCGGCCGGTCGAAAAATTGACGCTGGTCGACATTGTCGCGCCGGCGCGGCCGGCGGGCTTTTCCGATCACGTGAAGACCCGGGCCGCCGATCTTGCAGCGCCGGGCGTTGCCGAAAAAGCCATCGCGGAGCGACCGGACGTTATTTTTCATCTCGCCGGCGTGGTGTCGGGTGAGGCGGAAACCGATTTCGACAAGGGCTATCGCGTCAATCTCGACGGCACCCGCGCGCTCATGGAAGCGATCCGCGAGGCCGGCGGCGGCTACAAACCGAAACTCGTATTCACCTCCTCGATTGCGGTGTTCGGCGCGCCGTTCCCCGAAGCGATTGCCGACGATTTCCATCTCACGCCGCTCACCTCCTACGGCACTCAAAAGGCGATCTGCGAACTGCAGCTCGCCGATTACACGCGGCGCGGAATTCTCGACGGCGTCGGCATCCGCCTGCCCTCGATCGTGGTGCGGCCGGGCAAGCCAAACAAGGCGGCGTCCGGCTTTTTTTCAGGCATCATCCGCGAGCCGCTGGCCGGGCAAGAGGCCGTGCTGCCGGTCGCCGACAGCGTGCTGCATTGGCACGCCAGTCCGCGTTCGGCGGTGGGATTTCTCATCCACGCCGCCGGCCTGAGCCATGCGCAATTGGGCGACCGCATCAATCTCACCATGCCGGGCGTGTGCTGCACGGTCGGCGAGCAGATCGCGGCCTTGCGCCGCATTGCCGGCGACAAGGTCGCCGCCCGCATTAGGCGCGCACCCGATGAGCTGGTCGAGCGCATCGTCGCCGGCTGGCCCAGCCGTTTTGATGCACGCCGCAGCGTTGCGCTTGGCTTCACGGTGGAGGCGACATTCGACGACATCATTCGCGTGCATATCGAGGAGGACCTGGGCGGAAAATTCGTCAATTGATGCGTTTTCGCACCGGTCCCGAGCTCTCAATAAGCTGTCATGGCCGGGCTTGTCCCGGCCATCTCGCTTAGGGATACACTTTGCCCTCCTACGCGGGATCACCGGGTCACGGCGCTCCGTGCCGGCCCGGTGATGACAGCGTTCTTGCGCCGGGCGCGCCAAGCCTTACATTATCGCTCATGACCTACGTCGACGCCGCCGTCGCCCCCCTCCGCAAGACCGGCCAGATCAAGATCCATGGCCCTGCCGCCTTCGAAGGCATGCGCAAGGCCGGGCAATTGGTCGCGCGCTGCCTCGACATGTTGACCGAGCATGTAGGACCCGGCGTGCCGACTGAAAAAATCGATAAGCTCGTGCTGGAATATGCGCTCGCGCACGGTGCGCTGCCGGCAACGCTGATGTATCGCGGCTACAAGAAGTCGACCTGCACCTCGCTCAATCACGTGGTCTGCCACGGCATTCCCGGCGACAAGCCGCTGAAAGAGGGCGACATCGTCAATATCGACGTGACGCTGATCCTCGACGGCTGGCACGGCGATTCCAGCCGCATGTTCGCCATCGGCGAGATTCCGCGCCGCGCCGAGCGGCTGATCGAGGTGACGCACGAGGCCATGATGCGCGGCATCGCCACCATCCGGCCCGGCTCGACCACCGGCGACATCGGCGCCGCCATCCAGAGCTATGTCGAGGCCCAGCACATGAGCGTGGTGCGCGACTTCTGCGGCCACGGGCTCGGCCGCCTGTTCCATGATGAGCCCAACATCGTCCATGTCGGCCGCGTCAGCGAAGGCATCGTGCTCAAACCGGGCATGTTCTTCACCGTAGAACCGATGATCAATATCGGCCGCCCGCATGTGAAAGTGCTGTCCGACGGCTGGACCGCGGTGACGCGTGACCGCTCGCTGTCGGCCCAGTTCGAGCACACCGTCGGCGTCACCGACAAAGGCGTCGAGGTGTTCACCTTTTCGCCGGCCGGGCTGCACATGCCGCCCTACAAGCGCTGATCATTCCGCCTTGTCGTCCCGGCCGAGCGCGTCGGCGCGAGGGCCGGGACGCATATTCCGCAGCCTGTCATTCGTCCGATGATGATGGGTCCCCGCCTGCGCGGGGGACGACGGCGGAGAGACCTCGTCTACCGCCTGCGGCTGAACTACAATCATTGCGGCGGGCGCGGCGCGGCGTGGGCTGGGTTTTTTATGGCGGCAAAGGGTAGCGGCAGCGGGCGGAAGAGCGGCCTTTCCGAGGCTTCTCCGCATTATCACGGCCACCGCGAGCGGCTGCGCGGACGCTTCCGCGAGGCCGGCGCCGAGGCGGTGAGCGACTACGAGCTCATCGAGCTGGTGCTGTTCCGCGCCATTCCGCAACGCGACGTCAAGCCGCTGGCCAAGGACCTGATCAGCAAATTCGGCTCCTTCGCCGAAGTGGTGGCAGCGCCGGTGGCCCGGCTCGCCGAGGTCAAGGGCATGGGCGACGCCGCCATCACCGAGCTCAAGATCGTGCACGCGGCGGCGAGCCGGCTGGCGCGCGGCCAGGTGAAAAAACGCCCCGTGCTGTCATCCTGGTCGAGCGTACTCGACTATTGCCGCACGGCGCAGGCCTTCGCCGACAAGGAGCAGTTTCGGGTGCTGTTCCTCGACAAGCGCAATCTGCTGATCGTTGACGAATTACAGCAGGTCGGCACCGTCGACCACACGCCGGTCTATCCGCGCGAAGTGGTCAAGCGCGCACTCGAATTGTCGGCCACTGCGCTGATCTTGGTGCACAATCATCCCTCCGGCGATCCGACGCCGTCACGTGCCGATATCCAGATGACGCAGGCGATCATCGAGGTAGCGCGCCCGCTCGGCATTTCCGTGCATGACCACATCATCGTCGGCAAGGAAGGGCATGCCAGTTTCAAGGGGCTGCGGCTTATCTAACTGTCATGGCCGGGCTCGTCCCGGCCATCTCGCTTAGAAAGGCACCGCTCCACCTTCCTAAGCGGGATCACCGGGACGCGGCGCATCTGATCTCGGGTTTACCCGAGATCAGCATTAGCATGCCCAAATCGGCTTTAGCCGACTTGGGTGCCGGCCCGGTGATGACAACTTTACTGCCGCACCAACATGATTGCGTCGGCGCTTTCCGGAACGCGCCGCCAGGTCTTGCCGTCGACCTCCTCGAAGCGCCAGGGATTGCCGCTCGGCGAGACCAGCATCAATTGGTCGCGGTCGATCCGCCAGAGCGTCAAGTTCAAGCGCGCGATGGCCGGATCGCAGCCCGGCTTGACCGTCAGCGCCAGCCCGTCCTGCACGGCATTCGTTGTCAGGCTTAACTGGCACAATGGCGCGCCGGACCCGCGCACGATCGCCCAGTCGCCGGCCACCTGTTCCGGCGGCTTCGGCGGCGGGCCGGCATTGGCAGGATTCTGCAGGAACAACACGCCGATGCCCGGCGTCGGCGCCTCGAAGATGCCGTCTTCCACCTCGCTGAATTCCACCAGCGATTTTCCCTCGGCATCCAGCAGGCGCAGCAGATCGTTCTGCCGATAAATCCAGGCAACGACACCGTCGACCAGCGGAAACAGCTTGCTGCAGCTCGGGTCGAAATCGACCTCGAAGCCGCCCGGCGATCGGTCGTCTTTGAATGTCACCGGGCAGACCTTGTCGCGGTCGGCATTGGAGAATTCCCAGGTGCCGAGCACCGCTTTAGCGTCATCGCTGAGCGCGGCCGGCGTCTGCGCCAGCGAAGCGGGGCATGCCAAGCAGGACACGGCAACGATGATGGCAATGCGAGACATGCGGGCGTTCGGCTCTCGATTCGTCATTGCGGGACCGCGCCAAGCGCGCGACCCGGAATGACGGGAGAATAGCACCCACGGGGTGCCGCCGCGCGCTTATCCCTTCGGCGGATACGGCGTTTCCGGAACCGGCGTGAGCGGCGGCTTACTCGCGGCCCAGGCCAGGATGTTGTCGACCACGAGCTGGTCCATGGCCGCGCGCGTTACCTCGGTCGAGGAGCCGAGATGTGGAAACAGCACGACGTGATCCATCCCCATCAGCGCCGATGGCACCTGTGGTTCCTTGGCGAAGACGTCGAGGCCGGCGGAATAGATGGCGCGATCTTTCAGCGCCTCGATCAACGCCGGTTCGTCCACCACCGAGCCGCGCGCCATATTGATGAGAATGCCGTTCGGGCCCAGCGCCTTGAGCACCTCGGCATTGATCATGTTGGCGGTCGCCGAGCCCCCAGGCACGATCACCATCAGCGTGTCGACATCGCGCGCCATGTCGACGAGCTTCGGAAAATACTTGTAACTTACGTCCTTCTGCGGATTGCGGCTGTGGTAGACCACCGGCACGCCGAAGGCATCCAACCGGCGCGCGATCGCCTTGCCGATGCGGCCCATGCCGACCATGCCGACGGTGCGGTTGCGCAGCGTCGCCTTGCTGAGCGGATATTGCTTGTCGACCCATTTGCCGGCGCGCACGTAACGCTCGGCCTGCGGAAATTCGCGCACCGTGCAGAGCAAGAGGCCGAGCGCGGTGTCGGCGACCTCCTCGTTGAGCACTTCCGGCGTATTGGTGACGATGATGCCGTGCGCCCCGGCCCACTTGGCGTCGATGTGGTCATAGCCGACGCCGAAGCTCGAAATCTGCTCGAGCTTGGGAAAGCGCTGCATGAAGGCGGCATCGACCTTGTCGGCGGTATAGGCGACGGCGATGGCGCGGATATTGCCGGCGATCGATTTGAAGAACGCTTCCCGGTCGGGCGCGTCGAACAGCGCGTGCAGCGTCACCTTGCCTTCGAGGCCCTTCACAATGACCGGCTTCTTGTTGCCGACCAGCAAGACATCCGGCTTTTCGCCAGCCATCCTCACGTCTCCTTACACTAAAGCGGTGACCGGCTTTTCGACGAAGCTCTTGAAGGCAGCCAGCAGCTCGGCGCCGAGCGCACCGTCCACCACGCGATGGTCGCATGACAGCGTGACGGTTAGCTGATTGATGAATTTTACGCCACCGTCGTCAGCTTCGACCGGCGCGCGGCGCGTTGCGCCCACCGCGAGGATGGTCGCGTGCGGCGGATTGATGATGGCCGCGAATTCGCGCACGCCGTACATGCCGAGATTGGAAATGGCGCTTGCGCCGCCCTGATATTCATTCGGCTGCAGCTTCTTGCCGCGGGCGCGCGCGGCGAGATCGCGCATTTCGGCCGAGATGGCGGTGAGCGATTTTTGCTCGGCGTTACGGATCACCGGCACGATCAGCCCGCCGTCGATCGCCACCGCCACGCCAATGTCGGAATGCGTGAAGCGCAAGATGCGGTCCTCCGCCCATACCGCGTTGGCGGCAGGAATGCGCTGCAGCGCCGCCGCCCAGGCCTTGATGATGAAGTCATTCAACGACAATTTAAACGCCGGCTGGCCGTCCGTGGCCGGCGCGGCGGCGTTCGCCTCCTCGCGCATGGCGATCAGCCGGCCGGCATCCATATCCGCGGTCAGATAGAAATGCGGGATGGTCTGCTTGGCCTCGATCAGCCGCTTGGCGATGGTACGGCGCATGGTGTCGAGCGGCACTTCCTCGTAAGTCGTGCCCTCATACAAAGCCTTGACCTGTGCGGCGCTGGCGCCGGTGGCAAGCGCAGCCGCGGCCGGCGCCGCCGTCTCGACGTCGCGCGCCACGATGCGGCCATGCGGGCCGGAGCCGCTGACGCGCGACAGGTCGATGCCGCGCTCGCCGGCCAGCCGCCTGGCAAGCGGCGTGGTGAACGTGCCACTCGATAATTTTGCCGGCCCATAATTGCGCTCGGGTGTGCGCACTTCGTGGAAGGGGTCCATATGCGGATAGGCGTACGAGGCGCTTTGCACCCGTTCGCCCTCGCGCACGCGGGGACCCAGGGGTGCTGGGCTCTGGGCCGCCGCTGGAGCCTGCACGCGGGCCGTGCTTTGCGCGGACACGGGTGCGGAGGCGAGCGGAGCAGAGGCTTCAGTTTGCTTTGCTGGTGCGTTTGCCGCTTTCGCCGCCTCCCCGGCGCCGCCGATGACCGCCACCACGGCGCCGACTTTGGCCACTTCGCCGACCTGGAAACGGATATCGGTGAGCGTGCCGGCGACCGTCGAAGGCACTTCCATCGACGTCTTATCGGTCTCGATCTCGAACAGGTTCTCGCCCGGCTTGACGGTGTCGCCGGCCGCCTTGAACCATTTCACGATTTTGCCCTCGGCGACGGTTTCGCCGAGCTGCGGCATCAGAACGTCCACGTGCTGCCGCTCCTTACCAAGTCACCGACACGTATTGCGTCTCCATGAATTCTTTCATCCCCTCCGCCGCGCCCTCGCGGCCGAGGCCGGACTGCTTGGTGCCGCCGAACGGCGCCGCCGGATCGGAGACGATGCCGCGGTTCAATCCGATCATGCCGAAGTCGAGCTTTTCGGACACGCGCAGCCCGCGACTCAAGTCCTTGGTATAGAGATAGGCGACCAAGCCGTATTCGGTGTCGTTGGCGCGCTTGATCGCCTCGTCTTCGCTCTTGAAGGTCTGGATCGAGGCGACGGGTCCGAAAATTTCCTCGCTCAGCATCTTGGCATCGTTTGAAACATTGGTGAGCACGGTAGCGGGATAGAAAAAGCCGGGACCGTCCGGCGTCTTGCCGCCGACCAGCACCTTGGCGCCCTTTGCCGTGGCATCCTCGACCAGCTCGATCACCTTGTCGCGGCCTTCCTTGTTGACCAGCGGGCCGAGATTGATGCCTTCGTCAAGGCCGTTGCCCATTTTCAGTGAGCTCATCTTGGCGGTCAGTTTTTTGGCAAACTCGTCATGCACCTTTTCGTGCACGTAGAAGCGGTTGGCCGCCGTGCAGGCCTCACCCATGTTCCTCATTTTCGCAATCATGGCGCCTTCGATGGCGGCATCGATGTCGGCGTCCTCGAACACCAGGAACGGCGCATTGCCGCCGAGTTCCATCGACGGCTTGAGCACCTGGTCGGCGGCCTCATGCAGCAGCTTGCGGCCAACTTCGGTCGAGCCGGTGAAGGAGACCACGCGCACACGTGGATCGTGCAGCATGGCGCTCACCACCGGGCCGGAGCGGCGCGACGGCACCACGTTGACTACGCCAGCCGGGACGCCTGCTTCCTCCAGCACCGGCATCAGCGCCAGCATAGTGAGCGGCGTATCGGAGGCGGGCTTCAGGATCACCGGACAGCCAGCGGCGAGCGCCGGACCGATCTTGCGCGTGGCCATGGCGGCCGGAAAATTCCACGGCGTCACTAGCACGGCAATGCCGGCCGGCTTGTGATAAGCGAGGATGCGGGCACCGGAAGCCGGCGCGCGCGCGAATTCGCCGTGATTGCGCACGGCTTCCTCCGCGTACCAGCGGAAGAATTCGGCGGCATAGGCCACCTCGCCGCGCGAGTCGGGCAACGCCTTGCCATTCTCCAGCGTGATCAGTTTGGCGAAGCGCTCGGCGTCACGCATGATCAGCTCGTAGGACTTGCGCAATATTTCGGCACGCTCGCGCGGCTTGCGGGCCGCCCAGCCTTCGAAGGCGGCCTCGGCGGCGTCGACCGCGGCCTTGGCGTCGTCGATCGACGCGCTCGCCACCGAGGCGATCTTGCGTTCGGTCGCCGGATCGATCACGTCGAAACGGGCATTGTCGGACGATTTGCGCCATTTGCCGCCGATCCACAGATCGGTCGGGACGTTGGCGAGAAGATTTTCGTACATGGTGCGTCCTCTTTACTTGTCATTCCGGGGCGCGCCGAAGGCGCGAACCCGGAATCCAGAAACACATTCGCTTTCGTCTGGATTCCGGGTCCGGCGTCGCGCGCCGTCCCGGAATGACGAAATTTAACTCCCCAAACTCCGCCGCACCGTTTCGACGATTCGGCTCGGGGTCGGCAGCACGGCGTCTTCCAGAATATCGGCGGCCGGCAGCGGAATATGCGGCGTCGTTATTCGTACCGGCGGACCGTCATGGTCGTAGAAGCCCTCATCTACGGCGATCGACACGATTTCCGCGCCCCATCCACAGAGCCGAGGATTCTCCTCCACCGTGAACAGCCGGTGGGTCTTGGCAAGCGAGCCGAGAATGGTCTGCGTGTCGAGCGGCACCAGCGAGCGCACGTCGATGACTTCCGCGTCGATACCGTGCTCGCTTTTGAGCTTCTCGGCCGCTTCCAGCGCGCGCGGCACCATCAGCGCCAGCGCCAGAATGGTGGCATCCTTGCCGGGGCGCACGATCTTGGCGGTACCGAGCGTGTCGACGATCTCGCCGTCCGGCACCTCGCCCTTGGTCGCATAGAGCGACTTGTGTTCGCAGAAAATCACCGGATCGGGATCGCGCACCGCCGCCGCCAACAACCCGATGACATCGACCGGCGTCGACGGCGCCACCACCTTCAGCCCCGGTATCATCATGCACCAGTTCTCGACGCTCTGGGAATGCTGCGCGCCGAAGCGCGAGCCGGCGCCATTGCCGGTGCGGATCACCAACGGAACCTTGACCTGGCCGTTCGACATGTAACGGCTCTTGGGGAACTCGTTGGCGATGTAGTCGAAGCACACCGCAAAAAAGTCGGAGAACATGATCTCGGCAATCGGCTTGAGACCCGTCATGGCCGCGCCCATGGCGGCGCCCATGATCGCCTGTTCGGAGATCGGCGTGTCGCGCACGCGCAACGGACCGAATTCCTCGTAGAGACCGACCGTGGCTTTGAACACACCGCCGGCCTTGGCCACATCCTCGCCAAGGAACACGACGTCCGTATCCCGCCTCATCTCCTGCGCGATGCCGCGGATGACGGCGTCGCGATAGGTCAGTTCCGCCATATTAATTTCTCCATGCCCAGCCTCCATCGGCGTAGACGTCGGTGGTGATGATATCGAGCGGCGGGTTGGGCGCGGCCTTGCAGGCCTCGGTCGCGTCATCGACGATTTTGCGCACGTCGCTATCGATGGAAGCGATGGTTTTTTCGCTGACGCCGAATTGCAGCAGCCGCTCGCGATAGATCTTGATCGGGTCGCGCAGCTTCCAGCGGTCGAGTTCACCTTCGGGGCGATACTTGGCCGGATCGGCGCGCGAGTGGCCGCTGTAGCGATAGGTCATGCATTCGATCAGCGACGGCCCATTGCCGGCGCGGGCTTTCTCATAAGCCGCCTGCGCGGTGCGATAGACCACGTCGGCGTCGTTGCCGTCGATGACGATGCGTTCGAGCCCGTAAGCTGAGGCGCGGTCGGCGGCCGGATGTTCCACCGCCGTCACGTCGGCGATCGGCGTGTATTCCATGTAGAGATTATTCTCGCAGCAGAACACCACTGGCAGCTTCCACACCGCGGCGAAATTGAGCGCTTCGTGGAAGGCGCCGATATTGGTGGTGCCGTCGCCGAAGAAGCAGACCGAGACGTCCTTGGCGCCCTTGTATTGCGCGCGCCAGGCGGCACCGCAGGCGATGGGCAGATGGGCGCCGATGATGGCGTAGGAGCCCATCACGCCATGATCGACCGAGGTGAGATGCATCGAGCCGCCCTTGCCGCGCATCAACCCGTTGTCGCGCTGCATCAGCTCACCCAACACCTTCTCCACGCTGACGCCGCGCGCCAGCGTGTGGGCGTGGCCGCGATAGGTGCAGAACGAGAGGTCGCCCTTCTGCATGGCGCCGGCAAAACCGGCCGCCACCGCCTCCTGCCCGAGCGAGAGGTGACTGGTGCCCTTGACCAGGTTCTGCAGGAACAGGTCGAAGGCGCGCTGCTCGGCCTCGCGGATCACAACTTGCGTCCGGTACAGCTCCAGGCGCTTGTCCTCGCCGATATCGTCGTTCAATCCGGAGCCGGCCTTGGCCTGCGCCCGGTCCTTTGCTGTAGCCATAAATGATCCTCGAAAGGTCAAAACCCGTGTTGATCGGCGGCAACCTAGCCCCGATGAATGCGGCCTCGCAACTCTCCATTATCATTGCTGTCATGTCCGGACACCAGCAGCCCGGATGCTCGAAATGGCCGACAGGTCCAGCTATTCGAGTGGGCCCTCGACCACTCCTTCGCTGGTGGTGGACTTGCCCAGTTTGCGTTCCCGATACAGCAGATAAAGGCCCGAAGCGATGACGATAGCGGCCCCCGCCATGGTCCAGCCGTTCGGCACATGGTCGAAGACCAGATAGCCGAGAAGCACTACCCAGATAAGCTGGGTATAGACGAACGGCGATAGTACCGAGGCCGGCGCTATCCGGTGGCCGGCGATCAGCAAAAAGTGCCCGGCGCTGCCGAGCACGCCGGTCCCGATCAGCATTAGCGCGATCAGCCAATTCTCCGGCGTGGTCCACACGAATGGAATGACCGGCAGCAGTATCAGCGCGCCAACGAAATTCGTAAAGAACAGCGAGGTCTGGTTGGAATCGACGCGCGACACGATGCGCGTGATCACCGCATAAAAGCCGTAGGCGACGGTTGCCGCCAGCGAGATGAAGGCGGCCGGATGCATGCCGCCGAATCCGGGGCGCGTGATCAGCAGCACGCCGCCAAAGCCGACGCAGATCGCCGACCAGCGCCGCCAGCCGAGCCATTCGCCCAGCATCGGCCCCGAGACGATGGCGACGATGAACGGAAAGGTGAAGATGATCGACAGCGCCTCGTCGAGCTGCAGCCAGCGTAGCGCCAGGAAATTCAGCACGCTCGAGCCGGCGAGCAGGACCGAGCGGGTGATTTGCAATCCCAGCCGCTTGGTGCGCAGCAGCCCCTTATGCGTCAGCGGATTGGAGACGATCAACGTCAGCAGGAAAGCGGCGGTGTAGCGCGCCCAGGCGATTTCCAGCAAATCCATCTGCGTGTTGAGGTATTTCGCCGTGGTATCGAGGCAGGCGAACAGCGCTACCGCCCCGCACATCAAGGCAATGCCGGTGAGGCGCTGGCGGCGGCGGTGAACAAGATCGGGCATACTGGTTGTCGCACTCGGCATATGAATTGAACGGGCTTGGCGTCCTGCTATACTCGCGTTGCAGGGGATATTGCAGCCTCCCCTCCAGATGGCAGCCATCCATCCAAGCGCTGGTCTCTTCTTCTTGGGAGCGACCGATGGATGGCATGGTTCTTGGGCTTTATTTATTAGCGACATTTCTCGGCGGATTGACCAGCGGACTGGCCGGTTTCGCGCTCGGCTTGGTGGTATCGGGCATCTGGCTGCACATCATTTCGCCGGTGCAGACCGCGATCCTGATTGTCGGCTATGGCCTGTTCACGCAAGGCTACGGCATCTGGAAATTGCGTCACGCGCTGAGCTGGCGCAAAGCGGCACCGTTGATTTTCGGCAGCGCGATCGGCGTGCCGATCGGAACAATGCTGCTCACTTACGCCAACCCGGCACATTTGCGCATTGGCGTCGGCGTGTTGCTGGTCATCTTCGGCATCTACAGTCTGGCGCGCGCCGCGCCGAAGGCGGCCCAGCTGGGAGTCCCGGCCGACATTGCCGTCGGATTCCTCAATGGGCTGCTCGGCGGACTGACCGGCCTCGCCGGCATCGTTGCCGTCGTCTGGTGCCAATGGCGCGGTATGCCGAAGGACGTGCAGCGTACGATATTCCAGCCTGTCCTTTTTATTGCACTCATCATGAGTGCCGTGTCGCTGACTGTCGCCGGCGCGGTTACCGCGGACACAATCAAACTTTTCCTGCTCGGCCTACCCGTGCTGCTGGCCGGCACCTGGAGCGGGCTCAAACTGTACGGCAAGCTCGACGACGCCACGTTCCGCAAAATAATCCTGTTGCTCTTGTTGGTGTCCGGCTTGGCATTGATTGTGCCGATGCAATGAAGTAACGTTTAACTCGTGGGGCCTGCGGCGGTCGCCCCGCTCCCTTGAAGGCTTGCGAGCCCAAGCACCGTCTCCTTCGTTCACGGAGGGGACCTATGCTGTCTCCGAGCTATTCGATCTCACCGACAGACCTTTGGAATGCGATCGCGACGCCGGCGGCGCCGCAGATCGTCGATGTGCGGCGGCGCGACGTTTTCGATGAATCCGCGCACCTTGTTCCCGGCGCAGTTTGGCGCGACGCCGGCAAGACGGACGCGTGGTCGGCCGAGTTTGATCGCGTGCGGCCGATCCTCATTGCCTGCAAAGCCGGCCACGAATTGAGCCAGATGGCGGCCGCGCAGTTGCGCGCCGACGGCTTCGACGCGCGCGTGCTGGAAGGCGGCTACGAAGCCTGGGCGAAAGCCGCGTTGCCGTTCGTTGCCAAACCCGCACTCGACCGAATTGCGCCGGCACGGCCAAGCCTATGGGTCACCCGGCGGCGGCCGAAGCTCGACCGCGTCGCTTGCCCGTGGCTGATCCGCCGCTTTCTCGACCCGCAAGCCCGCATCCTGTTCGTCGACCCTTCCGAGGTGGTGAACGTCGCGCGCGAAAGCGGCGCCGTGCCGTTCGACATCAAGGACATCGAATTGAGCCACGATGGCGAGCGCTGCACGTTCGACACCATACTCAAGCTGTTTGGGCTGGAAAGCGAGCCGACGCTCGCGCGCCTGGCTTTGATCGTGCGCGGCGCCGATACCGCGCGGCCAGACCTTGCACCGGAAGCGGCGGGACTGCATGCGGTTTCGCTCGGCCTGTCGGCGCTTGCCGGCGACGACGATCATGGCCTGCTTGAGCGCGGTTTCTTGGTCTACGATGCCCTGTTCGCCTGGCTGCGCTTTGCCGCCGACGAAAGGCACAATTGGCCCGCGCGCGCATGATCCCGAAAAGTGGGAACCGGAATTCGGAAAAGATCATGCGCACGCAGAAAGACGGCATGACATGAACGACCCGCATCCAACCTCGCCGAAGCCAAGTTTCGGCGAGGCCTTCAAGGTCTGGCTCAAGATCGGCTGTCTGTCGTTCGGCGGGCCGGCCGGGCAGATCGCGCTCATGCATAAAATCGTGGTCGACGAAAAGAAGTGGCTGCCGGAGGCGCGCTTTCTGCACGCGCTCAATTTTTCCATGCTGCTACCGGGGCCGGAGGCGACGCAGCTCGCAACCTATGCCGGCTGGCTGCTGCACGGCGTGCGCGGCGGGCTCGCCGCCGGCGTCCTGTTCGTGCTGCCGGGCGCGCTGGTGATGCTGGCCCTGAGCCTGCTCTACGCCTATGGGCGCGGCCTGGGCCCGATCGACGGCGCGTTGTTCGGCATCAAGGCCGCGGTGCTGGTGATCGTAGTCGAAGCGCTGCTGCGCATCGCCCGCCGCTCGCTGAAGAGCCAATTGTTGGTCGCGCTCGCCGCGCTCGGCTTTATCGGCATTTTCTTTTTCGCCGCGCCATTTCCGCTGATCGTGGTAGCGGCGGCACTGATCGGATTTGTCGTCGCCAGCCGCGCGCCGGCGCAACTCGGCTTGTCCGACACCGGGCCCATTGAAACGGCGGAGCGCGGCGGGCGCTGGCGGCAATTCGCATGGTCTCTGGTCATCGGACTTACATTGTGGTGGACGCCGGTGCTGCTGGCCTTCCTGCTGCTCGGCGGCGGCCACGTGCTGGTGGCGATCGGCGTGTTCTTTTCCAAGCTGGCGGTGGTGTCGTTCGGCGGCGCCTATGCGCTGATGGCCTATATGGCGCAACAGGTGGTGGAGACCAATGGCTGGCTGAGCGCGCCGGAAATGGTGGACGGCCTCGGCCTCGCCGAAACCACGCCGGGCCCGCTGATCCTGGTGACGCAATTCGTCGGCTTTCTGGCCGCGTTCCGCGAACCGGCGCCGTTCACGCCGCTCGCCGCCGGCCTGATCGGCGCAGGCATGACCACCTGGGTCACCTTCGTGCCGTCGATGCTATGGATTTTCGCCGGCGCACCATTCATCGAGGAACTGCGCGGCAACCGGAAACTGGCCGGCGCGCTCGCCGCCATCACCGCCGCGGTGGTAGGCGTCATCCTCAATCTGTCGGTCTGGTTCGCGCTGCACGTGTTGTTCGGCCAAGTGAGCGAAATGCATTGGGGCCCGCTGCGCTGGTTTGCGTTCGATCCGCTCGCGCTCGATATCCACGCCGCCGTTTTGGCGGCAATCGCCGGCGTGCTGGCCTTCGGCCTGCATCGCGGATTGATCGAGGTGGTGGTGGCGATGGCGGCGCTCGGCGCGATCGCCCAATACGCCTTGCACTAGCGCTCGCGTTTCACCGCGCTCTCGTGCCAGCGGCGCAAGGCGATATGCGAGAGCGCCGACAGCACGAAGAAAATCGCAACGCCGGCGGCCGACAGCAACAACAAGGCGGCGAACATGCGCGGGATGTTGAGCCGGTAGCCGGATTCGGCAATGCGGTAGGCGAGCCCCGAGCCGGCGCCGGCGGAACCGGCGGCAATCTCGGCCACCACCGCGCCGATCAGCGATAGTCCGCCGGCGATGCGCAAACCGGCCAGCATCTGCGGCAGCGCCGACGGCAGTTTCAGGTTCCACAGCAGCTGCCAGCGCGACGCCTTATAAAGTTCGAACAGCGCGAGCAGATTGTGATCGACCGAAGCAAGCCCGAGCGTGCAGTTGGCGAGCACCGGAAAGAACGCCACGATCCAGGCGCAGGCCAGCACCGCGAGCGGCTGCGGCAGATAGATCAGCAGCAGCGGCGCGATGGCGACGATCGGCGTCACTTGCAGGATCACCGCGTAAGGGTAAAGCGAGTATTCGATCAGCCGTGACTGGCTGAACAGGACGGCGAGCCCGATGCCGCCGACGGCGGCGAGCAGGAAGCCCTCGAAGGTGGTGAGCAGCGTCACCAGCAGCGAATGCCACAGCAGGCCGCTGTCGGAGATCAGCGTCGCAAACACCAGCCCCGGCCCCGGCAGCACAAACGGCGGAACGGCGAAGACGCGCACCACCAGGTCCCAGATCAGCACGCCGAGCGCGAGCACCAGGACCGGCAAGCCGATGCGCAAAGCACGCTCGCTCATGGCGCGCCTCCCATCGCCTGGCCGAGCGCATCGGAGACCGTGCGGCAATAGCGGGCGTAGTCGGCCGAGGTGCGGAAGCGCTCGTCGCGCGGGTAAGGTGCGGGGATAGCGATGTCGGCGAACACGCGTCCCGGGCGCGGCGTCATCACCACAATACGCTGCGACAGATAGACCGATTCAAATACTGAATGGGTGACGAAGATCACCGTGCGGCGCAGCTCATACCACAGCGTGAGCAAATCGTCGTTGAGCTTGAAGCGGGTGATTTCGTCGAGCGCAGCGAACGGTTCGTCCATCAGCAGCACATGCGGCTCGGTGACGAGAGCGCGCGCGATCGAGGCGCGCATCTTCATGCCGCCGGACAATTCGCGCGGATAGCGTTGCGCGAATTCGGAAAGTCCGACGCGCGCCAATGCCTGGGCGACCGCGGTACGCGAATCCGTTTCGTCCGCGTGCCCGAGCTTGAATGGCAGCCGCACATTCGCGGCAACGTCAGCCCAGGGCATCAAAGTCGGCTCCTGGAATACGAAGCCGATCTTGCCGCTTCCGGCCGGCCAATCGACGGCGCCGGCGGACGGCGCGCTTAGTCCGGCGATAATACGCAGCGCGGTCGACTTGCCGCAGCCGGACGGGCCCAGCAGCGAGACTAATTCGCCGTCCGCTACGGCGAGGCTGAGACCATCGAGCGCGTTTGTGCCGCTCTCGAACGTCTTGCCGACGCCGGACAGAGCAACGATCGGGGCGCCGGAATATGGGCGAGCGGTCGGTGGTGAAGCGGGCAATGGCAAGCCTTGTCGCGAAGGCCGTTCAGCATCAACGCTTGTCGGCGATGCAGCGTATCGCACTCACCATTAAATCCACAGCGGTGTCGCAACTCAATCCGGCTTCTTGCACGAGGGAGCGCCAGGTCTGGAAATTGATCGCAAGCCGCAATGCGGCGCGCAATTTGCGGCCCGGCGGAAAGCCTTGACCCAATACATGGCGGAATTCGTCCATCCGCGCGCCGATCCGCAATTGCACGATATCGCGCGTCAATGGGTCGATTTCGGCATCGCGCAGCACGCGCGCCGCCAGCTCGGCATTGCGGGCAAACCAAGTGTAGATCTCAGCCAGAGCGCGGCGCAGCCGTCGTTCGGGATCGCCGATCCCGCGCCAGTCATTGTCATCCGGCAACGGGTCGCGCGCCAGCGACAGCCCGGAACAGGCCATAGCCAGATCGCGCTCGGTCGGGAAATGCGCATAGACCGTATGGCGCTGCACCCCCGCGCGCTCGGCCACGTCGCTGATCGATGTGCGCGCGGGGCCGCGCGTGGTGTGCAACTCCACGGTCGCTTCGACAATGCGCCGGCGCGTTTGCGCCTGGTTTTCCGCGCGCCGTTTGAGGGTGTAAGTGCGTGCCATGACGAATCATTGCACACTATAGTGCATTCATATTGACAGGCCAATCACATTTCATTATACAGCCATGTGTGCCCATATTGGGGCGAAAAGCCCGTGATTTTGGAGGCCGACATGAAAGCATCGTCTATCAGTTTCCCGGTAGCCGTCCTCATGGTGGTGGCGGGGATGATCTGGGGCTTAATCATGGCCATCTCGGAAGATCACTCGGCCATGCCCGCGCACGCACACTTGAACCTGCTGGGTTGGGTTTCGCTCTTCCTGTTCGGGATTTTCTATCACTTGCATCCGGCGATCGATCGTAGCCGGACCGCGATGGTGCAGGTCGGTATCTGGATCGTCGGCACAGTCATCCTGACAATCGGGGTCGGCCTTGTGCATACCGGGCACCCGGTCGGCGATCCGATCGCGGCGGTTGGATCGATCATTGTGTTTGGGGCCATGCTGCTGTTCGGCTGGCTAGTGGTGCGGCGCGAGCGGACTGAAAGCGTCGTGCGCCCATCCGCCATGCCGGCAGAGTAACCGGGCAAGATCGCGCGGCCGAAGGCGCACTTAGTTCTTCGGCCGCAAGTCGACGCCGACTCCCTTGTTGACGAACTGCAGCGTGTAGGCGCGCTTGACATCGAGGCCGGGCTTGACCACGCCGGCACGCACCATCTTGTCGAAGAAGCTCTTCCAGCGCGCGTCGGTCATGGCACCGATGCCGAGCGCGATCGAGTCGCCGGAATCGACGATGCCGAATTCCTTCATCTTGGCGATCGAATAGGCCAGCAGCGCTTCGGTCATTTCCGGATTCTGTTTTTTGATCAGCGCATTTCCGGGCCGGCTGTTGCCGTAAATATAATGGTACCAGCCGATGGCCGAGGCGTCGACGAAACGCTGCACCAGATCGGGCCGCCTTTCGACCAGATCGCGCCGGGTCTCGATCAAGGTCGAATAGGCGTTGAAGCCGGCGTCGGCGAGCACGAACACTTTCGGCTTGAAGTGGCCTTGCGTTTCGATCGCGTAGGGCTCGGACGTGACGTAGCCCTGCATCGCCGATTTCTGGTCGGCCAGGAACGGCTGTGCGTTGAACAAATAAGGCTTCACTTTGCGTTCGTCGAAACCGTAGTCGGCCTTCAGCCATTGGAAATAGCTGACCATGCCTTCCTTGGAAACGAACAGCGTGAGCTTTTTCAAATCGGCAAGCTGCTCGACGCCCGGACGGGCGATCAGCACTTGCGGGTCTTTCTGGAAGCTCGCCGCCACCGCCACGGTTGGGATGTCGTGTTCGACCGCGTCGAAGGATTGCAGCGAGTTGGCGCTCATGAAGAAGTCGAGCTTGCCGACCGGCAACAGGATGCGGTTGTTCACGTTCGGCCCGCCCGGCACGATGGTCACCTCGAGCCCGAATTTACGGTAGGTGCCGTCGGCGAGCGCCTGATAGAAACCGCCATGCTCGGCCTCCGCCACCCAGTTGGTGCCGAAACGGACCTTGTCGAGCGCCTGTGCCTGGGCCACCCCTAAGATCGCGGCAAAGGCCCATGAAATCGCTGCCAATCGCTTCATCCGCTTACTCTGTCATTGCCGGGCCCAAGCCGGCAAGCGGCGGCAAAAATCTCGGAATTTTTTGCGGCTTATCGGCCTTCGGCTAGCTCTGCCGCGACAATCGCCCGCTTGCGCAATTCGCGCAGTTTTGCATTGATAACCGAAATAATAACGACCGCTGCCTGAGCCTGACAGCCGACGGGCCAGTGGAACCACAAAGTCCTCGGGAGGAAACTCATGCGGCTTTCAAAAGCCTTGCTCACAATCGCTTTCGCGACCGCGTTGTCGGCGGGAACCGCCGCCGCACAGACCGAAATCAAGTTCGGCCATGTCGGCGCGCCCGGCTCGCTGTTCGCGCAATCTGCCGATCTATATGCCGCACGCGCCAATGCCAAGCTCGGCGACAAGGCCAAAGTCGTGGTCTACGGCTCCAGCCAGCTCGGCAGCGACTCGGAGCTTTTGAAGAAGCTCAAGCTCGGCACCGTCGACCTGGCGCTGCCGTCGACCGTGATGACCTCGGTCGCGCCGGAATTCGGCGTGTTCGAGATGCCGTATCTGGTGCAGGACCGCGGCCACGCCGCGCGCATCGCCGATGCCGTGGTGCGCCCGATCCTCGGGCCGGTTGCCGAAAAGGCCGGCTATCGCCTCATCGGCGTGTGGGAAAACGGCTACCGCCATATCACCAACAACAAGCGGCCGATCGTCAAGCCGGCGGACCTGCAGGGCATCAAGCTGCGCACGCCAAAGGGCGTTTGGCGGGTGAAGATGTTCCAGGCCTATGGTGCCAATCCGAGCCCGATGGCGCTCAAGGAAGTGTTCGTCGCGCTGCAGACCGGCGTGATGGACGGGCAGGAAAATCCGCTCACCCAGATCTATTCGCAGAAATTCCAGGAAGTGCAGAAATATCTGTCGCTCACCGGCCA
The DNA here is from genome assembly GCA_963739825.1 of uncultured Alphaproteobacteria bacterium. GTDB lineage: Bacteria > Pseudomonadota > Alphaproteobacteria > Rhizobiales > Xanthobacteraceae > Pseudolabrys. Next base: position 239,115 of record CAVUBU010000001.1, read on the forward strand.
CGTCTATACGCCGGCCTATGTGGTCGCCGGCGCCAGTTGGGCGCGGCTGCCGCCCGACGTGCAGAAGATCCTCGCCGATACCGCCAAGGAGGTCGAGCCAGACATCCTCAAGCTCGCCGCCAAGCTCGACGACGAACTGATCGGCAAGATGAAGTCGTCCGGCATCCAGGTGAACGAGGCCGACAAGCCGGCTTTCGTCGCCGCCAGCAAGGGCGTCTACGCAGAGTTTGCCAAGGAAGTGCCCGCCGGCAAGATGCTGATCGACAAGTGCCTCGGCCTGGCCAAGGGCTCATAGGAACAATATTTATGCGCCGGGCCCTTATAGGTCCGGCGCAGCTTTGCTAGCGTCCTTCCGCCTTCACGCCCAGCCGGCGCGTCTCATGAGCTTGTCCACCGTCTATCGACTCTATGATCGCTTGCTCGAAGCGATCGCAGCCGCGCTGATGGCTATCGTTACGCTGATCATCATCGCCGGTTTTTTCTTTCGCTGGGTCGGCTATTCCCTGGTCTGGTACGACGAGGTCGGCGGCATCGCGCTCTGCTGGCTGACCTATTTTGCCGGCGCGCTCGCCGCATTACGCGGCGCCCATATCGGATTTCCCGGCCTGGTCAATGCGCTGCCGGCGAATTGGCGCGTCGCCGCAACCGCGCTCGCCTCCGCCGTCACCATTTTCTTTTTCGCTCTGCTGACATGGACCGGGATCGAGGTCGAGCGCGTCTTGAAAGGCGATGTGCTGGTGTCGCTGCCCGAGGTTTCGCTGCAGATCACCCAGTCGGTGATCCCGATCGCCGCCGCGCTGTTCGTCATCGCCGAGTTGATCCGCCTGCCCGGCCTGTTGTCTGACGCCCGACGCGGGCCGCTACTCGACCATGAGGTCAAGGAAGCGCTCGAGTCGGTCGGCGTCGAGCCACTGCAGACGACCAAAAAGGCGCGGCTGTCATGACCATCGGCCTGATGCTGCTCGGGATGTTCGCGCTGGTGCTGATCAACGTGCCGGTGGCGGTCGCGCTGGCCGTGACTGCCGTTGCCGCGATCTGGATCGCGCAGGGCCCGACCATGCTGCCGAACGTGGCGCTGGTGATGTTCGAGGGCGCCACCAATTTCCCGCTGCTGGCGGTGCCGCTGTTCATTTTCGCCGGCGGCATCATGAACGCCTCGAGCATTTCACGCCGCCTGATCAATCTGGCGACCGCCATGCTCGGTTTCATCCGCGGCGGGCTGGCGATGGTGACGGTCGGCGCCTCGATGTTCTTCGCCGAGATTTCCGGCTCGGCGGTGGCCGGCGTCGCCGCGCTCGGCACGCTGCTGATCCCGGCGATGAAGTCGCGCGGCTATTCGAAGGAATTCGCCGCCGCGATCTCGTCCTCGGCCGCCAGCCTCGCCATCATCATCCCGCCGTCGATCCCGATGATCCTTTACGCCGCGATGGCGGAGGAATCGGTGGTGAAGATGTTCGTCGCCGGCTTCATTCCGGGCGCCCTCGGCGGGATATCGCTGATGGCGCTGTGCTACTATTACGCCTGGAAAAACGATTTCCCGGTCGAGCAGCGTTTCTCGCTCAACAAATTGATCCGGGCGCTCCGCGAAGCGGCCTGGGCGCTGTCGCTGCCGGTGATCATCCTCGGCGGCATATTCGGCGGCTTCGTCACCGCCACCGAGGGCGCCGCGCTCGCCGTGTGCGCGGCTTTGTTCATTTCGGTGTTCATCTATCGCGACATCGCCTTGAAGTCGCTCTACCGCGCGCTGGTCGATTCGGCCCTGCAGACCGCGGTGGTGATGCTGCTGGTGGCGGCGTCCGCGCTGGTCGGCGTGTTCCTGACCGAAAGCCAGCTACCGCAGACGCTGGCCAAGTCGATCGTCGGCATCACCAGCAATCCCTATCTGGTGCTACTGCTGCTCAATTTTTTCTTCTTGATTTTGGGCATGTTCCTGCATTCGGCGGCGGCGATCATCTTGACCGTGCCGATCGTGATGCCGCTGGTGCACCAGGTCGGCATCGACCCGATCCATTTCGGCCTGGTGCTCACCCTCAACCTCGCCATCGGCCAGCAGACGCCGCCGGTTGCCTCGGTGCTGATCGCGTCCTGCTCGATCGCCAAGTCCGATATCTGGGAAACCACCAAGGCCAATCTCGGCTTCATCGGCGTGCTAATCGGCGTGCTGCTGCTGTGCACCTACGTGCCCTGGTTCTCGCTGGTGCTGATCCGGTTGTTCTACGGCGGCTAGGCGTGTTCCGCGCGCACGGTGGCTGCGCCCGCCACCATCGCCTGCAGCTTTCCGAAGGCGATATCGCGCGGCAGATATTTCATGCCACAATCGGGCGCGACGACGATCCGCTCGGCCCGCACATAGGGCAATGCTTTGCGGATGCGCGCGGCGACGGTTGCAGGCGTCTCCACGCCCATGTCGGCGAGATCGATGACGCCAAGGATGATGGTCTTCGACGGCAGCTTCTCCAGCACCTTGAGGTCGAGCTTGGGCTGCGCCGCCTCGATCGATATTTGCGCCGCCTTTGACGCTTCCAGTTCCGGCAGGAACGAATAGCCGGTCGGCTTGTCGTGCACGACCGCAGCGTAGCCGAAGCACAGGTGCACGGCGACCGTCCCGCCGACGCCGTCGAGCGCGCGGTCCAAGGCCTTCAGGCCGTAAGCGCGCGCCTTATCGGGGTGCTGCTGCATCCACGGCTCGTCGAGCTGCACCAGGTCGGCGCCGGCGGCGAACAGATCCTTGATCTCCTCGTTGACGGCCGCGGCATAGTCGAGCGCCATTTCCTCGTCGCTTTTATAGAACTCATTCTGCGCCTGTTTCGACATGGTGAAGGGACCGGGCACGGTCATCTTCACCGGCTTCTTGGTGTTGGCGCGCAGGAATTGCAGGTCGCGCAGCTCGACCGGATATTTGCGGCTAATCTTGCCGGTGACGCGCGGCACCTGGATCGGCTTGCCCGAACGATTGAGCGTGGTGCCGGGATTTTCCGTGTCGACGCCGGAGAGCGCGGTGGCGAAGCGATTGGAATAGCTTTCGCGCCGCTGCTCGCCGTCGGTGATGATGTCGAGGCCGGCGCGCTCCTGATCTTGGATCGCCAGCAAGGTCGCCTCGTCCTGCCTGGCTTCCAGCTCTTTGGCTTCCACCAGCCAGAGGTCGTCCATGCGCACGCGCGGCACCATTTTCGACAGCCGGGCGCGATCGATCAACCATTCCGGCTGCGGATAGGAGCCGACCAGACAGGTGGGAAACAGTTTTGCCATGCGCCTAGTATGCCGCATCCGGCCTTAGACCAGCGGCGGCAACGCTCATCGCCAGCACGCGGGCCACATGCAGCGCATCCCGATAGGCGCCGTCGTGAATTTGATGCCGGCACGAAGTGCCGTCGGCCACGATCAGCGTATCGGCGGCGCTCTTGCGCACCGCCGGCAGCAATGACAATTCGCCCATTTTGAACGAGACGTCGATGGTCGCGGCATCGTAGCCGAAACTGCCCGCCATGCCGCAGCAACTCGATTCCACGGTTTCCACGGCGAGCTCAGGGATCAGCTTGAGCACGCTCTCGACCGCGCCCATGGCGTCGAACGACTTCTGGTGGCAATGGCCGTGCAGTAGCGCCTTCTTGGGCAACGCGCCGAGCGGCAGGTTCAGCCGGCCTTCCTTCTGCTCGCGGGCGAGGAATTCCTCCAGCAGCAGTGCCTGCCCCGCCAAGGCGTCGACCGCTTCGCCCTTGAGCAAAGCAGGCAACTCATCGCGGAAACTCAACAGGCAACTCGGCTCGAGCCCGACGACCGGCACGCCGCGCATGACGTAGGGCGCAAGCGCGGCGAGCGTGCGCTCCATCTCGCGCCGAGCCTGATCGACCTGGCCGATCGAAAGAAACGTACGGCCGCAGCAGAGCGGACGCGGGTCATAATCGGTCGGCAATACCGCATGCACGCGATAGCCGCCGGCCACCAGCACATTCAGCGCCGCGTCGAGATTTTCGCGCTCGAAATAACGGTTGAAGGTGTCGGCAAACAGCACGACTTCGCGCATCGGCCCGGCCGAAGTCGCCGCCCCATAGGCCCAATCGGAACGGTCGCGGAAAGTGTCGCTGCGCCATTTCGGCAGGCTGCGCCGCGCCGAGAAGCCGGCAAAGGCTTCGGACAGCATCCGCAGCAGGCCGATGCGGTCGCGCATGTTCACCAGCCACGGCCATCTCGCTGCTGTCGGCGCGTAGCGCGGCAGCCAGCCGACCAGCCGGTCGTGCAGCGACACTCCATATTTGGCGGCGCGCGCGGCCAGAACCTCGATCTTCATCCGCGCCATGTCGACGCCGGTCGGGCATTCGCGCCGGCAGGCCTTGCAGGAGACGCATAATTGAAGCGTCTCCGCCATCTCGTCGGAGGCGAGCGCGTCGGGCCCAAGCTGGCCGCTGATCGCCAGCCGCAACGTGTTGGCGCGCCCACGCGTGACGTCGCGCTCGTCGCGGGTAACGCGAAAGCTCGGGCACATGGCGCCGCCGGCGAGCTTGCGGCAGGCGCCGTTGTTGTTGCACATCTCGACCGCGCCCTGGAATCCGTGGCCGGGATCCGAATAAGCCGACCAGTCGAGCCGGGTGGCGATCGGATTGCCGCGATAGCCGGGCGAATAACGGAACAGGCTGCGATCGTCGAACTTGGGCGGACGCACGACTTTGCCCGGATTGTACAGGCCTTGCGGATCGAAACGGTCCTTCACCTCCTCGAAGGCGCGCGCCAGGCGCGAACCGAACATCGGCTCGTTGAATTCCGAACGCACCAGCCCGTCGCCATGCTCGCCGGAATGCGAGCCTTTGTACTCGCGCACCATGGCGAACGCCTCCTCGGCGATTTCGCGCATGGCATGCACGTCCTTTTCCAGCCGCAGGTTGAGAATCGGGCGCACATGCAAACAGCCGGCGCCGGCATGCGCATACCAGGTGCCGCGCGTGCCGTGTTTTTCGAAGATGGCCGTGAGCCGGCTGGTGTAATCGGCCAGATGGTCGAGCGGCACCGCGCAATCCTCGACGAAGGAGACCGGTTTGCCCTGCTCCTTCATCGACATCATGATGTTGAGGCCGGACGTGCGCACCTCGGTGATCGCCGCCTGCAGCTCGGCATTGAGCACCTCGATCACGCCGCCCCATTTGTTGCCGCCATTGTCCCAATTGAAGCCGAGGTCGCCGATCATCTCCTTGAGGCGCCGCAGCCGGCGCAGATTTTCCTCGTGGTCGTCCTCGCCGAATTCGACCAGCAGAATGGCCTCGGGCGTGCCGCGCACGAATTTGTCGAGCGTCGGCCGGAAGATCGGTATCGCGCGCGCCAGTTCGATCATGGTGCGATCGATCAATTCCACCGCGATCGGCATCAGCGGTACGATGTGCTGGGCGGCCTCCATCGCGGCGCGGAAGCTGCCGAAATGGCAGGCGCCGACCGCGCGGCGGCCGAGCAGCGGCGACAGCTTCAATTCGATGCGGGTGGAAAAGCCGAGCGTGCCCTCTGAGCCGACCAGCACATGCGCGAGATTGATGTCGTTCTTGCCAAGATCGGAACCTTGCACCAGCGCGTCGAGATTGTAGCCGCCGACGCGGCGCTGCACCTTGGGAAAACGCGCGGCGATCTCGTCGGCCTCGCGCGCGCCGATCGCCAGCAGGTCCTTGGCCAGCGGCCGCAGCGGCTTCGGGATATCGGCGAGGTTGCCGCCGATGCGGCCGAAATGGGCGAGCGCGCCATCCGCCAGCACGGCTTCGATCGCCAGCACATTGTCGCGCATAGTGCCGTAGCGCATCGAGCGTCCGCCGCAGGAATTGTTGCCGGCCATGCCGCCGATGGTGGCGCGCGAGGCGGTCGAGATGTCGACCGGGAACCACAGCCCGTGCGGCTTGAGCTGGCGGTTGAGTTCATCGAGCACGATGCCGGGCTCGACGTCGCAGCGCGCGCCCTTGATATCGAGATCGAGAATGCGGGTAAGATATTTGGAGCAGTCCACCACCAGCGCTTCGCCAACCGTCTGCCCGGCCTGCGAGGTGCCGCCGCCGCGCGCCAGCACGCTCACGCCCTCGGCGCGGGCAATCCCGATCGCCCGCTCGGCTTCTTCGATCGTGCGCGGGACGACCACGCCGATCGGCATGATCTGGTAGTGCGAGGCGTCGGCGGCATAACGGCCGCGGGCGAAGCGGTCGAACTGCACCTCCCCGGTCAACTCGGCCTTTAGCCGCCGTTCCAGGCCGGGCATTACGACTGCCACGGCGCCTGTCCTTTTTTGGCCTCGTTTTGCCTATGCATGAACGGCTTATTTGCTAGTCGTGAAAACCGCTTGACCGCAATGTTGCATTCATAGTTCAACGCCACAAGCGCCGCTCCCTGGCCGGGACGCGCCCGTGGTTAAACCACGAAAATTCCTTAAAAGCCGCGTTTAGGAGCGATTGCAAATGGCTAAGAATTCCTCGCGTCCGGTGGGGCGCCATTTTCTGCACATTCCGGGGCCGACCCCGCTGCCCGACCGCGTCTTGCGGGCGATGGACACCCCCATCATCGACCACCGCGGGCCGGAATTTGCCAAGCTCGCCAAAAAGTGCCTGGAAGGCATCAAAACTATTTTCAAGACCTCAAGCCCGGTGATCATCTACACCGCCACCGGAACCGGCGCCTGGGAAGGCGCGCTGGTCAACACGCTGTCGCCCGGCGACAAAGTGCTGATGGTGGAAACCGGCCAGTTCGCCGCCCTGTGGAAAAAGATGGCGGAGAAGATCGGCCTCAAGCCGGAATTCATCGCCACCGACTGGCGCAACGGCGCCGACCCGAAGGCGATTGAAGCAAAGTTGCGCGAGGACAAGAACAAAGAGATCAAGGCGGTCTGCATCCTGCACAATGAAACCTCGACCGGTGCGTTGACCCCGGTTGCCGAGATCCGCAAGGCAATCGACGCGGCCGGCCATCCGGCGCTGTTCTTCGTCGACACCATTTCCTCGCTCGCCTCCGCCGATTACCGGCACGACGAATGGGGCGTCGACGTCTGTATCGGCGGCGCGCAGAAGGGCCTGATGTTGCCGCCCGGCATGTCGTTCAACGCGCTGAGCGACAAGGCGCTCGCCGCCAACAAGACGTCCAAGATGCCGAAGTCGTTCTGGGCCTGGGACGAAATGCTGACCATGAACAAGGTCGGCTTCTTCCCCTACACGCCGGCGACGCAGATGCTGCAGGGCCTCGCCGTCGGCATCGAGATGCTGCACGAGGAAGGGCTGGAGAACGTGTTCGCCCGCCACGCGCGCCTGGCGGAAGCCACCCGCCGCGCGGTGAAAGCCTGGGGCCTGGAAAATCTCAACAAGAATGCCGGCCAGTATTCGCCGACCATCACCGCCATCCTGCTGCCGGAAGGCCACGACGCCGACAAGTTCCGCGCACTGGCGCTCGACAATTTCAACATCTCCTACGGCGCCAGCTTCGGCGCCTATGCCGGCAAGTATTTCCGTATCGGCCATCTCGGCGACGTCAACGACACCACGATGATCGGCGCGCTCGGGGCCACCGAAGTGGCGTTGCAACTCGCCGGCGTCCCGATCAAGAAAGGCGGCGCGCAGGCGGCGATGGATTATCTGGTGTCGGCGCATTCGAGCGCCGCCAAGCAGGCGGCGGAGTAAGTTTTCGCTACATAGCCAAAGACGTTGTCATCGCCGGGCTTGTCCCGGCGATGACAAGCCGACTTACGCCGCCTTCACCCAATCATTCGCTTGCAAGGCACGCGCGACGAATTCCGAGATCGCTTTGAGTGTCTCGTCAGGCTTGTCGCGTTGTGGCGAGTGCTTGGCGCCCGGCAATAGCGCCACCTCGACCGGGCAATAGCACTCCTCTTGTGCGCTCTCGATCTGCCTGGCCGTTCCGTATTGGTCGTCCTCGCCCTGCACGATCAGCACCGGCACGCGGATATAGGCGAGAAACTCAGTGATGTCCCATTGGCGGAATTTAGGGTCGAGCCAGGCGCCGTTCCAGCCCTTGAAGGCGTTGTCGACATCGGCGTGCCAGCGCGACAGTTTCGCGCGCAGATCGCCGGTCGCGTACGACCGGCGCGCTTCTTCGATCGACGCGATGCCCATATCCTCGGTGAAAAAATGCGGCGCCATCAGCACCAGGCCGCCGACGCGGTGATCCTGCTGGCTGCCGGCATAGATTGCGGCGATCGAGGCGCCGTCGCTGTGGCCAATCAGTAGGCCGCGCTGGAAACCGATAGTGTCGAGCAGCTTCGGCAAGACGTCGCGCGCCTCGTCGTGCATGTAGCTTAACGGACGCGGCAGCGGCACCGGGCTCGACTGCCCGTAGCCGGCGCGCGAATAGGCGAAGACACCGCAGCCGGTGGCCTTGGCGAGCCGTTCCGGAAAATCGCCCCACAGCCCGACGCAGCCGAGCCCTTCGTGCAGCAGCATCAGCGTCGGCGCGGTGTCGGGCTTAGGCCCGATCATGCGGTATTCCAGGCGTTGCGAGCCGGTTTGGAGAAAGCCGGAGTTGGAAAGGGTCATTGCAAGCAGTCCACGAGCAGCGAGACGTGCACGCTTTCCTCTCCCCTTGTGGGAGAGGGTGGCGAGTGCGTAGCGATAGCGATCACGAGCCGAGTGAGGGGTTTCCAACGCGCGTGAGGCGGTAACCCCTCATCCGCCCTCGCTCGGCTTCGCCTCCGCGAGGGCACCCTCTCCCACAAGGGGAGAGGGAACAAGTAGCCACACGGTGGATTCGCTAAAAATTCGCCTCCGCTCTCAACTTGAAGCGCTGGATCTTGCCGGTCGCAGTTTTCGGCAGCTCGGCGCGGAATTCGATCCAGCGCGGATATTTATAGGGCGCGAGCTTCTGCTTAACGTGCTCCTGCAGCACGCGAACCAGTTCCTCGCTCGCCTTGTCCGGCAATTTGAGCACGACATAGGCTTTCGGCTTGATCAGTTTCTGCTCGTCGAACCAGCCGATCACCGCGGCTTCCAGCACTTCCGGATGCGACGACAGCGCGGCCTCCACCTCGAACGGCGAGACATAGATGCCCGATACTTTCAGCATGTCGTCCTGGCGGCCGCAGCAGATGTAGTAGCCGTCATCATCCTCGAGATATTTGTCGCCGGAGCGCGTCCATTCGCCCTGGAAGGTCGTGCGCGACTTCTCGCGGTTGTTCCAATACATGATCGCAGCTGTCGGCCCGCGCACATAGAGCTCGCCCATCTCGCCTTGCTTGACCGGATGGCCGTCCTCGCCGATCAACTTGATGTTATAACCGGGCACCGCCTTGCCGGTGGTTCCGTATTTCATGCCGCGCGGCCCGTTCGACAGATAGATGTGCAGCATCTCGGTCGAGCCGAGGCCGTCGAAAATTTCCACGCCGTAATTTTCTTTCCAGCGCCGGGCGACGGCGGCGGGCAGCGCCTCGCCGGCCGAAACGCAGCAGCGCAGCTTGACCTCCGCGCGCTTGGGCGCCGCCGGGCTTGCCAGGAAGGCGGCGTAGAAGGTCGGCACGCCGAAGAATACCGTGATTGGATATTTGCGCAGGACCGCGGCAACGCCATCCGGCGTCGGCCGCTCGGGATTGAGCACGATGGTCGCGCCGGCCAAGAGCGGAAAGGTCATGGCGTTGCCGAGGCCGTAGGCGAAGAACAGCTTGGCCACCGAATGGACCACGTCGCTCTCCCTCAGGCCGACCAGCGGCGCGGCATAAAGATCGTCGGTGAGCTTGAGGCTGGCATGCACATGCACGGCGCCCTTCGGCTTGCCGGTCGAGCCGGAGGTGTAGAGCCAAAACGCCATGTCGTCGCAGGTGGTCGGCGCCGTGTAAGGCTCCGGCTCGTCGGCGCCGATCAAATCCTCGAACAGCCGGTAGCCGTGCGGATTATCGCCGGAGACGACGACGTGTTCGAGGTCCGGGCAATCGGCGATCAGCTTTTCGAATTTCGGAAACAGCGCCTCCGACACCACCAGGCATTTCGCTCGGCTGTCGGCCAGCATGAAGCGGTAGTCGTCCTCGGTCAGCAGCGTGTTGACCGGCACGGCGACGATGCCGGCTTTCAGGCAGCCGAGAAAGGCGGTCGGCCAGTCGACGGTATCGAGCATCGCCAGCAGCACGCGCTCCTCGCGGCGAATGCCGAGGCCGCGCAACGCCGCACTGAGCCGCGCCACCCGGTCGGCGAGCTGGCGGTAAGTCAGCGTGCGCTTGCCGTCGATATAGGCCGGCTTTTCGGCGCGGCCGGCATCGAGATTGCGTTGCAGCACGTCGGCGGCGAAGTTGTAATCGCGTGGGATTGCGCCCACCGCTTCGGCCGCGTCGTCTCCCGGCGCGCGGGCTTGCGCATCAGCCATGCTTTCCTCCCCGGACGACCCGTATTATGCAGAGCGGATGAAACGCCCGCAATGTCGGGCTTTGCTAGCCTTGTCATGGATAGCCCGCCGCTAGCCATGACAAAAGTCAACCCACGGGAGTGCACGCGTATGATCTTCAGCCGGGACCGCATTCTGACCACGCACGTCGGCAGCCTGCCGCGCAACGAAAAACTGTCCGAACTGCTGGTGCGCCAGGAAGCGCACGAAAAATTTGACCCCCAGGAAATGGCCGCCGAAATGGACAAGGCGGTGCGCCATGTGGTCGAAAAACAAGCTTCGGCCGGCATCGATATCGGCAATGACGGCGAGCAGCAGCGGGTCGGCTTCCAGACCTATGTGCCGCAGCGCATGAGCGGGTTCGGCGGCATCTCGAAACGCCGGCGCGGGCGCGAATTCGAGGAATTTCCTGAACTGGTGGCGAGCCTGGTGCGCCGTTTCCCGCATGTCAGCAAGCAGCAGAACGCGCCGGAATGCCAGGCCGAGTTGAAATATCTCGACCTCAAGCCGATCGAGAGCGAGATCGCGCGCTTCAAGAAAATCGCGGACGGCAAATTCGTCGAGCAGTTCATGACCGCGCCCTCGCCCGGCATCATTTCGTCGACCATGCTCGACGCCTATTACGGCAGCCAGGACAAATACCTTACCGCGCTGTCGCGCGAGATGAAGAACGAATACCAAGCGATTCACAAAGGCGGGCTGATCCTGCAGATCGACGCGCCCGATCTCGCCATGGACCGCACCATGCTGTACCGCGATCTGTCGGACGGCGATTTCGTCAAGGCGGTGGAGCGGCATATCCAGGCGATCAATGAGGGCATCGCCGGCATTCCGCGCGAGCGCGTGCGGCTGCACATTTGCTACGGCAATTGGGAAGGCCCGCATATTCACGACGTGCCGCTCGCCACCATCCTGCCGGCGCTCTATCAGGCACGCGTCGGCGCGCTGTCGATCGAGTTCTCCAATCCGCGCCACGCGCACGAATACGCGGCATTCAAGAAGCATCCGCTGCCGAAGGACATGCTGCTGATCCCCGGTGTGGTGGAGACCACCAGCAATTTCGTCGAGCATCCGGAAGTGGTGGCGCGCCGCATCGAGGAAGCGGTCGCCGCGGTCGGCGAACGCGAGCGGGTGATCGCCGGCACCGACTGCGGTTTCGGCACATTTACCAATCGAGAATGGGTAATTGAACCGGCGGTGTGGCTGAAGCTGCGCGCGATCCGCGAAGGCGCCGATATCGCGTCGGCACGGCTGTGGGGAAAGAAGGTGGCGTGACTTTTCTAATCCCTCCCCCGCTTGCGGGGGGAGGGCAGCCGAGAGAACTTGCGAGCGGCGGGTGGGGGAAATTTCCGTGGCACTCGCACCCCACCCGGCTCGCTTCGCGCGCCACCCTCCCCTTTGCAGGGGAGGGATAAGAAAGCCAACGCTCCGCCGGCCCTGTTCTTTGACGGCGCCGGACACGCCGGTTTTCCGGCGCGCGCCCCCAATAACGGAGGGGGCTGCGCCCGCCGGCGCTCCACTCGCGACGCCATTGCTGGGCGCCGCATCCGGTCCGACTTTAAGGCGCCTCACGCAGCGCCCGCGGCGGACCGGACGGTACGGAATATTATCCTAGCTTGAAATTTGTCAATGCGGGCGCGGTGCCAGCGGGAATATGCTGCCCGGCGACAAAGGGCCGACAGCCGCACCGACATTGCCTATAATACGGCGATCCACTAACGCAGCGAGCAACGCCGGTCCTGGCGACCGACACTATCCGAGTAGGGAGAGCATCCATGGACGAGAGAACGCGCGACCCCATCAAGATCACCGCCGAGGACATCAACCCACGTTACAATTGGGGACGTGCGCTGCCTGTGCTTGGCACCATGGGCGTCGATTTCGAGGAGCGCGTCGATTACCGGCGCCTGCACCGCTATCGGCTCGGCCGCGCGCAGGCGGCGTTGGAGAAATCCGATCTCGGCGCGCTGCTGCTGTTCGACGACAACAACATCCGCTACGTCACCTCGACCAAGATCGGCGAGTGGGCGCGCGATAAGATGTCGCGCTTTGCGCTGCTGATCCGTGGCCACGATCCGATCTTGTGGGACTTCGGTTCGGCCGCCGTGCATCACAAGCTCTATGCGCCCTGGCTGCCGCAAGAGAACTGCAAGGCCGGCCTGGTCGGCCTGCGCGGCACCGTCGATCCCGCCTTCGGCCTCATGAAGCGTCATGCCGACGAGATGGCCTCGCTGCTGAAAGCCGCCGGCGTCGCCAAGATGCCGCTCGGCGTCGACATCATCGAACCGCCGATGATGTTCGAACTGCAGAAAGCTGGGCTGACGATCAAGGACGGTCAGCAGGTCATGCTGAGTGCGCGCGAAATAAAATCGTCCGACGAGATCGCGCTCTTGAACCGCGCAGCCGCCATGGTCGACGGCGCCTACGACCTGGTCAACGAAATCCTGCGCCCGGGCATCCGCGAGAACGACATCGTCGCCGAGGTCAACAAATTCCTCTACACGCACGGCTCCGACGACGTGGAAGCGGTCAACGCCATTTCCGGCGAGCGCTGCAATCCGCACCCGCACAACTTCACCGACCGCATGATCCGCCCCGGCGATCAGGCATTCTTCGACATTCTCCAGTCGTTCATGGGCTACCGCACCTGCTACTACCGCACCTTCAATGTGGTGCGGGCAACGCCGGCGCAGCACGATTCCTACCGGAAAGCGCGCGAATGGCTCGACAATGCCATCGACCGCATCAAGCCGGGCGCCTCGACCGCGCACATCTGCGAGGTGTTCCCGAAGGCGGAGGAATTCGGCTTCCCCGACGAAATGACGGCCTTCGGCTTGCAATTCGCGCACGGCCTCGGGCTGAACCTGCACGAGCGGCCGATCATCTCGCGCGTGGTGTCGATGGATCACCCGACCGAGATCGTAGAAGGCATGGTGTTCGCGATTGAGACCTGGGCGCCGGCGACCGACGGCTATTCCGCCGCGCGCATCGAGGAAGAGGTCGTGGTTACCGACAAGGGCTGCAAGCTGATCTCGCTGTTCCCGGCGGAGGAATTGCCGATCAGCGCGAAGTACTGAGAAGAAATGTCATCACCGGGCCACCGCGCAAGCGGCGCGACCCGGTGATCCCGCGTCGAAAGGCATTGCGCCTTTAATCGGGATGGCCGGGACATGCCCGGCCATGACATAATAATCCGCCATGCTCCCCAACGCCCCGCGCTACGTCTCGCCTAAGGAACGCGCGGAGAACCGCGCGCGCTGGATCCGCTTTGCCTTTATCGTGACGGTAGCGATCCCGGCCGCCGTCGCGCTGATGATGTTCGGCTACAGCGACCAGGCCCCGCGCTGGCTGCACGAATTCACCTTCGCCTTCGACCGCATGCTCGGCTTTCCGTTTTTGTGGCTGATCAAAACCATTTTCGTGTGATCTAGCCGCCGGTTTTCCCGGCCAGCCCGCCCTGCGACAGCACCGCCGCCGGCAGCGCGATGCTCATCGAATCCACCATCGAGGTCGGCATCAGGATGGTGGCGCCGCGCTCCTTGGTGGTCTCGTAGATAATGTTCATGGCACGCAGATGCAGCGCCGCCGGTTCGCCGGCATAGGTCTTGGCCGCGTCGACGAATTTCTGCGCGATCGCGGCTTCCGCGCTGCCCAGGATCACGCGCGCTTCCTTCTCGCGCTCGGCCTGTGCCTGGCGCGACATGGCGTCCTGCAACGCCACCGGAATGGCGACGTCGCGGATTTCCACCGCGTTAACCGAGATGCCCCAGTCCGCCGTCTTGCGCGCGATCTCGGCGCGCAGCACCTCGTCGGCCTGCTTGCGCTCGGATAACAGCTCCGACAGATGCGCGGCGCCGATCATCTCGCGCAGACTGGTTTGCGCCACCCGATCGATGGCCGAGCGGTAGTCGGTGATGTTGAGCGCGGCGCTCTGGGCGTCGTGCACGTGCCAGAACACGATGGCATCGACATTGACCGGCACCGTGTCGCGGGTGAGCGCTTGCTCGGCGTTGAAGCCGGTGGTCTGGATACGCTCGTCGATGACGGCGGTGATGGCATCGATGACCGGGATGATCAGGAACAGGCCCGGCCCTTTCACGCTCGACAGCTTGCCGGCGCGCAGGATCACGAAGCGCTCCCAGTTGTTCGCCATTTTGAGCGAGAACAGCGTGAACACGGCGAGAATGCCGAAACCGATGCCGGGGAGCGCAAAGCCGGCCGCGAACAGCAAGCCGCCGATGACGGCGAAGATGATGGTGACAAGGGATGTAATCGGATTCATGGGTCAAGGCCTCCGTATTTGAAAAATACCGTGGCGCGCCCGGCACTATGCGCCGGCGCCTGACGCCAAGATAGTATCTCGAAGGACCGCTGCGAGGCCTCACACCACCGGTCAGGCCGGCGCTGTTTCCCGCAAATGCGGGTGGCGCTCGGACAACAATGAGCCGGGATAATAGGTCGGCTGGAACGCCGGCTGCGCCCGGATATTGTCGAACCAGGTGACGATGCGCGGCAGGTCGAGCCAGCCGGGCATGCGCAAATCGTGCATGCGCACCAGCGCCGGCATCACCGCCACGTCGGCGAGCGAAATCTCCTTGCCTAAAAGCCACGGCCCGCCGCTCTTCTCGATCTGCGCATCCATGCGCTCATAGGTGCGGCGCAGACGGAGAAGCGCGTCGTCCATCTCCTCTTGCGGAAAGCCGGTCTGCCCCATTGCCAGCATGAATTCGCGGCGCAGCGGCTTCGACTCGGCGAAGGCCAGGAACTCGTCGCGGCTCATCTTCTGGAAGCTCGGCAGGAAGGCGAGGTTGAAAGTCGGCACGCGCACGGCGGCGGCCGGCATCTCGTCGAAGAAATGCATCAGCGCACGCATGCGGGCGCGCTTGACCGGGTCTTCCGGCGTAAAACTCGCCGCCGGTGCAACCTCGTCGAGATATTCAGTGATGACGTTGGAGTCGATGACGATGGCACCATCGTGGTCGAGCGTGGGCACCACGCCGTTCGGATTGAGCTTGAGATAGTCGGGCTTGAGCTGGTCGCCGGCCAAAAGATTGAGTTTCACCTCGTCGAAGGGAATTCTCTTGCTGTTGAACACAAAGCGCACTCGCTGGCTGCAGGTCGATTGCGGCGCGTTGTAGAGCTTGAAGGCCATGCGCGTTTCCCCTGTCCCATTTTGTCGCAAAAATGATGCGCCATTTATGCCAACCAAATCCACTGGAAATTTACGGCCATTTTACTTGTGATAAACGCGCGCGGCCGGTTGAGTGAGCCTCGTGCGCAGCCGCCGTTTTCGCCCGCCAAGGCGTTACGGCGGCGAGAATCCTCCACCTTATGCACACAGGGCCGCGAAAGCGGCCCTTTTTTTATATCGAACCGGGCTCGTCCTCTCACACTCGGCGTCATGCGCAGGCTTGACCCGCGCATCCATGATGAGCGGCCGCATTTGAAAACAACGCGTAAGGTCGCAACCTCGGAAAGTCATCATGGATTGCCGGGTCAAGCCCGGCAATGACAGCCTGAAAGTTATTCCAGCCCGGTCGGCACGTTCTTGTCTTCCGGCGTGAGCTTCATGCCGGCGGCAAGCGCCATGGTCTCGGCCAGCGCGGCGAAATCCTTGTTGAGATATTCCTGCGGATTTTTCTGCAGCATGGCGGCGCCGAAATGCGTCTGCAGCACTTCGCGGGTCGCGGCCGTCACC
This sequence comes from uncultured Alphaproteobacteria bacterium, assembly GCA_963739825.1. GTDB lineage: Bacteria > Pseudomonadota > Alphaproteobacteria > Rhizobiales > Xanthobacteraceae > Pseudolabrys. Next base: position 255,145 of record CAVUBU010000001.1, read on the forward strand.
GGCATCGGCACGTCCCATTCGCGGCCGAGCTCGAGGCCGAGATCGAGATCCTTGCGCAGCAGTTCGGGCGTAAAAGTGGTGGTCCAGTCGAGATTGACCAGCGCCGGCGTCTTGTAGGCGGTGAACATCGAGCCCATGACGCCGTTGTTCATGAAAGCGAGAAAGGCGTGGCGCGGCACGCCCATCTTGTTGGCGAGCAGTGTGATCTCGATCAGGTTCTCGATCACCACCCCGAGCATGACGTTGTGCGCAATCTTGCAGATGCGCGCGAGTTCGCCGTCGCCGACATAGGACACGCCACGCGGCGCGAACACCTCGATCAGCGGCATCGCTATTTTGGCGTCGGCCTCGGGGCCCGACACCACGGACGACAATTTGCCGGCCTTGATCACCTTGGCGTTGCCGGATACCGGCGCCGCCAGGAAGCTGACGCCGCGTTCGGTCAGCCGTATGCGGATGGCGGCGGATTCCTCGACCGAGATCGAGGAACAATCGACCAGCATCTTCGGCTTCTCGGCGCCGCTGAGCAGGCCGTCTTTGCCGAATACGACTTGTTCGACGTCCTTGCCGGTGGAAACGATCGCGAACACCACGTCGCAGCCGGCGAGATCGACCGGCCTGTCGACGATCTTGCCGCCCTTGGCGGAGAGCGGCTCGGCCTTGGCGCGGGTACGGTTCCAGATCGTCACGTCATGGCCGGCCTTGAGCAGGCGCTCCGCCATGGGTGTGCCCATGCGGCCGACCCCGATCCAGCCGATCTTTGGTGTATTCTTCGACATTACGAAACCCCCGTTAAAACCCTGCCGCGATAGCCGCGCGCTTTGTCGGGGCGTTTAGCCGTTCTGGACAAAATTCGCCAGCGGCAATAGGCGCGTAGCGGCCATGCCGACCCCGCCGTAACAAGATGCCGCGCCTCCTTGTGATTACCGATGAATGCGCATTATCCTGCCTGCCAAAGGTCGCCAACAAGGCGCCAAAACCGGGTGAGGGCGAGGCAGGCCCCGCGCGGCACATATAAACGGGAGGATTTCCGCGGCCCATGCAAGACGCCGTCACCATAGCCGCGACCGGCGCACCGTCGCCGCCGGCCAGCAGCGGCGGCGAGCGCTTGCGCCTGGTCGCGCGCAATGCCTTTCCGTTCGCGGTGGTCGGGGCGATCTGGGAAGGTTTCGCCCGCTCCGGCATATTCCCGCACAAGCTGTTTCCGACGCTGGAGGAAATAGCGCGTTCGCTGGTCGATCTGACCATTTCCGGCATCCTGCCGCACCACGCGCTGGATACCGTCATCCGCCTGCTCACCGGCTTCGGACTGGCGGCCGTTTTCGGCCTCACCATCGGCGTACTGATGGGACGCTCGCGGCGGGCGGAGGATATCGCATTGCCACTGGTCAGCGTGCTGGCGCCGATACCCGGCCTCGCTTACACGCCGCTGTTCCTGCTCTGGTTCGGCCCCGGCCAATTCTCCGCCATGCTGCTGGTCGCCTTCGTCTCGATGTTTCCCATCATTTACAACAGCTGGACCGGCGTGAAAGCGGTGAAGGAAATTTGGGTGCGCTCGGCGCAATCCATGGGCGCCGACAAGCGGCGCATGTTCCGCTACGTGATCCTACCCGGCGCGCTGCCCTACATTCTCACCGGACTGCGGCTCGGCCTGGCGCAGGCCTGGCGCATCCTGGTGGCGGTGGAGATGCTGGCCGCGGTGCCTTGGGGGCTTGGCTGGCTGATCTTTGGCGCACGCGAATTCCTCAACACCGACGCCATGATGGCCGGCATCGCGGTGATCGCCATAATCGGTCTGACGCTGGAGAAATATGTCTTCCAGGCGATCGAGGATTATACCGTGGTGCGCTGGGGCATGATGGGATCGATGGCGCCATGAACCAGCAGACGCAGAACCGACGCTCGATCGTGCGCGCGGTTGTCACACTCGCGGTGGCCGCCGGGCTTTACCAATTGGTCGCGCTCAGCGGCTACTTCCCGCGCGTGTTGATGCCGACGATCCCATCGATCTTGATCGCACTGAAAGACATGCTGGCCGACGGCACTATGCTCGAACATGCCGGCGCCACGCTCTACCGTGTGCTGTTCGGCTTCGGCCTGGCGATCGCGGTCGGCATGCCGCTCGGCATCCTGATGGCGCGTTTCAAGCCGGTGGAAAATTTCTTCCTGCCGCTGGTGAGTGCGCTGATGCCGATCCCATCGTTTTCGCTGGTGCCGCTGTTCATGCTCTGGTTCGGCATCGGCAACCTGACGACTATCCTGATCGTGTTCTATGCCGCCACCTTTCCGATGCTGTTCAACACCTGGTCGGGCGTGCGCTCGGTCAATCCGCTGTGGCTGCGCGCGGCCGGCGCCATGGGTGCCGACGAGAAAAAATTGTTTTGGAAGGTCATCATCCCCGGCGCCTCGCCCTTCATCATCACCGGCATGCGGCAGGCGTTTTTGCGCTGCTGGATCGCTGTGGTGGGCGCCGAGATGATTGCGGCCTCCGACTGGGGTCTGGGCTGGGTGATCTTCGACGCCAAGGAGTTCCTGCAGACCAGCGTCATGATGGCGGCGATCGTGGTGATCGGGGCGATCGGCTTCGTGTTCGAGCGCGTGGTGTTCGGCTCGATCGAGCGCGCGACCGTGCTGCGCTGGGGCATGATGCGGCTGGCGAAGGGTTAGCGCGGATGAGCGAGACGGCTGCCACCGATCCGGTTCTTTGCAGCGTCGATGCGCGCGGGGTCGCGCACGTCACCCTCAATCGTCCGCAGGTCTACAATGCCTATGACGGCGACTTGATCGCCGCGCTGCTCAAGACCTACGACGCGCTCGCCGGCAAATCATTGCGCGCGGTGGTGATCGCCGGCAAGGGAAAAAACTTTCAAGCCGGCGCCGACATCAACTGGCTCGACGAGGTGCGGCGCTCCTCGCCGCAGGAAAACTTGCGCGCCTCGCGTATGACCGCCGAAGCGGTGCAACGGCTCAATCTGCTGCCGGTGCCGACGGTGGCGCTGGTGCAAGGCGCCTGCTTCGGCGGCGGCACCGGCATCGTGTCCGCTTGCGACATTGTGATCGCCGCCGACAACGCCAAGTTCTCGATCGCCGAAGTGCGCATCGGGGTTGCCGGCACCATCATCATCCCGCAGCTCAACGACGCTATAGGCTTGCGCCAAGTGCGGCGTTACGCGCTCACGGGCGAACGCTTCGACGCCAAAGAAGCGCACCGCATCGGGTTGGTGCACGAGATCGTGGCGCTCGACGAGCTGGAAGCCGCCGGCGAGCGTATTGTCGCTGAGCTGCTGACCAACGGGCCGGAGGCGGTCGCGGCAACCAAGATCTGCGCGCTGCGCTCAGCCTGGAGCCATCTCGACGACGCGGCCTTCACCGGATTGATTGAAAGCCACGCCATAAAGCGTCAATCGGACGAGGCCGCGGAAGGCTTTGCCGCGTTCCGCGAGAAACGTCCGGCGCGTTGGAATGTGGCGCAGAAAGCCAAAGTCTAGAATCGGAAACCAGGAATGCCCCATATCGAAATCGCCGACGTTTCGCTGGCTTACGACACACCCGCCGGGCGTGTTCAGGGGGTCAAAGACGCCTGCTTCTCGATCGAGCAGTCCGAGTTCCTTTGCCTCGTCGGGCCATCCGGCTGCGGCAAGTCGACGCTGCTTAATATCATAGCAGGCTTCCTCACCCCGACCGGCGGGCAGATCAGGATCGGCGGCAAAGAAGTCACCGGCTACGGCATGGATCGCGGCATCGTGTTCCAGGATTTCGCCCAGCTTTTCCCCTGGCGTACCGCGCTCGGCAACGTCACTTTCGGCCTGGAAATGAAGGGCATTCCGAAAGCCGAACGCGAAGAGATCGCGCGCGAACAATTGCGCCTGGTGAAACTGGAGAAGTTCGCCGATTCCTATCCGCATCACCTTTCCGGCGGCATGCAACAACGGGTCGCCATTGCCCGCGCGCTGGCCTACAATCCGGCGGTGCTGCTGATGGACGAGCCGTTCGCTGCACTCGATGCGCTGACGCGCGACGACATGCAGCGGCTGCTCGCCGAGGTATGGCGGGAAACCCGCAAGACGGTAATTTATGTAACGCACAATGTCGCGGAGGCGGTCTATCTGGCGGATCGCGTGGTGGTGATGACGGCGCATCCTGGAACGGTGAAGACCGTGATCAAAATTCCGCTGGAGCGCCCGCGCGACCCCCTCAGCGTCGAATTCGTCGAATGCCAGAAGGAACTGTTGCGCTATCTCGGGCATGACACGAGCCCGAGCGAGACGGAAAAACCGGCGACCAACGGACAATCCAAGTTATAAGGGAGGACGACAATGACGACCTTTGTGAAGGGCATTACCCGCCGGCACGCGCTGGCGGCAACCGGCGCCGGCGTGCTGGCGGCGGGACTGGGCGTTAGGCCCACGATGGCGGCGATGGCGACGATCCGCCAGGGCTATCAGACCAATATGTGGGGCATGCCGACCTATTACCTGCTGCGCTCCGGCTACCTGGAAAAGCATGGCGTCAAGTTCGAGGAGTTCGCCGTGCCGTCGGGCAACCTCACCATGCAGCAGATGGTGGCGCGCCAGGTCGACATGGGCACCTATGCCGGCCCCTCCTTCATTATCGGCAACTCCAAGGGCGGCCTGGTCGCCATCGCCAAGATCGAATATGTCGGCAAGACCGCGCGCGTGATGGCGCGCAAGGAGCTTGGTCTGAAGACCGTCGCCGACCTGCGCGGCAAGAAGGTCGCCAACCAGACCGGCTCGTCGACCGGCAACATCTTCGTCGATCAGATCGCCACCAAGGCCGGTCTGCACAAAGGCGACTTCCAGGAAATCCGCATGAACGTGAACGACATGGTGGCCGCCATGGCGGCCAAGACCGTGGACGCCATGGTCAATGTCGAACCCTATAACGCGATCGCGGAAGACGAAGGGCTCGCCAATTCGCTCGAGGACTTCTACTCCTTCGACAAGCTGCCGGTGTTCATGGCGGCAACGCCGGAATTCGTCGACAAAAATCCGGACACCATCGTCGCCTATCTCAAGGCCTGGCTGGAAGTCGAGAAGGACTTCAAGAATCATCCGGAAAAGGTGTCAGACGTGATCTATGCGTTCTACACCTCGAAGGGCTACAAGATGTCGAAGGCGACATTCGCCAAGGCGCTCAGTCACGTCGAAGTCGGCCCGGGTTGGCCGGACGACCTCGGACCCTATATGCAGCACCACGCCGAAGTGCTGCTCAAAAACAACAAGATCAAATCGATGCCGGACTTCGGCACGGCGTTCCGCAAGGACTTCTTCAAGAAGGCCATGGCCTAGCCCAGGTACGCCGCACGAAAAGCAGGGCCGGCGCGTGCGCGCCGGCCTTTCCACGACAACCGTCAGCACCGGAGACTTGAATGCCCGCCGCAAGCAATCCGCTCACCCAGACCGGGGAACCCATCACCTGGAATTTCAATCTGCTCGCGCATAACGACCTCGGCGGCTTCGGCGGCATGGGCGAAGGAATGTCCATCACCATTGCCAAGGACGGACGGCGCATCCTCTGGCTGGCGCATGAGAGCGCGCCGAAGAATTTCACCGGCGTCGACGTCTCCGATCCGCGCAACCCCAAAGTGGTGGTACAGACCGCGCTGCCGCAGGCGTATATGCGTTCGAATTCACTCGAATGCTCCGCCAACAACATCATGGCGGTAGCCTATCAGACGCAGAAGGTCGGCCAGCAGCCGGCCGGGCTCGAACTATTCGACGTGTCGGTGCCGGAAAATCCGCGTTCGATCTCGTTCTTCGACTGCTCGGGACCGACCTCGCGCGGCGTGCATCAATTGTGGTTCTGCGACGGCGAATACGTGCACATGGCGTCGGGCGCACCCGACTTCAAACCAAGCAACCCGCTCGACGACCAGTTCTATCGCTGCATAGACGTGCGCAATCCGTCGAAGCCCGTGGAAGTCGGCCGCTGGTGGATGCCGGGCACCTCGGCGACCGACAATATCGCGCCGCCGCCGCGCCACAAGCTCGATAAGGGCTATCGCGCGCACAACACCAACGTCTATCCGTCGCACCCGGACCGGCTTTATCTCTGCTATATCGACGGCGGCATGTTCGTGATGGACATCAAGGACAAGGCCAATCCGAAAGTAATTTCGCATTGGACCAATTCGCCGCCCTATACCGGCTTCATGCACACCGCCATGCCGCTATTCGATCGCAACCTCATGTTGGTGACGGACGAGTCGACCGAAAACGCGGGCAAGGACTGGCCGAAGCTGATCTGGTTGCTCGACATGCGCGACGAAACGCACCCCATTTCAATCGCCACCTGCCCGCTCCCGCCGGTCGATGCTTATAAAGACCGCGGCGGCCGCTTCGGCGCGCACAACATCCACGAAAACGTGGAACTGCCGACGGCGTGGCACTCCGACCAGATTGTGCTCGGCAGCTTCTTCAACGGTGGCATGCGCGCCTACGACATTTCCAATCCGTACCAGCCGCGGGAAGTGGCCGCCTTCGTGCCGCCGGCGCCGAAAGGCTCGCCGGTCGGCGCCATCCAACTCAACGATGTGTTCGTGGACGAGCGCGAGATCGTCTACACCATGGATCGGTTCAGCGGCGGGTTGTACACGCTGGAGATGGATTTTTAGGGCGAAGGCGAACGGTATACTTTGCTCACCTCTCCCAAAGGGAGAAGTCGGATCGCGAAGCAATCCGGGTGAGGGGTTAGGGCGAATCGATAGTTTGAAACCCGTCACCCCACCCCTCTCCCTATGGGAGAAGGAGCAGGCCGCATTCGTGGCGGCGTTCGGGATTGCGGTATAGTAAAACCATGAACTCACCTTTCCCGTCCCCGGCCGCCGGGCTGTTCGGCCGCAAGCTCAAGCGCGAGCGCGGTCACCGTATTCCGGTAACCGTGATCACCGGCTTCCTGGGCGCCGGCAAGACCACGCTGCTGCGCCGGTTTCTCGGGCTGCCGGAGGGCCAAGGCACCGCCGTGGTGGTCAATGAATTCGGCGCCGCCGGCATCGACGATGCGCTGGTGCGCTCGAGCGCCGACGAGACCGTGCTGCTCGGCAATGGCTGCCTGTGCTGCATCGCGCGCAGCGATCTGCAGCAGGCGCTGCGCCGCATGGTGATCGAGCGCGAGCGCGGTGAATTGCCGGATTTCAAACGCATCGTGATCGAAACTTCGGGCCTCGCCGACCCCTCGCCGATCCTGCAGACCTTCGCCACCGACCGCGCCCTCGGCGAGGTGTTCCACGTCGAGGCAGTGGTCGCCGTGGTCGATGCGGAGACCGGCGGCGACACGCTCGGCTGGTCGGCGGAAGCGCGCAAGCAGGTGATCCTGGCCGACCGGCTGGTGGTGACCAAGACCGATATCGCGGGCGAAGGCGCCGCCGAAACGCTCGCAGCAAAATTACGCGCGCTCAACCCGGGCGCCGAGCTATTGCAAGCCGTCAACGGCGAACTCGATCCCAGCCGGCTGACGGAAGCCGCCGGCGATCAACGCAACGCCTTCGTGGCCGAGGCCGCGCATTCCGACGGCATCGGCTCATTCGTGCTGACCGAAAGTGAGCCGATGCCGTGGCCGGCTTTCGCCAAAGCTATGGACACGTTGATGGCGCTGCGCGGGCCGGACCTTTTGCGCGTGAAGGGCTTCCTCGCCGTGGAAGGCTGCCAGGGCCCGGTGGTGGTGCAATTCGTGCAACACTTGGCGCATCCGCCGGTCGAGCTGACGGCTTGGCCGGATGGCAACCGGCAAAGCCGCGTGGTGTTCATCACGCGCAATATTTCGGAAGCGCAGGTGCGGGATTTGTTCAAAGCCGTGCGCGCGCTGGTCTGATTATTCCCGATCCCGGCCGCTGATTTCCGCCTGCCAGGGCGCGACCTTGTGCTCGACCCAGCCGATCAGGCCGTTCAGGCCGACCGCCATCAGCATCAAGATGATGATCGGCACGAACATGGTGGCGGTGTCGAAATTATTGGCGGAATTGATGATCACCGCGCCGAGGCCCGAGATGGTGGTGAAGAATTCCGCGATCACCATCGCCACCACGGCGCGGCCGACCGCGAGCCGTATGCCGGCCATGATGTAGGGCAGCGTCGCCGGCAGGATGATGCGGCGCAGAATCACGGTATTGGGCGCCACGAACGACTTGCCGACCTCGATCAAGGTCTTGGGCACCGCGGTGACGCCGAGCCAGGTGTTGATGCAGATCGGGAACAGCGACATCAGGAACACCACCGCGACCTTGACCTTGAAGCCGAGCCCCAGCCACAGGATCAGCAGCGGCACCAGCGCGACCAGCGGCATGGCGTAGCCGGCGGTGATGTAGATGCCGAACGCCGCCTCCGCGGTGCGGAAGCGGCCGATAACGAGCCCGAGCGGAATGCCGATTACGATGGCCAACCCATAGCCGACCGCGAAGGGCCGCAAGGATTCATTAAGCGCCGACCATAATTGCCCGGTGCGCAACAGTTCCCAGAACGCCACCGCAATCGCCGACGGATAGGAACCAAACACCGGATTGATGTCGCGGCCGAAGATTTCCCACAGCACCAGCATGCCGGCGACCGAGGCGAGTGTGATCGCCCAGCGCGGCAGCGGACGCCGTTCGGCGGCGTCCGGTTCGGACGCTGCGGCGGTCTTGTTCTGGGTGTCGGCGATGTCGGCCACTGAAGTTATCCGTTCATTCCCGCGCAAGCGGGAATCCAGGAGCTGTTTGCTCCTCGTTCTATTTGCCCTGGGTCACCGCTGTCGCGCGGACGAACGGGTTGAGCAATTCGTGCAATTAAACTGTTCATGTCTCAGTGCACCGTCGGCGCTGCGTGCAACATGCGCCAGATCTTGTAACGGGTGTCGTTGAACTCGGGCAAGCCGCGCACGATGCTCAGGTCGGCGCGCGGGCGCGCCAGCGGCACGCTGACGATCTCCTGGACGCGGCCTTCGCTCATGACCACGATGCGGTCGGCGATCAGCACCGCCTCGTCGAGATCGTGGGTGACGAACAGGATGGTTTTTTTGGTGCGGGCGTGGATTTCCAGAAGTTCGGCCTGCAGCAATTCACGGGTCTGCGCGTCGAGCGCGCCGAACGGTTCGTCCATCAGCAGCACGGATGGGTCGATGGCGAGCGCGCGGGCGATGCCGACGCGCTGCTTCATGCCGCCGGAAAGCTGGTGCGGGCGGCGGTTCTTCGATCCGGTCAAGCCCACCAGCTCGAGATATTTTTCGGCCGTTTCGCGCAACGGCGCGCCGCGCATGCCCTTCATCTCCAGTCCGAACATGACGTTCTGCATGGCGGAGAGCCACGGCAGCAGCTCGGCGTGCTGAAACACCATGCCGCGGTCATGGCCGCAGCCATGCACCTCGCGGCCGTCCACCGTGACGCGGCCGCCGCTCGCCGGATCGAGCCCCATGGCGACGCGCAGCGCGGTGGTCTTGCCGCAGCCGGACGGCCCGATCAGCGCGACGATTTCGCCGTCGCGCACGGTGAAGCTGACGCGCTCGAGCGCCTGCACATGATGAATTTCGTTTTCCACGCGCAAGCTGAAGCGCTTGGACACGTCGACGAAACTCACCTCACCCATGCAAATGTCTCCACATCGCCTTCAATGGCTCATGCCGGCCAGCTTGAGCGCCTTCTCGCGATATTCCGGCGCGGTGACTTTGGCGAGCGGGATCAGCGCTTTCAGCTTGCCCGCCTTGATCAATTGCTGCTGCATCCATTCCAATTTGGCGGCCGGAATTCCAAGGTCCGGATCGATGGCGTGATGCGCGACCGCGTCGTCATAGACGAAAGCCGCGCGCGGATCGCCGGGCTTTGAGTGGATGATCTCCTCGGTGAGCGCGACCGTTTCGGCCTTGTGCGACAGCGCGTAATGCAGCGCCTGCATTTCCGCCGCCAGGAACCGTACGGCATCGTCGCCACGCTCGGCCAGAACTTTGCCGCTGCTCACCATGCAGACGCGCAGGAAATTCGGCACCGCCTCGCGGCCGGCGATCAGCAAATGAAGGTTCTTCGGCATGGTCGGCTGATACTCGTTGGAGACCACGGCACCCTCCACCACCCCGCCGGCCAGCGCCTGATAGCGCTCGCGGTCGCCGCCGACGGCGGCGAGTTTCACCTGGTCGGGGGTGACGCCATATTTCGCTAGCGCGAAGCGCGCCAGCATGTCCGGCATCGAATTCGGCGCCGACACCGCGATCGACTTGCCCTTGAGGTCCATCACGGTGCGAATGTTTTCGCTCACATAGATGCCGTGCGGCACCACCACCCAGTGACAGCCGATGATCTTGACGTCGGCGCCGCGCGCGACCGCGGCGAACACGCCCTGCGGACCGCCTTCGAAGCTGTCGACTTCGCCGGCGATCAGCGCCTTGAGACCGATCTGGTCGTCCTTCACCTGCAGGAGTTCCAGTTTCAGACCCTGCTTTTCGGCAAAGCCGCGCTTGGCCGACATCAAGAAGAAGCCGGCGTCGGCCTTGGCGTTGAGCAAGGCATGTTTCCAGGGCTTGCCTTGCGCGGCGGCCGGCTGCGAAATGAGGCCAATCGTTGCTGCGGCAACGATTGCCGCGAGCGCAATATGCCGGGTGCGGGCGATGGTCATGATGCGGGTCCTCCCTGCCTGATGAGGCTTTTTGGCTTTTGTTGGCGCCGACATTAGCTCATTTCGGTGCCGGCGTCCGTCCGGAAGGCCAGTGTGCGGGACCCACCGCCTGGCCGCAAGCGCCGGCCAACGCGCGGATCGACCAGCAGAATCCGGTGGACCTTGCAAGCATAACAATGGGAAAAAGGCTTAACGCAACATCCACGCGAGCCCGCTTGGCCGGCATGTCTCAAATTTCAGAATCCCTCGACGACACATTGGCGGCCGTGACTGACGGCTGCATGGTCGTGGTGCCGCGCGAGGTGTCGGGCGTGCCGATGGCGGCAACGCGCGCGCTGATCCGCCGCGGCGTCAAGCGGCTGCATTTGGTGGCGCTGCCGACTTCCAGCCTGCAGGCAGATCTGCTGATCGGCGCCGGCTGCGTCGCGACGCTGGAAACCAGTGCGGTCAGCCTGGGCGAGTTCGGCCCGGCGCCGCGTTTTATTACCGCCGTCACGTCGGGCGCGATCAAGATGATGGACGCCACCTGCCCGGCGCTGCACGCCGCTTTGCAGGCGGCGGAAAAGGGCGTGCCATTCATGCCGCTGCGCGGGCTGATCGGCTCCGACGTCTTGAAATATCGCGCCGACTGGAAGGTGATCGACTCACCCTTCGGCAATTCCGATCCGATCGTGCTGCTGCCCGCGATCAAGCCGGACGTGGCGCTGCTGCATGCGCCGATGGCCGACCGTTTCGGCAATGTATGGATCGGGCGCCAGCGCGAACTCGCCACCATGGCGCATGCGGCGGAGAAGACCGTCGTCACCGTGGAGAAAATCCACGACGGCAATCTGCTCGACGATCCCGTGCTCGCCGCCGGAACGCTGCCGGGCTTTTACGTGGCGAGCATCGCGGTGGCCGAGCGCGGCGCCTGGCCGCTGCCGCTGCCGGACTATTATACCGCCGATGCCGAGCATCTTGCCGAATATGCGCGCATGGCGGCGACGGCGGAGGGTTTTGCGGAGTATCTGGACAAATATGTCTATGAAAAAAAATCGGCGTGAGGCTTTTTCGTCCCCTCCCCCCTTGAGGGGGAGGGACAGGGAGGGGGGTAAGCAGCGCACTCCGTGCCCGCAACTTACCCCCGTCCCGGACCGCTTCGCGGTCCGACCTCCCCCTCAAGGGGGGAGGTGAACCGTGCCTGACTTCCGCCCCGAGGAGCTGCTTGCCGACGTGATCGCGCGGCTGATCGGCGACGTGCGCCATGTCGCGGTTGGTAATGCCTCGCCGATTCCGGCGACCGCCGCACTTTTGGCGCGCGAGCGCGGGCAAGGCCGGCCCTATGTGTCTCTGCTGGGCAGCCCCAAGAACACGTTCTGGACCGACGGGGCGCGCGAACTGTTCGACTGCGCCGGGCAAGGCCGCATCGACGTGTTCTTTCTCTCCGGCGGACAGATCGACGGCCAAGGCAACGTTAATCTGGTGTCGACCGGCGACTACGCGCACCCGCAAGTGCGCTTCCCCGGCTCGTTCGGTTCGGCCTATCTTTATTACGTAGTACCGAAAGTCATCCTGTTCCGCACCGAACATTCGCGCCGTACGCTGGTGCCGCATGTCGACTTCATCAGCGCACCGGGTGTGAGCGACCAAAATATCTTTCGACCGGGCGGTCCGATCGCGCTCATCACCAACCGCTGCCTGTTCTCGTTCGCCGACGGACGCTTCACGCTGGCCAGCGTGCATCCCGGCCACACCATCGAAGAGGTGATCGAGAACACCGGCTTCGAATTCGACAAGGCCGCCACGGCGCCAGAAACGCCGGCGCCCTCGCCCGCCACGCTCAAGCTCATGCGCGAGACGGTGGCGCCGCAACTCGCCGAGGTCTATCCACAGTTCGCCGCGCAGGTCTTCGGTATCGGCACGGCGGCCCCGGCCTACTGAAATACTACTTATATGTCATGGGCTTAACGTATGGCGCGGAGCGTACCCGAAGACCCTTTGGGGGCGCGCCGGTTTGGCATAGTGTGCCGGGCGCGGCCGTCCGGCCGCACGCAATCACAATGGAAAAACAAAAAGGAAACGTCCGGTGAAACGAGTTGAAGTCGCGGTGATTGGAGTCGGATGGGTCGGCGGCACGCGCGCGGAAACGCTGGCGCGCACCGCGCTGGTGGACAAGTTGCACCTGTGCGAAATCCGGCCGGACCGGTTGGCCGAAGTAAAGGCGCTCTACAAACCGGCGACGGCGACGCTCGATTACCAGGACATCATCAACAATCCGAACATCTCGGTGGTCTATGTTTCGACCACGCCGGAAACCAACCACCACCCGATCTGTCGCGACTGTCTGAAATCCGGCAAGAATGTGATGCTGGAAAAGCCGATCTCGCTCGAACTGTGGGAAGCCGACGAACTGATCCAGATCGCCAAGCGCAGCGACCTGAAATTCACCGTCGGCTATTCGCAGCGCTTCAATCCGAAGATCGCCTACGCTAAGAAGAAGATTACCGACGGCACGCTCGGCAACGTGGTCTCGGTGCTGGTCAGCCGCAACCTGTCGCGCAGCCTGGGCAAGAAGATCGCCGGCCGCGTGCGCCTCTCGCCGGTGGTGATGGAGTCGACGCACGACCTCGACTTCGTATTCTGGCTTCTGGAGCCGGCCAAGCCCGTGCGGGTCTATAGCCAAGGCGCCTACGGCTACATGAAGCCGGTCAACGGATCGCACGACGTGATGTTCACCACCGTCACCATGGACAATGGCGTGGTGGTGATGATCGGCGGCGGCTGGAACTTCCCGCCGAGTTATCCGAACTATTGCTCGACCTGGATCGAGATCACCGGCACCGAGGGCGCGCTGGTGCTCGACGACACCCAGCGCGACAACTGGCTCAACACGATGAGCAACGGCCAGGTATTCCCGATGTCGACCATGCCGGGCGAACAGGTCGGCGAAGTGTTTGCCGGCGGTATGGGGCCGGAGACCATCCACTTCCTGGAAGCCTGCATCCGCGACACCCCGGTGATGGTGACTCCGGAGAGCGCGCGCCGGGTGATGGAAACCTACAGCGCCGCGGACCTGTCGGCCGACCGCAACGAGCCGGTCGATCTGCCGCTGACAAACCAGACGATTTCGGCCATCGCGGAATTCAAACAAAAGAACCGGTCAGGAGCCAATCCAGCATGAAAAAAACAGCCAAGGGTATCGGCCTCGCCATCGTCGGCGGCGGGCGGGTCGGTCTGTTCCGCGGCGAGGTGGCGGCGCGCCATCCGGCGGTCGAGTGGATTGGGCTGGCCGAGAAGAACCCGAATCGCGCCGGCGAAGTCGCACCAAAGATCAATGCCGATTTCGTCACGCAGAGCCATGTCGAACTGCTCAAGCGGCCGGAGGTGACCTGCGCCATTATCGCCACCGACGAGCATCTGCATGTCGACCCGATCATGGTGGCACTCGAGCGCAAGCTGCCGCTGCTGATCGAGAAGCCGCTGGCCACGCGCTTGGACGAATCCGCGCGCGTGTTGAAGGCGATCCAGGACGCCAAAGTCGACGCCGTGGTCGGCTATACGCAGCGTTTCCGCCGCCGCTGGCTAGGCGCCAAGGAAAAGTGCCGGACCGGCGCGCTTGGCGACGTGACGCTGGTTACCTCGCGCGCCTTCATGAACCGGCTGGTGGCGATCGACAACTACAAGCGCACCGACGATCCCTCGACCATCTCGCCGATGGTGATTTCCGGCACGCACGCGCTCGACATCTGCATGTGGTGTCTGGAAGGCAAAAAGCCGGTCGAGGTCTATGCCCGCTCGATCGATAAGGTGCTCGGCCCGCTCTACCAGGGCATCGACGCCACCGCCGGCATGATCATGTTCGACGACGGCACGGTCTATCACCTCAATATTTCCTGGGCACTGCCGGTGAACTGGCCGGCCGCCGTCTATTCGCTCGAAGTCGGCATTGTCGGCACCACCGGCGTGCTCACCATCGACGACACCCACCGCGACATCGTGCTGGCGGTCGCCAAGCCGCAGTCGGAAGGCTACAACCCCGACACCTCGCGGCTGGTGGATTTCATGGGCAGCTATCCGCCTGGCGACATGGCGCTCGGCGAACTGCGCGGACCGATGGCGCTGGAAACCAACTCGTGGCTCAACCGCGTCGCGATGGGCCTGCCGACCGCGGCGGCGACGGTGGAAGAGGCGCACCGCAATCTGATGCTGACCAAGGCGCTCGACCTTTCGGCCAAGCTCAAGCGACCGGTGAAGCTGCCGCTCGATGCGGACGACGCCAAGGCGGCGGCGTAGCTTCGATTTACCGTCGCGTGAGGTTAGATTGCGCGCGGGCAAAGCCCGCGCTTAGTTCAGCACGGCGCATGGCCGACGCAGTTGGCGTTGGCGTCGTTCACGGCAAACAGAGATTCCACGACCGGCCGACGATGGGTGGTGACCGGCGGGATCGACAGCACTTCCATGTAGAGCCGGCCGAGCCCATTAAATCCCAATAACGTCCCGGCGCCGAGACTGAGATCGAGGTCCCGATCCGGCGTGAACGGCCCGCGGTCGTTGATCGTCACATTGATCGATCGATTGTTCTTGGGATTCGACACCCGGATCAATGTCCCGATCGGCAAGGTCTTGTGTGCGGCATGCCATCCAATCGGACTGAACTTTTTCCCGGTCGAAACCAATTTGTCTTCCCAATACATCGACGCGACCACCCACTGACCGGCTTGAATCCGATCAAGAGAATTTTCACTCGATACTTTTTGCGTTTGCGCGAGGGAGAAGATTGCGCTGCCCAGCAAAATCAAGCCGAGCACACATAATTTCCGTTTGAACAAATTCATCGTTTAAATTCAATCGTTTATCCGCGCCGATGCCCCGGCGGCAAAGTGCCGAATGGTTAAGTCGTTGCGGATGGTTGAGCACGGAAAATGCGGCCGTTATGTGATGCCAATGATTCGCATTCGCATCGCCGCGCCACGTCTTTGGGCGGAATAATTTGCGCGCTAACGCGCCGCCAGCGGCTTGATCGACAATTCGCCCGCCAGTTTGTCGAGCTGCGCCAGCAATTCGCCCGGCAATGCGAGGCCGTTGGCGAGCCGGTCGGCGCGGCGCTGGGCGCGCTGCTCGCCGGGCAGCCGCACGCTCTCGCCTGGCAGCGCCTTGGA
This sequence comes from uncultured Alphaproteobacteria bacterium, assembly GCA_963739825.1. GTDB lineage: Bacteria > Pseudomonadota > Alphaproteobacteria > Rhizobiales > Xanthobacteraceae > Pseudolabrys. The sequence goes on from CAVUBU010000001.1 coordinate 270,878, forward strand.
CTTGCGCAAACTGCGGATGTGGCGATCGATTTCCGCCTTGAACTTCTCGAGCGGCTGGAAGCGGCTGGGGTCGAGCGCCAATACGAATTGGCCGGTATTGGTGACCTGATCCGGCGCGGCGTTGAAGTCGACGCAATCGCGGCCGAACAGCGCGCCGTTGAGCGTGCCGGCGAGCAGGCCGAGCATCAACGCGAGGCCGGCGCCTTTGTAGCCGGCCATGGGCAGCAGCAGCGCCTCGATGCTTTTCTGCGGATCGGTGACCGCTTCGCCGGTTTTCGGATCGATCATCCAGTCGTCTTTGAGCGGACGATTGAGCAGCTTGTGGTTCTTGATGGTGCCGTAGGAGACGATCGAAGTGGCAATGTCGAGCACCAGCGGCGGCTCCTCGCCGGCAGGGATCGCGATCGCCAGCGGATTGGTGCCGAGCAACGGCTCGGCGCCGCCGGCGAGCGGCATGTGGTTGGCATTGGCGACAGCGGCATAGATGCCAATCATGTCGGCCTTGAGCGGCAGCGCCGCGTAGACACCGGCGGCACCGGCATGGCCCGACATGCGGCAGCCGACCCAGGCCACGCCGCATTCGCGCGCGAGCTCGATGGCGGTTTCCGCCGTACGCGCCACCACCAGATGGCCCATGCCGTTGTCGCCTTCGACCAGCGCGGTGGCCGGCGCGCTGCGCGTGACCTTGATGTTGGGACGCGGATTGGTCGAGCCGAGTTTCAGGCGCTGCACATATTGCGGCAGGCGGAACACGCCATGCGCGTCGGCGCCGATGAGATCGGCCTCCAGCATCAGCTCGCCGATCTTGGTGGCGTCGGCCGCCGACACGCCGGACTTCAGCATAGCGTCGACGATCAGGCCGGTGACCGCGGCAACGGGAATGCGGCCGGTCCGGGCCGCGGCTTGCACATTCATGACGGCTTCCCCGACAACAAGATTTCCGCGTGGCCGCCAAGGATCATGGCCTTGTCGGCGTCGGATATTTTCAACGAGCGCACGTGGGCGACGCAATCCATCATCGCCATGTCGTAAGGGTAGTCGCTGCCGAGCATCACATGGTCGCTGCCGACCAGCCCGATCATCGCTTCCAGCGTTTTGTCGGAATGCAGGATGGTGTCGTACATGAAGCGCTTGGCGACGTTCTTCGGCTGCGCCGGCACGTTCTTCTTCGGCTCCGGCCGTACCTTCCAGCCGTGCTCCCAGCGCGCCGCTTGGTAAGGCGTGAAGCCGCCGCCATGGGCGAGCATGAACTTCAGCTTCGGATGGCGATCGAGCACGCCGCCAAACACCAGGCAGGCGGCGGCGATGGTGGTGTCGAGCGGATTGCCGATCAGGTTTTGCAGATAATAAGACTTCAGCCGGTCGGCGCCGGCGACATGGACCGGATGGATGAACATGAAGGCGCCGAGTTCCTCGGCGGTCGCCCATAGCGGCTCGAAGCTCGGATCGTCTAGATTTTTCTCATAGACATGCGAGCCGAACATCGAACCCTTGAGGCCGAGCTTGCTCATGGCGCGCTTGAGCTCGTCGGCGGCGCGTTTGGGATCCTGCATCGGCAGCGTGGCGATGCCCATGAATCGATCCGGATGGGCGGCGATGTGTTTGGCGATCTGATCGTTCTGGATGGCGGCGGTGACCGCGGTCTGTGCCGGGTCCTGGTTATACATATAAGTCTGCGGCGTGGCCGAGAGCACATGCACATCGACGCCGGTCGCGTCCATGTCGCGCAGGCGGCGCGCAATGTCGAAGCCGCCGGTCGGGAACGGCCGGTACACCACACCGCCGACGTCGAGCGCCGCCTGCTCCGCGTTGTCGGGCGTGATGCTGACCGGCAGTTTGGGCGCGGCCTTGCTCAACAGGGCGGCGGTCTCCTGGGTCAGAACGTGGGTATGGGTATCGATGGTCCGCATTTCGCTCATTTCGTCCTCTGAAAACCGGAACGCCGGCCGCGCCCAGCAGCGTCTGAGTGCCGCAGCCTTGGTGCGGACGCAAGCCCCTGTCGGGCCCTTCCGATTAAGCTATAAAAGCCGCCCCGCAAGCCAACAGCCGGACCTGCCATGAATGCGACCAGCCCTGCCCGCAGCAAACACGAACCGCGCGTCGAGGACGATGCCCTGGTGCGCGGCCACGGCAACTTCGCGGACGACCCGCGGCTGCCGAACCAGGCCTATGCCGCCTTCGTGCGTTCGCCGCACGCTCATGCCCGCGTGCTGGCGGTCAAGATCGAGGCGGCACTAGCCGCCAAACAGGTGCTCGCCGTGCTCACCGCCGCGGACATGACAGCGGCCGGCGTCGGCAGCGTGGCGCGGCATCCGCCGGTGGCGGGCCGCGGCGGCGCCAAGATGGCGATGCCGTTCCGCCCTGTCGCTTGCCGGCGACAAGGTGATGCATGGCGGCGAACCGGTGGCGATGGTGGTGGCGGAAACCCGCGCCGCTGCGCAGGACGCCGCCGAGCTGGTCGCGGTCGACTATGAGGAATTGCCGGCGGTCGTCGATCTCGAAACGGCCATGAAGGCGGAAACGGTGCTCTTCCCGGAGGCGCCCGGCAATCTCTGCGTCGATTGGCCCGGGCCGGTGGCCGACGAGCAGAACGCCGGTGACGTCGCCGACATTATCGCCAAAGCCACCCATGTGGCGCGCGTCACCGTCACCAATCAGCGCATGGCGGTGGCCTCGCTCGAAACGCGCGGCGCCACCGGCGTCTACGATGCCGCGACCGAGAGCTACACGCTCTACGCCTGCTCGCAGGGCGCCGATTCGCTGCGCGCCCTGGGCGCCGCTATCATGGGCGTGCCGAACGAGAAGCTGCGCGTGATCACCGGCGACGTCGGCGGCGCCTTCGGCATGAAGACGACGGTCTATCCGGAATATCCGGCGCTGCTCGTTGCCGCGCGCAAGCTTTCGCGGCCGGTGCATTGGCAGTCGACGCGCTCGGAAGCTTTCATCACCGACATCCAGGCGCGCGATACCGTCACCCACGCCGAGCTCGCGCTCGACGAGAAGGGAAAATTCCTGGCGCTTGCGCATGCGGCACCTGTGCAATCAGGGCGCCTATGTGAGCACGGCCGGCATCGGGCTCAACACCAATAATTTCGCGCGCTGCCTGCCCGGCATGTACCGGATTGCAAAAGTCGACGTGTCGTCGGCCTGCTACTTCAGCAATAAAATCCCGATCGGCCCCTATCGCGGCGCCGGACGCCCGGAAGCCAATTACGCGCTCGAGCGCGTGGTCGAGGAAGCCGCGCGCGTCACCGGCATCGACGCGGTGCGGCTGCGCAAAAAGAATCTTATTCCGGCCTCCGCCATGCCGTTCAAAACGCCGATCAACACCTACGACAGCGGCGACTTCCCGGGCATCGTGGACAAGGCGCTCAAGCTCGCCGACTACGACCAATTCAACAAGCGCAAGCGCGAAGCGGCCAAGCGCAAGAAATATCGCGGCATCGGCGTGTCCTGCATGCTGGAACATGCCGGCGCGCTGCCGACCGAAACGGCCTCGCTCAGTTTTCCCGGCGACGACAAACTGATCCTCGGCTGCAACGTGCAATCGACCGGGCAAAGCCACGCCACCGTGTTCGGCCGCCTGGTGGCGGGCAAGCTCGGCATCGATGCGGGAAAAATCGAGCACCGCCACGGCGACACGAATTTAGGCCTGACCGGCTTTGCCTCGGTCGCCTCGCGCTCGGCGATGTGCACCGGCAATGCGATCGTGCATACGGCCGAGGTGATGCTGGCGAAGGGAACGAAAATCGCTTCCGCGCTGCTGGAAGCCTCCGAGTCCGACATTCAGTACCGGCAGGGAAATTTCGAGGTGGTCGGCACCGACCGCAAGATTTCGCTGTTCGAGACCGCCAAGCGCGCCAAGGAGATGGCGGCGCGCGGCGAAATCCCGGAAAACCTCGACACCAAGGGCAAATTCGACACGCCGCTGACCTTTCCCAACGGCTGCCATATCGCCGAGGTGGAGATCGATCCCGACACCGGCGCGGTCGAGCTGGTGACCTATACCGCGGTGGACGATTGCGGAAACATGCTCGACCCCATCGTGGTCGAAGGCCAGGTTCAGGGCTCGATCGCGCAGGGCCTCGGCCAGGCGCTGATGGAAGACGCGATCTACGACCCGGTGAGCGGGCAAATGGTGGCTGGATCGTTCATGGACTACGGCATGCCGCATGCCCACACCATGCCCGTCGAATTACGCGAAGCGGCCCACGCCGTGCCGGCCACCAGCAACGGCCTCGGCGTCAAGGGCACCGGCGAGGCCGGCACCACCGCCGCGATCGCCGCAGTGATGAACGCCATTGCGCATGCGATTCCGAACGGCGCCGCCGACCACATGGACATGCCGGCAACGCCCGCCAAGGTGTGGGCGGCGTGCCAGAAAGCGGTGGCGAAATAAGCCGCGGTTTGCGCTAGAACTCGCTGCGACCGTATTGGCTGCCGTCGAAAGCTGGTTGCCTGTCATGCCGCTGAGCCGCCGCGCCCTCATCGCCACAGCTTCCGCCGCGCTGCTGGCGCCGCGCCAAGGGCTTGGACAAGCGCGCGCCGACACCGTCACCGACGACAGCGGCCGCGCTTTGCCGGTGCCAGCCAAGGTCACCCGCGTATTTCCCGCCGGCCCGCCGGCTGCCATCCTGCTTTACACGCTGGCGCCGGAACTGCTGCTCGGTTGGCCGCGTGCCAACCGGCCGGAGGAATGCGCCTATATGCTGCCTGCCATCTGCGCGCGGCCGGAGATCGGCCGCATCACCGGGCGCGGCAATACCGCCAACCTAGAGACGGTGATCGCGCTCAAGCCCGATCTCATCCTCGACATCGGCTCGACCAGCGCGACCTATGTCTCGCTCGCCGAGCGCGTGCAGGCGCAGACCGGCATCCCTTACGCGCTGCTCGACGGCCGTTTTCTTGCGCTGTCGACCACCTATGAGAAGCTCGGCAGACTGATCGGGCGGCCCGGCGACGGCGCCGATTTCGCCGACTACTGCAACATGACGCTTTCCGTCATCACCAATCGTATCGCCTTCGTGCCGGCGGAAAAGCGCCCGCGCGTTTATTACGCGCGCGGACCGCGCGGGCTGGTGACCGGGCTGGGCGGCTCGATCAATGTGGAGACCATCGAGCTGATGGCGAAGAACGTCGCCGGCGAAAATCACGGCGGGCTTGCCAATGTGTCGATCGAACAAGTGTTGCTATGGAATCCCGATGTGATCGTCACCATCGATCAGGATTTCGCCGCCAATGTACGCGGCGATCCGGCTTGGGGCTCGGTCAAGGCGGTGCGCGAAGGCCGCGTGCATCTGTCGCCTAAAATGCCGTTCGGCTGGGTCGATTTCCCGCCCTCGGTCAACCGGTTGATCGGGCTGTGGTGGCTGGGGAAAATCCTTTATCCGGATTTGTTCAAGGAAGACCTGCGTGAGCTGACGCGGGATTTTTATTTCAAGTTCTATCACGTGAAACCCGGTGACGCGCAGATCGACCATGTGCTGGCGGGGAGAGGCTAGTTGTCCCGCTCCGCCCTGCCCGGACTGGCGATTGCGGTCCTTGTGCTGATCGCGGGCCTGCTGCTGGCGTTCACGGTCGGGCGCTATCCGGTGTCGCTCGGCGATCTCGTCAATGTGCTGCTGGCGAAGCTGTCCGGTCACCGCGCCGACGTGTCGCCGGCGGTGGAAAGCGTAATCCTACAGGTGCGCGGCCCGCGCGTGCTCGCCGCCGCCATGGTCGGCGCGGCGCTGGCGGTCGCCGGTACCGCGTTCCAAGGCTTGTTCCGCAATCCGCTGGTGTCGCCCGACATTCTCGGCGCCTCGTCGGGCGCCGCGCTCGGCGCCGTGCTGGGGATTTATTTCTCGCTCGGCATATTCGCGATCCAGGCCTTCGCCTTCGCCGGCGGGCTGGTCGCGGTCGCCGCTGTCTACATGATCGGCTCGGCGGTCCGTTCGCGCGACCCCGTTCTGGTGCTGGTGCTGACCGGCGTGGTGGTGGGCGCGCTGCTCGGCGCCGGCGTCGGCTTGGTGAAATATCTCGCCGACCCTTACAACCAATTGCCGGCCATGACGTTCTGGCTGCTCGGCAGCCTCTCCGCCACTGGCGTTTCCGATCTGTTGCCGCTGTTCGGCCCGATCGCTGTCGGGGCGACGGTACTGATCGCGCTGCGCTGGCGCATGAACGCAATGTCGCTGCCGGAGGAGGAAGCGCGCGCGCTTGGACTTTCCACCGGGCCGCTGCGGGTCGTGATCGTCGCCGCCGCAACTCTGGTGACGTCGGCGAGCGTCGCCACCGCCGGCATCATCGGCTGGGTCGGGCTGGTAGTGCCGCATCTGGCGCGCTCGCTGGTCGGGCCCGATTTCGCGCGGCTTTTGCCGGCGGCGGCGATTCTGGGCGGCGGCTATCTGCTGGTGATCGATACGCTGGCGCGCACCGCGGCCGAGGTGGAAATCCCGCTCGGCATTCTAACTGCCGTAGTTGGCACGCCATTTTTCATCTGGCTGCTCGCCAGCATGCAGAGGAACTGGTCGTGAGGCTCGAAGGCCAAAACCTCACCATCGGATACAGCGACCACACCGTCGGCCGCGGCCTCAATGTGGCGTTCTCGACCGGCGAAGTGCTGGCGCTGCTCGGCCCCAACGGCGGCGGCAAGACCACACTGCTGAAGACGCTGCTCGGCCTCATCAAGGCCAAGGCCGGCGAGGTGCAGCTCGGCGGCAAACCGCTCGCCCGCTATTCGATTCGCGAGCGGGCGCGCACGGTGGCCTATGTGCCGCAGGTGCATATCGGCACGTTTGCCTTCACGGTGGAGGCCGTGGTGCTGATGGGCCGCACCGCGCATGGCAACCTGTTCAGCCGGCCGAGCGCGCGTGACCGTGAAGTGGCGCATGCCGTACTTGAGCGCTTCGGCATCGGCTCGCTGGCGTTGCGGCCCTACACCATGATTTCCGGCGGCGAGCGGCAGCTTGTCTTGCTCGCGCGCGCGCTGGCGCAGGAGCCGCAATTCATCGTGCTGGACGAGCCGACGGCCAGCCTCGATTTCGGCAATCAGGGCAAGGTGATGAATGAGATTCGCGCCTTGGCGGCCTCCGGCCATGGCGTGCTGTTCACCACCCACGATCCCAACCACGCGCTACGCGCCGCCGACCGCGCCTATCTCTTGCGCGAAGGCACGCGTATTGCCGAAGGGCCGGTCAAGACGGTGCTGGAACGCGCGCAGCTCGAGGCGCTGTACGGCGCGCCGGTGGAGCGGCTGGTCGATCCGGAAACCGGCGCAGTGGCGTTTTTGCCGGGGTAACCGACCGGAAAGGATCAGAACGCGGCAACGCTGGCCGGTGCCCGCTGCGGAACCTGCAACTGGCGAAGGCTGTCGAGGGCGTCGCTCGCCTGCCGGTGCAACACCCCGAAATCGATTTCTGCCGCCGCCACCTGCGGCTCGGCGGTCAAGGGCCGTTTCGGCACGGCGGTGAGACTTGCGCCGCCGGCAATCAGCACTACAGCAATGACGACGATCTGCCGCGTTTTCATCGGGAAACCATTGTGGCTCGACGTGCCATAATAAACACAGACAGATTGAGAACGCGCGAAAGCGCATGGAGAATTATCCATGCACGCGTTCAGCTTTCGGTAACGCTGTTCGGCGCGTCAGCCGCCCACCACCAACGAATAGCGTTCGTCGGCGGCGAGGCACTCGGCCAGCGGCAGGCCGAGCTCCTTGCGCACCATGTTGGTGCCGAGCACCAGCGACACGACCTTGTAGTAGGCGTGGCGGCGGCTCATGCCCTCGCGCCCCATGCCGCAGTCGGACGAGATCACCAGCCGCTCGGCCGGAATGTATTTGAGCGCGCGGCGGAGGTGGTCGGCGATCTCCTCCGGCTTCTCGACCTGCAGCGAATGGTGGTCGATCACGCCGATGCAAATTTTCTTGTCGGAAGCGATGATCTTGCCGAAGGCTTCCAGGTCCATGCCGCCGGCGCTGACCGACTCGAAGGTGATCACGTCGGCGTCGACCTTGTTCAGCATCTCCAGCGCGGGCTGGTAGCTTTGCACTTCTTTGAACATGCGCTGCTGCGATGGATTACCCCAGCAGGTGTGGCACCAGACCTCGGTCTTGGCGCGCAGGCCCTTCACCGTGCGATTGAACACCTCGACGCTGAACGACGGATTGATCACCTCGTCGACGACCTTGCGCAGTGCCAGCATGTGAATTTGCGGCTCTTCGAATTGGATGACCGGGCAGCCGGCGTCGGCGAGCGTGTGCAATTCTTCGTTCAAGGCATCGGAGATCGCCAGAATGCGGTCCTTGATCGACTTGTAGTGCTTGTCCTGCACCGCGAAGGCGACCAGCTCGGGGCCGATGGTGCCGAACTTGACCGGCCTCTTGGTCATGCGCTGCGCCACCTTCCACATGGCGGCGTATTGCAGGTCGCCGCGGCTGACCGGGCCGACGATGCCCGGCATGACGCGCGCTTCCAGATAGTCGTGCAGGATATGACCGGGCGGGAACATGAGCCCGCCTTTGCCGGCCGGCGTCGGCTGCGGATTTTTATCGAAGCCGCCCATATGGCGCGGCGGATAGTTGGTCCAGCTCTGGCCGCCGACATCGGAATCAAAATGCGCATCGCCGTCGGTGACGATGTCGAGCCCGGCCATTTCCTGCTCGTGCAGGTAGATCGAGACCGTATCGACATATTGCTCGCGGAACTGGTTGTTCACCATCGCGTCGAGGAAGCTGCGCATGCCGAGATTCTGGGTGTACCAGCTCGGGCGCGGCAGCGAGCCGGTGATGGTGGTCGGCAGCATCTTGTCTTTGGTGGCGCGAAGCATGGACGGCGTCTCCCGGGCTAATTCATTGTCGTTGCCCCATCTTAAGTCGGCGGCGCATGCCTTGGGAACCACGATTGCGATTTTTGCCGCGCCGCGTATGGACAAATACGCCGCCGCTGCCCAACTAAAGTGGGCAGATTTCAGGGGACGGCAAAATTTCTGCTATAGTCGCTGCCCATGGACAAGAAAACCGACGCCTACATTATCCAGCCCAATCCATCCGATCCGCGGCTGACAGAGCGCGTCGGCGGCATCGACCAGACCGGCGCCAAAATCGAGACCTCGGTCACGGTCGAACGCGCGCTGACGATTTTCCTGAATTCGCAGGAGATCGTCACCGCCATGACGATTGGCGACTATCCGGAATATCTGGGCGTCGGTTATCTGCTCAACCAGCACATGCTGTTGCCCGACGACGTGGTCACCGGCGTCGATTATGACGAGGAATTGGCGGTCGTCGTCGTGCGTACCAAGCGCAAGACCAATTACGAAAAGAAGCTGAAAAAGAAGGTACAGACCTCGGGCTGCGCGCAGGGCACGGTATTCGGTGACCTGATGGAGGCGCTGGAAAACATCTCATTGCCGAAAGCCGAATTGCGCACCTCGTGGCTTTACGCGCTGACCAACAAGATCAACACTACGCCGTCGCTTTATCTGGAAGCCGGCGCCATCCACGGTTGCGTGCTGGCCAGGCAAGACCAGCCGCTCGTTTATATGGAAGATGTCGGCCGCCACAACGCGGTCGACAAGATCGCCGGCTGGATGTTCAAGGAGAAGGTGCCCGCGCACGACAAGATTTTCTACACCACCGGTCGGCTGACCTCGGAAATGGTGATCAAGACTGTGCGCATGGGCATTCCGATCCTGATTTCGCGCTCCGGCTTCACCGCCTGGGGCGTCGAGCTGGCGCGCAAGGCGAATTTGACATTGATCGGGCGCGCGCGCGGTAAGCGCTTTGTCGCGCTCGCCGGCGAGGACCGCATCGTGTTCGATCAGGACCTCGCCTTCGTCAAAGAGGAGAGTTCGAAGCACCGGCGCAAGGCGGCGGTGCATGATGAGTGAAGCCTATCTGTCATTCCGGGGCCGGCCGAAGGCCGGAACCCGGAATCCAGATGTTTGTTCCGTGAACGTTAGTGGATTCCGGGTTCGCTCGCGCCCCGGAATGACGAAAGACAATGCCTGATACCCCCATTCCCCCCACCCTCGGCCTGGTGCTCGCCGGCGGCCTGGCGCGTCGCATGGGCGGCGGCGACAAGGCGCGCATCGAGATCGGCGGCGTGTCGATCCTCGACCGCGTGCTGGCGACCCTGTCTGGGCAATGCGCCGGCCTCATCATCAACGCCAATGGCGACCCCAAACGTTTTGCCGATACCGGCGTGGAGGTCGTGCCCGACAATGTGCCGGATTACCCCGGCCCGCTCGCCGGCATCCTGGCCGGACTCGATTGGCTTGCCGGCCAGAACAACGGCATCGAATGGCTGCTCAGTGTGCCGGGCGACTGCCCGTTCCTGCCCGACGATCTGGTGGAGCGGCTGCATGCGGCCCGCCGCCAAATGGGCGCCGGCGTGGGGCTCGCCTGTGCCCGCTCCGGCGAATGGCGCCACCCGGTGGTGGGCCTGTGGCCGCTGGCGCTGCGCGCGAGCTTGCGTAAGGCGCTGGTCGAGGAGGGCCTGCGCAAGATCGAGGTGTGGACGGCGCGGCATGGCGTCGCCGTCGCCGACTGGCCGGTCGATCCGGTCGATCCGTTCCTTAACGTCAATACGCCCGAGGACGCCGAACGCGCGGCGCGCGTTGCGCTGCAGCATTCGGGCATTTGAAATCTTGACCGGCCGCGCGCGCCGCCCATATCTGATATAGTCGCAAGCTATGGGGCCTTTGGGAGAGGAGCTAATTCCATGAAAACATTCATCATCGCCTGCGTGGCGGCGGTCATCATCGCGGTGATCGGCGGCGTCGTGCTCAACGGCATGCAGGAGTCGGTCGACCAGGCGTTCAGCACGTCCGCAGTCCGGCTCGGCTGAGTTCGTTCACGATCAGCCGATGAGCGCCGCGTAGGACAGGAAGCCGACGCGGGCGCCCGGCTCGATCGCCGTCACCTCTTCGGGAAATTCCAGCAAGCCATCGGTTTCCGTCAGCGACGTCAGAATGCCGGCGCCATCCTGCGGATGCTTGACCGCCTCGATTTCGCCGTCGCTGCCCTGGCGCAGCGCCACCCGCACATATTCGCGGCGGTCTTTCTTCTTCTTGTAGGCGAAGGCGGCGCGTACCGGCAGCGGCGTGAGCCTTTGCGGCTGCGCGCCGGAAAGCCGCCGCAGCAGCGGTTTCACGACGCGCACGAAGGTGACGAACACCGCCACCGGATTGCCCGGCAGCCCAACGAAAGCCGCGCTTTGCCCGGCCGCGTCGCGGATGACGCCCATCGCCACCGGCCGGCCCGGTTTGATGGCGACGCGCCAGAACACCAGACTGCCGATGCGCTCGACCGCGCTGCGCACGTGATCGGCTTCGCCGGTGGAAACGCCGCCCGAGGTGACCACCAGATCGTGGCCGGCAGCGGCCGCTTGCAAGGCGCGCGCTAACACATCCGGATCATCGGCGAGAATGCCGAGATCGGTCACCAGCGCGCCGAGCCGCGTCAGCAATTCGCTCAGCAGATAACGATTGGCGTCGTAGATCGCAGCCCCGCTGCGGGCTGCACCCGGCTCCACCACCTCGTCGCCGGTCGAGAAAATCGCCACCTTGAGCCGCCGCCGCACCGCGATCTCGGTGATGCCGAGCGCGGCGGCAAGCGCGATGTGCTGCGGCTCCAGCACGGTGCCGGCCGCCAGCGCCACGTGACCCGCCGCTGCATCCTCGCCGGCAAGCCTGCGGTTGGCGCCGACCTTTAGGCCCTTCGGCACGACCACATGGTCGCCGTCGACCGTCACGTCTTCCTGCATGAACACGGTATCGGCGCCGGCCGGCATGGCGGCACCGGTGAAAATCCGGATGGCTTGGCCGGGCTTGAGCGCCCTATCGGCGCGTGCACCGGCGGTCAGCCGGCCGGCGATGACCAGCTTGGTGTCGCCGTCACGTTGCAAATCGGCGTGGCGCACGGCATAGCCGTCCACCGCCGAATTATCGAACGGCGGCAGATCAACCGGCGCCTTCACGTCGACGACAACGGCACGGCCGTGCGCGCCGCGCAAGCCCACACGCTCGGTCTCGGCGACCGGCATGACGCGCTCGCCAATCAGCCGCTCCATCTCGCCCAGCGGCAACAGCGGACCGGAAAACGCGAAACAGTCGTCGGTGAGCTGCGCCATCATTCCCCCCGACCGGTGTCGCCGATCGGCACCGCGTGCTTGAGCAGGAGATCGGCGATTTGCTCGATGTCGTTGAGATCGACCACCGGGACCCGCGCTGCCGGCAGCGCCGTATCGGACGCCACCGCAATAATATGCGGGTCTTGCGGGTGGATCAGCGGCTTGCCATTGGCGATCCGGTGGATTTCGAGCTTGGGGAAGGCATCGCGCTTGAAGCCTTCGACCAGCACCAGATCGACCGGCGACATCTTGCCGACCAGGCCGGGCAAATCCCATTCCGACTGCTCGCGCAATTCGTGCAGGATAGCCCAGCGTTTGGCCGACGAGATGATCACCTCGGTGGCGCCGGCGGCGCGGTGGAAAAAACTGTCCTTGCCGGGTTGATCGAGATCGAAACCGTGGTGGGCGTGCTTGAGCGTGGACACGGTTATGCCGCGCGCGATCAGGCACGGTAAGAGCTTGGTAATCAGCGTTGTTTTGCCCGACCCGCTCCAGCCGGCGAGACCGATGATGCGCATGGCCTCCTTATAGCAAAACGCCCGGCCGCAAGGCCGGGCGTTTTTCATCGCCGAAAAGGATGCCGGTTATTCGGCCGGCCGCATCGCCTGGGCTTTGCCAGCGCCGGACTGCATTTCCTCCTCATACCAGAGGCTATGGCGCTCCTTGGCCCAGTTGGCGTCGACGGTGCCTTCAGCCATCGCCTCGAAGGCGCCTTCCACGCCGATCGTGCCCATATAAATATGGGTGAACATGGCGGCGACATAGAGCACCGCCACGACACTGTGCACGATCTCGGCCAATTGCATGCCGGAAACGCTGGTGCCGTAGAACGGGAACAGCAGCACAAAACCGCTCGCGATCACCAGGCTGCCGCCGATCATCGCGATCCAGAAGATCAGCTTTTCGCCGCCATTGAACTTGTCGGCGGGCGGCTCCTTGCCGCCGAACATGCCGCCGCCGCCTTTGAACCATTCAACGTCGGCGCCGGTCGGAATATTGTTCGCGACCCAAATCAGGAACATCAGCACGACGCCAACGGTGAAGGCGAAGCTGACATAGTTATGCGAATACTTCGCCCATTCCGACCAGGTGCTGAACGCCGAAGCGCCCAGCCACGGCAAAATCAGACTGCGGCCGAAGGTGATGTTGAGGCCGGTGATCGCGAGGATGACGAAGCTGACCGCGGTCAGCCAGTGCACAAAACGCTCGAACACGTTGAAACGCAAAATGGTGCGTCCTGACCGGCCATGCTCGAGGCGCATAGTCCCGCGCCACATATAATAGAGGGCGAGCACCGCCAGGATGCCGAGCATGGCAAGGCCGCCGATCCATCGCAGCGTGACGGTGTGGAATTCGCGCCAATCGCGGCCGGCCGGGTGGATTAGGTTGGCGGCCTTCTTGTCCGGAATGCTCACCTGGCCCGCGATCACGCCGCCTTGCAGCTTCTGCAAAAGCTGCTGCTCGCTGGTGGCCGCCGTCGGACCGCCTTGCGCGGAAACCGGCGCGGGCGTGGCGACCGCGACAATAAACGCCAGTGCGAGTGCGCCGGCGATGAAGCGGACCTGGCTCAAAAGTTTCGCCATGGCATCCTCTCCCCTTTTTGATCAAGTTTTTGTTGGCGAAATCGGCGGTGCGGAATTACATGCCCGCACCGCCGTCATGCAATCAGGTCGCGATCGATTCGCGATAGGCGGTCTGCCAGCCCCAGGCGCCGGAGCCATAGCCGCGCTTGGCCACGCGCTCCTTGTAGATCTTGGCGATGACGTCGCCGTCACCGGCCAGCAGCGACTTGGTCGAGCACATTTCGGCGCAGAGCGGCAGCTTGCCTTCGGCCAGCCGGTTGGCGCCGTATTTCTCGTACTCTTCCTTGCTGCCGTCGGCTTCCGGTCCGCCGGCGCAGAACGTGCATTTGTCCATCTTGCCGCGCGAGCCAAAGTTGCCGACCTGCGGATACTGCGGAGCGCCGAACGGGCAGGCATAGAAGCAGTACCCGCAGCCGATGCACAAATCCTTGTTGTGCAGCACCACCGCATCCGCCGTGGTGTAGAACACGTTGGTCGGACATACCGCAGCGCAAGGCGCGTCGGTGCAGTGCATGCAGGCCATGGAAATCGAGCGTTCGCCGGGCTTGCCATCATTGAGCGTGACGACGCGCCGGCGGTTGATGCCCCAAGGCACCTCGTGCTCGTTCTTGCAGGCGGTGACGCAAGCGTTGCACTCGATGCAACGGTCGGCGTCGCAAAGGAATTTCATTCGAGCCATGTCAATTCTCCCTTACCGGCGCCTTAGGCCGCCTCGATGCGGCACAGGGTGACTTTGGTTTCCTGCATCTGCGTGACCGAGTCGTAGCCGTAGGTCCCGCACATGTTCGAAGCTTCGCCCAACACAATGGGGTCGCTGCCCTTCGGATATTTCGAGCGCAGATCCTTGCCTTGCCAGAAGCCGCCGAAGTGGAACGGCATGAACACGACGCCGGCGGCGACGCGTTCGGTCACCAGCGCCTTCACCAGCACCTTGCCGCCCTCCGGGCTGTGCAGCCACATGTTGCTGCCGTCCTTGATGCTCATCTTGCCGGCATCGGCGGGATTGACCTCGCAGAACATTTCCTGCTGCAGCTCGGCGAGCCACTTGTTGGAACGCGACTCGTCGCCGCCGCCCTCGTATTCGACCAGACGGCCGGAGGTGAGGATGGTCGGGAAGTTCTTGGAGTGGTCGACCTTCTGGATCGAAGCGTACAAGGTCGGCAGGCGCCAGGCCTTGCGATCGGTATAGGTCGGATACTTCGCCACCAGATCGCGCCGCGGCGTGTAGAGCGGTTCGCGGTGCAGCGGGGTCGGATCCGGGAATTCCCACACGATGGTGCGGGCCTTGGCGTTTCCGAACGGCGCGCAGCCGTGCTTGATCGCCACGCGCTGAATTCCGCCCGACAAGTCGGTCTTCCAGTTGGTGCCGTCGCCGGCCACCTTGGCGATCGACGCCTTTTCGGCCTCGGTCAGGTCGCCGTCCCAGCCGAGCTTCTTGAGCATGGCCATGGTGAACTCGGGGTAGCCGTCCTTGAGCTCCGAGTCCTTCGAATAGGAGCCGTCGGCCAGTATGCTGACCCCGTTGTGCGCCACGCCGTAGCGAGCGCGGAAGGTGAGTCCGCCTTCCGCCACCGGCTTGGAGGTGTCGTACAGGATCGGCGTGCCCGGATGTTTCAACTCCGGGGTGCCCCAGCACGGCCACGGCAGTCCGTAATATTCGCCCTTGCAAGGGCCGTCCTTGGCCAGCAGCGTCGTTGGATCGAAGGTCTGTTGGTTGGCCATATGCAGCTTCAGCCGTTCCGGCGACTGGCCGGTATAGCCGATGGTCCACGAGCCCCGGTTCCATTCGCGGGTGATGTCTTCCACCACCGGCTCGTTGTTCTTGACTTCGATGTGTTTGAACATCTCCTTTTCGAAGCCGAACTTCTTGGCGAGCAGATACAGGACCTCGTGGTCGACCTTGGCCTCGAACCATGGCTTGAACACCTGGTCGCGCCATTGCAGCGAGCGGTTCGACGCGGTGACCGAGCCGCGGGTCTCGAACTGAGTGGTGGACGGCAGCACATAGATGCCGTCCTTGCGATCGGGAATGATCGAGGCGAAGGTCGGCACCGGATCGACTACGACCATCAGGTCGAGCTTCTCCATCGCTTTCTTCATCTCGGGCAGACGGGTCTGCGAATTGACTGCGTGGCCCCAATACACCATCGCGCGGATGTTGTTGGGCTGGTCGATATTCTCTTTCTTCTCGAGCACGCCGTCGATCCAGCGCGACACCGGGATGCCCTTGCTCTCCATCAGCTTCTGGCTTGCGAAGCGACCCTTGAGGAATTCGTAATCGACGTCCCATACGCGCGCCCAGTGCTTCCACGAGCCGGCCGCCAGGCCGTAATAGCCGGGCAGACTGTCGGCGAGCAGACACACGTCAGTGGCGCCCTGCACGTTGTCGTGGCCGCGGAAGATGTTGGCACCGCCGCCTGGCACGCCAATGTTGCCGAGCGCGAGCTGCAATGCGCAGTAGGCGCGGGTGTTGTTGTTGCCGTTGGTATGCTGGGTGCCGCCCATGCACCAGACCAGGGTGCCGGGCTTATGTTCGTGCATCATCTTGGCGACGCGCTCGACCTGCGCGCCAGGCACACCGGTGACCTTTTCGGTCTCCTCCGGCGTCCACTTCATGACTTCTTTCCTGGTCTCGTCGAGACCATAGACGCGCTGCTTGATATATTCCTTGTCTTCCCAGCCGTTCTTGAAGATGTGGTAGAGGATACCCCACACCAAAGCGACGTCGGTGCCCGGACGGAACCGCACGAACTCATCGGCGTGCGCGGCAGTGCGCGTGAAGCGCGGATCGCAGACGATCAGCTTCGATTTGTTGGCTTCCTTGGCGTGCAGGATGTGCTGCACGGCGACCGGATGCGCCTCGGCCGGATTGGAGCCGAACAGGATCATCAGCTTGGAATTGTGCATGTCGTTGTAGGAATTGGTCATCGCGCCGTAACCCCACGTATTCGCGACGCCCGCGACCGTGGTGGAATGGCAGATGCGCGCCTGGTGATCGCCGTTGTTGGAGCCCCAGAACGCGTAGAATTTGCGGAACAGGTAGGCCTGCTCGTTGCTGAACTTGGCCGAGCCGAGCCAGTAGACCGAATCGGGACCGGATGCCTTGCGTATCTCCAGCATCTTGTCGCCGATTTCGTTGATCGCCTGTTCCCAAGGGACGCGCTTCCACTGGCCGCCCTCCAGCTTGAGCGGATATTTAAGCCGCCGTTCGTTGTGGGCATGCTCGCGCACCGAAGCGCCCTTGGCGCAGTGCGAGCCCATGTTGAACGGACTGTCCCAGCCCGGCTCCTGACCGACCCAGACGCCGTTCTTCACTTCGGCGATGACGGTGCAGCCGACCGAACAATGCGTGCAGACGGATTTGACGCGGGTCGCGCCCGACGACAACGGCCCTGCGGCGGCCGCATCGGCCTTACGCACCGCGCCGATCGGCAACACGCTGGCCAAGGCTACGCCGCCGGTGAGCAGACCGGACCGCGCCAGGAATTTGCGGCGGTCGAGCGCGCCGCCGGCAACCGGCGCCAACGCTTGCGTCAGACGTGTGCCCCTTGTGGTGCCGTTCGATTTTCTCCTGAGCATCTTTCCCTCCTGGAAGTGGGATCCGCTGTGGCCCGGTGCGTCGCACCGGACAACGAAAACACGAAGTGTCGATCAGAAGCGCGCGCGCTTGTAGTAGGTCAGCACGTCCGCGCTTTCGCGATAGCCGGCATGTTGCGGCTTGCTCTCCTCGCGCGCGCCGCCGGCGGCTTCGACCTTGGTCGCCAAGGCCGCTCCCGCCGCGCCAATGGCAAGGCCCGCCCCTGTCAGCAAGCGACGGCGATCGAGTTCACCCGACTCTTTTTTCTCTTTGCGCATTGCCAGTCCTCCGATGTGATCCTGCTACCGCGCGAACGGTTGCACATGTGACGGTCGCGGCTCACGGCCGCAAAACTGGATTGATCGCTGTGCTCCCGACAACTCGCTTATTTTGTTTTTTTATTTTCTTCGACGCGTTTTGGCTGCGTTTTTTGAATGTTTTGAAAGTATAGCCCTAGCCTATGGATACACAATGGTATTCAGGGACTTCACCAGATGTTTATCGGTTCAGGCAGAAAAACTATTATTGCGCTGCAACATGCGGGCAGGACTTAGGCGGGAGCGTCTTCGTCAGGCTCCGGCGTCGCATCCTCGGGCACGGCGGCGGCCACCTGCTGCGGCGCAGTATGTTGTTCATCTCCGCCTGCGTCACTTTCGCTCACCGTTAGTTTGCCTGCATCGCCGCTGCCGGCGGCTGCATGCGATTCGGAATTCTCTGCGGACCTCTCGGCGGCGTGCGCGGGCGGCTTGTCGTCGAGTTTTGCCAGCTTCTCCTCGACCTCGTCGAAATAGCCTTTGCCGACTTTGTAGCTGGTCTGATCGAGCGTGATAGACGTATCGATCAGATGGTGGTCTTCGCAGTAGTCGTTGAGTCCGTCGAGGTTGGCGAGCACGGGATCGCTCGTCCACAGTTTGCGCAGCGCGGCGCGCTTGAGCGCTTCCGGCACGTTCTTGGCCATAAACACCGTGAAATCCGATTGAAACGTGAGTTCCTCAATCGGCGGCAGTTGCGGGAGCGGTTCGGCGGCGGCCGGCGGCGCTTCGGCACTTGCGGGTGGCGCTGCGGGTTTTTCCTGATGTGGGTCGCGCGCGGCTTGCTCGCTGTCGGCGGCAGGAGGCACGGCCGCGACGTCGGATTCGGCGGGCAAAGCGGAGCCGCGCCGGGCGGCGCTTTTACGCTGCGACCAGCGGGCCAGTCTTCCGGTCGGCGCCTCGCTCACGAGACCCCTCTTTCGCGCGCGGTTCCCGGCCGCTTGCCGCCGTAATCGTCGCGATGTTTCTTGTTCTTGCGCTTCAAGAATGGCTCATCGACGTGATGTTGCGCGACGAACTCGCCGACCCAGGCCCGGATTTCGAGCGGCATCGGCACGCCTTCGACGATCTCGTCGCCGCCGGCTGTGTAGCCCATCGCTTCATAGGGACAGACCGTCACCAGGAACGGCTTGAATTCCAGGTCGTCGCCGGTCTCGTCTCGCCGCAAGACGACGAAAACGACCGGCGGAGTTTGCGACAGGTTGGTCAGATAACCCTCGGTTTCGCGGCGGAACAGCTCCAGTTGCAGCGTCCCGGCCTCATATTGCTCAAAGCCCGCGCCCGACGCCAATAACTTGCCGGGCTCCGACGCGGCATGCGGCAAGACCCCAATCGGCCGCCACACATGGTCCTGCCATTGGTTGTTGCTTGCGCGCCGCTCGATGACGACGCTGATCGGCATTACGGCGTCGGCCGGCATATCGGCTACTTCTCTGATCTCGTTGCGGCCATCGCGAACGATTTTGCCGCAACCTGGTCCGCTCTACCCTAGCGTCCTAGTAGCGATTGACGCGGTAATAGTTCTTCACGTCGTCGGAATTCGGGTTGTAGCGGGCTTTCTTTTTCTCCGCGTCCGATTCGGTTGCAGCGGCGGCCTCGGTGGCGAGCGGAGCGGCCGCGGCCACTGCCAGACCCGCGCCGGCACCCACCGCACGCAGGAATTCGCGCCGGCCGAGCTTCGTCTTGTCTTGTTTCATCGTCGTATCCTCCATGTATTCGTTGTGTCGATCCGCGCGGCTCAAGCCGGCAGGTCGAAGGCTTCCGCTTCGATATCCATGAATGTGCGGCCGAGCGTTCCCACCCGGCGATAGAAGTCCGCTGTCTGGCTGTTTTCCAGATCGCCGAAGAAACGGCCGATCCAGGGCGCCATGTGTTTTTCGAAGATCAGGCGATCGGAATCGGGTGGCCCCGGCAATTGCCGGCTCGCCAGCCCCGACATGATCTCGCACAAGATTCCGGCGTGATCCTCCGGCTCCACCACACCTTCGGCGCGCGCGATACCGATGGCTGCGAGATCGTCGCGCAGCCGCGCCAGTGGGCGCTCCTGCAGAAACCCGGACAGATAATACGAGCCGTAGGGCAAGAGTTCCCCGCGTCCGATGCCGATGAACAGATCGAAATATTCGCGTTCGACGTTTGCGACCTCGGCGCGGCCGGCGGCCTCGGCGAGCGCGGCATGGGCCAAGCCGAGCGGACTTGCGTCGCCGCGCAGTTCCGCAAGATTTGACAGAAGCTGCGCATCCGGTGCGCGCATGAGCAGCGCGGCGATCAGCGCATATTCCTGCGCGCGGGCATTATCGACTTCGTCGACTTCGTCGGCCGCCGCGTTCGCGCCATAAAGGTCCGGCCGCAGCACGTCGCGCGCGACGCCGGTGGCGGATTCGACCGAGATCACCCGCTCGGCCGGAACCTGAATCCAGCTGGAGACTGACGGCTGGGAAATGCCGATCCGGCGCGCAAGCTCGCTGACGCCGCCAGCGGCGCGAATGGCTTCGGTCAGGCCGCGTTCCCGCATCGAAATCTTTCTCTTCGGATCAACTCGAAAGAAAATTACCGCCGCAGCGAAGAATGGGTCAATAGCACGAAACTATGGGATTCCATCACTATTGCGGCAAAGCGTGCGGCAAATGCGCCGCAACGCCGCTGCATCGCAGCATATTCATGCGTCCAACGATCGCCGCTCAACCGACCGCTTCCAGATGCCGGATCGGCAGACCGCTGATGAGGTTCTGCGGCTTCATGCGGATGGTCTTGTCGGGCGTCATCGCCAGGATCAGATAGACCGGCTCGCCCTTGACCTTGTCCAACATGAGCGAGGGATCGCGGAAATTGAGCGCGAACAAGCCGACCACCGCCGCATCGCCGCCTCGTCGATATCTTCCGCGTTCCACAACAGGTCGCCGATCCGGGTGGCGTCGGCGTCGAGCCCGACATACCAGGTGAGCGGTGCTTCGCGCAGCTCCTTGAGCGGCTCGATCGCCACTTCGACGCCGAGCACATGGGCGATCCAGAGCCGCATCGCCTCGGCCAGCGCGGCAAGCCCGGCGCGCCCGCCGGTCAGATCGAGCGCCATGTCGAATTGGTCGCTGCGCTCCCAATAGCTTTCGACGTTGTCGTCGTTGAGGACGTCGATCTCGGCTTCGGCCGGAATTCCGAGCATCGAGACCAGCGGCGTCACCGGCGCGGTATTGACGCCGCCGATGGTCTCCTCATCGGCAACCAGCAGCGAGCCTTCATGCATGGTGACGCGCTGGGTCCGGAAGAACAGTTCGGCGGCGCGCACCACGCGCGCGTCGGTCACGCCGTCGAGCGCGTTGCGCAGGATCACATGCACAAGCTGGCTGACGAACAGCGGCGGCGTATTGCCGGGTCCGCTACGCACCAGCGCGGCATAGGCGGCTTCCAGCGTCTTATGGCGCAGCAGGTGGTCGCGGAAAGCGATCAGCAATTGCCAGTTTTCGCGCGCATCGGCATCGGCGATGGCCGCGATGTCGGACGCGGCTACCGCCATGCGCGGATCGGTGAGCAGCGCGCCGTGCAGTGTTTTTTCGACCGCGCATGCCTCCGGCGGCGGGATCAGCTCCGGGCGCGCCAGATAGACTTTCAGGAAATCGTCGGTCACGAGCAGCCCGCCGCCCTCGTCGCGGTCGAGCAGATGATGGCCGCAGGAAATCCAGAAATCGTTCATTGCCGGGCTCGCCGCACTCCGCTCGTTCCCGCGCAAGCGGGAATCCAGCTTTTCCTCGAATTCAACGAGTTTAGCTCCTGGGTCCCCGCTTGCGCGGGGACGAACGGTTGGGTGGCTTCGTTCATTTGCGCTTCCCGGTCGGCCAAGCCGACGAGATCGACTGTTTCGGCCGGCTCACCGTCGTCCTCGCCCTCGACTTCGAGGAAAGAGAACGCCCGCGCCGGCTTGGCGCCGTCGCGTGGACGCAGCGTGCGAAACGTCTCGCGCACCTCGCCATTATCGAAGGTGCGATGCACGGCGATCAGCGTATCCTGCGGCTGGCTGCACAGCGACTCGGCGAAGGCGACTTCTTCTTCCGCCGCGGCGGTCGCCGCCGGCAGATCGGGCGCGCCGAAATGATGGATCAATTGCTGCGCCAGCACCTCCACCACATTGGCGCGGTCGGCATCGCTCGCTTCCACGATCTGCACCAGCGTCGACCAGCCGAGCGAGCCGACGCCGAGGAAGCCGCCGCGAAACGCCGAGCGCGCCTTGCCCTCCAGCGCCGCCAGATCGCGCTGCCAGAACACGAAGGCGCCGGACACCGCCCACTCGCCCGGCGCGGCCGCCTTCTCGAACACGAAGGTGTCGGAAGGATCGAGCCGTAGGGTGCGCAACAGCTTCATGTGCGCGGTGCCTTGTTCGCCGGATCGAACCAGGCAGGCTTGGCCAGCCGCGCCAGCAATTCCTTGCGCTCAACTTCGGCCTTGCCCATGCGGCGGATCAGCAGATCGCCGTTGTCGTCGATTGAATAGCGCAGGCCCTTTTCGCCCGGCAGCCGCTCCAGATAGCTGCGCGCCACCGCGGCGAAGCCGTGCTCCTGCCAGGCATCGATGGCGACCATGAAATTGCGCGCGAAGCTTCCCAGCACATTGTCGGACATCGCATCGGTGAAGCCTTCCTCTTCCAGCGCGGTGACCAGCGGATTGAGGCCCGGCTCGACACCGGTCATCGAGAACATTCGGATCATTGCGCCGAACACCAGCCACGGCGGCGTTTCGCCCTCCGGCGTTCCCTTCGGCCAGGCCAGGCGGCCGCCGCCCACCATGCCGTGATTGATCAAAATCGAATCCGGCCAATCGATGGCGATGGCGGTTTCCGGTTGTGCGTGGGCGGTGAGCGCGTCGGCCAGCGCCGTCATGCCGGCGTAAAACGCGCGCCGCGCCTGCGCCAACGGCTCGTCGGGTTCCAGCACGACGGCGAATTCGGCGACGTCGAAACGTCCGACATAGACCAGCGTACCGGCACCCTGCGCGGGCGCGATCGATGCTGCATGCGCGAAGGCATCGCCCAATTCGCGCAAGCGAACCAGCGTGAATGGCGGCGGCAGCGTCAATTCGCCCGTCAGTGGGCGGGCCCGCGTCTCCTGCGGCATTGTTCCTCGCTGTTACTTTCTTGTTTGAACACCTATAATTACGCTTGAGAAGGTCCCGAGGCCAGTCCCGCGGCCGCGTGGATTTGAACGAAGGGGCGCCGAAGGCGGCGATAGGCCTTCTAACCGCGGGGCCAAGCGAAAAGGTTAGCGAGCCCGATGGCCGAACGGCCGCGTCATATCCTGATCTGCTCCTGCGAAGACACGATGCCGCTCGATGGCAAGGCGGTGGCGCGCGTCTGCCGCGGCGCCAATGTCATCGAAGGCCGCCAGTTTTGCCGCGCCGAACTCGAGCGCTTTCGCAAAGTGGCCGCCGGCGGCGAGCCGATCACGGTCGCCTGCACGCAGGAAGCACCGCTGTTTGGCGAGGTCGCCGACGAGATCAAGGGCGCGGCGGAGCTGAGCTTCGTCAATATTCGCGAGACCGCCGGCTGGTCGAAGGATGCCAGCGCGGCCGGCCCGAAAATGGCGGCGCTGATCGCAGCCAGTGCGGAGCCGGCGCCGGACGTCGCCTTCGTGCCGCTGAGCAGCGAGGGCGTGACGCTCATTTACGGCAAGGACGAACAGGCGATCGAAGCCGCCCATCTGTTGAAAGAGCATCTCGACGTCACTGTGCTGATCAAGCCGCCCGGCGGCATGGCGCCGCTGCGGGTGACCGACTTCCCGGTGGTGAAGGGCAGCATCCGGCAGGCCAAAGGCTATCTCGGCGCCTTCGAATTGACGGTCGACAACTATGCCGCGCCGAACCCATCCTCGCGCGGCGCGCTCGAATTCGGGCCGGCGCGCAACGGCGCGGTGTCGCGCTGCGACATCATGATCGACCTTTCGGGCGGCGCCTCGCTATTCCCGGCCGCCGATCTGCGTGACGGATATTTGCGCGCCGACCCGGGCGATCCCGCCGCCGTGCTGCGCGCAGTGCTCAAGGCGCGCGATCTCACTGGCTCATTCGACAAGCCGCGCTACATCACCTTTACCGAAGAACTGTGCGCACATTCGCGCTCTAAGATCGTCGGCTGCCGCCGCTGCCTGGATCTCTGCCCGACCGGCGCGATCGAGCCGGCCGGCGATCATGTCGCGATCGACGCGCAGATTTGCGCCGGCTGCGGGCAATGCGCCGCGGCCTGCCCGACCGGCGCGGCGGCCTATGCCTTGCCGCCGTCCGATGCGCTGTTGCACAAACTGCGCGCGCTGCTCGGCGCCTATCGCGAAGCCGGCGGCAAGCAGGCGGTGGTGCTGTTGCACGACACCGAGCACGGCGGCGAATTGATCGACGCGCTCGCCCGCCACGGCGATGGACTGCCGGCAAACGTGCTGCCGATGCAAGTCAACGAGGTCACGCAAGTCGGACTGGAAGCGGTGGCGGCGGCGTTTGCCTATGGCGCTTCGGCGCTGCGCTTCCTCATCCGCGCCAAGCCGCGCCACGACGTCGCCGGCCTCGCGCAGACCGTCGCACTGGCCGAGCCGATCCTTTCCGGCCTCGGCTTTGCAGGCAGCCGCGTTGCGTCGATTGCGACCGACGATCCGGACGCGCTGGGGCAGCACTTGCGCGCGATCTCAGCCATGGCGGCTGCGGCCAAGCCGGCGACTTTCGCCGCCGCCGGCCTCAAGCGCGACGTGATGCGCCATGCTTTGCGCGAGTTGCACGCGGTGGCGCCTCACCCGGTCGATATCGTGCCGCTGCCGAACGGCGCGCCGTTCGGCAGCGTCGAGGTCAAGGTCGAGGGCTGTACGCTGTGCCTAGCTTGCGTCTCGGCCTGCCCGACCGGCGCGCTGTCGGGCGATCCCGAAAAGCCGATGCTGCGTTTCGCCGAAGACGCCTGCGTGCAATGCGGACTGTGCAAGACGACCTGCCCGGAAAAAGTCATCGGTCTCAAGCCGCAAATCGATTTCCGTGCCGCCACGGCGTCGGCCCGCATCGTCAAGCAAGAAGAACCGTTCGCGTGCATCCGCTGCGGCAAGCCTTTCGGTATCAAAAGCTCGGTCGAGCGCGTGGCCGCCAAGCTCGAAGGCCAGCACTGGATGTTCAAGAACTCCAAGCAGCGGCTTGACGTCATCAAGATGTGCGCCGACTGCCGGGTTGAGGCGATGGCGGCGGAGAAATTCGATCCGTTTGCTGGGCCCAAACGCCCGGCGGTACGCACCACCGAAGATTACTTGCGCGAGCGCGAACAGGAGCAGAAGGGCGAGAGCTGAGTCACTTCTTCATCGCCGCCTTCGCCAGAAACTCCACCAGCGCCTTGCGGTCCTCGGCCGAGCCGATCCTCTGCTCCGGCATCTTGGTGCCGGGCGTGTAGGTCATGGGGCCGACTTCGAACATTTTCGCCACCGTCTCCGGCGTCCACACGATGTTCATGTGCTTGAGCGCGTCCGAATAGCGGTAGCCCGGCAGCGTTGCGATTCTGCGGCCGAAAATGCCGGCCAGACTCGGGCCGGCCTTGTTGCCTTCGCCGGGCGAGAGCGTGTGGCAGGCGACGCAAGCGCGGAACACTTGCGCGCCGGGATCGCCGGCGTAGGGCGCCAGCGGATCGTCGGGCGCGCCCACCACCGCCGAGCCGATCGGATCGCCGCTCACCGCATCCCAGCGGCGGATAGTGCGGTCGGTACCGCCGGTCAATAATGTGCGGCTGTCGGGAAAAAACGCTACCGACCACACCGGCAGGCCGGGACCGACCAAAGTGTGTTCCAGCTTGCGGGCCTTGCGTTCGATCACCGCTACCGAGCCGCGCACACCTGCCGCCGCCACCAACTTCCCGTCGCGCGAAATCGCCACCGCGATGATCGGGGTGGCGGAGGCCTGCAAATCACCGAGCACCTCGCCCTGCGGCGACAAAAAATAGACCTTGCCGTCGGCACCGGCCGCGACAATCTCGCCGTCGGGCGCGATGGCGACGGAATTGAGCGGGGTCGGCAAGTTGCGCACGATTACGCCGCCGTTGTTGAGGTGCCAGATGCGCAAAGTGGCGTCGTAACCTGCGCTCACCAGGTCGCTGCCATCGGGCGAAAAGGCAACGCCGTTGACGTTCTGGCTGTTGCCTTCCAGCACGCGCGGCGCGCCGCCGTTGAGCGGCCACAGCCGGACGGTGTGATCCCACGACGCCGAAGCAAGCGTTGAGCCGTCCGGCGAGACGGCCAGCGCGGCGATCGGACCGGTGTGGCCGTCGAGCACCTTGTCGGGTTCGGACTTGCCTTGCGTCCAGATCGCGATATGGGCGTCGGCGCCGGCGGTGACGATGCGGCCGTCCTTGAGCCAGGCCACCGCGTTCACCGCATTGTCGTGGAAGCGCATCACCTGCTCGGCCACATTGCGCGTCAACGACCAGCGGACCGCCGAAGTGTCGAAGCTGCCGGAGACGGCATGGCTGCCGTCAGGCGAGATCGCCAGCGCGCGCACCGGGCCGCCATGGCCGCGCAATTGCGCCCGCGCCACGTCGAAGCCGAGCGGCAGCAGCAGCAGCGCGACGCAACAGCGTTCAATCCACAATTTCATGATGCCGGTCCGGACCACGCGCTGCATAGGACGGAACTTAGCCATCAGCGGGGCGCATGCCGAGGGCGGCGATGCGTTCTCGTGTCGCAGGTTCGTTGAGCGCCGCCAGGAAGGCCCGCACCGCCGGCCGCTCTGCGCGGGCTTCAACCAGCAGGAAGTCGTAATGTTCCGGCGCGACCGGCAGGAAACCGAGTCCGTAGAGTTTCGCCACCGGTTCGATGGCGAGGCCCCAGTCGGCGCGCCTTTGTGCAATCGCGGCGGCGACCGCGTTATGGGATTTCGGCTGGTTGGCGTAGCCAGGCGGCTTGCTGCCGGCGAGCAACTTATCGATCAGCACGCGCGTGCCGGCGCCGGCATTGCGGTTGACCATCAGCGCGGCGCTATCGGCCAGCACGGTTTTGAGCGCTTCCTGCGCGCTGCGGCCTTCGCAACGCTTGTCGCCGGGTCGGAACAGGATGCCCTGCATGCGCTGCCAACCGCGCACCAGGCGCAAACCCGGCGTTGCCAGATGCACATTGTACTCACCGCTGACCGGATCGATCAGATGCACCGGCGCGATGTCGCATTCGCCGCGGCTCGCCGCCGCCACGCCGCCGAGGCTGCCGACTGCCAACGTGCGTGCGGAAAAGCCGCGCTCAGCCAGCGCCCCCACCACCACATCAAGCGCCAAATCATGGCTGCCCATGATGACCAGATCGGGCGCTTTAGCGGCGCTGCCGATCAGGGTCACCTGCGCCTGGCTATCGGCGTCGAGCGCGGAAGCGAGCGCGTCGATCTCGATAAATCCGTCGGCCTGCGAAAAGCTGGTCACCGAGCCGGAACCTTTGCCGGTCGGAAACGCGACCGGGCCGTCCGCGCTTTCGATCAACGACACCAGCACGAATTCCTTGCGGCCCAATTCCGACGCCACCCGCACCGGCACACGGGCGCTGAGCGTCTGGGCGGCTTCCGGCGGCAGGCCGGCGAGCGCGCGGATCACCGGTGCGACGAAAGCGTGGAAAGTGAAAATCGCCGAGGTCGGGAAGCCGGGCAGCACTACGATCGGCTTGTTGCCGATCGCGCCGAGGCAAAGCGGCTTGCCCGGCTTGAGCGCAACGCCGTGCACCAGGATGCCGGGTTTGCCGAGCCGTGACACGATCGCGTGCGACAGGTCGCCGGCACCTTTCGAGGTGCCGCCGGAGAGCACCACCATGTCGCTTTCCGCCAGCGCTTCACGCACCGCCTTTTCCAGCGCCGCCGCGTCGTCGGGATAAGCGCCAAGGCGAAGCGGCTCGCCGCCGGCTTCCGTTACGGCCGCAGCGATGATGGCGCCATTGCTGTCGTAAACGCCGGCCGGCTTGAGCGCCGTGCCCGGCGCCACCAGTTCGTCGCCGGTCGACAGTACCGCCACTTTCGGCCGCCGCACCACGTCGACTTGGTTCAGCCCGCAGGCCGCCAGCATGCCGATCTCGCGCGAGCCGATGCGGGTGCCGCGTCGCAGCAGCGTCTCGCCGCGCGCAATGTCGGAGCCGGCGTAAGACACGAATTGCCCGGGCGCGGCGGCGCGGCGCAGCTCGATGCAGGGCGCGCCGCCGGCGATGAGTTCGGTATGCTCTATCATGACCGCCGCGTCGGCGCCGCGCGGGATCACGCCGCCGGTGGCGATGGTGGTGGCGGTGCCGGGCGCAACCTCCAGCTCCGGCGCATCGCCGCAGGCGATCACCTCGGCATTGAGCCGAAAAATCTTAGGTGCCGCGTCGCCGGCGCCGACCGTATCGGCGGCGCGCAGTGCGAAACCGTCGACATTAGAACGGTCGAACGGCGGCGCATCGACCGCCGCCACCACATCGTGCGCCAGCACGCGCGTGAGCGCGCTGGCCAGCGCCGCGGTCTCTGCCGCAAGCGGCGCGAGATCGAGCTGCCGCTCGAAGCGCGTACGCGCCTCCTCCGCCGACACCACTTCGAGGAATTGCTCCTGGCGCGCGGCCGCGCGCACGCGCGCCAGCAATTCAGCATCGGCGTCCGGCCGGGCGATGCGCGTCTCGCTCATATTACATTTCTCACGGCCACGGCCTCACCTCGACCGGCGCGCCGGCGGCATAGCCCTCGCTGTCGGCTGGCACCAGGATCCAACCGTCGGAGCGCGCCAGCGACGACAATGGCAGATATTTGGTCGCCAGCGGCACCGCTGCACCAGCATCGCGCCGCACCGGCACGAGTTCGGCCAAGCCCACCGTGGAGGCGACCTTGCGCGCCAGCGTCAACGTCTCGGCCGGTTCATGTTCGCCGGTTTTGGTCGCCGCCAGCCGTTCCAGCATGCGCCGCCCGACCACCAGCCACACGCTGAGCGCCGCGTCCAGCCGTCCCGGCAGCAACAAGACCGGGCGCGTCCCGGCAAAGCCGAACGCGGCGGTCTCGCCGGGCGTCAGCGCGATGCCGTGCACGGCGAGCCGGCCTTCACGCGCGAGAATCTGCACGCTTAAGTCGTTGCGGCCGCTGCCGGTGCCGCCGATCGCCACGATGGCATCGGCGCCTTCCGCCGCCAGCACGACGTCGAGGTCGCGGCCGGCGTCGTCAAGCCGCACCGCACCGCCACGCCGTTCGATATCGCTCGCCAGCAGACGTGCGGCGGCGGCGATGATGCCGTTGCCGCGCAGCGGCACCACGCGAATGCGCGGTTCGCGCACGGTGACGCGCGCGCGGCCGGTGCAGCCGAGCGCGGCAAGATCGGTCATACGCAGGCGCTCGCCGGCGTGGCGCAGCGGAATGCCGGGATCGCTGTCGCCGCCCGCGTGCAGCACGCCATCGCCCGGATTGACGGTGACCAGCGCCTCGGCGCGGTCCTTGCTAACCCGCACCGCGTCGAACGGCGCCACGCAATCGGTGCCGGCTGGCATCACCTGTCCTGCCTCAACCCGCTGTGGGGTAAGCAGAAGCCGCACCGGCGCATAACCGCCGGCGCCCAAAGTGTCGTCCGCGGCAAGCGCCCAGCCGTCCTGCAAGGCCAGCGCCGCACTCGGGCGCGCCGGCGCCACCGCGTCGGCAGCGAGCGTGCGTCCCGCGGCGGCAGCCACATCGAGCGTGCGCGGGATGACCGGCTTGACCTCGGCGGCGACCGTCGCCAGCACTTCGGCCACCGGCGTCAGCCGTGTAATCGTCTGTATTGTTTCGGACACCGCAGCCATTTTGCCGTGCTTGACCTTGATACGCCCAGAATATTCAGTCTACCCCAACAAAGGTAACAGCGCAGCGCGGCTTTTCGCGCAATGAAATCGGGGTGGAACGCGTGTTTACGGCCACAAAGGACAAGGCTCTTCTCACCACCACCACGGGCGCGCTGCCGCGCCCGAGCTGGTACACCGAAAACCTGCGCGGCATTGCGCTGGCGCAGGGCTTTTCCCGGCTGGCCTATCGCGAGCAGCATTTCGACTGCCTGGCCTGCCACGTAGCGGCGCAGCACCGCGCCGGCATCGATATTTTCGTCGACGGCGACACAAGACTCGACGACGACGTCGCCGGGCGGGCCTGGGTGAGCTACGTCACCGAACGCGTCGCCGGCATCGGCACGCCGCGCGTCGAGGTGCCGCCCGCCGGCTTCATGGCCGACAAGGGGCCGGGCGATTTGATGTGGGAAGTGATCGAGACCCGCATGACGCCGCCGGTGACGGCCAAGATCGGCGCTACCGATCTGCAGCTCGATCGCGCCTATAAGGCAATCGCGCCGATGACCGACCGGCCGGTGAAGATCGGCTCGATCTCGGCGCAGATCCTGGCACTGATGCTCACCAACGAGCACTACAAGAATCGGCTCGACCTGCTGATGGACCTCTCCGCCGCGCTCAACCGCGAATATCACGCGCTCGCCGACGCCGGCGCGCCGATCGTGCAGGTGGAAGAGCCGGCCATCCATCAAGTGATCGCCGACCCCAAGCAGCCGATCAAGCCGGAGCAATGGGTGGAGGCGTTCAACGTCGAGGTGGCCGGCCTGCGCGGCAAATGCGAGGTCTGGTGTCACACCTGCTGGGGCTCGCCGGCCGCGCAGCGGGTGGCGAGCAAGGATCAGTCCTACAAGGCGGCGCTGCCTTATCTCGACCAAATCGACTGCGACGTGCTCACGGTCGAGGGCGCGTTCAACCGCGGCATGGACCTCGAACATTTCGGCAGCATGATTTCGAAGAACAAGAAAATCGCGCTCGGCGTCATCAGCCACCGCACGCTGCAAGTGGAGCGGCCGGAGGAAGTGGCCGATCTCATCCGCCGCGCGCTGCAATTTATCGAGCCGGAGCGGCTGATCCTGACCAGCGACTGCGGCTTCGGCCGCCAATCGATGAGCCGCATGCACGCGTTCTACAAGATGGTGGCGCTCACGCGCGGCACCAATATCGTGCGCAAGGAGCTGGGGCTTCCCGAGGCTTCCATCCCGGCCACCGACCCAAAGCTGTCCATGGTGCCCATGCCGTCATGACCGAAAAGTCCATGAACCTGCGCGGCCTGAAATGTCCGCTGCCGGCGCTGCGGGTGCGCAAAATGCTGTCGAGCCTGAAAACCGGCGATCTGATCGTGGCGGAATGCACAGATCCGCTGACCGCGATCGATATCCCCAACCTGCTGCGGCAGACCGGCGACGCGCTGGAAGGCAAAGTCGAAGCGGACGGTGTCCTGACCTTCCGCATCAGAAAAGTCTAAGGCGCGCCGCACCAACCGGGCAAAAATGGTTGGTTTCTGAATGAAAAATCAAGCGCTCCTGAAAGATGCCGGCAAGGCCGGCCGCTAGGGTCCCCAACGTCAGGCCCGCCGATCGAGGCGCAGGCCAACAACCAAGGGGAACTCCCAATGAACATCATGACTCCAACCGCTCCGGCAGCCGCCGTCACCACGCCCGATCTCGCCGCGCTGAAGACCAAGCAACAGGCCGCCTGGTCGTCGGGCGATTATGCCGTGGTGGGCACCACTTTGCAGATCGTGGGCGAGCAATTGTGCGAGGCGCTCGACCTGCGTTCCGGCCAGAAGGTGCTCGATGTCGCCGCCGGCAACGGCAACGTCACGCTTGCCGCCGCGCGCCGCTGGTGCGACGTGGTCTCCACCGACTACGTGCCGAGCCTGCTCGAGCGCGGCCGCGCGCGCGCCACCGCCGACGGCCTCACCGTCGCCTTCAAGGAGGCCGATGCCGAGGCACTGCCGTTTGCCGACCGCTCGTTCGACGCCGTGGTCTCGACCTTCGGCGTTATGTTCACGCCCAATCAGGACAAGGCGGCTGGCGAGCTTTTGCGCGTCTGCAAATCGGGCGGCAAAATCGGCCTGGCCAATTGGACGCCGGAAGGCTTCATCGGCCAGATGTTCAAGACGCTCGGCAAATATCTGCCGCCGCCAGCCGGCGCCAAATCGCCGGCGCTGTGGGGCACGCGCGCAAGGCTGGAAGAAATGTTTGCGGCCGGCGCGACGTCAATCTCGGCGGAGCCGCGCCAGTTCACGTTCCGCTACCGTTCGGCGGACCATTTCGTCGAACTGTTCAAGACCTATTACGGCCCGATCCTCAAGGCCTTTGCCGCGCTCGATGCGGCCAAGCAGAAAGGCCTGCATGAGGACCTGCTCGCGCTCATCGCCGGACTGAACAGGGCCGACGACGGCACCATGGTGGTGCCGGGCGAGTATTTGGAAATCGTCATCACCAAGCGTTGATAGCGGCGCGGTCTCCCTGTTCCGCTCGGCCGGCGCGGGAGACCGCCGCCCGTTACTCCGCCGCCACGGCGCCCTCGGCCCGCCGCTGCGCCTCGCCGGACGCCGCAAAAGTGCTGGCGAAACTTTCGATATCGGCGACGCTGACGCCTTTGACCGCGTTGCCCTGGCGGCGGTTGTATTCGACGGTTTCAAGTTCCGTCCAGAACGTGTCGTTGAGCCGGTTGATCATATTGAACATCGCCGACGCCAGCGTGAGCTCGACGATCTCGGCGTCGCTGAACAGCCGCTTCATGGTGTCCCACAGCGCCTTGTCGCTCTTGGCCGTGTTGAGCGTTACCGCTTCGGCCCAGGCGATCGTCGCCTTCTCGCGCTCGTCGAACAGCGGGCTCGCCTTCCAGGCGTCGCCCTGCATCGCCGCGAGCTGCGCCTCGCTGATGCCGAGCGCCTGACCGTAAATCGAGGTATGGGTCGCGCAGTATTTGCACTCGTTGGTCATCGACGTCTTGATGTTGGCGAGGTTGCGCAGCTTGACATCCGACACGGCGCCGAGATGGGGCTGACGCACCGCGCCGACGAAGCCGATGAACCAGCGCGCCAAATAGGGCGTGTGCGCCGACAGGATGCGCAACAGATTGGCCGAGCGGCCGAGCAGCTTGGTCGCGCCGGCAAGCGTATCCTTGGCGACGCCGCTGGCATCGGCATCCGATAGTCCGGATAAGCGCTGTGTCATGGTCCGTGCCCTCCGGTGACTTCGTTGTTGGCAGGATCGTAGTAGTTTTCGCGCGCGCCCGAAAGCGCGGTCTCGCTCACGCAATGCGCAAGGCCGCCCGCCCGGTCACCTGTCCCCGCTCAACCAGGTCGTGCACCGCTTCGGCCTCCTGCAACGGCCGGATGACGCTGACCAGCGGCCACACTTTGCCGCGCACGACCAGATCGCAGGTTTCCAGCACTTCGAGCGGCGTGACATAGCGGCTGCCGAGGATTGCCTGCTCTTTCTGCAGCATGGCGTGCGCCGGCGCCTGGAACGGCTGCGAGGCGCCGCTGAGAATAACCAGCCGGCCGCGCCGGCCGAGCGACTTGACGCAGGCGTCCAAAGTTGCGGTGGCGCCGACGTAATCGATGGCGACATCGACGCCGGCGCCGTGCGTCAGGTCATGCAACGCCTCGACCACGTCGCCATCGCGCGGATTGACCACCTCGTCGGCGCCGGCCTTGCGGCAAGCCTCGAATTTGTCGGCGGCGGTATCGACGGCGATCACGCGCGCATCCGCCCACTTCGCCATCATCACCTGGTGGATGCCGAGGCCGCCGCCGGCGCCGAACACCGCCACCGTCTCGCCGCCTTTGATCGACGCGCGGCGCAACACTTTGTATGGCGTTGCCAGCGCATCGGTGATGACGCCCATCTCGGCGGGATGTTTTTTATAGTCGAGCCCATCGGGATATTTGATGAAAATATTTGCCGGCAGCTTGATGTATTCGGCATAGCCGCCGTCGCATTCCAATCCGACATTGCCGCCACTGTTCAGGCAGAGCGGCTCCAGATTGGCGAGGCAGAAACGGCAATGGCCACAATTGAGATAGAAATAGGCGGTGACGCCATCGCCCACTTTGAGCCCAGACACGCCGCCGCCGACCGCGACGATCTCGCCGGTAATTTCATGGCCGATGATGCGCGGAAACTTGATTTTGCGGCGGCCGGCCTTGGCGTGCTGAATAGTCAGCCCCGATCCGCAGGTGATCACGCGCGCCACCGCCTCGCCCGGACCGGCGACCGGATCGGGCACCTCGACCGGCTCAAACGCCGTGTTCGGCCCTCGCAACACCATGGCTTTCATGCGCAATCCCCCAGCTTTTGCTTGCGCATGATCTTATCCGAAAACCGGTTCCCACTTTTCGGGATCATGCGCTTGTCATGTCATATCGATTGACAGACATTGGCAAGATAGTTGGAAGCGCGAGCGCGACAATGATCAATGCAGCCATGGTTGGCCTGGGCCGCTGGGGCCAGACGGTTCTCGGTTCAATCCAGGGCAAAAGCCCGCGCCTGCGCATCGTGCACGGCGTCAGCAAAGAGCCGGAACTCGCGCGCGAATTGGCGGCCAAACATGGCTTCCGGTTGTCCACCGACCTGAAAGACGCGATTGCCGACCCGCAAGTGCAGGCCATCCTGCTCGCCACGCCGCATTCGCTGCATGTCGAGCAGGTGCGCATGGTGGCCGCCGCCGGCAAGCCGGTCTGGTGCGAGAAGCCGCTGGCGCTCACCCGTGCCGAGGCCGAGCGCGCGGTCGCCGCCGTGCGCTCAGCCGGCGTTCCGCTCGGCAGCGGCAACAACAAGCGCTGCTTTGCCTCGATGCGCGAGCTCAAGCGCGTGGTCGACTCGGGCGAGATCGGCAAGGTGCTGCATATCGAGGCGCATTACTCCAACGAGCACTCGACGCGCGTATCGGGCGGCTGGCGCGACGATCCGGCCGAATCGCCGGGCGCCGGCATGACCGGCGCTGGCCTGCATCTGCTCGACGCCTTCGTCAATCTCGCCGGACCGATTTCTTACGTCGATGCACGCTGTGTGTCGAAGAAAGCGCCGCCCGATCCGCGCGACGTGGTCGCCATACTGGTGGAATTCGCCGGCGGCGCCACCGGCGTTATGGCGACCGTGCGCGCGGCGCCGATGTTCTGGCGCGTCCATGTGTTCGGCACCGGCGGCTCGGCGGAAGCGCGCGGCGAAGATACGCTGATCGTCGCCAAAATCGGCGGCGCGCCGCAGGAGAAAACCTACGAGCATGTCGATTCATTGCGCGTGCTGCTGGAAGCCTTTGCCGACGCCATCGAAGGCAAGGCGCCGTTTCCTGTGCGGCCCGAGCAGACGCTCGACGTGATCGGCGCTTTCGAGGCGGTGATTACGTCGCTGGAAAAAGGCGCGCCGGTGAGAATATAAGCACGTGTCCCGGGCGCGGCGCAGCCTGTAGCGAAGCGGAACGGTGCGCCGCAGACCCGGGACCCCGATTTTCGTGAAAAGCTGGGCCGCGGATCAGCAGTGCACCACTTCGCTGTCGCTCGTGCTGCGCTGCGTCCGGGGCACGAAATCGCTACGCCGCCAACCTGCGCGCCACCTTCATGCGCGACACGCTGTCGCCGGCGAGGTGGTTCCAGATGAAGGCGTCGCGCGTAAGCTTGTCGGTATGCGCGTCCATGTGGCAGCCGTTGGCGCCGCGCACTTCCATGTAAAGCTCGGACACCTCGTTCACCACATCGCAGGAATAGTTCATCGCCAGCCCGGCGTTGTGCGAGTGGACTCTCATGTCGTGCTCCCAGGCCACCCGCATCACGAACGAGCGCAGCGCCTCGGTCAGCATGAACATCTTGTTGATCTGCAGCTGCACGTTCTGTTGCGCGAATAGCACCTGGCCGCCCTGCTTTTCGGTTTTGGCGTAACGCATCGCCGTGGCGCAGGCGTCGTCGCAAATGCCAAGCCCGTTGGCGGCGAGTTCGAGGTCGCCGAACAGATCGCCGCCGGTGGTATCACCGCCGCGGCCGCCGGTCTTCTTCACCGCGCCGCCCACCTCGCCGACCAGATTGGCGTGCGGCACGCGCGCGTTCTCGAAGATCATTTCGCCGTTCTGGTAGAAACGCCAGCCGCTCTTGTTGAACACCTTGCCGATGCGGAAGCCGGGCGTGTCGCTCGGCACCAGGAACATGCTGGTGCCCTGCCGTGGCGGCACGGTCGGATCGGTGCGGGCGTCGATGAAGAACAGCTTGCCGACCGGCGCGTTGGCGATGAAGGCCTTCTCGCCGTTGAGAATCCACACATCGCCCTGGCGTTCGGCCTTCAGCTTCAGCCCCGTTTTGGGATCGTCGCCCGGCATGCGGTTGTCGGAGCCGGCGCTCGGCTCGGTAATGCCCTTGCCGAGCACCCAGGTGTCGTCGGCGACGAAGGCCGGCAGGAAGCGCTGCTTCTGCTCCTCGGTACAGGCTTGCGAGATCAAATGGCTCCACTTCCAGTTCTGGCTGAAGGCCTTGGAAATGGCGCTGTCGGCCTTGGCCAGTTCCGTCATCACCAGCGCTTGCGTCACGAAATCGGTGCCCTGGCCGCCCCATTCCTTCGGCACCGCCATGGTGCGGAAGCCGAGCTTGGAGCCCTTCTTGATGATTTCCCAATCCCAGGTCTCGCGCGCGGTCTCGATGGCGTCGCGTTCAAGCGAGATCGGGCGGATCTCTTCGTCGGCGAATTTGCGCGCCGCCATCTGCCAGGAGCGCTGTTCGTTGCTCAGAGTAAAGTCCATGGGAACATCCTCACGTGAAATGTTTCGTTGTTACTCGCCGGCCAGCGCCATCGCGCCATTGCCGGCGCGCCGGTAGCCCGCCAGCTCTTCCGCGATCCGCAGCTTGGCGTCGGTATTGCCGTCGCCGGAATGCTGACAGACGCGGGCATCGTGGATGTATTTCTGCAGCGGCATGTCGCGCATGACGCCCATGGCGCCGAATATTTCGGCTGCATCCTTGGTCGCCTTCATGATGGTCTCGGAGGCGAACACCTGGGCCATGCGCGTGAGCGGCAGGTCGGGCAGGCTGCGGTCGGCGACGGCTTCCGGATGATCGGAGGCCCAGGCCGCCTGCCAGATGACGGCGCGCGCAACTTCGAGCCGGATCGCGATCTCGGCCAGTTTGGCGGCGATCGCCTGATGTTCGATGAGCGGCCGGCCGCCCTGCACGCGCAGATGGGCATAATCGAGCGCGGCTTCGTAGGCCGCGCGGCCGATGCCGAGATTGAGCGCCTGCAACAACGGCGTGCCGCGGCCATGCGCATCGGCGTCCGTCAACAGTGCCGCGGCATCGTCGCCGAGCAAGTTGACGGCAGGCACTTTGCAGTCCTTGAAGGTGACCGCGCCGCAGGCGCCGTGCTGCCAGGCCTGTTCGTGCGCCTGCACGCTCAGGCCGGGAGCGCTCGCCGGCACCAGCAGCACGCCGGCGCCCCGCCCCGGTATCTCGACCAGCACGGCGAACAAACCGGCGACCGGTGCGTTGGCGACGCAGTCCTTGACGCCGTTGACGATGAAGTCGTTGCCCGATTTCACCGCACTCGTCTTCACCGCGGTCGCGGTTGCCACCGGGCGATGATAATCGATGCCCAGCCGCGTATCGGCGTCCTCGCGGCCGGCGAAGGCGAGATGATAGGTGTCGTCTTTCAGAAACTTCGGCAGGAAGGCGTCGCGCTGTGCATCGTTCATGGCAAGGTCGAACAAGAGATGCACGAGCCGCGATGTTTCCGACAGCGTAGCGGCAATGTCGGCATCGCCGGCGGCCAGTTCCTCGGTCACGATGCAACAGGTCAGCGCATCCACCCCGGCGCCGCCGCGCGCCTCTGACAAAGAGAGCGTGCGCAGGCCCAGTTGCGAACCTGCATCGATCTGGTCGGTCAACAGGCTGCGGTCGCGGACGTCGAGCCGGCCCGCCTTGAGCGCCACCGGCTTGATTTCGCGCGTGACGAAGTCGCGCACGGTGTCGCGGATTTCTAACTGTTCGGGACTGAGGTGAAGACTGTACATGGCGTTTCCTGCCTAATGCTTTGGGTCGCTCTATTGCGCGATGGCGGCCGCTATCGCGTCGCCCATTTCCTGGGTGCTGGCTTTGCCGCCGAGGTCCTGGGTGAGATGTTTGGCTTCGCTAATGGTCTTGTCGATCGCCGCCTGCATATAGCCGGCGGCGGCGGTGGCTTTCGGTTCGTTGTGCTTGCGGCCGAGATAGGCGAGCAACATCTGCCCCGACACGGTCATGGCATAGGGGTTGGCGATGTTGCGGCCGGCAATGTCGGGCGCCGAGCCGTGCGTGGCCTGCGCCATCGCCTGCTTCTCGCCGACGCACAGGCCGGGCGCCAAACCCAAGCCGCCGACCAAGCCGGCGCCGATGTCGGTGAGGATGTCGCCGAACTGGTTGCTGGTGACCACCACGTCATATTGCTGCGGCGCCATTACCAGTTTCATCGAGATAGTGTCGATCATCGCTTCTTCGAACGTCACATCGGGAAACTCGCGCGCGACCTTGCGGCATTCCTCGGCGAACATGCCGCAGGCCAGGCGATAGACCGGCTCCTTGTGCGCGGCGGTAACTTTTTTGCGCTTGCGCGTGCGCGCGATTTCGAAGGCCTCGCGCGCCACCCGATTCGAGCCCTTGCGGGTGATCACGCGCATGGCGACGGTGATATCGTCGTTTGGCCGGAACTCCGGCGCGCCGGCCACCACCGTCTCCGAATAGAGCATGCCTTCGGAGATCTCGCGCACGAACACGATATCGACGTCCTTATGGATCGACTTGACGTTCGGAAAAGAGCGCGACGGGCGCACGGCGGCAAATAATTCGTATCGCTTGCGCACCGGCGGCATGACCCAGGTGGGATCGTTGCGCGGATAGGCGGCATGGCCGATCGGGCCCATGACCCAGCCGTCGAGTTTCCACAGCGCCTTTTCGGTGATGGCCGGCAGCGTATTGCCGTGCTGCTCATGGCCGTTCTTGCCGATCGGTAGCGTGTGCCAGTCGATGGCGAGCCCGGCGCGCGACGCCGCGGCCTTCATCGCCTTGACGCATTCGGGCACCACTTCGTGCCCGATGTCGTCGCCTGGAAGAACTCCAATATTCAAGCGGCGCCTCCTGGACGGCCGGATTTAGCAGGAATTGGCGGAAAGGACCCTCAGTCGGCGCGCGCCGCCCATATTTTACGCAAGCTCAGGCTAGCGCCGCGGTGGTCCCTGACGCAACCGCCACCCGGACCGAGGCCAGTTTGGCAATATGCCGCAGCGTATAGTGACAAAAATTGCCACGGGCCGCTGATTTGCGGTTAAATGGGCCATCGGCTTGCCCGGCACTGCATGACACCCCATGCGTGTCGTGCGATCCGGCCAATAAAAATATTCGGCGCCGGCGCCTGCCGGTCAAGTCGAATATAGCAGGCAACGTCATTGGGAGGACGACATGGGTTTACGCCACTCGGCACGGGCGTTTTCTACGGCCGCGCTTTTTGCAGCACCGTTCACCGCCGCGGTACTGATTGCCGCTACCGCCACCGTCTATGCCGACGACCTCACGCCGCAGGAAAAGGCGTTGGTCGCGGCCGCCAAGCAGGAAGGCGCGGTCACGGTACTCAATCCGCAGTTCAGCGATCACACCGGCCAGTTGCTCGGCGAAGGATTTATCAAGCGCTACGATCTGGGACCCAATTTCAAATTCAACAATCTACGCAAGGGCACCGGCGCCACGGTGGCGCAGACCCGGCAGGAGATTCAAGCCGGCAAACACACGGTCGACATTCTGATCGTCAGCGCGCCGGGATTTTTCGACGAGGCTTCCAAGCGCGGTGCCTTCGAGAAACTCGACAGCGGCTATTGGAAGAACCACGAGGAAGGCGCCAAGGCCGCCGGTCAGTACTACAACTATCCCTATGTCGTGGTGCCGTTCGCCTATACGTTCCAGCCGGTATGGAACTCGTCCTGCCCCGGCATGGAGCACTTTGACGCCACCTCCTATGCCGACGTGCTCAAGCCCGAGCTGAAGGGCAAGACCATCGCCTCCGATATCACCAAGAGCTTCACCTACACCAACACCGCGTTGGCGCTGGAAGAAGCCGGCATGAAGCTCGACGACCTGTGGACCAAGCTCAAGGCGACCGATCCGCTGATCGAGTTTCGCACCGAGCCGAAGATGCAGATGGTGGTTTCCTGCCAGCGCCCGCTCGACATGTGGAACCTGACCGGGCGCGTCTATCAGGACGTGCTGAAGAAGCCCGACCTGATCAAGGTGCTCAAGTTCGGCAGCTACAAGGAAGGCCAGGTCATGCTCGGCAACCAGGCCGCCGTCATCAAGGGCGCCCCGCATCCGAACGCCGCCAAGCTGTTCATCGAATATTTGCTGAGCAAGCCCGGCACCGACGTCACCGTGGAGGGCGAAATGATGTACAGCTTCATGAAGGACTACACGCCGCCGAAGGAAGCAGCGCACTATCTGTTCGACATGAAGAAGACCAAGATGATCGGACTGAAGGACTGGGTTGCCGCGCAAGGCAAGTTCAAGCAGTTGCGGTCCGATTGGCAGGCTAAGTTCCAGTAACGACGTCACCCGCAACGCCGGAGGGCCCCGCTGTCGTGGGGCCCTTCGACGCAGTCCGGCTGGACAACCGACGTGCACCGTAAACGACGGACCGTGCCATGAGCACTCAAACGCTGACGGGAGCCGCGTTACAGCAGCCGGCGACGAGCCGCTGGCGGAGCCTGGTCACGCAGGAATCGGTCGCCACCGTGGTGGTCAGCGTGATCGTGGCGGCGGCGGTGATCCTGCCGCTGCTGGTGCTGGTGATTTCGAGCTTCCGTGTGCTCGACTCGGGCGGCTTCGATACCACCTGGGGGCTGGAAAACTACCGGACGCTGTACACCGACCGCGTCATCCCCAAGGCTTTCGTCAATACGCTGATGATCAGCGCCGGCTCCACCGTGCTAGCGACGTTTTTCGGAGTCTCGCTGGCCTGGATCAACGCCCGCACCAATTGTCCGGGCCGCGACCGGCTCGAGCCCTATAATCTCATCCCATTCTTCCTCAGCCCCTTTGTCGGGGCGATCGCCTGGCACAATCTGGCCGGCGGCAAGACCGGCCTGCTCAACAGCTGGGCGCGCGATTATCTCGGCGTGCACGGCAATCTGCTCAATGTCGACAATATCTATGGCGTGATCTGGGTCACCGGATTGTTCTTCGCGCCGCTGGTCTATCTCTTCGTGGTCGGCTCTTTGCGCCGCATGGACCCCTCGCTCGAGGACTCCGCGCGCACCACTGGCGCCGGCGTGCTGCGCACCGCCATGACCATTACGCTGCCGCTGGTCGCCCCCGGCATTCTGTCCGGCGCCATCATCGTCTTCGTCACCAGTGCCGGCGAGTTCGGCGTGCCGTTCAAACTCAGCGCGCCCTATGGCTGGCAGACGCTCACCACCCAAATCTTCTCCAAGGCGGTCGGCGACGACGCCAATCTTTATCTCGGCGCCGCCATGAGCATGGCGCTCGGTATTATCACCGTGCTGCTGATCTGGATTCAGCAGCGTTATATCGCGCCGCGCTCGTTCACCACGGTGACCGGCAAGGGCTTCCGCCCCAATGTCATCGATCTCGGCCGCTGGAAATGGGCGGCGCTCGGCTTCAACGTCGCGTTCCTGCTGGTCGCCGTTCTGCTGCCGATCCTCTGCCTGCTGGTGGTGAGCCTGCATCCGGTCTGGCAGGCCGAGATCATTCCGAAAGACCTGACGCTACACAATTATGTGCGCACGCTGTTTTACTGGGCGCCCGATC
Source organism: uncultured Alphaproteobacteria bacterium (assembly GCA_963739825.1). Lineage (GTDB taxonomy): Bacteria > Pseudomonadota > Alphaproteobacteria > Rhizobiales > Xanthobacteraceae > Pseudolabrys. Next base: position 312,027 of record CAVUBU010000001.1, read on the forward strand.
ACATCGCGGCGGCGACCAACGGCATCTACAACAGCTTCATCCTGGCCTTTGTCGGCGCCACCGTCGCGATGGCGCTGTCGCTGGTGGTGAGCTACATGATTCACCGTACCAAGGGGATCGGCGCCCGCCTGCTCGACTTCCTGTGCGTGGTGCCGGTCGGCTTCCCCGGCATCGTGCTGGCGATGGGCGTGCTGGTCACCTACATCAAGACCCCGATCTACGCCACGCTCTGGATCATCCTGCTCGGCTACATCACGCGCTTTTTCCCCTACGGACAACGCAACGTGTCCGCGGTGATGCTGGCGATTTCGGAAGAACTCGACCAGTCATCGCGCATGGCCGGCGCGTCGTGGTTCACCACGCTGCGGCGGATCACGATTCCCTTGCTCAAACCCGGCATCTTCGCCGGCTGGGTGCTGCTGTTCATCATCTTTCTGCGCGAACTTTCGATTTCCATCATTCTGTACAGCCCGGGCACCGAGACGTTGTCGGTCGGCGTCTACTATCTGACCAATTACGAGAACGAGACGCTCACCTCGGCGCTGTCGATGGCGCAGACCGTGGTGCTGCTGGTCTGCATCTTCATCTTCCGGCGCATCGCCGGGCGCGAGGCGTTAACGGCTTGATCGCGGGGAGCACGATCGGCGCAATGGACAATAACAACGCGTCCGGCCAGTACGTCGACGTGCAAGGCCTGGTGAAACTATTCGGCAGCGACCGCGCCGTGGATGACGTGTCTTTCGGCGTCCCCGAGGGCAAGTTCCTGACCCTGCTCGGACCGTCCGGCTGCGGCAAGACCACTACGCTGATGAGCATCGCCGGCCTGCATACCATCGATGCCGGGCAGATCCGCGTCGGCGGGGTCGTCTACACGGCGCCCGCGCAAGGCCTTTTCCTGCCGCCGGAAAAACGCGACATCGGCATGGTGTTCCAGAGCTATGCGATCTGGCCGCATATGACGGTGGCCGAGAACGTCGCCTATCCGCTGGAAATCCGTAAGGTCGAGCGCGCCGAAATCGATACCCGGGTCGCCGATGTGCTCAAACTGGTCGGGCTTACGCCGATGGCCGACAAGCTCGCGACCCAGCTCTCCGGCGGCCAGCAGCAGCGGGCGGCGCTGGCGCGCGCCATCGTGTCGCGGCCGCGCCTGCTGTTGTTCGACGAGCCCTTGTCCAATCTCGACCTTAAGCTGCGCGAACAGATGCGGGTCGAGCTCAAGCGCATTCAGCATGAAGTCGGCATCACATCGATCTATGTGACGCATGACCAGGCCGAAGCGCTGGTGATGAGCGACGAGATCATCGTGATGAGCAAAGGCCGTATCCAGCAGAAGGGCGGCCCGCGCGAAATCTACGCCCGGCCGGTCAACGCCTATGTCAGCAATTTCATCGGCGTCGCCAATCTGCTGAAAGGCCGCGTGATTTCGGTCACCGCGCCCGGCCGCGGCGAGGTCGAAATCGCCGCCGGCGGCCGCACCGCCCAGTTGTCCTGCATGCTCGGCACCGGCATCGCGGCCGGCGCCGAGGCGGTGATCTCGGTGAGGCCGGAAAACGTCGAGGCCACGCGGCAGAACGGCGGCGGCCCCAGCCTCGAAGGCGAGGTGATCCAGGCGATCTTTCTCGGCAATTGCATCGATTGCCGCGTGCGCTGGGGCGAATTCGAATGGAAAGTCATGGCGCATCCGCGCACCGGACTGAAGGCGGGCGAAAAGGTTTATCTGCGGTTCGATCCCGAGCACACGCTGGCGGTACAGCCATGAGCGCGAACGTCATGGTCGAGCTCGAACACCTGCACAAGAACTTCGGCGCCGAAAAGGCGGTGAACGACGTCAACCTCGCGGTCGCGCAAGGCGAATTCGTCACTTTGCTCGGACCGTCGGGCTGCGGCAAAACCACGACGCTGCGCTGCGTCGCCGGGCTGGAGCGGCCGGATGCCGGCGAAATTCGCATCGGCGGCGACGTGGTCGCGGCACCGCAACGCGGCATCTATCTCGACCCCGAGGATCGCAATATCGGGATGGTGTTCCAGAGCTACGCGGTGTGGCCGCACATGACAGTGTTCGACAACGTCGCTTACGGCTTGCGCGTGCGGCGCGCGGCGGCCGACGTCATCAAGCAGCGCACCACCAAAGCGCTCGAATTGGTCGGCCTGCCGCATCTCGCTGACCGCTATGCCACCAAGCTGTCCGGCGGCCAGCGCCAGCGCGTGGCGCTCGCGCGCGCCATCGTCTACGAGCCGCGCGTGATCCTGTTCGACGAGCCGCTCTCCAATCTCGACGCCAAGCTCCGGGAACAAATGCGGGTCGAACTGGTGCGGCTACAAAAGGAGGTCGGCATCACGTCGATCTATGTCACGCACGACCAGTCCGAGGCGCTGGTGATGAGCGACCGCGTGGTGGTGATGAACAACGGCGTGATCCAGCAGATCGGCGATCCGCAGACGATCTACGCGCGGCCGGCCAATACCTTCGTCGCCAATTTCATCGGGGTCGCCAATCTGATGCAAGGCGTACTGCGCGGCCGCAGCGGCGAATTATGCGATCTCGAAATCGCGCTCGGCGAAGGCCGCGCGCCGTTGCGCCTGCGCGCCGCCGGCGGAGAGCGCGCGGTAGCCGGACAGCAGGTGACGCTCAGCCTGCGGCCGGAGGACATCGACATCCACTTCGAGCGGCCGGCCGACGGCGACAACAATCTATTCGAAGGCGAGGTGGTCGAAACGATCTATCTCGGCAGCCAGTTGGAATGCCGGGTCAAGGTCGGGCGCTACGAGGTCGGCATCCAGACCGATCATTACGAGCAGATCGCCCCGCAGCAGAAAGTGTTTCTGTCGTTCAGCCCGGACCATGGGCTGTGTTTGACGGAATAGAAATTTCTAGACGCTAGCTCGCCATGAACCCGCCGTCGACGGCGAGCGTCTGCCCGGTGATCGAGGACGCCTCCGGGCTGGCAAGGAAGATGACCGCCGCCGCGACCTCCTCCGGCGTGATGAAGCGGCCGGACGGAATGCGGGCGAGCATACGCTCGCGCGTGGCCGTGTCGTACATCGCCGCGCGCGAGGGCGTCAGCACGGTCGACGGCGCCACCGTATTGACGCGGATGTTGTGGCCGCTCCATTCGATTGCCAGCATGCGCGCCATCTGGATCAGCCCGCCCTTGGACGTTCCGTAGATCGTGCGGCCGGCGAACCCGGTCATGCCATGGGTCGAACCGATGTTGACGATGCAGCCAGGCCGCTTGCGCGCGATGCAATGCGCGGCATAGGTCCGCGCCATGAAATAGGCGCCCTTGAGGTTAGTGTCGACGATGTCGTCCCATTCCGCCCAGGTCACCTCGACCGCGGGCTTGACCAGCGTACGACCGGCATTGTTGACCAGAACGTCGATGTCGCCGAAGGCTTCGACCGCGGCGGCTGTGGCCTGCTTGATATCGCCCTCGACCCGCACGTCGAGATTGATCGGCACGACCTTGCGGCCCGCCATCGCCGGCTCTCGCAAAACCGCATCGAGCCGGGCGATGTCGCGGCTGGTCACCGCGAGATCGTAGCCGGCTTGCGCCATGGCGCAGGCGATGGCGTAACCCAGGCCGGTCGAGGCGCCGGTGACAAAGGCAGTGCGGCTAGCCGGTGATGTCATCGAGGACGATCCATTTCTGTTGCGCGGCGCTGCGGGTGCAGGCCTCCGCCAGTAGCACGTCGCGGATGCCAGCGGAAAGATCGCAGTTCAGCGGCGCGCCGGCAACGACGTGGCGCAGGAAGGCTTCCCAGCCGACGCGATAGGGATTGCCGTAGTGGGGCGCGCCGGCAATCTCTTGCCATTGCGCGCGATAATCGGCGCCGATGTCGACATCGGGATTGAAGCGCCGGATGGCCGGCGTCACGGCCGCGCTTTGCGCCCAGCAGCGATGCAGGCCGGCGAGCGCCGAGCCGCCGGTGCCGTCGACTTGCAAGGTCATGAGATCGTCGCGCCGCACCCGCGTCGCCCAGGAGCAGTGAATTGCGCCCACCGCGCCGTTGGTGAGCTCGGCGAGCGTCACCGAGGTGTCGTCCACATCGACATGGAAACGCTTGCCGTCCTCGTCGACGCGTTCGGGGATCGCGGTCGTGGTAACCGCCACTACGCGGCGGATGGGACCGAGGATGCCTTCGATCACGTAGCGCCAGTGCGGAACCATGTCGCTGGTCAACCCGCCGCCGCCGCTCTTGCGGTAATTCCAGCTCGGCCGCTGGCTCTCGCGCTCGGCGCCGTCGAACACCCACCAGCCGAAATCGAGCCGGAAGCCGGTGACGCGGCCGAAGAAGGAGCCGCGCGCAAGGCCCAGCAGTTTCTGCAACCCCGGAAGGTTGAGCTTGTCCTCGACCGCGCCGGCCTTCAGCCCGCGCGCCTGCGCCGCATGTAATAATGAGAGGCCCTCGGCCACCGAGGGCGCCACCGGCTTCTCGCTGTAGATGTGCTTGCCGGCGGCGATTGCCTTGCTCAGCGCCGACAGGCGCTGCTGGGTGGCGGCGGCGTCGAAGAATACGGCAAAACCGGGCTTGGCCAGCGCGGCATCGAGATCGGTGGTCCATTCGTCGATGCCGTGGCTTTGCGCGATGGCCTTGAGCCGCTCGCCATCGCGCCCGACCAGCAGCAGGCGCGGCATGATGCGGTCGGCGCCGACGGCGAGCCCGCCCTCGGCGCGCATCGGCACCAGCGCGTTCTCCAGATGCTGGGTGGCGCCGATGCGCCCGGTGGCGCCATTGACGATAATGCCGATGTCCCTGAGCGCCATGGCCCCTCTTACCCGTCATAGTATGATGCGATCCCCTGGCCCCGCGCAACGTAAGGCTCGCCCGTGCCCCGCCACATCGTCTGCCTCACTTTCGATTTCGACACCCAATCCGGTTTCATGGCCCGCGGCATGACCACGCCGACGCCGCTGTCGCGCGGCGAGTTCGGTGCCATGGCGTCACAGCGGATTCTCGGCTTCCTCAAATCGCGCGGCATCAAGGCGACCTGGTTCATTCCAGGCTTCACCATCGCAAGCTGGCCGCGCGAATGCGAAGCAGTGGTGGCCGGTGGCCACGAGGTCGCGCATCACAGCTGGGCGCATATCCCGCCGGCGGCGCAGAGCCGCGCCGAGGAGGAAGCCGACCTGGTGCGCGCCAATGACGCGATCGCTGCGCTGAGCGGGCGCAGGGCGCGCGGCTACCGCTCGCCGTCCTGGGACCTGAGCGAGAACACGATCGATCTCTTGTTGCAGCACGGCTTTGCTTACGATTCCAGCCTGATGGGCGCCGACTATATGCCCTATCGCGCGCGCCGCGGCGATGTCGCCAAGCTGGGCGAGCCTTTCCGTTTCGGCGAGCCGAGCGCGCTGATCGAGATGCCGATCTCCTGGTCGCTCGACGACTTTCCGCATTTCGAATTCTTGCGCACGGCACAGACGGTCACGCCCGGTTTGCAGCCGGCGCGCGCGGTGATGGCGAGCTGGCTCGACGAATTCCTCTACATGCAGAAGGCGGTCGACTGGGGCGTGCTCACTTACACCATGCACCCGTTCGTGATCGGGCGCGGCTACCGCATGCTGGCGCTCGAAGGGCTGCTCGACCGGCTCGCCAACGAGGGCGCAGTGTTCATGACCCTGGAAGAGGCAGCAGCCGAGGCCGCGGCGCGCCTTGCCAACTGATCAGCGCCCGGCCGCGTAGCCCTGCATGCCGCGCGGATTGGCCGCCGCCCGCCGGCGATTGCCGACGCGTGAGGCGGCCGTCAGCCGGCCTTCCGACCAAGCCGGGCCGACTTCGACCTCGTGGCCGCGCGCGCGCAATTCCTTGACGGTCGCCTCCGGCACGCGCGCTTCGACCACCAGCACGCCCGGCCGCGCGGTGCGCGGCCAGAATGAGATCGGGAAATGCTCGGAGTGCCACGCCGGCGCGTCGATCGATTCCTGCATATTCATGTCGGCGTGCACGTGGCGCAGGAAGAATTGCGCGGTCCACTGGTCCTGCTGGTCGCCGCCGGGCGAGCCCCAGGCGAGATAGGGCTCGCCGTCGCGCAACGCCATGGTCGGCGACAACGTGGTGCGCGGACGCTTGCCCGGCACCAACGCCGCCGGATGCTTCTCGTCGAGCCAGAACATCTGCGCGCGCGTGCCCAGACAAAAGCCGAGCTCGGGGATGACCGGCGAGGATTGCAGCCAGCCGCCGGACGGCGTCGACGACACCATATTACCGGCCTGGTCGACGATGTCGAAATGCACGGTGTCGCCGATCACCTCGCCGACGCGGCCGACGGTCGGCTCACCGGCGCCGAGACTGCCGACCGCAGCGCGCGGTCCGTCCTCGCGACGCATGTCGACTTTGCCGCCGAAACCGGCAAGCGTGCCGGGCCGCAATTCCAGCGACGCCTTGTCGGTGATCAGTTTGCGGCGCTCGGCGTTGTATTTGTCCGATAGTAGCGTTTCGATTGGCACCTTGACGAAGTCCGGATCGCCATAGAACGCTTCGCGGTCGGCAAAAGCGAGCTTGGCCGCTTCGACTTGCCAATGAATGAATTCGGTGCCGGCCGGATCGAGACCGTCGAGCTCGAAACCCTTGAGCAGCGCCAGTTGCTGCAACATCACCGGGCCCTGGCTCCAGACGCCGGCCTTGCAGACGGTGTAGCGGCCGTAATCATAGGTCAGCGGCGCTTCGACATGCGCCTGCCAGCGCGCCATGTCGGCGCCGGTGAGCAGGCCGGAATGCGGCTCGCCGGAAACGTCCATCACTTTTTGCGTGCGGCAGAACCGGTCGATCGCCTCGGCGACGAAGCCTTGTGACCAGGTCTTTCGCGCGCGCTCAATCTGTTGCACGCGGTCGCTGCCGGCGCTTTCGGCCTCGCGCAGCACGCGTGTATAAGTGTCGGCCAGCGTGACGTTGCTGAACAGCGTGCCCGGCGCCGGCACCGTGCCGCCCGGCAGATAAACCGCCGCCGAAGTCGGCCAGTGCTTGCAAAACAAGTCTTCCACCATGGCGATGGTGGCGCTGGCGCGCTCGACCAGCGGATAGCCGGCGCGCGCATAGGAAATCGCCGGCGCCAACACGTCGGCGAGCCGCAGCGTGCCATAGTCGCGCAGCAGCAGCATCCATGTATCGAACATTCCCGGCACGCAAGCCGCGAGCAATCCCGTGCCCGGCACCATGTCGAGCCCGAGCCCGCGGTAATGCGCGATGGTCGCCGCTTGCGGCGCCGGCCCCTGCCCGCAGATCACTTCGGTCTTGCCGCGCTTTACGTCGTACAAGATGACCGGCACGTCGCCGCCCGGCCCGTTGAGATGCGGCTCGACCACCTGCAAGGTGAAGGCGGTCGCCACCGCAGCATCGAAGGCGTTGCCGCCTTTTTCCAGCGTCGCCATGCCGACCGCGGTCGCGATCCAATGCGTCGTTGCGACCGCGCCGAACGTGCCGTCGAGCTCCGGCCGCGTCGTGAACGGGTTGGGATTGATCTTGGAGACGCCGGCGCGCGTAGGCTGTTTCATGGCGGGCTAGCGTAGATGACAGGCGACCAGTTGCCCAGGCTTGACCTCGCGCAAGTGCGGCGTTTCCGCCCGGCAGCGCTCGACCACATAGGGGCAGCGGGTGTGGAAGTGGCAGCCCGAAGGCGGCTTGATCGGGCTCGGCACATCGCCTTGCAGCACGCGCTTGACCCGCTTGACGCTCGGATCGGGCACCGGAACCGCCAGCAGCAGCGACTCGGTGTAAGGGTGCAAGGCCTTGGTGAACAGCGTGCGCTTGTCGGTGTATTCGACGATGCGGCCGAGATACATGACCGCAATATGATGGCTGATATGTTCGACCACCGCCAGATTATGCGAGATAAACAGATAGGCGAGCTCCAGCTCGTGCTGCAGATCCATCATCAGATTGAGCACTTGCGCCTGAATGGAAACGTCGAGCGCCGACACCGGCTCGTCGCCCACGATCAGCTTCGGCGATAGCGCCAGCGCGCGCGCGATGCCGATACGCTGGCGCTGGCCGCCGGAAAACTGATGTGGATAGCTGTCCATCTGCGCCTTGCGCAGGCCCACCCGCTCGAACAATTCGGCGACGCGCTTGTTCACGTCCGCCCCGCGCGCGGTGCGGTGCACGCGCATCGGCTCGGCCACGATGTCGCCGGCCGACATGCGCGGATCGAGCGAGGAAAACGGGTCCTGGAAAATGATCTGCATCTGCCGGCGATAAGGCCGCAGCTCGGTCTTGCTGAGATGGGTGATATCGCGGCCGTCGATCCGGATACTGCCCGCGGTCGGCTCGATCAGCCGCAACACGGTGCGGCCGACGGTGGATTTGCCGCAGCCGGATTCGCCGACCAGACCGAGCGTCTCGCCGGCTTTTATCGAAAAGCTGACACCGTCGACCGCATAGACAGTGCCGGCCGCGCGCCGCAACAGGCCGCTGTAAACCGGAAAATGCTTCTTGAGGTCGCGCACCTCGAGCACGGCCGCCCGGCCCGCCGAACCGTTGGTCGCGCGCGCTTCAGCCATTGCGCTCACCGAACAGTTCGGCGGAACGCCAGCACGCCGCCCAATGGCGCGGCCGCTTTTCTTCGTAGGCCGGATATTCGCGCCGGCAACGGTCCTCGGCATGAGCGCAGCGCGGCGCAAACACGCAGCCCGCCGGCAGGTTTGTCAATGCCGGGACCATGCCGGGAATTTCCTGCAAGCGGCCGGAAGCGCCCTCCGCTTCGCCGCGCATCAGATCGAGCCGCGGGATCGAGGCCAGCAGCCCGTGCGTGTAGGGGTGCTGCGGGCGGGCGAACAGTTCGTCCACCGGCGCCTCCTCGACCTTGCGTCCGGCATACATCACGATGACGCGCTGCGCGGTCTCCGCCACCACGCCGAGATCGTGGGTGATCAAGATGATGGCGGTGCCGAGTTTTCGTTGAAGATCGAGAATGATGTCGAGGATTTGCGCCTGGATGGTGACGTCGAGCGCGGTGGTCGGCTCGTCGGCGATCAGCACTTTCGGATTGCAGGCGAGCGCCATGGCGATCATGGCGCGCTGGCGCATGCCGCCGGACAATTGATGCGGATATTCGCGTGCCCGCTGCTCCGGCTCCGGAATGCGGGCGAGCCGCAACATGTCGATGGACTTCGCCCATGCCTGCTGCCGGCTGATCGGCTCGTGCAACAGCAGCACCTCGGCGATCTGGCTGCCGATGGTGAGCACCGGATTGAGCGAGGTCATCGGTTCCTGGAAGATCATCGCGATGTCCTTGCCGCGCACGCCGCGCATCGCTTCCTCGCTGAGCGCCAGCAGATCGACACCGTCGAGCCTGATCGATCCGCCGGCAATGCGGCCGGGCGGATCGGGCACAAGCCGCATCAGGGAAAGCGCAGTGATGCTCTTGCCGCAGCCGGATTCGCCGACGATCGCCAGCGTCTCGTGCGGCGCGAGCGCGAAGCTGACGCCGTCCACGGCTTTCACGACGCCGTGGCGCAGGTCGAAATAAGTCTGCAAGCCGTCGACCACCAGCAGCGGCGCCTCATTCGAAATATCGGCCGGCGCCGGGATGCCGGTGTCGGGCGCGCTGCTTGTGACGGCCATGTCGGATGCGGAAGCCATCAGTTCCGCAGCCGCGGGTCGAGGATGTCGCGCAGCGCGTCGCCGAACAGGTTGGTGCCGAACACGGCGAGGCTGATGGCGACGCCGGGGAAGATCACCAGCCAGGGCGCCGTGCGCACATATTCGGCCGCCGATTCCGACAACATGCGGCCCCAGGACGGATGCGGCTCCGGGACGCCGAGCCCCAGGAACGACAGCGAGGCCTCGGTCAGGATCGCGGCGCCGAGCTGCGCGGTGGCGATCACGATCAACGGCGCCAGCGTATTGGGCAGCACGTGGCGGACCGCGATACGGAATTCGCTCATGCCGACGGCACGCGCGGCTTCCACGAATGGCTGCTCGCGCAAGGTCAACGTGTTGGAGCGGATGACGCGCGCGGTATAGGGCACCAGCGGGATGGCGATGGCGAGGATGGTATTGTCGAGCGCAGGACCCAGCGCCGCCGCCATCACCAGCGCCAGTACCAGCAGCGGAACCGCCTGCAGCACGTCGACGATGCGCTGGATCACCAGATCGACCCAGCCGCCAAGATAGCCCGAGGTCAAGCCGAGGATGACGCCCAAGACGCAGCCGAGAAAGGTCGAGCCCAAGCCGACGGCGAGCGAGATGCGCGCGCCGTAGACGATGCGGCTGTAGATGTCGCGGCCCATGGCGTCGGCGCCGAGCAGATGGCCGTGGCTCGGCGGCAGCAGCGACAGCGCCGCATTGGTGGTGATCGGATTGTCGACGGTGATGAAATCGGCAAAGACCGCGGCGAACACGAACACCACCATGATGGCGGCGCCGACCACGCCAAGCGGATGCGCGGCGGCGTGATAGCGGATTTTCGACCACGTGCTGTCGGCGGCGGCGCTTTCCGCTACCGGTCCCGGGACGATGTCGATGCTGGCCATCGGCGCTTTCCCACCTAGCCGGAATATTTGATGCGCGGATCGAGTGCCGCGTACAGCATGTCGACCAGGAAATTGATCGTCACCGCCACCACGGCGATGAACATCACCAGGTTCTGCACGATCGGGTAGTCGCGCCAGCGGATCGCCTCGACCAGGAAGCGGGCGACGCCTGGAATATTGAACACCGTTTCCGTCACGATCAGCCCGCCCATCAGGAAGGCCGCCTCGATGCCGATCACGGTGACCACCGGCAGCACCGCGTTGCGCAAGGCGTGGTGGTAGTTGACGTTGGGCTCGGAGGCGCCTTTCGCGCGCGCGGTGCGGATATAGTCCTGGCGCAGCACTTCCAGCATCGAGGAGCGCGTCAGGCGCATGACCAGCGCCGAACTACGAAATCCGACCGCCGCCGCCGGCACGCTGAACAGCCCCAACGTATTCCAGAAGCCCTCGGGCGGGTCGGTGTAGATCGGGATGGTGCCGAAAAAGTGCACGAACGCCATCAGGATCAAGAGCCCGAGCCAGAAGGCCGGCATCGACAACCCGCTCAGGCTGACCACGCGCAAGACATAATCGAGCGGCGTGTTCTGCTTGACCGCGCTGATCACCCCAAGCGGCACGCCGAACACGATGGAGAACAACAAGGCGAGCCCGGCAAGCTTGGCGGTGATCGGAATGCGCGGCAGGATTTCCTCGGCCGCGGGTTTTTCGGAGACGTAGGAATAGCCGAGATCGCCGTGCGCCAGCCCGCCGATCCAGGCGGCGTATTGCACCACGATCGGCTTATCGAGCCCGAGCTCCGTTTCCAGCTTGCCCTTCTCGGCGGTGTCAATCATGCCGGCCGAGTCGAACAGGATATCCGCGATGTTGCCGGGCACCAGGCGCAGCATCACGAAGACCAGCACGGAAATCCCGAACAGCGTCAGGAGCATCAGAAAGAAGCGCCTGATCAGATAGGTCCCCAGTCTCGCCTCCCATCGTGCGCGGGGAATGGCGCGCAATATCTGCGAAGATTTGGCCGCCCCACACGGCCAAATCTTGGACTATTTTGCGCGCCAGATTGGCGCTTACTTATCCAGCCAGATGTCCTCGTAACGGTAGCCGTTGTAGGAGCTGTTGCTCATGATCGTCATGTTCTTGACGAAGGGCTTCCAGCAGGTGCCCTCGCGGGCGTGGAACAGGATCGGCCGCGCCACATCTTCCTGAATCTTCTTGTCGATCTCCCAGACCAGCTTCTTGCGCTTGGCGAGATCGGTCTCGGCCGATTGCTGGTCGAACAGCTTCTCCAGATCCCTGTTGCAGTAGTGGGTGTAGTTGCGCTGCGATCCGCAGGAATAATTCTCGTAGAACGCCTGGTCCGGATCGTCGATGCCGTTGCCGGTCAGATTGAGGCCGACCGAATAGTCCTTGCGCGCCACCTTGGCGAACCAGGCGCCGGACTCCACCGGCTCCAGCTCGGCATTGACGTAGATCTCCTTAAGCTGGTCGATGAGGACCACGGCGGGGTCGCGATAGGTCGCGAGATTGCGCGTCGACACCTTGATCTTGAGCGGATTGTCCGGCCCATAGCCGAGCTTCTTCATCATTGCCTGCGCTTGCGCGCGATCCTTCTTGACGTCGCCGTAGCCGGGGATCGTCTTGAGAATGTCCGGCGGCAGGCCCCAGACGCCCTCCGGCGGCGGCAGCAACGAGCCGCCCTGGTCGCCGTGGCCCTGCAAGATAATGTCGATGAACGCCTTGCGGTCGAGCGACATGGCCATGGCCTTGCGCAGTTCGGGATTGTCGAACGGCGGCTTGTCCCGGTTGATGATGAGATTGGTGCTGACGTTGATCGGCTCGAGATCGCAGACAGCGGTCGGATCCTGCTTCTTGATGTCGTCGATCAGCGCCGAGGTCAGATGGGTCGGGAACACCATGTCGACCTTGCCGGCGACAAAGGCCAGCACCGCGGTCGCCCGGTTCTTGATGATGGAGTATTCGATGCCGTCGAGATACGGCAGGCCCTTTTTCCAATAGTCCGGGTTCTTCACGAATTTGATCAACTCGTTCTGCTTCTCCTCGACGAACTTGAACGGGCCGGTGCCGATCGGGTGCGTGCGCATTTGCGCGGCCGGGACGTGGCACGAATAGATCGGCGTATAGCCGGAAGCGAGCATCGCCAGCAGCGAAGGCTGCGGCCGCTTGAGATGGAACGTCACCTCATAGTCGCCGTTGACGGTGACGTCGGTCAGGTTGTCGTACCAGCCTTTGCGCGGATTTTTGCGGAACTTGTCCTTCGCCTTGTCTTGCAGCAGATCGAACGTGCATTTGACGTCCTTGGCGGTGAACGCCACGCCGTCGTGCCATTTGACGCCCTGCCGCAGCTTGAAGGTGAGCGCGGTATTTGCCTTGTCCCAGGCCCAGCTCGTCGCCAGTTCGGGGCGGATCGTGTCCATGCTGTTTTGTTTGATATGCTGATCGTAGATGATCAGATTGTTGAACACGCCCATCGCCGGAATATTGACCGAGAAGGTCGCCTCTTCGTGGATCGAGAGGCTGGGCGGCGTCTCACGATGATGAATCGTCAGGATGCCGCCGTGCTTGGGCTCCGCGGCCTGGGCGGCGGAGATCGTAAAGCTTGCGAGAGCGACGGCCGCCAGCGCGGCATATCTTGCTGCCATGGTATCCTCCCCAATTGCGCAGCTGACACGGCCGTGGCTGACCGGCAGCCCATTTCTTGCTTGTTATGTCGATAACGCTACCCGGTATGGTAGCCCCGATCAACACGACAAAAGTAAGCCGGTGCGTGGCATTTCGGCGCGAGAGCGCTGCCGCTTGCCAACGGTTCGCCTGCACCGCACGATGGCCCCATGATGGTTCCCGCCATCGACTGGAAAGCCGGAGCGGCAATAGTGACCGAAAGCGACCCGATCGTCGCCGAGACCGCGGCGCGGATATTTGCCGACCTTGCCGATCCGCAGACGATCAACCGCGCCGGCGACGAGCGCTGGAAGCAATCGCTATGGCGCGCTTTGGCCGACGCCGGGCTGACGCTCGCCTGGGTCCCGGAACAATGCGGCGGCACCGGCGCCAGCCTCGCCGACGGCTTCGCCGTGCTCGGCATAGCCGGCCGCTATGCCGTGCCGGTGCCGCTGGCGGAAACGCTGCTCGCCGGCTGGCTATTGGCGCGCGCCGGCCTTGCAGCGCCGGCCGGCATGATGACCGTCGCGCCGGTGCGCCCGCGCGACCGCATAACGCTAAACGCCGACGGCAGTTTGAGCGGGCTCAGCCGTGCAATTCCCTTCGCCAAGGATTGCGAATACATCGCGGTCGTCGCCGAAACCGACAAGGGCGCGGCAATCGCCCTGGTCAAGACAGCCGACTGCCGCATCGGCGACGGCCAGAATCTCGCCGGCGAATCGTCGGCCAAAGTGACTTTCGAGCGCAGCAAGGCCATCGCCAGCGCGCCGGCACCGGCCGGTTTCGATGCATCGGCCTTGCTGCTGATGGGCGCGGCCGTGCGTAGCGTCGAAGCCGCCGGCGCGCTTGAAACGATTCTGTCGCTCAGCGTGCGCTATGCTAATGAGCGCGTGGCGTTCGAGCGGCCGATCGGTAAATTCCAGGCCGTACAGCAGAACCTCGCCCGCCTGGCCGGCGAAACCGCCGCCGCGCTCGCCGCCGCCGGTTCCGCCGCCGACACCATCGTGCAGGCCGACACGTTCGACGACACGGTGCTGCTGGAAGCGGCCGCCGCGAAAATCCGCTCCGGCGAGGCCGCCGCCGAGGGCGCCGGCATAGCGCATCAGGTGCACGGCGCGATCGGCTTCACCAACGAGCATATTCTGCATCGCTTCACGCTGCGCCTGTTGTCGTGGCGCGACGATTTCGGCAGCGAAAGCTATTGGGCGGCGGTGCTCGGCGAACTGGTCGCCAAGCGCGGCGCCCATCAGTTCTGGCCCATGCTGGCGGCGCGTTAGGCTTTGTCATGACCGATCAACTCCGCTTCGATCAAATACGCCTGCCGCCCGAATGTGAAAAACTGCGCGCCGAAGTGCGCGCCTTTATCGCCGAAGAGGTGGCGGCCGGCACCTTCGCGCCCGACCGGCCCGGCCACGGCGATACCCACAATCGCGCCTTCAGCCAACGGGTCGGTGCCAAGGGCTGGATCGGCATGACCTGGCCGAAAAAATACGGCGGGCAGGAGCGCAATTTCCTCGAGCGCTACGTCGTCACCGAGGAATTCCGCGTGGTCAACGCGCCGGTGCGCCTGCATTTTGTGGCAGATCGGCAAAGCGGTCCGATCCTGCTCAAATACGCGCCCGAGCACATCAAGCAGGATATTTTGCCGCGCATCTGCCGTGGCGAATTGTGCTTCGTGATCGGCATGAGCGAGCCGGGCTCCGGCTCCGACCTGTTCGCCGCCAAAGCGAAGGCGAGCAAGGTGGACGGCGGCTGGAAGATCAACGGTTCCAAGATTTGGACCAGTAATGCGCATATTGCCGATTATATGCTGGGCTTGTTCCGCACTTCGCCGGCCTCCAAGGAGAACCGCCGCCACGGCCTCACGCAATTTCTCATCGACATGAAATCGCCCGGCATCGCGGTCAATCCAATCTACCAGATGACCGGCCAGCACGATTTCAACGAAGTCGTGTTCGACAACGCTTTCGTGCCCGACGATCACCTGTTGGGCGAGATCGACGGCGCCTGGAAACAGGCGACCAGCGAACTTGCTTATGAGCGCAGCGGGCCGGAGCGCTTCCTGGAAACCTTCTACGTGCTGGCCGAACTGGTGCGCGCGCTCGGGGCCAAGCCCGATCTGCGCAGCGCGGAAGGACTCGGCCGCCTGGTGGCGCAATTGCACACCTTGCGGCGTATGTCGGTGTCGGTCGCCGGCATGTTGCAGGCCGGCCAAGAGCCGGTGGTGGAAGCCTCCATCGTCAAGGACGTCGGCACCATCTGGGAACAGAAATTGCCGGAACGGGTGCGCGAGCTGAGCGCGTTTCTCGAAGCCGAAGCCAGCAACCGGGTGACGCTGGACGAGCAGATCGCCTTCGCCTTGACGGTCGCGCCCAAGCTCACCATCCAGGGCGGCACCACCGAGATCCTGCGCGGCATCATCGCGCGCGGCCTCGGTCTGCGGTGAAGGGGAGCGCGCGGTGCCTGATATCGCAAAATTGCTGTGGCCCAAAACGGTCGCCGTGGTTGGCGCCTCGTCCGACACGCAAGGCTTGCGCGGCCGCATCCTGGAAGTGATGCTGAGCCACCCTTTCGCCGGCACCGTCTATCCGGTGAGCCGCAGCGCGGGGCACGTGCAAGGCCGCAAGGCTTATGCCAGCGTCACCGAGCTTCCCGAAGCAGCCGATCTCGCGGTGGTGATCGTCCCGGCCGAGTACGTGCCGCAAGAGCTGGAGCGCTGCGGGCGCGCCGGGGTCAAGGCGGCCATTATCCTTTCGTCCGGCTTTGCCGAGGAGCCGGGCGAAACCGGCCACCGCTTGCAGGCCGAACTCGCCCCCATCGCGCGGCGCTACGACATGGCGGTCGTCGGCCCCAATTCCGAAGGCTTTGCCAATATCGCCGCCGCGCTCTGCCCGACTTTCAGCCCGACCATGGACGTGAGTGCCGGTCCGCTCAAGCCGCAGCGCCCGCTCGGCGGTGAGGTATCGGTGATCTCGCAGAGCGGCGGTCTCGGCTTTGCCTTTTTTGACCGCGCGCGCGGGCGCAATTTGGCGTTCCGCCATATCGTCACCACCGGCAACGAAGCGGTGCTAGAGACCTCGGACTTTCTCGATTTCATGCTCGACGAAGGCAAGACCGACGTGTTCCTGCTCTTGCTCGAAGACGTCAAGACACCGGCGAAATTCCGCCGCGTCGCCGATAAGGCGCTGCGCGCCGGCAAGCCGCTGATCGTCGCCAAGATCGGCCAGACCGAGCCCGGACGCCGCGCGGTCACCTCCCATACCGCCGCGCTCGCTGGCTCGCACGCCGCCTACCGCGCGATTTTCCAGCACCACGGCGTGATCGAGGGGCAGGATTTCGACGAGATGATCGATCTCGCGGTCGGCTTTCTGCGCTGCGGCGATAAGCTGCCCGCCGGCAAGCGCATGGGCGTTTGCACCTCGTCGGGCGGTGCCGGCGTGTGGATGGCGGATGCTTGCGTGCGCGCCGGCCTCGAAGTGCCCGCGCTCGATCCCGCCACGCGCGCCAGCATCGACGTTCACCTGCCGTCCTACGGCACCTCGCAGAACCCGGTCGATTCCACCGCGCAGGGCGTGCACAAGCTCGGTTATGCGGAATTCGCGCGGCTCACCGCGCAATCGCCGCTGATCGACGGCGTCATGGTGGTGGTGACCGCGCGCCGCTCGGCCTTTCTGGAAAACGATTTGCCCAAGCTCAAGGCGCTCGCACGCGACTCGAAAAAGCCGGTGTTCATGTGGAGCTACACGCTGCCGGCCGAGCGCAGCGTTGAAATCCTCAATGAGGCCGGCTATCCGCTGTTCATCAATGCCGACAACTGCGCGCGCACCATGCGAACAATGGCGGACTACCGCGCGCTGCGCGAGGGCCTGCTGCAGCCGGCCGAAGCGCCGGCAAACGCGCCGCCCGACCGCGCTACCGTCCGCACCATGTTGGCGGCGGCCGCGCCGGTGCTGTGCGAATGGCACGCGCGGCCAGTGCTGGCGGCCTATGGCATCGGCGGCGGTGAGGCCGGGCAACTCGTGCATTCGCCCGCCGAGGCGGAAGCTGTGAGCCGCGCCATGGCGCGGCCGGCGGCGCTGAAAGTGCAGTCCGCCGATATTCCGCACAAAACCGAAGCCGGCGCCCTGGCGCTCAATATTTCCGGCGACGGCGCGCGCGCGGCTTACGAACGCGTGCTGGCCGCCGCCAAGCGACACGCGCCGGGGGCGCGTATCGATGGCGTATTGGTACAGCCGATGGCGGCGCCCGGGCGCGAAGTCATCCTCGGCGTCCATAGCGATCCGCACTGGGGCCCGCTGCTGATGGTGGGCCTCGGCGGCGTAATGGTTGAGGCGCTCGGCGACGTGGCGCTGGCGCCAGTACCGCTCGATCGTGCCGCGGCGCGCGCCCTGATCGGACGGCTCGCCGGCGCCGCCGCGCTCGGTCCGTTTCGCGGCACGCCAGCGGCCGATACCGACGCGCTCGCCGAATTGATCGTGCGGCTGTCGCAATTTGCTGCAGACCACGCCGACTCGATCGCCGAGATCGACCTCAACCCGGTAATCGTGCACGCCAAAGGGCAAGGCGTTTCGATCGTCGACGCCTTGATCGTCAAGCAATCACCGCAGCCGGCGCAACACCGCGCGGCCGAATAAATGTAAGGAAATGTTTCATGGGACCGTTCAAGGATATCGCCGTCGAGAAAACCGGCCGCGTGGCGCTGATCGAAATCCGCCGGCCACCCAATAATTTCTTCGATATTGCGCTGATCCAGGAGATCGCCGGCGCGCTCGAGGCGCTCGATGAAGACACTCAATGTCGCGCGGTGGTGCTGGCGGCACAGGGCAAGTCGTTCTGTGCCGGCGCTAATTTCGGCGACGGCTCGACGCTCGACAAGGCAGGCCAGCGGCCGGGCGAGCTCAACCGCGCGCAGGCGGTGCAGCATCTTTATCTCGAAGGCAACCGGTTGTTCCGCACCAAGAAGCCGATCATCGCGGCGGTGCACGGCGCCGCGGTCGGCGGCGGGCTCGGCCTTGCTATGGTGGCGGATTTCCGCGTCGCCTGCCCGGAGACGCGTTTTTCCGCCAATTTCACTCGGCTCGGCTTCCACCCCGGCTTCGGCCTGACGGTCACACTGCCGCGCGTCATCGGCGCCACCAAGGCGGCGATGATGTTTTACACCAGCCGCCGCGTGCCCGGCGATGAGGCCTATGCCATGGGGCTCGCCGACGTGCTGGTGGCGCGGGATCAGGTGCGCGAGGCGGCCATCAAGCTCGCCGCCGAGATCGCCGAGAATTCGCCGCTCGGCGTGATCTCGACGCGCGCCACCATGCGCGGCGATCTTGCCGACCGCGTGCGCACCGCGACCGAGCGTGAGCTGAAGGAACAGACTTGGCTGCGCCAGACCGACGACTTCAAGGAAGGCGTCAAGGCCACCGCCGAGCGCCGGCTGCCGAATTTTTCCGGGCGTTGATCGCATGGACGGGCCGTTGTGGAATTTCTCCATCGCGGTCTACGGCGCGCCTGCGGTGCAGGACGATTGCCTCAATGTGCAGGATCTATTCGGGCTCGATGTGAATTTGATTCTGCTGTGCGCGTTTCTCGGTGCCGTGCATGGCGCCGCTTTGACATCCGACGATATAGCGGCAGCCCGCCGCCAAACCGGTCAATGGCATGACGACATCGTGCGCCCGCTGCGCGCGGCGCGCCGCAGCCTCAAGACGATCGACCTTGCACAAGAGGCAAACGCCGCAAACGTGGCGAAAAATTTGCGTACGCAGGTCAAGGCCGCGGAACTGGAAGCCGAGCGCATCGAGCAGACGATACTCGCGCGCTGGGCCGATGCGCGGCTGGCGGCTTGGCCGCGCGGCAACCCGCACAACGCCGTCGCCGCCAATCTGCAAGCGCTGCTCGCCGCCTATGGCATCGCTCCGGATCGGCTCGTCGCCGCCGATGCCATGGCGCACTTAATCGCGGCTGCGCTCGCCTACGCATCCGAAAGCAAGAGGCCGCTGCGGTAGCCCCGCGACGGCCTCGTCGATTTGGTCGGACCGGCAGCGGATCAAGTCACCCGATCACTGGGCGTTCATCCGGCTATCGACCACGAGCCTGTTGGAAACCTGACGTACACCCGGTGTCACCTCGACCGCGACCCTGATGGCGTCCTTTTCGGTCTCGGAGTTGACGATGCCCCACAGCTCGACAGCCCCATTATTGACGACAATGTTGATGGTGGACGGGTCGGCCCACGATTTCGACCGCAACTCCCCGAGTATCTTGCCGTGCAAGGACTGATCGTCGACCGAGATCTCCGCCGCCTTCGCGCGGCTCACCAGCGCCTGGATCAGATTGGCGCGGCTCACAATGCCGACAACCTTTCCGTTATTCACGACCGGCACGCGTTTGATCCGGTGCTTTTCGAGCAGCGACGCAATCTCTCCCAACGGCGTTTCCGCATTTACGCTGACCACCGGACGCGTCATCACGTCGATCGCCTTGCGGGCATGCGACTTGACGAACTCATAGGCGAGGACTTCTTTTCCGGTCAGAAGTTCGAGCCACCACGAGCGGCGGCGCTCGGTGCCGGCTTCCACGCGATGGATCAGGTCGCCTTCGCTGACGATCCCGACCAGGGCATTCTTGTCATTGACCACCGGCACGGCGCTGATGTGGTTTGCCAGCAGCACCTCTGCGATCTTCGAGACTGGCGTATCCGGACGGACCGAGATGACGTCGGTCACCATGACATCGGCGGCTTTCATTTTTTCGCTCCTCTACAAATCTCGCGCACTTTTTGCTCTCCAAAATTTTCGATTCCATTGATATGTATCAATGGCTTAACGCGGCTGGCGTCTGACAGAGATGCGCTAACGGCATAACAGCCGTCATTTCGACGCTTTTGCCTTGAAACGTCTTTTAGGGCAGTAAATCCAGCGGTTTAGCGGGTAGAATGACGCCATGACGCTCTGGCTCGTATTTGTTCTGATGACGGCGGCGGCGATATTCGCCGTGCTGTGGCCACTCGGCCAGCGCAAGCCCTTGCGACGCGGCAGCGATGTCGCCGTCTACCGCGACCAGTTGGACGAAATCGTCCGCGACCGATCCGCCGGTCTGATCGGGGAAGCCGAGGCCGAGGCCGCCCGCGTCGAGGTATCGCGCCGGCTGATCGCCGCCGCCGATGTTGCGGCCGCCGAGGCTCCCGCGCCGGAAGAACCGGCGCGCTGGCGCCGCCGCGCCACCGCTATCGTCGGCCTTGTGCTGCTGCCGATCGGCGCCATCCTGCTCTATCTCACACTCGGCTCACCGCAACTGCCGGGCGGGCCACTGGCCGCGCGATTGCAGACACCGAGTGAAAACCGCTCGGTCGAGAACATGATCGCCCAGGTGGAAGATCACCTGTTACGCTCGCCCGAAGACGGCCGCGCCTGGGAAGTGCTGGCGCCGGTCTATATGCGCATCGGCCGCTTCAATGATGCGGTCAAAGCCTACCGCAATGTGCTCCGGCTCAACGGCAGCAATGCCGCGCACGAGGCCGATCTCGGCGAGGCGCTGGTTTTCGCCGCCAACGGCGTCGTCACCGCCGAGGCCAAAAGTCAATTCGACCGCGCGCTGAAGCTCGACGCCGAGGACGTGATGGCGCGCTTCTATCTCGGCATGGCGGCCGATCAGGACGGCCGGCGCGCCGACGCCGAGAAGATTTGGCGCGACCTGTTGGCCAAGGCGCCGCCGGGCGCTCCCTGGGTCGAGATGGTAAGCCACGCATTGAATCGAACGGCGCCGCCAGGCGCGGCCACCGCATCGGCCGCAGCGGGCGCGGCCGGCACGCCGCCCGAGCACGATGTCAATGTCATGGTGGCGCGGCTCGCCGAACGGCTGAAAAAGGACGGCTCCGACGTCAATGGCTGGGTGCAACTGGTGCGCTCCTACCGCGTGCTCGGTCAGTTTGACAAGGCGCAAGCCGCCGTCGCCGACGCCCGCAGCGCGCTGGCGAACGACCCCGACAAACTGCGCCAGTTCGCCGAGGGTACCGAAGCCGCTGCATCGGCTGCACCGGCGGCCCCGACCGCGCCGGCCGTGGCGGCGGCGCCTACAGCCGACGCGTCGGGACCGAGTGCTGCCGACATCGCGGCGGCGGCGCAGATGAAGCCGGACCAGCAAAACGAGATGATCCGCGGCATGGTGGCGCGGCTCGCCGACCAGCTCAAACAGAACGGTTCCGACATTGCCGGATGGGAGCGGCTGTTGCGCGCCTATATGGTGCTGGGCGACCGCGACAAGGCGCAGACCGCGGCTGCGGACGCGCGGCGCGCGCTCGCCGGCGATCCCGACAAGATTCGCCGCCTCGACGAGGTCATCAAGGACCTCAAAGTCGAAGGCTGAACGTCGACGCGCGCGCGCCGAAAAACTCACAGCGCGCGCCCGGCGGGCATTTGCCCGAAATTCAGACTGTCAATTGTCTTTGGCGCCTTCGCGGATCCAGGCGCGGATGTCGTTGCGGTCGCATGAATTCAACTGCTTCATGCCGTGCGGCATGCGCAGATCGGGCGAGGCGCGCCAATCGAGCAGCAGCATCAGATTGCTGCTCTCCGGATCGCCCGGGATCACCATGGGCCCGAACTTGGTGCCCTTCATGACGCCGGCATAGGAGGTGAGATCGAGCCCGCTTTTCTGGGTGCCCTCGCCGCCCGGCTGGTGGCAGCTCACGCAGCGGCCGACGAAAACCGGCATTACGTCTTCTTTGAAACTCTTCTTCGACTGGCTGGTTTGCGGCAAAACCCGCTTCGGCTGATCTTTTGGCGCGCAATAGGCGGTGGATGAGGTGGTGATCTGCATGCCGGCCACCGCCACCATGGCGAGGCCCGCTGCCGCCGCTGCGAAAATAAGACGTTGCCGCTTCATAGCCGGTCTCCTTCGATTCCAAAGGCTTTGTATTATTATAGTCAGGCTGCCGCCATCCGGCATGGTCTTTTTACGGCATTGTGATGTTCGCCTTTTGACGAATATCAACGCTCCGGGCATGGCCGGTTTCCGCCGCTGGCCGTGCAAACCCTGAGCCTGCGGCTGGCCGCCCGCCGGCCGAAGCCACGCCGGCGGCTCAAAAAGATAGGAGCGGCCGTTAGGCCGCTCCAAGTCATCAACGTTTGGATTAAGTTTGCAGTCCGGCGGCTACCACTTCACGCCGAACGTCAATTGGCCGACCACCGCCGTGTAGTTCGGATCGCCGGTGCCCGTCCAAATCGAATAGGCTGTCGTGGTGTTGGTGGGATTGACCAGGTAGCCGAGCTGATTTTGCAGCGGCTGCCAGGCGTCGTTGGTATTCTTCTCCCACAGCACGCGGGCCTTGATGTAGGCCTTCCCGGCCCAACCGACGCTGTGCATGATCAACTCGTCAAGCATGTATTTCGCTTGAACGTCGAAGCGGGTCAGCGTGTTGTGCGAGTCCGGGAACACCGCCAGCGGGGTGTAGCGGCAGCCGTTTGGCGTGCAGTTCAGATCCCACTCCGATGTCGACTTGGTATAGGTGAAGTTTCCGTCGACAGTCAGCTTGCCGGGGATCAGCATAAGCTTGGTGCCGACCATGAAGGTATTGTTGCGGTCGGTCGTTTCGATGTTCAGGTCCGGAGTTGGGCTATTCTGGTATACCTGACGATAGGCGTTTTCATAATTGTAGGCCGCGTACAGGGATATGCTGCGATTCATATGCAGCGCGGCTTCGATTCCGGCGTTCCATGAACGAATCTGGCTCACACCGAATTCGCCCGGCGTGCCAAACCTAATATCGGTCTGGTAGTCGTCATTCAGGTAGCCGGCGTTCGGCGTAACCGTAAGCTCGTGGGTAACGTCGATGGCCCAGGAGGCCATGATCTTGGTGCGGTCGCGATCGGCAAGATCCCGCATCCGGATGGCATCGTTATTCGCGCCAACCTGATTGACATATTGATCGTAGCGCCGCTCACCAAACTGGAAGCTCGAGCGCAAGGTCGACCAGCCCCATTTGGCGTCGGCAAATACCTTGCCGGTGTTCTCGTTGGTGGTGTTGGTATCGCGGAACTCGCGGTCCCAGCGTTCCCAATCGTAAGCGGCGCCGACGGTCAGCCACTTGATTGCATGCCAGGAAAGTTGGGCGCTGGCGTTCTGCTTGGTGTAGTCGGTCGGGTAGCGAAAGCTAAACTCGTCATCCGGAGCACCCGTAGTCGAATCCGGATTCGGCGGGTAGTTTGTCAGACTGGCCGGCGTATTGTCGGCGTTATATTTGTAGTAGCGATAACGCAGGGTCGATTTCAGATCCGAAGTGAGCTGGGTATTGAGCACGTTGTTGAACAGCGTCGTGCTCGTCTCGCGGTCCGGCGTCGAGTAAGCGGTGCCGAAACCGGGAAGAGCCGCCAGAACTAACGGATTGCCCGAGAACGGCAGGGTCGTGGCGTCCGACGTCATCTTCGTGTACTGGAACGTCGCCATGTAGCGGCTGTTCCAGGGCAGGCCGACGCCGCCCGACACGTTCACGGATTTCGCCTGATTGTCCGGCGGCAGCCAATACAGGTTATTGACCGGCCGCAGCGCGGAATTGACCGAGTTCCAAGGATTCTGGAACGTCACGGCCTCATCGGAATTTTTATAATCCGAGAAGCCGCCGCCCAGCGAGACGTTGAACGGCTTGCCCCACGCGGTGGAGCCGGCGTATTCGCCTTTGAGGTTAGCGTTCTGGGTCACGTCATCGACCGGCCGCGGAATTTCGAAAGTCGAGCGTGTGGCAGCGGTGCCGCTGGTACCGGGCGAGAACGACACCGCACCTAGAAGCTCCGTCCCCTCACGGTGCATATGTGAGTAGTCGGCGTTGAAATCCCAGTTATCGGTAGGAGTCCATCGCGCCTTTGCGTTCGCCGTGTCGCGGCGATATTTGACGTCAATGTTGTGGCTGTTGGCATTGACAATGGCCGCCGACGTGGCCGTCGGCAATCCGACGACGCCGCCCGCGCCGCTCAACGACGTGGCTAACGCCGCGCGCACTGAATCCGGAACGGTGAGGTTAGTGCTGCCGACGCCGTTATAAAGCGTCTGGGCATTCTTGGCGAAGACATGCGGGGTTTCGTCCCATCCGCCGGACACGTAGACTTGGCCAGGCTTGGCAACTTCGAAGCCGAAGGCCTGGTCGGTCCAGCCAACGTTCTTGCCCCAGACGATGAGATCGAGCGGGTCCGCTCCTCGCTTATGCGCGCCGAAATAGAAATTTCCGAACACGCCGGGGCGCAGGTCACGATACTCGTAGAACTTGCCTAAGTCCCTCTTGTCGGAATTCTTCAGGTCGAAGCGGCCGCCGATTTCGGCGAAGCCCTCGTACCACCACGGCAGCGGCTCGGCCATCGGTGGCGCCTTCGTGACCATCTTGTCCGCAGCCAGCGCAGGCGACGCCAAACCCATGCCGATGACCAGGGCCGCGCATGTTACTAAGAGTTCACCCCGTATTTTCATTGTCGTTGCCCCTACCCTGTAATCCCTCGGTACGATCGTCGGCTCTCGGATGTCGGTTCCTAGCGGAGGAAGTATTGCCCGTTCGGAGAATTGGAACCGTGAATGTTGCTGTGGCAGTTGCCGCAAGCGCGACCCAGCACATAGGGGGTATTCGGGAGACCGAATCCGCCGCCGGCAGTCGGGCTATGAACCACGTTGTGGCATTCGTTGCACAGCCGCGGCCGCGCCACTTGCAGCAGGTACTCGTAATTCGAGCCGTGCGGTTGGTGGCAGTTCAGGCAGCTCTCACGCACCGGCGCGTGTTCCCACAGATACGGACCGCGCTTCTCCGCGTGGCACTTGTAGCAATTGTCGTTCACCGAAGCTTCGCGGATCAGCTTGTCAGTAACGCTGCCGTGCGGGTTATGGCAGTCCGAGCAAGTCAACTTGCCTTCGCGGATTGGCATATGCGACGAATACTGCATCTGCGCCCGCTTGATCTTGTGGCACTGATAGCAAGTCTCAGCCTCGACCTTGGTCTTGAGGTTGTGCTTGCGCGACACGTCCTTCATCACGGAGTGGCAGTTGGTGCAGGCTAGCCCACGCGTTTCGTGGATGCTGCCGGCCCAGTAAGTGCGCTCGCCCTTTTGGTGACAACCCAAGCAGATGCCGTTTCTCTCGTCGACCGAACGCGGATCATCATCGCCGAACGACATGATGCCGCCGACACCGCGTCCGCCGCCGGCCTTCACATGCGCCGAGCCGGCACCGTGGCAGTTCTCGCATTCGAACTTGCCTTTTTGTGATGCACCGATCTTGCCCATCAGCGTCTTTTGGAATTCCGCGATGAGCGGGGCGTGGCAGGCCTGGCAAGCTTGCGAGCCGATGAATTTAGCGTCGACCGGCGCGCTTGAGCGTTTTCCTTTGGCGCCCTTGGGCGGCATGGCGGCCGGCGCCTCGGAACCCTTGCCGGTCAGCAGTTCCATCAAGGTTGTCGCTTCGGCCAATTTCGGCTGGTCCCTGAGCGATTGCGGCTGGCTGGCGCCGACGCGCTGCGAAAAGGCGCGCAGCTCGGAAATGGCCTGGTCGTTCAATTGGCTAGCTGACGGCTTGGCGCCGATCTGCTGGGCGTAGGAGCTCAATGCCGAAATCGCCGAATCGTCGGCAATCGGCTGAGATTGGCCGGTTTGTTCGGATGCAGTGGGCTGCGACCAAGTGGGCAGCGTTGAATTGATGCCGGCGACCGTGAAGGCGCCGTCGGCCTTGGCAGCTTCAGAATGGCCAAATGCAACCCAGCAGAATAATGCTGAGGCCACAGTCAAAACGAATTTTAGAGTCAATCTAGATTTGGTTCTGTCCTGAGCGCTCGTCGACGACCCGTCTTTGCGACCAAGTTCGACTACAAAATTACTGCCGTTTTTCACTGGACATCCCCCGCAGCGACGTAACAAAACTGCCCAAAGCGCCGGACAGGCGCCCATTGATCTGAGGTAACGTCAGATATTACAGTCGGTTTACTTGGGGAGTGCTCGCTTCCAACAAGATTATTTTGAGAATTGAACCCCGCCCCTTACTCCACTACTACGTTTTCCTCAGCGTCTATACTGATTATTAACCCGCTGTCATCTTGGTGCAATAGCGAATTGGGGAGAACAACCTTTGACCTGGATCAAATTTCCACTATTCTGCCTACAATCGGTCATCGCTAAGCCTCTAATCAGAAACAAGTTTGTGAGGCTAATTGGTAAATCGCCAACCTGTGACTAATCAGCAACGGAGGATATGAATATGAAGGTGCATGCACGGAATACCACCATTCTAATCTGCGGCACGGCAGCCGCATTATTGGTCGCAGGCGCGCTGACCGTGACGGCTTCTCGAACGGCCAACGCCACGCCGGCATACGCGCAGCAAACCGGCAAAGCTTGTGGATTTTGCCATGCCAATCCGGCGGGCGGCGGCGCTCTCAAGGACGCCGGCAAAAAGTTCCAAGCGAACGGCCATAAGCTCTAATCGCGGGTCGATCGTGGTTCGCGCGTAGATTGACGCCGGCGCGGACGTCATGTTCGACGGCCGATTTGCTTTCGATCGAGTGAAACTGCGCCACGACTTGCGGGACGCATAGTAAAACGCGCGGCACATCTTGCCGCGCGTTCGTCCGCTGGACGCGGTGGAAGGCGAACCATGGACGTTGGCAAATTTGCACTGTGGGCGGCCGCGCTGACGACCTTGCTGGTTTGGATGCAAGCCGCCAGCGCGCAAGGCACCGACAATCTCGTCAACGCCACTTGCCTCGGCTGCCACGGCGCGCCCGGATTTTCCGCGCCGCGCGCCGATGGCGGCATGCGCTCGCTATTCGTGACGGCGAATCAATTTGCCGACAGCGTGCACGGTAAGACGTTGCGCTGCGTCGACTGCCACACCACCATCACCAAACTGCCGCACACGAACGCGTCGAAGACCGCTGCCGAGTGGGATCGTACCCGCCTTGCCATCACCAAGAACTGCATCGCGTGCCATGGCAAGGCCGCGCAGGGCTACACGGAAACCTATCACGGCCAGGTCATCGTCATTGGTTTTGACCATGGCGCAACCTGTTCCGACTGCCACGGCAGCCACGCGATCCTACGCGCGAGCAACCCGGCGTCGAGCGTGGCACCGGCTAATTTGCTGAACACTTGCCGCAAGTGCCATCAGAATGCGAGCGCGGGCTTCGCGACGTTCCAGCCGCATGCCACCACCGACGACTTCGCCCGCTATCCCTATACTTGGCTCGCCTCAAAGTTCGTCAACCTGGCGGTCGGCGGCGTGCTGGTATTTTTCTGGATTCATTCGGCGCTCTGGTTCTTCCGCGAATATCGCGACCGCCAGCAGCAAAAATCGCGGCCGCATGTGCGCAGCGACGCGCTGCCGCAAGGCGAGCCCCGCTATGTCCAAAGATGGAGCGCGATGTGGCGCTGGGCGCATTTGCTGTTCGCCATCAGCATCATTCTGCTGGTCGCCACCGGCATAGCATTGCTCTATCCGAACACGGGTTGGGCGCCGGTGCTCGAACGCGCCATGGGCGGGCCGCAAATCGCCGGTATCATCCACCGGGTCGCGGCCGTCGTCATGGTCGCCGTCTTTGCCTGGCACATCGTCTTTGCCGCCATCCACATCGCGCGGAACTGGAGCCGTTTCAAAGTGTTCGGCCCCTATTCGCTGATGCCGAATTGGCAGGACGCCGCCGACTTTGCCGCCATGGTCAAATGGTTTATCGGGCGGCGGCCACGGCCGTCATTCGATCACTGGAACTATCAGCAGAAAGTCGACTACTGGGCGCCTTTCTGGGGCATCGCGATGCTGGTCGCGACCGGCGCCGTGCTGTGGTTCAAGACACTGACTGCGACCTACCTGCCGGGATGGGCGTTCAATGTCGCGACGGTCGCACATGGTGACGAAGCCCTGCTCGCCGCCGCCTACCTGTTCACCGTGCATTATTTCGTCAATCATTGGCGGCCGGACAAATTCCCGCTCGATATCGTCATGTTCACCGGCGCGATGCCGCTCGATGATTTCAAGCGCGATTTCGCCGTCGAATACGCGCGCTTGGCCGAGAGCGGACAATTGCAGCAATATCTGGTCGACGCGCCGTCGCGCCCGTTGACGCTCGGCGCCAAGATTTTGGGATTCGGATTGGTGGCCGCTGGGCTGGCGCTGCTCGTCATGATGGCAATCGGATTCGGCGGAAAAATTCTCTGAAGCGGATTTGGGGCGCGCGATGTCGACGACAAACGGCCGCCGCGAACTTGCGCTTTACTACGCGACACACGACGGACAGGCGCGGCGTATCGCCGAGCATATTCATCGCCGCCTGGGGGCAAGCGAAGCGATCGAAGCTCCACAGGACGTGGCGCTGATGCCGCCGGCGCCGGAGGAGTTCGCCGCCGCCACGGTGGTCGTGCTGGTGGCCGCCGTGCGTTACGGCAAGCACTTGCCGCAGGCGGATCGCTTCCTGGCGGCCTATAGCGCGCTTGCCGCGCCGCCGCCGCTGGCGCTCGCCTCGGTTAATCTCACCGCGCGCAAAGCCGCCAAGACCACGGCTTCCGGCAATGCCTATTTGCGCAAGACCATCGCGCGCCATCGGCTGGCGCCCGCGCTCGCCATCGCCTTTGCCGGCCGGCTCGATTATCGCCGCTATAGCTGGCGCGACCGGGCGATCATCCGCTTCATCATGCTGCTGACGGGCGGGCCGACCGACCCCGACACCTGCATGGAATACACCTCCTGGCCGGCGGTCGACGAATTCGCCGACCGGATTGCCGAGCTGGCGCTACGCGCCTGACCACTCAGCCTTTGATACGAATCAATGGCCCGCTTGCGGGCAGCGGGTAACTTATTTTGGCAATTGGCGGATTTTGAGCGGAACCGCGACCGTCCGGCCGGTTTGACGGGGCCGGTTCGCTGTTGAAAGCTTGCCGCCTTTTTCGGCGTCGAAAGGCCAGACACGGCAGCCATGCAGCCGCATACCCTGAAATTCAAGGTGGTGCTTTACCTCGCGATCGCACTGACCGCGACGATGCTGACGTTCACCGGACTGGTCGCCTGGTTTTTGTACCACGAGATCGTCAGCAAGGTGTCCGATCACGTCACCCAGCTCTCCGAAGTGATCAGCAAGAGCACCCGCTTCGCGATGCTGCAGAACCAGCCCGCCTATGTCGACCGCATTATCCACGACGTCGCCAACCAGGAAAAAATCGATCGCATCAAAATCCTGAGCAAAGAGGGAAAGATCACCCACTCGACCTACGCGCCGGAAATCGGGCAGACGGTAGACCGCAAGGCGGAGGCGTGCTCGCATTGCCATCAGAGCGAGCGGCCGCTCGAACAGGTTCCCAAGAGCGATCGCACCTGGGTGTTCAAGAACGCGGAAGGCCAGTCGCTGCTTGGCAGCATGGAAGTCATCCGCAACGAACCGTCCTGCTACAACGCCGCCTGCCATCAGCATTCGAAGGAAACATCCGTCCTCGGCGTGCTCGACATCATTTATCCGCTCGACGACATCAATCAAAGATTGCGCGCCAGCACGCTGTGGATCGCCGGCGTATCCTTGACGTTCATCCTGATCGCTTCGGTGGCGGTCGGCTTCTTCGTGCACCGCCTGGTGTACGTGCCGATGCGCGACCTCGAGAGCGGGGCGCAACGGCTCTCGGCCGGCAATCTGGATCAACCTATCCCGGTCCGTAGCGCCGACGAATTCGGCCGGCTTGCCGCCGTATTCAACGCCATGACCGACGCGCTGCGCCATTCGCGCGAGCAACTGCGCGATTGGGCCCGCACGCTCGAGCAAAAGGTGGAAAGCCGCACGCAGGAGCTGCGCCGCGCGCAGGCCGAGACCATGCGCGGCGAGAAACTTGCCTCGGTCGGCCTGCTGGCCTCCGGCGTCGCCCACGAATTGAACAATCCGCTCACCGGCATCCTGACCTTCTCGCATCTGCTGCGACAGAAAATGCCGGAAAAAAGCGCGGACGCCGAGGACATGGACCTGGTCATCCGCGAAACCAAGCGCTGCGCCGCGATCATCAAGCGGCTGTTGGATTTTGCACGCGAAAAGCAGCCGGAGAAGAAATTCACCGACCTTAATCAGGTCATCGACGATACCGTGCGAATCGTCGAACGACCGGCGCATTTGCGCGACATCGAGATCAGCGTGGACCTCGACCGCACGCAGCCGCCGATCTGGATCGACGCCGATCAGATCAAGCAGGTCATCATGAACATGCTGGTCAACGCCCAGCACGCCGTCGAGGAGAAGGGCGCCATCACCGTCAGCACCCACCGTGCGCAGGATCCGCGCGCGCCGGCTACCGAGCCTAAGCCGATGGTGGCAATATCGATCGTCGACACCGGCTGCGGCATCCCGGAACAGAACTTGAAGCGAATATTCGACCCGTTTTTCACTTCCAAGGACGTCGGCAAGGGCACCGGCCTGGGACTTTCCGTCAGCCACGGCATTGTCGAGGCGCATGGCGGCTTCATCGATGTGGAAAGCAAAGTGGGTGAGGGGTCGACGTTCCGCGTCTTTCTGCCGCTGACGCCGCCGCCAGCCGAGCCCGAGAGCAAAGTCAGCGAGGCCGTGCAATGAGCGCGCGAATTCTGGTCGTCGACGACGAGGAGATCGTCATCCGGAGCTGCATGCGGATTCTCGACGGCGAAGAATTCCAGGTCGAGGCCGTGCAGGACGGCCGCGAGGCGCTGCGCAAGGTCGAGGAAAATCCTTACGACGTCATGATCCTCGACATCATGATGCCGAACATCGACGGCCTGGAAGTGCTGCGCCGGGTCAAGGAAACCCATCCCAATGTCGACGTCATCATGGTCACCGGGCTGTCGCAGATCGACACCGCGGTGCAGGCCATGAAGCTCGGCGCCTTCGATTACATCTCCAAGCCGTTCGAGCCGGATGAGCTGAAAATGGTGGTGTACCGCGCGCTCGAGCGGCGGCGGCTGCTGCAGGAGAATTTGACCCTCAAGAGCGAGGTCTCGTCGAAATACCGGTTCGAGAACATCATCGGACTGAGCCCGCAAATGCAGGCGGTCTATCGCCTGATCGCGCAATGCGCCCCGACCAGTTCGACCGTGCTGATCACCGGCGAAAGCGGCACCGGCAAGGAACTGATCGCACGCGCGATCCACTACAACAGCCTGCGCAAGGACAAGCCGTTCGTGCCGGTGGACTGCAATTCGCTGAGCGAAAACCTTTTGGAAAGCGAGTTGTTCGGCCACGTCAAAGGCTCCTTCACCGGCGCGGTCGCCAACAAGAAAGGCATGTTCGAAGTCGCCGGCAGCGGCTCGTTGTTCCTCGACGAGATCGGCAATTTCTCCATGTCGATCCAAGGCAAACTCTTGCGCGTGCTGCAGGAACGCGAATATCGCGCGGTCGGCGATACCCGCACGCTGACCGCCAATTTCCGGCTCATTACCGCCACCAACAAAGACCTCAAGGCCATGGTCGCGGCCGGCACGTTCCGCGACGACCTCTACTATCGGATCAATATTTTTCCGGTTCACGCGCCGGCGCTGCGCGACCGCAAGGACGACATTCCGGCGCTCGCCTACCATTTCCTCAAAGTGTTCAGCGCCGAACTCGGCAAAAAGGTCACCGACATTTCCGAAGGCGCGCTCTCGACGCTGGTCAATTACAACTGGCCGGGCAATGTGCGCGAACTCGAAAACGTCATGCACCGGGCGGCGATCCTGACCACCGACCACATCATCCGCCAGGCCCACTTGGTCAACATCATCGATTCCTCGCAGGCGCAGGCCGATCTCACGGTGCCGCGCACCGGCGACGAGCTCAAACGGGTCAAAAAGGCCGCGCGCGAAAAATCGGTGGAGGAGATCGAGAAGCAGTTCGTGCTCGAGGCGCTCAAGCGCAACGACTGGAACGTGACCAAAAGCGCCGAGGACACCGGGATGCAGCGGCCGAACTTCCAGGCGCTGATGAAGAAATACACGATCCGCGTGCGCGACACCGAGCACGACGAAGACGACGGCGATAGTCCGGACGCCTCGTAAATTCCGGCTCAGCCTTGCCGGCGCGCCGTCACGGCTTCGCCGCGGCCTCCTCCTCGTCATCCATTTCTTCATAGCCGGTCATCATCGACTTGAAGTGCGCGATGCGGGTGTGCCCGAGCGTGCCGAGATAGACGTGGACCATGATGTAGAAGACGAAGGCGATGAAGACCAGCACGTGCACGGTGTCGATCACGCGCACGCCGCCGAAGAAATCGACCTGGGCGGAAAAACGATGCACGTCCCACAACAGGATGCCGGTATAGATCTGCACCGGGAACAGCAGCATCATGATGATCTGGTAGATCATGCTCTGCAGCGGATTGAACTTGTTGTAGATGGTCGGCGTGAACGGATTGGGATCGCCGCGAAAGATGCCGAAGGCGTAATAATAGGCCTGCCGGAAACTGCCGATGAAATGCTTCTTCAGGTTCAACTCCGCGTGATAGGCGCGGACGCGATCGGACGTGACGTAGAACACCAGCCACATGCAGAAGTTGGCGATCAGGATGAAGCCAACGGTATTGTGCGTCAATACCGCCGTGCGGAACGACACCACATCGATCAACCCGACATAGCGGATCTGCATGCCGGTGAGGATCATCAGCACGAAGCCGACGGCATTGGTCCAGTGCCAGATCCTGACCGGCAGCGGGTGAATGTAGAGTCTGTGCATGGTGCCGTTCCTTTTAACGCCGCCGTCAGGCCGCCTGCGGACCGTCGCCGTCCGCCGGCGGAGTGCCATGACCGGCGCCGTGCGGGTGATACAGACCGAAGCGCTTGAACATCCATCCCAATACCACGTGGCCGACGGCAATGCCGCCGCCGCCGAGGATGGCGAGGATCAGCAGGATATCCAAGAGTTTGATGCGGGTGCCGCCGATTGCATAGAAGCCGCTCACCGAGCCGACCGAGAAGGCCGAATTGAGCACATCCGCGTTGGCGCCATAGCCGACGCGACGGCCGTCCGGCCCGACCAGCGAGATGGTCACGCTCTGGAACGGCTGCGATCCCTCGCGATGACAGGTGTGGCAGTCGCTGATCGCCTTGCTCTTGTCGGCGAGTTGATGCATCTCCGCGCCGGTCGTGGCTTCCAGACGGCCGCGCAGTTCGGTCTTGCCGACAATGCCGCTGTTATTGAGCGTCTGCATCAAATTATAAAGCGTTTGCGCATCGATGCCTTTGCTGCCCGAGCGGGCGCTGGCTTCGAACAACGGCACGCCGATATGCTCGGTGCCGAGCGCCTTGTCGCTTTTGCTGTCGATCAGCATGAGATCGACTTTTCGTTTCGCGGTCGGCGCATGGCAGGCGGGACAAGACACGGCTTCGAAATGCAGAGCCGCATTGGGCAGCCACTTCTCGTGCGCTTGCAGCACGCCGGCGTGGCAGCCAAAGCAGGCCGCTTCCGGTCCCTGGCCGAGCGCGCCGACCTCGGTCGGCTTCACCGAGTGGGAGGTGTGGCAGCCGGAGCAGACCGGCGCATAGCTGTCTTTGGAACCGAGCCGCGATTTCGCGTGCACGCTGCCAAGATAGGCGGTGTAAATGTCGGCGTGGCATTTCTTGCAGGGCGCCTGCTCGACCGTTGCCGCCGCCCCCTTGATGACGGCATGCGGGTTATGACAGTCGGTGCAGACCGGCGCGTTCGGATTGCCGCTGCGTACCAGCGCGGCGTGGATGCTGGTTTCCCACTGCTGGAATTTGTCGGTATGGCAGGTGCGGCATACCTGGGTCGTGGCAACCGCAAAGCTGCGCTTGCTGGCGATTTCGTTTTTTTCAGGCGGATGCTTGGTAGGATCGACGTCGGAGTGGCAGCTCGTGCAACCGTTGGCGCCATGCACCGACTTGAGATACGGCCCGGGCGCCACATGCAGTTGCAGGGTGTCGCCGTCGGTGAGCTTCTTTTCCATGCCGGCGGCACCGTGACAGCCGAGACAAACTTGGTCGGCCGCGGACGGCACCGGATCGGCAGCAAAGGCTGGCGCCAGACCGGCAGGCAGCAGGGCCAAGGCAGCAGCAAGCGCCGCGATAACAAATCCGTCGTATAGGAAAGCCGGCAGGACTTTGCGCAAGGTGCCGCATCCATTCATGTTAGCCCCCATGGCACCCTCAATCTCAACGCCATTCGGGGGGCTCTTCAACCCCCCGGAGGTCCTTTGAAACTTTTCGGTTACTTGTCGCACAGCCGCGGAATTCGCATTGATCTATCTCATGCAACCCGGGCATTGCCGATCAGGGCGCGGCCACCCATCCAGGCCAGCGCGGCCAATCCGATGACCGGGAAGAACACGACATAGGCCAATCCGATCGCCGGCGCGGCAGCTGCCATCCCGACATGTTTCACAGCGCGGGCGACGGTGCGGACCGCTGCGAATTTGGCGGCGACACGGCCGGCCAACACGGCGAGAACTGCGAGCCCAACGACGGGCAGTGCAATGATGTAGGCCAAGCCGATGAAGGGCGCCGCGAAGAACAACACGATGTTCTTGAGCGCGTTGCCGGTTGCCTCGGGAGCGGCTTCGGCCGGCGCTTCGTTGGCCACAACATAGAGCTTGACGGCGGGGGCCCGGGCGACGGTGGCGACTACGGGCTCTTCCTCGATGAGGATTTTGCGGGCGGTGTTCATGGCTAACTCCTGTTTTTTGGCCTGAGGCCTTTTGCTTCGATCTTTCTCTCGACCCTTACATCGCAAGGAGCGTGCCAGAGCTTCGCGCCAACATAAATAACCAAAACAATTCAATGGCTTATACGCGAACGTCGGCGCCGAGAGGGCTAAATTTTGGGCGTTGGCCAGGGGGTGAAGTATAGAATTTTTATACAAACCGGCCGCGCATCGTATGAAAACCCTAATATATCAATATGTTATATGATATTTGCGCCGCACAATTTTGCCATACACACGGCGCCGGCCGCATAAATCCGCACCGGCGCCGGCGGTTTTGAAAAAAATGGCCGGGGGAATCTCCCCCGGCCGCGGCCTTGCCGATCGGGCAAGGCCCAGTTGGCCATTTCGCACTCAAGCTTTGAAGCGTCCCGCCACGGCCCGACCCGCCAGCCAGACCAAGGTCGCCAGGCCGAGGAAGGGGAACAGGACGACATAGGCGAGGCCGATCACCGGGGCCGCGAACACCATCGTAACGGTCTTCAACGCCGCGCCGATGTTGCGCAGGGTTTCGTTCTTGCCTGCGACGCGCGACGCCAGCACCGCAAAGGCGCCGAGGCCGACAATCGGCAGCGCAATGATATAGGCCAGGCCGATGAACGGCGCGGCGAAGAACAGCAGGACGTTGACCAAGGCGCTTCGGGTAGCGGGTTCGGCCTGCGCCGCTTCGGCGGCCGCCGGCAGTACCACCACTTGCGCGGCGGGCGCCGCCAGCGCATCGCGCGCGCTGTCTTCGATCATTTCGGGCGACAGCGGCTTGTGCACGAAGCTGGAAACGCCGGCGGCCTTGGCGCGGCTTTCCGCCTCGTCGGTGCCGTAACCGGTGATGATCACCACCGGGGTCCACGGCTTGCGCGCCTTGACCTGTTCGGCCACCTCGAGCCCGCTCATGCCGGGCATGCGGATGTCGGTATAGACGAGGTCGTATTTTTCCTCGTTGAGCTTGCGCATCGCATCCTCGCCGTTCTCGGCGGTAATGACGGCGTAACCCTTGCTGGTAAGAACCCGGTCGAAGCTCTTGCGCACGACCGGATCGTCGTCGACGACGAGTACTTTGCGTGATGCGTTCATGGCCTTCTCCTTTTCGAATTTCTCTGCTGTTGTGTCGGCTGTTTGAATGGTTCGGTGTTGATTCCTCAGGCCGCGTAGCTGCCGCTCGGTGCCTCCGGCACGCGGTGCATGGCCCATTGTTTTCGCGTCATGGCGCTGTCGGCGAGGTCGATCACTTCCTGCGGACCGATTGGCTTGGCGATGTAGTCGAAGGCACCGAGCCGCACGGCTTCCTTGGCGCTGTCCACGGTCGGATAGCCGGTGATGATCACCACCTCGCTCTCCGGCCATTTCTGTTTGATGGCGCGCAATACCGACAGGCCGTCCTGGCCGGGCATGCGCATGTCGAGCAACACGACGTCGAAGGCGTTCTGCTCCATCGTCTGGAGCGCCTCTTCGCCATCACTGGCGGCCGCCACCTGGCGGGAGCCGCTCTCGAGCGACCGCCGATAGCTCCAGCGCACCGTTGCGTCGTCATCGACGATGAGAATTCTGTTCTTGTCGGTCATCTTCGCCACCTTGCTTGTGGTCATGCTGTTGCCGACTATTCAGCAAGCACCGTGCCACCGCCCGGATTGGCGTGTTTTCACCTTTAATTACAGCTACTTACGCGGGAGGGCCGGCGCTCGATCGGCGCGCCGAAGTACATTTTTTCTATACATTTTTCGCGCGGTTCCTAAAAATAGTTTTGTGATTTCAAGCCAATGCGCGGTGCGGCCACCGCATAGGTTTTTTATCGGGCCGCGGGCACGAAAAACGTCGCGGTTCCAAAACAATTTGGTCGCAATCCGTGACGCCAGATTGCATGGCTTTCATGCGCCGCGCGATGCCGCATTAAAAAAAGCAAACGCACTACCCCGCTAAGCCGCGCCGAAAATCTTGTTAGCGACAAGGCAATTAATCGAGGCACGATCGCGTCTCGTCGCGAAGTGCATACCACCGCACGCACACGTCCGAGTTTTTGCCGCGCGTGTTCCACGCAAAAAAGTTTGCCGCCGGCGGTCGGTCGCTTTTCGGAAAGCGTGTCGTCTGCTATGGCTATCGCCGCTTACGCATTCCTGTCGGGAATGTCGGGCGAATTGGAATTCAACGAGGAGATGGGCGATGCAAACGATGCGTACAGTTTTGGCTAAGGCCGCAACGGCCGGAACCGTGCTGTTGACGGCCGGTGCGATATTCATGCTCGCGTCGGGGCCGACCTGGGCGAACCCGTCAATCGCGTCAAAGACCGGCCAGCCGTGCGCGAAGTGCCACACCGCACCGCCGGCCCTCAACGATTACGGCAAGAAATATAAGGCCAACCCGAAATAGTTCGGCCCCGCGCGCGGCATTTCCCCGCCGCGCAAGATCGCGGCGTCGGCCGGTTTGACCGGCCGGCCCGCAATTTGGTCTTCGCTACTTGCGGATCGTCTAGCGGCGGCGGGCATACCGCCGCCGCGACGCGGCGTTTTTTACGCGCGCGCCCGCCGGCTCACAGGTCGAATTGTTCGCGGCCCTGCACGGCGAGCGGCGCCGACGAAAACCACATCTGATAGAGCGCCACCAACCACATGAAGGCAAAGCACGCCGCCAACAGCCCGCCGGCCGCGATCTCCAAATAAACAAACGGGTGAAAGACCTTGATCATGTACCACGACGCCACGTCGATCATGATGCCGGCGAACGGCAAGGCGACGACAGTGCATTTGAACCACACCGGCCGCACATAGGCGTGGCTGAACATAAGACCGGTGAGGAAAAAGATGAATGTCATGCCGAACAGGTGGATGTGCGACACCCGCACCAGCGTCGGGATGGCGGCGCCGGTATCCTTTTCCGTCACCTTCTTCAGATTGTCGTAGCCGTTGAGGTTGGGCAAATGCGGATTGCTGCCGTCGTGGCACTGCATGCAATATTTATCGAGCAGCGGCCTGACGCGGCTGTCGTATGCCGCACGCGGGCTGCCTTCGGCCGCCCAGGACATCACGACGTTGCGGTCGTCACCGGGCAGCATGACCGACATCGGCCCGCGCAGCGCCAATTCCAGGCGCGAACCCTTGCCGCTGCCTGAATAGGCGACGATGAGGTCCTCAGCCGTCAGCATAAGCGGATTGCCGCCGGCCCTGCCGGCGTAAGTGAAGTACACGTTCAGTAAGGCGAACAGATAGCCCACGCCGAGCACGAGCAGCGCCGCCGTATAAAGAACGCGCTGGCTATACGGCAATTCCGAGTAGTGCAGATAGTGCCGGTGCAGTGGCAATTCGCTCATGGTCGGTCCTATCGTTTACGCGGATCGGTGTCGCAGCAGATCCGAATCATGGCTACTTCTCGGGCTGGCTCGCGTAATACGACGCGATGCTTTCGATGATGGCGTCGCTGTACGGCAGGCTCATGTTGTGCATGAG
The DNA here is from genome assembly GCA_963739825.1 of uncultured Alphaproteobacteria bacterium. Taxonomy (GTDB): domain Bacteria; phylum Pseudomonadota; class Alphaproteobacteria; order Rhizobiales; family Xanthobacteraceae; genus Pseudolabrys. The sequence continues at coordinate 350,246 of CAVUBU010000001.1, forward strand.
AGAATTTCCGCGCTTGCCGTCGCGATAGGCCCGCAACGCCAGTGTCAGATAGTCCTTGTCTTGCGCGTTGATTAGCGGGATCGCCAGCGCCGGATTGTCGATGTCGCCAGCGTGGCAGCGATTGCATTTGTCGGTAATATCCCGGATCAGATGTTCGCCATCTTCCGCGGGCTTCGACTTCTGCGTCGCATAGAATGCGACAATGTCGTCGATCTCCTGATCGGTCAGAGCGGCGGCGACGCGCGCCATCGTGTCGTTCTTGCGCGTGGTGCGGTAGCCCTTGAGCGCGCGCGTGAGATATTGCGGATCCTGGGCGGCGAGACTTGGCGTTGCCGCGTCGGTACTCACGCCGTGCGAGCCGTGGCATCCGCCGCATACGGCAGTCTTCGGCTCGCCCGCCGCCGCATTGCCGGTCGGCGGCGCGCTGCGCTGGGCCGGCGTCTGAGAAGCGAAATATAGCGCCACGCTTTCGATATCGAGCTTGCCCAGTTTGCGCAGCATCGGATCCATCGGCGCCGATTCGCGCTGGCCGGTCAGATATTCCTGCGTGGCGGCAACGAAATAGATCGGCTGCTGACCGGCGAGGTTGGGCGTGCCCGCGGTTTTGCTGTTGCCTTCCGCGCCGTGGCAGGCGACGCAGGCCGCCGATACCGTTTTGCCGTTCTCATAGGGCGAGAACACGGGCCCCTTGGCCGCCGGGATCGGCGGCAGGCTGGCGTAGAAGGTGGCAACACCGCGGGTTTGATCGTCGTTCAAATCGGCCGCGATCGCGCGCAAGGCGGCGTGGATGCGCTTGCGTTCCTTGTATTCCCCCAAGGCGGCCATGATGTAGCGCCCGCGCTGTTTGGCGAGGTTTGGAATGCCGGGAGCAACCCCCTTGCCGTCGAGACCGTGACAGGCCTTGCATTCCTTTTCCGCCACCGCCTTGCCAGCGCGAATGTCCGCCGCCGTTTGCTTTTGCGGCGTGCTTTCGTCCGAGCAGCCGATCAGCACCAGCGACAAGAACATGGCGAGCAGGAGGTGTCTCATGGGAAACCCCGGTTTTTGATTTGTTGGCATGTCTCTCGTTGTTCCGTATTCACGCGCCGAACAGGTGATGGAAAAATCCGTTCATCACCAGCATGAGCAGCAACAGGCCGCTGCCCATCAAAGTGAAGCCCAGAACCGTGGACGCGCGCGTCATCGGCTGCGATGGCGCGTCGACCAGGTAATTTTCCAGCTCGCCCTGCGCGACCAGGCGATTGTATTCGATCAAGTGCTCGCGCTTGAATTCTTCGAGCGGCATCTTGCCGGTGAACATCAGGATATCGAGCGGGAATTTGTCCGGCCGCCAGTGATTGTTGAAGAAGTGCACGGTGAACAGGAAGCCGGCGGCCAGCACCGCTTCCTCGCCGTGGAAGATGGTGGCGATATTGAACACCCAGCCCGGCAGATAGGTGGCGGTCAGCCCCTTGAACCACAGCATGGCGCCGCTGCCGCCGATGATGGCAACGCCCCAGAACGGCGCCCAGTAATCGAATTTCTCCCAATAGGTCCAGCGGTCGAGCTGCGGCTTCGGCGCCAGACCGAAGAACCACTTGAACATGCCGATGGCGTCGTTGAGGTCGCCCAAATGCGGGATCATCGAATCGGGCCCGAACCAGCGGAACGTTTTCCAGTTGCGCCCGATGCGGAGGAATATGTAGGCGATGTGCCATAAGAAGATGCCGACGAAACTGGCGGCGAAGAAGCGGTGCACATTGCCGGTGACGCGCGGGCCGCCGAAAAAGTGGCTGATGATCGGCGCCCAGGTCGTATTCGCGAACAGCAACGTCATGCCGGTGAGCACCAGCATGATGACGCAGATGGCGAAGCACAGATGCGCAAGGCGCCAGATCGCCGACCAGCGCCGATAGTACACGACCGGTTTTCCGGCGCCGTTGTTGAGCGCTTCGGTGCGCACATGCGGCCGGTGCTTGTTCTGCTGGTGGTCGCGATATTCGCGGAAGAACCAGAGCGCCGAATGGGTCCAGAAAAACGAGAACACGCCGGCCAGCAGCAGCAGCATGAACTTGGACGCGAGCCAGGTGTAGGGATAACGCGCGAAATCCTTGTCGTTGGCGTGCGGCTCGAATTTGACGAACCCCGCCGTCGCGTCGAGATGGCACTTCTGGCAGGTCTGCAGGCGATTTTTCGGATATACGGTCGATGTCGGATCGTCCACGCGCTGAATCGTGTGGTAGCCGTGGCAGTCGAAGCACTTGGCGGTATAGGCGAAGCCGAGCGTGTTCACCTGACCATGGTAGGTCCCTTGGTAGGACGCCAACTGCTCCTTGTGGCAATTGCCGCAGTTCTTGGTGATTAAGAGCTGGGTCTTATCGAGATAGGGGTCCTGCACATCGTGCGTGGTGTGGCAGTCCGAGCAGATCGCCGCTTTCGGATTGCCCGCCTGCAGCACTTCCTGGCCGTGTACCGAAGTCTTGTAAGCCGCGAGTTGCGCGGTGTGGCAAGCGCCGCAGGTATACGGCAGATTGAGCCGCCACCAGTTCCGGTTGGGCGTGCCCTTCGGATAGATGTAGTGGGCGTCGTGGCAATTGTAGCAGGTGGCGTTGGTGTGCGACTGATCTTCCTTGTTGGGCTGCGCGTGGATCGACTTCATGTAGCGGCCGATCATGTCGACAACGCCGCTCAGCTTGGCGACGAGTTCCGGCTTGTTGTCGTCTTTCGCCGCTTCCAGCAGATTCTGATGGCAGTTGACGCAGCTGACCTTCACCTCGACCTTTTCATGCGGAATCTTGGTGATATTGGTGTGGCACTCGACGCATTGCCGCTTGCCGTGCACGCTGCCGAGGAAGCGATCTTTCAGCACTGGCGGCGGCGAACCTGGCGCCGGCTTGGTGGCCGACGCGAAACCCTCCTGGCCGTGGCAGCCGAGGCACATTTCACTGGTGAGCTTGGGCGCGGCCTGTTCGGGCGGCGCGGTTTGGGCGCGCACATCTGACGCCCACAGACCGGTCGCCGCGACGAATGCAACAAGACCGGCGGCAATCCACATTGCCGGACGCGCGATGCGGGCCCCGGCGCCACGATCCTTGGCGGCGCTGATTTCGTGCGGCTCGGTCATGATTTTCCTGCCTGGCGTTCGCAGACGTGTCGCTCGATCATGATCGAAAAGTTCACCGCTTTTCAACCCCGCTTAGCCATTGCCGGGTAAGGCTTTTTGATCAAAATCAAAAAAGACCTTTGTTGCAGCGCCCCCTGTGATCGCATGATCGCGCGCGCGTCCCGCCGAGCATACACGGCGCCTTTGCGTCAGCCGAGCCTCTCGCTTCGGACACAAGCAAGCCTGCCATAGACGGCGGCAAGTGACCTGACGCGAAAAAATGGCAGTGCGTTTCGGGTGCGCGGCATGTGCTACCCCCGCACTCTGATACCGCGCTGCCGGCTTCTTCGACGAGCGAAGACGCGGGGCAAAAAGCCCCGCAATCCCGCTCGCATTAGAATTTGTGGCCGTTAGCCTGGTATTTCTGGCCCTTGGCGTTACGCGCGCCGCCGCCGCCCGGATTCACATGGCAATATCCGCACGGCTTGCCCTCCTTCTGAGAATAAGCCGGCAAAGCCGAAGCCGATCGAGGAGCACCGAGCAATCCTGCGAACAATATGGCGGCCGCCAGCGCGGCCGATCCGCCGATGATGATGGACCCGGTGATATGACGTGACGTCGATACTTCTTTGGATAACATTGCTGTTCCCTCTTTTTTATTGCTCCTGTGATTGCCTGGCGACAATCAATGGCACCGCTATGATTGCGACGTAGGCCGCTTTGAGGCGTTGATCAAAGTCAAGCGATGGACTTTTCGGCGGCCTTTGCCGCGTTCGACCTTTGGCCTAGGTCGGCCGGCGCAATCGCAATCCGCCGATCACTTGCCCGGCGTCACGATATAGAGAACCGAGCGCGCGTGCTGGCTGGCAAAATATGCCGCCAGATTTTCGATATCGTTTTCGCTCAGGCCGCCGGACATGGCAGCCATTTCGGAGCTTTTGCGTGCGCCGGTGCGATAGGCGTTCAACACTTTGCTGAGATATTCCATGTGCTGACCGGCGAGCGCCGGTATTCGCGGATTGGTGCTGTTGCCATTCAGGCCATGGCAACGCTCACATCGTTCCGCCCATTCCTGCATCGTCAGCGGCTTGCGCACATTGAGCGCTTCCGGCTTCTGACCCGCATAAAAGGCGGCGAGATTCTTGATGGCCGCGGCGTTAAGCGAGGCCACCATTCCCTTCATTGTTTCGTGGTTGCGCGTGCCGTCTTTGTAGGCCCGCAGCGCGGCGGCGATGTATTCCGCGTCCTGTCCGGCCAGGCTCGGCGTGCCGGGCGTGGCGCTGACGCCGGTTTCTCCGTGACATCCGCCGCAGCTAGCCGCGCCGGCTTTGCCCGCCGCCGCATCGCCGGGGGCCGGAGTTTTCGCCGGTGCCGGCTTCTGCAGGGCAAAAAAGAGCGCAATGTTTTTCGCCGCCGTATCGTTGATCGCCGCGACCATCGATTTCATCAATTCATTCTTGCGCTTTCCGTTTTTGTAATCGTTGAGCGCGTCGACGAAATATTTCGGGTCCAGCCCGACCAGGCTCGGCATGCCCGGCGTCTTGGTGATACCGGCATCGCCATGGCAACCCGTGCAGGTCTCCGCCGCCTTCTTGCCAGCTTCGAACGCGTCGGGCTTGGCAGCGTGACTTGCCGGCTTGGCTTGCGCCGGTTCGAGGCTGGCGTAATAGGCCGCCACTTTGACCAGCGCGTCGTCATTGAGAAACTTGACGGCATTGTGCATGGCGCTGTCGCTGCGCTGGCCGGACAAATAGGCGCGCAGTTCGATGTAAAGATAAACCGCGCGCTGACCAGCAAGATTCGGCACGTCGGTGCTCGCGCTGATGCCGTCGGCGCCGTGACAACTGGCGCAGGACGAGCCGGCAAGACGCTTGCCTTCGGCAATGTCGCCGGAATCGGCATAAAGCGGCTTCAGATCGCCGGCACTGCCGGCCGTGGTTTGAGCGGCAGCGCTGGCGGCAAATCCGGCGAGCGCCGCGAAAGCGAGGAACCCGCACGCCATTGCAAAACGATTTTTTGTCATTGCCATGGTCCGATTTTTCGTCTTCATAAATTGACGGATTCTCATGGGCGCCCGCGTTTGATTTGCTACCGGATCGCCCGCAAAAAGTCGAGACGAGCGCCGCCGCGCCGGCCAAATTACGAATATTTTAATACGGCCATAAAGCCGCGTAATGCCTTGATGAAAGTCAATGCGGCACGGAAGCAGGCGCGCTGTCGGCCTATGAGCCAAGGCGGACACGGGCCCGGTGTTCGTCAAATCCGTCGCGTGCTGCTTGCGAATGTTACTGGCGTTTTGAGTCCGTCGCGCCATGCTATCGCTTCGAGTTCGACCCGGACGGCGTCCTCGACGGGGATCACGGGCCGCGCCTGGAATTCGAACGCCGGATAGGTCGAGCAGAGTTTATGAACGGCGAGCGGATCGTCGCAGTCCACCAGCATGTGCCCGCCCCACTCGCCCACGCGCACGACGAACAATTCGATCTTCAAATTGGCCGGCGGCTGCCATTGCGTGAAAACCTCCAGAATTCGCTCTGGGCATTTTCGTACTCCGCAGGCGATCCTTGCGGACGTTCGAACCAGCTGATCATGTACTTCAACGGCATCCTCTCTTTTTTTTTCCGCAGAAGTTCTCGCGGCGACTTTTGCTTGACGACAGCCTTGCGGAATCGGTCCGCATTGACAACCCGCCGCATGGCCGCAGGCGGACATGGGCTATTCGTCAGCCACCGATCTCGATTTATGAGGAATGGGCCTAGTTCAAGGCGAAAGCGGCGCGCCGGTGCACGGCCCAGACCGACAGGTTCCAAACCAGCGGTATCGCCAGCGCTGCGGCGAGCGCGAATGGCTTGCCGAACGGCACCGCCGTCAGGCAAAGCGCGGCCAGGCCGAAGCTGATCCCGAACAGGCTCCACAGACAATTCGCGCTCACCGCGGCGGTAGCGCGGCCGCCGATGCGCGGCTGCAGGATCAACACGAGACTGGTGCTCGAAACCGGATAGACCGCGAGGATGCCGGTGAGCACCGGCCCGGCCCGGTGACTGGCCTCAAGAATCGCCGCCATCAAGACGCAGACAAGAACTGTCCGCACTGGCAAGTCGTACCAGGCATGGCCGAACTGCGGCACATTGGCCCGGCGCACGGCGCTGCTGAGCCAAAGACAGGCCGGATAGACGATCAGGTTCACCAACGCCGCGCCGGCAAGCGTCCATGCGGTCGAGCGCGCCGTCAGCGCGAGCGATACCCAACAGGCGACGGCGACCGCAAGACTGACGACGAGCCGGCGCCGTTGCGCGAGCACCGCATAGATCAACAGAAACAAACCGGTGGCTGCATTGATGGCAAGGCCGCTCAGCGCCGCCGCGGCGAGATAGCCGGCGTCATGATCGAGCGACAGAAACACGTAGGCCGGCCAGATGGTGACCGGCAGCGTCGCAACCAGCGCGCCGGTGAGTGCGCCGGCGCGTTCCGCGATAACCGAGGCGCCGACGACGATAGCCGCGGTCGCCAACAGCTTTGCCGCCAAGGGAAGCCAGGAGATGAGTTCGGCCGACATGCGCCACCTTTGAATTTTGCCGGCCGGAATCGGCGGCGATTTCGCGCGCATTGAACGGCATAAACAGCCCCGATGTTTTGATATTTCGCATGGGCGGCCAAGGCATTGCGCCGGTAATGCCGCGGCCGGCTTGCCCCGCAATCAGCCGTTGATCTGGATCAAGGCACGGAAATATCAGTGCTTTATTGGTTCTCGGCTAAATTGGGAGATTGCATGGTCGCACCAAGCCCTGGCAAGAAATATCCGGCCTTCGACACCGCGCTCGCCGCACTCGGCGACTGGTTGCGCGTGCGCCAGCAGATTTGGCTGGCCAGCCGCCGATTGGGCGAAATCGACGGCGGCGAGCTCGCGTCGATCGCGAGCGATGTCGGCCTGTCGGCGAACGAACTGCGCCGCATGGTCAATCATGCGCCCGATGCGGCGAAGTTGGTGCTGGAGCGGATGGCCGCGCTGCAGCTCGATCCGTCGGCCATTGCCAAAAACGTTCCGGCCACCGCGCGCGATATGCAGCGGCTGTGCTGCGATTGCGACCGCAAGAAGCGCTGCCGGCAAGACCTCAGCCACAATCCCGACGATCCAGCCTGGCGGCGATACTGCCCGAATGCCGGCACGCTCGATGCTCTGCAAAGCGAGGCTACGAAAATTCACTGACAGGTAGGGGCGGCCGTAGGGCCGGAAAACGCCAGATAGCCATGCGCGCGCTCGACCATTTGCGAAGTTTTTGCGCCGCGCTTGCGGGCGGCATTTCCATGACGCGCCATTTGTCCGATCGCGAAGGCAACGAACAAAGCTCCCTCCCTGGCAACGACCAGCCCAGCGCCAGAACACGACAGACCGCCCGCGACGACGAGACGCGTGCACGGCCGTTGAGCGGTTCTTATCCGGCGGTATGGCCGCGTTGAGGCTATTGCCATTGAGCGGTACGCTCGGCGCCCGGCCGCGCGCAGCCCGGTTGATATAAGTCAATCGGCAAATGGCGCGCCGGTATATTTTAGCCTGGCTGGGCGATCTGAATAGGCGAGCCGCACGATGACAAACCTGCTCGAAAAAGCAGTTCCGCGCTACACGTCTTATCCGACGGCACCGAACTTCAGTCCGGCGGTCAATGCGGATGTCTATCGTTCATGGCTTGCCGGCCTGTCGGCCGAGGCCACGCTCTCATTATACCTGCACGTTCCATTTTGCCGCGAGCTTTGCCACTATTGCGGCTGTCATACCAAGGCGACGCTGCGGGACGAGCCAATCGAGGCCTATGCGCAGCGCCTGGTCGAAGAGATCGCGCTGGTCGCCGGCCATGCCGGCAAACGCCGGGTCACGCATATCCATTGGGGCGGCGGCACGCCCTCGATCCTCGACGCCGACCTTCTCAAATTCATCACCGACGAACTCGCCCACCGCTTCGATCTCACGGCGATGCAAGAGCACGCCATCGAACTCGATCCGCGCCATCTCACCCAGCCATTGACGCAAGCGCTGCGCGAGATCGGCGTCAATCGCGCGAGCCTCGGCGTGCAGGACTTCAACGAGCACGTGCAGCGCGCCGCCGGCCGCGTCCAGCCTTTCGAGACGGTCAAGCACGCGGTCGACCTGCTTAACGAACACGGCATCGACCGCATCAATATCGATCTGATGTACGGGCTGCCTAAGCAAACCGCGGACGACGTGAAGCACACCGTCGCTTTGGCCCATACGCTGCATCCGCAGCGCGTCGCGGTCTTCGGATACGCGCATGTGCCATGGTTCCGACCGCAGCAGCAGTTGATCGAGCAAGCCGATTTGCCGATGTCACAGCAACGGCTGGCGCAAGCCGAGGCCGCGCACGAAACCCTGGTGCAATTCGGCTATCGGCCGATCGGCCTCGATCATTACGCCAGACCCGACGATCAATTGTTCGCCAAGAGCGGCCGGCTGCAGCGGAATTTCCAGGGCTATACCGACGACGATGCCGATGCGCTGGTCGGCTTGGGCGCTTCCGCGATCAGCCGCTTGCCGCAGGGCTTTGCGCAGAATGCTCCGGCGGTGGGCAATTATTCGCGCGCCATCGCGGAGGGCAAGCTCGCGACCGTGAAAGGCTTTGCACTCACCGCCGACGACCGCTTGCGCGCCAGCATCATCGAGCGACTGATGTGCGACATGGCGGTCGATCTGGACGCCATCGCCAACCAATCCGGTATCGATTGCGCCGTCGATTTTTCCGACGAGCTCGATACGCTGCGGGAATTTGAGGAAAACGGCAGCGTGCTGATCGAGGGCCACCGCATCCGCATCACGGAAAAGGGGCGTCCCTATATGCGGCTGGTGGCGTCGGCCTTCGATACTTATTTGCCGGGCGCAAAATCCCGGCACTCCGTCGCCGTTTAACGGCCGAGAGAACTCGGACAGCCAGAAATCGCTTAGGACGCTCGCTGCGCTTCGATGAGCCGTCGCCCATAGGCGGCGGCAAAGCCAAAATAGGCGACCACCCAGCCGATGACCGCGATCTGCAGCAGTGGCCCGCTCCAGGCCGGCTCGAGCGATGCGCAGATGCGCGCCAGCGCAGCGATGACGATCGCCGCATAAATTGCCTGCGTCGCCGCCGAGGCAATAAGCGCGCTGCCGGTGTGCCCGAGGCTGGCGCGCGTCATCACCGCCAGCGTCAGGGTGCCGGCCGCGCCGACCATCCAGGCATGCGTTCCGGCACCCGCCGGCACCAGATCAATGGCACCCGCACCGGCGAGCAGGAAACCGAGCGGCACGAAGGCGTAGCCGACGTGCAAAATCAGCACCAGGCGGTCGCGCCAGGTGCGGTCGCCGGCCCAGCGCGCCAGGCGCACGATATGCAGCACGCCGGCGGCGGCGAGCGCGGCGGCGGGTATCTTTCCGAGCGGCTGCGCGATCCACAGCGCCAGCGTCGCGGCACTCAACAGAATGATCGCGCCATCGAATTTTCCAAATGGCACCGGCAGCCGGCCCGGGTTCTCGCGCGCCAGCCAATTGCGCGTGAAACTCGGAATGATGCGGCCGCCGATCACCGCGAGCAGCAGCACCACCGCGGCGATGCCGACGCGGGCGCCGTATTCGGCGCTGCCGCTAAAATGCGCCTCGAGATGAAACGCTATATTGCCGGCGAACAGCAACGTGACCATGGCGATGACGCGCAGATTACGCCAGTTGCTGCCGGCAACGATCTCGCGCGCCGCCGCGGCGATGACCAAGACGAGAAAACTGGCATCGACGATCGCCGCTAACAGCCAGCCGATCTCGGCGGAAAAGGTGACCGCCACGCGGCCAGCCAGCCACACGAAAAACAGTGTGAGCAGCGGCAAGCCCTGGATCGGCAGCCGTCCGGTCCAATTCGGGATCGCGGTGAGCAGGAAGCCGGTCACGATCGCCGGCAGAAAGCCGTACAGCATTTCATGCACGTGCCAGTCGATCGGGCCGAAAGCGGTCGACAACGCCAGCTCGCCGGCAAACATCGGCAGCCAGGCCAGCATGGCGAGCCCGGCATAGATGGCGCCGAACAGGAAGAACGGGCGGAAGCCGTAAGAGAACAGCGCCGGTCCGCGATAGTCTTTTAAACGCCGGATCGGGCTCATGACGGCGCGTAGGCAAATGCGCGCTTGAGACAGGTCGCAGCAGGATCCTGCGCGCGATTGAGCAGGCCCATCAGCGTCAGCCACTCCTCGTCCGAGGCGGTCGACGCATAGCACTGCACGGTTTGCGTCACATAGGCGGCAAGATCGAGCCCCTCGGCCGCGGCCTTGCCGCGCGCTGTTTCCAGCAGAGCTAAGTCGCCCAACTGCACGAGCGTTTCGAGCGCGGTCGCCTCGTCGTTCAGGTTTGCCAGCAGATCGCCAAGCATGGTCACCGCTCCTTAATTCACGCGCAGCGCGTCGGCGCCGGCGAGTTCGATGCCCTCGATCTTCGCCGCCGACACCAGCCGCGCGACGTATTGCGCATCGGCCCGCCGCCGCACGCTCTCGCGCAGATAATCGGCGATGCGATCCGCCACCAATTCAAAAGGCAACGCGCGGCCTTCGTGTTTGCGGTCGAGCCGGATGATGTGAAAACCGTAACGCGTGACGACCGGCGCTTGGCATAGCTCGCCGGGTTCGAGTGCGAACAGCGCCTGTTCGAATTCGGGCGTGGTTTGTCCGGCCGTGATCTGACCGAGATTGCCGTCCTGCGCCGCCGACGGGCAGCGCGAATAGGCGCGCGCCAGCGTGGCGAAGCAATCCGGATTGTCCTGCACGGTAGCCAGCACCGCGCCGGCGTCCGCGCGCGCTTGCGCGAAAGCCGCGCGGTCGGCCGGCCGTGCCGCGAACAGGATATGTGCGGCCTCGTAGATGTCGGGCGAGCGGAAGCGGTTTTGGTTGTTCGCGTAGAAGCGCCGGCAGGTCGCCTCATCCGGTTGCGGAACCGCGACCTCGCGCTCGACCAGGCCTCGCATGATCGCTTCATCGTCGGTCTCGCACCGGCCGTCCGCATCGCTGATCGGCGCCGGGGTGACGCCGAGATGGCGCGCCCGCTGCAACAGAAGTTCGCGAATGACCAATGCGCGGGCGGCCTGCTGCCAGGCCGCGATCGGCTTTGGCGCCGCGTGGTGCTGCATTTCGCGCACGATCGCGTCGCGCGCGATCGCCACGCCGTTGACGCTGACGGAAGCCGGCTTGCCGGCGGGGATTTGCGCGTGCGCGGAGCAGGTTGTCATCGGCCCTACTCCGCCGGGACCGCAGCTTGCGACTGCCGCGTACGCACCACCTGATAACCGCGCCGGCCGACATACCAGATCGGCGCGCTCCAGACATGCACCAGCCGGGTGAACGGAAACACCAGGAAGATCGTCATGCCGAGCGCGAGGTGCAGCTTGAACAGCAGCGGCACTTCTTCGACCACGGCGGAGACGCCCGGTTGCAGGGTCAGAATGCCCTGTGCCCAGGTCATGAAGGTCACCATCACGTGGCCATCGAGATGCTGCAGCGAGATGGTGATGGTGGCCAAGCCGAGCGTGAGCTGCACATACAGAATCAACAGGATCGCGATATCGCCGAACGACGAGGTGGTGCGGATGCGCGCGTCGAACAGCCGGCGATGCACCAAGAGCGTGATGCCGATGAAGCACATCACGCCGGAAACGCCGCCGACGCCGATCGCCATCCACTGCTTGAAAGTGTGCGAAATGCCGAGCGCTTCGAAGATCCAGATCGGCGTCAGCAGGCCGCCGAAATGGCCGAGGAAGATGACCAGGATGCCGACATGGAACAGGTTGGAGCCCCAGGTCAGTTGCCGCCGCCGCAGCAACTGGCTCGAGCCGCTGCGCCAGGTGTATTGCTCGCGGTCGAAGCGCAGCACGCTGCCGAGCAGGAACACGGTCAGGCAGAAATAGGGATACCAGCCGAAGACGATGTAATTGATCAGATCGCGCATGACCTTTTCCTTATGGGCGCGGCGGGATATTGCGGGTTGCGGGCGGCATGTCGGGCGCGGGGCGCAAACCGCCGCGTACGCGCGCGATCAGCCCGTCCTTGCAGCTGTCGCTGGCACCGGGACCGAATTGCACCGGCTCGTCCTGCCAGGCGGCATCGAGCGCCGCGAGGTCGTAGGCCTCCGGATCGGGCAGCGCCAGCAATGCCGATACGTCGTCATCCTTCGGCTTGGCCGCGGCAAGCGCGACCAGCGCGCGGAAGACACTTTCGTAAGCGGAGCGGCGTTTGCGCAGCCGTTCGGCCATAGCGGCGAGGATGTGGGCCGGCTGACCGAGCAATTCGCAAGCCTCCGCCGCCGGCAGCGTCGACAGATATTCCAGGAACAGCGGCAGGAAGTCCGGCAGTTCGGCTGCGCTGATGAACAGATTGTTGCGCTCGTACTGCACCTTGAGGTCGATCATGGCCTGGCCGCGGTCGCGGCTTTCGCCGTGCACGTGCTCGAACAAATGCAGCGACAGCGAGCGCGTGCGATCGAACAGTTGCACATAGCGCTCCTGCAGATCGTAAAGATCGCCGCTGGCGAGTTCGGTCAGCAACTTGTGCAACTGATCGCGCACGCCAAACGGCAGCGTCGCGTCCTTTTCGATCGCTTCGCTGATCTCGCCGGCCGCCCGCTGCAATTCGGCGGTCGGATAGGTCAGCAGCGCGGAGAACGCCTTCAGGCTCTTGATCATCACACAACCTCCATCGGCGTCTTGGCGCGCAATCTTCCGCTCTTGGGGGTACCAAACAGATTGGTTTCGCTGCTGCCGCCCGAGCAGCCATTGCCGAACGAGAAGCCGCACGAACCGCGCAGGTCGTAGGCGTCTTCGTTGGTTTCGCGATGCGCGGTCGGGATGACGAAGCGGTCCTCGTAATTGGCGATCGCCATGGTCTGATACATGTCTTCGATCGCCAGCGCGGTGAGCCCGACGCGCTTGGCGATGGCTTCGTCGATCACGCCGTCCACGGTCTTCGCCCGCATGTAAGCGCGCATCGCCAGCATGCGTTCGAGCCCGAGCGCGACCGGCTCTTCCTTGCCGGCGGTGAGCAGATTAGCAAGATATTTCAATGGGATGCGCAAGGAGCGCACGTCCGGCATTTCGCCGTCATGGCCGATCTTGCCGGCCGCCGCCGCCGACTGGATGGGCGAGAGCGGCGGCACGTACCAGACCATCGGCAGCGTGCGGTATTCCGGATGCAGCGGGAAGGCGACCTTCCACTCCATCGCCATTTTCCAGATCGGCGAACGCCGCGCGCCCTCCAGCCAATTCTCCGCGATGCCGTCGGCGCGCGCCTGCGCGATCACCTGCGGGTCTTTCGGATCGAGGAAGATCGACAGTTGCGCCTCGTAGAGATCCTGCTCGCTCTTGGCGCTCGCCGCCTCTTCGATGCGGTCGGCGTCATAGAGCACGACGCCGAGATAGCGGATACGGCCGACGCAGGTCTCCGAGCACACCGTCGGCTGACCCGCTTCGATGCGCGGATAGCACATGATGCACTTCTCGGATTTTCCGCTCGACCAGTTGTAATAGACTTTCTTATAGGGGCAGCCCGACACGCACATGCGCCAGCCGCGGCACTTGTCCTGATCGATAAGAACAATCCCGTCTTCCTCGCGCTTGTAGATGGCGCCGGACGGACAGGCGGCGACGCATGCCGGGTTGAGGCAGTGCTCGCACAGCCGCGGCAGATACATCATGAAGGTGTTTTCGAACTGGCCGTAGATGTCCTTCTGGATGCCTTCGAAATTGTAATCCTGCGAGCGCTTGGCGAACTCGCCACCGAGAATTTCCTCCCAGTTCGGGCCCCAAACGATCTTCTCCATGCGCTCGCCGGAGATCAGCGAACGCGGGCGCGCGGTCGGGAACGCCGACATTTCGGGCGCCTTTTGCAGATGCTCGTAGTCGAAGGTGAACGGCTCGTAGTAGTCGTCGATCTCGGGCAGATCGGGATTGGCGAAAATATTGGCCAGCACGCGCCATTTCGAACCGATGCGCGGCTCGATCTTGCCGTTCTTCTTGCGCCGCCAGCCGCCGTTCCAGCGCTTCTGGTTTTCCCAATCTTTCGGGTAGCCGATGCCCGGCTTGGTCTCGACGTTGTTGAACCAGGCGTATTCCATGCCTTCGCGGCTGGTCCACACGTTCTTGCAGGTGACCGAACAGGTGTGACACCCGATGCACTTGTCGAGGTTCAGCACCATGGCGATCTGGGCGCGGACTTTCATCGGGCGAGCTCCATCTTATTCGTGGACTTGGGCGCGACGGCCAAAGGTTCGGGTTGATCGGCACTCGGTCTATCGAGCCAGTCGACCTTCACCATCTTGCGGATGATGACAAACTCGTCGCGGTTGGTGCCGATCGTGCCGTAATAGTTGAAGCCGTAGGATAGCTGGGCGTAGCCGCCGATCATGTGGGTCGGATTGACTACCGTGCGGGTCACCGAATTGTGGATGCCGCCGCGCTGCCCGGTGATTTCAGAGCCGGGCACGTTCACGATCTTTTCCTGCGCGTGATACATCAGGCACATGCCGTCCTTCACGCGCTGCGAGACGACGGCGCGCGCGGTCAGCGCGCCGTTGACGTTGTAGGCTTCGATCCAGTCGTTATCGACGATGCCGGCCTTCTTGGCGTCGTTCTCGCTGATCCACACAATCGGGCCGCCGCGCGACAGCGTCAGCATCAGCAAGTTGTCGGTATAGGTCGAGTGGATGCCCCACTTCTGATGCGGAGTAATGAAATTGAGCACGATCTGCTTTTCGCCGTTCGGCTTCTGGTCGATGATCGGCTTGATGGTCTTGAGATCGACCGGCGGCCGATAGACGCAGAGCGCTTCGCCGAACGCGCGCATCCACAGATGGTCTTGATAGAGCTGCTGGCGGCCGGTGAGCGTGCGCCAGGGGATCAGCTCGTGCACATTGGTGTAGCTGGCGTTGTAGCAGACCTTCTCGGACTCCAGTCCCGACCAGATCGGCGACGAGATGATCTTGCGCGGTTGCGCCACCACGTCGCGGAAGCGGATTTTCTCGTCCTCCTTGGGGGTGGCAAGATGCGTGTGTTCGCGGCCGGTGAAGCCGCCGAGCGAAGCCCAGGCCTTGACCGCGACTTCGCCGTTGGTTTCGGGCGCGAGCGAGAGGATCACTTCGGTGGCATCGATATCGCTGTCGATCTTGGCGAGGCCTTTGGTGGCCCCTTCCTCGGTCACGACGCCGTTGAGCTTCTTGAGCAGGTCGACCTCGTGCTCGGTGTTCCAGGCCATGCCCTTGCCGCCATTGCCGAGCTTGGCCATGAGCGGGCCGAGCGAGGTGAACCGTTTATAGAGATTGGGATAATCGCGTTCGACCACGGTGACCGCCGGCATGGTCTTGCCGGGGATCGGCTCGATCTCGCCTTTCTTCCAATCCTTGACGTCGAGCGCCTGGGCGATTTCGCCCGGACTGTCGTGCATGATCGGCGTCATGACGACATCTTTTTCGACGCCGAGCACTTCGGGCGCGACTTCGGAGAATTTCTTGGCGATCGCCTTGTAGATTTCCCAATCGCTCTTGCATTCCCACACTGGATCGACCGCCGCCGAGAGCGGATGAATGAAGGGATGCATGTCCGACGTGTTAAGATCATTCTTCTCGTACCAGGTGGCGGTCGGCAGCACGATGTCGGAGTAGACGCAGGTGG
Organism: uncultured Alphaproteobacteria bacterium; assembly: GCA_963739825.1. Taxonomy (GTDB): domain Bacteria; phylum Pseudomonadota; class Alphaproteobacteria; order Rhizobiales; family Xanthobacteraceae; genus Pseudolabrys. Next base: position 366,002 of record CAVUBU010000001.1, read on the forward strand.
TCGACATGCGGAAGTCGAGCGTGACCAGAAGGTCGAGCTTTCCTTTCGGCCCATCCTCGTGCCAGGCGACTTCCTTCGGCTTCACCTTGCCGGTTTCGCCCAGGTCCTTGCCCTGCACGCCATGCGTGGCGCCGAGCAGATGCTTGAGGAAATATTCGTGGCCCTTGCCGGACGAACCGAGAATATTCGAGCGCCATACGAACATGTTGCGCGGCCAGTTGTCGGGATGGTCCGGGTCCTCGCAGGCCATCTGCAGTTCGCCTGACTTGAGCGCCTTCGGCACGTAATCCTTCGGCTCGAGGCCGGCGGCTTGCGCTTTCTTGGCGATGTCAAGCGGATTGTCGCGCAACTGCGGCGCCGACGGCAGCCAGCCCATGCGCTCGGCGCGCACGTTGAAGTCGATCAGCGCGCAATCCCACGGGCCCGCCGGCGCGGTCGGCGAGATCAGTTCGCCGACGCCCACGCTCTCGTAGCGCCATTGATCGGTATGCGAATAGAAGAACGAGGTGGAGTTCTGCTGCCGCGGCGGCCTTGCCCAGTCGAGCCCGAAGGCGAGCGGCGTCCAGCCCGATAGCGGCCGCAGCTTTTCCTGGCCGACATAATGCGACCAGCCGCCGCCCGATTGGCCGACGCAGCCGCACAGCACCAGCATGTTGATGGCGCCGCGGTAATTCATGTCGCAGTGGTACCAATGGTTCATAGCGGCGCCGATGATGATCATCGAGCGGCCCTTGGTCTTTTCGGCATTGAGCGCAAATTCACGCGCCACCGTAATGATCTGATCGCGCGGCACGCCGGTGATCTTTTCCGCCCAGGCCGGCGTATAGGGCACGTTGTCATCGTAGGACTTGGCGACATGGGCGCCGCCGAAGCCGCGATCGAGACCGTAGTTGGCGACGAACAGGTCGAACACCGAAGCGACCAGCGCCTCGCCGTCCTTCAATTGCATGCGCTTGGCCGGCACCTTGCGCACCAGCACATCGGGATGATCGGTGCCGGCGAAATGGTCGTGCTCGCGGTTGCCGAAATAAGGGAAGCCGACGTCGGCCAGTTCATCCTTGTCGTTGGCGAAAGTCAGCCGCAGTTTGGTGGCGCGGCCTTTGGTATCCTTTTCTTCCAGGTTCCATTTGCCCTTTTCGCCCCAGCGCGCGCCGACCGAACCGTTCGGCACCACGACGCTGTTCGTCAGTTCGTCGTAACCGACCGTCTTCCACTCCGGATTGTTGGTCTCGCCGAGATTGTCGGCGAAATCGGAGGCGCGCAGCTGCCGGTCGGGCACCAGCCGGTCACCCTGCTGCACCAGCCGCACCAGCATCGGCATGTCGGTGTATTGCCGGATGTAGTCTTCGAAATACTTGGCCTGCCGATCGATATGGAATTCGCGCAGGATGACGTGGCCCATCGCCATGGCGAGCGCCGCGTCGGTGCCCTGCTTCACCGATATCCACAGATCGGAGAATTTGGAGGCTTCCGAATAGTCCGGCGAAATCACCACGCTCTTGGCACCGCGATAACGCGCTTCGGTATAGAAATGCGCATCGGGCGTGCGGGTCTGCGGGACATTCGAACCCCACAAAATGAGGAAGCCCGAATTGTACCAATCGGCGCTTTCCGGAACGTCGGTCTGCTCGCCCCAGGTCTGCGGGCTAGACGGCGGCAAGTCGCAATACCAATCGTAGAACGACATGCACACGCCGCCGAGCAGCGACAAATAGCGCGCGCCGGCGGCATAGGACACCATCGACATCGCCGGGATCGGCGAGAAGCCGATCACCCGGTCGGGGCCGTGCTTCCGCACGGTATAGGCATTGGCCGCCGCGATGATTTCGGTGACCTCGTCCCAGGTCGCGCGCACGAAACCGCCGAGGCCGCGTTTTTCGGTATAGGCCGCGCGTTTCTTCGGATCGGTGACGATCGATTCCCAGGCGGCGACCGGCGTGCGCAGTGTGCGCGCGTCGCGCCACAGCTTGAGCAGGCGCGAACGCACCAGCGGATATTTCACGCGGTTGCCGGAATAGAGGTACCAGCTATAGCTCGCGCCGCGCGAACAGCCGCGCGGCTCGTGATTGGGCAGTTCCGGCCGCGTGCGCGGATAGTCGGTCTGCTGCGTCTCCCAGGTGACGATGCCGCCCTTGACGTAAATCTTCCACGAGCACGACCCAGTGCAATTGGCGCCGTGCGTTGAGCGCACGATCTTGTCGTGCTGCCAGCGCTTGCGGTAGCCGTCCTCCCAGCGCCGGTCTTCGTTAGTGGTGACGCCGTGGCCGTCGGCGAAGGTCTCGCCGGCGCGGTTGAAGAACGTCAGGCGGTCGAGAAAATGGCTCATCGTCCGTAGTCCTTTATGCGGCCGGTTTTAGGTTGCAGCGGATGGCAAGGGTTTGTTGCGCTCGACCTCGCGCAGCAGTCCGCCGCGCCGGGTGTAAAAGACCCAGGTGACGGCGACGCAGGTTACGTAGAACCCCATGAACCACCACAGCGCCATCTCGGGTCCGCCCGTGAGCGCGATCGACGTGCCGTAAGCCTTCGGGATGAAGAAGGCGCCATAGGCCGCGATCGCCGAGGTGAAGCCGATGATGGCGGCCAATTCCATGTCGGCCTGCTTCTGCCGCGCGGGCGGTGTCATGCCCGGTTCGAGCCGCAGCAGCTCCGTCCGCATGATCGCCGGAATCATCTGGAAGGTCGACGCATTGCCCACGCCGGTGGCGAAGAACAGGATCATGAACATCGCGAAGAAGCCCCAGAACGCGCCCGGCTGATCCTTGATGCCGAGGAAGTAGAGAACGCCGGCGACCGCCGCGATCATCAGCGCGAACACCCAGAAGGTGACGCGGCCGCCGCCGTATTTATCGGACAGCCAGCCGGTCGCCGAGCGCGACAGCGCGCCGACCAGCGGCCCCAGGAAGACGAAACTGAGCGAGTCGACGTGAGGAAACTCGATCTTGGCCAGCAGCGGAAAGCCGGCCGAATAGCCGATGAAGGATCCGAAGGTGCCGGTGTAAAGCCAGCACATGACCCAATTGTGCTTGCGCTTGAAGATCACCGCCTGATCGGCGAACGAGGCCTTCATCGCCGCAATGTCGTTCATGCCGAACCAGGCCGCCACCGTGGCGATGGCGATGAACGGCACCCAGATGAAGCCGGCATTCTGCAACCACAATTGGGTGGCCTTGCCGCCCACGGTCGCGGTCTGCGGTTCGCCGCCGAGCCAGCCGAACACACCGGCCGTGATCACCAGCGGAATGACGAACTGCACCACACTGACGCCGAGATTGCCGAGGCCGGCATTGAGCGCGAGCGCATTGCCCTTTTCCGCCCTCGGGAAGAAGAAGCTGATATTGGCCATCGAGGAGGCGAAGTTGCCGCCGCCGAGGCCGCACAGAAAAGCAAGCGACAGGAAGAAAGCGTAGTGCGTGTCGTGATTTTGCACCGCATAGCCGATGCCGATCGCCGGAATCAGCAGCGACGCGGTCGACAGCGCCGTCCATAGCCGCCCGCCGAAAATCGGCGGCATGAACGAATAGAAGATGCGCAATGTTGCGCCGGACAGGCCGGGCATGGCGGCGAGCCAGAACAACTGATCGGTGGTGAATTTGAAGCCGACCGTCGGCAGTTTGGCGACGACCACCGACCACACCATCCACACCGCGAAAGCCAGCAATAATGCCGGGATCGAGATCCAGAGGTTGCGGTTCGCTACGCGCTTGCCGGTCGATTGCCAGAATTTCGCGTCGTCAACATTCCAAGTCTTTATGGCCGACATGTGAAAGTCCCCTTATTAAACCCAACGTCGCCATCTCCGCCCGTTGCCGGGGTGGCGCGTCGCTCGTTCAGTCGCATTGCACTTCGGCTCCGTCGCGCCGGTACCACCACCAGGTCGCCAACAGACACGTCACGTAGAACACGACGAAGACGGTGAGTGCCGTTCCGGCCGTGCCGGTCGAATTGATCGAGATGCCGATCAGCGCTGGGATGAAAAACAAGCCGAGCGCCGCGATGGCGGCGGTAAAGCCGAGCGCGACCGAGGATTCGATTTCGCCTTCCGCGACCGCGCGTTCCTGCGCGGCCTTGTCGTTACCCACCGCGCGCGTATGCAGCTTGAGGAACACCTTGGGCACGACATGAAACACCGAACCGTTGCCGATGCCGGTGGTGATGAAAAGCAAGACGAAGCTGGCGAAGAACCATGGCAGTCCGCTGCTGCCCGGGGCCGACGGCAGGAATGCCAGGATCGCGATCGCGGCGAGCAGCATGACCGCGAAGTTCCAGAAGGTGACCTTGCCGCCGCCGAGACGGTCGGACAGCCAGCCGCCGAGCGGGCGGACCAGCGCGCCCAAGAGCGGGCCGATGAAAGCCCAATGCTTGACCTCGGATGTCGGGAAATAGGTCGACAGCAATTGCGGGAACGCCGCGGCGAAGCCGATGAACGAGCCGAAGGTGCCGGTATAGAGCCACGCCAGGATCCAGGCGTGCTTGCGTTGGAATATGCCGACCTGTTCGCGCAGGCTTGCTTGCGCGCCGCGGATGTTGTTCTGGCCCCAGGCCGCCGCGACGGTCGCGATCAGGATGAACGGAATCCAAATGAAGGCGGCGTTCTGCATCCAGACCTTGGTGACGAGCGCGCCGTCGGCATAGCTCTGCGGCGAGCCACCCCAGAGCGCGAGCGCGCCGCCGTAGATGGTCAACGGCACCACGGCCTGCATCACGCCGACGCCGAGATTGCCGACGCCCGCGTTCCAGCCGAGCGCCGTGCCCTGCATGCGCTTGGGAAAGAAGAAGCTGATATTGGCCATGCTGGCGGAGAAATTGCCGCCGCCCAATCCGCATAGCAGCGCGATGGCAACGAACACCGCATAGTTCGTCGCCGGGTCCTGGATGGCCAAGGCCATCCACAAAGTCGGCAGCAGCAGCGAGGCGGTTGAGAACACCGTCCAATTGCGGCCGCCGAAAATCGGCACCACGAAAGCGTAAGCCAGCCGCAGCGCGCCGCCCGAAATGCCCGGTGCGGCCGCCAGCCAGAACAGTTGGCTGGTGCTGAACTGGAAGCCGATCCTGGGCAGTTCGACCACCACCACGCTCCAGACCATCCAGACCGCGAAGGACAGGAACAGCGGCGGCATGGATAGAATGAGATTGCGCATGGCAATGCGCCGGCCCTGCCGTTGCCAGAAGCCTTCGTCGTCCGGTCGCCAGTCGGTGAGCCAGCGGTGAGCGGCCCGCACGCCAACCAGATGTTCTTTGACCATCTGGTCGCGCAGCGCCGGTTCGCGCTCCAGCACGGCCGCGCGTTCGCCTTTTTCCGCCAGCCACGTCCAGACCATCACGCCGGCGACCACGACATACATCAGCATGAAGGTGCTAGAGCGCACGCCGGAAGCGTCAGCCGCAATGCCGAACATGATGGGAAGGGTGAAACCGCCGAGCCCGCCGATGACGCCGACCAAGCCGCCGACCGCGCCCATGTTGCCCGGGTAATAATCTGCAAGCTCGCGGTAGACGCTGGCCTTGCCGATGCCCATCGCCATACCGACAACAAAGACGAGAACCGTAAAAAGAACGACGTGGACGGCAATGTGCAGGGTCGCGTCGCCTTTGATGCCGTGCACCACCAAAGTGGTGGGCGGATAGGAGAGCAGGAACAGGCAGACGATGCTGACCCAGAACACCCACCAGGTGGTGGTGCTGCCGCCGAACTTGTCTGAGATCCATCCGCCGAGCGCCCGAATGACGCCGGACGGCAGCGTGAAGAACATGGTGATGAAGGCAGCGGAGCGAAGACTTAAGCCGTATTGCGCCACGTAATATTTCGGCAGCCAGAGCGCGAGTGCGACGAAGCCGCCGAACACGAAATAGTAGGCAAGGCCAAATCGCCACACCCGCATTTCCGCGAGCGGCGCGAGCTGGTCGGTGAGCGAAGGAAAGGTGCCCTTGCGCAGGCGCTCTTCTTGTTTCGGATCGGGATAGGTGAAGAACCAAAATATAACCGCCATCGCCAGCATGGCGGCGGAATAGACTTGCGGCACCATGCGCCATCCGAACGCGACAATGATCAAGGGCGCCGCCAGGTTGGTCACCGCGGCACCGGCATTGCCGGCGCCGAAGATCCCCATCGCCGTGCCCTGCTTCTCCTTCGGGAACCAGGCCGAGGTATAGGCGATGCCGATGGCGAACGAGCCGCCGGCGAGACCGACGAACAGGCCGATCACGAGGTACTGCCAATACTGGGTTGCGAATGCCAAACCGTAGGTTGGGATCGCCACCAGGATCATCTGAATGAAGAAAACGACGCGGCCGCCAAAGCGGTCGGTCAAAATGCCGAGCGGCAGCCGTGTGAGCGATCCGGTCAGGATCGGCGTCGCCACCAGCAGGCCGAATTCCGTTTCGTTCAAACCGAGCTGGGCTTTGATGCGGATACCGATGACGGAAAACATCGTCCAGACCGCGAAGTTGACCGTAAAGGCCAAGGTGTTCATGGCCAGCACGGAATATTGCTTGCGGGTCTGGAAAACCTGCGGGTCGCCCCCAGTCGCCGCGCGGGTTTGATCTGCGACGCCGGTGACCGTTTCGGCTTGCATGGAGGGCCCCATTTCCTGTCGACCGCTGAGATTTGTCAGCGCCGACAAAACATGGGGCTTGCTGTGAATGCTTTGACGTTGATCAATACTACTTCTATTTATTCCGCGACAATTTTGCTTTACTTATGTTGGCTCGCTATTTGACTTAAGCACAACTTCGGTTTGATATTTATCAAGTGGCATGGAAGGCCGCCGCTATAGATTGCTAAAGTTGATCGTGAATTCTTCGCCAGCTGGGAGAGGACCGTGCGTCAATCCGATTGCAAGATCATCCGCGCGTTACCGCTGTTCAGCGATATGAGCGACGCGAATTTCGCGACGCTGGTCGGCGCGGCATTTCTCCAGCGCTTCCCGCTGCACACGGCCTTGATCACCGAAGGCGATCTGCCCGATTTTCTGCATATCGTGGTCGAAGGCTCGGTCGAAATGTTTTCCACCCATGACGGGCACGAAACCACGCTCGACATCATGCGACCGGTGACGACGTTTATTTTGGCGGCGGTCATCCGCGACGCGGTCTATCTCAAATCGGCGCGTACGCTGACGCCTGCGCAGATCCTGATGATTCCGGCGCAGACCGTGCGCGACGTGTTCGACCGCGACGCCGCCTTCGCGCGCGCCATCGTCAATGAACTCGCCGAGCGCTATCGCGGCGTGGTGCGTTCGCTCAAGAACGAGAAATTACGCACCAGCGCCGAGCGGCTGGCGAATTGGATTTTGCAGGCCGACGCCCAGCAAGGGCATCATCACAGTGTCGAATTAGGCTTCGACAAGCGCACGCTGGCGTCGCGCCTGGGGATGACGCCGGAGAACCTGTCGCGCAACCTGGCGCTGCTGGCGAAATACGGCGTGAAAAGCGCCGGCCGCGATATCCTCATCGAGGATCGCCCGACCTTGGAGCGTTTCGCCAAGCCCAACGCGCTTATTGACGGATAAGGAGGCTTATTGACGGATAAGGAGAGAGCGCGAACCGGCCCGTCTTCGCCGTTCGGGCTATGACGGGCACCCACCTATTTGAGGCCTAGCCCGCCTGCGCTGAAGCTTCGGCGGGCAGCCTTCGCACCCGGCCGGCTTGCCAGCCGAAGCTCCGAAGGAGCGAAGGCTGGCGGAGAGGGAGGGATTCGAACCCCCGATACGGTTGCCCGTATGCCGCATTTCGAGTGCGGTGCATTCAACCGCTCTGCCACCTCTCCTTATGCCCTAAAAAGGCCCGAAAAAGCCCGCTTTGGACGGCCGTTATGTAACCAAGCAGGCCGAGACAGACAAGAGCGTAACGGCGTATATTGCCCGCCGCGCCCAAATGGATGCCCGCGACCCCGCGAAACCATGTCCCGCACCGCCAAACTCGACCGCCTGCACACCGAATTGCGCGGCATTATCTTGACGCTCGTCCTCGTCGCTATCGCGACGGTCACGATCGATCTCATCATTCACCAACTCGGTTTGCGGCGCGGCACCGTCATCTACCTGATCCCGGTGGTGATCGCGGCGACCCGCTGGGGCATCATCTCCGCCCTGGTCGCCGCCGTCACCGGCGTGCTGGCGACCGCCTATTTCTTTTTTCCGCCCTACTACAGCTTCCGCATCCGCGATCCGCAGGAAGTCATCAATCTCATTCTGTTCATCTTCGTCGCGATCGTGGTGAGCCAGCTCGCCACCCGGCTGAAGCGACAATTGGAATTGTCGCGCCAGCGCGAGATCGACCTGCGCGATCTGTACGCCTTTTCGCGCCGGCTGGCGGTGGCCTTCGACGTGTCCGACATTCATGCCGCGATTGAAGACCACCTCGCCACCGTCATGCAGCGCAAGGTCGTGCTGTTCGCCAGCGCGCGCGATGCGTCCGCCTCGAGCGGGCGGCGCGCCGGCGTCACGGTGCCGCAGCCGGTCCTATCCGAGGTGGTTGAAGTCGCGTCCGGGCGGCGCGAGACCAATAGTAGCGTGACGGTGACCGCCGACAGCGGCGATGTCTGGCTGATCCGCCCGGTATCGCCGAAGAGTTCCGAGTTCGGCGTCATCGCCATCAATCTCGGCCGCGCATCGCAGGACGGCACCGACGAGCTGCGCGTCCGCGTCGACACGGTGCTGGCCGACGCCACCGCCACGCTCGAACGGCTGGGCGTCGCACACGCCATCAGCGAGGCGCGCATGCGCGCGCAGACCGACCAGCTGCGCGAGGCCCTGATCGGTTCGGTCAGCCACGAATTGCGCACACCGCTCGCCTCAATTCTCGGCGCCGCCACGGTGCTGAGCGCGGCGCCGGCGCTGCAGGGCGAAAAAAAGCTCAAGGCGCTGGTGCACGACGTGCGCGACGAAGCCGAGCGGCTCAACAACGACATCCAGAACCTGCTCGATGCCAGCCGCATTTCGAGCGACGGCATCAAGCCGCATATCGAATGGGCAGACCCCGCCGATATCGTCAATTCGGCGATCGAACGCTGCCGCCAGCGCATGGCGGATCGCCGCCTCGTACTCAATCTGCCGAGCGATTTACCGCTCGTGCATGTCGATCCGGTACTGGTGCAGCAGGCGCTGGTGCAGGTCTTCGATAATGCGGTGAAATATTCCCCCGCCGGCTCGCAAATCTCGGTGGCCGCGCGCGCGCGCGATGGACGCATGATCCTGAGCGTCAGCGACCAAGGCGCCGGACTGACCGCGGCCGAACAGCTGAAAATTTGGGACCGCTTCGTGCGCGGCGACCGTCATGCCGCGACCACCAGCGGTTCCGGCCTCGGTCTGTGGATCGCCACGGCCTTCGTCGCCGCCAATGGCGGCAAGATCGACGCCGTCAGCGAAGGCCCCGGCTTGGGCACCGCGATAACGATCGAACTCCCGGTGACGCAAGCCGCCGTCGCGCAACTCGAAAGAGACACAGATGACTGAGACATCCCCGATCGTGCTCGTCGTCGACGACGAGATTCAAATCCGCCGCTTCCTGCGCACGGGTTTCGAGCTCAACGGCTTTGTGGTGCACGAGGCCGGCACCGGCGCCGAGGCGATCCGCTCGGCCACGCTGCGGCCGATCGATCTGGTGATCGTCGATCTCGGCCTGCCCGACATGGACGGCTCGGAAGTGGTCGAACGTATCCGTTCGTGGTCGAGCGTGCCGATCATCGTGCTCTCGGTGCGTTCGAGCGAAGCGCAGAAGGTGCATCTGCTCGAACAGGGCGCCGACGATTACGTGGTCAAGCCGTTCGGCATGGCGGAACTGCTAGCGCGCGTGCGGGTGGCGCTGCGCCGGCAGATGCGCGCGGCGAGCGGCGAGCCGACGGTTAAGGTCGGACCGTTGACCATCGATCTCGCCGTCCGCGCGGTGACGCTCAATGGCGCCCGGCTCACTTTGACGCCGAAGGAATACCGGCTGCTGCAGGTGCTGGCGCAGCACGCCGGCAATGTCGTCACGCATCAGCACTTGTTGAAAGAAGTGTGGGGCTCAATCCACGTGCACGACACGCATTATTTGCGCATCTTCGTGCGCAAGCTGCGGCAGAAGATCGAGCCGCATCCGGATTCGCCCAAGATCCTGGTCACCGAACTGGGCGTCGGCTACCGGCTGGCGCAGTCGGGCGCCGAAGCCGAAAACGGCGTCTTTGCCGGTACCGGGGCGGGCGCCAAGACCACGTCCTGAGCCGCTCGCGCTTGCGCCAAAGAGGCGGCCCGGCCGGGCAAACCGGCCCCGCCGGCAATGCCGGCTTTTCTTGACAGGATGCGCCCTTCCCCGCCATAAGCATGGCCGGCGCGGACCTTTCGGTCCGCGTGTTTTTTCCGGGCTCACTAAGCCCTTAAAAACACAAGACAATCCGACTGAAAGAAGCCGGTCCGGAAGCCTCCGAGCACCGGGGTCGAACACGAGGGAAGAACGATGTTCGCAGTCATTAAAGCCGGCGGCAAACAGTACCGGGTGGCCGCCGAGGACGTGATCCGGATCGACCGGGTGAAGGGCGAGCCGGGAGAGATCGTCGAGTTCGGCGAAGTGCTGGTGCTCGGCGGCGACACGCCGCTGATCGGCGTGCCGACCGTCGCCGGGGCCTGCGTTGCCGGCGAGGTGCTGCAGCACACGCGCGGCGACAAGGTGATCGCCTTCAAGAAGCGCCGGCGCAAGAATTCGCGCCGCAAGCGCGGTTACCGCCACGAATTCTCGGTGATCCGCATCACCGAGATTCTGACCGACGGCGCCAAGCCGTCGAAAGAGGTGAAACCGCGGCCTAAGCGCGAGCCCAAGCCCAAGGCCGAAGCTGCGGTTGCGGCCGAGGCTCAAGCCGAGCCGGTCAAGGCCAAGACCAGGGCCAAGAAACCGGCCACGAAAAAGCCCGCCAAAGCGGCGACAAAGGGCAAGAAAAAGTGAGATGATTCCTTCACGGAATCGGTGTACAGAGCAACGGAATTCGAGAGAGCACTCATGGCGCATAAAAAAGCAGGTGGATCTTCCCGCAACGGCCGCGATAGCGCGGGCCGGCGGCTCGGCTTGAAGAAAGCCGGCGGCGAGATCGTGCTCGCCGGCAACATCCTTGCGCGCCAGCGCGGCACCATTTGGCATCCCGGCCAGAATGTCGGCTGCGGCAAAGATCACACGCTGTTTGCGCTGGTAAACGGAAAGGTTCAGTTCGCTAAGAAAGCCAAAGGCCGCACCTACGTGTCGATTATCCCGATGACGGAGGCTGCCGCCGAGTAAAGGTAGACCAAAATTCGAGGTCTGCCGGCATTTCAGTCAAACCGGCAGGGCTCAATGGGCTCTGAGAGGGGGAGACGGGAAGCCGGCTCCCCCTCTTCGCATTTCAGCGCGGATGACCCGCGTTGCAACCTGGAGCCCGTGCCATGACATTGCTGGAACGCATACCAAGAGAGACCTTCCACGAGGCCAGTATCCCCGTCCTCGAGACCAAGCGGCTTGCCCTGCGCGCGCCGCGTCTGGAGGACGCTAAAACGGTAGCGATGCTCGCCAACGACCGTCGCATTGCCGAAAACACGGCGCGCATTCCGCATCCGTATAAAATGTCGGATGCCGAGGGTTTTATTTCCGGCGCCAACAAGGCCGGCGGCGAGGCGGCGTTCCTGATCACCCTGCGCGATGAGACGATCATCGGCGCCTGTGGGCTGTTCACGCGTGACGAGTCGCCGGAGCTCGGCTACTGGCTCGGCGTCGACCATTGGGGCGAAGGCTATGCCACCGAGGCGCTGCACGCGGTGATCGACTATGCCTTCACAGACCTCGCGCATGAGGCGTTGCAGGCGGGCGCGCGCGTCACCAACCCGGCCTCGCGCCGGGTGCTGGAGAAGTGCGGCTTCCAGTGGACCGGCGTCGGCCTCTATCGGATCAACGCGATCAAGTCGTCGGCGCCGATCGACCGCTTCCGGCTCGAGCGCGGCATCTGGTCGGCGCTCAAGACCTGGGGCCGGTCGAAGAAGGTGATGTGAGCGGCGCGCAACAAACAGGCCGTCATCGCCCGCGCAGGCGGGCGATCCAGTAACCACCGGGGTTACTGGATGCCGCGCATTCGCGGGGCATGACAGTTGGGAGAAGTTGCGCGACAATGTGGTCAGCCTCGTCTTCGTCAGGGAGGACTGCCATGGCTTACGACCTCGACCAGTTCGTCGCCGACTGTAAATCGTCGCTCGCACGCGATCCCGGCCCGGCCGGGCGCGACCAGGTACGGCAAAATCTCGAACGCCTGCTCGCCAATCCCGACTTCGTCGCCCAATACGCCGGCGACGACCAGCCGAAGGGCGTGAAAGTGTTGTACGAAGATCCCAAGCTCGGCTTCCAGGTGCTCGCCCACATCAACGACAAGGCACACAAGTCGCCGCCGCACGACCATGGCGCCTCCTGGGCGATCTACGGCCAGGCCACCCAATATACCGACATGATCGAATGGGCGCGCGAGGACGACGGCCGCAATCCCAATCGCGCCAGTCTCAAAGCTGCAAAAAAATACAGGCTCAATCCGGGCCAGGCCGGTATCTATCAGGACGGCGCCATCCATTCGATCGATTATCCCGAACGCGCGCGCTTCATCCGCGTCACCGGCACCGATCTGGAAAAGATCACCCGCATCAAGATCGACCTGGCGACCGGCGCGGTGGAGCCGATTCACGCGCGGCAGGCGTCGTGAACCTGCACGCCGCACAAGCGGCGCTTCATCCCGTCAGTCCCGCCGCCGTCAAAGCCATGCTGCTCGACGGCGGCGAATTGGCGCCGATCGACCTGCGCGAGGAACTCACCTTCTCGCAAAGCCATCTGTTGTGGGCGCGCAATGTGCCGCTGAGCCGGCTCGAACTGCACTTTGCAACGCTGGTGCCGCGCCGCGCTACCCGCATCGTGCTGATCGACGACAATGACGGCTTGAGCGCGCGCGCCGCCACGGTCCTTGCCCGCGCCGGCTATAGCGACCTTTCTTTTCTCGACGGCGGCAATGCCGCCTGGGCCAAAGCCGGCTTCGAGCTGTTTTCCGGCGTGCACGTGCCGAGCAAGGCGTTCGGCGAATTCATCGAGCATGCGAGCGGCACACCGAGCATCGGCGCCGACGAACTCGACGCGCATATGCGCGCCGGCACCGATATGGTGGTGCTCGACAGCCGGCCCTACGACGAATATTCGAGGCTATCGATTCCGACCGGCATCAACGTGCCGGGCGCCGAACTGGTGCTGCGCGTGCACGACATCGCGCCCTCGCCTGACACGCTGATCGTGGTCAATTGCGCCGGGCGCACCCGCAGCATCATCGGCGCGCAGTCGTTGATCAATGCCGGCGCACCCAACAAAGTCGTGGCGCTACGCAACGGCACCATGGGCTGGCATCTCGCCGGGCTCGTCTGCGATCACGGCAAGGACAAGCGCGCGCCGACGGTGAGCAGCTCAGGGCTGAACTGGGCGAAATCCAAGGCGAACGACGTGGCGCGCCGCTTCGGCATCGCGCGCATCGACCGCGCCGCGCTCGCGCGCTGGCAGAGCGACACCGCGCGCACAACCTACCTGTTCGACGTGCGCGACCCGGCCGAGTACGAGGCCGGGCATTTACCCGGCGCCATTTCCGCGCCCGGCGGGCAACTGGTGCAGGCGACCGATCTTTATGCCGGCACGCTCGGCGCACGCATCGTGCTCTCGGACGACAACGAGGTACGCGCCATCATGACCGCCTCCTGGCTCAAGCAAATGGGCTGGCGGGAGGTTGCCGTGCTGGCGGAAGCCGGCACCGAAAAAGGCATGCCGCCCGACAACATCCTCGGCACGCTGCCGGCCGACGCGTCGATCGAATTCTCCGACGTCCTGGCGATCGACAACGTCAACGTGATCGATCTTTCGCGCAGCCCGAACTACCGGCGTGGCCATATTCCGGGCGCCTGGTTCGCCATCCGCTCGCGGCTCGACCGCGCGCTGCCGTCGATCCCGTTGCGCAGCATGATCGTGCTCACCTCCGAGGATGGCGTTATCGCGGGTCTCGCGGTCGAGGAAGCGCGCGCGCTCAGCAAGCTTCCGGTACGCTGGCTCAAGGGCGGCAACTCGGCCTGGGCCGCCGCCGGATTTCCGCTTGCGAACGACGTCAAAATGGCAGACGAGCCGCTCGATGCCTGGCTCAAGCCCTATGAGCGGCCGGGCGATCCGAAGGCCGCCATGAACGAATATTTGTCGTGGGAACTCGACCTTTTGGAGCGCATCAAGCGCGACGGGACCACGCGTTTCAACGCACCTTCGTGACGGCAAAGCAACGGGTGCAGTCGGTACCGCGATAGGCTATATCGCGGCCATGAAATTCCTCGATGAAGCCAAGGTCTATGTGACGTCCGGCGCCGGCGGCAACGGCTGCATCGCGTTCCGGCGCGAGAAGTTTATCGAGTTCGGCGGTCCCTCCGGTGGCGACGGCGGCAAGGGCGGCGACGTGATCGTCGAGGCGGTCGACGGCCTCAACACGCTGATCGACTACCGCTACCAGCAGCACTTCAAGGCCAAGCCCGGCGGCAACGGCATGGGCAAAGACATGCACGGCGCCAACGGCAAGGATGTGGTGCTGAAAGTTCCTGTCGGCACGCAAATCTACGAGGAGGACGGCGAAACTTTGCTCGCCGATTTCACCCGCGTCGGTGAGCGCGTCACGCTGATGCAGGGCGGCAATGGCGGCTTCGGCAACGCCTATTTCAAAAGCGCGACCAACCAGGCGCCGCGCCGCGCCAATCCAGGCCAGCCCGGCGAGGAGCGCACCATCCGGTTGCGCCTCAAGCTGATCGCCGACGCCGGTCTGATCGGCCTGCCCAATGCCGGCAAGTCCACCTTCCTCGCCGCGGTCAGCGCCGCCAAGCCGAAGATCGCCGACTATCCGTTCACCACGCTGCATCCGCAGCTCGGCGTGGTGCGCGTCGACGAACGCGAATTCGTGCTGGCCGATCTGCCCGGCCTGATCGAGGGCGCCCATGAAGGCATCGGCTTGGGCGACCGCTTCCTCGGCCACACCGAGCGCTGCCGCGTGCTGCTGCATCTCATCGACGGTACGGCTGAGGATGCCGGCGCGGCCTACAAGACCGTGCGCGCCGAACTGAATGCCTACGGGGCGGGCTTGACCGACAAGCCGGAGATCGTCGCGCTGTCGAAGGCCGACGCGCTGACGCCGGCAGCGATCAAGACGCAAACGGGGAAACTGAAGAAGGCCTGCAAAAAAACGCCGCTGGTGCTGTCGTCGGCCTCGGGGCAAGGGGTGACGGAAGTTCTGCGCGCGCTGTGGAAGTTTATCGACCAGGCGCGCGCCGATGCGGCGGTAGAACCGACGTCAAAAGAAGAAGCCTGGCAGCCGTAAATCCCGAACCGTGAACCACACTCCGTTCGTTCCCGCGTAAACGGGAATCCAAAGTCACAGGCAAAGCGTAAATTGCTTAAGTACTGGGTCCCCGCTTCCGCGGGGACGAGCGGCTTAGAGCCTGACGTCGTGTAAAAGGAGCACCCCATGCAAACCCGCGCAGCCGTCGCCTGGAAGGCGGCCGAGCCGCTCACCATCGAGTCGATCGACATCGAAGGCCCGAAGGCCGGCGAGGTGCTGGTCGAGATCATGGCGACCGGCGTCTGCCACACCGATGCCTATACTTTATCCGGCGCCGACCCGGAAGGCATCTTCCCGGCCATCCTGGGCCACGAGGGCGCCGGCGTGGTGCGCGAGGTCGGCGCCGGCGTCACCAGCGTCAAGCCGGGCGACCACGTCATCCCGCTCTACACGCCGGAATGCCGGCAATGCAAAACCTGTCTCTCGCGCCGCTCAAATCTCTGCACCGCCATCCGCGCCACCCAAGGCAAGGGCCTGATGCCGGACGGCACATCGCGTTTCAGGTGCGACGGCGACCCGGTGTTCCACTACATGGGCTGCTCGACCTTCGCCAATTTCACCGTGCTGCCGGAGATCGCGCTCGCCAAGGTGCGTGAGGACGCCCCGTTCGACAAGATCTGCTACATCGGCTGCGGCGTCACCACCGGCATCGGCGCCGTCATCAACACTGCCAAGGTGTGGCCGGGCGCCAATGTCGCGGTGTTCGGACTCGGCGGCATCGGGCTCAACGTCATCCAGGGCGCCCGCATGGTCGGCGCCGACAAGATTATCGGCATCGATACCAATCCGGGCAAACGCGCCATTGCCGAGAAATTCGGCCTAACTCATTTTATCAACCCGGACGAGGTCGGCCGCGACATGGTGGTGCAGGCGATCGTCGATCTCACGCAAGGCGGCGCCGACTTCTCGTTCGAATGCATCGGCAATGTCGAAGTCATGCGGCAGGCGTTGGAATGCTGCCACCGCGGCTGGGGCGAGAGCATCATCATCGGCGTTGCCGGCTCGGGCAAGGAAATCGCGACGCGCCCGTTCCAGCTGGTCACCGGGCGGGTGTGGCGCGGCACCGCTTTCGGCGGCGCGCGCGGGCGTACCGACGTGCCAAAGATCGTCGACTGGTACATGGACGGCAAGATCAACATCGACGACCTGATCACCCACACCATGCCGCTCGCCGAAATCAACGACGCCTTCGAGCTGATGCACGAAGGCAAGTCGATCCGGTCGGTCGTTATCTATTGAGACGGCGCGTCGCGCGCTTTTCCCTCTCCCCTTGTGGGAGAGGGCGGATCGCGCGGCGCGATAGCGAAGCGCGAGCCGGGTGAGGGGGGCGGACTCGCGGAAGCACTACCCCCGCGCCCGCCCTCGCTCGGCTTCGCCTCCGCGAGGGCACCCTCTCCCACCAGGGGAGAGGGAAGTGCCGCCGCCGCTCGGCCGAGCGCACCTCCCCTCCCGCCGGCAACACCCTTGGTGTAGCCTTGCGGCAAACGTGCACCAAAAAAGCGCCCGATGACCTGGAGCCGGGTCAACAACACCTGGGGGAGACGTCATGAAGCCGATCAAAGCCACACTTGCGTTCGCATTTTCGCTGGTCGCTTTCGCTGCCTGGGCCGCCGACTATCCGGCGCCGAAGCAGGGCGACTGGATTGCGCGTGATTTCAAGTTTCACACTGGCGAAGTGATGCCGGAACTACGCTTGCACTACACCACGGTCGGCGATCCCTCGGGCCAGCCCGTCGTCGTGCTGCACGGCACCGGCGGCTCAGCCAACAGCATGCTGACTCCGAATTTTGCCGGCGAATTGTTCGGCGCCGGCCAGCCGCTCGATGCCGCCAAATATTACATCATAATCCCGGACGCGATCGGCGCCGGCAAATCCTCCAAGCCCTCCGACGGGTTGAAGGCGAAATTCCCGAAATACAATTACGATGATATGGTTGACGCCCAGTATCTGCTGCTCAAGAACGGACTTGGCATCAGGCATGTGCGCCTGATCATCGGCAATTCGATGGGCGGCATGCACGTCTGGACCTGGGGCGAGAAGTACCCCGACTACATGGACGCGCTGGTGCCGATGGCCTCGCAACCGACCGCCATGGCCAGCCGCAACTGGATGATGCGGCGCATGCTGATCGAGACGATCAAGAGCGACCCGGAATACAACAACGGCAACTACACCGCACAGCCACGCATGCTGAAGATCGCCAACGTGTTCTTCGGCATCGGCACCAATGGCGGCACGCTCAACTACCAACACATCGCGCCCACCCACGCCAAGGCCGACGAACTTGTCGACAAGCGCCTGGCGGCGCCGATGAAAGCCGACGCCAATGATTTCATTTATCAGTGGGACGCCTCGCGCGATTTTGACGCCGCGCCGCAACTGGAAAAAATCCAGGCATCCGTGCTGGCGATCAACGCAGCCGACGACGAGCGCAATCCGCCGGAAACCGGAGTCATGGAGCGCGAACTCAAGCGCCTGAAGAGCGGCAAGCTCTATCTGATCCCGGCCAGTGAGGCGACTCGCGGCCACGGCTCCACCGGCATCGCGAAATTCTATGCCAAGCCGCTGCGGGAGTTGCTGCAAACGGCGCCGCAACGGGCGATGTAGGGCGCGCGGGCGCCATGCGTTAAGATCGTTACTTCTCGCAAAGCCGGCGCGGACCGTCGAGCGGCTGGTAGGTGCAATCGCCCGGATTGAACGAACTGTAATGTTCGGCGCAAGTCCGGTAATGGCAGTGCGCGACGGCCGGCGTATCGCCGTCGGCGTGCGCATTGGCCGCCGCGTCGTCGGCCGCGGCATCCGCCGCCGCGCCCTTGGTGCAGAGCCGGCGCACCCCCGCGCTCGGTATATAGGTGCAATCCGAGGCGCGGAACGTGCGATAGGCCGCGCTGCAGGCGTCCACATCGCATTGCGGCGGCGGCGGCGCTTCGGCCGGCGCTGGCGCCGCCGGCTCGATGATCGGCGCGCTCGCGGCATTGTTGAAAGCTGGCAGGGCGTTGATCGTAGTCGGCGCGATCGGAGCGACCGCGAACGGCCCATCGCTGGCGGCCGGCAGCGCCGCGGCCGGCTGCGGTTGCGGTTGGGATTGCGGCGCGCTGCCGGCCGTCCAATTCTGCCCGAACACGACATTGCACAACGCGACCGCCAGCACCGCGGAAACGGCAAGGTACGACTTCGTTTTGTCCGACAGCGACGGCAGCATGGTGGAACCCTAACGCCGCAATTATCCGGCCGGTTCCGTCTAGGCCGAGAAGTTGGCGAAAGTCGGAGCGAAGTGCGCTTTCGCTGTCATCAACGAGCTGCGCAAGCACTCGTCATGGCCGGGCCAAGCCCGGCCATGACGGACAGGATATGGCCGTGCTAGACAACCGGCGCATCTAACGCGCTCCGCCGGGACCATGTCCAAAACGCCGTCGCTCAACGATTTCCGCCGCATCGTCGTGAAGGTCGGCTCCTCGCTCTTGGTGGACGCCGCCGCCGGCGTGCTCAAGCGCGACTGGCTTGCCTCGCTCGCCGCCGACATCGCCGGTCTGCACAAGGACAAGAGGGACCTCATCGTGGTCTCCTCCGGCGCCATCGCGCTCGGCCGCGCCGTGCTCAAGCTGCCCAAGGGCGCGCTCAAGCTCGAGGACAGCCAGGCCGCTGCCGCCGTCGGGCAGATCGCGCTGGCGCGCTCGTGGTCGGAATCTCTCGGCGCGCACAAGCTCACCGCCGGCCAGGTGCTGGTCACGCTCGGCGACACCGAAGAGCGCCGCCGCTATCTCAACGCGCGCTCGACCATCGCCAAGCTGCTCGAATGGCGCAGCGTGCCGGTCATCAACGAGAACGACACCGTCGCCACATCCGAGATTCGCTATGGCGACAACGATCGGCTGGCCGCGCGCGTCGCCACCATGATGAGTGCCGATCTCCTGGTGCTGCTCTCCGACGTCGACGGGCTCTACGACAAGCCACCCGAGCGGGCCGGCGCCAGGCTGGTGCCGCTCGTTGCCCGCATCACGCCGGAAATCGAGGCGATGGCGGGCGCCTCCTCCTCGGCGCTGGCGCGCGGCGGCATGCTGACCAAGATCGAGGCCGGCAAGATCGCCACCACCGCCGGCACCCACATGATCATCGCCTCAGGTCACGTGAACAATCCGCTGCGCGCGATCGCAGACGGCGCGCCCTGCTCGTGGTTCCTGACGCCGGCCAATCCGGTGACCGCGCGCAAGAAATGGATCGCGGGTTCGCTGGAGCCGCGCGGCGCGCTGGTGATCGATGCCGGCGCGGTCAAGGCGTTGCGGTCGGGCAAAAGCCTGCTGCCGGCCGGCGTCACCAAAATCGAGGGCGCGTTCGAGCGCGGCGACGCGGTGCTGGTGCGCGGACCGGACGGGCACGAGATCGGCCGCGGGCTGATCGCCTTCGACGCCGGTGACGCCGACAAGATCAAGGGCCGCTCCTCGGCGGATATCCCCGCCATTCTCGGTTTCGCCGGGCGGGCCGAAATGATTCACCGCGACGATCTTGTTCTGGGCGGCGAATAGCCGGTGCTCGGTGCCGTCGTTCGGCGAGCTTGGCGGCTTCTACGAGCATGCAAGCGCGTTATCTCGCCATTTATCCCGGCGCGGTCCCGGCGCGGCGAATTGGCTCACGCGACGTTTTGGCAGATTGCGCGAACGGGCCGGCCAGCTTCCAATCGCAGGCATAACGCGGCGATCCGGGGAATGCCTCTTCCTGCACCCTTTCCCAATCGGCAAGCCGCGGCGGCCGTCAAAGGCGCCGCGTGGCGCTTCGGACGGTGACTATCCCCCAAGGGGCCTTCGGGCCCCTCTTTTTTTGCCGATTGAGTCGGCCATTGGCCGACACGCATTTTTCGATGGCCCGCAAGCGTTCACCGGCCGGCCGGCTCGGCCAAAGGCCGAGTCAGTGGCGGTGGGACCGCGACTTGGACTTGCCGGAGCGGCGGCTGGTGCCCGATTTGCGTTGCACCGGGTGGGTGGGCAGCGGGAAAAACGTCCCGTCGGGAAATTCCAGATACCGGCTATAGACTTGCACCTGGCCTTCGCCGCGGCGCCGGCCTTCGATCACGAATTTGGTGCCGACCGGAAAGCGGCTGGGCAGACGGCTCGAACCACACGCCATGACATCCTCCTGCGATACGTCACCCTGACAGCCCAATGTGTAGGTCAATTGATCGGTTCCCGCCGTTTGCGGGTTATCCACGCTATCCCCACTTATCCTCGCCAAAGGCCCAAAATCGGCCTACCTCGCCCCCGGCAGCCTGACGTGATAGGAACCAGCCGGATCGGGGTTCGACGGACTTATCCACATGAGCGCATCGCTAAAAAGCATTGAAGGAACAGGCGATATTGCCGGCGCCATGGGCGAGATCGGCCGCCAGGGGCGCGCCGCCGCGCACATATTGGCGCTCGCCGCGACCGCCCAGAAAGACCGCGCCCTCGAACTCATGGCCGGCGCCATCCGGGCGCAGAAATCCGGCATTTTGGCCGCCAATGCCGAGGATGTCGCCGAGGCGCACGCAGCGAACGTGACCGGCGCCTTCCTCGACCGGCTGTCGCTTGATGCGGCGCGGGTGGAGGCGATCGCCGCTGGCATAGACGCCGTGCGCGCACTTCATGATCCCGTTGGCGTTGTTACCGAATCCTGGACGCGGCCGAACGGCATGAGCATCGAGCGCGTGCGCGTGCCGCTCGGCGTCATCGGCATTGTTTACGAAAGCCGGCCGAATGTGACGGCGGATGCCGGCGCGCTCTGCCTGAAATCCGGCAATGCCGCGATCCTGCGCGGCGGCTCCGACAGTTTGCGCTCGAGCCGGGCGATCGTCGCCGCGCTCGGCGAGGGGTTGCGCGAAGCCGGCCTGCCCGAGACCGCCATCCAGCTGGTGCCGACGCGCGACCGCGCCGCAGTCGGGCTGATGCTCGCCGGCCTCGACGGCAATATCGACGTCATCGTCCCGCGCGGCGGCAAAAATCTGGTCGCCCGCGTACAGGCGGAAGCGCGCGTGCCGGTGTTCGCGCATTTGGAAGGCGTCTGCCACGTCTATGTCGACAAGGCGGCTTCGCTCGACATGGCCAAGAAGATCGTGCTCAACGCCAAGATGCGGCGCACCGGCGTCTGCGGCGCGGCGGAGACTTTGCTGGTCGATCGCGCCGCGGCAGCGAAATTCCTCAAACCGCTGGTCGAGATGCTGATCGCGGCCGGCTGCGAAATCCGCGGCGATAAGGCGACGCTTGCCGTCGATAAGCGGGTGAAGCCTGCAACGGAAGAAGACTGGTCGACCGAATATCTCGACGCCATCATCGCCATTAATGTGGTGGACGGTGTGGCGGCCGCCATCGAACATGTCGAGCGCTACGGCTCGCACCATACCGACGCCATTGTCACCGACGACGCGGCGGCGGCGGAGAAGTTCTTGGCGCAAGTGGATTCGGCGATCGTGCTGCACAACGCCTCGACCCAGTTCGCCGACGGCGGCGAATTCGGTTTCGGCGCCGAGATCGGCATCGCCACCGGCCGGCTGCACGCGCGCGGGCCGGTCGGCGTCGATCAACTCACCACCTTCAAGTACCGGGTCCACGGGAGCGGTCAGATCCGGCCGTGACAGTGCAAAAACCCGCCCGCACCGAGCGCGTTCTTCCACCCCACGCACCCGGCATGAAGATCGGCCTGTTCGGCGGAACATTCGATCCGCCGCACCAGGCCCACCTCGCCGCCTCCCTGCTCGTGCTCAAACGGCTCAAGCTCGACAGTGTCTGGTGGCTGGTCACCCCGGGTAATCCGCTCAAGAACACCAGCGGGCTGGCACCGCTGAAGCAGCGAATCGCTGCCGCGCGCGCCCTCACGCATCATCCGCGCATCAACGTGACCGGTCTCGAAGCTGTCATCAAGACGCGACATACCTTTAGGACAATGAAGTGGTTGATGGCCCGCTGCCCGCGGGTCCACTTCGTCTGGATCATGGGCGCGGACAATCTGCGGAGCTTTCACCGCTGGCAGAAATGGCGCGGAATAGCGAAGCTGGTGCCGTTCGTGGTGGTCGATCGCCTCGGGCCAAGCCTCTATGCCGCCGCCAGTCCGGCCGGCCAGGCGCTTGCCGGCGCCCGCATTGCGGAACCCGAAGCAACCTCCCTGCCCTATCGCAAGCCGCCGGCCTGGACCTTCTTGCACGGCCTCAAATCGGCGCTGTCTTCCACTGCGCTGCGCGCCTTGCGCCAGCGCAGTGGAACCGGCGGCAGCGCCGGCCGAAAGAAAACAGCCAAGGGTGGAAAGAATCGAGCAAAATAGCTATCTTGAGCGCGTCCCCGGCCTGTGCCGGGGCGCGTGCAACGAACGCAAAGGATAACAACCTCTGACCAAATCTGCACTCTCTCGGGCGGCCCGTCGCGTGCCCGAACCCGTCTCCCGGCACCCGAGCGCCAAGGAGACGCTCCGTATCGTCCTCGCGCGTCTGGAAGACATGAAAGCCGAGGACAGCGTCACCATCGATCTTTCCGGCAAATCCTCGATAGGCGATTACATGGTCGTGACCTCCGGCCGCTCGCAGCGCCATGTCGGCGCGGTCGCCGAACATGTGGTCAAGGACATCAAGGCCGCCGGCGTGCACGGCGTGCGCGTCGAGGGCATGCGGCAGGGCGACTGGGTGCTGATCGACGCCGGCGACGTGATCGTGCACGTGTTCCGGCCGGAAGTGCGCGAGTTCTACAATCTGGAAAAGATGTGGTCCGCCGGTCCAGACCGGAAGCGCTCGAACTGATATCCTTCGCGGCACGATGCGCCTCGTCATTGCCGCCGTCGGACGCCTGAAGCGCGGTCCGGAAACCGAACTCTCCGAGCGCTACCGTAAGCGCACGGCGCAAACCGGACGCAATCTCGGTCTGCGCGACGTCGAAATCGTCGAAATCCGGGAAAGCCGTGCCGACGAGGCCGGCAAGCGCATGCTCGAGGAATCGATCGCGCTCGCCAATATCATCCCGCAAGGCGCGGCAGTCGTGCTGCTCGACGCTTATGGCGAAAACCTCGACAGCGCCAGCCTCGCCGCCCAACTGGCGAAATGGCGCAGCAACGACCGGCCCGCGGTGGTGTTCATGATCGGCGGCGCCGACGGTTTGGCGCCGACCTTGCGCGCCAAGGCTGAACTGCGGCTGGCGCTCGGGGCGGCGACCTGGCCGCACCAGCTAGTGCGGGTCATGCTGCTGGAGCAGCTTTACCGCGCCACTACGATCCTGACCGGCCACCCCTATCATCGCGCGTGAATCCGCCGTTCCGGGGCGCCCGTCCGACGCGTTAACCCGCAAGGACAGGGTGTCGGCCTTAATCCGGGCGCAATAACTGCGGATCACAATGGCTTTGCCGTCCCAACCCGCGGGCGTAACGTGACCGCAATGATTTGTCTTGGGGGATTTAATCCGCGCTCCGCACTTATCGCGGCGCTGGCGCTCGGATGGCCGGTTCCGCTCGCCGCCGCGGCGCCGGAGAGCCCGGTGCAGGTTGCGCAAAACGATAAAGCCGACAAGCTCGACGCGCTCAAGCAGCGCGACCAGGACCTCAAGGCCGTGCGCGATGCGCAAAGCAAGACGGCCGAAACCGCGGCCGCGCTCAAGCGCGAAATCGAACAGCTGGGCGCCGATCGCCGCAAGCTCAACCAAGACCTGATCAATACCGCCGGCCGCATCCGCCGCGTCGAAACGCAAGTCACGGCGACGGAAGCCCGCCTCAAGCCGCTCGACGATAACGAAAGCAGCATTCGCAAATCGCTCGACGGGCGCCGCACCGTGATCGGGCAAGTGCTGGCCGCGCTCCAGCGCATCGGCCACCGCCCGCCGCCGGCGCTGATTGCGACCCCCGAGGACGCCCTGCAAGCGGTGCGCACCGCCATGCTGCTGGGCGCGGTGCTGCCCGAGATGCGGCATGAGGTCGAGGCGCTTGCCGGCGACCTCGCCAAACTGCTCGGCGTCCGCAAGCAGATCGCCGCCGAACGCGACCGGCTGAAAACCGAGTTCGCCTCGCTCGGCAACGAGCGCGCGCGCATGACTGCGCTGGTCGAGGAGCGCCAGAAGCAGCAGACCGCGCGCGAGAAGGCGCTCGACGCCGAGCGGGCGCGCGCCGCCGAATTGGCGCGCAAAGTCGACAATCTCAAAGATTTGATCGCCAAGCTGGAGCAGGGCCTCGATCCCGCGACCAGGGCCGCCCGCGAGGCCGCCCGCAGCGATATGCGCCCGGCGATGGCGGCGCTGCACGACCCGGGACGGCTGGCGCCGGCGGTCGCTTTTGCATCCTTACGCGGACAAGTTCCGATACCGGTTAACGGCGTCAAATTGAAGGAATTCGGCGCGTCCGACGGCATTGGCGGCGCGGAAAAAGGCGTTTCCATCGCCACCCGCGCCGGCGCCCAGGTGACCGCTCCGGCCGACGGCTGGGTGGTCTACGCCGGCCCGTTCCGCTCCTACGGGCAACTCTTGATCCTGAATGCCGGCAACGGGTATCATATCTTGCTCGCTGGGATGGATCGGATATCAGTTGATCTCGGACAGTTCGTGCTGACCGGAGAACCGGTTGCGATGATGGGAAACGGCTCCCATATCGCCGCTATCCTCGCGACAGGTTCCAGCCAACCGGTGCTTTATATCGAGTTTCGTAAGGACGGGATTCCCGTCGATCCAGGCCCATGGTGGGCAGCTGGCGAAGGCGAAAAGGTTCGCGGATGATGCGCAAGACAACACTCATTCTACTCGGCGCGGCGGCAGGGGCAGCGATGACGCTGCTCGCGACACAACCGCGAATGATCTTTATCGGCGCAACCGCGAAAGCTGCGGCCGCGGATACCTACCGGCAGCTCAATCTATTCGGCGATGTGTTCGAGCGCGTGCGCGCCGACTACGTTGAGAAACCGGATGACAGCAAGCTGATCGAAACGGCGATCAACGGCATGCTGGTCGGCCTCGACCCGCATTCCAGCTACATGGATCCGAAGAGCTTCAAGGACATGCAGGTGCAGACCCGCGGCGAATTTGGCGGGCTCGGCATCGAGGTCACCATGGAAGACGGCCTGATCAAGGTGGTGGCGCCGATCGACGAGACGCCCGCCGCCAAGGCCGGCGTCATGGCCAACGACATCATCGTCAAGCTCGACGACGAGCAGGTGCAGGGTCTCACCCTGAACCAGGCGGTCGAGAAGATGCGCGGCCCGGTGAATACCAAGATCAAGCTCACCATCATGCGCAAGGGTCAGGACAAGCCGGTCGAAGTGTCGATCACACGCGACATCATCCGCGTGCGCTCGGTGCGTTCGCATGTCGACGGCGACGACGTCGGCTATATCCGGCTCACCCAGTTCAACGAACAGACCACCGAGGGCCTGAAGAAGGCGATCGTCGACATCTCGGCGAAAGTGAGCGGGGACAAGCTCAAGGGCTACGTCGTCGACCTGCGCAACAATCCGGGCGGCCTGCTCGACCAGGCGATTTCGGTGTCGGATGCGTTCCTGCAAAAGGGCGAGATCGTGTCCACCCGCGGCCGCAATGCCGAGGAGACGCAACGCTTCAACGCGCGGCCGGGCGACCTCACCAAGGGCAAGCCGGTGATCGTGCTGATCAACGGTGGCTCGGCCTCGGCGTCGGAAATCGTCGCCGGCGCATTGCAGGACCACAAGCGGGTCACGGTTATCGGCACGCGTTCGTTTGGCAAGGGCTCGGTGCAGACCATCATCCCGCTCGGCTCCGGCAATGGCGCGCTGCGGCTGACCACCGCGCGCTATTTCACGCCGTCGGGCCGCTCGATCCAAGCCAAAGGTATCGAGCCCGATATCGAGGTGCTGCAAGACCTGCCTGACGACATCAAAGCCAAGACCGACACCAGCACCAAGGGCGAGGCCTCGCTGCGCGGCCACCTCAAGGGCGACGCCGGCAAGGAGCAGACCGGCTCGCAGGCTTACATTCCGCCGGACGCCAAAAAAGACAAGGCGCTCATCATGGCGGAGGAACTGTTGCGCGGCACCCAGGTCAATTCGGCGTTCCCGCCGAATGCCAAGACCCCGGTGCCCAACTAAGCGCGGGCCGATCGGCATGAGCCAAATACCGGCGGGGCGGCCTTAAGGGCCGCCCCGTTCGTTTGAGGTGAACCCCGCCGGAATCCTCGCGTGCTAAACTCAGCCGATGATTCGCGAGGAATTTGACCTTGCCATCGGATGATCTGAACGCCCCCCTCGGCCAGGACAAACGCAAGGGATTGCCGAAGCTCCCGGCTGCCGCGCCGCAAATTCTGGCCGGCATGCTTGGGCTGTTCGGTATCGCCGTGGTGGCCTGGGCGATCTTCGTCAACGATCCGCTCGGCGGCGAGCCCACGGCGGTGGTCGGCACCGGTTCGCTGGCCAAAATTCCGGCCAAGCCGGCCGGCGACGGTCAGCAGCATTCCCGTCATGACGGACTAGCGTCCGACAAGGCGCCCGCCGTGAGCGTGGCCATCCCCGCCGTCGCCACCCCGCCGCCGGGCAGCAAAACCATCACCATCATCGACGGCTCCAGCGGCAAGCACCAGGACGTGATCATCCCGGGCAAATCGAGCGGCAATGTACAGAAGCCGCCGGCCGACCAGCGGCTTCTGGAAATGACCCGCCACGGCGCCATCCCGAAGATTGCAGCCGACGGCGTGCGGCCGTTCACGCTCTACGCGCATCCGCGCAAGCTGCCGGCGGGCAAGACCGATGCGCCGCGCATCGCCATCATTATCGGCGGACTCGGCATCAGCGCGACCGGCACCGCCGAGGCGCTGTCGAAACTGCCGGCGCCGGTGACCCTTGCCTTCGCGCCCTATGGCAGCGGACTCGAGCAACTGGCCGATCGCGCGCGGGCGGAAAAACATGAACTGCTGCTGCAGGCGCCGATGGAACCGTTCGACTACCCCGACAACGATCCCGGACCGCAGACGCTGCTGACCTCGATGACGCCCGAGCAGAATATCGATCGGCTGCATTGGCAGATGAGCCGCTTGCAGGGCTATGTCGGGATCGTCAGCTATATGGGTGCGCGTTTCACCGCGTCCGAGCCGTCGCTGGCGCCGGTGCTGCGCGACACCGCCAAGCGCGGGCTGATCTATGTGGACGACGGCGCCTCGCCGCGCAGCGTCGCCGGCCAGCTCGCCGGCAGCCAAAACCTGCCCTTTGCCAAAACCGACGTGGTGATCGACGCCGTGCCGACAGCGGTCGAGATCGACCGCGCGCTGGCGCGGCTGGAAATGGCGGCGCGCGATCACGGCAGCGCGGTCGGGCTCGCCAACGCGCTGCCGGGGACCGTCAACCGCATCGCCGAATGGGCGAAAAAGGTGGAAGCGCGCGGCTTTGTGCTGGTTCCAATCACCATGGTGGCGGTGAAGGAAAAGTCGAGCTGATAGCGCAAGGCCGCGCCAGCGACCTGCGCTGTCATCAGCGGGCCGCGCCGAAGGCGCGAGACCCGGTGATCTCGACAGGCATACTCGGCCGTGCTCCCCTACGCGGGATGGCCGGGCCAAGCCCGGCCATTACACTTGTTAGCGCGAGTTTCATCAATGCCCCCCCTCGAAGCCCTGCCCTATCGTCCTTGCGCCGGCATGATGGTGCTCAACCGCGCCGGCCTGGTATTCATCGGCCGGCGCGCGAGCGGACCCGAGCACATCGACGCCACGCATGTCTGGCAGATGCCGCAAGGCGGCGTCGACGAGAACGAAGACCCGTATCAGGCCGCGCTACGCGAACTCCACGAGGAAACCAATATCCGCTCGGTGGAGAAACTGGGCGAGATCGCCGACTGGCTCGCGTATGACATTCCGCGCGACATCGTCGGAGAGGCCTGGGGCGGCAAATATCGCGGGCAGAAGCAGAAATGGTTCGCGCTGCGCTTCACCGGCAACGACAGCGAGATCGACATCGCCAGCCCCGGCGACGGGCACGATCCGGAATTCATCGACTGGCGCTGGGTGGCAATGGCCGAACTGCCTGACCTGGTGGTGCCGTTCAAACGGGCGACCTATGAGCGGGTCGTCAGCGAATTCGGAAAATTCGTGAAATAACCTCTGTTTTTCATTGCCCGCGAAGGTGGGCAATCCAGCATTCGCCATATGATAGTTGATAGTCCGTGATTACGGGGTTGCCCGGTCAAGCCAGGCAACGACAGTCAGCGATTAGTGCATCGCCGTGCCGGTCAAGTGCCGGTCCACCGACTTGAAGTGATCGAGTCGCGTGATCAGTCTGTCGAGCTCGGAGCCCGGCGCGGCCTTCTCGATGCGGCTTTCCAATTCGCTGATGCGGCTCGCGATCGTGGCGCGATCGATGGTCTCGACGGCCTCCGCCACGTCGGCCAGCACGGTCAACCCTTGCGCCGACACCTCGGCGAAGCCGCCGAGCACGACGATCTTTTGCGCAGCCCCCGCGCCGTGCACGGTCAGAATGCCCGGCCGCAGCGTAGCGACGAACGGCGCATGGTTGGCCAGCACGCCGAAATCGCCCTCGGCGCCGGGCACGTCCACCTGCTCGACATCGCCGGAGAACAGCAGCTTTTCCGGCGAAACCAGATCGAAATGAAACGTGGCCATGACGCGCTCCTAGTCCGGCGTTACGCCGCTTCCGCCGCGAGCTTCTTGCCCTTCTCGACCGCCTCTTCGATGGTGCCGACCATATAGAAGGCAGCTTCCGGCAGGTTGTCGTATTTGCCTTCGCACAGGCCCTGGAAGCCCTTGATGGTGTCGGCGAGGTCGACCAGCTTGCCGGGCGAGCCGGTAAACACTTCGGCGACGAAGAACGGCTGCGACAGGAAGCGCTCGATCTTGCGCGCGCGCGAGACGGCGAGCTTGTCCTCTTCCGACAGCTCGTCCATGCCGAGAATGGCGATGATGTCCTGCAGCGCCTTGTAGCGTTGCAGAATCTGCTGCACCTGGCGAGCGACTGCGTAGTGCTCCTCGCCGACGATCAGCGGCGACAGCATGCGCGAGGTCGAATCGAGCGGGTCGACCGCCGGATAGATGCCCTTGGCGGCGATATCGCGCGACAGCACGGTGGTCGCGTCCAGA
Organism: uncultured Alphaproteobacteria bacterium; assembly: GCA_963739825.1. Taxonomy (GTDB): domain Bacteria; phylum Pseudomonadota; class Alphaproteobacteria; order Rhizobiales; family Xanthobacteraceae; genus Pseudolabrys. The sequence goes on from CAVUBU010000001.1 coordinate 395,410, forward strand.
TGCGCGAAGGAGGTGGCCGGCGCCGGATCGGTCAAGTCGTCGGCCGGCACGTAGATCGCCTGCACCGACGTCACCGAACCCTTGTGGGTGGTGGTGATGCGCTCTTGCAGCGTGCCCATGTCGGTGGCGAGCGTCGGCTGATAGCCCACGGCCGAAGGAATGCGGCCGAGCAGCGCCGACACTTCCGAGCCGGCCTGCGTGAAGCGGAAGATGTTGTCGACGAAGAACAACACATCCTGGCCCTGATCGCGGAAGTGTTCCGCCACCGTCAGGCCGGAGAGGCCGACGCGGGCGCGCGCGCCCGGCGGCTCGTTCATCTGCCCGTAGACCAGCGCGCATTTCGAGCCCTCGACCGAGCCCTTCTTCGGATCCTTGTTGACGCCCAATTCGATCATCTCGTGATAGAGGTCGTTGCCCTCGCGCGTGCGCTCGCCGACGCCGGCGAACACCGAATAGCCGCCGTGCGCCTTGGCGACGTTGTTGATCAGCTCCATGATCAGCACGGTCTTGCCGACGCCGGCGCCGCCGAACAGGCCGATCTTGCCGCCCTTGGCGTAGGGCGCCAGCAGGTCGACGACTTTGATGCCGGTGACCAGGATCTGCGCCTCGGTGGATTGATCGGTATAGAGCGGCGCTTCCTGATGGATCGCGCGCGTAGCCTTGGCGTTGACGGGGCCCGCTTCATCGACCGGTTCGCCGATCACATTGATAATGCGGCCGAGCAATTCCGGGCCGACCGGCACCGAAATCGGCGCGCCGGTGTCGGTAACTTCCTGGCCGCGCACGAGGCCTTCCGAGGCATCCATGGCGACGGTGCGCACGGTCGATTCGCCGAGATGCTGGGCGACTTCCAGCACCAACCGGTTGCCGTGGTTCTTGGTCTCCAACGCATTGAGAATGGCGGGTAATTCGCCTTCGAACTGGACGTCGACGACGGCGCCGATGACCTGAGTAATGCGTCCGACTTGATTGGCTTGTTGAGTAACTTGGGCCATGTCTAATCCTCTTGGAAGCTTGATTGCTCGGGTCAGAGCGCCTCTGCCCCGGAGATGATCTCGATCAGTTCCTTGGTGATCATCGCCTGGCGGGTGCGGTTATAGGTCAGCGTCTGCTTACGGATCATTTCGCCAGCGTTGCGGGTGGCGTTATCCATGGCGCTCATGCGCGCGCCCTGTTCGGAGGCGGCGTTTTCCAACAGCGCGCGGAACACCTGCACCGACAAATTCCTCGGCAACAGCTCGGCGAGGATTTCATCTTCTTCCGGCTCGTATTCGTATGACGCGGCGGCGTCCTTGCCCGCCTCGAACAGCGGCGGGATGACCTGCAGCGCGGTCGGGATCTGCGCAATCACCGAGCGGAAGCGCGAGAAGAACAGCGTGCAGACGTCGAAGTCGCCGGCGTCGAACAGCGCGACGATCTTCTTGGCGACCATCTCGGCCTGCTCGAAGCCCATCTGCTTGACGCCGCGCAGCTCGATGGTCTCGATGATGTACTTGCCGTAGACGCGGCGCAGCTGGTCCTGGCCCTTGCGGCCGACGCAGAGAATCTTGAGGTCCTTGCCCTCATTGATCAGCGCGTTCGCCTTCTCGCGCGCCAGCCGCACGATCGACGAATTGAACGGGCCGCACAGGCCGCGCTCGGCGGTGCAGACCACCAGCAGCTGCACTTTGTCGTTGCCGGTTCCGGCCAACAGACGCGGCGCCGAATCGCTGCCGGCCACCGCCGCGGCGATCGAGGCCAGCACCTTGGTCATGCGCTCGGCATAGGGACGCGCGGCTTCCGCCGCGGCTTGCGCGCGGCGCAACTTGGACGCCGCGACCATCTGCATGGCCTTGGTGATCTTTTGCGTCGCCTTGGTCGCGGCGATGCGAACGCGCATGTCCTTGAGGGAAGCCATTTCTTCTCAGTCGCCCTTAGCCGTCTTACTCGTCTCTATCCTTTGTCGTGCCCGGCCGTGTGCCGGGCATCTCGCTTAGGCGGGCATGGTGCCCAACTTGTCGGGATGGCCGGGAAAAGCCGGCCAACACCGATTGAATTACGTAAACGTCTTGGCGTAGCCGTCGACCGCATCCTTGAGCTTGGCCTCGTCTTCTTTCGAGAGATCGCCGCTCTTGCGGATTGAGTCGAGCAGATCGGCGTGTTTGGTGCGCAGCAGCGTGAGCAGGCCGTTCTCGAAGGCGCGCACGCGCGCCACCTCGAACTTGTCGAGATAGCCGTTGACGCCGGACCAGATCACGCAGGCCTGCTCTTCCATCTTCAGCGGCGAGAACTGCGGCTGCTTCAACAGCTCGGTCAGCCGCGAGCCGCGCGCCAGCATGCGCTGCGTGGTGGCGTCCAAGTCGGAACCGAATTGTGCAAAGGCGGCCATTTCGCGGTACTGCGCGAGCTCACCCTTGATGCGGCCGGCGACCTTCTTCATCGCCTTGGTCTGCGCGGCGGAGCCGACGCGCGACACCGACAGGCCGACGTTCACCGCCGGGCGGATGCCCTGATAGAACAGGTCGGTCTCCAGGAAGATCTGACCGTCGGTGATTGAAATCACGTTGGTCGGGATGTAGGCCGACACGTCGTTGGCCTGCGTCTCGATGATCGGCAGCGCGGTGAGCGAGCCGGAACCGTTGTCATCGTTCATCTTGGCCGCGCGCTCGAGCAGGCGCGAATGCAGGTAGAACACATCGCCCGGATAGGCTTCGCGGCCGGGCGGGCGGCGCAGCAGCAGCGACATCTGACGGTAGGCGACGGCCTGTTTCGACAGATCGTCATAGATGATGACCGCGTGCATGCCGTTGTCGCGGAAATATTCGCCCATGGTGCAGCCGGAAAACGGCGCCAGGAACTGCATCGGCGCCGGATCGGAAGCGGTGGCGGCGACGATGATCGAATAATCGAGCGCGCCCTGCTCCTCCAGCACCTTGACGAATTGCGCGACGGTCGAGCGCTTCTGGCCGACCGCGACGTAGACGCAATAGAGCTTGATCTTCTCGTTGTCCTGCGCGTTGAGCGACTTCTGATTGAGGATAGTGTCGAGCGCGATCGCGGTTTTGCCGGTCTGGCGGTCACCGATGATCAGCTCGCGCTGGCCGCGGCCGATCGGGATCAGCGCGTCGATCGCCTTGAGGCCGGTGGCCATCGGCTCGTGCACCGATTTGCGCGGGATAATGCCGGGCGCCTTGACGTCGACGCGCTTGCGCTCGTCGCTCTTGATCGGGCCCTTGCCGTCGATCGGGTTGCCCAGCGCGTCGATCACGCGGCCGAGCAGGCCCTTGCCGACCGGCACGTCCACAATCGAGCCGGTGCGCTTGACGGTCTGGCCTTCCTTGATCTCGCGGTCGTTGCCGAAGATGACGATGCCGACATTGTCGGTTTCGAGGTTGAGCGCCATGCCGCGCGTGCCGTTCTCGAACTCGACCATCTCGCCGGCCTGCACGTTGTCGAGGCCGTAGACGCGGGCGATGCCGTCGCCGACGGAGAGGACCTGGCCGACCTCGGAGACTTCGGCTTCCTGGCCAAAGTTCGCGATCTGCTCTTTCAGGATGGCGGAAATTTCTGCGGCGCGGATATCCATCAGCGGGCCTCTTTCATCGCGATCTTGATCGCATTCAATTTGGTGCGGAGTGAGCTATCGACCATGCGGCTACCAACCTTGACGATGAGCCCGCCGATGATGGCGGGCTCGACCTTGACGTCGAAGTCGATGTCCTTGCCGCCGGTCACCGATTTAAGCGCGTCCTTGAGCGCAGACAGATTCTTGTCATTGAGCGGCTCGGCGACGGTGACTTGCGCGGTGACCTCGCCCTTGTGGTGGGCGACCAGCGCGCGGTAGGCGCGGATCATGTCGCGCACGGCGAACAGCCGGCGGTTGGTAGTGATGACGCGCAGAAAATTGGCGGAGAGCCCCTTGATGCCGGCCTTGTCGAGAATGGCGGCGAGCGCCCGCAACTGCGAGTCGGCGTCGAATACCGGGCTGCGCACCAGCCGGTTGAGGTCGCTGCTGTCGGCGATCATGGCGTCGAACCGATCGAGGTCGGCCTTGACGGCGTCGACCGCCTTGTTTTCGAGCGCCAGCTCAAACAAGGCATTGCCGTAACGCCCGGCCATGCCAGAAATGATCGGGTCTTTGCCTGCCACTGGACGCTCGTTTCGTTGACACTTCACAGGCCGGGCGCCGTCGCCGAACGGCGGCGCAAATTATTGGAATCCAAGAGGGAATTCCGATTCATGAAGACGTCGCGGAAGCCCGCGGAAACCCCCATGAAATCGAGGCGCTAGCTAACACAGGCACGAGGGCGGTGCAACATGGCGGGGCGCGCGCGGGCCGGGCGCGCCGGCCCGGTGTCACAGTTTTGCGTGTCAGGGATACCTCGCCACGCGGGCGTGCCCCCTATAGCGTGCGCCGCGTTCGATTCCGCCGGGGACCGATGAACCAATCACCGTCGCAAGCGCAGACCAAAAAACCCGTCGCCACGACGGCCAAGCTCCTGGTCGTGCTGCTGGCCTTCGCCTGGGGCCTCAATTGGATCGCGGCGGCAGTCGCTTTGCGCGAGGTGACGCCCTGGAGCCTGCGCTTTGCCGGCTCCGCCATCGGCGCGATCACGCTGTTCGCCGCCGCCATCGTTACCGGCCACCGGCTGAAAGTGCCGCGCAGCCAATACCTGCATGTCATGGTGGGCGGATTCTTCAACGTCGCGGCGTTTCAGATTTTGTCCGGCTTTGCGCAATTGAGCGGCGCAACCTCGCGCGCCATCATCATTACCTATTCGATGCCGATCTGGACGACGATGCTCAGCGTCCTGGTGCTCGGCGAACGGCTGAACCGGATTCGCGTCATCGCGTTCGGTCTGTGCGTGGCGGGACTTGCAATCCTGCTCTGGCCGCTGTTTGCCGGCGGATTTCCGCCCTTCGTGTTCTATTCGCTCGGCTGTGCGCTGAGCTGGTGCGTGGCGACCGTCTATATCAAATGGGCGAAGGTCACGATCGCGCCGCTGGCCAACGCGGCCTGGCAATTGCTGTTCGGCCTTCTATTCATTGCCGCCGGCACGTTCGTGTTCGAAGGCTATCCGCATCTGTGGCCGGTTCGCAACGACACGCTGTTGGCGGTGCTCTTCGTCGGCGTACTCGGCGTCGGCTTGGCGCATTTCCTGTGGTGGTCGATCGTCGGCCGGCTGCCGGCCATCACGGCCTCGCTCGGCTCGCTGATCGTGCCGGTCGTCGGCGTATCGGCCTCCGCGTTCTATCTCGGCGAGCGGCTGACGATTTTCGACATCATCGGCTTTGTCATGATCTTTTCCGCCGCCGCTTGCGTCCTATTGCAGCCTAACGTGAAGCACACGGAGATGCCGGAATGATTTTCAGAAAAAACTCTGCGGATCGACGTCGACCGCGAGCCGCACATTGCCGCGCGGCTTGGGGGCGGCGGCGAGCCATTGCCGCAAATAGGCGGAGAGATCGAAGCCGCGCGGCGCTTTCACCAGCACGCGGAAACGGTGGCGGCCGCGCACCACCGCTATCGGCGCCTCGGCCGGCCCCAACACGCGCACCTGCTCATGCTGGGGCGCGGTTGCGGCCAGCGTGCGGCCGTAGGATTCCGCCGCATGCCGTTCCTTGGCAGTGATGACAAAACTGGCCAGCCGCCCGAACGGCGGATAGCCGGTCTTCTCGCGCAGCGCGATCTCGCTTGAATAGAACGCCTCGCGGTCGCCGGAGATCAGCGCCTTCATCACCGGATGCTCGGGCTGATGCGTCTGCAAAAAGCCGACGCCGCGCCCCTCCTCGCGCCCGGCGCGGCCGACCACCTGATGCAGGAGCTGGAATGTGCGCTCGGCCGCGCGCGGATCGCCGTTGCCGAGGCCGAGATCGGCATCGACAATGCCGACCAGGTTGAGCTTGGGGAAATGATGGCCCTTGGCCACCAGTTGCGTGCCGATGACAATGTCGAAGCGGCCCTCCGCTACGTCGTCAAGTTCCTGGCGCAGCCGTTCCATCGACTCCACCAGGTCGCTCGACAGCACCAGGATGCGTGCGCCGGGAAACAGTTCGGCCGCTTCGTGCTCCAGCCGCTCGACGCCGGGGCCGATGGGGGCGAAGCTTTCGACGGCCTGGCAGTTCGCACATTGCGCCGGCGGCGGCATGGCGAAACCGCAATGGTGGCAGACCAGCCGCCGCTTGAAACGGTGATCGACCAGCCAGGCGTCGCAATTCGGGCATTGCAGGCGGAATCCGCAGGCGCGGCAGAGCGTGAGCGGCGCATAGCCGCGGCGGTTGAGGAACAGCAGCGCCTGCTGGCGGCTTTCGAGCGCGTTTTTCACAGCTTCCGCCAGCCGCGGCGCGATGAAGCGGCCGCGCGGCGGACCCTCGCGCCGCATGTCGATCGCCTCGATCGTCGGCAGATGCGCGCCGCCGAAGCGCTCGGGCAGATGAATGCGCTTGTAGCGGCCGCGCCGCGCATTGACCTCCGATTCGACCGACGGCGTCGCCGAGGCCAGCACCACCGGGATCTTCGCTACGCTGCCGCGCACCACCGCCATGTCGCGGGCGTGATAGTGCGCACCGTCCTCCTGCTTGTAGGCCGGGTCGTGCTCTTCATCGACGACGATCAGGCCGAGATCGGCGTAGGGCAGAAATAGCGCCGAGCGCGCGCCGACCACGACCGACACTTCGTTCGCGGCCACCGCCGCCCAGGTGCGCGCACGCGTGCGCGGCGAGAGTTGCGAATGCCATTCGGCCGGCCGCGTGCCGAAGCGGGCGGTAAAACGGTCGAGCGACTGCGCGGTGAGCGCGATTTCCGGCATCAGGATCAGCGTTTGGCGTTTCTTGCGGATGTTCTCCGCCACCGCCTCGAAATAGACTTCGGTCTTGCCCGAGCCGGTGACGCCGTCGAGCAGCGTCACGGTGTAGCCGCCCTGATCGACGGTTAGGCGCAGCGCATCGGCGGCGGCCAGCTGGCCGAGCGACAACTCGGCTTTGCGGAAATCCGCATCGGGCGGCTGCGTCACCGGCTCGGGCGGCAGCACCACGGTTTCCAGCGTGCCTTCGTCGATCAGCCCGTCGATGACGCCGGCGGAAACGCCCGCTTCGCGCGCGGCATCGCCCTTGGCCCGCGTCAGACGATCGGCGAAAACGCCCAGCACGCGGGCGCGCGCCGGTGTCATGCGGGCCGGTGGCGGTCCGGCGAGCCGCACGCCGATGCGCTCGCGCGCGGGTCCTAGATGTTCGCCCATGCGCAGCGCCATGCGCAGCACCATGCCGCGCGGGCTCAAGGTGTAATCGGCGACCCAATCGACGAATGTACGCAATTCGGGTTTCAGCGGCGGCACGTCGAACTTGTCGGCAACGTCCTTCATGCGATTGTGCAGGCGCGGATTGGGATGGGCGTTGTCCGCCCAGACCACGCCCATGGTCTCGCCGCGCGCGCCGAGCGGCACGCGCACCAGATCGCCGACGCTCAGCGAAAGCCCATCCGGCACCCGGTAGGAATAGGTCTGGTCCAGCGCCACCGGCACCAGAACGTCGATAAAGCGGGAAACCATGAGGTAGGTCTGGCCGATTCCGGGCGCTTAAGGAAGGGTGAAGAAAGCGGTGACACTCTGTCCGCCATGAGCGCGCTTGCCACCGCCCCCGACGTTGCCGCCGAAATCGCCCGTTGGCTCGGCTATCTCGGCAATGAGCGGCGCATGTCGCCGAAAACGTTGGAAGCCTATGCGCGCGACGTCGGCCAGTTTCTCGATTTTCTCAGCCACCATCTGGGCGGTGCGCCTTCGCTGCAAGCCTTGGCCAAGCTTTCACCCGCCGATATTCGCGCCTTCATGGCGGCACGGCGCGGCGACGGCCTGAGCAGCCGTTCGTTGATGCGCCTGCTCGCCGGCGCCCGCTCGTTCGCGCGCTTCCTGGAACGCAACGGCAAGGGCAAAGTCGGCGCACTGTCCGCGGTGCGCGCGCCCAAGGTGGCGAAGACTTTGCCGAAGCCGCTGGCGATCGCCGCCGCCAAACGCTTCGCCGATCCGGATTTGCGTGCCGGCGAAGCGCGTGAGCCGTGGATCATCGCGCGCGATGCCGCCGTGCTCGGCCTGCTCTACGGCTCGGGCTTGCGCATTTCGGAAGCGCTCTCACTCAAGCGCAAGGATATCGCTGCGAGCGACGCCATCACCGTCACCGGCAAAGGCAACAAGACGCGCATGGTGCCATTGCTGCCGCGGGTGGCGAAATTGATCGCCGACTATGTCGCGCTTTGCCCGCTCGATCTACCACCGGACGGCGCGCTGTTTGTCGGCGCTCGCGGCGGTCCGCTCAACCCGCGCATTGTGCAACTGGTGATGGCGCGCTTGCGCGGCGCGCTTGGGTTGCCCGACACGGCAACGCCGCATGCCTTGCGCCATTCCTTCGCCACGCATCTGCTGGCACGCGGCGGCGACCTGCGCGCGATCCAAGAACTGCTCGGGCACGCCTCGCTGTCGACTACGCAGATTTATACCGCGGTCGATTCCGAGCGTTTACTCGAAGTTTATGCCAGCACCCACCCGCGCGCGTAGCAGCCCCTTGCACTGCCTGCATGTTTCATATCAAGGTCGCCGCCCAATTCACCGCGGGAGGGGGCGATGGCCGGGCCGCACGAAAACCTGGAACATGCCGAGCACGCCGAGCACGCATCGCATAGCGGCAATAAAAAGATTGCCCTGCTGATCTCGGTGCTGGCGTTGTTCCTGGCGTTTTCCGAAACGCTGGGCAAGAGCGCCCAGACTTCCGCCATCACCTACAACGTCACCTCCAACGATCTGTGGGCATTCTTCCAAGCCAAGACCATCCGCATGACTGTGCTGCGGACGGCGGCCGAGCAAATGCAGATCGAGGCCGAGCGCACCACTGACGCGGACCTCAAGGCGCGCCTCGCCAAAAACATCGACACCTGGAAAAAAACCGCCGACCGCTATGACAACGAGCCGTCATCGAACGAGGGGCGCAAACAGCTCGCCGAACGCGCCAAGGTGGCCGAGGAAAAGCGCGAACTGGCGATGTCGCGCTACCACCACTATGAGCTTGCGTCCGCGCTGTTTCAGATCGGCATCGTGCTGGCATCGGCCCAAGTTATCACCGGCATGATCGCGCTGGGGTTCCTATCCGGCCTGGTCGGCTTGGTGGGCCTCATTTTCACCGCCATCGGCTTCTGGGCGCCGCACGCGGTGCATCTATTTTAGGGCGCGGACTCATAAAACAGCAGGCAATTACTTAATTCCACTTACTTCGCTGCGTCCAACGTCCGCTTTTGGGGCCAGCTCAACCGGTCGACGCGACACTTTATCTTAGAGGCAAAAGATGGAGTTTATGACGATAGATCAGAGATTTCGCCGAGGTTTCACCGCGGCGGAAAAAATGACTGGCCCATCTGAACAAAGCGGCGCGTCAGCCCAACGAACGACCTCGCGAGACATTGGCATTCAAAACCCCCAGCAGAGCGATTTAACGGCTGTGTTGCGTCGACCGGTTGAGATCACCAGGGTAAAGCGGACGTGCCTTGGACATAGCGGAATGTCCGCTTGTGGCCCGTTGCGAACATGGTGCGTCCGGCGTTAGCGGTGATGCAGTCGGCAGGCCGCTCAGCCATCGATCGGTTCGAGGGTACACGATGGTGATCTTCCTCGTGGCGCGACCGCATCGTTATACGCTTGCCAACGTTCTGGCAGCGGCCCCCCGCGGATCAGTCGGGGTCGCCTACTACGGTGCAGCGTTTGTGGCGAAGCAACTGCCGCGTGCGACCTACGTCTTTTCAGATCTCGACCGGTTAACCCCGCGCGAGATCCAACGCGCAGCCGAAATCCGTCGTCAGTTGGTGCTGGCGGGTTGCCGTGTCCTGAGCGATCCGGCCGTCTTCGTCGGTCGGCTCGCCCTGCTACGTCGGCTATATTCGGCCGGGATCAACCGGTTCACCGCTTACCCCGCCATACCGGCACCATCGCCCGAACGTTGGCCCGTATTCCTGCGTATGGCGACCGGTCACGAGCCACCCCTAAGGGAGCTATTCGCCAATCCGGCGGAACTCGCTCTAGGGACAACTGCCGCACTCGCGAGAGGCGAGTCGCCGGAGCAACTGATCGTTGTAGAATTTTCAGCGGTGCCGCTGGCGTGCGGCCTATGGCGCAAGTTGTCTGTGTACCGCGTCGGGGACAACCTCTTCGCGGACTCCTGTGTCCACGATCGAAGTTGGATCGCCAAGATCGGCGAGGACGGCATTGCACCGGCCGACGTCTATGCGGACGAACTGCGCATCATGCGCGAGAACCCGTACGGCCAAGCGATGCTCCGCGTATTTGAATTGGCGGGCGTCGAGTATGGACGGGTCGATTTCGGCCTCGTTGCAGACCGGCCCTCGGTCTGGGAGATCAACACCAACCCTATGGTGGAGTTCCTGGGCGACACGCTATCCCCCTTCCGGAGCGAGACGCGCCGGCTCTTCCGCGATCACTACTTGACGGCGCTCGCGGCGCTCGACGGCCGGCCGGGCTGATAGCCGAAAGAATTAGACATCGCGGACCCCAACCAGTGATGTCGCTTATAGCCCATAGACATGGCGACCGAGCTGACGATTGTCCGCTGTTTGGGGGCAAAGCGGACACCAAACGCCGCAAAGCGGACATTGGCCAACCGCCGCTCACCAATCTCGATTTATGGGTATACGGCTTAGATCTTCACGCCGTGCGGCCGCGATAGGCGCGGCGGCGCAGCCGGATTAGCCGGCGCAGGAAGCGCCCGGCGCGCTGCGGTTTCAGCAACCATTGCAATTGATGCAGCCGCTGCCGGATCGTTTCGGTCTGTTCAAGCGCCCAATTGCGCGCCCACAGGAACCACTCGTATATCCGGCGAAACCATTGCATCTGCAGCAACTTGTCGCGCGTGACGTCGAAGATGAAGGCGGTGAGGCCGAGGCCGAGCAGCTTCACCAGGATGCCGACGCCGATCGCCCCGAACCAATTGCGCTTCGCCAGAAAATAGAACCCGAGAAATTTCAGCGGCAGCATCACGAAGAACGGAATGACAAAAACGAACAGCACCGCCCAGGGCGGCAGGCGGTCGATCAGCCGCGCCAGCGTGACTTTTAAGCGGCCCCACGGAATGAAATTGACGACGCGCGCAACGATGGGCTCGAGATGGTCCCACAACCACGCTTCAAACAAGAATAGCAGGGCAAGAACGACCCAGAGCGGGCGGAGCCAGCGGCGCATGGGGGGAATGTAGAATGAGTTGGGGCTGGAAGTAAGGCCGGCTGTCTTGCCCTCTCCCCTCGTGGGAGAGAGCCTGCCCCCGCGAAGGCGGGGGGTGCCGAGCGAACAAAGTGAGCGAGGCGGGTGAGGGGGTTCGACCTATCGTGGAGCCCAGCCCCCTCACCCGGCTCGTGCTCGCTATCGCTCCGCTCTCGCCACCCTCTCCCACAAGGGGAGAGGGGAAGTGAGAATGCGCCACACCCCGCAATTTAATAGCAGGCTTTAGGTCCTCACCCGGCCACCATCCACATTCAGCGTCTGCCCCGTCATGAAGGCGGCATCGTCGCTGGTGAGGAACGACACCACGCCGACCAGGTCTTCCGGCACTTCCGGACGCTTGATCGCCTGCATGGCGGCGACCGCGGCGTATTCCTCATCCATGGTCTTGAAGCCGGGGCGCGGCTGGCGCACCAGCGTGCCGGGCGAGCGGGTCAGCCCCGGCGCGATGGCGTTGACGGTGATGCCGTCGGGCGCGAGATCGGTGGCAAGCGCGCGGGTGAAGCCGACGATGCCGCCCTTGCTCGCCGTGTAATGCGCGAAGCCGGTGACTACCGAGCCGAGCGTCGACGACGCCATGTTGACCACGCGGCCCCATTGACGCACCCGCATGCCGGGAACGAAGGCCGCGGTGGTGAGGAAGACGCCGTCGAGATTGATCGCCATTACCTGACGCCAGTCGGCGAAGGTCATGTCGGGGAAGTTTTTCTGCGGGAAGATGCCGGCGCAATTCACCACGATATCGACGTGACTGAATTTGGCGTTGACCGCCTTGGCCATGGCGGCGACCGCGGCTTCCGACGACACGTCGCATTTGACGGCAAGTGCCTGCCGGCCGGCGGCTTGCACCAGCTTCACCGTTTCGGCGCAGTCGACGACGTCGACGATCGCGATATGCACGCCATCCGCGGCCAGCCTTTTGGCGAACGCCTGCCCGATGCCGCTGGCCGCCCCGGTGATGACGGCGACTTTGTCAGTGTGACCTTTGGCCATTTCGCTCTCCTAACTCTTTGCGCGCAGCAATCTCATGCTGTCACCCGATGGGCTTGACCCGGGGGTCCATGAAGCGGCGCTACAGGCGCCAAACTTACCGCTGTTGCAAGACGCACGTCATCATGGATTGCCGGGTCAAGCCCGGCAATGACGCTGTGCGTGTGGCGCGCGGCTTGCTACATATGAATCGCGCGCTTGGCGACGGCCATGGCGGCTTCCTTCACCGCCTCGGGCAACGTCGGATGCGCGTGGCAGGTGCGCGCGATGTCTTCAGCGGAGGCGCCGAATTCCATGGCGACGACGGCTTCCGCGATCATGTTGCCGGCGTCGGCGCAGACCAGATGCAGGCCGAGCACGCGGTCGGTCTTGGCGTCGGCGAGTATTTTCACAAAACCGTCGGTGGTCAGGTTCACCTTGGCGCGGCCGTTGGCGGTCATCGGAAACTTGCCGACATTGTAAGCGACGCCGGCAGCTTTCAGTTCCTCCTCCGATTTTCCGACCGTGGCGATTTCCGGAAACGTATAGACCACATTCGGGATGGCGTCATAGTTCACGTGGCCGGCCTGCCCGACCAGAATTTCGGCGACCGCCACGCCTTCGTCTTCCGCTTTGTGCGCCAGCATCGGCCCCGCAATCACGTCGCCGATCGCCCAGATGCCAGGCACGTTGGTCGCATAATAATGATCGACCGCGACGCGGCCGCGCTCATCCAATTTGACGCCGGCTTCCTTGAGTCCGAGCCCGTCGGTGTAAGGCACGCGGCCGATCGCGACCAGCACGACATCGGCTTCGATGGTTTCCGCCGCGCCGCCCAAGTTCCCGGAATTGGCCGGCTCGACGGCCGCCTGCAGGCGCGCGCCGGACGCGTCGACCGCGGTGACCTTGGACGACAGCTTGAACGCCATGCCCTGCTTCTCGAACAGGCGATGCGCCTGGCGGCGCACTTCGCCGTCCATGCCGGGCAAGACGCCGTCGAGGAATTCCACCACCGTCACCTGCGATCCGAGCCGCCGCCACACCGAACCCAATTCAAGCCCGATCACGCCGGCGCCGACCACCAGCAGATGCTGCGGCACATTGGGAAGCGCCAGCGCGCCGGTCGACGACACGATGCGCTTTTCGTCGATCTCGATACCCTTAAGCCTGGCAACCTCGGAGCCGGTGGCGATGACGATGGATTTGGTATCAAGCGTCTGCGTCTTGCCGTCGGCGCTTTTCACTTCGACCTTGCCGGCGGCGGCGATGCGGCCGGCGCCGTGAAAAGTGTCGACCTTGTTTTTCTTGAGCAGGAACTCGACGCCCTTGACGTTGCCGTCGACGCCCTGGTCCTTGAACGCCATCATGGCGGCGAGATCGAGTTTGGGTGCCGACACGCCGATGCCCATTTTGCCGAACGAGTGGCCGGCTTCCTCGAACAGTTCGGAAGCGTGCAGCAGGGCCTTCGACGGGATGCAGCCTACGTTCAGGCAAGTGCCGCCGAAGGTCGCGCGCTTTTCCACCACCGCGGTTTTCAAGCCGAGCTGCGCCGCGCGGATGGCGCAGACATAGCCGCCGGGGCCGGTGCCGATGACGATGAGGTCGTAGGCCATGACAATCACCTATCGATTGTCATTGCCGGGCTTGTCCCGGCAATCCCGATCAATTGGCAATGCGGTGCCAACCTAAGCGGGGTGGCCGGGACAAGCCCGACCACGACAGGGAAAAACTAAAGGTCGAGCACCAGCCGCGCCGGGTCTTCCAGCACATCCTTTACCCGCACCAGGAAGGTGACCGCCTCGCGGCCGTCGACGATGCGGTGATCGTAGGAGAGCGCGAGATACATCATCGGCCGCGCCTCGATCTTGCCGGCGGCGACCACCGGGCGCTCCTGGATCTTGTGCATGCCGAGGATGCCGGACTGCGGCGCGTTCAAAATCGGCGTCGACATCAGCGAGCCGTAGACGCCGCCGTTGCTGATGGTGAAGGTGCCGCCCTGCAAGTCCTCGATCTTGAGCTGCCCATCGCGCGCGCGCTTGCCGAATTCGCTGATGGTCTTCTCGACGGTCGCGAGCGACATCAAGTCGGCATCGCGCAGCACCGGCACCACCAGGCCGCGCTCGGTGCCGACGGCGACGCCGACGTGGTAATAATTCTTGTAGACGATGTCGCTGCCGTCGATCTCGGCATTGACCGCGGGAATCTCTTTCAAGGCCTGGATGCAGGCGCGCACGAAGAAGCCCATGAAGCCGAGCTTCACGCCGTGCTTCTTTTCGAACAGCTCCTTGTATTGATTGCGCAAGGCCATCACCGCGCCCATGTCGACTTCGTTGAAGGTCGTCAGCATGGCGGCGGTGTTCTGCGCATCCTTGAGGCGGCGCGCGATGGTCTGGCGCAGCCGCGTCATGTGCACGCGCTCTTCTCGTGATTGATCGTCAGGAGGCGACGGTGCGCGCATCTGGGCTGGCGCCGACACCGGCGTCGGCTGCGCGGCGGCACGCTCGATCGCCGCCAGCATGTCGCCCTTGGTGACCTGGCCGTGCATTCCGGAGCCATCGACCTTGCCGGCATCAATGCCGCTTTCGGCCGCCATTTTGCGCACCGAGGGAGGCATCGGCATGGAGGACGCCGCAGGCGAGCGCGCGGCTATGGGCATGGAGGACGCCGCAGGAGGCGAAGCCGGCTTTGGCGCTTCCGGCGCCTTGGCGACGGGAGCGGCTGACTTGGCGGCCGGCGCGCCCGCAGCGCCTTCCTTGATCTGGCCGAGCAGCGCGGCAACCCCGACCGTGTCGCCGGTCTTGGCCGCAATGTCGGACAAGACCCCGGCGGCGGGCGCCGGCACTTCCAGCGTGACCTTGTCGGTTTCCAATTCGACCAGCGGCTCGTCCACCGCTACCGCCTCGCCCGGCTGCTTGAACCATTTGCCGACGGTCGCTTCGGTGACCAATTCGCCGAGGGTGGGTACGCGGATGTCAGCCATGGTCAACCTTTTCAAATCACACGCGCAAAAAATGTGCGTTAGCCCAGCGCCTCTTCCAGAAAATTTTTGAGCTGCGCGATGTGTTTCGACATCTGCCCGACCGCGGTCGAGGCGGAGGCCGGACGCCCGGCATAGCGCAGGGTGCGATGCTGGGCGCCGATCTGGTTGAGCACCCATTGCAGGAACACATCGACGAAGAACCAGGCGCCCATGTTGCGCGGCTCCTCCTGGCACCACACCATCTCGGCCTGCTTGAAGCGCGCCAGTTCGAGCACCAAGGCCTTGGTCGGGAACGGATAAAGCTGCTCAACGCGCAGCAGATAGATGTCGTCCAGCCCACGTTTCTCGCGTTCCTCGTAGAGGTCGTAATAGACCTTGCCGGTGCACATGACGACGCGGCGGATCTTGTCGTCGGCGGCGAGCTTGATCTTTTCGTTCGGCAGCGATTGCGCGTCATCCCACAGCAGGCGGTGAAACGAGGTGCCGGCCGCCATCTCGTCAAGCTTCGAGATCGCGCGCTTGTGGCGCAGCAGGCTCTTCGGCGTCATCAGGATCAGGGGCTTACGGATTTCACGCCGCAATTGCCGGCGCAGGGCATGGAAGTAGTTCGCCGGCGTGGTCAGGTTGGCCACTTGCATATTGTCTTCCGCGCACATCTGCAGGAAGCGCTCGAGCCGGGCCGAGGAATGCTCCGGGCCCTGGCCCTCGTAGCCGTGCGGCAGCAGGCAGACCAGGCCCGACATGCGCAGCCATTTGCGTTCGCCCGAGGAGATGAATTGATCGAACACCACCTGCGCGCCGTTGGCGAAATCGCCGAACTGCGCCTCCCACAGCGTCAGTGCGTTCGGCTCGGCAGCGGAATAGCCGTATTCGTAGCCGAGCACGGCCTCTTCCGACAGCATCGAGTTGAGCACCTCGTAGCGCGCCTGGCCCTCGCCGAGATGGTTGAACGGCGTGTGGCGTTCCTCGGTCTGCTGATCGAACAACACCGAATGACGCTGCGAGAAAGTGCCGCGCTCGCTGTCCTGGCCGGACAGGCGGACGGGATGGCCTTCCTTGAGCAGCGCGCAGAAAGCGAGCGCTTCGGCAGTCGCCCAATCGAGCCCCGCGCCGGTATCGATTGCCTTGGCGCGATGATCGAGGAAACGCTGGATCGTCTTGTGGACGATAAAGCCTTGCGGAACGACCGTGATCTTCTTGCCGATCTCGCGCAGCTCGGCGATATCGACACCGGTATTGCCGCGGCGCGGGTCCTCGACTTCGCCGGCCGATTTGAGGCCGGACCAGCGGCCGTCCAGCCAATCGGCCTTGTTCGGCTTGTAACCCGACGCGGTCTCGAATTCGGCGTCGAGATGGGCGCGCCAACCGGCCTTCATGGTGTCGACTTCGGCTTCGGTGATGACGCCTTCGGCAACAAGCCGCTTGCCGTAGATTTCCAGCGTGGTCGGATGCGAGCGGATCTTCTGGTACATCAGCGGCTGGGTGAAGGCCGGCTCGTCGCCTTCGTTGTGACCGAAGCGCCGGTAGCAGAACATATCGATGACCACCGGCCGCTGAAATTTCTGCCGGTATTCGGTCGCAACCTTGGCGGCATAGACCACCGCTTCCGGATCGTCGCCGTTGACGTGGAATATCAGCGCCTCGATCATCTTGGCGACGTCGGACGGATAGGGCGAGGAGCGCGAGTAGCGCGGATAGGTGGTGAAACCGATCTGATTGTTGACGATGAAATGGATCGAGCCGCCGGTGCGGTAGCCCTTCAAATCCGACAGCCCGAAACACTCCGCCACCACGCCCTGACCGGCAAACGCCGCGTCGCCATGCATGAGCAGCGGCAGCACCATGGTGCGGTCCTCGGGCGTTGCGCCGTGCTGATCCTGTTTGGCGCGCACTTTGCCGAGCGTCACCGGATCAACGATCTCCAGATGCGACGGATTGGCGGTGAGCGACAGGTGCACCTTGTTGCCGTCGAACTCGCGGTCGGATGAGGCGCCGAGGTGATATTTCACGTCGCCGGAGCCTTCGGTCTCGTCTGGCGTCGACGAGCCGCCTTTGAATTCGTGGAACAGCGCGCGGTGCGGCTTGCCCATCACCTGGGTCAAGACATTGAGACGGCCGCGATGCGGCATGCCGATGCAGATTTCGCGCACGCCGAGGTTGCCGCCGCGCTTGATGATCTGCTCGAGCGCCGGGATCAGCAATTCGCCGCCGTCGAGACCGAAGCGCTTGGTGCCGGTGTATTTGACGTCGAGAAATTTCTCGAAGCCTTCGGCTTCCACCAGCTTGTTGAGGATGGCGCGCTTGCCTTGGACGGTGAAGGAGATCTCTTTGTCGCGGCCTTCGATGCGCTCCTGGATCCAGCCCTTCTGCGCAGCATTGGAGATGTGCATGAACTCCACGCCTAGCGTCTGGCAATAGGTGCGGCGCAGGATGGCGACGATCTCGCGCATGGACGCGAATTCGAGGCCGAGCACCTTGTCGAGGAAAATCCTACGGTCGAGATCGGCTTCCTGAAAGCCATAGGAGCGCGGATCGAGTTCTTCCTCGTTGTGCTCAGGGATGAGATCGAGCGGATCGAGCTTGGCGTGGAAATGGCCGCGCATGCGATAGGCGCGGATCAGCATCAGCGCGTGGATGGAATCGCGCGTGGCCTGCTGCACTTCGGTGGCGGAAATCTCGACGCCCTTGCCTTGCGCCAATGATTGAGACTTGGCGGAAATTTTCTCAGCCAGGCGTTTTTCGGTTTCCGCCCATTGGCCGTCGAGCGCGGCCACCAGGTCGCCGTCCGGACGCAGCGGCCAGTTGGGTTTCTTCCAGGAAGCGCCGCGCGCGCTTTTGGCGACATCGGCGGCCTCGTCCTTCAGGCTCTGAAAAAACTCCCGCCATTCGGCATCGACCGCGGCCGGGTCGCGCTCATATTTGGCGTAGAGGTTTTCGATGTAGGCGGCGTTGCCGCCGTAGAGGAAGGAGGTGCGGGCGAAGGCGGCATTGGCGTCCTGGCGGGACATGGCTGTTCGATCCTTGGCAGCGTGAATGGCACGTCGCTAACGGCAACGGCCTGAGGGACCGGCATCCAACGGCTTATTGCTGTTTTAACGCTATTTATGACGCCTGTAAGTCTACAAAAGACCTAAGGACTGAATCAGGATTTCAAAACTTCTACCAGGGTCTTCCCGATTCGGGCTGGCGACGGTGATACCCGAATTCCCGCCGATTCCATTGCGGCAATTTTGGACTCGGCATCGCCCTTGCCGCCGGAAATGATCGCCCCGGCATGGCCCATGCGCCGCCCCGGCGGCGCGGTACGCCCGGCGATGAAACCGACCATCGGCTTCTTGCGGCCGCGCCTGGCCTCGTCCTTGAGGAACTGGGCGGCGTCCTCCTCGGCCGAGCCGCCGATTTCGCCGATCATGACGATCGATTCGGTTTTCGGATCGGCCAGGAACATCTCCAGCACCGCGATAAATTCGGTGCCCTTGACCGGATCGCCGCCGATGCCGACCGCGGTGGTCTGCCCGAGGTTTTCGCGGCTGGTCTGGAACACCGCCTCGTAGGTGAGCGTGCCGGAGCGCGAGACGATGCCGACCTTGCCGGCTTTGAAAATGTTGCCCGGCATGATACCGATCTTGCATTCGCCCGCCGTCATCACACCGGGACAATTGGGGCCGATCAGCCGCGACTTCGAACCGGCGAGCGCGCGCTTGACCTTGACCATGTCCATCACCGGAATTCCCTCCGTGATGCAGACGATGAGCGGAACTTCGGCCTGGATAGCCTCGCAAATGGCGTCGGCCGCGCCGGCCGGCGGCACGTAGATGACGCTGGCGTCGCAGCCGGTCTTCTCGCGCGCCTCGGCGACGGTGTCGAACACCGGCAGATTGAGATGGCTCGAGCCACCTTTGCCGGGCGAAGTGCCGCCGACCATCTTGGTGCCGTAGTCGAGGGCGGCCTGCGAATGGAAAGTGCCGTTCTTGCCGGTGAAGCCCTGGCACAGCACCTTGGTGTTCTTGTCGATGAGGATGGCCATTACGCGGCCTCCTTCACGGCCTTGACGATCTTCTGCGCGGCGTCGTCGAGATCGTCGCCCGACGTCACGTTGAGCTTCGACTCGGCGATGATCTTCTTGCCGAGATCGACATTGGTGCCTTCCAGCCGCACCACCAGCGGCACTTTCAGGCCCACTTCCTTCACGGCGGCAACGACACCTTCCGCGATCACGTCGCATTTCATGATGCCGCCGAAGATATTGACCAGGATGCCCTTCACGCTCGGGTCGGAAGTGATGATCTTGAAAGCGGCCGCGACCTTCTCCTTGGTGGCGCCACCGCCGACGTCGAGGAAATTGGCCGGCGCCATACCGTAGAGCTTGATGATGTCCATGGTCGCCATGGCGAGACCGGCGCCGTTGACCATGCAGCCGATCGAACCGTCGAGCGAGATGTAGTTGAGGTCGAATTTCGACGCCTCGACTTCCTTTTCGTCTTCTTCCGAAAGGTCGCGCAGCGCGACGATATCGGGATGGCGATAAAGTGCGTTGTCGTCAAAGCCGACCTTGGCGTCGAGGCAGATCAGCTTGCCGTCCTTGGTCACCACCAGCGGATTGATCTCCAGCAGGCTCATGTCCTTGGTCATAAAAGCCGCATAAAGCTTGGGCAGGATGACCGCGACCTGTTTGGCGAGATCGCCGCTGAGTTTCAACGCCTGCGCCACGCGGCGGCCGTGATGCGGCATGATGCCGGTGGCAGGGTCAACGGAAAAAGTGAGAATTTTTTCCGGGGTGGCATGCGCGACCTGCTCGATATCCATGCCGCCTTCGGTGGAAACCACAAAGGCGACGCGTGAGGTTTCCCGGTCGATCAGCGCCGACAGATAGAATTCGCGCTCGATGGCCGAGCCTTCCTCGATATAGAGCCGGTTGACCTTCTTGCCGTGCGGGCCGGTCTGGTGGGTAACGAGCGTCGAGCCGAGGATGCGCGCGGATTCTTTCTTCACATCGTCGACGGATTTGACCACTTTGACGCCGCCGGCCTTGCCGCGTCCGCCGGCGTGGATCTGCGCTTTTACCACCCAGACCGGGCCGCCGAGTTCGTTGGCGCCTTTGATCGCCTCGTCGACCGAAAATGCCGGCACGCCGCGCGGCACCGGCACGCCGAATTCACGCAACACCGCTTTGGCCTGATACTCGTGGATGTTCATGAGAATGCTCCAGGCCGAAGGCCGGATGTCCTAATTGGCAAGCGCCGGCGATATCTTCTTGCAGGCCTCGACCAGGCTCTGCACCGAAGCCACCGACTTTTCGAACATGGTACGTTCGCTGCCGTTGAGTTCGATCTCCACGATGCGCTCGACGCCCTTGGCGCCGATCACCACCGGCACGCCGACATAGATATCCTTGACGCCGTATTCACCGCTGAGCCAGGCGGCGCAAGGCAGCACGCGCTTCTTGTCGAGCAGATAACTTTCCGCCATGGCGATTGCGGAAGCTGCCGGCGCATAGAAAGCCGAGCCGGTCTTGAGCAGGGCGACGATCTCGCCGCCACCGTTGGCGGTGCGCTTGACCACCTCGTCGACGCGCGCCTGCGTGGTCCAGCCCATCTTCACGAGATCGGGCACCGGAATGCCGGCGACCGCCGAATAACGGATGAGCGGCACCATGGTGTCGCCGTGGCCGCCGAGCACGAAGGCGGTGACGTCCTCCACCGATACGTTGAATTCGTCGGCGAGGAAATAACGGAAGCGCGCCGAGTTCGAGCACGCCGGCCATGCCGACCACTTTCTGCTGCGGCAGGCCGCAGGATTTCTGCAGCGCCCACACCATGGCATCGAGCGGGTTGGTGATGCAGATCACGAACGAATTGGGCGCGTATTTCTTGATGCCGGAACCGACCTGCCCCATCACCTTGAGATTGATGTCGAGCAGATCGTCGCGGCTCATACCGGGCTTGCGCGGCACGCCGGCGGTGACGATGCAGATGTCGGCGCCTTCGATCGCTTCGTAGCTGTTGGTGCCGGTGATCTTGGCGTCAAAATCGTTGACCGGCGAGGATTCGGCGATGTCGAGCGCCTTGCCCTGCGGGATGCCTTCCATGACGTCGAACATCACGACGTCGCCGAGCTGTTTGAGGCCGATGAGGTGGGCGAGCGTGCCGCCGATCTGGCCGGCACCGATCAACGCAATTTTGTTTCGCGCCATGGTGGGAAAACTCTCGAATTGGTGAAGCCGCCGGACGCGGCCAATTGTGGCTTATCGAGTTTGCTGTATTGCAGCAATACGGGCCTGTACCTAAAACGAACGTGTATACATTATACCACCAGACGTCCGGTCCGAAGTCCAGGGCGATTTGAACGGCCGGCAACGATTGCTCCGGCCAATGGCCTCAGCGCTTGCGGTGGGCCATGTCCTGCATGATCTCGAGCTGAATTTGCTGGATCTCCGCCAACCGCTCCCATTGCCGATTGATCAGGTGGTCCATTTTTTCGTGCAGATTGCGGATTTCCAGCTCAGCCTTGAGGTTGACCCGGTAGTCGTTTTCCGAGCGCAGCCGATCCTTCGCCTCCTGCCGCTTCTGGCTCATCATGATGATCGGTGCCTGGATCGCGGCCAAACATGACAGCACCAGATTGAGCAGGATGAACGGAAAGGGGTCGAAAATCGTGCGCGTGGTCGCCCACACATTGAACGCCATCCACACCGCCAGCACGAAAAAGAACGCGCCGATGAAGGTCCAGCTGCCGCCGAAATCGGCGACCAGGTCGGCGACTTTCTCGCCCCTGCTGCGGCGATCGTCCCAGGCCGCCTCCACGTCGCGGCTGATGGTCTCCTCGCGCGCCAGGCTTTCCACCACCTGACGCTCCAGATCCGAGAGTTCGCCGCGTTCGCGCTCGAGCAGCCCGGCGACGTAGCGGGTGCGGTAATCGCTGACGTGACGGCCGCAAATGGTGTCACCCGTGGTCAGGTTTGGATGCTCGGCCGACATCATTTCGGCGATCGCCGGGCGCACCGAGCCGAACAGTATAGGCTCGCGCGCCTCCTTGTCGCAGAACGCGCAATGCCGGCGCACGCGCTTGCGCGGCGCCTCGGGGGCTGGACTTGGCGCTTGGTCGCTCATGGCCGCGGCTCCCGGCTATCGGATCGGGGACGTTTCGATCTTATCGATTTTTCTAAGTCTCAACGATGCCGCCGGTGTCGCCGGTGTCGGCGCCCGAGCGCACGCCGTGCGGCAGCGCGAGATAGCTTTGCGAGCGCATCTCGATCAGCCGCGAGGCGGTACGCTTGAACTCATGCGCCTCGTAGCCGTCGCCCGCCAGATAAAGTTCCGCCGGTTCAGCGGAGGCGGAGGCGACTAGTTTCACCGCGTTGTCGTAGAGCGTATCGATCAGGATAATGAAACGTTTGGCCGCGTTGCGCTGTGGAAAATCCATCACCGGGATATTGTCGACGATCAACGTGTGGAATTCGCGCGCCAGTCGCAGGTAGTCGTTGGACCCGAGCGGCTGTTCGCAGAGTTGGGCGAACGCAAAACGCGCCACACCCATGGCCGCTTCTGGCACCCGCAGTACGCGGCCATGCAGGGCGATATCGCGCGGCGCGCCCTCGAGCAGCCCGGTAAGTTTTTGCCAGGCCATGTCGAGAGCGACCTCGGCGTCCTCGTCGGCCGGCACGTACCAGACGGCGACATCTTCGAGCTTCTCCAGCCGATAGTCGGTGCGCGCTTGCAGGTGCACCACATTGACGTGCTGTTGGAGCAGATGGATGAACGGCACGAACAGCGCGCGGTTGAGGCCGCCGGCGTAGAGATCGTCCGGCGCCACGTTGGACGTCGCCACCAGCACGACGCCGAGCTCGAACAGGCGGGTGAACAGGCGGCCGAGGATCATGGCGTCGGCGATATCGGTGACGTGGAATTCGTCGAAGCATAGCAACCAGGTTTCTTCCGCGATCTGGTCGGCGGTGAGCTTGATCGGGTCGGTATTGTCGATTTCGCCGCGTTTTATCCTGTGGCGAAAGATGCGGATGCGCTCGTGCACATCGGCCATGAACTCGTGGAAATGCACCCGGCGCTTGCGCTTGACCACGCTGGTCGCGAAGAACAAATCCATCAGCATGGTCTTGCCGCGGCCGACCTCGCCGTGCACGTAAAGCCCTTTCAGCGGCGGGCCGGCCTGCTGGCGTTTGGCGAACAGCCAGCCGAGCGAGGACGATTTTCGTGCCAGCCGGCGCTGTTCGATCCGGTGCGCGAGCGCGTTCAGCTGCGCCGCCATGATCGCCTGGCCGGGATCGGCCTCAATTTTTCTGGCGGCGATGAGCGCCGCGTAGCGCGTGCTGAAGGTGTTGGGCATGAGGCTAAGACATTGCGGACCAGGCGAGCGGAGTGTCGCCGGACGACATTGCGAGCCGGGCGCGGCTTGAGCGGAGACCTAGGGTGATCCGCGCCATCTGTAAATTGACCAATAATGCGGATGGGCTCTGTACCGCGCGAACTGCGGCGCCCTTTGGGGCACCATTTACTGCCCAAAAATTACGCTAAAGCTTTGTTAGCCATGCGGTTTTAGCAGGCAAGGGTCCCGCCTGTCGGAATTCCGTCGTCATTTTGCTGCATTGCACCATATACACTGCAGGTCATCGAATCGCTGGGCCTAACGCCGGCCGCAGCGGGGGAACACGACGATACAGGGCGATATGAGAGTCAGGAGACCCGAAATGATCGAGCCTTTGCCCGACGGTGGAACCATCCGCAAATTGTGGATCGGCGAGACCGACGACTATCGCGACCATCTGATTCGCCTCGACCGCGAAAGCCGCCATCGGCGTTTTTCCGGCGCGGTGTCGGACGAGGTCATCGCCCGGCATGCGGCCACCGCGCACGGCGTCGGCGTCGTGGTGCATGGCTTTTTCGTCGACGGCGTGTTGCGCGGCGCCGCCGAACTGCGTCAGAACGGATCGCTGTTCTCGCGTGATGCAGAAGCCGCCTTCAGCATCGAACAGCCATGGCAGAGCCACGGCGTGGGAACCGAATTGCTCGAGCGCACGCTGCTCTCCGCACGCAATCGCGGCATCAAGTCGCTGCGCTTGGACTGCCTCGCCGAAAATCAGCGCATGCAGCAGCTCGCGCGCAAGTTCGACGCGGAGTTTTCGTTCGAATTCGGCAGCGTGACCGGCGAGGTCGATCCACCGCGCTCGACACCGCTCTCGCTGATGCGCGAGGCGATCGCCGACAATTACAGCATCGCCTCCGCGATTTTCGAGGTGCAGTCGCGCATGTTCCGCCCAGCGTGACCTTCTGTCATTCCGGAAGCCGAGCGCAGCGAGGTTATCCGGAATCTGCAACCGGCTTCTGGATTCCGGGTTCGCGCACTTCGTGCGCGCCCCGGAATGACAGTTTGTTTAAATAAGCGGATAGCCCGCCTCGACCACATAAGGGCCGCCGCCGACCGACGCGCGCGAGGAAAACAACACGAAGCGCGAGACGCGGAACGCCGCGGTGCGAAAATAGCCGCGCGCCGAAAGATACTCGGCAACCGCACGACTCGAGGAATCGCGCAAGCGCGCCAGCGTCACATGCGGGGTATATTTACGCCCTTCCGGCACAAGACCGATACGCTGCATCAGCCGCTCGTGCTCGGCCTGCAGGTCGAGCAAAGCCCGCGCCTGCGCCACCGACGCGACCACCGCGCGCGGCTTGCGGCCGCCGAACGACGTCAGCCCCTCCAGGTAAAGGTCGAATGCGTCGCGCTTGACGCGGCCGAACATCGAAGCGACTTCCTGGGCGAGCATGTCGTCGACGTCGCCGATGAAGCGCAGCGTCAGATGATAATTCTCCGGATCGATCCAGCGTGCGCCCGGCAATCCGCCGCGCAGCATGCCGAGCGCCTGGGCAACGTCGGCGGGGATTTCAACACCGGTGAAGAGGCGCGGCATTTTAGAGTCTTCCGGATTACGATCCGCGCGCCGCACGTGCGCGGGCGATCAGTTCCTCGACCTGCGGCAGGATACGCGCCACGATCACGTCGACGCCGGCGGCGTTCGGGTGCAGGCCATCCGCCTGATTGAGTTTGGGGTCGGTAGCCACGCCGTCGAGGAAGAAGGGATAAAAGACGAGCCGATGAGTCGAGGCAAGTGCCGGATAAATGGCATCGAAGGCGCGCGCATAATCCGCGCCCAAATTGCGCGGCGCCAGCATGCCCGCGAGCAGCACGGCGATGTGGCGGTCGTCGAGTTTGCTCAGAATGCTATTGAGCGCGGCCTCGGTCAGCTTCGGGTCTAGCCCGCGCAAAGCGTCATTGGCGCCGAGTTCGACGATCACCGCCTCGGTTCCTGCCGGCACCGACCAGTCGAGGCGGCCAAGCCCGCCGGACGCGGTATCGCCCGACACCCCGGCGTTGACGACACTGGCGGCGATGCCCTTGGTATTCAGTGCCTGCTCAAGCCTGGCCGGAAAAGCAGCGTTTGCCGGCAGCCCGAGGCCGGCGCTGAGCGAATCGCCCAGGACCACGATTTTCACCGGCCGGTCGTCGGCCGCCCGGGCGCCGCCGGCAAATGCGCAAACCAGTGCGACCAGCGCCATCGCCGCAAGGCATTGGACCCGGCCGGGTTTTGCCCCATATGAGCGTGATCGTGAACGGTGGAGCCACATGAAAGCACCTTCCCAGGCGGGGCCGGCCATTGCGCAAAGCGCTATAGAACTTGCCGGCGTCAATCTCTCGCTCGGGCAGGGGGCGGCCCGCGTTCATATTCTCAAAGATATCGACTTGAATATAGGCAGCGGCGAGGCAATCGGCCTGGTCGGGCCGTCGGGTTCGGGCAAATCCACGCTGCTGATGGTGATGGCCGGACTGGAGCAGGCCGACACCGGCTCGGTGGCGGTGGCGGGCGAGAACCTCAACGCGCTCGACGAGGACGCGCTGGCGCGCTTCCGCGGCCGCAATGTCGGCATCGTGTTTCAGTCGTTCCACCTGATCCCGACTATGACCGCGCTGGAAAACGTGGCGGTACCGCTGGAGCTCGCCGGCGTCGCCGACGCGCAGCAACGCGCGCGCGATGAACTCGTCGGCGTGGGCTTGGGCGAGCGGCTGCACCACTATCCGGCGCAGCTTTCCGGCGGCGAGCAGCAGCGCGTGGCGGTGGCGCGGGCGCTGGCACCCGCGCCGGCCATCGTGGTGGCCGACGAGCCGACCGGCAATCTCGATGAGGATACCGGCAAGCAGATCATCGATCTCCTGTTCGCCGGTCACGCCAAACGCGGCTCCACGCTGGTGCTGGTGACGCATGATTCCGCGCTCGCCGACCGCTGCGGGCGCATCGTGCGCTTGCGTTCCGGCCGCGTCGACGGCGTGAGCGCGCCATGAGCAGCACCGGCATTGTAACGACCGGCAACGGCCACTGGTTGCCGCTGCGCTTTGCCTTACGCGAATTGCGCGGCGGCCTGCGCGGCTTTTACGTCTTCATCGCCTGCATCGCGCTCGGCTGCATGGCGATCGCCGGCGTCGGCTCGCTCGCCGCCAGCCTCGCCGACGGATTGGCGCGGCAAGGTCAGGTCATCCTCGGCGGCGACTTGGCGTTCACGCTGATCCAGCGCGAGATCACGCCGGGCGAACGGACGTTCCTGCAAAACCACGGCAAAGTTTCGAGTGCGGCGACCATGCGCGCGATGGCGCGGACCGCCGACGGCCAGGCCACGCTGGTGGAAGTGAAAGCGGTGGACGGCGCCTATCCGCTGTTCGGTGCAGCCGTGCTCGATCCGCCCGGCCGGCTTGCCGACGCACTGGCTGAGCGCGACGATGTTTTCGGCGCCGCCGCCGATCCCATCTTGCTGACACGGCTCGCCATCAAGCCGGGTGCGCTGCTTACCGTCGGCAATGCGCGTTTCGAAATCCGCGCCACGCTCGCGAGCGAGCCGGACAAGCTGGCCGGCGGCATCGGTTTCGGACCGCGGCTGCTGGTGAGCGAGGCAGCCTTGCGCGCCACCGGCCTGTTGCAACCCGGCAGTCTGGTGCGCTGGCACTATCGGCTGCGGCTGCCCGCCAACGACACCAGCGATGCCGCCGCCAAAGCCGTGACGGCACAAGCGCGCAGCGCTTTTCCCGAGGCCGGCTGGGACATCCGCAGCCGCGGCAATGCCTCGCCGCAACTCGAGCGCAACGTGGAGCGCTTCACCCAGTTCCTCACCATCGTCGGCCTGACCGCGCTATTGGTCGGCGGCGTCGGCGTCGGCAATGCAGTAAAGAGCGATCTCGACCGCCGCCGCGAGGTGATCGCCACCATGAAGGCGCTCGGCGCTTCCGGCCGGCGCGTATTCGCGATTTACCTCACGCAGGTGCTGTTGCTGGCGGCGGTCGGCGGCGCCATCGGCATGGCCTTGGGCGCGATCCTACCGTTCCTGATTTCGTCGGCCTTCGGCGCGATCATTCCGCTACCGATCGAGCCGGCGCTGCATCCGGCCGAACTGATGCTGGCACTGGTCTATGGGCTGATGACCGCGCTCGCCTTCGCGCTCTGGCCGCTTGGCCGCGCCCATGACGTGCCGGTCGGCGCCTTGTTCCGCGACGCGGTGGCGCCGCAACCGCGCCTGCCGCGCAAAATCTACATCGCGCTGACGGCGGCCGCGGTGCTCGCCTTGGCCGCGCTCGCTGTGCTGCTGGCCTATGACCGGCGCGTCGCCATCATCTATGTCGCGGTCGCTGCCGGCGTCTTCGTCACCTTGCGGCTGGTCGCCAGCCTGCTGATGTGGACCGCCCGGCACGCGCCGCGCGCGCGCTCGACCGTGTTGCGCATGGCGATCGCCAATATCCACCGGCCGGGTGCGCTGACGCCGACCGTCGTGCTCTCGCTCGGCCTCGGCATCGCCTTGCTGGTCACCGTGATCGAGATCGACGTCAATCTGCAGCGGCAATTTGCGGCCGAACTGCCGGCCAAGGCGCCGTCGTTCTATTTTCTCGATATTCCGGCCGACCAGGCGACACGCTTTGGCGCCTTCGTGCGCGCGCAGGCGCCGAGCGCCAAGCTCGAGGAAGTGCCGATGCTGCGCGGGCGTATCATCTCCGCCAACGGCATCGCGGCCGAAAATCTTAAGGCCAAAGAGGGCGCCGCCTGGGTGCTGCAAAGCGACCGCGGCATCACCTATGCGGGCGACATCCCGTCCGGTTCGCGGCTGGTCGAGGGCAAATGGTGGGGACCCGACTACGACGGCCCGCCGCTGCTTTCGTTCGAGAAGAAGATCGCCGACGGCCTCGGCCTCAAGCTCGGCGACCCGGTCACCGTCAATGTTCTCGGCCGCAATATCACCACCCGCATCGCCAATATGCGCACCGTCGACTGGGAGAGTCTTGCCATCAATTTCGTGATGGTGTTTTCGCCGCACGCTTTCGACGGCGCCCCGCACACCCATCTCGCCACCCTCACCTACTCGGACGGCGGCACGCCGGCGCAGGAAGGCTCGATCGTGCGCGCGGTCGCGCAAGCATTTCCGATGGTCACCGCCGTGCGGGTGAAGGACGCGCTCGAAGCGATCGGCGCCATTGTCGCCAATCTCATTCTGGCGATCCGCGGCGCCAGCGCGCTGACCTTGCTGGTCGCGGCCCTGGTGCTGGGCGGCGCGCTGGCCGCCGGCCATCGCCACCGGGTCTATGACGCGGTGATCCTGAAAACGCTCGGCGCCACACGGACGCGGCTGCTCGCCGCCTACACCATCGAATACCTGCTGCTCGGGACTGCCACGGCGCTGTTCGGCGTGCTGGCCGGCTCGCTCGCCGGCTGGCTGATCGTCAGCAACCTGATGCACCTGGCGTTTGTCTGGCTGCCGCTACCCGCGCTGGCGGCGGCGCTGACCGCGGTCGTGGTCACAGTTGCGTTAGGGCTTATCGGCACCTTCACCGCGCTCGGCCAGAAACCGGCTCCAATATTGAGGAATCTATAGATTTTGCGGCATTCCGCCGCGCGCGCCGTTCCCCCTGATGCGGGCACGGCTTTTCGCCTATAATGCCGTCCTGGGTTTGTTAACGATCGGCAATGATACCAGGTCATGATCGAGCCATATCTGGCGTACAGGCTTTGCCCACACTAGATTCAGTCCACGAACGCGACGGCTTCCGCCGCCGCGCCTGACGTGACCGGCAGCAAGCCGGGCCATAGAGAGGGAACTTCGATGTCGGACTTCGACCGTAATATTGCTTCCCGCGGCTTCGGCGCCGAGCGGGCAGCCGTGATCGATGCGGGCCTGCGCGCCTACATGATCCGGGTCTACAATTATATGGCCGCCGGCGTCGCTCTGACCGGCGTCGTCGCCTGGTTGTCATTTCAAGCGGCCGGCGGCGATGCCATCCGGGTCGTTGGCAACCAGATCACCGGGCTAACTCCGTTCGGCCAAGCGATCTACGGCGGGCCGCTGATGCTCGTGCTGTTCTTCGGCACGCTCGGCATCGTCTTCTTCATGAGCTTCCGTATCAACAAGCTGCAGGCGGGCACCGCGCTCATGTTGTTCATGGTCTATGCCGGACTGCTCGGGCTGATGCTGTCGTCGGTGCTGCTGACCTATACCCACGCTTCGATTGCCCGCACCTTCTTCATCTCGGCGGCCTCGTTCGGCGCGTTGAGTTTGTACGGCTACAGCACGCAGCGCGATCTCTCGCCGATCGGCTCGTTTCTGGTCATGGGTCTGTTCGGGCTCATCCTGGCGATGATCGTCAACATGTTCCTCAAGAGCACCGGGCTCGACTTTGCGATCTCGGCGATCGGCGTGCTGATCTTCGCCGGGCTGACCGCCTGGGACACCCAGCGGATCAAGGAGATGTATGACGTGAACGACGACGGCACCGTCGCCGGCCGCAAGGCGGTGATGGGCGCGCTGACGCTCTATCTCGACTTCATCAACCTGTTCCTGTTCCTGCTGCGCTTCATGGGCGACCGCCGCTAAGCCAGCCACCCGAACGGATATTCGCTGCGCGCCCCGGCCTAGTGCCGGGGCGTTTTCTTTTGATAGGCTTGGCAGTGCATGAGCGTCGAAATCCGCCCCGCAACGCCTGCCGATATTCCGGCCATTTCCCGCATTTACGCGCACGGCGTTGAATTCGGCACGTCGTCGTTCGAACTGACGCCGCCCGACGAAGCGGAAATGGCGCGCCGAATGAGCGAACTCATCGGCGAAGGCTTTCCCTATCTCGCGGCGGAATTCGACGGCACGCTTGCCGGCTATGCCTATGCCAGCCTCTATCGCCTGCGTCCGGCCTACCGGTTCACCCTGGAAGATTCCGTCTACGTCGCGCCGGATTGGCAAGGGCGCGGCGTTGGCCGCAGACTGCTGACGGCGTTGATCGATACCGCGCAAGCTCGCGGCTTCCGCCAAATGATCGCGGTAATCGGGGATTCGCCCAGGCAGGCAGCCTCGATCGGATTGCACGAGGCCTTGGGCTTCCGGCATGCCGGCATTCTGCAAGACGTCGGCTTCAAGCACGACCGCTGGCGCGACACGCTGCTGATGCAGCGCGCGCTCGGGGACGGCGCGACGAGCGATCCGTGATACGGCGGCTCTCCCCGTTCATTCCCGCGCACTCGCCGCCGCAAAGCCGAAGCGGCTTCGCTTCGGCGAAGCAGGGGGCGGGAATCCAGGGCCAAGACTACGAAGTCAGGAAGTTTTTATCCCTGGGTTCCTGCCTGCGCGGGGACGAACGGAAGTGGATTAATTCGCCACTAGCGACAGCGTGTCGATGGCGCGCAGCACGCGGTCGAGCTCGTGGCCGCGGCGCACGATCAGGCCGGTGGCCGAGATCACGCTGTAGGCGCCCTGGCGGCGCGCCAGCTTGGGACTTTTTTCGATGCGGTAGATTGGGACTTCGGTGGCGCGGCGGAACACCGAAAACACCGCGCGGTCTTTCAGGAATTCGATGGCGTAATCGCGCCATTCGCCGGCGGCGACTTTGCGGCCATAGAGATCGAGGATGCGGTTGATCTCGCGGCGGCTGAAGGTGACTTGGGGGGTGGGGGTCCGTCGCGCCGGGGATCCACCCCCGAGGGACTGGCTGGGATCGATTTCGCCGGAACCAAACGTCATGCGGCGCCTCCTTTTGTTGGCACAATGATCGCGCCGGGAAACGCTGACGGCAAGGGCCTCATTTCGCCAATTATCGGCGGGGAAGCAGGCAAAACGCCCGCGAACGATCACGAAGTCGTTAAGGGAACCATAATAACGCCCAATTTCGGTCAATCGCCGGTCACTCTGGCTTGGGATAACACCAGCGTTGCCTCAAAGGCCCGGTCCGGTTCGAGCACCGGATTCCTCAGCCCCCCAGCCCCCCGGGGCTCAGCCGACCGGGCCAAGTTGAGTTCCGCGTACGGTTCAATCCCCTAAGTCTACGGGCCGGCCATGAGCCGGCCCGTTTTTTATGCGCGAGAATTTCGGAAATCAGTGCAGTTCGGCCGTCGTGGCGCCGAGTATGAGACCGGGCTTGGCGGCAACGCCGCGTTGCACGATTACGGCGACGCGGTCGATGTCACGCAGCGAAAAATCGGCGTCGGCAAGATCGGCCACCGGCACGTTGAAAGCTTCCGCCTTGCCGCTCCAGTCGCCGAGCTTAATCCAGCGGCGCACCACATTGGTGTAGACAATCGTGTGGCCGCGATTTTCGCCGCGGCCGATGGCGACCGGCACCTTGCCGCTGATCGGGCAAAGCCAGACCTCCGCGCTGCGTTGCTCGCCGTCGGCGGCCGCAACGTTCACCGACACTTTGCCGTCTGTGATGGTCATCGTCACCGGCAGCGTCAACGGCTTTGCATTTTTCCGCGTCTGCGCGATGGCCTGTTCGATCGCCGCACTGTCGCTGCCCACGACATGCGCGATGCCGTTGATCACAACCTGCGGCGTGTAGACCTCGCGGTCGCCGCGCGTATCGGCATAGGCCCGTTCCCGATTGGAATGGCCGTGCAGCGCAAGCGTGTCCTTCCAGCCCAGATAATCCCAGTAGTCGACCGGCAGGCTCATGGTGATCAGCGTCGGATCTTGCGACAGCTGAGCCAACAGCTTGTCGGCGGGCGGGCAGGACGAACAGCCTTGGCTGGTAAATAATTCGATGACCGCGCGCGCTTCACCCGCGCTAGCGGGCGGCGGCGCCATTGAGATGGTGCAGATCAGTGTGGCCGCAAAGGCGATGTGGCGATAGTTCATGCAGATCCCACGATCCCCCAGCCCGGCGCAGCTTCATATAAAACGCCTCGCCGATCACCCGCCACTCACTTCGCGGTGAGTGGATTTTCACGGCGCGGAACGGCTCGCCGAATTGCCGGTCAACCGGCCAAATGGCGCAGCACGTATTGCAGAATGCCCCCGTTCTTGAAGTAATCCAGCTCATCCACCGTATCGATGCGGCAGATCAGCGGCACCCGCTTGAGCGTGCCGTTGCCGGCGACGATCTCGGCGATCAGCCGCTGGCGCGGCTTGAGTTCGCCATGCAGGCCGCGAATCGTGACCTGCTCGTCGCCCTTCATGCCGAGCGACTGCCAGGACGTCCCCTCCTCGAATACCAGCGGCAGCACACCCATTCCGATCAGGTTGGAACGGTGGATACGCTCGAACGACTGGGTGACGACGGCGCGCACGCCGAGCAGCAGCGAGCCCTTAGCGGCCCAGTCGCGCGACGAGCCGGTGCCGTATTCCTTGCCGGCGAAGATGACGAGCGGAACGTGGTCGGCCTTATATTTCATCGCCGCATCGTACATCGTCATTTTCTGCTTCGACGGGTAGTGGATGGTGACGCCGCCTTCGACCCCGGGCACCATCTGATTCTTGATGCGGATATTGGCAAAGGTGCCGCGCATCATGACCTGATGATTGCCGCGGCGCGTGCCGTATTGGTTGAAATCCTTCGGACGAACCTGGTGATCGCGCAGGTACTCGCCGGCCGGGCTCGATTCCTTGATCGATCCCGCCGGCGAAATGTGATCGGTGGTGATCGAGTTCGAGGAATAGCCCGAGCACGCGCGCGTCGACGATATCCTCGATCGGGCGCTGCTTCTTCTGCATGCCCTCGAAGTAGGGCGGGTTCTGCACGTAGGTGGAGCGATCGTCCCAGGCGTAAGTCAAACCACCCTTGACCGCGATCTTGCGCCAGTTGGCGTCGCCCTTGAACACGTCGGCGTATCGCTTGGTGAAGATCTGCCGGGTGATGTTCTTGGAAACGAATTCTCCGATTTCCTTGTTCGACGGCCAGATGTCTTTCAAAAAGACCTTCTTGCCTTTCTGATCGGTGCCGATCGGCTCCTTCGCCAGGTCGACATTCATCGAGCCGGCGATGGAATAGGCGACCACCAGCGGCGGCGAAGCCAGATAATTGGCGCGCACGTCGGCGTTGACGCGGCCTTCGAAATTGCGGTTGCCCGACAGCACCGCGGCGGCCACCAGATCGCCGTCGTTGATCGCCTTGGAATTCTCCGGTGGCAGCGGCCCGGAATTTCCGATGCAGGTGGTGCAGCCGAAGCCGACCAGATTGAAGCCGAGCTTGTCGAGATCCTTCTGCAGGCCGGACTTGTCGAGATATTCGCCGACCACTTGCGAGCCGGGCGCCAGCGAGGTTTTCACCCACGGCTTGGCGGTAAGCCCCTTGGCGGCGGCTTTGCGGGCAAGCAGGCCGGCGCCGATCATAACGTTCGGATTGGAGGTATTGGTGCAGGACGTGATGGCTGCGATCACCACGTCGCCGTGGCCGATGTCATAGTCCTTGCCTTGCACCGGCACGCGCTTTTTCATTTCCGCGCGCTTGCCGAATTCCTTGTCCATGGAGCCGGCAAACCCGGCTTTCACTTCCTTCAGCGCGACGCGGTCCTGCGGCCGCTTGGGACCGGCGAGCGAGGGCTCGACCGAACCCAATTCCAGTTTGAGCACATCGGTGAACATCGGATCGGGCGTGGTCTTGACGCGGAACATACCCTGCGCCTTGGCATAGGCCTGCACCAGCGCGATCACCTCGGCCGACCGCCCGGTATCTTTCAGGAAACGGATGGTATCGTCGTCGATCGGCGAAAAGCCGCAGGTGGCGCCGTATTCCGGCGCCATGTTGCCGAGCGTGGCGCGGTCGGCGATGGTGAGGTGGGTGAGACCGGGCCCGAAGAATTCGACGAACTTGCCGACCACGCCGCGTTTGCGCAGCGTTTCGGTGACGGTGAGCACCAGGTCGGTGGCGGTGACGCCTTCCTTGAGTTTGCCGGCGAGTTTGAAGCCGATCACCTCGGGCAGCACCATCGACAGCGGCTGGCCGAGCATAGCGGCTTCCGCTTCGATGCCGCCGACGCCCCAGCCGAGCACCGACAAACCGTTCACCATGGTGGTGTGCGAATCGGTGCCGACCACGGTGTCGGGATAGGCGACGTCCATGGTCGCTTGCTTGCCGTCGACCTTCACTTTGTCCTTGCGGTGCCAGACCACGCGCGACAGGTATTCAAGATTGACCTGGTGGCAGATGCCGGTGCCGGGCGGCACCACGCTGAAATTGTCGAACGAGCGCTGCGCCCATTTCAGGAATTTGTAGCGCTCCTGATTCTGCCGGTATTCCTCATCGACGTTTTTCTTGAAGGCCTGATTGTTGCCAAAGAAGGTGACTGCCACCGAATGATCGATGACGAGGTCGACCGGTACCTGCGGATTGATCTTCTTGGGGTCGCCGCCGAGCGCCTTCATGGCGTCGCGCATGGCGGCCAAATCGACCACCGCCGGCACGCCGGTGAAATCCTGCATCAGCACGCGCGCCGGGCGGAAGGCGAACTCATGTTCCGACGTCTTGGTCTTCAGCCATTCGGCGAACGCCTTGATGTCGTCCTTGGTGACGGTGCGCCCGTCTTCGTTGCGCAGCAGGTTTTCCAACAACACCTTCATCGAGAACGGCAGGCGGGAAATTCCCTTGAGGCCGTTTTTCTCGGCGATCGGCAGGCTGAAATAAGCGTAAGTTTTGCTACCAACCTGCAGGGTCTTGCAGCATCTAAAACTATCGAGCGAAGTCATGTCGAAGGTTTCCATTCCCGGCCGGGACAGCGGCGCTGGTTCGGTCTAAGCTCTTAGCAAGACAGGATTTTTCTCGCCGGGGAAACTCGCGCCCGAATTCCACTAAGCTAACGCCATAGCGCGGGCTTATAAGGTCTTTTTGCGCGCGACGCCATATTTACGAAGGAACTGCCCAAATATGTGCAGAATATCGGGGTTTTCCGCGGCCAGCATGGCTTTCCTGCCGGCCGCGGGCAGGCTAAAGCGCGCCTGATGCAGCTCAAAGCCGATAATCTGGCGTGCACCCGGGGCGGCCGCGAAGTGTTTGCGGGCCTCAATTTCAGCTTGTCCGGGGGCGAAGCGCTGATGGTGACCGGGCGCAACGGCGCCGGCAAATCCTCGCTGCTGCGCGTCATTGCCGGGCTGGTGCATATGGCCGCCGGCCGGCTGGAACTCGATGGCGGTGCGCAGGAAGCCACGATCGCCGAGCAGTCGCATTACCTCGGCCACCACGACGCGGTGAAATCTTCGTTGGCGGTGCAGGAAAACCTGAAATTCTGGGCGCAATATCTCGGCGCCGGCACGGCGGAGATCGAGCCTGCGCTGGCAGCGGTCGATCTCGCACCGCTCGCCGACCTGCCGGCGGCCTATCTGTCGGCCGGGCAGCGCCGGCGGTTGTCGATTGCGCGGCTGGTCGCCGTGTCACGACCGCTCTGGCTCCTGGACGAGCCGACCTCAGCGCTCGATGTGCCATCGCAAGATCGGCTCGCCGATTTGATGCGCCGCCATCTCGCCGGCGGCGGCATGATCGTAGCGGCCGCGCATGGGCCGATCGGTTTGGAACGCGCCCGCGAATTGAAATTGGGGCCGGCATGAACGCGTTCTTTAAGCGGAGACACACGTGAACGCATTTTTGGCCCTGGTGGTGCGCGACATGCGGCTCGCCATCCGCGTCGGCGGCGGCGCGCTGATGGGCGCGCTGTTCTTCCTGATCGTCGTCACCATGATGCCGTTCGCGATCGGTCCCGATCTCCAACTGCTCGCGCGCATCGGCCCGGCGATCCTGTGGCTCGGCGCGCTGCTGGCGAGCCTGCTGGCGCTCGACCGCCTGTTCGCCACCGACCATGACGACGGATCGCTCGACCTCTTGATGATGGGCCGCATGCCACTCGAACTGGCGGTGGCGGCAAAGGCCATCGCGCATTGGCTCACCACCGCGCTGCCGCTGGTCGTGATCGCGCCGGTGCTCGGCCTCATGCTCAATATCGAACTGCGTGCCATGGGCACTGTGGCGCTGACCTTGCTCGCCGGTACGCCGGCGCTCACCTTCATCGGGCTGATCGGCGCGGCGCTGTCGGTGGCGCTGCGGCGCGGCGGCCTGTTGCTGGCGGTCTTGGTGCTGCCGCTCACTATCCCGGTATTGATTTTCGGGGTCGCCGCGGCTAACGCCGCCATCGTCGGACCCGCGCCGTTCGGCCCACCTTTCACCATTCTTTGCGCGTTATCCTTGGCCAGCCTGGTGCTGGGCCCGGTTGCCGCCGCGGCGGCACTGCGCCACGGCCTGGAATGATCGGGTCGGTTTCATGATGCAAATCAAACCGATCGGGCCCGCAAACGGGCATGTTTCGCCGCCGGCCGCCATTGCCCGTGCCGGCGCATCTGAACTAAAAGGCTGCCGATGGCTGTGATCGATCTCGCTAACCCGACCCGCTTTTTGACGCTGGTCAATCGCGTGCTGCCCTGGCTGGCGGCGGCAACACTTGTGCTTTTCATGTTCGGGCTGGTGCGCGCGATAAATGCGCCGGACGACTATCAGCAAGGCGCCACCGTCAAGATCATGTTCCTGCACGTGCCGGCGGCCTGGCTCGGCATGATGTGCTGGGGCGTGATGACCATCGCCGCGCTCGGCACGCTGGTCTGGCGGCATCCGCTGGCGGATGTGGCGGGCAAGGCGGCCGCGCCGATCGGCGCCGCATTCACGTTTGTCTGTCTAGTCACCGGCTCGCTCTGGGGCCGCCCGACCTGGGGCACCTATTGGGTCTGGGACGCGCGGCTCACCTCGGTGCTGGTGCTGTTCCTGCTCTATCTCGGCGTCCTGGCGCTCTATTGGACCGCCGAGGATCCGGGCCGCGGCTCGCGCGCGGCGGCGATCCTCGCTCTGGTCGGCGCGATCAATATTCCGATCATCAAGTTCTCGGTGGAATATTGGAACACGCTGCATCAGCCGGCTTCGTTGTTTCGCAAAGGCGGCTCGGCTATCGATCCCACGATCCTGGCGCCGCTGTTGACCATGACCGCGGCATTCACTTTGTTGTTTTTCACCTTGCATCTCGCCGCCATGCGCAACGAGATTCTGCGCCGGCGCGTGCGCAGCATGCGGATCATGCAGGCGCAGGAGGCACGCGCATGATCCCGAAAAGTGGGCACCGGTTTTCGGAAATGATCATGCGCAAGGAGAAAAACGCATGAATCTCGGGCCGCATGCCGATTTCATCGTCGCCGCCTATGCGGTGACGGTATTCGTGGTGGCCGCGCTGGTGGCCTGGGTCGTTCTCGACTATTCGGCGCAGCGCCGCATCCTCGGCGATCTTGAGGAGCGCGGCGTGACACGGCGCTCGCAGCGCAAGGACGACCGATGAGCACGGCGCCGAGCGAAACGTCCGGTAATACGCGGCGCAATATTCTGCTGCTGCTGCCGCTGGTCGTGTTTCTCGCGCTGGCGGCACTATTCATGATCCGGCTCGGCGCCGGCGATCCTGGACGCCTGCCGTCCGCGCTGATCGGCCGTCCCGCGCCGCCGACCAATCTGCCGCCGCTGGCCGGGCTCGCGCTCGACGGCAAACCGGTGCCGGGCCTCTCCAATGCGGCGTTCACGGGCGAGCTGACGCTGGTCAATGTCTGGGCCTCGTGGTGCGTGCCTTGCGCCGACGAGGTGCCGTTCCTGGAGAAATTGTCGAAGGACAAGCGCATCAAACTGGTCGGCATCAATTACAAGGATCCGACCGACAATGCGCGGCGCTTCCTCAATCGCTACGGCAATCCGTTCGTCGCCGTCGGCGTCGATGCCAACGGCCGCGCCTCGATCGACTGGGGCGTCTACGGCGTGCCGGAGACCTATCTGATCGGCCGCGACGGCACCATCGCCTACAAGCTGGTGGGGCCGGTCACCGCCGAGAACTTAGTCCAGGCGATCGAGCCGGAAATCGTCAAGGCGGCGGCGCGCCGGTAAGTGTCATGGCCGGGCTCGACCCGGCCATCTCGCTTAAGGTGGCAAAGCTTTAGATGACTAATCGGGATCACCGGGTCTCGCCGCTTCGCGGCGGCCTGGTGATGACAATGAAGGGACGCTGTATTTATTGATCAGCGGCATTTGCAGCGCGCCGAACAGAAATGTCAGCGGCACCGCACCGAACAATTTAAAGCTGACCCAGAAATCGGTGGTCTGCGTGCGCCAGACGATTTCGTTCAACACCGCCAGCGCAAAGAAGAACAGTACCCAGCGCCAAGTCAGCTTGCGCCAGCCTTCTTCGGTGAGCTGGAACATCTGGTCGAACAAGATACTCAGAAACGGCTTGTCGAGCGCGAGGCCCGCCAGCAGCGTGCCGCCGAACAGAACATAAATGATGGTCGGCTTGAGCTTGATGAACAGCTCGTCGTGCAGCACCAGCGTCAGGGAGCCGAACACCAGCACGATTCCCGCAGTAACCAGCAGCATGATCGCGACATGGCGTGTCATGGCGTAGGACACGGCGAGCGCGATCAGCACCGCCACCATGAAGGCCCCCGTCGCCACAAAAATCCCCAGCCGCGCATTGGCGGCGAAGAACAGCACCAGCGGCCCGATGTCGAGCACCAGTTTGAGGATGGGGTTGAGTTGTTTCTTTTCGGCCATGCAGTCCTTTAGCGCGGACCGCTTCTTTTGTCATTCCGGGGCCCGAGCGAAGCGAGGGAACCCGGAATTCAGAGCCACACGAAAGGCGCTGCGGCGTTTCCTGGATTTCGGGTTCGCGCCTTCGGCGCGCACCGGAATGACGGCTACTCCAACCCGACCACCGCCCGCGCGAAATCGTGCGCGGTGAACGGCGCCAAATCATCCACCCCCTCGCCAACGCCGATAAAATGCACCGGCAGGCCGAACCTTGCCGCAATGGCCACCAGGATGCCGCCGCGCGCAGTGCCGTCGAGCTTGGTCATGACCAGCCCGGTGACGCCGGCGACCTTGCCGAAGATGTCGACCTGATTGAGCGCGTTCTGGCCGACGGTCGCATCAAGCACCAGCAGCACCGCGTGCGGCGCGGCGGCATCGACCTTGCGCATCACGCGCACCATTTTTTCCAGCTCGCCCATCAGTTCGGTGCGGTTCTGCAAGCGGCCGGCGGTATCGACCAGAACGATATCGATGCCTTGCGTTTTGGCGGCGGCGAGCGCGTCGAACGCCAGGCCGGCCGCGTCCGCGCCCGGCGCACGCGCCATCACAGTCGCAGCCGTGCGTTCGGCCCAGATCTTGAGCTGATCGATCGCCGCGGCGCGGAAAGTGTCGCCCGCCACCATCATCACGCTCTTGCCCTCGCTGCGGAACCGGGAAGCGAGTTTGCCGATGGTGGTGGTCTTGCCGGAGCCATTGACGCCGGCGACCAGAATGACGAATGGCCTGGCCGTTATCTCCAGCGGCTTGGCAACCGGGCTGAGTACCTTTTCGATTTCGCTTGCGACCACCGCTTTTATTTCGTCGGAAGGGGCCCCGGCCGAGAAACGCGCTACGGCCAGCGCCGCCCTGATACGGCCGGCGGCTTCAAGCCCGAGATCGGCGCGAATCAATTCGGCTTCGAGGTCGGCCAGCGTCGTGTCATCGAGTTCGGTCTTCGCCAGATCCGCGATCGCCGCGCCGAGCGAAGCCGACGTGCGCTTGAGCCCGCCGCTCAGGCGCTTCCACCAGTTGCCGCCTTCGCTTTGTGTACTGTCGTTCATAGTGCGTCCTTGGCGCGCCCGTGATAGCCGTTTCGGCATGACACCGGAAGAGATGCTTGCCCGCCTGCTCTACCGCGACGGACTGATGCTGGTGATCGACAAGCCGGCCGGCATCGCGGTGCATCGCGGGCCGAAGGGCGGGCCGAGCCTGGAGGACTATTTCAACCCGCTGCGCTTCGGCCTACCGCGGCTGCCGGCGCTGGCGCACCGGCTCGACCGCGACACTTCCGGCTGCCTGGCGCTCGGCCGTCACCGCAAGGCGCTCGCGCTGCTCGGCAAGCTGTTCAAGCAGGGCAAGATCGGCAAGTGCTATTGGGCGGTGGTCGAGGGTTCGCCCGCCGCCGCGGAAGGCCGCATCGACATTCCACTCGGCAAGCTCGATGAGGAACGCGGCTGGTGGATGAAGCCGGACCCGCATGGTGCGCCGGCGGTAACCACGTGGAAGGTGATGGGGCGCGGACCCGGCCTTACCTGGCTCGCGCTCACGCCGCTGACCGGACGGACGCATCAGTTGCGCGTGCATTGTGCCGAGATGGCCTTTCCCGTCCTCGGCGATAACATCTATGGCCGCGCGCCGCGCGTGGGCGGTCCGCCGTTGCACCTGCATTCGCGCGAGATCGTGGTGCCGATTTCCAAGAACAAGCCGCCGGTTACGGTCACCGCGCCGGTGCCGGAGCACATGCGCGCGGCGCTGAAGGCGTGCGGGTGGAAGGGCGAAGGTTAGCGGCAAAATTCCGTTCATTCCCGCGCAAGCGGGAATCCAGGACAACAAATTCTACGGTAGTCATCCGGGCCCCTAGGTCCCCGCTTTCGCGGGAACGAACGGAATTTTTTAATACAACTGCGCCTTGATGCGCTCAGGCGCTTCGCGGTCGTATTTTTCGCCGCCGAGCTTCCCTTGGCTCAGTTCGGCCACGATAGTGCCAATGCTCGGCAGGCTGCTGCGCTCGATCTTGGTTTCCACGTCCCACAGCTTCGAGCGCACGATTGCCTTCGAGCAATGGAAATAGACGCTCTCGATGTG
The DNA here is from genome assembly GCA_963739825.1 of uncultured Alphaproteobacteria bacterium. Taxonomy (GTDB): domain Bacteria; phylum Pseudomonadota; class Alphaproteobacteria; order Rhizobiales; family Xanthobacteraceae; genus Pseudolabrys. Next base: position 436,555 of record CAVUBU010000001.1, read on the forward strand.
CACGATCAGCACGCAACGCGGCAGCTTGCCGTTGACCGCGAAGCTTTGCATCAGCTCGGGATCGATCGAGATCGCGGCACGGCCGTTCACTCGCAGAGTTTCGCCCACACCGGGAATGAGAAACAGCAGCGCGATGCGCGGGTCGCGCACGATGTTGCGGAAGCCGTCGAGCCGGTTGTTGCCCGGCCGGTCGGGAATAGCGATGGTCTTGTCGTCGAGGATGCGCACGAAGCCGCGAGCATCACCCTTGGGCGAGCAATCGAGCCCCTCCGGCCCGCTGGTCGCCACCGCCACAAAGGGCGCGGCTTCGATCAGTTTGCGGTAACTGCCGTTGATGTGGTCGATCTCCTTGACGATCGAGTTGGGATTTTTCTCGCCATAGAGCGATTCAAGCTGCTCGATGGTTGTCACCAGATGATCGTTCGCGCTCATGCCGCGCTTCCCCCATGCTAAGCTGCTAACAACTGCCGGCCGTCATGGCCGGCTATCGTCAGATCGAGAAACACGCCCGGCTCGACCGGCGCCGCCAGCCGAACCGCCGTAAATTGCTCGGTGCGGCCGATGCCGCCGCGTTCGGTCAACACGCAGCGCCGCGTGCCGACTTGGCCGTCGAGATAGCGCGCCAAGGCCGCCTCGCCCTTTGCGCGCAAGGTGCGGGCGCGTTCCTTGACGATCTCGCGGCCGAGCTGCGGCATGCGCGCGGCCGGCGTGCCGGGCCGGGCTGAGAACGGAAACACGTGCAGTTGCGTGAGGGCGCATTCGTCCACCAGGTCGACCGAGCGCGCAAACATCGCCTCAGTCTCGGTCGGGAAGCCGGCAATGATGTCGGCGCCGAAAACCACATCGGGGCGCAGCCGGCGCACCTGCTGGCAGAATTCAATTGCGTCGGCGCGGCTATGGCGGCGCTTCATGCGCTTGAGGATGAGATCGTCGCCGGCTTGCAACGACAAATGCAGATGCGACATCAGCCGCGGCTCGTTCCCCAGTGCATCGAGCAGGTCGTCGTCGACCTCCACCGAGTCGATGGAGGACAAGCGCAGCCGCGCCAGTTCGGGCACATCCTTCAGGATCCGCTTGACCAGCGCACCGAGCTGCGGCGCGCCGGCAAGGTCCGCGCCATAGCTGGTGATATCGACGCCGGTGAGCACCAGTTCACGATAACCGCGCTCGGTGAGCCGCCGCGCCTGCGCCACCGCCTCATCCATCGGCAACGAACGCGAATTGCCGCGCCCGAACGGAATAATGCAGAACGTGCAGCGATGATCGCAGCCGTTCTGCACCTGCAGAAAGGCGCGCGTATGGCCCTCGAGATGATCGATCGCGTGCGCTGCGTGGCGTTTCACCGCCATGATGTCGCCGACGGCGATACGCCGGTCATCGCCCGTCCACGATTGCGGGTTGAGTTTTTCTTCGTTGCCGATGACGCGCTCCACTTCGCGCATGCCCGCGAAAGTGCCCGGCTCGGTCTGCGCCGCACAGCCGGTAACCACGATGCGCGCGTCGGGGCGTTCGCGCTTGATACGCCTGATGCTCTGGCGCGCCTGGCGGACGGCTTCCGCGGTCACCGCGCAGGTGTTCATCACGACCGTATTGTTGAGCCCGGCCGCCGCGCGCCGGATCACTTCCGACTCGGTAATGTTGAGCCGGCAGCCGAAGGTGACGACCTCGACGCTCATGGCCCCCTCCCTATCTCTCTCCCGCTTGCGGGGGTGGTTGGGTGGCGGCGAACAGCGCCGGATCGAACCTGCCGGCGAATTCGAATTCCACCGGCCCGGTCATCAGCACGTGGTCGTCGCTCGCGCGCCAGTCGATGGTGAGGTCGCCGCCCGGCAGCGTCACCTTTACCTTGCGGTTCGTGCGCTTGAGCCGCGCGGCGGCGACCGCGGCCGCGCAGGCCGCCGAGCCGCAGGCGCGCGTCAAACCGGCGCCGCGTTCCCAGGTACGAATAACAACGGCATCGCGCGAGACGATATGCGCCAATGTAATGTTGGCGCGTTCGGGAAAGATCGGATGATTTTCCAACAGCGGTCCGAACTTGGCGAGATCGTAGGCGTTCACGTCGTCGACCCAGAAGATCGCGTGCGGATTGCCCATGTTCACCACCGCCGGCGAATGCAGCACCGGTTTGTCGATCGGCCCGATCTGCAATTCGATGGCGCGGGTGTCGCGGAATTCCTCGCTAAGCGGGATCTCGTTCCACTTGAAGCGCGGCGGCCCCATGTCCACCGTGAACATGCCGTCGGCGCCCTTCCAGCAATTGAGAATGCCGGCCGTGGTCTCGAAAGTAAGCGCGGTCTTGCCGCTTTCCTTCGACACTATGTCGGCGACGCAGCGCATGCCGTTGCCGCAGGCGCCGGCTTCCGAACCGTCATTGTTGTAGATGCGGATGAAAGCGTCGGTGCCCGGTGTGCGCGGCGGATAGAGCGCCATCAACTGGTCGTACGGCGCACCGGCGGGCGCTGCCGCCGCGCGCGCTTCCGCAGGCGCGATCTCGGCCGCAGCGCTGCGCAGATCGACCACGACGATCTCGTTGCCGATACCGTTCATTTTCACGAAGGATTGGTTGGCGAGCGCACCCAAATTTTCGCCCATGAATTCGGCCCAGCCCCTAAGCCTTTGCCCGGGGTTTCGCCCGGTTTATATGGCGAATAAACGCTGGAAGGCCAGAGGCCTATGATAGAATGGTGCAAATGCAGCAAATTGCCGGGATCGCCGCGCCCAAACGACGGAGAACCGTGATGGCGAGCTTGCGCCTGGCGGCGCCGCTATGGCTCGCTTTGGCATTCGCCCTCGGCGCAGCTCCGGCCGGCGCGCAAAGCCCGCCGCCGACCCTCGGCGCGCCGGCGCCGCTGCAGCCGGGCGACGCCTTCGGCGAGGAAGTGACGCTGCCGGAGCGCACCATCGTCTACCTCAAGGGGCACAGCGAATGGGACGCCGCTTTCGACACGCTGGTCGATGCCTACAAGTCGCTCAACGAATATCTCGACAAGCAGGGCATCAAGCCGAACGGCCCGGCCATGACCATCTACACCCAGACCAATGACGCCGGATTCGAATTCGAGGCCGCCGTGCCGATTGCGGCGGCGCCGGATAATCCGCCGAAAGGCGACATTGCCGTCGGTCAGGCGCCGTCCGGCAAGGCGCTCAAGTTCGTCCACCGCGGTTCCTACGACGCCATGGATTCGACTTACGAGGCGATTACCAATTACCTCGACGATAAGCATCTTGAGGCCAAGGATGTGTTCATCGAGGAATACGCGTCCGATCCGGCGAAGGCGAACGCGGACAACCTGGTGGTCACCGTATTCGTGCCGGTGAAATGAAGGTGAAGTGATCATGCCGATATCGCGTGTCCTGTTCGCCGTTCTTGTCATCGCCGCCGCGGCACTCGCGCCGTTGTCGGCCAGCGCCGCCGAGAAACTCGACCGGCTGGTGACCGTTACCGGCGAGGCAACGGTAGCGGCGACGCCCGACACCGCGGTGATCCGCATCGGAGTTTCCAGCCAGGGCAAGACCGCGCGGGTGGCGAGCGAGGCCAATGCCAAGCAGATGACCGCCGTGCTGGCAGCGATCAAGGAAAGCGGCGTCGCCGACCGGGATATGCAGACCTCATGGCTGTCGCTGCAGCCGCAATACGATCCGAACAAGGCAGGCAGCGCGCGCCTGATCGGCTTCCAGGTAAATAATCAAATCACAATCAAGATTCGCGACATCGGCAAATTGCCCGCCGTGCTCGACCGCGCCATCGCGGCCGGCGCCAATGAGATGTCGGGCATCGAATTCATCGTGTCGGAGCAATCGAAACTGCTCGACAAAGCGCGCGCCGACGCCATTGCCGACGCCCATCGCAAGGCCGAGCTTTATACCAATGCCGCCGGCATGAAGGTCGGCCGCGTGGTGGCGATCTCGGAGGAGGGCGCGGCTCCCTCGCCGCGCGTGTTTCAGCCGATGCGGGCGGGCGCGGCGACCCCGATTGCGCCCGGCGAGACCATGCTGCGGGCGGTGGTCACGGTCAGCTACGAATTGACGTCGTAGCCCTCTTCCCGTCATTCCGGGACGGCGCGCGAGCGCCGGGCGCGGAATCCAGCGGCAAGCTCAGAAAACGTTTCGCTGGATTCCGGGTTCGCTCGCTTGGCTCGCGCCCCGTAATGACCGAGTGGGTTGACTTAGCCGCGGCCCAACCCTAGGTTCCGCCCGCTTTTACTAAAGGCTTGAAATTCCAGCTCCGCCGCCCGGTCCTTTGAGAGGCCGGAGGCCACCGCCCGACAGCGCAATGCGCCCTCGGGCGCAGAGGTGTTTGTAGGCTGATGTTCGATAACCTATCGGAAAAACTTGGCGGCATTCTCGACCGCCTCACCCGCCGCGGCGCGCTCAGCGAGGCCGACATCGAGGCCGCCTTGCGCGAGGTACGCCGCGCGTTGCTTGAAGCGGATGTGGCACTCGACGTAGCGCGCGCGTTCACCGATGGCGTGAAGAGCCAGGCGATCGGCGTCGAGGTGATGAAATCGGTCACTCCCGGCCAGATGGTCGTCAAGATCGTGCACGACCAACTCGTCGCCACGCTCGGCGGCGACAGCCAAGGTACGAACATTGGCATCGATCTCAATGCCGCCCCGCCGGTCGCCATCATGATGGTCGGCCTGCAAGGCTCCGGCAAAACCACCACCACCGCGAAAGTCGCCCGCCGCCTCACCGATCGGCAAAAGAAAAAAGTGCTGATGGCCTCGCTCGACGTCCGCCGCCCGGCCGCCATGGAGCAACTCGCCGTGCTCGGCCGCGAAGCGGGAATCGACACGCTGCCGGTGGTCGCAGGCCAGCAGCCGCCACAGATCGCCCAGCGCGCGTTGCAAGCCGCCCGTCTCGGCGGCTACGACGTGGTGCTGCTCGACACCGCCGGCCGCACCACGCTCGACGACGTCATGATGAGCGAAGCGGCCGAGGTCAAACGCGCCGCCAATCCGCACGAGGTGCTGCTGGTGGCGGATGCGCTTACCGGCCAGGACGCGGTCAATCTGGCGCGCGCCTTCGACGAGCGCGTCGGCTTGACCGGCATCGTGCTCACCCGCGTCGACGGCGACGGCCGCGGCGGCGCCGCGCTCTCCATGCGCGCGGTGACTGGCAAGCCGATCAAGCTGATCGGCACCGGCGAAAAGCTCGACGCACTGGAGGAGTTCGATCCGGCGCGCATCGCTGGCCGCATCCTCGGCATGGGCGACATCGTCGCGCTGGTGGAGAAGGCCGCCACCAATATCGACGCCGAGAAGGCGATGCGCGCCGCCAAGAAGATGCGCAAGGGCCAGTTCGATCTTGCCGACATGCGCGAGCAGCTACAGCAAATGCAGGCGATGGGCGGCATCGGCAGCCTGATGGGCATGATGCCCGGTATCGGCAAGATGAAAAACCAGATCGCCAATGCCGGCCTCGACGAAAACGTGCTCAAGCGCCAGGTGGCGATCATCGACTCGATGACGCCGCGCGAACGGCGCAACCCCGACCTTCTCAAAGCCAGCCGCAAGAAGCGCATCGCCGCCGGTTCCGGCACCACGCCGGAGGCGATCAACAAACTGCTGAAAATGCATCGCGGCATGGCCGACATGATGAAGATGATGGGATCGGGCAAGCGCGGTCCGCTCGCCGGCCTCGCCAAGGCGATGGGCTTCGGCGCCGCCATGCCGTCGCCGGAGCAGATGGCCGAGCTCGCCAAGCAAATGCCGGGCGGGCCATTGCCGCCGGGCATGCCCGGCCTGCCGCCGACCATGCCGAATATGCCCAAAGGTCTGCCAAGCAATTTCCCCGGCACGTCGGGCTTGCCCGGGCTGCCGGGCCTGGGTGGAAAGTTTCCTGGATTGCCGGGTCTACCCGGTCTCGGAAAAAAGAAATGATCAATGTTTAGGAAAGGAACCTGAAATGTCTCTCGTCATCCGCATGGCCCGCGCCGGAACCAAAAAGCGGCCGGTCTATCACATCGTCGTCGCCGACTCGCGTTCGCCGCGCGACGGCCGTTTCATCGAGCGGTTGGGCTTCTTCAATCCGCTGCTGCCGAAGGAAAAGACCGAGCGGCTCAAGCTCGATCTCGACAAGGTGCAGGCCTGGATGAAGAAGGGCGCGCAGCCGTCCGACCGCGTCACGCGCTTCCTCGACGCCGCCGGTATCATGAAGCGGGAAAAGCGCAACAATCCGACCAAGGCGATCCCGCGCAAGGAACGCAAGGCCGCGGCGGAAGAAGCCCTCAAGGCCAAGGAAGCCGGCGACGCCGCCGCCAAGACTGCGGCCGCTGTCAAGGCCGCCGCCGACAAAGCCGCGGCGGAAAAGCCGGCCGAAGCGCCGGCGGCGAGCTGATTGCTTTTATCCGTGGCGCGCCGCCCTCGCAGCAAGCGCGGCCCTCCCTCTCCCCCCAATCGAACTCGGGAACACCCGAGTTCGATTGCGGAGGGGGAAAAGAAAGTCCGCGTCGCCCGCATCGGCGCCGCGCACGGCATTCGCGGCGAAGTGAAGCTGTGGTCGTTCACCGAGAACCCGATGGCGGTCGCGCATTACGGCCCGCTGGAAACCGAAGACGGTGCGCGGCATTTCGAGATCGAAGCGGCGCGGCCGGCCAACGATCATCTGGTCGCGCGCATTGCCGGGATCGCCGACCGCAACGCGGCGGAGCAATTGCGCAACACCGATCTGTTCGTGCCGCGCGACCGCCTGCCGCCGATTGAGGACGCCGACACGTTTTATCATGCCGACCTCGTCGGGCTGGCGGCGGTCGGCGCAGATGGTGCCGCGCTCGGCACCGTCATCGCCATCCATAATTTCGGCGCCGGCGATCTGATCGAGATCGCGCCGGCGGCGGGCGGTGAGCCGCTGCTGCTGCCGTTCGACGAGACGACGGTGCCGACCATCGATCTCGCGGCGGGACGCATCGTGGTGGTGGTGCCAGCCGTGATCGAGGCGAAGGAAGAAGACTGAAAATGTGGCGCGCGCATCATACTCCGTTCATTCCCGCGCAAGCGGGAATCCAGAGCGACGGTTCACGCGCAGCGTATTTTGGCCCCTGCGTCCTCGCTTGCGCGGGGACGAACGGAAGGGGCTGAGCTATGTGGCGCGCGAGTGTGTTGACCATCTTCCCGGAAATGTTTCCCGGCCCGCTCGGCCAGAGCCTCGCCGGCAAGGCATTGAGCTCGGGCATCTGGTCGCTCGACACCCACGACATCCGCAGCACCGCAACCGACAAGCACCGCACCGTCGACGATACGCCGGCCGGCGGCGGGCCCGGCATGGTGATGAAAGCCGACGTGCTGGCAAGAGCTTTGGATAAACTTGCGCTCGACACTGTGCCGCACGACCAGCGCCCGCGCCTGTTGATGAGCCCGCGCGGCGCACCGTTGACGCAACGGCGGGCGGCAAACCTGGCCGCCGGCCGCGGCGTGGTGATCGTCTGCGCCCGCTTCGAAGGCGTCGACGAACGCCTGATCAAGGCCCGCAAGCTCGAGGAAGTCTCGCTCGGCGATTTCGTTTTGTCCGGCGGGGAGCCGGCGGCGATTGCCCTGCTCGATGCCTGCGTGCGGCTATTGCCCGGCGTCATGGGCAAGGAGGCATCGAGCCTCGAGGAGAGCTTTGCCGACGGCCTGTTGGAATATCCGCAATACACCAGGCCGCCGGTGTTCGAGGGCGAGCCGATCCCGGAGGTGCTCACGTCCGGCGACCACGGCAAGATTGCCCAATGGCGGCGGGCGGAGGCTGAGCGGCTGACCGCGGCGCGCCGGCCCGATCTGTGGGCGGCCTATCAGGCCCGCAAAACACCCAAAAACGGGCCTAAATCGTGAGGGTGACAACCGCCAAGCTTTGTCGTAGAAGCTCGCCCAACCCATTAAAGACCAGACAGGACCGCGCGCCGGTTGCTGGCGCTGCCGACGGAGAGCTAGCCCATGAACATCATCCAGCAGCTCGAAAAAGAGCAAGCCGAGAAACTATCGGCCGGCAAGGACATTCCCGATTTCTCGCCGGGCGACACCGTGTTGGTCAACGTCAAGGTAGTGGAAGGCGACAAGAGCCGCATCCAGGCCTATGAGGGCGTCTGCATCGGCCGTTCCGGCGGCGGCGTGAACGAGAACTTCACCGTGCGCAAGATTTCCTACGGCGAGGGCGTCGAGCGCGTGTTCCCGCTCTACTCGCCGATGATCGACTCGATCAAGGTGGTGCGCCGCGGCAAAGTGCGCCGCGCCAAGCTTTATTACCTGCGCGGCTTGCGCGGCAAGAAGGCGCGCATCGAGGCGCAGGCGACCGGCGGACCGGAGGCGGCCGAGGCCGCCAACAAGAAATAGGATTCAAGGCTATTCCGGAATGCATGAAGGGGCCGCCATTCGGCCCCTTTTTCTTGAGCGCCGGCGGCGTTAGATAAGTGCCTCGTAACGGAGAGTGAGACGATGGCGAAACCGCGCACCCTCTACGATAAGATCTGGGACGACCATCTGGTGGATGAGGCGCCGGACGGAACCTGCCTGATCTATGTCGACCGCCATCTCGTTCATGAGGTGACGAGCCCACAGGCTTTCGAGGGTCTGCGCACGGCGGGCCGCAAGGTGCACGCGCCCGACAAGACGCTGGCTGTGGTCGACCACAACGTGCCGACTTCCGACCGCAACCTGCCCAATCCCGATCCGGAAAGCGCCGAGCAGATCGCGGTCATGGCGCAGAACGCCAAGGATTTCGGCATCGAATATTTCAACGAGTTCGACCGGCGGCAAGGCATCGTCCACATCATCGGGCCCGAGCAAGGCTTCACGTTGCCCGGCACAACCATCGTGTGCGGCGACAGCCACACGGCGACGCATGGCGCTTTCGGTGCGCTCGCCTACGGCATCGGCACGTCGGAAGTGGAACACGTGCTGGCGACGCAGACGCTGATCCAGAAGAAATCCAAGAACATGCGCGCCGTGGTCGACGGCATGCTGCCGCCGGGCGTGACGCCCAAGGACATCATCCTCGCCATCATTGGGGAAATCGGTACCGCCGGCGGCACCGGCTACGCGCTGGAATATGCCGGCGAGGCGATCCGCGCCTGCTCGATGGAAGGCCGCATGACCATCTGCAACATGTCGGTGGAAGGCGGCGCCAAAGCCGGCTTCATCGCGCCCGACGAGAAAGCCTTCACCTATCTCAAGGGCAAGCCGAAGGCGCCCAAGGACAAGGCCTGGGACGAGGCCATGCGCTATTGGGAAACGCTGCGTTCAGATGACAGCGCAGTGTTCGACCGCGAGATCCGGCTCGATGCCGCCAAACTGCCGCCGCTGGTGACCTGGGGCACCAGCCCGGAGCAGGTGGTGTCGATCACCGGCCGCGTGCCGGTGCCGGCCGAGATTGCCGACGAAAAGAAGCGCATCGCCGCCGAGCGCTCGCTCGGCTACATGGGATTGAGCGGCGGCGAGAAGATCGCCGACATCAAGCTCGACCGCGTGTTCATCGGCTCCTGCACCAATGGCCGCATCGAGGACTTGCGCGAAGTGGCGCGGGTCGCTGCCGGCAAGACCGTCAACGCCAATGTCTATGCCATGATCGTGCCCGGCTCCGGGCTGGTGAAGGAGCAGGCGGAAGCCGAAGGCCTCGACAAGATATTAAAGGCCGCCGGCTTCGACTGGCGCGAGCCGGGCTGCTCGATGTGCCTCGCCATGAACCCCGACAAACTCAAACCGGGCGAGCGCTGCGCGTCGACCTCCAACCGCAACTTCGAAGGCCGCCAGGGCTACAAGGGGCGTACTCACCTTGTCTCGCCCGCCATGGCGGCAGCCGCCGCCATCGCCGGACATTTCGTCGACGTGCGCGAGTGGAAGTAACGGCGACGGCGACTATGTGCCGCTGAGCAGCGGTGTGATCCGGCGCACGGTGATGCGGCGGTTTTCCCGGTTCGATTCTTGCGTCTGCACTTTGAGGAACTGCTCGCCGTAACCTTGCGGCACCAGGTTCTCGGGCGGGACCTGATAAATCTCGGTCAGCGCCACGGCCACCGATTCGGCGCGTTTGTCGGACAGCGCCAGGTTTTCATTGGGGTCGCCGACCGCGTCGGTATGGCCCTCGATCAAGAACACCTCGTTCGGGTTCTTGGCGATGACCGTCTTGATCGCGTCCGCAAGCGCTTGCAGCGCCGCAGTCTGATCCGGCGTGATCTCCAATTCCCCGCTCGCGAAGGTGATGGTGTCGAGGTCGACGCGGCGCATGTAGTCGCGCAGCGGCGCATTGTAACGCACCTCGTCGAGCGAATAGGCGTGGTCGATTGCCTGCAATGGCTCCGCCTCCAGCGCATCGTAGAGCATTTCCGGCGTGGCGCTGGCCACGTCAACAATGTATCGCTCGCGCGGAATGTGCACGACCGGCTCCGCGACGTCGACGAAGTATCCATCGCGGCCCTCCGACGGGCGATTTTCGAACAAAATCACCTCATGCCCAAAGCGGTCGCGGCGAACGCGCCGCAACAAGCGGCCGTCGGGGCCCATGACGTTGATGATCTGATAGTCGCCACGACGGACGGTGTTGAAGGTGTGGTCGCCGCGCCGCTCGAAGGTGTGGGCAAGACCAAGCCGGTTCCATTGATTGGACGGGTCCCGACGGATGAAAGTATGGCCGCGTTGCTGGAAGATGCGGTCGCCTTTGCCCTGTTGGGGGCCAAAACCCGCGACGCCAACGGCCGCGTTCACCGGCTGCTTCGGACCGAACTTGTTGCGCTGCCCGTTATGCGTCGGCTGGTTCGGCGCGTTGCCGACTGCCGTATTCGTCGGCTGCTTTGGACCGAACTTGTTGCCCTGCCCGTTATGCGTCGGCTGGTTCGGACCGAACTTATGGCCCGTTCCGTTCTGTTGCGGCTGGTTCGGCGCGTTGCCGACGGCCGTGTTCGTCGGCTGCTTCGGACCGAACTTGTTGCCCTGCCCGTTATGCGTCGGCTGGTTCGTCGGGTTACCGATGGCCGTATTCGTCGGCTGCTTCGGGCCGAACTTTTTAACCTGACCCGCCTGCGTCGGCTGCTGACCGTTTGACGGCAGGTGCCGCTGACCTTGTTGTTGCTGCTGATTTTGCTGTTGCTGGCCTTGCTGCTGCTTTTGCTGAATTTGATGTTGCTGCTGACCTTGCTGCTGCTTGTGTTGCTGCTGCTGACCCTGGTTATGCTGCTGCTGACCTTGATGCTGCAACTGCTGATTTTGATGTTGCTGACCTTGCTGCTGTTTATGTTGCTGCTGCTGCTGACCTTGTTGCTGCTGCTGTCGCTGCTGGCCCCGCTGCTGATTTTGTTGCTGCTGGCGACCCTGATGTTGTTGCTGTTGACCTTGGTGCCGCTGCTGATGTTGTTGCTGCTGACCTTGGCGTTGCTGATGCTGTTGCTGCTGCTTATTGAGACATTGTTTGTCGTTCGGAGCGCATTGCGCCGCGTAGCTGCCACGAATTCCGACGGCGAAAATAAAAACCAATGCGACTGCTACGATCGCGTGCCTTATTGCCGACATTTGACGGTCTCCCCCACAACGCCAGTTTGGTGGCGTTAAAAATGAAACGTAAGACAGCTGTATCATGATAGACCGTGCGTCAGCGCAAAGGCCGCGCCACAGACGACCAGCAAGATTTCGCTTGTCTACCGATGGACTTTTAGCCTGCCGCGTTTGCGGTGAGGCGAGTTCGGCATGTTCGCCATCTCCGGGCAGCCTTTATCAGCAACCTTCGCGCACTAAACGCAGCGATTGCAAGCATTTATTCAAATGAGTGGCCGCGGCTTTTGTAGCGGATAACGATATCGCCGCATGTGTAGCATTGCTGCGACAAACAACCGCGCTGTAAACCGGTACCGTCAACCGACCAGCCCGCACTGCAAAACGGACTGCATCGCGCGCCATTTCGGTGAACTGAGAGAGCGGCAGTAATCCAGCGACGAAATGCTGAAGGCGCAAAGGCCCGCAACTCGGCGGGCCTTTCCTTTTCACGCGTAGCTACCGATCACCAGCAACGCCAAACGCGTCGCCATACCCGGTGGCCGTGGCGCAACACACGCACGCGTACCCAGCCGCAGTCCGGTCCGTCGTCGTAGTAATAGCCGCCGCCGTAGTAGGGAACACCCAAGCCCCAAACTATTCCGGGACCCCAGCCACCACCACGCCAACCACCGCCGCCGCGCCAGTTGCCGCCACCACCACGCCAACCACCGTGCGAACCACCGTGCGAACCACCGCCGCCATGCCAACTGCCGCCGCTATGGCCGCTATGGCCACCGTGGCCACCGTGGCCACCGTGGCCACCGTGGCGTTGAGCCGCGGCCGGACCCGGCGTCATGGCCAGCGCGCCGGCGATCAGCGCCGCGATTGCAAAAGATTTTACGAGCTTCGACATCGTTGAACCTCCGATGCCCCCCGATCCGCAAACTATAGCCGAGAAAAACTGCAACGAGAATTTTCTTATTGGCGCACGATTTTGCCCAAAAGCGGGCAATCATTTCTCAAATCGCGCGCTAATCCCACCAGCAGCGCATCTGTGGCGTGACCACCGGGCCGCTGACGCGATATTCCTGGGAGAGCCAGGACTGGCAATGTCGTTTGGAATTGCGGGTAATATGTTTCCGGCGCGGATGGATGGTGATGCGTGAGCGCGATTGTGCCGCAAATTCATGGGTGTAGCGGCTCGACTTGGGCGCACTGGCGTAGCTGGAATAGGCGTGGCTGGACTTGTCGTTACAGCCAAAGAATTCGGCCGATGCCGGCAGCAGTAAACCGGCGGAAATGGCGCAAATCAGCGTCAAAAGACCGAAGAACGTCCGGGTTTTCGGCATGTTCTGAGCCCTACCCCCCTCTGCCACAATGGTTAACGGTCGCTCATTCCGGGCCCGCCGTCAACCGGTTGGTTATCCTGGCCGGCTGGCCTAGAACGTTGTCATGAAAGGCCAATTTGACGATCGCCAGGGCTGGAGGGGGGTGCCGGCACCCTCGCTCTCCGAAATCGAGGCGCTGGCGGGCGACGCCTATGCCCGACTGCCGGAGGATTTTCGCGCCCTCTGCGAAAACCTGGTGATCCAGGTGACCGATTTCCCGACCGAGGAAGTCATGGATCAAATGGAGGTCGAGACAGAATTCGACCTGCTCGGTCTGTTCCAGGGTGTTGGTCTGCCTTTTCAGTCGGCCAGTGCGCCAGAACAGTTCCCCAACATGATCTGGCTCTACCGGCGGCCTATTCTCGACTACTGGGCCGAGCACGAGGACTCATTGAGCGCCATCGTGACGCATGTGCTGGTGCATGAGATCGGCCACCATTTCGGCCTGTCGGATGCCGACATCGAAGCGATCGAGGCGAGCGCGGACTGAAGGGAGCAGCGAACATGCAAATCAACGGCGCCTGCCATTGCGGCGACATCACCATCGAGGGCGAGGCCGATATCGAAAGGGTTACCGTCTGCCATTGCACCGATTGCCAGACCAGCACCGGCACGGCGTTCCGCTTCAACGTTCCGGTGCGCGGCGATAGCTTCAAGATGACCGGGCAGCCGACGATCTACCTCAAGACGACCGCCGAAAGCGGGACGCCGCGTGCGCAGGCGTTTTGCCCGCGCTGCGGCTCGCCGATCTATTCGACCTCGCCGGGCGAAGGCCGCCAGGCCTCCTACATGGTGCGTGCCGGCATTCTCGCGCAGCGCGATCAATTGATGCCGAAGCGGCAGATCTGGTTCCGCTCGGCGCGCGCCTGGGCCACTCATCTCGATCCGATCCCGAAATTTCAGAAACAGACATGATGGCCACGCCTACCGTCCTGCTGACGGTCGTCGCCATGCTGGCGTTTGCCGCCAACTCATTGTTGTGCCGGCTGGCTTTGGGACAGGGACTGATCGACGCGGCAACATTCACCAGCGTGCGCGTGATCGCGGGCGCGGCGACCTTGTGCCTGATCGTGCTGGTGCGCGGGCGCCCGCGCGGCAACAGCACCGCCAATTGGCGTTCGGCCGCCATGCTGTTCACCTATATGGCGTTCTTTTCTTTCGCCTATCGCTCGCTCAGCGTCGGCACCGGCGCGCTGGTGCTGTTCGGCGCCGTTCAGCTCACCATGTTCATTGTCGCGCTGCGCGAGGGCGAGCACTTCTCATTATTGTCGTGGGCCGGGCTCACCGCCGCGATTCTCGGACTGATCTATCTGGTGTCGCCGGGTCTGAGCGCGCCCGACCCGGTCGGCGCCGTGCTCATGGCGATCGCCGGGACCGCATGGGGCTTCTATTCGTTGCTAGGCCGGGGCGCGAGCGACCCGCTGGAAGCGACCGCCCGGAACTTTGTTTATTCGGTGCCGCTGGTGCTCATCGTCAGCCTATTGTTTTGGAGCCAATTCAGCGGCACGCCGCAGGGTTTCGCGCTGGCGGTGGCGTCCGGGGCCGTCGCCTCGGGCTGCGGCTATGTCATTTGGTATGCCGCGCTCGCCGGGCTGAGCGGCACGCGGGCGGCGACCGTTCAACTCACGGTGCCGGTGATTGCGGCCTTCGGCGGCGTCGTCCTGCTGTCCGAGCAGATCACGCTACGCTTGTTGATCGCTTCCGCCGCGACGCTGGGCGGCGTCGCCATCGTGGTGGCGCAGCGGGCGGCAAAAACGTCGCGCGCGGTGCCTGAGCAAAGATAATCGCGCGGGTGGCAGGCCGCTCAATGGCGCCGCGCCAGGGCGCGGACTTATAAGCAGATAACTCAGTGCCGATGTCGATATGCCGCGCAATGCCTGTTATCGGGGAAAAGCGGACAATCTTGACCGGATAGACACCCCCCAAACATTGATCCTAAACTTAGACTGCATTCTCGAAAGGCCGGGGGCGACCTTCATGGCTGAGGCGCGTGTCGAACGACGGCTGGCTGCGATTCTGGCGGCCGACGTGGCCGGCTATAGCCGGCTGATGGGCACCGACGAGGAGGGAACGCTCCGACAGCTGAAGTCGCATCGCAAGGAAATCGTCGACCCCAAGATCGCCGAGCACCGGGGCCGGATCGTCAAGACGACGGGAGACGGGATGTTGGTGGAATTCGGCAGCGTCGTCGACGCGGTGCGCTGTGCCGTCGACGTTCAGCGCAGTATGGCCGAGCACAACACCGACGTGCCCGCCGACAAGCGCATCGAGTTTCGCGTTGGCGTCAACGTCGGTGACATCATTATCGACGGCAACGATATTTTTGGCGACGGCGTCAACATCGCGGCACGTTTGGAAGGGATCGCGGATCCAGGAGAGATCTACATTTCAGACGACACGCATCGTCAAGTCCGCGGCAAGATCGATATTTCCTGCGACGACCTTGGCGAAAGAGAACTGAAAAACATTGCCCGCCCGTTGCGCATCTTTCGGGTCCGGTTGCCGGCAGCGAAGCCGCAGGCCGCCGCTGCGCTGACTTTGCCCGACAAACCGTCGATCGTCGTCCTGCCGTTCCAGAACATGAGCGGCGATCCCGAGCAGGAGTATTTCGCCGACGGTATGGTGGAAGACATCATCACCGCGCTGTCGCGTTTCAAATCGCTGTTTGTCATCGCGCGCAATTCGAGTTTCGTCTACAAAGGCCGCGCGGTAGACGTGAAGCAAGTCGGACGCGAGCTCGGCGTGCGCTATGTCCTCGAAGGAAGCGTTCGCAAATCGACGAACCGGGTTCGCATCACCGCGCAGCTCATCGACAGTTCGACCGGCGCTCATCTTTGGGCAGATCGCATCGACGGCGAACTCGAGGATGTCTTCGACCTGCAGGACCGGGTAACCGCAAGCGTGGTCGGCGCGATCGCGCCGAAACTCGAACAGGTCGAGATCGAGCGCGCCAAGCGCAAGCCGACGGAAAGCCTGGACGCTTATGACTACTATCTGCGTGGCTTAGCGAATTCATCGCAGTGGGCCAAGGAGCCCACCGAGGAAGCACTCCGGCAGTTTTACCGCGCTATCGAGTTGGATCCCGGGTTCGCCGCGGCCTACGGCATGGCCGCCTGGTGTTTCGTCATGCGCAAGGGAAACCGCTGGATGATTGACCGCGCCTCGGAGGTCGCCGAAGCGGCGCGGCTTGCCAGACAGGCGGTGGATCTGGGAGCGGACGACGCTGTGGCTTTGGCGAGTGGCGGCTATTCGCTTGCCTTTGTCGTTCACGACCTCGACAACGGGTCCGCGCATATCGATCGGGCCATCGCGATCAATCCGAACTTCGCAACGGCATTGGTTTCCAGCAGTTGGGCAAAGGCTTTTATCGGCGAGCCCGACGAAGCCATCAAGCGTGCGACCAGCGCGATGCGGCTCAGTCCACTCGATCCGTTCAGTTACCGTGCATTGGGCGCGATTGGATTGGCCCATTTTATTGCTGGTCGCTTCGACGAAGCCTCGGTGTGGGGAGAAAAGTCATTGCAAGTGCGGCCGCATTATCTGCCCGCTATATGCTATTTGGCGGCAGCCAAAGAACTTGCTGGTCGACATCTCGAAGCGCAGAAAGTAATGACTTATTTGCGCGTTGTTGACCCGGAAATGCGGGTGTCCGCCGTCAAAGATTGGATGCCCATTCGTCGCCCGGACGATTTAACCAGATACGAAGATGGCTTGCGAAAGGCCGGACTGCCCGACTGAGCGACACGCAGGCCGGTGGCATCACTCAGTGCGCGGATGACGCGATTTTGTCCGGCATTATCGGTATCTCTAAATTCGCCCGCAGTCTTCCCGGGCGGAGCGCCGATTTCTCATAGTCAATCGCCCGCGTTACGAAATGCCTTGCCAACTTCGCGCAGGCGCGTTTTTTCGGGAGGGCTATTTCCGGCGATTTCGTGCTGGGCCTCGTCACACTTGACGTAGCCTTTCTCCCACATTCTTCCATTGCGATTGTCGAGCATGATTTGCCAGCACTGATCGCCGCCCGTGGGAATCAGGACCGAACCGGCATAACGTTTTTCTTCGCTGTCGGCTTTCGATTGCGATTTCACCTTGACGGCGGGTTCGCGGTGGGACCAATCGGTAAAATAGACGAGCGGACCAACGGCGAAGGCGGCCAAGGCAAGCAGCAAATAGGCCCGCCGAATATCGCGCAGCAACCAACGGCGGAATGATACGCGTGAGGCCATGGCGTCGCTCTCAGGCAATAGGCAGAACTTACAGCTCTCGAACGTCCATAGAATTACCCACAGTCTACGGCGCGCTTGGTTAAGCGACCGTTTGCGGCTTACCGCGCGTACACAAAGTCGGTGCGCAAGCGGCGTGGCCTAAAGCAAAAACGTAAACAATTTCAATGGCAAACGATCGAAACGACCAATCCAGTCACTTCAACCTGACCGATCGACCGAATGACCGCAACGTGCCGTGCCATGTCTCAATAGAACACGTCGGCCAATATCCGCTTTCGCAGGCAACGCCGACATCGCGTGGCGCTTGCGTTCAGCCGGCCTGATTGCGACCAAAGCAGCGCACCGATATCATTAGGCCACGTGCGAACGATGAGACAAGAACGAATGGACCGCCTTTTCGCCGCCGTCTTGCTGGCTGCCGCGCTCGCATTGTCGGCCGGTGCCGCCAAAGCCATGCCGCTTGCAAGCGATGGACGTCAGGACAGTTTGATCGTTCCGGTCGCCGACGGATGCGGCGTCAACCGGTATCGCGACGCCCATGACGTATGTCGCCGCAAATATTACTTCACCCGCCGCCACCCAAAACAATTTTACGGGGCGTGCGCTGGCAGCAGCGCCCATCGTGTATGCAATTTCTTCGGCCAATGCTGGATGGTCTGCGACTAGAACGGCCGCCGATTGCCCGTAACCCTCGGCGGACAAGGGCCAAATGCGGCCCCGCCATCCGAAATTGCCGTGCCCGGCGCTTGACCTCGGCGTGGCAAGCCCTGCAATAAAAGGCTATGGAATAGCCGCCGCCGCACCGGCCGCTGTATTGGATGACGTGGACATGGACAAATTCACCACTTTGGACGGCGTCGCCGCGCCCTTGAAGATGATCAATGTCGACACCGACATGGTCATCCCCAAGCAATACCTGAAGACCATCAAGCGCACCGGGCTCGGCAAGGGCCTGTTCTCCGAGTTGCGCTACAAGGACGACGGCAGCGAAAATCCCGATTTCGTGCTCAACAAGCCGGCCTATCGCAAGGCCAAGATCCTGGTCGCCGGCGATAATTTCGGCTGCGGCTCATCGCGCGAACACGCGCCCTGGGCGTTGATGGATTTCGGCATTCGCTGCGTGATCTCGACCTCGTTCGGCGACATTTTCTACAACAATTGCTTCAAGAACGGCGTGCTGCCGATCCGCGTGTCGCAGGAGGACTTGGACAAGCTGTTCGACGACGCCGAGCGCGGCGCCAATGCCACGCTCTCGATCGATCTGGAGAAACAGGAAATCCGCGGACCGGACGGCGGCACGGTCAAATTCGAGATCGACGCCTTCCGCAAGCACTGCATGCTCAACGGCCTCGACGACATCGGGCTCACCAAGCAGAAGCAGAGCAAGATCGTGAGCTACGAGCAAAAGGCCAGGGCGGCGCGACCGTGGGCGTAAGGCTCGCGAGCGTCGCGGCGCTGTGCGCGCTCGCCGCCGCGCCGGCTTTCGCGCAGAAATCGACCGAAGACGGCTTGCGCGATTGCGAGAAGCTTGCCGCGATTAAATTCAAGCAGGAAAATCCGGCGTTCAAGAAGTTGACCATCACGCGCGCCGACGTCGAAGAAGACAAGTTCGCCGACAAGGTCGGCACGCAATTCGTCTCCACCGTCTATCACGGCAAGGCGGCCTATCATGCCAGCGGCGCGCCGGACGATGTCCGCTTCATCTGCCTGCACGGCGGGCTCGGCAAGGGTGCGGTGTTCGTCTATTCGCTGCCGCGCTGAACGAATTCGCCGACGCATCATCGCATTCGCCGATGACTCGCTTGTCCCTATGTCTTCAATTGGGCCAATTGGGTGCCTGCGGAGAAATGGTCGGCAGGGTTTGGTTGCCGTAGCCTCAGTCGATGACTAATTTGACCTATCGATCGAAGCCTCGCAAAAAAATGCATTACCGGATGGTCAGGATACGCAGGCGATGAAGCCGGATTTGCGTGACGTCACCGTTTGCACCATCGATTCGGCCAATGTGGCGCTGAGCGCCCGCGCGCTGCGTCTCTCGATGGCGCGGTGCGATTTCGCCGATGCGATGTTTATCTCGTCGCAGCCGGTCGAAGGCCCGTTCCGTACGACGCGCATCGACAAAATGAAATCGCTGGCGGCCTACCAAGTCTTCTTGATCAAGGAGCTGCCGGCGCTGATCGAGACGCCCTATGTGCTGATCGTGCAATGGGACGGTTATGTGATCGATGCCGGCGCATGGCAGCCTTCATTCCGCGACTACGACTACATCGGCGCGCGCTGGCACAGTTTTACCGACGGCATGTCGGTCGGCAATGGCGGCTTTTCCCTGCGTTCGAAAAAACTGCTGGCGGCATTGTGCGACCCGCGCTTTACCGTCGACAGCGCGGTCAACGAAGATCTGCTCATCTGCCGCGCCTTTCGGCCGGCGCTCGAAAGCGAATTCGGCATCCGCTTTGCGCCGAACGCCGTGGCCAACCAATTCTCGTACGAGAACATCGTGCCGAATCAGCCGACATTCGGGTTTCACGGCATGGCCAGCATGTGGCGGCATGTCGAAGACGCGGAGATGATCGAATTGGTCGCCGGCCTCGCCCCCTATGTGTGCCGGACGCCGCATTATATCGGCCTCATGGTCGCGTATTTTCTGCTGCGAAAATCCGGTCCATTGCTCGCGCTCTATTCCAAACTGAAAGCCACCGTTGGCAGCAACGACATGGTGCAGCTGATCAAGGAAAGGGCCGAGCAGCCCGACGTCGCATTGCAATGCATCGGGGCATGCGAAAAGCTTGCCGCGCTAGCCTAGCCGTCGTTGCATTGGCAGCCGGACCGGCAGGCTGCCGCTACATCTGCGCGCCTTTCCATGAATTAAGCCCGCGCAGGGGGCACCTGCGCGGGCTTGCGATGTTTCGAGTTCAGCCGAACGACGCTCAGCTGTTGTCCTGGTGGAAGGCGCCGGTGTGGCGATCGACAATGAAGCGCTGCACCAGGGAATTATCCTTGGTGACAACGTCGGCCGTGATGGTGTCGGCATCTTTCTCCTTCACCTCGCCGACTTTGAGCCGCGGATTGCCGCGCCAGTTGAGCCAGCGTTCCATGCGGGCCTTCACGTCATCGGTGGTGAGGGCGGGCGACTGAGTACCCTGATTGCTCTGCGCGCTCGGATTGTTCTGAGTGTTCTGATTGTTCTGATCGCTCTGAGCGTCCGCCCTGCGGTCATAGCCAGGGCCGTAGCCGGGGCCGCGGCCACCCATCATGCCGGGGCCATAACCGCCGCGCCAGCCGCGCATGTGGTAGCCGGGGCCGTAGCCTGGGCCATAGCCTTCACCCTGCCTGCCGGCGGGACCGGATTCGTCGTTTTGGCCGAAGGCCGGGCAATTCCATTCACCGCCACCGGGTCCGCCGCGCATGCGACCGGGACCGTAACCGCCCATCATGCCCGGGCCGTGGCCGCCACCCATCATCCAGCCGGGACCGTAGCCGGGGCCGCCTTGCGCGAAGGCGCTATAGCTGTAAGCCCCGACTCCGGCGGCAAGCGCGGCTGCTACGCCCAGGCCGATCAATGTTCGTGTTCGCATTTCATTTCTCCGTTGTGTGTCGATTAAATTTGAATTCGTTCGGCAAGCCGGCGCGCTAGCGCGACCAGCCCATCATCCCGCGGCCGTAGCCGCCCATCATGCCGGGGCCGTATTCGCCGTCGCGGCCGCGCATGTGGTAGCCCGGGCCATAGCCGCGGCCCTGGTCATTGTCTGCGTCGTCGAGGTCGTAGCCGCGCATGTGCCGGTAGCCGGGGCCGTAGCCCGGACCGTAGCCGCGCATGTGGCCATAGCCGGGGCCGTAACCAGGCCCATAACCGTCCATCATGCCCGGGCCGTAACCGGGGCCATCCTGGGCGGAGGCGGTCATGCTGTAACCACCCGCCGCCAGTGCTGCGGCGACGCCGAGACCGATCAAGAAATTTCGCGCTTTCATTGGATTGCTCCTTTTGCTCGCAACGGTTCGTGCCCCCGTTGACGTGCATTAGAAGCCCGCCCTGTCACTCAAGTTTGTCGGCCAGCGGCGATTTTGTGACCAAATGTGTCAGAGCGGCCGGCAGCCAGATTTGGTTACAAAAAACCTCGGCACGATCGTGGGAAACGTGGCGGCGAACGCCGGCTTTCCGGCCGGCGCTCGCGCGCAACGATCGCGGTTCAGGGCCGCAGATAGACGTAGCCGTCGCCCTGCAATTGCGCGATGCGCACCACACCGCCCTGATCAACCTTGACGAAGCCGGGCAACAGACCGTTCTCGTCGACCTTTTGCGCCTTCATGGTGTTGGCGCAGGCGTCGAGCGAGACGCCCTCTTCCTTCAAGTTACCGACGGTCTGCTTCACCTTCGGATCGGCCAGCGCCGCGTGGAAGGCTTTGAGAGCCGGCCCATGCACCACCAGCACGATCTGCACAAATTCCGGCCCGCCAACACCGGCGATGTGGTTCTGGATGTTGGAAAGCACGAATGGCACCTTTTCGGCGTCGGACAGGTGATAGACCACCTTCTGCTTGGTCTTGGGCGTGGCCGCTTGCGCCGTGCCAATGGCGACGACGCCGGCCGCCAGACCTGTCATTGCCAAAACCGATTTGAAAAAACTACGCCGTTGCATTGTCGATCTCCTTTGTGATGTACGAGTTTGCTTTGATTGGTTTTAAACGCCGACTTCCGTGAAGCGATGGATACGCCCGTTCGCGTCGAAGCCGACGATGCGATAGATGCCGGGAGGTCCGTCCATGCCCGGCGAGCCTTCCGGCATGCCGGGCAAAGCGATGCCTTTCAGATTGGGCCGCTCGGCCAGCAGCTTCGCGACGGCACCTTCCGGCACGTGGCCTTCGACCAGGTATTCGTCAATCTTCGCGGTGTGGCAGGAGTAAAGCGCCTCCGGCACGCCGAGTTTCGCTTTGATCGGATCGGGATCGGCGACCAGATTGACGCTGACCTGGTAGCCTTTGCCGCGCATGTAATCGACCCAGCCGCCGCAGCAGCCGCAGGTCGGCGATTTCCACACCGTGATGGTGCCGGCCTTCGCCGATTGCGCCGATCCGAGTACGTTCCAGGCAAACAGGCCGCCGCTGCCGACGACCAACGAGCCGAGCAGCAGCGCGCGGCGCGATAGGCTCGCCTTGCGGGTGCTGATCATTTTGGCGGGCATCGGATCCTCGCTCTTCGAACGATTGCTATTCTTTGCCATTGTCTTTCCTCTTCATCGCGCCGCTCAGCCGGATGCGGCCAAGCGAAGCGCGGGTTGAATGAAACTGTGCGTTTGATTTTACTCGACGGTGCAGCCATGCAGCACCATGCCGACGGCAAGCGACCGCGCCGCGGAGTCAAGCGGATGCGCCGGCGCGGTAAGCGCCGTCGCGATTACGCGAAGGCGATGGGAGGGAAGAGTTCCGGCTCGGGCTCCTGCCCGTGCAAGATGGCCGCAACGGCCGCCAAATGAATCTGCGGCCAGCCTTCGGCGGACCATGACGGGGCCGCCGACATGGCCAGGACTGGCGCTGCCGTGCAGCTTTTCACGCAATCGGCGCTTTTCGCCTTGCCTGAATTGTGTTGCGGCGCCGGCGACTCACTGGTCGCAATCTTGCCCGCCTCGTCCGCCGCCGCGGAAGCGGCGTGCTCCATCGTGGCTGCGTTCGACCCGCCGCACCCCGCCGTGGGTACCGGCAGGCTCTGCGCCCACGGGCGTCCCGCGAAGGACACGACCATGAGGCCGATCAACAGCCATTTGAAAAGCGCGGCGCGCATGATCAGGGCTTTCCGGGCACCGGGGTCTTACCGCCGCACGCTATTCGTTCGGACATGCCCAAATTTGATCTGCATCAATATTGCGGGCGGGGGCTAGCCCGCCCATTCTGTTTTGTAACCAATTGTGTCAGAGCCTCTATCCGGCAGATATTGTTACATTTTTTTTGCCAAAGACGGCCCGATCGGAACTAGATTTGGCGTATGACGAGCGGCCCGCACATCCTGATCGTCGACGACCATCGCGAGATCCGCGACCTAGTCTCGCGCGCGCTCGCCAAGGACGGCTTCCGCGTCAGCACCGCGGCCGACGGCAAGGCCATGCGTAAATTGCTGGCCGATGCCCATATTGATCTCATTTTGCTCGACCTGATGCTGCCGGACGAGGACGGGCTGTCGCTTTGCCGCTCGCTGCGCGCCGATAGTGACATTCCGATCATCATGCTGACCGCCAAGGGCGACGAGGTCGACCGCGTGATCGGGCTGGAAATGGGCGCCGATGATTATCTGCCCAAGCCGTTCGGCAGCCGCGAGCTGATCGCGCGCATCCGCGCCGTGCTGCGGCGCAATCGCGCGCGCGAACCCGCCGCCAGTCAGGAAAAGCCCAAGCGCTACCGCTTCGAACGCTGGGCCTTCGATGTCGAAAAGCGCGAATTGGTTGGCGATGACGGCGTTGCGGTGCCACTGAGCACCGGCGAATTCGATCTGCTCATGGCGCTGGTCGAACATCCGCAGCGCACCTTGAGCCGCGACCAGCTGCTCGATCTGGCGCGCCATCGCGCCGCCAACACCTTCGACCGCAGCATGGACACGCAGGTGAGCCGGTTGCGCAAGAAGATCGAGCGCGACCCGGGCGATCCGAAACTGATCAAGACGGTGTGGGGCGGCGGCTACATCTTTACGCCCGATGTGAGCCGGGAATGAGCCGCTTTTTTCCCAAGAGCCTGTTCGGCCAGACACTGCTGATCCTTTTGATCGGGCTGGTGATCTCGCACGCGGTCGGCGCCTGGATCTATGCCGGTGCGCGCGAGCAGGCGGTGCGCGCGATCGGCGGCTTAGCGGCAGCGCAGCGCGTCGCCAACCTGTCGCGTCTGGTCGAGGAAGCGCCGCCCGACTGGCGGCCGCGCATCGTGCAGGCGCTGAGCGATCCGACATTCCGCGTCGCGCTCGCGGGCGAGCCGCCACAGCAATTGCCGTCCGACGCCGACGGCCCGGCCAAGGCGATCGAGGATTACGTATTGGGGCAGCTTCCCGACCGACCCGGCCGCCAGGTTCGCGCCGCCGTGTTCGCGCCGAGCGCGGGCCCGCCCGGCGCGCCATTCGGCCCGCCGTTCGATCGCGGGCGGTTCCAGGGGCCGATGGGTGGCATGCGCGGCATGGGCGGAATGATGCACGAAATGATGGAACCGGGCTTCGGCACGTTCGGCGCCTGGCGCGGCTTGCAAGTGGCGGTCGAGCTTGCCGACGGGCAATGGCTGTCGTTCGCCACCACGCTGCCGCAGGGCGCGCCGTCGGTATCGTGGCAATTCATCATCTCGATGGCGCTGATGGGTGTGATCGTGATCGCCGTTTCGGTGTGGGCAGTGCGCCGCCTCACCGCTCCGCTCGGCATGCTGTCGGCCGCAGCCGACCGACTCGGCCGCGATGTTGCGAGCGAGCCGCTCGCCGAGACCGGCACCATCGAGATGCGGCATGCCGCGCGCGCGTTCAACCGCATGCAGGAACGGCTGCGCCGGCTGATCGAAAGCCGCACACAGATGTTGGCCGCGCTGTCGCACGATCTGCGCACGCCACTGACGCTGCTGCGGCTGCGCGCCGAGGAAGTCGCCGACACCGAGGAGCGCGACAAGATGCTGGCGACCATCGGCGAGATGAACGAGATGATCGGGACCACATTGGCGTTCGCGCGCGACGAGGTGCGCGCCGAACCGCGCCGGCGCGTCGATATCGCCGCGCTGCTCGCCAGCATCGTGGACGACATGGCCGACGCCGGACTGCCGGTGACCATGGCGCCGACAGCGCCGCTGATCCAGCAATGCCAGCCCGGCGCCTTGAAGCGCGCGCTCACCAATCTGCTCGACAACGCGGTGAAATACGGCAAGTGCGCACGCGCGGCGATCGCCAGCGCGGAGAACGTCATCGAGATTATCATTGACGACGACGGGCCGGGCATTCCGGAAGCGGAACTGCCGCGGGTGTTCCAGCCGTTCTACCGGGTCGAGGATTCGCGCAATCGCGACACCGGCGGCACCGGGCTGGGCTTGGCTATCGCGCAAGCCATCGTGCAGGCGCATGGCGGCGAACTCACCCTCGCCAACCGGGCGGGCGGCGGCTTACGCGCCTCGATCAAGCTTCCGGTCTAGCGCCGCGCGCCGAAGCGCCGGCCGCTCGACAAGCCGCCGATTGACCCACCGGCCTGAAACGATAGATTTGGGCGGCCGATCATCGCCGCTGGCGCCATGTCCTCAAGAAAAGCGTGACCGCTTTCAGCATGGACCAATCCACACTCACTTTGCCGCAGGCGCTCGAGCGCGCCATCTCCGAATACACGGCGGAAAGATTTGCTGAGGCCGAGCATATTTGCGAGCAAATCGTCGCCGCCGAGCCCGATTTTTTTGGCGCACTTTACGTTCTCGCCATCGCTCAATCGCGCTTGGCAAAAAACCAAGCGGCGCTGACGAGCTTCGACCGCGCGCTCGCGTTGCAACCCGACCATGCCATCGCCCACTTCAATCGCGGCAACACCTGCCAGCAGCTCAAGCTGTTTGAGGAAGCGCTGGCTTGCTACGAGCGCGCCATCGAAATACGGCCGGATTTTGTGTTTGCGCTTTCCAACCGCGGCAATGTGCTGCAAACGCTGAAGCGCTACGACGAGGCGCTGGCATGTTACGACCGCGCCATCGGTCTGCAGCCCGACTATGCCGTGGCCTACTACAACCGCGGCAATGCGCTGCAGCAGCTCAAGCGCTACGACGAGGCGGTGGCGAACTACGACCAAGCGCTCGTGCTGCAACCCGACCTTGCCGAAGCGCGCCTTAATCAAAGCCTGTCGCGGCTGGTGCTCGGCGACTTCGAGCGCGGCTGGCAGGGCTACGAATGGCGATTGGACGTCAAGTCGCCCGGCAACAGCAAGCGAAGCTTCGCGCAACCGCAATGGTCCGGACGGGAAAATATCTCCGGCCAGACGATCTATCTGCACGCCGAACAGGGCCACGGCGATACGATGCAATTCGCCCGTTTTGTTGCGCCGGTCGCGGCGCGCGGCGCGCGCGTCATCCTGGAAGTTCCCAAGCCGCTTGTTGAGTTGATGGGCACGCTCGCGGACGACCCGCAAATCGTCTGCAAGGGCGACCCGATGCCCGATTGCGATATTCAATGTCCGTTGCCCAGTCTGCCGCTGGCCTTCGGCACAGGGCTTACGACGATTCCCGTAGCGGTGCCCTATCTGCGCGCCCGACCGGAAAGTGTGGCGCAATGGGGTGCCAGGCTCGGGCCGAAACAGCGCCCGCGCATCGGGCTGGCCTGGTCCGGCGAGCCGACGCACCCGAACGATCAAAACCGGTCGATTGCGCTTGCCGCCTTGCTGCCGCTCCTGGACATCGACGCCAGCTTCGTGAGCCTGCAGAAGGACGTGCGCGACAACGACGCGCCGGTGTTGCAAGCGCACAGCGATCTTCGCCATTTCGGCGACGAGCTCACGAATTTCGCCGACACGGCGGCACTGGTCGAGAATCTGGACCTCGTTATCTCAGTCGATTCCAGCGTCGCCCATCTCGCCGGCGTGCTGGCAAAGCCGGTCTGGGTATTGTTACCTTTCATCTCCGACTGGCGCTGGCTGCTCGATCGCGACGATTGCCCGTGGTACCCGACCGCGCGGCTGTTCCGGCAAGACGACAGCCGCGCCTGGGACAATGTCATCGCGCGCGTGCACGCCGCACTGCGCGAATTCGTGCAAAGCCATCCCTGAAATGCTTTGCTGTCCATTCCCCTGCCGTCCTAGGCGATCGTCATGAATGCCGCTGACATCAAAGTCCTGAGCACCCACGCCGCCTTGGATGTGCTGAGCGAACTCGGCCCAAAGTTCGAGCGCGCGAGCGGCCACCGGCTGTCGTTTGCTTACGATCCGGCCAAGGCGGTCCGGCGCCAGATCGAAAATGGCGCCGCCTTCGATATCGCCATCGTCACGCGGCCGGTGTTCGACGCCTTGGCCGCCCAGGGCAAGATTCTGGCCGACACGCGCGCCGATATCGGTTGCTCGGGCCTGGGCGTTTCCGTGCGCCAGGGCGCCGCCAAGCCCGACATCGGCAGCGTCGAGGCCTTCACGCGCACGCTGCTCGCGGCGAAATCGGTGGTGCGCTCCACCGAAGGCACCAGCGGTATGTATTTCGAGACGCTGCTCGACCGCCTCGGCATTGCCGAGGCCATGCGCAACAAGATCGTGCTGGGGCCGAGCGGCCGGGTGGCCGAGCTGGTCGCCCGCGGCGAAGCGGAACTGGCCGTGCAGCAGATCGCCGAGCTGTTGCCGGTCGCCGGCACCGATTTTGTCGACCCGCTGCCGGCGGAATTGCAGCTTTACACGGTGTTTTCGGCGGGCGTCGCTGCCGACAGCAAACAGCGGGACGCCGCCGTCGCTTTCATCGCGACGTTGATCACGCCGGCGGCGGCTGCGCTGTTCAAAGCGACGGGGCTTGAACCGGTCGCCCGCTGATCGCCTTATGCTGGAGAAATAGTTGCCGGAGGAGAGCGCGATGACGCGTCCGTTCGAGGGAATTCGGGTGATCGACGTCACCCATGTGCTGGCCGGGCCGTTCGCCACCTATCAGCTGGCGGTGCTCGGCGCCGACGTGATCAAGGTCGAGCATCCCGACGATCCCGACCAGAGCCGCGGCGCCGGTACCGACAAGGAACTCAACCGGGCCAACATGGGCACGGCGTTCCTTACGCAAGGCTCCAACAAGCGCTCGATCACGCTCGACCTGAAGCTGGAGAAGGACCGCGAAATATTAAAGAAGCTCGCCGCCGGCGCCGACATATTCGTGGAGAACTACCGACCCGGCGCCTTCGAGGCGCTCGGCTTAGGCTACGAGGCGCTGTCCGCGCTCAATCCGCGGCTGATCTATGCCTCGTTCTCCGCCTTCGGGCAGAACGGGCCGCGCGGTTCGCAGACGGCTTATGACCACGTGATCCAGGCCACCTCCGGCATCATGGCGATGACCGGCACCAAGGAGGTGCATCCGATCAAATTCGGCTCGCCGGCCATCGACTACGCCACCGGCATGACCGGGGCTTTTGCTTTGTCGGCCGCGCTGTTGCAGCGCGAGCGCAGCGGCAAAGGCCAGCGCATCGACATGGCCATGCTGGACGTGGCGATGATCCTGATGAGCTCGCATTTGACCGGATATTTGCGCAACGGCGTGCATCCGAAGCCAAGCGGCAACCGCCATCCGCACGCCACCAACGGCGCCTTCGCCACCAAGGACGGATTGGTGATGTTGGGCGCCAGCAATCTGCGCCAGCAGGCGCGGCTGTGGAAATTGTTGGGGCGGCCCGACATGGCGAAGAAGAGCAACGACGAGCGCGACGCCGACCACGCGCGCGAGATCGCGGTTCTGGAAGAAATCATGCTGACGCGTACGGCCGACGAATGGGAGGAATTCCTGCAAGGCCGCCATGTGCCGGCCGCGCGCGTACGCACGATGGGCGAGGCGGTCGCCGATCCGCAGATTGCAAGCCGCGGCATTATCCACCGCCATGCCGGCGGACCCGGCATTGCGGGCGGTTTCGGCGTGCCGCTGGCAGCGTTCACCTTCGCGCATGGCGGCCCGCAAATCGACAAACCGCCGCCGACGCTCGGCCAGCACAATGACGAGATTTTCAAGGAACTCGAGCGCGGCCGGCGCTGACACCGAAACCCGCGCGGGCTTTCTGACAATTCGGCGCCGCCTGCGGTTTAGCGGCGTTCGGCTTCCCAGCGTCCGGCACATTCGCCGGCGGAGCTGCGCCAGGTGCCGGCTCCCGCGGAGCCTGACAGGCGGCCGCTGCCGCTGGCGCCCTGGCTGCCGGCTTTGATTCTGACTTTGACGCGGCCATTGGCGGCCACTGCGCCGGTGAAATTGACCGGGGCACTGCCCTCATAAACCAGGCGCCCATGCGAGACGTTCACCGTGTAGCGGTAGGCGCGATCGCAGGTGCCCTTCTCGGTGATAATCAGGACGCTCCAATTGCCGTCGGTAGGCATCGCGTAGGCTGCCGGCGGATTGGCCAGCGCGGCGACAGTCATCAGCAAGCCGGCGGCAAACGTCACTTTGGCCATAGGCATGGCAAAAACCTCCACTGGCGAAACCACGCTTATTGGTCGAAAGCATGGGCCGGCCGGTTCAATGCCAGCGGCAGAAATTTCAATGCACTCAAATAATGATGCGGCTTGAGCGGCTATTGAAGCGCGCTCCGCATAGTTCCGATCTTGCAAAAACAGCGATCAGTTTGCCTTGGCACCGGCTTTTTTCACCAGCGCCGACCATTTGGTTTCCTCGTGGTCGATGTCGGCGGCGTATTCAGCCGGCGTGGTCGGCAGCGGCTCGGCGCCTTCGGTGGCGATGCGCTTGTGCACCTCGGCGGATTCGAGCGATTTGCGCAGCGCCGCATTGAGCTTGGCGATAATCGGGCCGGGTGTGCCGGCCGGCGCGACAATGCCGTAGTGCAAAACCGCCTCGAAGCCGGGCAGACCCTGCTCGGCGACCGTCGGCACATCCGGAAAGATCGGTGAGCGCTGCAAGCCGGTGACGCCGAGCGCGCGCAGCTTGCCCTCCTTGACCAGCCCGATGGCCGGCGGCAGCGACGAGAAATAAATCGACACATGGCCGCCGAGCAGATCGGTGAGCGCCGGCCCCGAGCCCTTGTAGGGGATATGCACGAGGTCGATGCCGGCGGTCTCGGCGAACAGCACGGTGCCGAGATGGATGCCGCTGCCTTTGCCGGCCGAGGCGTAATTGAGCTTACCCGGCTGCGCCTTGGCGAGCGCGATCAGCTCCTGCACGTTGTGCGCGGGCAATGACGGGTTGATCAGGATGATGAGCGGGCTGGTGGCGATCAGCCCGACCGGCGCGAAGTCCTTGCGCGGGTCGTAGCCGGCCTTCGGATAAAGCGTTGGATCGATGGCGAGCGTGCCGGTACCGCCGAGCCCGAGCGTGTAGCCGTCGGGCGTGGCCTTGGCGACCTGGCGCGTGCCGATCGAGCCGCCAGCGCCGCCGTGGTTCTCGACCACGACCGGCTGGCCGAGCGTCTTGCCCATCGGTTCGGCAACGCCGCGGGCCAGCACGTCGTTGCCGCCGCCCGGCGCGTAAGGAACGATGAGCGTGATCGGGCGGTTGGGATAATCGGTCGCCTGCGCGCGCGCCGTCAGCGGCCAGGTCACCGCCGCGCCGCCGAGTAGGGTCAAGACATCGCGTCGTCGCATGGGCTCCCCCTATCAACTCAGTCTTTGTAGTCAGCGCGCCGCGACCGCCTCCGCGATCGCCACCGTGCGGCGCGCCATGTCGGCATGCAGGCGCTCGACCATGCGGCCGTCGATCGAGACCACGCCTTTGCTCTTGTTCTCCGGCAGGTCGAAGGCCGCGATCATCTTGCGCGCCAATGTGACTTCCTCCGCCGACGGCGAAAATGCCGTGTTGCAGGGCCCGATCTGGTTGGGGTGGATCAGCGTCTTGCCGTCGAAGCCAAGCTCGACGCCCTGCCGGCATTCGGCCACGAAACCGTCGGCATTGCCGATGTCGTTATAGACGCCGTCGAGAATATCGATGCCGTAGATGCGCGCGGCCGCGACGCAGGTCGACAGCCAGGACAGCATCGGCGCGCGGCCCGCCACCAGGCGAGCGCGGGTATCCTTGGCGAGATCGTTGGTGCCCATGACGAAGCCGGACAGCCGCGATTCGGAATCCTTGGCTTCGGCGGCGATCGGCAGAATGTTGAAGATGGCGAGCGGCGTTTCGATCATCGCCCACACCCGCGTCTTGTGATCGGTGCCCATGTCGAGCAGGCGGCGGCCGATCAGCTCGAGCATTTCCGGGCTCGATATTTTCGGCACCAGGATGGCGTCGGGCGCGGCATGGGCGGCCGCGGCCAGATCGTCGGCATGCCAGGGCGTGTCGACGCCGTTGACGCGGATGAACACCTCGCGCGCGCCGAAACCGCCGGCCTTCACGGTGTCCACCACCTGCTGACGCGCCGCCTCCTTGGCGTCGGGCGCCACCGAATCCTCAAGATCGAGAATCACGCCGTCGGCGGGAAGCGTTTTCGCCTTCTCCAGGGCGCGGGCGTTGGAACCCGGCATATAGAGCAGGCTGCGGCGGGGACGGATGGTCATGACGACCAACTCTATCGGCCGTCGGGAAACTATCAAGCCGTAACGGCGGTAGGCGATGCCTGCCATGTACGGCACGCATCTCCCCCAACCGCTCATTCTACGCTGACGACGTCGCTCGGCTTGAGGATTCGATAAAGCTGGAAGCGCTCGCCGTCGGCGAGCAGCTTGAGCCGCGAGGGATCGGGATTGGGCGCCTCGTCCTCGGTGAAAAGAACATAGAGATAATCGAACTGCGTCCAATTCAACCAGAACGCCGGCGTCTCGGGCAGCGGGCGATCGGCCGCGACGATGAGCTGCGCCACCGACGGCGGCGTTCCGTCTTCGGTATCGGCATAGTCGCGATATGCCGGCCGCACGTGTAGCACCTGTTTGCCGGCGACGGTGAACAGCGTGGTGACCAGCGCCGAGCGTTCGATGGTGGCAATGCAGGCGGCGTGCACGAGCCCGAGGTCGCGCACGTCCTCGCCGAACGAGCGGTCGGCGTAAGCGACGAATACCTTCGAGCCCGGCTTGATACGGCGCACCGAGGAGCGCAACTCGCTGGTCGAGTCCGACAGGCGCGACCAGTTGACGTCGATTTCGATCAGCCGCGCGCCGATCAGCACGATCAGCACGATCATGAAGGCGCGTCGCACCAGACGGCGGCGCAGCTCCAGATCGCCGCAGCCGAACAGCATGAAAGCGACCGCGATCGGCACGCGCTGGTCGGCCATGTAGGTGTCGAACAGCAGCCGCGGCAAAGCGAAATAGACGGTGCCGCCGACGATCAGCAGCACATAGACCACCGGATGAAAGTGCAACACGCGGTGGCGGATCGCCCACACGATGCTGCCGACCAGCAGCGTCACGATGGTAAAGCTTGCAAGGTCGGAATAATTGGAGATGACATAGGTCAGCCCATCGATCTTGCCGCCCTGTTCCCAACTGATGTTGGAGGCAAGCTGCAGGGTCGGGCTGGCATAGAGCAGCGGCGCGGCGGCCAAGAACGGCAGGCCGCCGGCGACGAAATCGGCGATGCGGCCCGGCCAAGGTTCCAGCCGGCGCTCCCACAGCCGCCAAATCTCGAACGAGACCACGCCGATGCCGTAAACGCCGAGCGCGGCGAGATGGCAGAAAAACAGCGCGACGACGCAAGCCGTCGACAGCGCGAAGCGGATCGGCCAGACCCGCTCGCGCACCGCGATCCAGCCGGCCAGCGCCCACAATGCGACGCCGATGCCGAAAATGTAGTTCATCACGCCGACCAGGAAGACGTAATTGTAGAGCAGCGGAAAGGCGAACAGCGGGAACGTCGACCAGCGGCCGATCAGCGCCCGGTTCAGCGCCAGAATCCCCGAAATGATGAGCGCGAACATCGCGACGATGAACACCTGGCCGGCCAAATAGACGTTCATGACGCGCGCCAAGAGCGGCACGATCAGGTCCATGGTCAAATTGGGGATCGGCTTCCAGTCGAGCTCATAGAAGGCGGCGAGCTGCGGGTTCTTCGACAGCGTCGCAATCACGTGCATGCGCGCGAGGTGATTGACGTAGTCCGACAGCGGCGGCAGCGGATGCGTCCAGATCGGGATCGAAATGAGCAGCGTGAAGGCCGCGAACAACACGCCGATTTGCGGCGCCGAAAAGCCATGCGCGCGGGACCGCGACGATGGCGGATTTGAAATAATGGGCTTGTTTGGCTGCAGCATGCGCGGTCTTATTCTTTACCCATAAGTCGTCGATTGCACCTGAACAGGCAATGAATATGTCGCGGTTTCGGCGGCGGAATATGACAAGGCGGAAGTATGCGCGCGTATAGGTTGTCGTTTTGCCACGTTGAGCGGCGCCGGCGGCCCGTACCCGCCGGCCGGTCGCCACCGGCGATCCAGGCATGGCGTTTGCCTGATTTCCGCAGAGCGCTCATCAATTAGGCAGCGCGGAGTAAAGGATGGCAATGGCCTTTCCGCAACGATTGATCGACGGCTACAACGCCTTCGCCGGCGGGCGGCTGCAGCGCGAGCAGGACCGCTATCGGGAACTCGCCGAGCGCGGCCAGTCACCGCAGATCATGGTGATCGGCTGCTGCGATTCGCGGGTCTCGCCGGAGGTGATTTTCGACGCCGGTCCGGGCGAACTGTTCGTCGTGCGCAATGTCGCCAATCTCATTCCCCCCTATTCGCCGGACGGCACCTATCACGGCGTCTCCGCCGCGCTGGAATTCGGCGTCGGCGCCTTGCGGGTACAACATATCGTGGTGCTTGGCCATGCTTATTGCGGCGGCGTGCGCGCCTATGCCGAGGAGCAGGCGCCGCTGTCGCCCGGCGATTTCATCGGCCGCTGGATGTCATTGTTGGCGCCAGCGGCGAAAAAACTCGGAGGCCGCGGCGACATGGCGCCGGCGGATTATCTCCGGCGGCTGGAGCAGGCCGCGATCGTCAACAGCCTCGACAATTTGATGACGTTCCCGCGGCTGGCCAGGCTGATCGAGAAAGGCAAGATCGCGACGCACGGCGCCTATTTCGGTGTGGCGAGCGGCGATCTGTCGGTGCTCGACAAAGCGAGCGGGGAGTTTCGGCCAATCGGGCGCTAATGATTTGTCATGGCCGGGACAAGCCCGGCCATGACAAATGTAAGGTGCCAGCGAGGACTACGCCGCTTTGCGCTTGGCCTGGATCAGCTTGCGATTGATCAGGCACTCGGCGATCTGCACGGCGTTGAGCGCGGCACCTTTACGCAAATTGTCGGACACCACCCAGATCTGCAGGCCGTTGTCGACGGTCGGGTCGGTGCGAATGCGGCTGATGTAAGTGGCGTCCTCGCCGACGCATTCATAGGGCGTCGCGTAACCGCCGGGTTCGTGTTTGTCGATCACCAGACAGCCGGGCGCGTTGCGCAGAACCTTGCGCGCCTCCTCCGCCGAGATCGGCTTTTCGAATTCGATGTTCACCGCTTCGGAATGGCCGACGAACACCGGCACGCGCACGCAGGTCGCCGTCAGCATAATCTTGGGATCGAGAATCTTTTTGGTCTCGACCACCATCTTCCATTCTTCCTTGGTATAGCCGTCCTCCATGAACACGTCGATCTGCGGAATCAGATTGAACGCGATACGCTTGGGGAACTTCTTGGTCCCGATCTCGCCGAGCGTGAACACCGCCTTGGTCTGCGTGAACAGTTCGTCCATCGCGTCCTTGCCGGCGCCCGAGACCGATTGATAGGTCGCCACCACCACGCGCTTGATGGTGGCCGCATCGTGCAGCGGCTTGAGCGCGACCACGAGCTGGGCAGTCGAGCAATTCGGATTGGCAATGATGTTCTTCTTGGCGAAACCGGCGACCGCGTCGGCATTCACTTCAGGCACGATCAGCGGCACATCCGGGTCCATGCGCCAAGCGGATGAATTGTCGATCACTACCGCGCCCGCTGCTGCAATCTTCGGCGACCACTCCTTCGATACGGCTCCGCCCGCCGACATCAGACAAATGTCGACGTCGGAGAAGTCGAAATGGTCGAGCGCCTTCACCTTCAGCGTCTTGTCGCCGAACGAGCACTCCTGGCCGACGCTCTTGCGCGAGGCGAGCGCCACCACCTCGTCGGCCGGAAAATCGCGCTCGGCCAATATCGCCAGCATCTCGCGCCCGACATTGCCGGTGGCACCCACCACGGCGACCTTGTAACCCATTGTTAACTCTCCGAAAAATTTAACCGCCCTATCGTACCGGCGGACAACCGGATGGCAGCGCTTCTAAGCGAGAATGGCCGGCAAGACAACGGCCGCCTGCTGGAGACCAGCTCATGCTTCCGGCCCTGCATTCCTGGCGTGAGGAACTGCCCGCCGCCTTTGTGCGCCTGCTCGCCTATCTAGGTGGCATTGCGGTGTTGTCGATGGCCGCCGCGCATTATTTCCGATCCCCGCCGACGAGTAATGCCGCGCCGATGCAACGGCCGCAATGGAGCGAGATCGAGCGGCCGTTCCCGGCTTTCGCGCTGTCCATTCCGGAAGCCGTCGATGTGCCGTCGAGCTATGCCATCCGCCGTCACGCTATGGGCGGCGGCCGCAAGGATATCCTGGCGCTCGGCGAGCCGGACGGCGTTGCGCCCTATCTGCAGGTCGAAATCTACCGGCCGGGCAGCGAGATCATTCATTTCTCCGACGCGAAAGACGAGATCGCCGCGGCGGCAGCCGCGCTCGGGCCGGTCGCGCTCAAGCGCACGGAGGAACCGCTGGCGAGCAAATTCGGTCCGCTCGCCATCTTTGCTTTCGATACTTCCAAGGGCACGCCGCGCCATTGCCTCGGCTTTGTGCGCGACTACAACGATCCGCGTTTGCAATTGTCCGGCTGGTTCTGCCAGGGCGGCGCCGATTTTATCGAACGTTCGACACTCGCCTGCGCGCTCGACCGGTTGACGCTGCTTTCCGCCGGCAGCGACCCGAAAGTCGGCGTCGTGTTCGCGCAGGCCGAACTCAATCGCAGCTATTGCGGCCAGCGCGATCCGATCCTGGCGCCGACGCCGAAATATCATCTACTGTGGCAGGCGCTGGCGACCCGGCCGGAGCCGCGCCGCATCGGCCGCTGAACGCCGGTTCCCGAGCCGGCCGATTCGCCCGTTGACCGTGAGAATTCGGCCCCGCCGCCCGGGCGGGGCGGTTTACTTGATGATTTGCGGCAACAGTTTCCAGCAACAGCAACAATTGCCCGCGATTGGCCCTGTCGCGGCGAACCGAAGCGGGCTAGACTGCGTTGCAATTCTAGGCCACCGGCGAGGACCCCATGCGGTTGAAAGCCATTGCCATCGCGCTTGCCGTGACCGGCGCCATCGCCCTTTTGACCGCGCCGGCCGATGCGGCAACCAAGAAGAAGCGCGTGGTCGCCTCAACCGGAAATACGGTGTTCGTGAGCCGCGATGAAACCGGCCGCAAGCGCACCCGCATCATCATTCAGAAGCGGTCCTATCTCGATCCGGGCACGGAAACCTTCCCGGGCGAGAACACCGGCCAAGGTTACGCCATGTCGCCGAACCACTCGGCCTCGGGCGTGCTCAACAACACAATCTTCGGAATCAGCACGTCGAACCTGCCGGATATGTTCACCCTGCCGGGCAAGAGCAATCCCTGGATCGGCTACTAAAGGCCGAGCATCGGACGGCAACACACGCGGCCTTTGGGCCGCGTTTTTGTTTAGGCCGCGAGCGTGTCGAGCTCGGCCAGGATCGCGTCACCCATTTCCTCCGTGCCGACGACTTTCGTGCCCTCCGACTTGATGTCGGCGGTGCGCAGGCCCTTGGCGAGCGTGGCAGCGATCGCAGCGTCGATCATGTCGGCCTGTTTGCCCAAATTGAACGAGTAGCGCAGCGCCATGCCGAACGAGGCGATCATGGCGATCGGATTGGCGATGCCCTTGCCGGCGATGTCGGGGGCCGAACCATGCACCGGCTCATAGAGCGCCTTGCGCTTCTTGGTCTTCGGGTCCACCTCGCCGAGCGAAGCCGAAGCCAGCATGCCCAACGAGCCCGTCAACATTGACGCGACATCCGACAGCATGTCGCCGAACAAATTGTCGGTGACGATGACGTCGAACTGCTTCGGATTGCGCACCAGCTGCATGCCGCCGGCATCCGCCAGCATGTGCTCGAGCTGCACGTCCTTGAACTCGCGCGCGTGCAGCGCCGTCATCACCTCGTTCCAGAGCACGCCGGAGACCATGACGTTGCGTTTTTCCATCGAGGTGACCTTGTTGCGCCGTTTGCGCGCCAGCTCGAAGGCGACGCGCCCGATGCGCTCGATCTCGTAGGTGTCGTACACTTGCGTATCGATAGCGCGCTTCTGGCCGTTGCCGAGATCGGTGATGGTCTTGGGCTCGCCGAAATAGACGCCGCCGGTCAATTCGCGCAGGATCATGATGTCGAGGCCTTCGACCAGCTCGCGCTTGAGCGAGGAGGCATCGGCGAGTGCGGGATAGGTCACGGCGGGGCGCAAATTGGCGTAGAGCGCGAGGTCCTTGCGCAGGCGCAACAGGCCCGCTTCCGGCCGCACCTCGTAAGGCACTTTGTCCCATTTCGGCCCGCCCACCGCGCCGAAGATGACCGCATCGGCGGCTTTCGCCTTTTCCACGGTGGCGTCGGTGACGGCGACCCCGTGCGCGTCGTAGCAGCTGCCGCCGACCAGCGCCTCCTCGGTGACGAATTTGTCGGGGCCTTTGGCATTGAAGAACGCGATGACACGCTGCACTTGCGCCATCACTTCGGGGCCGATGCCGTCGCCGGGGAGCAGCAGGAGATTGTGGGTTGCCATGGACACCTCGCCGTTACGAAACTCGCGCGGAGTGCTAGACGGGCCAAGCGCGGTTGGCAAGGCGCAGGCCGGCTTGATCGGTCTGCACCCGCACGCAATGCTTAGTCCGCGATGGGAGGCGACCGGCGCGATGCCCGCTGTGCAAATTCGTCCGGCCCGCGCGGCCGATGCCGCGGCCGCCTGCGAAGTGCTGCGGCGCTCGATCGCCGAATTGTGCGCGGCCGATCACCGCAACGACGCGCAATTCCTGGCGCGCTGGCTCGCCAACAAGACGCCGCAGAATATCGCGGCCTGGATCGCCGACGCCGGCAGTTTCGTTTATGTCGCGCTTGACGGCGGCAGGATTACCGGCGTCGCCGCCATGACAAATGCCGGCCTGATCACGCTGAATTACGTTGCGCCGGACGCCCGTTTCAAAGGCGTCAGTAAAGCGCTGTTAGCCGCGCTGGAAGGCAAGGCCGCCGAACTGGGGCTTGCCCAATGCACGCTCGCCAGCACCAAGACCGCGCGGAATTTCTACCTTGCAGCCGGCTATCGCGAGCAGGAAGGCGCAGACGCAGCAGCCTGCCTTGCGATGGTGAAAAATCTCGCGTGACCGGCAGGCGCTACAGCCCCGAGAACCAGTTGTATCCCTGGTTTTCCCAATAGCCGCCGTGGTCGGTATTGGTCACTTCCATCGCCACCACGTATTTCGGGTTCTTGAAGCCGAGCTTGGTGGGCATACGGATCTTCATCGGAAAGCCGTAGGCGCGCGGCAATATCTTGTGGTCGAACTTGAACGACATCTGCGTCTGCGGGTGCAGCGCGGTCGGCATGTCGATGGTGTTGGTGTAGCCCTCGGCGCATTTGAACCAGATGTATTTGGCGCGCGTGTCGGCGCCGATGCGCTTGAGGAAATCGGACAGCACCGCGCCCTGCCAGGAGCCGATGGCGCTCCAGCCCTCGACGCAGCAGTGGCGGGTGATCTGCGAGACTTCCGGCAGCGCGTGCAGCTCGTCAAGCGTCCACGGCTTCTTGTTGTCGACCAGCCCGGCGATTTCAAGCTTGTAGTTCGCCGCATCAACCGACGGCGCCTCGTCCTCATTGTAATAGGCGTTGAACGGGAACGGCCGCTTAATGGCGCTTTCCGGAAAGGTCGGCGCCAGCTTGGTCGGGCTGAACAGCAGCGCCTGCGCGCCGTCGTTGAAAGCGGAAATCTTGCGCAGCACGCCTTCCGCGGTATCGCCGTCGATGATGTCGCAGCCGGTCAGGAAGGCGAGCGCACCGAGGCTGGCCGCGCCGCGTAAGAAACTGCGCCGCGCCGGGTCGGGCATCAGTCTGGCGGCGTCCTTGATCAGCAGCTTGGCATCGACGCCGGGAATGTTCTTGCGTTGGCGCATGGCTACCTCCCGGCGATCATGGCGCGCAGGCTCTTCGGCACCAGCAGCGCCAGCGCCACATGCACGCAGAGGAAGCCGACGATCGCTGCCATGGCGAAAAAATGCACGTAGCGGGCCACATCGTAGCCGCCGAACAGCGCGGTCAATTCCTGGAACTGCACCGGCTTCCAGATCGACAGGCCCGACAGCACGACCAGGATGCCGATCAGGATCACGCCGGCATAGAGCAGCTTCTGCACCGCGTTGTAGTGCGAGAGGTCGTCATGCGCGAGCTTGAAGGTGAACGCGGCCTTGGCGTCGGCAATGACCTCGGACGGGTAGATCGGCAACAGCTTGCGGCGGAAGCGACCGCTGGCGATGCCGAGCGTCACATAGACGATGCCGTTGACCACCAAGAGCCACATGGCGGCGAAATGCCAGAGCAGCGCGCCGCCCAGCCAGTTGCCGAGCGCGAAGTGCTTGGAAAATTCGAAATTGAACAGCGGCGCGGCGTTGTAGATCTGCCAGCCCGAACCGATCATCACCAGGATCGCCAGCGCGTTGATCCAGTGGCACACGCGCACCCAGCCGGGGTGGATGGTGGCGGCGGCGGGCATGGTGCTCATGGTTTCGGCGGTCATCGCAATCCCACCCCGTCATCCTAACCGGTACCGGCCGCAATGAATATACGGCACAGCCGGGCCCGGCCGATGCGCGGGGCCCGGCTGTGTCGCGACGGCTACTTCTTCATTCCGTCCTTGTGCATCTCGTCCTTCTTCATCTCGTCCTTCTTCATTTCGTCCTTGCCCATGGCATCCTTGCCCATGGTGTCCCTTTTCATCGTGTCTTTGGACATGGTGTCCTTGCCCATGGTGTCTTTCTTCATGTCGTCGGCGAAAGCCGCCGGCGCCAGCGGGGTCAGGGCCAAACCGGCCGCGATCAGTGCGGAAAGCAGAATGCTCTTTTTCATTTCGTATCCTCCTGAGGAATGAACGTGGCATCCAATCGGCTATCACAAGGTCTAAACACGTCCTCATCAGTTTCCCGTTGCCCAAACCTAGCGTTTGGCTCACGCATTTGTGAGAATGGCCGGCCGGGCCGGATGTGACGAAGGAGTGTCAGCGTTGAACCAATCGACAGTCGCCAAAACCAGCCGCGGCAATTTTTTCGAGGATTTCGGTCTCGGTCAGAAAATCCGCCACGCCACCCCGCGCACGGTCACGGTCGGCGACGTCGCGCTCTATAACGGCCTGTTCGGGCCGCGCTTTGCCGTTCAATCGGCCGATACTTTCGCGCAAAAGATCGGTTATCCGCGCGCGCCGGTCGACGATCTGTTGGTGTTTCACGTGGTGTTCGGCAAGACGGTGCCGGATATCTCGCTCAATGCCGTGGCCAATCTCGGCTATGCAGACTGCCGCTTTTTAAAGCCGGTCTATCCCGGCGACACGCTCAATTCGGTGTCGGAAGTGATCGGGCTGAAGGAAAATTCCAATAAGAAGACCGGCATCGTCTATGTGCGCTCGCACGGCTTCAATCAGAATGGCGAACTTGTGCTCGATTTCGCCCGCTGGGTGATGGTGCGCAAGCGCGACGAAGCGGCGCCGGCGCCCGCGGAACTGGTGCCCGAATTACCGCGCAGCGTGGAGCCGCTGTCGCTCGGCAATGGCTGCCCGATCGTCAATGCCGCGGCCTATGACACCGCGCTCGCCGGCAGCCCGCACCGTTTCGGCGATTACTACGTCGGCGAACTGATCGATCATATGGACGGCATCACCGTCGAGGAAGCCGAGCACGCCACCGCCACGCGGCTTTACCAGAACACGGCGCGCATCCATTTCAACCAGTTCGCCGAAAGCAAAGGCCGCTTCGGCCGCCGCCTGATCTATGGCGGCCACGCCATTTCAGTGGCGCGCGCGCTTTCCTTCAACGGTTTCGGCAATGCCTTCCACGTGGCGGCGATCAATGGCGGGCGGCACGTGGCGCCGCTGTTTGCCGGTCTAACGGTATTTGCCTGGTCCGAGGTGCTGGCGAGCTTCGAATTGCCGGGCCGCAAGGACGTCGGCGCGCTGCGCCTGCGCACCGTCGCCACCAAGGACAAGCCGTGCGCGGAATTCCCCTACAAGGTCGACAACGAATACGACCCGGCGGTGATCCTCGATCTGGATTATTGGGTGCTGATACCACGCTGAACCGCAATACTCCGTTGGCCTCCGCGAAAGCCGGGACCCAGAGCTGGATTCCCGCTTAGGCTGGAATAAGCGGACAGTGACAGCTACGCGCTTGCCCTCAAGTGATCGACCAGCTGGCGCGCATAGGGCGGCAACTGCTCGATATCGCGCACGCAGATCGACAATTCGCGCAAGGCCCACGCATCGGTGAGGCGAATCGATGCGATCGCCATGTTGCGTTCGGTGCGCTTGACCGTCGTCTCCGGCACGATGCCGACGCCGACATTGCATTCGACCAGACGGCAGATGGCGTCGAATGAGCGCAACTGCACGCGCAGCCGCAACGGACGGCCGATACGGTTGGCCTTGTCGGCGAGGAAGCGCTGGATCGCGCTGGCGCGGTCGAGGCCGACCATGTCGTAGTCCAGCACCTCGGCAAAGCCGATGCGCGAGCGGCTGGCGAGCGGATGCGTCTTCGCCACCACCAGTACGAATCGGTCGCTGCGGAACGGAAAGGTGTGCAGACCGCCATAGTCGACGGTGCCAGCGACGATGCCGATATCGGCGGCGCCTTCCGCCATCAGGCCGACGATTTCGTCGGAGAGCCGCTCTTCGAGATCGACGCTGATGTCGGGATAGGCCATCAGGAACGAACTCAGCGTTTCCGGCAGGAATTCGGTGAGCGCATTGGTGTTCGACAACACGCGCACCTGGCCGGCGAGGCCGCGCGCGTAAGGGGTAAGATCTTCCTGCAGGCGTTCGGACTGCGCCAGGATACCGCGCGCATGCTGCAGCAGCGTCCGCCCGGCCTGGGTCGGCACCACGCCGGCCCGTCCGCGCACCAATAATTCGGTGCCGAACGCCAGCTCCATCTTGCGGATGCGGGTACTGGCTGCGGCCAGCGCCAGATTGGCGCGCGCCGCGCCATGCGTGATGCTGCCCGCCTCGACGATGTGACGAAAAAGATTGAGATCGGTGAAATCGAAGCGCATCGGGCTACTACCCCATTGCCTTCTTATTTTGCGAAGGCAGGCTACGCAAAACACATATTGCACCAAGAGATTTCGAGGTTCAAGCTTCGTATTCGATGAAGTAGCCGGCTCCGGTCACCGAGGTAGGCCGGGGGCGGCTGATTCTCTTTGGCGCCTGAGACATGCAATGCTGTCGCATCGTCTTGTGCGCCGAAGCTTTGACCGCGAATCCTGCAATTTCTCGTCGATTGGTGCGTTGCGAGCCCGGCGGACATTGGTTAGTAACCGCTCACGATCTTCGGCGCGATCAATCGGCACGTTTTAAGAGTTTTGGAGAATGACGATGACCGAGCTCGAGGCGGGATCACAACGGCCGCGTCCGCTCTCGCCGCATCTGCAAGTCTACAAGCTGATGCTGACCTTCGTGATGTCCGGTTTTCACCGCATCAGCGGCTTTGCGTTGTATTTCGGCATGTTGCTGATCGCCTGGTGGCTGATCGCGGCGGCCTCCGGCCCCAACGCCTATGCCTATGTCGAATGGTTCATGAGCAGCCTGATCGGACGGCTGATCGTGTTCGGCTACACCTGGGCGCTGCTGCATCACATGCTCGGGGGCTTGCGCCATTTGATCTGGGACCTCGGCTACGGTTTCGAACCGGCCGAGCGCGAATATCTGGCGCTGGCGACCATTATCGGCTCGATCGCGCTCACGCTCATCGTCTGGGTGGTCGGCTATCTCGCCATGGGAGGCCCGCGATGAAGGAATCTCAGATGCGCACGCCGATCGGCCGCGTGCGCGGGCTCGGCGCTGCCCATACCGGTACCGGAGCATTCTGGCATCAGCGCATCACCTCGGTGGCCGCCATCCCGCTGTCCTTGGCGGTGGTGATCATCATCATCGCGCTGCTCGGACGCAATCACGCCGCAGTGGTGCAGATTCTCGGCTCCCCGCTGGTCGCCATCATCATGCTGCTGTTCACCCTCAACACCGTTTATCACATGTGGATTGGAATGCAGGAAATCATCGTCGACTACGTGCATGAGGACAAACTCAAGTTGGTGACATTGATGGCCAACACGTTCTTCGCATTTGCCATCGGCTTGGCCTCCGCCTTCGCGATCCTCAAGCTCTCGTTCGGAGTTTAGCCATGGCGACGAACGGAAAGTCGAACGCAGCGCCGGCGGTCAATGGCCGCGCCTATCCGATCGAGGATCACAGCTACGACGTGGTGGTGGTGGGCGCCGGCGGTTCGGGCTTGCGCGCCGTGGTCGGTTGCAGCGAAGCCGGCCTGCGCACAGCCTGCATCAGCAAGGTGTTCCCGACCCGCTCGCACACGGTCGCGGCGCAAGGCGGCATCGCCGCCGCCCTCGGCAATATGGGCGAGGACGACTGGCGCTGGCATATGTACGATACCGTCAAGGGTTCCGACTGGCTCGGCGACCAGGACGCCATCGAATATCTCTGCCGCAACGCGCCGGCCGCCGTCTACGAGTTGGAACACTGGGGCCTGCCGTTCTCGCGTCGCGAGGAAGACGGAAAAATCTATCAGCGCCCGTTCGGCGGCATGACCACGCATTACGGCAAGGGCACCGCGCAGCGCACCTGTGCCGCCGCCGACCGCACCGGCCACGCCATGTTGCACACCATGTACGGCCAGGCGCTGCGCCATTCGGCCGAGTTCTACATCGAATATTTCGCCATCGACCTGATCATGGACGACGACGGCCGCTGCCGCGGCGTGGTGGCGCTCAACATGGACGACGGTTCGATCCATCGCTTCAGCGCCAACATGACGATTCTCGCCACCGGCGGCTATGGGCGCACTTATTTCTCTTGCACCTCGGCGCATATCTGCACCGGCGACGGCAACGCCATGGTGCTGCGCGCCGGCCTGCCGCTGCAGGACATGGAATTCGTCCAGTTCCATCCGACCGGCATCTACGGCGCCGGCTGCCTGATCACCGAGGGCGTGCGCGGCGAAGGCGGTTACCTGGTCAATTCCGAGGGCGAACGCTTCATGGAGCGCTACGCGCCGTCGGCCAAGGACCTCGCCTCACGCGACGTGGTGTCGCGTTCGATGACCATCGAGATCCGCGAGGGCCGCGGCGTCGGCAAACTGAAAGATCACATTTTCCTCCACCTCGACCACCTCGATCCCAAGGTCATCCATGAGCGGCTGCCCGGCATCGCGGAATCCTCGCGCATCTTCGCCGGCGTCGACGTCACGCGCGAGCCGATCCCAGTGATCCCGACCGCGCATTACAACATGGGCGGCATCCCGACCAATTTCCACGGCGAGGCGCTGACCAAGAAGGATGGCAATCCCGATACCGTGATCCCCGGCTTGATGGCGCTCGGCGAAGCGGCCTGCGTGTCGGTGCACGGCGCCAACCGGCTCGGCTCCAATTCGCTGATCGATCTCGTGGTGTTCGGGCGCGCCGCCGCACTGCGCTGCGCCGAAATCCTCACGCCCAACGCCGAACAGCCGGCACTGCCGAAAGATTCAGCCGATCTCTCGCTGTCGCGGCTCGACAAAAATCGCAATGCCTCCGGCGGCACCGGTACCGCCGCGCTGCGGCTCAAGATGCAGAAAGTGATGCAGAGCCATTGCGCGGTGTTCCGCACCGGTGAGGTGCTGGAAGAAGGGCACGGCCTCATTCACGACGTCTATAACGGTCTCGCCGACGTGCACGTCTCGGACCGCTCGCTGATCTGGAATTCCGACCTGATCGAGACGCTCGAGCTCGACAACCTGCTGGCGCAGGCCGTCGTCACCATGGATTCGGCGAAG
This sequence comes from uncultured Alphaproteobacteria bacterium, assembly GCA_963739825.1. Lineage (GTDB taxonomy): Bacteria > Pseudomonadota > Alphaproteobacteria > Rhizobiales > Xanthobacteraceae > Pseudolabrys. The sequence continues at coordinate 481,302 of CAVUBU010000001.1, forward strand.
AACCGCACCGAAAGCCGCGGCGCGCATGCGCGCGAGGATTTCCCCAATCGCGACGACAAGGAATGGATGAAACACACGCTGTCGTGGCTCGACGCCAAGGGCAACGTGAAACTCGACTATCGCCCGGTGCACACCTACACGCTCACCAACGACATCGCCTATATCGAACCGAAAGCGCGCGTCTACTGACGCCAAGCCCCCGAACAAACGCGGACGACCGACATGGTTGAATTCACGCTACCGAAAAATTCCAAGATCACGCAAGGGCAAACCTGGCCGCATGCGCCCGGCGCCAAGCGCGAGACCGAGTTTCGCATCTATCGCTGGAACCCGGATGACGGCGCCAATCCGCGGCTCGATACCTATTACGTCGATCGCGACGACTGCGCGCCGATGGTGCTCGACGCGCTAATCTGGATCAAGAACCACATCGACCCGTCGCTCACCTTCCGCCGCTCCTGCCGCGAAGGCGTGTGCGGCTCTTGCGCGATGAATATCGACGGCACCAACACGCTCGCCTGCACCAAGGCGATGGATGATGCCAAGGCGCCGGTACGCGTCTATCCGCTGCCGCACCAGCCGGTGGTGAAGGACCTGGTGCCCGACCTGAAGAATTTCTACGCGCAATACGCCTCCATCGAGCCGTGGCTGCATACCGTCTCGCCCACGCCGGAGAAGGAATGGAAGCAGAGCCACGACGACCGCGCCAAGCTCGACGGCATGTATGAATGCATTCTGTGCGCCTGCTGCTCGACCTCGTGCCCGAGCTATTGGTGGAATTCGGACCGTTATCTCGGCCCGGCGGCGCTGCTGCAGGCCAACCGCTGGGTCAAGGACAGCCGCGACGAGGCGACCGGCGACCGGCTCGACAATCTCGAGGATCCGTTCCGGCTCTACCGCTGCCACACCATCATGAACTGCTCGAAGGCTTGTCCGAAGGGCCTCAACCCGGCAAAAGAGATCGCCGAGTTGAAGAAGGCGATGGTCGACCGGCAGGTCTAGCGCCAGATCAATCCGCCCAGGCGGCGCGGCGGTATCCGACCACGGCGGCATATCGATCAGCATAACAAGCGTAAAATGCCGACGGCGGCGGCCCCCTGCGGCCGCAGCCCGCCGTCACAGATTTGTCCAGCGGCCGCCACATCGGCGACAAACGCGGGCAATTATGTGAAGTTCCACTACACACAAGCGCCGTGCAATGGCGCGCCCAGTCCGGATGAGGAAAGACCCAAGCAATGATGCTCAAAATGCTCATGGTTGTCGGCGTCGCCGCCCCATGTTTTGCCGTCGGCGCGAGCGTGGCCGCGACCGAACGCCATTCCGACATGGTGATCGCGCAGGCGCAGCAGCAAGGCGACAAGGATAAGGACAAGGACAAGGACAAACGTCACCCGGGAGCCGGCACCAACCAAAAGCAGGGACCCCCGGCCGGCCAGCCGATGCAGAAGCCGGTGCAGCAACAGCAGCAAATGCAGAAGCCTGTACAACAGCAGCCGATGCAGAAGCCGGTGCAGCAGCAGCCAGTGCAGCAGCCAGTGCAGAAACCGGTGCAACAACAGCCGATGCAAAAGCCGGTACAGCAACAGCCGATGCAGAAGCCGGTGCAACAGCAGCCGATGCAGAAGCCGGTACAGCAACAGCCGATGCAGAAGCCGGTGCAGCAGCAGACCAAAACGCCGGTACAGCAGCAGCCAATGCAAAAGCCCGTGCAGCTCCAGCAACCCGGTATAGCGCCGGCCAACCGGCGACTGGATCAACTGCGCGGCCAGCGGCGCGAAACCCACGAGGGCAATCGCACCGTCATCCAAGAACAGAACCGCACCATCATCCGCGAGGGCGGCCATACCATCATCCGGCACGACGATACCGACCGCTTCCGGCGCGGCGCGCGCGATGTCCAGGTTCAGCATCGCGGCAGCGAAACGGAGACCGTCATCATCCGGCCGGACGGCTCGCGCATCATCACCAGCGTCGATGCCAACGGCCGCCTGTTGCGGCGCATCCGGCGCGATCGCGACGGCCGCGAATTCGTGTTGATCGACAATCGCCACATGGGACCGCCGGGCGCCTTCGGCTTCATCGCCAATCTGGCGGCGCCGGTGGTGCGTATCCCGCGCGAGCGCTACATCGTCGATGCCGACCGCGCCGACGAGGCCCTGCTCTACGACACCTTGATCGCGCCGCCGGTCATGCACATCGACCGCCGCTATTCGCTCGACGAAATCCGCTACACGCACAATTTGCGCGAATGGATGCCGCGCATCGACCTCGATACCATCACCTTCGAAACCGGATCGTGGGAGGTGACCCCGGATCAGGCGCGCCAGCTCGAGCCGATCGCGCATGCGATGCGGCGGGCGATTGCTCGCAATCCCAACGAGGTCTACCTGATCGAGGGCCACACCGACGCGGTCGGCTCCGACGTCGACAACCTGTCGCTGTCCGATCGCCGCGCCGAGGCGGTGGCCGAGATCCTGTCCCAGGATTTCGGCATCCCGCCGGAAAACCTGACCACGCAAGGCTACGGCGAGCAATACCTCAAGGTGCAGACGCAAGGGCCCGAGCGGCTGAACCGGCGCGTCACCGTGCGCCGCATCACGCCGCTGCTGACGGGGCAGAATTAGCCGCCGGGCGTTGAACGCTTACCATCGTCATGGCCGGGATCATACCGGCCATGACGATTGCATTGCCGTCGTCTATATTTGCCCGCCATGGACGAGCCCGCGCTCAGCTTCGGCGGCGTCACGCTGTCAACGCAAAAGGAAACGGTGCGCGTTTTCTACAAGGAGCTGTGGGATCACGCCGACAAGCGCTTGATCCCGACCGTCTTCCACCCCGATTTCACCTTCCGCGGCTCGCTCGGTCCGACGCTCACCGGTCACGACCAATTCGCCGGCTATGTCGACTGGGTGACCGGGGCGCTCGGGCAATACACCACCGACATCCTGGCGCTGATCGAGGAAGGCAACCGGGTCAGCGGCAAGATGCGGTTCCACGGCTTCCACCGCAAGGAGCTGTTCGGCGTGCCGCCGACGGGCAAGCACGTGTGGTGGACCGGCATGCCGATCTTCACCTTCGAGGGCGCCAAAGTGCGCGACCTGTTCGTGCTCGGCGATATCTACGGCCTGATCGAGCGGCTGAAGGGCTAGCCAGAACCTATTCGCACTTTTTCGCCTGGCAGAGCTTTTCCAGTTCCGGGAACGGCTTATAGGCGGCACTGGCGCATTGTCCCTGGCTCGCCTCAATCAATTGGTTGAGGTGACCGGCATAGAAATAGGCGATGCGGTCGATGCTGCCCATATAGTGCCGGCTGGCGTCGCGCGCGTTGTAGCGCAGGCAAGAGGTGTAGCGCTGGTCCTTGTCGACCAACGTCAGCGCCGGATCGGAGAGATAGGCGTCGCGCACGTTGGTCGGATCGGTCAGCAAGCCCGTCATCGTTGCCAGGATTTCCTGTTTGTAGCTGGTCGGAAACAGATTCGGCTCGACCGGCTTTTCCTTAGGCGTCGCGCAGGCCGCGAGCGCAACCGCTGCGATCGCCATGAGAAACCGGCTTCCGGCTGGCTGGCTCATCGGACCTCCCCTCGTCATTTCGTCCATGGCCGGCTTGCCAGCGGCCCGGCCGGTGGACGTTGCGCAATATTATTCAACCATGTTTGCCGGCGGTCCAGCCGGCAGACCCGAGACGGCGCTCGCCGGCCGCCACCCCGATCGGCTCCAGCGTCGTCGCCATCGAATCGTTCCAGCGATTGAGATAGCCGAACAACGCAATGACGCCGAGGATTTCGACGATCTCGTCGTCGGTCCAGTGCCGCTTGAGCGCGGCGGCGATCTCCGGCGTGACCGCGTTCGGCACACTCGCCGCCGCCAGCGCGAAATCAAAGGCGGCTTTTTCGGCCGGCGTAAACAGTGGGCTTGCGGCATAATCCCAGATCGCGGCCATGCGTTCGGCGCTCGCGCCGAAGCGCTCGGCGGCAAGGATGGTATGGGCCTGGCAATAGCGGCAGCCGGCCGCCTGCGAGGCGATGAAGCCGATCAGCCGCTTCTGCTCGGCGGTGACGCGGCCGCGGTTTTCCATCACTGCTTTGTTGAGCTCGGTGAAGGCGCGCGCGATCTGCGGCCGCCGCTGCATGGTAAGCACGCTGTTCGGCACGGTGCCGAGCGGGCCGCGGAAGAACTGGATCAGGTCGATCAGTTCGGGATCGTGATCTTCCGGCAGGGGATCGACCAGCGCCATGGCACCTCCGCTCAATCGCGCTTGAGCTGCTTGCGCCGCTGGGCGAGCGTGCGCAGGCGCAGCGCGTTGAGCTTGATGAAGCCCTCGGCGTCCTTCTGGTCATAGGCGCCCTTGTCATCCTCGAAAGTCACCAGCGTCGAAGAATAGAGCGAGGCCGCGCTCTCGCGCCCAGTGACGATGACGTTGCCCTTGTAGAGTTTGAGCCGCACGTCGCCTTCGACCAACTCCTGCGACTTGTCGATCGCCGCCTGCAGCATCTCGCGCTCCGGCGCGAACCAGAAGCCGTTGTAGATCATCTCGGCATAGCGCGGCATCAACTCGTCCTTGAGATGGCCGGCGCCGCGGTCGAGCGTGATCGATTCCATGGCGCGATGGGCGGCGAGCAGGATGGTGCCGCCGGGCGTCTCGTAGACGCCGCGCGACTTCATGCCGACGAAGCGATTCTCGACAAGGTCGATGCGGCCGATGCCGTTGTCGTGGCCGAGCTTGTTGAGGCGCGCCAGCAGACTTGCCGGCGACAGCGCCTCGCCGTCGATGCTCACTGCGTCGCCTTTTTTGAAGCCGATACGGATTTCGCTTGCTCGGTCCGGCGCGTCCATCGGCGAGATGGTGCGCTGATAGACGATGGCCGGCGCTTCCTTGGCCGGATCTTCCAGCACTTTGCCTTCCGATGACGAGTGCAGCAGGTTGGCGTCCACGGAAAACGGCGCCTCGCCTTCCTTGTCCTTGGCGATGGTGATCTGGTGATCGCGCGCGAACTTCAGCAGTTCCTCGCGGCCCTTGAAGGTCCATTCGCGCCAGGGCGCGATGATCTTGATGCCGGGCTCGAGCGCGTAATAGGTCAGTTCGAAGCGCACCTGATCGTTGCCCTTGCCGGTGGCGCCGTGACAGACGGCGTCGGCACCGACCTTGCGCGCGATCTCGATCTGCTTCTTGGCGATCAGCGGCCGCGCGATCGAGGTGCCGAGCAGATACTGACCTTCATAGACGGTGTTCGCCCGGAACATCGGGAACACGAAGTCGCGCACGAATTCCTCGCGCAGGTCCTCGATAAAGATGTTCTCCGGCTTGATGCCGGCGCGCAGCGCCTTCTCGCGCGCGGGGCCCAATTCCTCGCCCTGGCCGAGATCGGCGGTAAAGGTGACGACCTCGCAAGCATAGGTGGCTTGCAGCCACTTCAGGATGATCGAGGTGTCGAGCCCGCCGGAATAGGCAAGCACGACTTTCTTTGGCGCTTTTTTATCACCTGCGGACATTGGGCTTCTTTCCGTGGCGGCCCCGGCAGCATGGCCCGGCGCCCTTCCCGGCTTTGTTGAACTGAAGATGGCCGGGGCGGTCAAGGGGCGGGGCTGCCTCCTCAGCTCACGAGGATTCCGTCACATCCTCATAGACGTCCATGTCGGCACTGCCCTGCAGGATAGCGCGCCAGCCTTGCAGAAAGGTGCGTACCATCGGGTCGCTCGCCACCTTGTGGCGGTTGAGCTCGAGCGCGGCATGGGCGGCGTATTCGATCTCGACCAGGAGCTGGGCCGGGTCGTCGACGTTCTGCAGCACGCGGAAGCCGGTGCCGCCGATCGTGCGGTAGAACGGGGCAGCGCTGCGGATGAGCGGGAGCACTTGCCCGGCTTCGCCCAGCGCCCGCATCTTGATTTGCAGTACCCGTTTGACGCCTTGGTTGGACTTCGCCATAGACCCCTCCCGCCACGAATCGGCGCAACTCTAGCACCGCGCCGGCCGGTGCCGTCATACAACCAGCCAATTAAGCTTACCGCGCGATCCCGCTGGTGGCGGCGGCCTACTGCGATAATGCTGCGCGCAAAGCGGACCGTCATCAGTGGGGGCATTCGATGTCAAGAGCTAACGCCACACTCGCCGCGGCGCTCGCCGGCGCCGTGTTCTTCGCCGCCGCGCCGGCGTTTGCAGCGCAGTGCAATCACCATGGTGGGTTCAATACCTTCCTGGCCGAGTTCAAGAAGGAAGCCGCCGGCCAGGGCGTTTCGAAGCGAGGCCTGGCCGCGCTTGACGGCGTTACGCTCGACGAGACCGTGCTCGCCGCCGACCGCCGCCAGCACGTATTCAAGCAGACCTTCGAGCAGTTCTCCGGCCGCATGATCTCGCGCGACCGGATGGTCAAGGGCGCCAAGCATATCCAGCAACTGGCGCCGCTGCTGCGCCGCATGGAGCAGAAATTCGGCGTGCCGGCGCCGGTCGTGGTCGCTATCTGGGGCCTGGAAACCGACTACGGTGTCGTGCAGGGCAAGCGCTCGGTGATCCGTTCGGTGGCAACGCTTGCCTACGACTGCCGCCGCACCGACAAGTTTCAAGGCGAACTGGTCAACGCGCTGCGCATCATCGACCGCGGCGACATGACCGCGGCGCAGATGATCGGCGAATGGGCCGGCGAGATCGGCCAGACTCAATTCCTGCCGTCGTCCTATTACAAATACGCGGTCGATTTCGACGGCGACGGCCGGCGCGACCTCGTGCACAGCGCGCCGGACGTGCTCGCCTCCACCGCCAACTTTCTCAAAAGCCATGGCTGGCAGCGCGGCCAGGGCTGGGGTCCGGGCCAGCCGAATTTCGACGTGATCAAGGAATGGAACAAGGCGGAAGTCTACGCCAAGACCATCGCGCTGTTTGCGGAAAAGCTCGACGCCGGCCGCTCGCTCAGGGGCGCGGAGACATACGAACCGCCGAGCAAGACGCGCGCGAAGGCCTTGCACGACAAGCGCGCGCTGCGCTGAAACCGCACGCGCTCATCCTTCGCGACGCCCGCCACGCGGGCTCCTCAGGATGAGGATTGGGGTTTCAATCAAAGTTCGGTTTTCCGCTTGCGGAAAAATCCAGCAACCGATGCGATAAACCGTTCGAGCCCGTGCTCGACGGCTTCGTCGCTGAACCGCGTGCGCGGCCAGCGATAAATCAGGCCGTGTGCGATCCAGATGATCAAAAATGTGAAGACGCCGGCGAACACCACGTCGGAGAAAAAATGCGCGCCCGCCAGCATGCGGATAATGGCCATGCCGGTGCCGAGCGCAAGCGCAGCGCCATAGGCGAGTGCGCGCCATTGCGGCGGGGCCAGCACCGCTGGCGCAACCGTCCAGAACGCGCCGGACACGTCGCCGGAGACGAACGAGCAATTGTTCGGACAGTCGCCGCGCGGATCCCACCAGGCCATGAAATGCTGGTCGCCGCCGAATTGCGTGACGTCGATCGGGCGCGGCCGGCCCCAGTGATCCTTGAGCCCGACATTGACCAGAAGGCCGGGCGCCAGGACCAAGGTTGCGATCAGAAACACGATTGCGCGCCCTGAAACGAGCAATTTGCGGCGCGGAAAAATCAATTTGATCGCAAGTGCGGCCAGCGCCGGCAGGATCAACACGGTCCCGACCCATAGCCCGAGATTGCGCGCGAGCATCAGCGGCGGATAGATGCGCAGGCCAAAATTATTGCCGTTAATGGTGATGGCGTTGAACGGCGCGGCGATCGTCGGATCGAGCTGCGGATAGAAGCCGAACGCCACGCCAACGACGACGGCGATGGCGAGCGCGACAATCAATCCAATGCGGTTCATGCACTTCCTTGGCGCATGATCTTGTCCGAAAACCGGTTCCCACCCTCGGATCAAGTCCGAGGGCAGGCCTTTTCGGGATCAGGCGCTTTTGTCCCCGACGCGACCGGGGTCTAGCCGAGCGAGCCGGCGAAGGGAAGTCAACCGCCGCGCCAGGCGCCGGCTTTGCGGCCGGCGATCAACCAATAGACAACGCCGCCGACGATCCCGGCCGCCGCCGCGAGCTGCAAGGCGTGCCCGACCGGCGTCACGTCGGTGGTGTTTTCCAGCCGCACGGAAATGTTGGAGCCGAAATAGGACGCCAGCCCGACCAGGGCGCCGGCGACGCCGTAATAGATGAAATTACGGATGCGCAGGGCTTCCGCCAGCACGATCAATATGAAGGCCGGCGCCATCGCCACGGTGCCGACATAGCTGGTCGCGAAAAAAGATGCGACGAAGAATTGCACGCGCTCGAGCGGATCGGAATCCATCGCCGCCCAATCCGGCGCGATGATGCCGATGGCAAGCGCCACGCCCGCGGCCATGCTGGCCACAATAAGCGCGAAGAAAATGACGACGATCCGGCCGAGGAGTGCCATGGACTTTTCCTGTCGGTGAAGTGGGCGCGGCTAAGACTACTCCACCATTGCCATCGCCCGCAGCGCCATGCGCTCGCGCGCCGAGAGCTTCTCGGTCGCGCTCTTGAGCTGACCGCAGGCCGCCAGAATGTCTCGCCCGCGCGGCGTGCGCACCGGCGAGGCATAGCCGGCGTCGAACACGATTTGCGAAAATTTCTCGATCTGCTCCCAGTCTGAACACTCGTATTTGGTGCCGGGCCAGGGATTGAACGGAATGAGATTGATCTTGGCCGGAATACCCTTCAACAGCCGCACCAGCGCCTTGGCGTCGTCGATGGAATCGTTGATGCCTTTGAGCATGACGTATTCGAAGGTGATGCGCTTGGCGTTCGACACACCGGGATAGTTGCGGCAGGCGTCGAGCAATTGCGCAATCGGATATTTTCGGTTGAGCGGCACCAGTTCGTTGCGCAAGTCGTCGCGCACCGCGTGCAGCGACACCGCCAGCATGCAGCCGATTTCCTGCCCGGCGCGCACGATCATCGGCACCACGCCGGAAGTCGACAGCGTGATGCGGCGCTTGGAAATGGCGATACCTTCGCCGTCGGCGACAATCAGCAACGCGTCGCGCACGGCGTCAAGATTATAGAGCGGCTCGCCCATGCCCATCATGACGATGTTGGTAATGCACCGATCGCCGCTCGGAACGACGCCATCCGTTGGGCGCGTGCCGCCCGGCCAATCGCCTAGCCTGTCGCGCGCCATCATCACCTGGCCGACGATTTCTTCCGCCGTCAGGTTGCGCACGAAGCGCTGCGTGCCGGTGTGGCAGAACGAGCAGGTGAGCGTGCAGCCGACTTGGCTGGAGACGCACAGCGTGCCGCGCTCGCTGTCGGGAATATAGACGCATTCGACTTCGTGCGGGCGCTCGCCGGCAACTTCGCCCGGCAGCCGCAGCAGCCATTTGCGGGTGCCGTCGACCGAGACCTGCTCGGCCACCACCTCCGGCCGCGTCAAAGTGAAATTCTCGGCCAGCGTCGCGCGCAATTCCTTCGACAGGCTGGTCATGGCGTCAAAGCCGGTAAAGCCGCGGAAATAAATCCAGTGCCAGAGCTGCTGCACGCGCATTTTGCACTGCGCCTCCGGCACGCCGATGGCGCCCAAGACGGCGGCAAGCTGCGCGCGCGTCAGGCCGACCAGCGACGGCTTTGCCGGCGCCACATAGCGCTCGAGCGGCGTCTTTTCGACGACGAGCGCCGCAACCGAGTTATCGTGTGTTGCAATCGACATATGATCTCAATTTACCACGGGCAGCGCCACATACGCGCTTCCCCTCTCCCCTTGTGGGAGAGGGTGGCGAGTGCGGAGCATGAGCGAAGCACGAGCCGGGTGAGGGGTCGGTGGCAAATGACAAGCTGGACCCCTCACCCGCCTCGCTCACTTCGTTCGCTCGGCACCCTCTCCCACAAGGGGAGAGGCAAAGTAAAGAGAGCCCGGTGATGAAACTATGGGGTCACTTGCACTCGTCTGCCACCTTGTCGAGCGCCTGGCTCAGCCCCTTCAGCGAATAGGTGTCGGTGGTCTTGGTGCCGTGGGTGGACACGCTCTTGATCACCAATTCGACGCCCTTGCGCATGGTCTCGACCATTTGCGCCTCCTCGGCGGCGTTCTTCACCCAGGCGCCATCGTTCTGGGTGTACATTACATAGCTCGCCGAGCCGATGGTGGCGGTAGCGTCGACGCCGGGCTTCTGCGGATAGCCGACGATCATCGACACTTCGTTTTTCACTTTCTCCGACGGACGCGTCGAAACGAAGGCATAGGACGGATCGCGATTGCGGCCGACCGGATCGGTCACCGCCGAGGTCGGCTTCGACAGCGCGAAGCAAATCTTCTTGCCGCCCGGCGTCGCCTTGTAGGCGCCCCAGGCGTCGAACTGGCCGAGCAGCAACGCCTGCTCGGTGGGGTCCGGCTTGGCCGGCTTCTTCGGGGCCTGCGCATAGGCAGCCGTACAACAGGCCACGGCGGCGGCGGTAAAAGTTGCAATCGCGCGGCTTTGCCAAAATGTCTTCGTCATCGGGCCCTACCGGTTGAAGTGAACGACGGCATTCAAGCCGCTCTCCAGGAACTACAAGATACTAGCCCATTACGGGCTGACATCGCCAAGGTGAAGGTGGCAATCGGTCGCCCCCCGGCAAACTATAGGCCGAAAGTTAACGCCACCAAACCGGCCTGGCAGCATGCTAGACAGGAGCCGTGTTGCATTCGACCGAGCCGCCATGAAAGCCCTGCTCTGCACCCGTTACGGCAGTCCCGACGATCTTGAATTGGCCGACCTCGCCGACCCCACACCCGGCCCGGGCGAAGCCGTGGTGCGCGTCAAGGCGGCGGCGTTGAACTTCTTCGACACCCTGATCATCGCCGGCAAATACCAGCATAAGCCGGACTTTCCGTTCTCGCCTGCCGCCGAATTCGCCGGCGAGGTGGAAAGCGTCGGCGCCGGCGTTGCCAACTTTGCGCCCGGCGACCGCGTCATCGGCAATATCGGCTGGGGCGCCGCGCGCGAGAAAGTCGTGCTCGCCGCCGAACAACTTGTTGCACTGCCGAACGGCTTGGATTTCGACCATGCCGCCGGTCTCACGGTGACCTACGGCACCACGATGCATGCGCTCAGCGACCGCGCCAAGCTCAAACCGGGCGAGACGCTGGCCGTGCTGGGCGCCGCCGGCGGCACCGGCCTGTCCGCGGTCGAACTCGGCAGACTGATGGGCGCGCGCGTCATTGCCTGCGCGTCGTCCGATGAAAAGCTCGCCTTCGCACGCCGGCACGGTGCCGACGACGGAGTGAATTATGCCGCGACCGATCTCAAGGACGCACTGCGCGCTCGCACCGGCGGCAAGGGCGTCGATGTGGTTTACGATCCGATAGGCGGGGCGCAGGGCGAAGCGGCACTGCGCGGCATGGATTGGGGCGGCCGTTACCTGGTGATCGGCTTTGCCGCCGGCGACATGCCGAAGCTGCCGCTCAATCTGGTGCTGCTACGCAGCTATAACGTGCTCGGCGTCTATTGGGGCGCCTGGACCCTGCGCGATCCGCAAGGCCATCGCGCCAATATGGCGAAAATTCTCGAATGGTGCGCGCAAGGCAAATTGTCGTCGCATGTGCACGCGGTCTATCCGCTCGAGCAAGCGCCGGCCGCACTCAAGGCGATCGCCGCGCGTCAGGTGATGGGCAAGGCGATCTTGCGGCCCTAAAGCTTGTCCAAAGCGTTGCGCGCCGCCTCGCGATGCAGCGGAAGAATATGGACGGCGACCAGATTGAGCGCCGCGGCCAGCACCGCGGCATCGTCGGTGAAGCCGAGCACCGGCATCACGTCGGGGATCGCATCGATCGGCAGCACGAAATAGGCAATCGCTCCGACCAGCGTCGCCTTCACCTGCAGCGGGGTATTGCGATCGAACGCGCAGTAATAGGCGGCCAGCAGGTCTTCGGCGAAGGGAATGCCTGCGGCCACACGCCGAATCTTGCGCCAAAAACTGCGCCGCAGGGCGCCGTCGTCGTTCCCACAGGATGTCGCACCAACAGAAGGCATAAGAGCTATTTGGGGTGCGATTTCGGAACGCGCAAGTAACTTCAGTTGTCGTCCCCGCGAAAGCGGGGACCCGGTAACCCCGGTCAGTCCGCATTACAAATACCGGGGTTACTGGATCGCCCGCTTTCGTAGGCGATGACATCAACTGGATACCAGCCTATCCATCGCTTCGGCGAGCTTGACGTCGAGCTCGGTCAGCCCGCCGGCGTCGTGGGTCGACAGCGTCACCTCCACGGTGCGGTAGACGTTGAACCATTCCGGATGGTGATCCATTTTCTCCGCCACCAGCGCCGCCCGCGTCATGAAACCGAAGGCCTGGTTGAAATCCTTGAAAGTGAATTTCTTGGCGATGGCGTCGCGGCCGGCGACCTCCGACCAGCCGGCGAGCCTGGCCAATGCCGCTTGACGGGCCTCCACGGTCAATTTCTGCGCCATGACAAGCACCTCCCGAGACGAACGCTGCGACCCTCGTATTGGGGCGAACGCGATATTACCTACTAGTGAGGGCTTTCGACCATACGAGGCTTTGCATGTCCTGGTCTTTGAATATCGGCAAAGTGGCGGGCACCGTGGTGCGTATCCACCTCACCTTCCTGCTGTTTCTCGCCTGGATCTTCGCCGCCAGCTACGCCCAGGGCGGCGCGGCCACCGCCTGGGCCAGTCTCGTGTTCATGGTGTTGCTGTTTCTGTGCGTGCTGCTGCACGAGTTCGGCCACATCTTCACCGCGCGCGCCTTCGGCGTGCCGACGCCCTATGTGACGCTGCTGCCGATCGGCGGCGTCGCGCAACTCGAGCGCATCCCGGAAGAGCCGGGGCAGGAATTCCTCATTGCCATCGCCGGCCCGCTGGTGAACGTCGTCATCACCATCCTGCTGGTGCTGGTCGGCGGCGCGACCTTGCAGAGCAATGCCGCGGCCGGTCTCGACAACACGCAGTTTTCGCTGATCGACCGGCTGGCGGCGGTGAACCTGTTCCTCGCATTGTTCAACATGATCCCGGCCTTTCCGATGGACGGCGGCCGTGTGCTGCGCGCGCTGCTGGCAAGCCGCATGGGCTATGTACGGGCGACCGAAGTCGCCGCCGCCATCGGCCAGTTCGTCGCTTTCGCACTCGGCTTTATCGGGCTGATGTATAATCCGATCCTGATCTTCATCGCCATATTCGTCTATCTCGCAGCCAGTTCGGAAGCGCACATGGTAGCGCTGCGCGCGGCCTCGCGCGGCGTGCCGGTGAGCCACGCCATGGTGACGCATTTCGAAACGCTGACGCCCGAGGAGCATCTGGACGCGGCTGTGCAGACCTTGCTGCAAACCGGCCAGGGCGAATTCCCGGTGGTGGACGGTGCCGGCAAGCCGATCGGCGTGCTCGGGCGCGGCGATCTCATCCGCGCCATCAAGACGATGGGACCCGACGCCCGCGTCGCCGACGCCATGATCGCGACCATGCCGACCATCGGCCACCGCACCACCCTCGAACAGGCGTTCAAGCTGCTGCAGCAGAAGCAGGCACCGGCGGTCGGCGTCACCGATGCCGGCGGTAAGCTGATCGGCCTCGTTACCGGCGAGACCATCGCCCAAATGATGATGTTGCAGAATGCCATGCCGAAAGGCGCGCAAGTGGGGCCCTGGGGCCGTCCGGCGGGGGCGTAACCCTTGGCGTAGACCGGCCAAACGCGCCGTTGCTTTCGCCCTTTTCCTGACTATATTGCGCCGCAATAGCGTCGCGGGCCCGCAGGATTGCCATCCGGCAATCCTGTTGTCTTTTGAAAGACGGATTTCCTGCGGAAATCCTTTTGTGAAAGACGGATTTCCTGCGGAGATCCTTTTATGAAAGACGGATTTCCAACGGAAATCCTTTTGCGGCCCGCGCTTTGGCTTCCGGAACAATTATGAACCTTCGCAACGTCGCCATCATCGCCCACGTCGACCACGGCAAAACCACGCTGGTCGACCGGCTGCTGCAGCAATCCGGCGCCTATCGCGAGAACCAGCGCGTGGTGGAGCGCGCCATGGATTCCAACGACCTCGAGCGCGAGCGCGGCATCACCATCCTGGCCAAGGCCGCCTCAGTGGTCTGGAAAGACGTCCGCATCAATATCGTCGACACGCCGGGCCATGCCGATTTCGGCGGCGAGGTCGAGCGCATCCTCAATATGGTCGACGGCGCGCTGGTCTTGGTGGACGCCGCCGAAGGCCCGCTGCCGCAGACCAAGTTCGTGGTGTCGAAAGCGCTGAAGATGGGGCTCAAGCCGATCGTCGTCATCAACAAGGTCGACCGCTCCGACGCGCGCGCCACCGAGGTGGTGAACGAAGTGTTCGACCTGTTCGCCGCGCTCGATGCCAGCGACGAGCAGCTCGATTTCCCGATCCTTTACGGCTCGGCCAAGCAAGGCTGGATGGCGGCCAAGCTCGACGGCTCGCACAACGACGGCATGCAGCCGCTGTTCGATCTCATCCTCAGCCACGTCAAACCGCCGGTGGTGGAGCAAGGGCCGTTCCGCCTGCTCGGCACCATTCTGGAGGCCAATCCCTATCTCGGCCGCCTGGTTACCGGCCGCATCACCTCCGGGTCGGCAAAGCCCAACCAGCCGGTGAAGGTGCTCGACCACGACGGCAAGCTGATCGAGAGCGGCCGCATCACCAAGCTGCTGGCCTTCCGCGGACTAGAGCGCGTGCCGGTGGACGAGGCGGAAGCCGGCGACATCGTCGCCATCGCCGGACTGCCGAACGCGACGGTGGCGATGACGATCTGCGATCCGGCGGTGGAAACGCCGATCCCGGCGCAACCGATCGATCCACCGACGCTGGCGATGATCTTCCGCGTCAACGATTCTCCGCTCGCCGGCACCGAAGGCAGCAAGGTCACCGGCCGCATGATCCGCGATCGGTTGCTGCGTGAGGCGGAAGGCAACGTGGCTTTACGCGTGCGCGAATCGGACGAGAAGGATTCCATGGAGGTCGCCGGGCGCGGCGAATTGCAGCTCGGCATCCTGATCGAGACCATGCGGCGCGAGGGATTCGAGCTTTCGGTGTCGCGGCCGAAAGTGCTGCTGCGCGACGATCCGAAGACCGGCGATGTGCTGGAGCCGATCGAGGAAGTCGTCATCGACGTCGACGAAGTTCATTCCGGCATCGTCGTGCAAAAGATGTCGGAGCGCAAAGCCGAGTTGCTGGAGATGAGGCCGTCCGGCGGCCACCGCCTGCGGCTGGTATTCCACGCGCCGACGCGCGGCTTGATCGGCTACCAGGGCGAACTGCTTACCGACACGCGCGGCACCGCCATCATGAACCGGTTGTTCCACGCTTACGAGCCGCATCGGGGTCCGATCCAGGGCCGCCGCAATGGCGTGCTGATCTCCAACGACCAGGGCGAGGCGGTCGCTTATGCATTGTGGAATCTGGAAGACCGCGGCCCAATGATGATCGAGCCAGGCTGGAAGGTGTACCGCGGCATGATCGTCGGCGAGCATACCCGCGACAACGATCTCGTGATCAACGTGCTCAAGGGCAAGCAGCTCACCAACATCCGCACCACCTCGAAGGATGAAGCGGTCCGCCTTACGCCGCCGATCCGCATGACGCTGGAAAAGGCGCTAGCCTATATCCAGGACGACGAATTGGTCGAGGTGACTCCGAAGTCGATCCGGCTGCGCAAGAAGCTGCTCGACGAGACCGAGCGCAAGCGGGAAGACCGCGCGCGCGCCGCCGCCGCCGAGGCGGTGTAAGGTCCACCCGGCGCGGGTCGCGGGCGCCGGTGGTGTCCTAAATTGGGACGATTCGAATCCGGCGAATCGAATCACCAGCCGCGCCGCCGATACCGCCGGCACGCCGCGAACGCAGCACATGACCAAGGTTCGCGCACTGCCGCGCGCCATCGGCACGATTTTTCAGCAGCCACAGCGTGTTTTTCGCCGTCCTGTGGCCAGTAATCCACACCGGTAACCGATCATTAATCATAGGGCTTGAAGCGCGCGAGGTTCGTTGCTTCAATTCCGAAATGAGTACGACCCTCATAGAGATTCGCCGCGCCAAGGCCGCCGACGCAACCGACGTTGCCGCGACCCATGACGAGGCTTGGCGGACCGCCTATCAGGGCATTATCCCGGGCAACGAGCTCGACAAGCTGATCAACCGGCGCGGACCGGACTGGTGGGACTCGGCCATCCGCAAAGGCAGCCGCATCACCATCCTGCAATTCGGCGAACAGGTTGCCGGCTACGCCAATTACGGACGCAACCGCGCGCGCAGCCTGTTCTACGACGGCGAGGTCTACGAGCTTTATCTGCGTCCCGAGTTCCAGGGGCTGGGCTTCGGCCGCCGCTTGTTCTCGGCTGCGCGTAAGGATCTCACGCAGAGCGGCTTGAAGAGCCTGGTAGTGTGGGCGCTGTCGGATAACGAGCCGGCGGTGGAATTTTATCGCGCGCTCGGCGGCCGCGCGGTCGCCCGTTCTTCCGAGCGCTTCGGCAACAAGACGCTCGATAAGGTTGCCTACGCCTGGCAGTGAGGCGTCGCTGCTAATTTGCTCAAAACTTTGAACCTCATCCTGAGGAGCCCGCGTAGCGGGCGTCTCGAAGGACGAAGGCCCGTGATTTTGTGGCCTCATGGTTCGAGACGCGCGGCTTCGCCGCGCTCCTCACCATGAGGATTATATCGCCGGCGCCGGCAGGCCGTTCTGCAGGCAAGCGGCGGTGAGCGTATTGAGCAACAGGCAGGCGATGGTCATCGGCCCGACGCCGCCCGGTACCGGCGTGATCGCGCCGGCAACTTCCCTGGCCTCGGCATAAGCGACGTCGCCGACGAGGCGCGCCTTGCCGCCCGCGCCCGCAATGCGATTGATGCCGACATCGATCACGGTGGCGCCCGGCTTGATCCAGTGGCCGCGTACGAATTCGGGTTGCCCGATGGCCGCGATCAGTACATCGGCGCGCCCGCACACCGCCGGCAAGTCGGCGGTCTTGGAATGGGCGATGGTCACCGTCGCATTCTCCGCCAGCAGCAGTTGCGCCACCGGCTTGCCGACAATGTTGGAGCGGCCGACCACCACCGCCTCCAGGCCGGCGAGCGAAGCGCGCACGGTCTTGGCCAGCACGATGCAGCCGAGCGGCGTGCACGGCACCATGCCCGGCAGCCCGCTGGCGAGCCGGCCGGCATTGATCGGATGGAACCCGTCCACGTCCTTGGCCGGATCGATGGCGGCAATAATTTTATGCGAATCGATATGTTTCGGTACCGGCAATTGCACCAGGATTCCGTTCACCTGCACGTCGGCATTGAGTTCGGCGATCAGATCGAGCAGTTCGGCTTCGCTCACGCTCTCCGGCAAATGCCGGTCGAACGGATGCATGCCGGACTCGGTCACCGCCTTTGACTTGTTGCGGACATAGACTTCGCTCGCCGGATTCTTGCCGACCAGCACGACCGCCAGTCCCGGCACGATGCCGCGGTCGCGGCGCAGGCGATGCACCGCGTCGGTTACCTTGCCGCGCAGATCGGCCGAAATCGTCTTGCCGTCGATGATGCGTGCAGTCATGGGATAGTCTTAGCGCGCCGCGCAAATCTTCTCCAGCGCTGCGATCAATGTTGGGCCGTAGCCCGATAGTGTCAGCCGCTTGATGCGGGCGGTGGCGCCCGCCGCCAGCACGACGTCGCGCGCTGGAACGCCGACCGCCTTGGCGATGAGCTTGACCAGCGCCGCGTTCGCCTCGCCCTCGCTCGGCGCCGCCCGTACCCGCACCTTGAGCACGCTGCGGCCATCGGCCAACTGTTCGATACCGTCGATGGCATCGCGGCCGCCTTTTGGGGTCAGCCGCACGGCGAGCGCGACGCCGCCGGCCATCGCCGACCATGGCCGCGCCGTCGTCACGCTAAAAAACGTAGGGGTAAATGTAGCGGACGATCACGTTTTCCAGCAACAGGATGAGCAGGATCAGGATCACCGGCGATACGTCGATGCCGCCGAGATTAGGCAGCATGGAACGGATTGGGCGCAGCAGCGGCTCGGTGAGGCGGTACAGGAAGTCGCCGACCATGTGGACGACCTGGTTGCGGGTGTTGACCACGTTGAACGCGACCAGCCAGGACAGCACGGCGGCAGCGATCAACATCCAGATATAGATTTGCAGGATCAGCAGAACGATATCGAGAACCGCGCGCATGGGCGTCCGCCTGTTCGAGGTGGGCGGAAACTAGCGGGTCGCACCGGCTTGAACAAGCCGAACCGGCGGCGGCCGGTGCGCGCGGGCGGCATCCTTGACAGGCCTAAACCCTGGCCCTAAATGGCGCCCACTCGCCGAAAATCGCGCAAAATCATCGTTGCGCTTGAGGCGGGGCCGTAGCTCAGTTGGGAGAGCGCCTCGTTCGCAATGAGGAGGTCAGGGGTTCAAATCCCCTCGGCTCCACCACTCGCCTTCGCCAAGGCTTCGGCGAGCAAGGCCTTCGCCAGGCGAGTGTCCGCCGAAGCTTTAGCGAAAGCGGACTGTGACGGGTTGGCAAGCCAGTCTAGACCCGCGAAGGTTGCCCGTCGTAGCCCGTAGGGCGAAGACGGGCTTTTTATTCGGCCGCAATCTTGCGCCCAATCCAGTGATCGATGAAGGCGGCGAGCCAGTTACGCGAGGCATGGTCGTGCACGGCGCGGTCGGCGACGTGTTCGGCGCGTTGCTTGGCGCCGGGCAGCTCCATGCGATGGGCGCCGCGCACCAGCCAACGATACATCATGGCGTGCGTCACTTCCGGGTGGAACTGCAGCGCATAGCCGGTGCCGTAGCGGAACGCCTGCACGGAAAAGGCATCGTCGCCCTCGGCCAGCAGTTCGCAGCCGGCCGGCAAGTCGAAGCCCTCGCGGTGCCATTGATAGACGTGATCCGGCCACTCGCGGCAAAGCTTGAGCCCGGCCGGCGTCGGGCGGATCGGATAATAGCCGACCTGGGCATGGCCTTGCGGGTGCGAAAAGACGCGGCTGCCGAGATGGCGCGCCATCATCTGGGCGCCGAGGCAGATGCCGAGATAAGGTTTCTTGTCGCGCAGCGGCACGCCGATCCAGTCGATCTCGCGGCGGATGAATTCCTCATTGTCGTTGGCACTTTGCGGGCCGCCGAAAATCGCGGCGCCGGCATGTGCGTCCATGCTCTCCGGCAGCGTATCGCCAAAACGCGGGCGGCGGATGTCGAGCGGATAGCCGAGCCTGCTCAGCGCCTGGCCGACGCGGCCGGGCGAGGAATGTTCCTGGTGCAGGATGAGAAGGACCGGCTTCAACATGGCGGTTCGGCGCACGCTTGTGCGCAACTCCCGAGTTGTAGCCGCTTTGGCGGCGTTTGCAATATCGCCAGCCGCTATCGGCTATGACAATTGCGCGGACCTGCGCCGACGCTGGCGGCGGTCCACCACCGCCAGCAGCGCCCGGCGCGGAAAGACGCGGATCAGCAGGGCGACCAGCTTGTTGGCAAGGCCCGGCACGATTGTCCGCTGCCCCTGCATCAAGCCGCGGTAGCCGGCTTCCGCCACCTGCTCCGCGCTCTGGGTGAGGAGGCCCGGGGCCACACTTTTAGAAATGCCGGCGCGTGCCGCGAATTCGGTCGGCACCGGGCCCGGACAGAGCACGCTCACCCGCACGCCGCGCGGTTTGAGTTCGCTGTGCAGCGCCTCGCTGAACGACAGCACATAGGCTTTGGTCGCGTAATAGACCGCCATGCCCGGACCGGGCAGGAAACCGGCCATCGAGCCGACATTGAGAATGCCGCCTTGATGGCGCGCCAGGCTGTCGACAAAAGCGAGCGACAGCTCGGTAAGCGCACGGATATTGGCGTCGATCATCGCCAGCTGCTCGGCGCGGTCGAGCGCTTCGGCAACCCCGACCAAGCCGAAGCCGGCATTGTTGACCATGAATTGCGGCTCGGCCCCCTGCGCCGCCAGCGCCTCGCCGATCGTGCGGGTGGCATCGCCGCGTTGCAGGTCGGCAACGATCACCAGCGGCTTGGCGCTGCCGGCCGCGGCAATTTCCTCGGCCAACGCCCGCAAGCGGTCTTCCCGTCGCGCCACCAGTGCCAATTCATGGCCGTTGCGCGCGAACACGCGCGCCAGCGCTACGCCGATGCCGGCCGAGGCGCCGGTGATCACGGTGACGGGCCGCAAACCGCTCATTGCTTTGCGTTGCCTCCGCCGACGCGGGACGCCGACACCCGCTCGCGCAGCGCGATCCGTTCACGCCGCGACACGCCGAGCAGGTCGGCGGCACGCCAGATCAGATTATCCTCGAATTCGGTGACAACCCCGTCGGTGTAGACAATTTGCCACATCATTTCGACCATGCGCGCGCGGCCTGGCTCGTCGAGCGAGCGGTTGAGCCGGGCGGTGAAATGAAAAAGGTCAACCGCCTTCTGCTCGGCCGCGGTGGCCTCGGCAACCAATGCATCGGTCGTGGCGTCGTCCAGATTGAAGCGCTGCTTGATCAGCCCATGCAGCTTGGCGCGCTCGGCGTCGGAGATCGAGCCGTCGATGGCGGCCGCATGCACCAGCAGGGCGGCGGCGGCCAACCGGTAATCGCCTTCCGCGAATTGGCTGGGATGCTTGCCGCCTTCGCCGAATTCGGAAATCAGCTTGCGAAACGAATTGAACATGACCGCGTTTTTCCTTGCGCGAGCGCGCGCCCCACGCCCTTCCATCTATGAACGCCATCGGCCGCCCGGTAGCCCGGACGGCCGATGCTTAACACGTCCGGGCTCCGATCAAGCCTTGGCGGTGGCGACATCCTCCAGCGCCCGGTTGCGCGGCTCCACGCCCCAGACCGCAACCACGATAATCTGCACCACCAAGAGCCCGGTCATCAGCCAGATCACGCCGGGCAGCTTGTAGTGCACCATCAGATAGCCGACCACAAAGGGCGAGACCACCGTCGCCGCGCGGCCGATGGTGTTGCAGATGCCGTTGGCGCGCAAGCGGATCTCGGTCGGGAACAGTTCCGGCGTGTAGACGCCGAACAACAGCGCGGTCTGCACATAGATCGCCACGATGAGCACGAACCCCACGCTCAGCACGGTCGCCGGGTCGGAGGCCGCATTAAAGCGCGCATAGGCGAAGCCGAACACGATGGTGACGATGGAAGAGCCGATAATGCTCCAGCGCCGGCCGATGAAATCGGCGGTGTAGGCGCCGACGGCGCAGCCGATCAGCGAGGCCGCCGACAGCACCACGGTGTAGGCGAGCGAGTGCGCGATATTGAGCCCCTGGCGCAGGAAGAACTGCGGCAGGAAGATCACGAAGCCGAAGATCAGCGTGTTGATTGTTATCAGCACCCAGCTTCCGACGATCATGCGCTGCAGGATCGGCGGCCGCAGCATGTCCGCCGCAGTGAGCTGCGGGACCGGAGCGGTGATCACCGGCGCCGGCAGCCCGCCGGCGGTGGCCGCTTCCTTCTCGATTGACTGCATCAAAGCTTCCGCTTCCGCGCTGCGCCCTTGCGATTCCAGCCAGCGCGGGGATTCCGGCAGCCGCTTGCGCAGATACCAGACGATCAGCGAACCGATGCCGGCGATGATGAACATCGGCCGCCAGCCCCAATGCGGGATGATCAGATAGCTCAGGATGGCGGTGACCGGGAATCCCGCCACCACCAGGAACGCCATGAACGCCAGCCAGCGGCCGCGCGTCCTCGGCGGCACGAATTCGGTCAGCGTCGAGTAACCGACCACGATCTCGGCGCCGAGGCCGAGTCCCTGGATGAAGCGGCAGACGATGAGCTGGGTCATGTCCTGCGCGAAGGCGGCGGCGAGCGAAGCGAGACCGAAGATCAAGAGATTGATCTGATAGGTGAAGCGCCGGCCCATGGCGTCGCCAACGTAGCCGGTGATCAGCGAGCCGAGCGTCATGCCGATGAATGTCCAGGAGAGGAATTGCAGGTTCTGCGGTAGCGTGGAGAACTTGGTTTGGATCGCGGACGCCAGCACGCCGCCGGCGACATAGAGATCGTAGCCGTCGAAGAACATGCCGGCACCGACCAGCCAGAATATGCGGTAGTGGAACGACGAAATCGGCAGCCGGTCGAGACGTGCGCCGGCATTCACTGCGCTTGCCATGTTGTTTTCCCCCTGATGATCCGATGTTGAGCCATCGGTCTTATTGCCCACGGTACAATCGTAGTCCTTACGGCGCACGCGCGCTACCGGCTGTGGCGCGTGCGCGCTCATATCGAAAATCAGGAATGTCTAGAACTTATTGCGCCGCACGACCGAGTTGCCGGCGCGGCAAGCCAAATCCTATTGGATGGCTTTGCCCTTGCGGTAGCTGTCTTCCAACAGCTGCAGATTGTTCTGCACGTATTTATTGCCGGGGTCCTTGCGCTCGGCGGCAGCCAGCTTCTCGCGCGCGCGCTTGTAGTCGCCGCGCAGCATATAGGAATAGCCCTGGTTGTTCAGGATCTCGGGTGTCGGTCCGAGAATGCCGATGGCCTGGGCGTAAGCGCGGTCGGCGAGATCGAAGCGGCGCAGGCGGTCGTAGGACGCAGCCAATCCCAGCCAGGCCTCGGCGTCGCGCGGATGCCGTTCGGCCGCATGGCGGAAATATTTTTCCGCCAGCCCGAAATTATTGGCGCGGTATTGCCGCTTGCCGAGGCTCAAGGCGTCGTTGGGATCGCTGCCGAGCAGTCCGGCTTCGGCGGCCGTCGCGCCGAGCGGCGGCGGCTTGCCGGCGGCGCTGCCGTCGGCCGCCGGCGCGGCGGCGAAAGCATCCGCACCTGGCGTCTTGGACTGGAGTAAATCGGAGAGTTTGCTCGAGGTGCTGCAGCCCGCCAGCCACAGGCCGGCCGCAACAACAAACAGGGCTCGGGCAATTTCAATACGCATGACAAAGCCTGCCGGAAACGCCCGCAATAGGGGCCCCCGCTAAACTAGGAGACCTTAGTTAAGAAATTCTTCACCCTCTACTTCGGCGCCAGCCCATCAGAAGTAATGTCCGACATGCAGGCGCACGAAAACCGGCAGCAAGATGACCACGAACAGCACCGGAAAGATGCAAACCATCATCGGCACCGACAGCTTGGCGGGCAGCGCGTAGGCCTTTTCCTCGGCGCGCGCGAGCCGCTTATGGCGCATGTCGTCGCTATAGACCCGCAGGGCATCGGTGATGCTGGAGCCGAGATCGATCGACTGGTTGATCAGGGTGGCGAAGGCGTGCGCCTCGTCCAGCGCCAGCCGATCGGCGAAGCGCTCGAGCGCGTCCTTGAGCGGGCGGCCGGCGCGGGTTTCCAGATTGGTCATGTGGATATTGGCGGACAGCGAGGGATAGCTGTCGCCGAGTTCGCGGCCGACACGCTCGAGCGCTGCCTCCATCGACAGGCCGGAATCCGCGCATACCACCAGCAGGTCCATGAAATCCGGGAAGCCGGAGCGATGCTCGACTTTGCGGGCGGCAATGCGCCGGTCGATATACATGCTGGGACCGATATAGCCGGCGATGCCGGCGACGATCAACATCAGCCAGAAGAACGAAGAGCCGTGCGAGATCAGCATCGGCCGCAGCAGGAATGTCACGCCGGCCAGGCCGACGGCGAGCGCGGTGCGCCCGATGAAAAAGAAAGCAACGCCGCGCGGATCATAGATGCCGGCCTGGATCATCCGGCGGCGCAGCACCTTCATGTTCTCGTCATTGGCCGCGGAATAGTGCTTGGTGGTGTATTCGAGCAACTGGCCCACCGCCTTCAGGCTGGAATAACGCAACGAGCGCTTGGCATTAACACCCTGCTCGAAGTCGTCCATGATGCGCGAGGTGCGCTTCTTGACCGACCCGCGCACGCGCGCGAACGCCATCACCGAGAACGCCATGGTGCCAGCGGCAAGGAAAACCAACAGCGCCAGCAGCATGCTGGAACTGTCGCGAGACAAAGTAGCGATCGTTGAGGCCAACATGTCCATCGGTCAGATCCTGAAATTGACCAGGCGGTACATGATGAAATTGCCGACGCCCATCCAGCAGCCGGCGAGCACCAGCGCGATCTTGGTCAAATCCTCTCCCCAGACGCTGGCGTAAAAACTCGGCACCAGGAAATTGATCACCGCGAACATCAAGATCGGCAGCGACGACAGGATCAGTGCCGAGGCGCGGCCTTCCGCCGCCAGCGCGCGAACCTTGCGGCGCATCTTGAAGCGTAGCCGGATCACGCCCGACAGGTTTTCCAGGATTTCGCCGAGATTGCCGCCGGTGGAGCCCTGGATCGCGACCGCGGTGACGAACAGCGGCAGATCGTCGGTGCCGACGCGGAAATACAAATTGCGCATCGCGCTTTCGAGGTCGGCGCCGTAGGTGACTTCGTCGGTGACGGTGCCGAACTCGCTGCCGATCGGGTCGGACAATTCGCGCGCCACCATGTTGATGGCGATCGGCACCGGATGGCCGGCACGCAGCGAGCGCACGATGATGTCGATGGCGTCGGGGAACTGCGCGGCGAACTTCTTCTGCCGCCGGCCGCGCAGAAACTTCAGCACCATGAAAGGCAGCACAAATCCGCAGAACAAGGCCGCGATAACGGCGTGCAACGGTTTTCCGTTGAATACCATGGTGGCCACAAACGCCGCGATCATGCCGGCCACGACGATCAGCATCAGCCGGCCGAACCCGACGGTCAGGCCGGATTGCAGCACGAGCCGATTGAGGCTGACCAGCGGCAGCCGGTAATCGCCGCTCGAGGTCAGTCCGCGCTCGCGCCGCAACTGCACCAGCACGCCGGCGCGGTCGGCCTTGTCGTCCATCACCTTGAGGCGGCGGTTGATGTTATTGCGGTAGGATGCCTTTTGGTAGAACAGCAGATAGATGCCTTCGGCGAACATCGCCGCCGAGAGGCCGATCAGCAGATAAATCAGATAGACCGGGTTGAAATCCCACATGGCGTGTCATTTTTCCTTGAGTATGATCTTCTCCGAAAACCGGTGTCCACTTTTCGGGATCATGCTCATAGCTGCTGCGAGGGATCGAAAAAATTACCGGGCAGTTTGACGCCCTGGTTGGTGAGATGGGTAAGGAAGCGCGGGCGCACGCCGGTGGCCGAGAAATGGCCCTGCACGCTGCCGTCCGGCCCGGTGCCGGTGCGCACATATTTGAAGATTTCCTGCATCTGGATGATGTCGCCTTCCAGCCCGGTAATTTCCGCAATGGAGGTGACCTTGCGCTTGCCGTCGGACTGACGCGACAACTGCACGATGAGCTGGATGGCGCCGGCGATCTGGCCGCGGATCGAGGCCACCGTCATCGGCAGGCCGGCCATGCCGATCATTTGTTCCAGGCGCGAGATGGCGTCGCGCGGCGTGTTGGCGTGAATGGTGGCCATCGAGCCTTCGTGGCCGGTGTTCATCGCCTGCAACATGTCGAAGGCTTCCTCGCCGCGGCACTCGCCGAGGATGATGCGGTCGGGCCGCATACGCAGCGCATTCTTCACCAGTTCGCGCTGGCGGATCTCGCCTTTGCCCTCGATATTGGGCGGCCGCGTTTCCATACGGCCGACATGTGGCTGCTGCAGCTGAAGTTCGGCGGCGTCTTCGATGGTGATCAGGCGCTCTTTTTCCGAGATGAAGGCGGACAGCGCGTTCAACATGGTGGTCTTGCCGGAACCGGTGCCGCCGGAAATGATGGTGGTGATGCGCGCCTTCACCGCCGCCGCCAGCAGCTCGGCCATCGGCGGGCGCAGCGCACCGACGTCGACCAGCTTGTTTAGATTGAGCGGCTTTTTGGAAAATTTACGAATTGACACCAGCGGACCGTCGACGCCGATCGGACGCACCGCGACGTTGACGCGCGAACCGTCGAGCAAGCGCGCGTCGCACAGCGGGTGCGATTCATCGACCCGCCGGCCGACCGCGGACACGATTTTATTAATGATGCGCAGCAGATGCTGCTCGTCCTTGAAGCGCACCGACAGCGGTTCAAGGATGCCGCCGCGCTCCACATAGACGCATTCGTGGCCGTTGATCAATATGTCGCTGATGCTGGGGTCCTTGAGCAGCGGCTCGAGCGGACCGAGGCCGGTCATCTCGTCGAGAATTTCCGAGACGAACTCCGCGAGTTCCTGGGTGTTGAGCGCCAGCCGCTCGCCCAGCACGTATTGCGACACCAGCTGCTGGACGTGGCGGCGGATTTCCTCCTCCGGCAGCTTTTCCAGCGCCGAAAGATTGATTTCCTCGATCAGCCGGCGATGCAGGCGCACCTTGGCGTCGAGCAGCTTGTTGCTGAGCAGCGGATTGGCGGCCGCCTGCGGCTGCGTCGGCGGCGCCTGGTCCGCCGGCACTTCCGGCAGCACCGTCCAGGACACGCCGGCGAGCGCGGACGTTACCGGCTCTTCGATCGCCGGCAGGTCTGGCGCAGCGGCGCGTCGGGCTGAGAAACGGCCGGCCATCGCTTAGTCCTCTTGTTGCTGCGCGATCATTTTCGAAACCGCCGCCGACTGTTCGGATCGCGCTATTGCGCGAGGGAAAACTTGAATTTCTTCACCGGTGCCGCGGCCTTTTCTTCCGCCACCGGCTTGTCGACCACGGAATCCACCACCAGCTTTTTGAGCTGCGCGGTAATCTTGTTGCCGGCCTTGACCTCGTCGAGCGGCACGCCGCGGTCGATCGCCTCGCGCACCAGCGCATAGTCGTTGGGGATTGCCGCGGCGAAGGCCTCGCCCAACGTCTGTTCGAGATCGCTGCGGCGCAGGCCCGCCGAGAACATGCGCTGCGCGAAGCGGTTGACGATGACCTGCGGATGCGGCCCCTCACCCAGCCGTTCCCTGATTGCCGCCACCAATTGCTTGGCGTGGCGCAGGCTGGGCACGGTGGTTTCGCTGACGATGTACAATTTGTTCGATCCGAGCAGCACGCTGTCGGTCCAGGAGAACCAGGTGCGCGGCATGTCGACCACGACGTAGTCGAAATTGGCGGAGACCAGATCGAGCAGGCGCGTCACCACGTCGGGATCGAACGATCGCATCTCCGCCGGCTGGTTCGGCGCGGCGACCACGGCAAGGCCGGAGGCGTGATGCGAGAGCATGACCTCCAGCAATTGCCGGTCGAGACGGTCCGGCCGCGGCTCGATTTCCGCCAGATTCAAGCGCGGCTCGAGATCGAGATAATCGGCGACCGCGCCATGCTGAAAATTCAGATCGACCAGGCAGGTGGAAGGCTTCACCCGCGGGCCACCGCTGTTGAGCATGAGCATCGCGGTCTGAATGGCGAGCGTGGTCACCCCGGCGCCGCCGACGGCGGGCAGGAAGGTGTAGATCTGCGCTTCGATCGGTTCGGCGCCGGCGGCGGCATTCTTGCCGACATGCGCGCAGGCGCGCACCAGATCAATCGCTGCCACCGGCTTGACCAGGAAGTCGGCGACCCGCATTTGCAACAGCGTGCGGGCGACGGTTGCGTCGAAGCTCTGCGTTACCGCGATCACCGGCGGCCGGGCGCGCACGCGCGCCATCAGCTTCGCCAGCGCGTTCAGTTCCTCGTCGCGCCCGGCATCGAGATCGATCACCACGACGGTGGCGCCCTCGATGTCGAGCGCGTCGCATTGCTCGGTAATCCGGCCGGACACCATGACGAGATCGATCGCGTTCGAGGCGCCGAACGTGGCGCGCACGGAACGGTCGAACTCGGCGTCGGCGGTGAGCACGACCACGCGGGTTCGATCCGAATCGGGAGTTTGGTTGCGTCCTAGAAGCATGATTCGATTAGCCCGTTCACTTCACTGGCGCCGCCGACTGGACCACGGTCGGTCCGACCGGCGCCGTATTGTTCTGACTGCCTGAGCTCGGCGAGTAGCTGGCCGACGTGCCGATGCCTTGCGGCGGGATCACGCGATTGGTGCGATAGCGCTCAATGGCGGTTTCCATCTTCGCGCCGTCGAAACCAATATTGCGGTTGGCGCTGGCGCGCGGCCAGGGATCGACCATCTGGCTCACCTCGTTGGTGGCAACGGAATTGCCGCCGCCGAGCGAGATGGTTTCGCGCCGATCGAGATATTCCGAACAGCCGGCGAGCGCGGCGAGCAACGCGGCGAGTGCAAGCGTGCGCAGCATCTTATTGGATGGCCGCATCGGATACTCCCTTCGGCAGATCGAGCATGTGACCGGTGAACGGACGGCCGCTGGCGGCGGCGACGCGCGCCGTGGCGGGTGTGAGTGCGGGCGCCGGTGCGCGCGAGACCTCGGATTTTCCGAGCAGGAAGAAATCCGCATCGCTGGGCGGCAGCGTGTCGTCGGTCGGCACCCTGACGCTATCACCCGGCCGCATCGGGCGAACCAGCCGCGGCGTCACGATAATGGCGAGATCGGTCTGGTTCTGCTGATAGGACTTCGAAGAGAACAGCGCGCCCAGCACCGGCACGCTGCCGAGCCACGGCAGTTGCTCGATCTGGTTCTTGTTGTCGGTTTGCAGCAACCCGCCGATCATGAAGCTCTGGCCGTCGCGCAGCTCGATGGTGGTCGAGGCACGGCGCACGGTCAGCGCCGGCACCGAAACGCCGGTGGCCACCGCCACCGTGTGGGTGGTGTCGATCTGGCTCACCTCCGGCTCGATCTTCAGGTTGATCAAGCCGTGGCCAAGAACGGTCGGCGTAAAGGCGAGGCCGACGCCGTATTTCTTATAATCGACGGTGACGCTCCCGAGACTGCCGGCCACCGGAATCGGATATTCGCCGCCGGCCAGGAAGCTCGCGGTATCGCCCGAAAGCGCGACCAGATTGGGCTCGGCCAGACTGCGGGCAATGCCCTTCTGCTCAAGCGCATTGATCAGCACGTCGATCGTGGTGCCATTGCTGATCATGCGGGCGAGCGCAAAACCGAACGGCGAGCCGCCGGACAACACGCCGGCAGCCACTTCGCCGACCGGGATATTGGAATTGCTGGTCGGCGAGGTGATCGGCAGGTTGTTGGCCGGCTGGCGCGAGCCGATATTGGTCGTGCTGTTGCCGCCGAAGCGGTTCCACTGCACGCCCAGATCGCGGCCGGCGGTGCGTGAAATCTCGATGAAGCGCACTTCCAGCATCACCTGCTGCGGCGACATCACCGACACCGAATTGATGATCTCCGGTCCGAACTGGCGCGCGATGGTGACCGCCTTGTCGAGGGTGGCGGCGTCGATGACGTCGCCCGACAGCATGATGCGGCCATTGACCGAGGACGCCTGCAGTTTCGAACCTGGGAAGCGGCGCTTGAGCTCGTTGGTCAGCCGGGTGATGTCGTAGGACACCTCGACGTCGAAGATGCCGATCAGCTTCTTGCCCTCGGCATAGACCTGCACGCGGGTGGTGCCGATCTTCTTGCCCAGGATCGAGATTGTGTGATCGGTGAGCGGATTGACGTCGGCGACCTCCGGATCGCCGACCATGACGTCGACGAAGCTGGTGCCGGTGCGCACGTCCTGCGACTTGCCGATGGTGACCATCACCATGGCGGTGTGGTTACTGCCGGTGATTTGGATGATGCGGTCCTGCGCGCGGGCATCGCCGGCCATGGCCAGAAACGTCGCCGCCAATGCCACGCCCAAGGCGATCGCCAGATCGCGCAGCCAGGCGCCGGCAACCGTGGTCCTGTCCGAGCGCCGCCAGGCAAAGCCGGCGGCAAATTCATTTTTGTTATTCACGACACACACTCCCCACCCTTGATTAAGCCCATGCCCGCACTCAGCGGACGCCAACGCTCTGACCGGTCGTCGTCATGTCCCCACGACTGCCTTCGACCGGTACGGTGTATTCCTGCTTGGCCGCCGCACGCGTGACCACCACCGTCGTGGATTCGAGCTTGCCGGTGTTGGTGTTGATCGGCTCATTGCCGCTCAAATCGTTGAGCGTGACCTTGCGCGTCTTCGTTTCGGCGGTTTCGCCCGCTTTGCGCAGCAGCAGCGACAGATTGCCGACTGAAGCCGCCAGCCAGACTTTCTGCGCTTCCATCGTGCTCACTTCGAGCGTGACCGATTTCGCCACCGCCGCCTTGGCGACGCGCTCATCGGCGCTCTGGTCGACCGCCAGTACACGCGCGTTCTGCAGCACAACTTCGGTGGTGGCCGAACCCTTGTCGATCTGGCGCGTGAGCACGATATCGACGCGGTCGCCGGGCAGCACGAAGCCGCCGACGCCTTCGACGTCGTTGACGCGGATGGTGACCGCCTTCATGCCCTTGTGCACCAGCGACGACAGCGTGGCGCGCTGTCCCGGTCCGGTGATCTTGAGTGCGAGCACCGGCTCGTTCGGCTCGATCGCGGTGAGCACCACGCGGCGGCCGCCGTTCAACACGTCAGCGATCTTGGCGAAAGCACCGCTCGGCATCGATTCCGCCGGCCACGGTACTTCCGCCAGCATCGAGGCATTGAGCTCGGCGCCGAAACGCAGCGGCTGTTTGGCAACGACGACGGTTTGCATCGCTGTCGTCTGCTTGTTCGCCTCCAAATTCCTCGCCTGCAAGTTGGCCTGGTTGTTGAGCCAGGCCTGGGCGATGAACACGGCGAGCAAGCCGAACACGACGGCGAACCCGATCATGACGATGGTGCTGGCACGCAAGGCTTTTGTCCCCGTTTGACGCGACCTGAAATGTCGCTGTTGTGGCCTTGCGGGAGACTAGGAGGAATGAAGTATTCAATTGCTAATATCGGGGACGCACTTCGGACTATGCTGAAGAGTGGCTGAATTACTATTGTTTACGATCGGTCACCGGCACCGGATCAACTTTAGAGTAACCTTTCGCGAAATTAACAATACTGCATGGTAACTGTACTCGGCCCGTAACGATTGATTGAGCCTAACGATTTCTTGCGCGCGCGGAAAACCAAACAAACACGGGGGCGCGTGCCCACACTGCGCCGCCGCCCGCCGGCGCAGACGCAAGATTGGCGCGTCTAAATAGGGTTACCGGAACATGCCAGCGGCGTTGCCCGTACGGCGCGGTTGCGGCAACATGCAATCAGCGTCACAACAAGCGTCGCATCCGCAACCGACGCACCATAACAACTTGTCTGGGGAGCCATCGTCGATGTCAAAACCGCGGATTAGCTATGTCGATCCGGTGACGGTCAGCGACCCGGCCATGATCGCCGAGTTCGAGCGTTGCGCGCGGGAGGGTACGCCACGGCCGGAAAGCCAGGCGGTGCGCGCTCATGTGCCGGCAACATTCTGGTCGTTCGCCAATACCTGGCGCGACGTATTCAAGAACGGCGTCGCCGATCACAGCATCAAGGAGCTGTGCCGCATCTATGTCTCGCGCTCGGTACTGTGCGAGTTCTGCGGTAACCAGCGCTCGATCAAGGCGGCCAAGGCCGGCCTCAAGGAAGACGACTATTCCGAGCTGATCAATTTCGAGAGTTCGCCGCGCTATGACGAGCGACAAAAGGCCGCGCTGGCCTATGCCGAGGCAATTACCTGGGATTTGCCCACCGACGAAGCGTTCTGGGCGCGCCTGCACAAGAATTTCAGCGAGCCGGAACTGGTCGAGATCGGCTATTTTGTCGCCATCACCATGGGCCAGCAGCGCTGGTTGCGCACCTTGAACATCGAGCACCACCAGATACTCGCCGGCACTGACGGTTCGATGGCGCCCGGATTCGAGACGGCGCAAGCGCTGCAACGCTCGAAGCAGGCCGCCGACTATTGGGCCAAGATCAACAACAAACCCACAACACAGGCCGCCGAGTGACAAGTCAAACAACGGCGGCATCCGCCATTCGCCCGCCTGCTTCGCAAGGCGCCACCGGCGAGCCGCGCATTCGCGTCAAGAACCTAGCCAAGCGCTACGGCACGCTCGAAGTGTTCCGCGACATCAGTTTCGACGTGGCCGAACGTGAGATCGTCGCCGTGGTCGGCCCATCCGGCTGCGGCAAGACCACGCTGCTGCGCTGCATCGACGGTCTATTGCCGCACGATGCCGGCGAGATCTGGGTCGGCCACGAGCGCGTCGAAGAGCCGATCGCCGGCGTCGCCATGGTGTTCCAGCATTTCGGCCTGTTCCCGTGGAAGACGGTGTCCGACAACGTCGCCTACGGCTTGCGCATGGCCGGCGCGCCGAAGGCGGAGATCGAGCGCAAGGTGCCGGAGTTCATCAAACTGGTCGGCCTCGGCGGCTTCGAGGCCGCGTTCCCCTATCAGATGTCCGGCGGCATGCAGCAGCGCTGCGGACTGGCGCGCGCGCTCGCCGTCGAACCGAACGTGCTGCTGATGGACGAGCCGTTTGCCGCGGTCGACGCGCAGACGCGAGAGATCCTGCAATTCGAGTTGCTGCGCATCTGGGACGAACGGCCGACCGCCATGGTCTTCGTCACCCATTCGATCGAGGAAGCGGTGCTGCTCGGCCACCGGGTCATCGTGCTCAAGGGCAGGCCTTCGAGCATCCACGAAACCATCGCCATCGACTTGCCGCATCCGCGCACGCGGGCAACGCTGCGCGAGCCGCGTTTTGCCGAATTGCGCGAGCAGGTGTGGAGCACGCTGATGCGGGAAGCGCGCGAGGCCGAATTCCAACTCGAACGCTGAGTTCAAAAAACCGTCAATGAACAAGGGAGGAATTCAATGTTTGGTAGAACGGCAAATCTGCTGGCCGGCCTCGGCCTACTCGCCGCCATGCTGGCCGCGCCGGCTTCACCGGCGGCCGCGCAGGACAAGAAACTCACCGCCGCGCTGCCCGGCATCCCGCCGATCTTTTCCGTGATGCTCAACTATATCGCCGTCAAGCAGGGCTTCTTCAAGAAGTACGGCGTCGACGTCACTATTCGCCCGTTCGACAACGGCACCGCGGCGGCGCGCGCCGTGGTCGCCGGCGACGCCGATTTCTCCTGGTCGCCAACTCCGCCGGTGATCAATCAGATTTCCAATGCCGGCGTGCCGCTGGTCGCGGTATTCGGCATGCCAAACCCGGACTGGGTCATCGGCACCACCGAAAAAGGCAAGAAGTGCGAGGATATCAAGGGCCAGGAAGTCGGCGTCGACTCGGTCGGCGGCGCCCGTTCGGTGGCGCTGCGCTCGATGCTGGCCGCCTGCCCCGGCGCCAAGATCGAAGACACCAAGCAGGTCGCGCTCGGCGGCGGCACCGCGCAAGCCATGATCGCCGGCCGTCTGGCCTACGGCGTGCTGCATCTTGACGACATGGCCGAGATCAAGGTGCAGGGCAAAAACCTGGAGATCATGCAACGGCTGAAGGAAACCAGCCCGACCAGCCATTACCTGATGATGGTGGTGCGCAAGGACAAGCTCGCCGCCAACCGCGACGCCTATGTGCGTGCGGTCGCCGGCATGATTGACGCGGCGCATTACATGGCCGACCCGAAGAATGTCGACGCGGTGGCCGAGGCCTGCATGGCCACCGGCCACAGTAAGGAAGTCGCCAAGGCCGCGTTGGAGCAGTTCCTCAGCATCAATTTCTGGGCGCAACATGACGACGGCCTGCCGCGCAACAAGCTCGAAGCCACCGCCAAACTGATGAAGAAGATCGGCGCCATCAAGGCCGACAAGGAGCCGGTGACTTATGAGCAGTTGGTCGACCCCAGCGTCTGGAAAGACGCCAACGCGATGGTGAAGTAACGCGTAGCGTCATCCCCGCGAAGGCGGGCGATCCAGCATGCCCGGCGGCTCATGCTTGAGCTTCAGCGCAGGGGCTACTGGATCGCCCGTCTTGCGCGGGCGATGACACCTGAAATGATGGCGAGGACAGCGGAGTAACGAGCACCCGTGCAAACCTACATCCGCCGCCATTTGCCGTTCTGGGTGAGCCTGATCGCCGGCATCGCGCTCTGGGAGATCGCCGGCCGCAGCACCAGCCAGGCTTTCATGGTGCCGTTCTCGGCCACCGTCGTGCAGCTCTGGCAGCTGGTGCGCAGCGGCGAATTCATCCACCAATTTCTCGATTCGGCGCAGCTTTTCCTCAGCGGTTTCATCCTCGCGCTCGTCATCGGCATGCCGCTCGGCATGCTGTTGGCGCGGGTGCGCGTACTGCGGATCGGCATCGAGCCCTATATCATGATCATCTACTCGACGCCGCTGGTTGCACTCATCCCCTTCATCCTGTCGATGATGGGCTTCGGCTTCGCGCCCAAGGTGCTGGTGGTTTTCCTGTTTGCGGTGTTCCCGGTGATCTACAATACGGTGGAAGGCGCGCGCAGCATCAAGCCGGAACTGATCGAGGTGGCGCGTTCGTTCCGTTCCAACGAATGGGCGCTGTGGCGCGAGGTGATGCTGCCTTACACGCTGCCCTACGCCATGACCGGCGTACGCCAGGCGATCGGCCGCGCGCTGGTCGGCATGATCGCGGCGGAATTCTTCTTAAGCGCCACCGGCCTCGGCCAGCTCATCATGGCGGCCTCGCAAAATTTCGATACCGGCGGCGTTTTCGCCTCGATCCTGGTGATCGCGCTGATCGGCGTCGGGCTGATGCGGCTCGGTCTTAAGATCGAACGCCATTTCGCGCGCTGGAGACAATAGCGCATGATCCCGAAAAGTGGGCATCGGTTTTCGGAAAAGATCATGCGCCAAGGAAATTGACGATGACGGAATCCACCATCGGCGTCTCTGCTCCGGCTGCGGCAGCGGTAAAGCCCGCCGGTTCCAGCAGCCGTTTGTTCGGCACCTTTCTGCCGCGCTTCATCACCGGGCTGGCGATCCTTCTGCTCTGGGAACTGGTGGTGCGAGCCTATGCCCCGGCCTATGTGGCCAAGCCGACCACGGTGGCGATGGCGATTCCGCGCGTGATCGTAGACCCGGCCTTCCAGACGGCCACGGCTGCGACCTTGGCGGCGGTGGCCGAAGGCCTTGCCGTCGCGCTGGTGTTCGGCACCATCATCGGCCTGCTGATGGGCCGCAGCCCCGCGGTCGAGCGCGGTTTCCGCCATTACATCAATAGCTTCTACGCCATGCCAATGATCGTGGTGCTGCCGCTGTTCTCGCTGTGGTTCGGCTATTCCGCGACGACCCGGATCGCGACCATCATCTTCGCCGCAATTTTTTCCATCATCATCAATGTCGCCGATGGCGCACGCTCAGTGCCGCGCGAATTTCTCGAGGTCGCGCGCTCGTTCCGCTCCAACCGGCTGCGCATGCTAGGCGAGATCGTATTGCCGGCGTCGATGCCCTATCTACTCGCCGGCTTTCGCCTGGCCGCCGGCCGCGCGCTGATCGGCGCGGTGGTGGCGGAATTCTTCCTGTCGATCGGCGGGCTCGGCTATTACATTCTCTACAACTCGCGCTCCTACCGGCACAACGAGGCTTTCGTCGGCGTGCTGCTGCTCGCCGCCTTCGGTGTCAGTTTCGAATTGCTGGTGAATTGGAGCACCCGGCGGTTCATGCCCTGGTATCGCCGCGACGAGAAGACCGACTAACTCATCGCAAGGAAAATCCGCATGTCTTCCGACCCTATCGTCCAGGCCGCGATCGCGCATTGGGGCCCGCGCTTTATGGCCAACGGCGTGGTGCTGACCGACTTCGAGGAGCTCACCGGCTCGCTCGCTTCCTATGACGACTGGTGCAAGGTTTGGTCGGCGCGCGCCGCGCATCACGAGCAGCTTGGCCGCGAGGCGCTCGCCAAGAAACATTTCCTCACCGCCGGCGAATGCCTGCAACGCGCCGGACTCTACTATCACTTCGCCTCGTTCCTGTTCACGCGCGACCAGGCGCAGATGAAGGCCGCGCACAAAAAGCAGATCGCCTGCCGCCAGGCGGCGTTGCCCTATCTCGATCCGCCGGGCGAACGCGTCGAGATCCCGTATGAAGGCAAATTTCTCGCCGGCATCCTGCGCAAGCCGAAGGGCATCGCCAAGCCGCCGGTGGTGATCATGGCGGTCGGTCTCGACTCGACCAAGGAGGAGACCGACGCCTACGAAGTTCCGTTTCTGGCACGCGGCATTGCCACGCTGGTGTTCGAAGGTCCCGGCCAGGGCGAGGCACAATACGATTTCGCCATCCGCGGCGACTACGAGGTGCCGGCGCACGCCGTGCTCGACTACGTGGAGACTCGGCGCGATCTCGATAGTTCGCGCATCGGCATGTGGGGCGTCAGCCTCGGCGGTTACTATTCGCCGCGCGCCACCGCGTTCGAAAAGCGCATCAAGGCCTGCATCGCGCTCGGCGGGCCGTTCGAGTTCTCCAAAGCCTGGGACACGCTGCCGCAGCTCACGCGTGAGGCGATCCGTTCGCGCTCGCACGCGGCCTCGGATGCCGAAGCGGTCAAGAATATCTCCAAGCTGTCGATGGTCGGCGTGGCGCAGAACATCACGGTGCCGATTTACATCGTCAACGGGCGGCTCGACCGCCTGGTGCCGGCCGCCGACGCCGAGCGGCTGGCGCGCGAAGTCAAGGGGCCGGTGGAACTGATGATCGTCGAGGACGGCAATCACATCGCCACCAACCGCGCCTACAGCTGGCGCTCGCAGAGCGCGGATTGGATGAAGGAGCAATTGGGGTAGTTAGGCACTCGCGCTCGGCATTCTCACTTCCCCTCTCCCCTTGAGGGAGAGGGTGGCGAGCGCAAGCCCGGAGAGGGGTATTACTTCCGCAAGCGTAAACAAGCACCCCTCTCCCGCCCTCGCTCGGCTTCGCCTCCGCTCGGGCACCCTCTCCCCCCACGGGAGAGGAAAAGAGTACGCGCTGCACGCTTTACGCCTTCTTCGGCAACGCCACGATCATGTCGAGCTCGATGCGCGCGCCTGGCGACGACAATTGGTTGATGCACACCGTGGTCGAGGCCGGCCGCCAGTCGCCGAAATATTTCGCCATGGTGGCATGCATGGCATCGGCCTCACGGAAGTCGGTCAAATATT
This sequence comes from uncultured Alphaproteobacteria bacterium, assembly GCA_963739825.1. Taxonomy (GTDB): domain Bacteria; phylum Pseudomonadota; class Alphaproteobacteria; order Rhizobiales; family Xanthobacteraceae; genus Pseudolabrys. The sequence goes on from CAVUBU010000001.1 coordinate 517,995, forward strand.
TTGTCACCTTCACCACGTCGCGCCAGCTTGCGCCGGTGTGATCGAGGATCGACTTGATCGCTTCCATGGCGCGCGTGGTCTGCTCCTCGATCGAGTGCGGATGCACGTGCTCGGCCTCCACATGCGGATGCTTGTGATAAAGCGGCGAGGGCGTGGCGCCGGACAGGAACATCAGGTCGCAGGCGCCGACGATATGCACCGCCGGGGCGTAGGGCATGGTGTGCGCTTCTTCCGGCTTGGGATGCACCGGCTCGAGTTTGAAGCTGCGCTGGGTTTCGGCTCTGACGTTCATGCGGGTCTCCCGGACGCTTCTATTGTAATGGCTATCCCGCTTAGGTTAGCACAGCGCCGACCACCGGCCAGCAGGAGCCACCATGCCCTCGACCATCCTCGATTCCGCGGTATTCCGCGACATTTTCACGACGCCGGCGATGCGCGGTGTGTGGTCGGACGAGAACCGCGTGCAGAAATATCTCGACTTCGAGGCGGCGCTGGCGCGCGCGCAAGGCCGGCTCGGCATCATCCCGAAAAACGCCGCCGCCGAGATCGTGCGCCACTGCGACGCCAAGCTGATCGACATGGCCAAGCTGAAGGAGGCGACCGAGCGCATCGGCTATCCGGTGCTGCCGGTGGTGCAGCAACTGGTCAAGCTGTGCAAAGGCACGCTCGGCGAATGGTCGCATTGGGGCGCCACCACGCAGGACATCACCGACACCGCCACCGTCATGCAGATGCGCGAGGCGCTCGATCTCCTGGAAGCCGATATCGCGGCAATCGCCGACGCGCTCGCCAGACTGGCCAAGAAGTATCGCGACACGCCCATGGCCGGGCGCAGCAACCTGCAGCAGGCCGTGCCGATCACCTTCGGCTACAAAATGGCAACCATGCTCGGCGCCTTCGAGCGCCACAAGCAGCGTCTCAGGGAACTGCGTGCGCGCGTGCTGGTCGGCGAATTTGGCGGCGCCGCCGGCACGCTGTCCTCGCTCGGCAAGGACGGCCTGAAATGCCAGGTCGAGCTGTGTAAGGAGCTCAAGCTCGGCCAGCCCGACATTTCCTGGCACACCGTGCGCGACCGCATCGCCGAGGTCGGCTGCTTCCTCGGCCTCGTCACCGGCACCTGCGGCAAGATCGCCTTCGACGTGAAGCTCATGATGCAGACCGAAGTGGAAGAGGTTTTCGAGCCGTTCCACCAGGGCCGCGGTTCCTCCTCGACCATGCCGCAGAAGCGCAACCCGATCTCTTCCGTTTACATCACCGCGCAGGCTGCCATGGTCAAGCAATTGACCGCCGCGCTCTTGGAAGCGCAAGTCGAGGACCACGAGCGCTCCACCGGCCCGTGGGAGATCGAATGGATCGCGCTGCCGGAAATCTTCATGCTGTCGGCCGGCGCGCTGGCGCAGACGCGTTTCCTGGTGAGTGGGTTGCAGGTCAATGAGAAGAAGATGCGCGAAAATCTCGACATCACCAAAGGCCTGATCATGTCGGAAGCGGTGATGATGGGCTTGGGCGCCGCCATGGGGCGCAACCGCGCGCACGACGTGGTCTACGACATCTGCCGCGAGGTGGTGAGAACCGGTCGCCCGCTGGTCGATCTGCTCGCCGCCGACGAGGAGATCGGCCGGCACGCCAGCCGCAAGCAATTGGAGAAGATGGTCGATCCGGCCAATTATCTCGGCGTCGCCGGTGAGATGGTCGACCGCGTGTTGAAGATGAGGAAAAAGAAGTAACTCTCCGCTGTCATGCCCGCGAATGCGGGCATCCTGTAATCACGATCGCTGGAGATAGAGCCGACAGACCGGGGTTACTGGGTCCCCGCCTTCGCGGGCACGACGGTTATGTGCTTTTCGGCATCGTCTTCCAGATTGCGACGGCGACGGCAAGCGTCGCGATGCCGATCATGGCAAACAGCGCCGGCACGGTGACACCATATTTCTGCATGAGCGCGACGGCGACCGTCGCAGCCGTCATGAAGGCGGCGTTGAGCACGTTGACCGCCGCCACCGTGCGGGCGCGGTAATCCGCGCCGGACCAGGCCTGCACCGCGGCAAAAGCCGGCACGATGAACAATCCGCCGGCGATCGCCATGCCGGCCAAATCGATCGCGACGCGGATCCCGAGCACCGACGAGAACACCAGGCCCGGCGCCTGCGGCGCCAGCGCGGGCACCGCGGCCGAACTCGCAATGCCAAGATCGAGCGCGAAGGCGCCGAGCAGCACGGCGCCAACAAGCGTGGTCTTGAGCACGATGCGTCCGCGCGCAATCGCCGCCGCCAGGCCCGAGCCGGCGCCGACCGCGATCGAGAACAGCGCGAGATAGACCGTGACGGTATCCTCGTTGCCGCCGATCAAGACCTTGATCAGCGGCGGCAACAATGACAGCACCACGATGCCGACCAGCCAGAACCAGCTCGTCACCATGGCGCCCCACCACAGCCTACTATCTGCGCGCAGATGGCGGATCATGGCGGCGGTCGAGGCGGCGATATTGGCGGTGACCTTGAGATGCGGCGCGCCTTGCCCGGTCGGCGGGATCAACAGGCTGGCGAGCCAGCAGGCGAACGCAAATCCCATCACCAGCGCGGCAAAGCTTGCCGCATTGCCGCCGCCGCGCGCGGCCAAGCCGCCGGTGATAGTACCGAGCAGAATGGCGACGAAGGTGGCGCCTTCCACCAGCGCATTGGCCGCCGGCAACTGCGCGCGCTTGAGATGATCGGGCAGGATGCCGTATTTGATCGGTCCGAACAGCGCGGCCAGCACGCCGAAGCCGGCCAGCGCGGCAAACAAGATCGGCAGCGACTGACGCGCATAGCCGACGACCGCCAGACCGGCGACAAAAATCTCGGCGAATTTCAAGCGTTGCGCCACCCGCGCCTTGTCGTGGCGGTCGGCCAGTTCCCCGCCGAGCGCGGAGAGGAAGAAATAGGGCGCGATGAATATCGCGCTCGCGGTCGTGACCAGCGCTTCCGCATCGGCGGCATCCGAGCCGAACAAGATAAGAAAGACCAGCGAAGTTTTGAGAAAATTATCGTTGAATGCCGCGAAAAACTGGCACCAGAACAACGGCGCAAAACGCCTCGATAGCAGCAGGAACGGTGGCATCCGTCATTATTGCAAAGTTCCCGCGCCGGTGTGCGCCCGCCCGGCAAAAAAATTGGGCGGCTCAAGACCGCCCCAAGTCATCGCTTCAGACAGAACGAAATCAGAGCCGGAACTTCCCGCCATTGGCGGATTCCGTGACAATTGCGGCCAGGCTGAGGGCGACCGCAATCGCGAAAGTGACGGCGAATAGCGTGGTCCACATGGCTTAGCCTCCTCGTTGGCGCCAGTGCGCGCGGGAAGTCTGGCGGGTGCAACGCGGAAAGCCGGCTTTGGTTCCTGAAATTCCGCTCCAGGCTAGAAGTTTTTTGTAACCAATCGACATGCTGTAACGGTAAGATTATACGCGATAATGACTAAAGCTGGAGCGCGCCAGCGTCAGGCTGTCAGGGGGGATGTCATGGCTACAATTTTCAACGAAAGCACGATTGCCGCCGAACCGGCGCAGCAAGGGGCCGCCCGCCAACATCTGCTCACCGATGCCCGCGTGCCGGGAACCCGCATTTTGCTCGACCGGCTGACGCTTGCCGCCGGCGGCGAGACCCGCCTCGCGGTGCCGGCGCGCGGCCTTGCCTGGTTCCAACTGCTGGAGGGCGAGGCGGAGCTAGCGCGTGCCGGAGAACGCCAGACGCTCACCGACGCGCATGTGGTTTTTTTGCCGCCAGGCGATTCAGCCACGCTGTCGTCCAGCCGCGGTGCCGCCGTGCTTTTTGCCGAAATTCCCGATGCCGCCAGTCTCGACTCTGGAGCTGTTGAAAAATCCACCCGGTTTTCGCGTGGTGGACTGGATGCACGAGCCGGTGCTCGATTCCGAATACGATGCCCGCAAGCGCATCTATCTGGTGACGCCGAAATTGTTCGGCACCAAAGCGGTGAAAGGCGAGATGATCATCTATCCGCCCGGCACCGCCGCCGCCAACCATCACCACGTCGGCGCCGAGCATTTCATGTATGTGCTGCGCGGGCACGGCACCGTTTATGCCAACGAGGAACCGTTTCCGGTGCGCCAAGGCGATACGATCTATTATCCCGACCTTGAGCGGCATTATCTGGAAGCCGCGCCCGATGAAGAAATGGTGTTCGTGGAATATTTCGCGCCCGGCGAATTCAAGACCATCTGGGTGGACGTGAGCCAGATCTGCACTTGGAATCCGACCGGCCGCGACATCCGCGGGCAGGCGCCGGTGCGCGAGATCAAGGCGCACTCGTCGGGCGGTGTGCTCAGCCCGCAGGATGTGTAAAGGTCGGCGCGGTCCGATGGCGTCGCGATCGGACCGCACTTCGATGGATTGCCTTTGACGTCGTCGACAAAGGGCATGGGCGGGTATGTCGGTCGCGACCAACTTGCTCGAGTGGCTCGGCAAACTTATAGCCGGTCAGGTATCCAAGCCGACCAGCGGCTATGAACCCTATGCCGCGGCCTGGCCGGAACTTACCGCCATGACGCTCAGGCCGGCGGACGTCTTGCTGGTCGAGGGTCAACGTACAAATATCGGTTCCGCCATCCGATATCTCACCCAATCGACCTGGTCGCATGCCGCTCTCTATGTCGGTCTTGGCGCTAATTTGGGCGAGCTCGACGGCGAGCCGCTTGTGTTGGTTGAGGCGGAACTTGGCAAAGGCGTCATCGCCTCGCCGCTGTCCAAATACGCAAGCTACAACACGCGCATTTGCCGGCCCATCGGATTGAGTCCGGAAGATCGTATGAAGGTCACGCGATTTGCGGTGGCGTGCATCGGCCATGCTTATGACCTGAAAAATATCGTCGATCTGTTGCGCTATTTATTGCCGCGCCCGCCGGTGCCGGCGCGCTGGCGGCGCGGCATGATTGCACTCGGATCGGGGGAACCGACGCGCGCGATCTGTTCGAGCTTGATCGCGCAGGCCTTCCAGTCGGTGAACTATCCGATCCTGCCGGACGTCAAATTGGTCGACGACCAAAGCCGCCGCGAAATTCTGCACATTCGTCATCATTCGCTTTACACGCCGCGCGACTTCGATATTTCGCCGTTTTTCGACATCGTGAAGCCGACCATCGCGACCGGTTTCGACTACCACCGGATGGAGTGGGCGAAGGGCGAAGATGCCGCCGGTGACGAAAAATCGGGTCGCCGCACCGGGACTTGAGATTTTGCGCCGCGCCCGTCTTCGCGCTCGACTGGCTCGCCAGCCGAAGGAGCGAAGGCTGGTGCCGGCGGAGGGATTTGAACCCCCGACCACCCGCTTACGAAGCGGATGCTCTACCGCTGAGCTACGCCGGCGAGCGCTTTAATGCGCGCGCCACTACTATCGGCGCGGGCCAGGAATGGCAATACACCCGGCCGATTAACGAAACAGCTGCATGAAGCGCTGCCAGGGCGCGCGCGGCGCAGGCGAGGCGGTTTCCGGCACCGGATCGCTTTCCAGCCCCGAATCCGGCCCCGGATCGTCGGGCGCGTGCACCAGCGGGATCACCGGTTCGACCGGCTTCGCCTTGGCCGCCGGCTTGGCTGCAGGTTTTACCGGCTTGGCGGGCGGCAGTTCCGGCTCGGTGGGCGGCACCGGCGCCGCGAGCGGCGCGGCTTCGATTGCCTTGACGGTTGCCTGCGGCGGCGACGGGGCGGCCTCGATCACCGGACGCGTGACGCCTATTTCGGCCAGCGGCACCTTCCACACGTAGCCATCGAGCCGCCCATTCGGCGACACCGGACGCCATTGCTCCGACACCACGCCGTCCGCGGTCCAGGCCGGATCGCCGGCCGCCCGCATGGCGCGGCCCATCCATTCGCGCACGCGGCCCTCGTCGCCATGTTCGCTTTCCTCGATCTCCGCCATCAAGGTGGCAACCCGCCGCGTCGGCGCCGAGAGATAGGGCGTAAGCGAAGCGCGCGCGACGCCGAATTCGCGCGCATCGAGCGCGGCGCGCGCAACGGCGAGCGCGCCTTCGAGCTGGCCCGGCACCGAAGCGGCGAGCTTCTGCATGCGCGTAAGGCGCTCGCGCGCCGAGTCGCCGAGCCGCAGGTTCGCGTAAGCCTCGGCGATATCCGGATGCGGATTGATCGCCCATGCTCTTTCCAGAATCTTGCGCGCCTTGCGATGCTCGCCCGATTCCGCCAGCCGCCGGCCGGCAAGCGCTGCCGCCGGTACCAGATCGGGCGCGAGCTTGACCGCTTCCAGCACCGCCGCGCGGGCGGCGTCACGGTCGATCTCTTCCAGCGCCAGCGCGCGGGCGGTCAGCAGCACGGCGCGCTGGCGCCGGTAAGCGGTCTTCTCCAACGCCCCCTTCATGTGATCGAGCGCGTCGAGCGCGCCGGCCCAGTCGGCGGCGGCGCAGCGATAATCGAGCACCGCCTGGCCGGCCCAGGCCGGCGCCGGCGACGCCTTGCCCGCCTCCTCGGCGGCAAGCCGCGCAGCCTGCGCATCGTCGCGCCGCTGCGCTTCGATATAGAGCCCGCGCAGGCCAAGCAGCTTGGTATCGTCGTGCCTGGTCATTTCACGGAACGCGCGCTCGGCACCGCTGCGGTCGCCGGCCATCTGCGCCGATTGCGCAGTCAGCAGCAGCGCCAGCGGATCGCCGGGCGACAGCCGCACGGCTTCGTCGGCAGATTTGCGCGCGCTGCGCAAATCGCCGGCGCCGATGGCGATCAGCCCGCGCGAGATGGCGAGGTAACCCTTCATGGCGCGTCGATGGCGGAAAAACAGCGATACTTGTTCGGGCGAGCGCAGGACGCCGCGCACGATCGCCCACAGCAGCGTGAGCACCAGTACCAGTGCGACGACAGCGAGCGCGGCCACCATCACCGAGGTTTCGACGTGGTAGCCCATCCAGGTGACGGCGACGTCGCCGGGCCGGTCGGCGACCCAAACAAAACCGGTCGCCAGCACCGCGGCCGCCAGCAGAAACAGGACAACTCGGATCATCGCTACCTCACCGTGGCCCGAGCGCGCGCGCCGCAACGGCGGCGAATTGCCGCGCGGCGGCGAGCGCGGCCTGGCGCGCTTTTGCGGTTTCGATCCAGGCCCGCGCCGGTGCGCGCGTCGCATCGGCGAGCTTGTCGAGATCGGCAAGGGTATCGGCGATGTCGGCCTTGGCGGCATCGATTTCAATGCGCGCCAGCACGGCCGACGGATCGTCGCCGGGCGGCGCATTCAACGGGCGGATGCGCACCAGTCTGCCGGCATTGGCCTCAAGCCGTTCAAGGAATCCGCTTGGCGGTGCCTTAGCGCCCGAGATCTTGAGCATGGCGGGGAGCAGCGCACGCAGCTCTCGCGCCAGCACTGGCGCCGTCGGCACGCCGGCCGGCGCGAATGGCGCAAGCGGCGCCAGCGTCTTGTCGTCGGCGCCGAGCGCTTTGGCCTGCGCCAGCTCGGCCGCAAACGGTGCACCGCTCATGACCGCGTCGTGCAGCAGCGCTGCACTCAAGGCCAGCCGCGCGGCGATATCGGCCGATGACGCCTTGGCGATGTCCGCGCGCGCGGCCTTGGCGGACTGTTCAAGCGCCGCGATGCGCTTTTGCAAAGCCTCGAATTCGGCCGGCGAAATTCCGCTGGCAGAGATCTTGGCGGCGTCCTGCACGCTCGCCTGCAGATCGGTGACGGCTTTGGCCGCCGCCTCGGCGCGCGCGCCCGCTTGGCTCGCATTGGCGGCGATATCGTCGCTGCGGCGGCTGAGCGCGGCGAGCGCGACACCGAGCGACTTCATGGCGTTGTCGGCGGCGGCAAGCCGCTCGGTCATGCCGGCATCGCCCGCCGGCAGATTGGAAATCGTCTGCTCGATTTTGCTCACGCGCTGGGTGAGCGCGTCGATCGGTTTGCTATCCACCAGCGGCGCCGGACGGTTCTTCAAGTCGCGCAGTTGCACTTCTAACGCCGCGACTTGCGCACTCATATCGGTCGGAGCGGCATAACGTTCCGGCAGCTGGCCGGTCAGCCAGAGCGCCAACAGGGTGAGCGCCACGACGGCTCCGCCGGCGACGCCGCCAAATACCGTCATCAGAATATGCCCGCCCGGCCGGGCTCTCTTGCTGTCGGATGGCGCGTCCGCCGCAGGCCCGGGCGGCAGCGGCGCCGTCTCGCCGGCCGGCGCGGAATCGGACTGCGGCGGCATTTCGGTGGCGGTGAGATCGATGGTCGGGGCGGCGCGCTTCTTGCGGCGCGCAGCCTGCGGCGCGGCTTGAGGCGCGGCTTGTGGTGCCGTTTCGGGCGCTTCCGGCGTCGTGCGCTTATCTGCCATCGGTTTCCTCGACGAATCGGCCCGCCCGCAGGCAGGAAATAACGCAATTAGCGCAGAGGCGCCAATCAACCCTGGCCCGCCTCCAGAGCTGCGATCAGCGCTGTCTCGTCCGGCCGCTTGGCCACCACGATGCTGCCGGCACCGGCGCCGGAAAGCGGCTCGGCGATCGGCCGCGACAAGCAATAATGCCGCACGCCGAGCGCCGGTTCGATGGCGCCCGCCTGCCGGGCACCGGCGATATAATTCTCGGCGCTGCGCCTGGAGAAATGCAACACGCCGTCGACATCGCCGGCCGTGAGCGCCGCCGACAGCAACGGCGGAAACGGCGCGGCGACCGCGCGGTAGACCACCGCCATCTCAGCCGCAATCCCGTGCACGGCGAGTTCCGCCACCAGATCGGCGGCGCGGTCCTCGCCGGCGAGATAGAGCAGCGGCGCTTTCGCGTCGGCGCGTCGCTCGGCGATCAACCGCACCAGATCGCGCAGGTCGCCGCCGGCCGAAGTGACATTGGCAAATCCCGCTTGCCGCGCCGCCTCCGCGCTGCGGCGGCCGACTGCGAACAGCGGCAGCTTGAACAGCGTCTCGCAGGCCGGGCTGCCGGCGACAGCGCCCGGCGCATTGGCGCTGGTGATGATGACGCCGCCCCAGCCGCCGGCAACATCGGCCGCCAACGGCTCGACCTGCATGAGTGGGGCGACCAGCACCTCATGGCCGCGCGCACGCAGAGTTTCAGCGGTGCGTTCGCTGTCGGCTAATGGGCGGGTGACGACGAGGCGCATGGTCTTTTTTCCAGTCGCATGATTCCGAAAACCGGTTCCCACTTTTCGGGATCATGCGTTGTCGAAGAACCCAGGGCCGGCATATTGCCGCAAGGCGCGGCCGGCTTCGGCGCCGATACTCGCCGCGTCCTGACGCGCGCCGACGACCGCGGTCTCGTGCGCGGCGCTGCCGTCCGGCTTGGCGATCAGCCCGCGAAATTGCAACTCGCCGCCGGAAAGCGTGGCATGCCCGCCGATCGGCGTCTTGCAGGAACCGTCGAGTTCGGCCAGGAACGCGCGCTCGCAGGCAATCGCGGTCGATGTATCCGCGTGATCGATGCGCGCCAGAATTTCACGCGTACGCGCGTCCGCGGCGCGCGCCTCGATACCGATGGCGCCTTGCGCGACCGCCGGCAGAAATTCTTCCGTGCTCATGATCTTGGTGGCGTGCGCGGTGAGACCGAGTCGCTTCATGCCGGCGAGCGCCAGAATGGTCGCATCGACTTCGCCGGCGTCGAGCTTGCGCAGCCGCGTCTCCACATTGCCGCGCAACGGCGTGACGCGCAGGTCGCCGCGCGCGCGCTTGGCGATTGCCTGTCGGCGCAGCGAGGCGGTGCCGAGGCTCGCGCCCTGCGGCAGCTCGGCAAGCGAGCCAGCCTTGCGGCTGATGAAAACGTCGCGCGGGTCCTCGCGCTCGAGGCAGGCCGCCAGCAGCAAACCGGGCTGCGAGAAGGTCGGCATGTCCTTGGCCGAATGTACGGCGAGATCGATGCGGTAATCGAGCAGCGCTTCCTCGATCTCCTTGGTGAACAGGCCCTTGCCGCCCACCTCAGCCAGCGGCCGGTCCTGGATGGCGTCGCCGCTGGTGCGGATGATGACGAGCTCGATTGCCGCCTCGTCTACGCCCAGCGTCGCGGCCAGCCGCGCGCGCACGGTGCGCGCCTGCACCAGCGCCAGCGGGCTGCCGCGCGAGCCGATGCGCAAGGGGGCGGTGGATTGCGTCATATTCCCTCTCGATGGTAGGGGGTCTTGTAGCGCATGATCCCGAAAAGTGGATACCGGTTTTCGGAAAAGATCATGCGCAAGCAAAATGTTAGAGGTAGTACCGACCTAATCCACATGGATCGGCTCTGCCTAACTCACCCTTTCCGGAAAAGGGAAGGCCGCGTTTCTTCGTTATTCCGGGACGGCGCGCCAGCGCCGGACCCGGTATCCAGAGGCAGTTTCCGAGTATGTATCTGGATTCCGGGTCCGTGCCTTCGGCGCGTCCCGGAATGACAAGGACGGGGTTCAGGGATTGAAAAGGTCATGATCGTCCTCGGCATCGAGACGACCTGCGACGAGACCGCCGCGGCGGTGGTGGAACGTTTCGAGGACGGCCGCGGCAAGATCCTGTCGAATATCGTGCTCAGCCAGGTCAGCGAACATGCCGCGTTCGGCGGCGTGGTGCCCGAGATCGCCGCCCGCGCCCATGTCGAAGCGCTCGACCTCATTATCGCCAAGGCGATGAGCGAGGCCGGCCGCAACTACGACGCTATCGACGGCGTCGCCGCCGCCGCCGGCCCCGGGCTGATCGGCGGCGTCATCGTCGGACTGACCACGGCGAAGGCGGTCGCGCTGGTCAAGCGCAAGCCGCTGATCGCGGTCAATCATCTGGAAGCACACGCGCTCACCGCGCGGCTGACCGACGCAACGCCGTTTCCCTATTGCCTGTTCCTCGCCTCCGGCGGCCACACCCAGATCGTCGCCGTGCGCGGTGTCGGCGACTATGTGCGGCTCGGCACCACGCAGGACGACGCCATCGGCGAGGCCTTCGACAAGACGGCGAAGCTGCTCGGCCTCGGTTATCCGGGTGGGCCGCAAGTGGAAAAGGAAGCCGAGAAAGGCAATGCCGCCCGCTTCGCGCTGCCGCGGCCGATGCACGGACGCAAGGATGCCGATTTCTCGCTCTCCGGTCTGAAGACCGCGCTGCGCCTGGAAGCGGAAAAAATCGCACCGCTCTCCGACCAGGACGTCGCCGATCTGTGCGCCTCGTTCCAGCAGGCGGTGGTGGAGGTGGTGCTCGACCGGCTGCGCGCCGGCTTGCGGCTGTTCCGCGCCAAATACGGCGCGCCAAGCGCACTGGTCGCCGCCGGCGGTGTCGCCGCCAATCAGGCCATCCGAAAAATTCTGCACCGGCTCGCCTTCGAAGTCGGCACCGTGTTGGTGGCGCCACCGCTCGAGCTGTGCACCGATAACGGCGCCATGATCGCCTGGGCCGGCGCCGAGCGGCTGGCCATGGGCCTCACCAACACGCTCGACGTCGCGCCGCGCGCGCGCTGGCCGCTGGACGAGATCGCTGCCGCGCAAGGCAAGCTGCAACGCACGGCGGCTTACAAGTGAGCGCGCGGGCATGATCATCCAGAACATCTCCGTGCTCGGCGGCGGCGCCTGGGGAACCGCACTGGCGCTGACCTGCGCGCGCGCCGGGCGCAGCGTGACGCTGTGGGAGCACGAGCCGGGCAATGCCGAGAACCTCGAACAGAAACGCGAGAGCCGCTTCCTGCCGGGCGTGCGCCTCGACGACGGCATCACGGTCACGCGCGAGCTGGCGCAAGCCGCGCGCGCCGACGCGATCCTTCTGGTGGTGCCGGCGCAGGCGATGCGTTCGGTCTGCGCGGCGCTGGCGAAAACCTTGAGCGGACCGACGCCGCTGATCGCCTGCGCCAAAGGTATTGAACACGGCAGCCATAAATTCATGACCGAGATCATTGCCGAATGCGCACCGAAGGCCGTGCCGGCGATTTTGTCCGGTCCGAGCTTTGCCGCCGATGTAGCGCGCGGATTGCCGACCGCGGTGACGCTGGCCGCGGCCGACGGCACGGTCGCCGGCGAACTGGCGCGGGCGATCGCATCGGCGAGTTTCCGTCCCTATCATTCGGCCGACGTGCGCGCCGTCGAGATCGGCGGCGCCACCAAAAACGTGCTGGCGATCGCCGCCGGCATTGTCACCGGCCGCGGGCTCGGCGCCAGTGCCGCGGCGGCGCTCACCACGCGCGGCTTCGCGGAACTGATGCGTTTCGGCCGCGCCTATGGCGCCAAACCGGAAACGATGACCGGCCTCTCCGGCCTCGGCGATTTGATCCTGACCTGCTCGAGCCCGCAGTCGCGCAATTTTTCGTTCGGCATCGCGCTCGGCAAAGGCGAGAAGCCGGGCAGCGCCGCGCACGGCAAATTGGCGGAAGGCGCCTTCACCGCGCCGGTGCTGCTGGAAATGGCGGCTGATAAAAAAATCGACATGCCGATCTCGGCTGCGGTCGCCGCTGTGCTGGCTGAAAAACTCAGCGTCGACGAGGCAATCGGCTCGCTGCTGACACGGCCGATCAAGGCGGAGGAGTAATTCTCGTTTGTCATGGCCAGGCTTGACCCGGCCATCCCGATCAGGGACGCAGTGCCCTCGCAAGCGAGATCACCGGGACAAACCCGGTGATGACAATAGAATGTGCGGCGGCTGCTGGAGTATTCGATGGCCTACTGGCTGATGAAATCCGAACCCGGAACCTGGTCATGGGCCCAACAATTGGCGAAGGGCGCTAAAGGCGAAGTCTGGTCGGGCATTCGCAATCATCAGGCCAAGCTCAATCTGATGAAAATGAAAAAGGGCGACCGCGCCTTGTTCTATCATTCCGGCGCCGACAAGGCGGCGCTCGGCATCGTCGAGATCATCCGCGAACATTATCCCGATCCGACTGCCAAGCCGGGCGAACCCTGGGTGGTCGTCGATGTGAAGGCGGTCGCGCCGCTGGCCAAGCCGGTGACGCTCGACGCGATCAAGGCCGAGCCGAAGCTCAAGGCGATGGTGCTGGTCAACAACACGCGGCTGTCGGTGCAGCCGGTGACCGCGGATGAATGGAAAATCGTGTGCAAGCTGGGCGGGTTATGATCGTCATTCCGCGGCGCGCCGGAGGCGCGAACCCGGATTGACCGAATAAAAGGAGCAATTCCATGACCTTCGGAGGCATCAATTACTGGGCGGTGCTGGTGGCGGGCGCCATCGGCTTTGCCTTCGGCGGCGTCTGGTATCGCCTGCTGGCCGCGCCCTGGAAGGCGGCGCACGGCTTCACCACCGAGCAGATCCGCGCCCATCACGGCAAAGGCGCGGCGCCCTGGCCGCTGGTCATCGCGCTCGTCGCCGACCTGGTCATGGCCTGGATGCTGGCCGGCGTGATCGGCCATCTCGGCGACGCCTCGATCAAGAACGGCGTGATCTCGGCTGCGTTCATCTGGTTCGGCTTCGTCTTCACTACCCTGATAGTCAACAACACCTTCGGCATGCGCAGCGCCAATTTGATTGTCATCGACGGCGGCCATTGGCTGGCCGTCCTGTTGCTGATGGGCGCAATTATCGGCGCCTGGGGGGTCTAAACCCCACCAAAGTGGGGCCTTGCGCGCCTTGTCGGTTGCGCGCGCGCTGTCGCATAATAGGCTCAAGCAGAAATGCATAAACGCCCCCGGGGCAACCGGATGGGCGGGGGAGGAAGTTCCGATGTCCGACAAGATCTATGCCGTTCCGCCTGCCTGGCAGAAACGCGCCTTCGCCGACAAAGCTAAATATGACGAAATGTACGCGCGCTCGATCAAAGACCCGAACGGGTTCTGGGCCGAGCAGGCCAAGCGCATCGACTGGATCAAGCCGTTCACGAAGGTCAAGAACACCTCCTTCGATCCGCACAACGTCTCGATCAAGTGGTTCGAGGACGGCACGCTCAACATCGCCTACAATTGCGTCGACCGCCATCTGGCCAAGCGCGGCGACCAGGTCGCGATCCTGTGGGAAGGCGACGATCCCAAGGACGACAAGAAGATCACCTACAAGCAACTGCACGCCGAGGTGTGCAAGTTCGCCAACGTGCTGAAAGCGCGCGGCGTCAAGAAAGGCGACCGCGTCACCATCTATATGCCGATGATTCCGGAGGCGGCGATCTCCATGCTGGCCTGCGCACGCATCGGCGCCGTCCATTCCGTGGTGTTCGGCGGCTTCTCGCCCGATTCGCTCGCCGGCCGCATCGAGGACTGCAAGTCACCGATCATCGTCACCGCCGATGAAGGCGTACGCGGCGGCCGCAAGATTCCGCTGAAAGCCAATGCCGATGCCGCCGCCGACAAGGCTGGCGGCGTCACCTCGATCATCGTGGTGCGCCGTACCGGCGAAAAAGTGAACATGAAGGCCGGCCGCGACGTCTATTACGACGAGATCGCCAAGACCGTGCCGGCCGACTGCCCGTGCGAGGAAATGAACGCGGAGGACCCGCTGTTCATTCTTTATACGTCGGGCTCGACCGGCAAGCCGAAGGGCGTGCTGCACACCACCGGCGGCTACGCGGTCTACACTGCGATCACCCATCAATACGTGTTCGACTATCACGAGGGCGATATCTACTGGTGCACCGCCGACGTCGGCTGGGTCACCGGCCACAGCTATATCGTCTACGGTCCGCTCGCCAACGGCGCAATCACCATGATGTTCGAGGGCGTGCCGAATTATCCGAACACCTCGCGCTTCTGGGAAGTGTGCGACAAGCACCAAGTCAACATCATCTACACCGCGCCGACCGCGATCCGCGCGCTCATGCAGGGCGGCAACGATCCGGTGAAGAAGACCTCGCGCAAGTCCTTGCGCCTGCTCGGCACGGTCGGCGAGCCGATCAATCCGGAAGCCTGGGAGTGGTACTACCACGTGGTCGGCGAGGACCGCTGCCCGATCGTCGACACCTGGTGGCAGACCGAGACCGGCGGCATTCTCATTACGCCGCTGCCGGGCGCCATCGCCCAGAAGCCCGGTTCGGCGACGCTGCCGTTCTTTGGCGTCATCCCGCAGATCGTCGATGCCGAAGGCAATGAACTCAAAGGCGCCGGCTCCGGCAACTTATGCATCGCCGACGCCTGGCCGGGCCAGATGCGCACGGTCTATGGCGACCACGAGCGTTTCGTGCAGACCTATTTCTCGACCTATATCGGCCGGTATTTCACCGGCGACGGCTGCCGTCGCGACGAGGACGGCTATTACTGGATCACCGGCCGCGTCGACGACGTGATCAACGTCGCCGGCCATCGTCTCGGCACCGCCGAAGTGGAAAGCGCGCTGGTCGCGCATCCGAAAGTCTCGGAAGCCGCCGTCGTCGGCTATCCGCACGACATCAAGGGCCAGGGCATCTACGCCTATGTCACCTTGATGGCGGGCGAGCAGCCGAGCGAGGAACTGCGCAAGGAGCTGGTCGGCTGGGTGCGCAAGGAGATCGGCCCGATCGCCTCACCCGACCTGATCCAGTTCTCGCCCGGCCTGCCGAAGACGCGCTCGGGCAAGATCATGCGCCGCATCCTGCGCAAGATCGCCGAGGACGACTACGGCGCGCTCGGCGACACCTCGACGCTGGCGGAACCCGCGGTGGTCGACGACCTGGTCAGCAACCGGCAGAACAAACGGGCGGCCAAGGCGGGGGCCTAGCTCTTTCCCTCTTCCCGTTTACGGGGAGAGGGTGGCGAGCGCTGGGTTGCGCGAGCCGGGTGAGGGGCATTGCACGGCCCCTCACCCGGCTTTCTCGTTTCACTCGGAAGCCGACTTCTCCCCGCATTGCGGGGAGAGGTAAGAACCAACGGCCTTTTGCGCCGCATTTACGCTAATTCGATCTTTCGCCCGAGCCGTCCGCACGCCGCATTACTATTGCGGGCGTTAACAATTTCAGGGCGTGCGGCATGGTTACTGTGCTCAGTCGAACGGCGATTTTTGTCACGAGTGTGCTGGCCTTCGCGCTGCTGGCGGCCGCCGCGCGTTCGGCGACGCGCGAGGTCGTGCCGATCGCCGGCGTTGCGCCCGGCACCATCGTGGTCAAGACCGGCGAGCGCCGGCTTTATTACGTCATCGATCGCCACCGCGCGCTGCGCTTCCCGGTCGGCGTCGGCAAAGCCGGCATGCAATGGACTGGGATGGCACGGGTTGAAGGCAAATATGTGCGGCCGGCCTGGGCGCCGCCCAACTCCATCCGCCGCGAAAATCCGCGTCTGCCCAAGGTTATTGCCGGAGGTGCCGCCAATAATCCGATGGGCGAAGCCGCGCTCACGTTGCGCGGCGGCGAATACGCCATCCATGGCACCAATCGCCCCGCCTCGATCGGCGGCTTCGTCTCGCATGGCTGCATCCGCATGTACAACAGCGACATCCGCGAGCTCTATCGCCTGGTCGCAATCGGCACACCAGTGATCGTGGAACGCTGATCATGCGCCGTTTGATCGCCCTGTTGATCGCACTCGCCGCGTTCATGGCGCCGCTCACGACGCAAGCGCGCGAGATCGTGCCGTTCCGCGGCTATGAGCCCGGCATGATTGTCGTCGTCACCGGCGCGCGCCAGCTTTATTACGTTCTTCCCGGCGGCCAGGCGATCCGTTACCCGGTCGGCGTCGGGCGCGCCGGCATGGCCTGGCACGGGCACGCCTTTGTGGCGGAGAAATTCCTGCGTCCGGCCTGGAGCGCGCGACCCGGCATCACGCCGACCTATCCGGGCGGTTCGCCGCAAAATCCGATGGGCGCCGCCGCGATCGGACTCAGCCGCGGCAACTACGCCATCCACGGCACCAACAATCCGGCCTCGATCGGCGGCTTCGTCTCGCACGGCTGCATTCGGATGTACAACGAAGACGTCATGGACCTTTACAAGCGCGTGCCGATTGGCGCCGAGGTTGCCGTGGTGCCGTGATTGGAATGCCGGTGTGGCGGTCAGCCGCACCAGCCGACGCGCCGGCCGCCGGAATAGCGGCGGGCAAATCCTTGATTGAGCATCGTTGCCGAGACGTCTTGCGTGCGCGCGGTCGAAACATCGGCGTCGACGCGGCCGCCATATTTATCCTGCCCGACGCGCGCAATGCCGACCTCGCCTTCCGCCAATAGCCGCGTTAACGCCTCGCGCGCGGCCACCGCCTTCACCCGCTCATCGTCGCAACGCGCGCGCAATTCCGGCGCGTCGATGCCGCGCAGGCGCACGCGCGTGGTGATGTCCATGCCCGGCCAGACGCGCACGCGCGCTTCGAAAGTGTCGCCGTCGATGACGCGCAGCACTTCGGCCGGGTGACCGCTGCGCAGCGCGGTCGCCGGTGCCGGTGGCTGCGCCTGCGTTTCGACCGCCGTCATGGCGCCGCCGCGGCTGGCGGCAACCGGCGCGATCAACGCGCCGGCACTAAGCCCGGCAACGAAAGTTGCGGCGGCCAATAGCAACGTCCCAGCGGGCCGCGGCATGGGAAAAGATTTCAGCAATGTGACCATAATCCTATCTTGCCGCCGGCGCCCGATTCGCGCAAGCACAATCTGAGGTAGAAGATAAATTTATTTTCTCGCATCCGCTGTCGGCTTAAACCTGTGTGCCACTACAGGTTTTTTCGCTCCGCTTCGCGCGCCAGCCACAATTCATGGCAATGATCGGGCTATGGCGCGCCCGCGCACCGCCCCGCAGCCGGAAGTTCCCGGCCTCACCGCCCGCAGGATCGCCGCCGACATTCTCGACGGTGTCCTGCGGCGCAAGATCGCGTTCGACGAGCAACTGTCGGGCAAGACCGCCCATCCCGGCCTCGCCACGCTGCCCGACCGCGACCGCGCGCTGATGCGCCGGCTCACCGCCACCGTGCTGCGCCGGCTCGGAACCTTGCGCCACCTGCTGGGCGGATTTCTCGACAAGGGTTTTCCCTCCGAAGCGCCGCGTGTGGAAACCATCCTGCTGATCGGCGCCGCGCAAATCCTCTGGCTCGAAGTGCCCGATCATGCCGCAGTCGATCTGTCGGTGCGCCTGGCGCAGGCCGACCGCCGCGCCGCGCGCTATGCCGGACTGATCAATGCGGTGCTGCGTCGCGTGGCGCAGAGCCGCGACGCCGGGCCGCTCAACAATTCATCGCGCGACACGCCGAAATGGCTGCTGGCGCGCTGGAGCCAGCGCTATGGCGCGGAAACCGCGCGCGCCATCGCCGCCGCCAACGGGCAAGAGCCGGCGCTCGATCTCACCGTCAAATACGATGCCGAATCCTGGGCCGAGCGGTTGCGCGGACGCGTGCTGCCGACCGGTACCGTGCGCACCTTCGCGCATGGTGCGATCTCGCTGCTGCCCGGTTTTACCGAAGGCGCCTGGTGGGTGCAGGACGCCGCCGCCTCGCTGCCGGCGCGGCTACTCGGCGACGTGCGCGACAAGGAAGTCGCCGATTTGTGCGCGGCGCCCGGCGGCAAGACCGCGCAGCTCGCCTTCGCCGGCGCCCGTGTCACTGCGGTTGATCGCTCGGCCGCGCGCCTCGGCCGTTTGCGCGAAAATCTGGCGCGGCTTGCGCTCAACGCCGAGACCGTCGCCGCCGATGTGCTAGAATGGCAAAGCGGGCCGTTCGATGCCGTGCTGCTCGATGCGCCCTGCTCCTCGACCGGCACCATCCGCCGCCATCCCGACGTGCCCTGGCTCAAGAGCGAAGCCGACATCGTCGTGCTCACCTCCTTGCAGCAGCGGCTGCTCGACCGCGCGGTGGCGCTGCTCAAGCCCGGCGCAACGCTTGTCTATTGCGTCTGTTCGCTCGAGCCGGAGGAA
This sequence comes from uncultured Alphaproteobacteria bacterium, assembly GCA_963739825.1. GTDB lineage: Bacteria > Pseudomonadota > Alphaproteobacteria > Rhizobiales > Xanthobacteraceae > Pseudolabrys. The sequence goes on from CAVUBU010000001.1 coordinate 536,648, forward strand.
GCCGAGGGGCAGATCGCGGCCCTGCTGGCGCGCGATCCGCGCGTCGTGCGCATGCCGGTGACAGCGCCAGAGGTGTGCGGCCATGCCGAATTCGTGACCGCGGACGGCGACCTGCGCACGCTGCCGCCGCAGCTGCGTGACCCCGATCCGCGCTGGGGCGGGCTCGACGGCTTCTACGCCGCCCGGCTCAGGCTCAAGGACGCTTGAATACCGCCTTTATCGGCGCGCCCGGCGGCCATATTGGACCTTTGGCGACCCTTCGCTATCGTGTGGATAGTGCGCGAGAATCAGGCCGCCCTAGTGGAGCGGATTTGACATTCGCTACCCACCCAGCCTCGGCTTCGCGAGGCGAATGTCAAATCCAATGCTCCACTAGAATCATATATTTGCTAGTGATCCTTTGATTCCGAAGTTCGCATTAGAGTGTGCAGCAAGAGTTTGCGAACTTCCGAATCGGGACACTAGGGGGAACGAGCACCTTCATGATGCGGGTTTCACTCGCGGAGCGGTTCCGGCTCTGCGTGCTCATCGGCCGCCGCGCCTTGCGCAGCCTGATCGGCCGCATCAAGACGCATCCGCTGCTGCGCTGGCGCTTCGGTCCGGGCAAGACCGACCGGCTGGTGATCGCGCCGCAGGATCTGCGCACCGCCGACGCCACCCGCGCCAGTGAAATCTATGCCGGGCGCTTTGCCTTCGCCGGCAAGGTGGTGATCTGCGACCGGCGTTCGCCGTTCGAGATGACGCCGCCGTCCGACGAGTGGGCGGTGGTGCTGCTCTCCTTTTTCTGGCTGCGCCATTTGCGCGCCGCCGACAGCGCCATCACGCGCGCCAACGCCCGCTCACTGATCGACGACTGGATCAATTTGCAGGGCGGCTGGCATGCGCTCGGCTGGCGCCACGATATTCTCGCGCGCCGCATTATCTGCTGGCTGAGCCAGGCGCCGTTCGTGCTGCAGGACGCCGACGCGCGCTTCTATCGCCGCTTCATCCGCAGCCTGTCACGGCAGGTGCGCTATTTGCGCGGCTCGCTCAAACAGACGCGCGTCGGATTGCCGCGCCTGCAGGCGCTGATCGCTCTCAACTACGCGACGCTGTGCATGCAAGGCCAGTCCGGCCACTTGCGCGGCAATGTGCGCCGCCTGAACGAGGAACTGCGCTTCCAGATCCTGCCCGACGGCGGCCATATCAGCCGCAATCCCGGCGCGCTGATCGAATTGCTGGTGGACCTGCTGCCGCTGCGGCAGTTGTTCTTCTCGCGTCATTTGCAGCCGCCGGCCGCGCTCAACAATGCCATCGACCGCATGATGCCGATGCAACGCTTCTTCCGCCACGCCGACGGCAATTTCGCGCAATTCAACGGCATGGGCCCGACGCCGGTCGATCTGCTCGCCACCGTGCTCGCCTATGACGACGCGCGCGGCGCGCCGGTGTCGAACGCGCCGCATTCCGGCTATCAGCGCATCGACGCCGGCGACTCGGCGTTGCTGATGGATACCGGCCACCCGCCGCCGCTGGCCTTGAGCCAGGAGGCGCATGCCGGCTGTCTGTCGTTCGAATTGTCATGGAAGGCGCACCGGCTGGTGGTCAATTGCGGGCTGCCGGCGGTGAACAAGGAGAACTGGCGGCAGGTGGCGCGCGCCACCGCGGCGCATTCCACCGTCACCTTCAACGATGCGTCATCGTGCCGTTTCCTCGAATCGGTGCCATTGCGCCGGCTGCTCGCCGGTTCGCCGATCGTCAGCGGACCGCGCAATGTCAGCGTGACGCGCGAGGATAAGCTCGATGGCGCGCTGTTGACCGCCTCGCATGACGGCTACGCTGGCGCATACGGGGCCATCCACCACCGCACGCTGCAGCTAAGCCCCGACGGCCGCGTGCTCGACGGCGAGGACAGCATCGCGCCGGCCGCCGGCGCCGCATTCCCCGCCAGCAAGGGCGACGAATTCGCCATCCGCTTTCACCTGCATCCGTCGATCAAGGCCAACCGGCTGTCGGAAGGCCGCGGCGTCATCCTGCTGCTGCCGGACAAGGAGCTGTGGACGTTCAGCAGCTATGGCGACGCGGTCGACCTCGAGGAAAGCGTGTACCTGTCCGGCCCGGACGGCCCGCGCCGCACCGTGCAGATCGTGATCTACGGCCACGCCCGCAATCAGGCGAAGATTCGCTGGACTTTCCGCCATACCCCGCCGGCGCCGGCCGGCAGCCGCCCGGAGCGGGCGGACGAACCGGAATTGCCGCTCTAATCACTGTGGATGCGCGGCGTCGCCGGGGGAATCCCGAATACCCTTTCGCCCGCCTCCTGTGCTAGCTCCTCGTTTATGACCGCGCATCCCCGCCGCATCACCCGCGCCTTGCTGTCGGTGTCCGACAAGACCGGGCTGGTGGACTTCGCCAAGGCGCTCGCCGGCTACGGCGTTGAACTCGTCTCCACCGGCGGCACCGCCAAGACGCTTAAAGACGCCGGGCTGAAGGCGATCGACGTCGCCGATTTGACCGGCTTTCCCGAAATGATGGACGGCCGCGTCAAGACGCTGCACCCGAAGGTGCATGGCGGCCTGCTCGCGATCCGCGCCAATAAAGAGCACACCGCGGCGATGGAGAAACACGCCATCAAGCCGATCGATCTGCTGGTGGTGAATCTTTATCCGTTCGAAGCCACGGTTGCGAAAGGCTCAGCCTTCGACGACTGCATCGAGAACATTGACATCGGCGGCCCGGCCATGATCCGTGCCGCCGCCAAAAATCACGCCGACGTCACCGTGGTGGTCGAGCCTGCCGACTACGACAAAGTGCTGGCGGAACTTGCCTTGCACAACGGCATGACCTCGCTCGAACTGCGCCGGCGGCTGGCGTCGAAAGCCTATGCGCGCACTGCGGCTTACGACGCGGCGATTTCCAACTGGTTCGCCGAGACGTTGCACGACAGCGCGCCCGATTACCGCGCCTTCGGCGGCAGGCTGATCCAGCCGCTGCGCTATGGCGAGAACCCGCACCAGAGCGCGGCATTCTATCGCGCGCCGGGTGAGCGGTTCGGCGTTGCCACCGCACGTCAGCTGCAGGGCAAGGAGCTGTCCTACAACAATATCAACGATACCGACGCGGCCTATGAATGCGTCGCCGAGTTCGATGCCAAACGCACCGCCGCTTGCGTGATCGTCAAGCACGCCAATCCGTGCGGCGTGGCGGAAGGCGATAGCTTGCTCGACGCCTACAAAAAGGCGCTCGCTTGCGATTCCACGTCCGCCTTCGGCGGCATTGTCGCACTCAACCGGCCGCTTGACGCCGAGGCGGCGAAAGCCATCACCGAAATTTTCACCGAGGTGATCATCGCGCCCGACGCCAGCGAGGACGCCATCAGAATCGTGGCGGCGAAAAAGAATCTACGCCTGCTGCTGGCCGGCGGCCTGCCCGACCCGCGCGCATCGGGGCTCACCGCCAAGACGGTCGCCGGCGGGCTGCTGGTGCAGTCGCGCGACAACGCCGTGGTCGACGAGATGCAGTTTAAAGTCGTCAGCAAGCGCGCGCCGAACGATAAGGAATTGGCCGACCTGCGCTTCGCCTTCCGTGTCGCCAAGCACGTGAAGTCGAACACCATCGTCTACGCCAAGGGGCTGGCCACCGTCGGCATCGGCGCCGGGCAGATGAGCCGGGTCGACGCCGCGCGCATCGCGGCGCGCAAGGCGGAGGATGCGGCCAAGGAATTGAAGCTCGCGGCGCCGCTGACCAAGGGTTCGGTGGTCGCCTCCGATGCGTTCTTCCCGTTCGCCGACGGGCTACTGGTGGCGATCGAAGCCGGCGCCACCGCGGTGATCCAGCCCGGCGGCTCGATGCGCGACGACGAGGTGATCAAGGCCGCCGACGAACACGGCGTGGCGATGGTGTTCACCGGCGTGCGGCATTTCAGGCACTAGTCATTCCGATCACTACCGCGCCACACACTCGGCGTCTTGCCCGGGCTTGACCCGGGCATCCATGATGCAGCTCAGCGGGTGATATCGGTATAGAGATCGTGCTACTGCGGATTAGCTTCTGCGATCAACTTGAGCTTCCAAGCGCGCGACCAATGTTTGATGTTCTTCTCGCGTTGTATAGCGTTGTTTGGATCATCGTATCGTTCAAAATAGGCGAGTTGCTTTAACCCATATCTTTTCGTGAACCCTGGTACAGCCCCTTCGCGGTGTTCGGTGATGCGGCGAATCAAATCACTGGTGACGCCGACATAAAGCGTTCCGCGCGGCTTATTCGTCAGGATATAGACAAAATAATCTGCCATCGCTGGACGGCATCATGATTGCCGGGTCAAGCCCGGCAATGACGGCGTCGAGAGCATAGCGTTAAAGCCTTACTGCCGCGCCAAATCCCCCAGCAGGCTCGCCGCCACCGACAGCTTCGACAGCGTCAGCCCGGAGCCGGCGATCTCGTGGATCGCCGCACGGATGCGCTCGACCTCCGTGCGCCGCGGTTTGACCCATTCCTCCACCGCGCCGGCGCCGGCCAATCCTTCGCCAGCTTTACCATTGCCGACCATGGCGGCGGTCAACCGCCGCTCGGCGTCGCCGATCGAATCGAGCGCGCGGTCGAGCGCCAGGCGATCGAAATAATCCGACACCGCGATGCCGGCCGCCGCGTGCGTCACCCGGTCAAGCTGGAAGAAGCTTTCGGTCGCGAAATAAGTGGCGGTCACCTCACTCACAGGTTTCTTGGCGCGGTCCGCCACCAGCACGATGTCGGGCGCGGCCTTGAGCACGGCGAGGTTGGCCATGCGCCGCGCCAAAGCGTCCGGCACGCCCGCCTTGAGCAGCGCCTCCGTCCGTGCCACGCGGGCGGCCGCAGCCTGCTTCGACAGCGCGCTATCGAGCGCGCTCTCCACCTGCGCGATGCCGTCGCGATAATGCCCGATGATCTCTTCCAGCCCTAGCGTCAGGTCGACATTGCGCAGGAACCAGACCAGCCGGTCGAGCAGCAGGTCCTGCACGGCAGCGTATAGATCGAGCTGCGCCTTGCCGGAAATCTTGTTGTCGAGCCCGTCGATCTCGCCGTTGAGCCCGATCAGATCATAGCTGTTGCGCACCGCGGCGAAAGCGGCGGCGATCGCCGCAGCGCCGGCGCCGGTCTGATCGCCGATGCGCACGATCAGCGTGGCACCGCCGCGGTTAATCATGGAATTGGTCAGTTGCGTGGCGATGATCTCGCGCCGCAGCCGATGCGCCTGCAAGGCGTCGGGAAAGCGCTCCGACATTTCCTTGGGGAAATAGCGGCCGAGCTCGAGCCCGAGATAAGGATCGTCCGGCACCGTCGAGTCGAGCAATTCGTTGTAGAGCGTGAGCTTGGCATAGGCCAAAAGGACCGCGAGCTCCGGCCGGGTCAGCGCCAGGTTGCGCTTGCGCCGCTCGGCGATCGCCATCTCGTCGGGCAGGAATTCCACCGCGCGGTCGAGCAGCCCCTGCTTCTCCAGCGTCTGCATCAATCTTTGCTGGAAACCGAGGTCCTCCAGCCCGCGCCGCGCGGCCAGCGAAAGCGCCAGCGTCTGCTGGTAGTTGTTGCGCAGCACCAGGCGGGCGACCTCGTCGGTCATCTCGGCGAGCAGCGCGTTGCGCCCTTCCAAAGTGAGCGCGCCGGAACGCACTGGCCGGCTGAGCGCGATCTTGATATTGACCTCGACGTCGGAGGTGTTGACGCCGGCAGAATTGTCGATGGCATCGGTATTGAGACGGATGCCGCTGAGTGCCGCCTCGACGCGGCCGCGCTGGGTCATGCCGAGATTGGCGCCCTCGCCGATCACCTTGCAGCGCAAATCGCCGCCGGCAACGCGGATGGCGTCGTTGGCGCGGTCGCCGGCCGCCTCGTCGCTTTCTGCTGACGCGCGCACATAAGTGCCGATGCCGCCGAAAAATAGCAGATCGACCTTCGCCTTCAGGATGGCCTTCATCAGGTCCTGTGGCGTCACCGCCTCGGCCACGCCGAACAGCTTCTGCGCCTCGGCACTGAGCCGGATTTCCTTCGACGCGCGCGGATAGACGCCGCCGCCGGCCGAGATCAATTTCTTGTCATAGTCCTGCCAGCTCGAGCGCGGCAGCGCGAACAGCCGCTTGCGCTCGGCAAAGCTCGCCGCTGGATCGGGATCGGGATCGATGAAGATATCGCGGTGATCGAACGCCGCCACCAGTCTGGTGGTGGACTCGCGCAGCATGCCGTTGCCGAATACGTCGCCCGACATGTCGCCGACACCGACCGCGGTGAACGGCGTCTTGCCGATATCGACGTCCATTTCGCGGAAATGCCGCTTCACCGCCTCCCAGGCACCGCGCGCGGTGATGCCCATGACCTTATGGTCGTAGCCGGCCGAGCCGCCGGAGGCGAAAGCGTCGCCCAGCCAGTAGTCGTGCTCGACCGAAATCGCATTGGCGATGTCGGAGAAGGTCGCGGTGCCCTTGTCGGCGGCCACCACCAGATAGGGATCGTCGCCTTCGTGGCGCACCACGCAGTCTGGCGGAACGATGGTGCCGTCATGGTGAATATTGTCGGTGATGTCGAGCAATGTCGAAATGAACAGTTTGTAGGTTGCGATGCCTTCCGCCTGCATCTGCTCGCGCGTGGCGCCTTTCGGCATCAGCTTGGGCACGAAGCCGCCCTTGGCGCCGACCGGCACGATCACCGCGTTCTTCACCTGCTGCGCCTTCACCAGGCCGAGCACCTCGGTGCGGAAATCCTGCGGCCGGTCGGACCAGCGGATGCCGCCGCGCGCCACCTTGCCGAAACGCATGTGCACGCCTTCGATCCGCGGCGAATAGACGAAAATCTCGTACAGCGGGCGCGGCAGCGGCAGGTCGGCAATCTTGCCGCTGCCGAATTTGACCGCGATCAGCGGCTTGAGGTGGCCGTCCTTGTCGGTCTGAAAGAAATTGGTGCGGATCGCCGCCTGCACCGCATTGACGAAACGGCGCAGGATGCGGTCTTCGTCCAGGCTGTCGACCTTCTGCAATTCCTCCTCGATGCGCGCGGCGATCTCTTTCTCGGTTGCGGCGCGATGTTGCGCGGCTTCCGGGCGCGGATCGAAGCGGGCATGGAACAATTCGACGATATTGCCGGCTATCTGAGCGTGCTTGGTGAGCGTCGCCCACATGTAATCCTGCGAAAACGGCACGCGCACCTGACGCAGGAAGCGCGATAGCGTGCGGATCAGCGCCACGTCGCGCCAGGCCAGGTTCCCCGCAAGCGTGAGCGCATTGTAGCCGTCGTTTTCGGCGCCGCCGCGCATCACCATCAGGAAGGCGGCTTCAAGCCGCGCCTTGCCGGCGTCGAGATCGATCATGCCGCCGTCGCGGCTCTCCAGCAGCATGTCGTGGAACCAGGCGTCGCGCGCACCGTCGCCCTGCGGCCCGATGTGGTGGGTGCGCTCGTCCACCACCCGGAAACCCATGTTTTCCAGGACCGGGACGCGCTCCGACAGCGGCAGCGGACGCGCATAGCTCCATACCTTTAGGCCGACCGCGCGCTGCTCTTCCTGCATGCGGTGATGGAAATCGACGCCGAGCGGGCGCGCCTCGCTCAGGCCTTCGATGACGCGGATATCGCCAGCGGCAATGCTCGGCGCATAACCCGCCTGGAAGCCGGCGGAAAAGGCCTCGTGATAGCGCTTGAACAGGTCGCGCGCCTTTTCGGGCGCGTAAATCAGCATCAAGGCTTGGCTGAGCCCGTCAATCCAGCTACGGATGATGCCGGCGATTTCGTCTTCCAGCGTCGCGCGATTGACCTCGGGCGTCGCGCCGCCGGGGCGGCCGATGATGTAGTGCACCCGCACCAGCGGGCCTTCGGTGAAGTACGGATAGAACGCCGAGACGTGGCCGATGAAGGCGCGGGCGAGATAGTCGCCGATCTTGCCGCGGATGTGGCTGCCATAGCGATCGCGCGGCACGAACACCAGCACCGACACGAAGCGGTCGAAGCGGTCGCGCCGCGCCAGCACGCGCACGCGCGGCCGCTCGTCGAGCTGCAAAATCGCCAGCGCGAAGCGACAAAGCAGCTCCTCGTCGATCTGGAACAACTCGTCGCGCGGATAGTGCTCCAGCACGTTGGCCAGCGCCTTGCTGAAATGACTGCCGGGATCGAAACCGGCGCGCTCTTCGACATGCGCGATCTTGCGGCGCAGATAGGGAATGCTGTGCGCCGAGCGCGTATAGGCGGTGGAGGTGAACAGCCCGACGATGCGGAATTCGCCGGCGAGATTGCCGGACTTATCGAAACGTTTGACGCCGATGTAATCGAGATAAACGCGCCGGTGCACGTGCGAGTGGATATTGGCCTTGGCGATGATCAGCGGGCGCGGCTCCTTGAGGAACGCCATGATCTCCGGCGTGATTTCCAATAGGTCGTGGCCGCGCTTGAGCACGCGCAAGTCGGGCGATCGCATGATGCCGAGCGCGCTGTCCTGGTTGGGCCGCAAGTCGTGGCCGTCGAAGACGTAGTCGCGCACGCCGATGAAGGTGAAATTATCGGCCAGCAGCCATTGCAAGAACTGAACGGCCTCGGCGATCTCATCCACCGGCAGCGGCGGCGGATTGGTCTTGAGTTCGTCGACCATGCCGTTGACGCGGTCGAGCATCGAGCGCCAATCGTTCACCGCCAGCCGCACCTCGCCGAGCACGCCGCCGAGCGCCTGCTCGATGGCCGCGCACTGCGCCTCGTCCGCGATCGGCTCGAGATGGATATGGATGAAGCTTTCGCGCGCGCTGTCGGCGGCATCGCGCGCGCCGAGCGCCACCAATTTGGATCCGTCGCGCCGCACGCCGAACAGCGGATGCGCCACCAGCTGCACGTTGAGCCGGCGCTCGCCGATTTCGCCCATCACCGAATCGACCAGGAACGGCATGTCGTCGTTGGCGATCTCGACCACCGTGACCGCCTTGCGCTCGCCCAACTCTTTCAGCGCCACCGTCGCGCAGCGGATTTTCGGCGCGCCCGGCGGCCGGTCTTTGAGAAAATCGAATGCCCGCTCGGCCAGATCCGCGAGATCGGCAGGCGCGTAGTGGATGAGATCCTCGGGCACCGCGCGGGCATAGAGCTGGGCGAGGAAGGTCGCCGGGATGTCGTTGCGGCGCGCGCTCATGGCGGCGCCGGCTTGCTCGATGTCGGCGCGGGCGGCGGCGTCGTGCTCGCTCACGGAAAAATCGTCGGCCATGGCGGCTCGCGCTGGTTGGGAGAATCGGTCGAGCATGAATGATGAGTTTTCACCTTCCGCGCACGCGCGTCGAGAGCAACACACCGTTTGGTGACGGCGCCGAGACGGGCCCGTAAATCGCCCGTGAATGCCGCCTTAAGCTACTGACTTAAAAGATAAAAGTGGGGCTGCCGATGCGTATCGCGGCCGCCCGGATCATTGTAGACTTGGCTTGGTAGACTTGGCTTGGGATGGCAACGACAACAAGGGGCAAGGGGCAATGAACAAGGCCGACAAATCCGTCAAAACCGCCGGCAAGGCGGCCAGTGCAAAGCTTGGCGAGGGCAAACCGGCGCTGCACGCCGTCAAGGGTGGCAAAGGCGCGCCCAAGCCCGCCGCCAAACCGGCCGCGGCCAAGCCAGTCGCGCTCAAACCCGCGCCGGCGGCCGTCGACGACGCGCCGGTGATCGCGCTCAATCTGCCGATGACAAAGCTTTCGCCCGCCATAACCTCCTATTTCAAGAAGTGCCAGGAGAAGCTTGGCTTCGTGCCCAACGTGCTGGTCGCCTATGCCTTCGACATGGTGAAGCTCGAAACCTTCGTGGCCATGTACAACGACCTGATGCTGGGCGAGAGCGGGCTCACCAAACTCGAGCGCGAGATGATCGCGGTCGCGGTGTCGTCGCAGAACCGCTGCTACTACTGCCTCACGGCCCACGGTGCTGCGGTGCGGCAATATTCGCGCGATCCGCTGCTCGGCGAACACATGGTGATGAACTACCGCGTCGCGCGCCTGAGCAAGCGCCAGCGCGCCATGCTCGACTTCGCCGTCAAGCTCACCATCTCGCCGTGGAGCGTCGAGGAAGCCGACCGCGAGCGGTTGCGGCGCGCCGGATTTTCCGACCGCGACGTTTGGGATATTTCCTCGGTGACCGGTTTCTTCAACATGTCGAACCGCGTCGCTTCCGCCACCGACATGCGGCCGAACACGGTCTATCACGGCCAGGCGCGCTAGTTTCTTGCCGCGCGCGGCATAATTTTCCGTTCATTCCCGCGCAAGCGGGAATCCAGCTAAGCTAAAAAAACTGGGTCCCCGCTTGCGCGCGGACGAACGGGGAAACGCGAAGGCAATCGATGACACGCGTATTTTCGGCAATCCTCGCGCTCCTCGTTTGCGTCACTTTCGCCGCCGCCCAGGTGGCGCCGCTGGCGCCCGCGCCGGCCATCCGTCCTGCAACGCCGGTCGTTGCCCATAACGGCATGGTGGTGACACAGGAAGCGCGCGCCGCCCGCATCGGCGTGGAAATCCTTGAGCGCGGCGGCAACGCGGTGGATGCCGCGGTGGCGACCGGATTCGCGCTGGCGGTCACTTTTCCGGGCGCCGGTAATCTCGGCGGCGGCGGCTTCATGGTGATCCATCTCGCCAAGGACAACCGCGATATCGCCATCGACTACCGCGAAGCCGCGCCGCGCGCAGCGACGCCGACCATGTTCCTCGACGCCAAGGGCGAACCCGACTCGAATAAATCGCGCGAGTCCGGGCTCGCCGTCGGCGTGCCCGGCACCGTGGCGGGGCTGGCGCTGGCGCGGCACAGATACGGCTCCGGCAGGTTCTCGCTCGCCGAGCTGATCGCGCCGGCTATTCGCCTCGCACAGCAAGGCTTCCCGGTCGAAGACGACACCGCCGACTCGTTGCCGCGTGCGGCCAAGCGTCTGGCGCGCTGGCCGTCATCGGCGGCGATTTTCCTCAAGAGCGGCGAGGTGCTGCATGAAGGCGACCGCCTGCTGCAACCCGATCTCGCTGAAACCTTGCGGATCATCGCGCAGGACGGCCCGCGCGCCTTCTACCGCGGTCCCATCGCCGGCAAGATTGCCGACGCGGTGCGCGCCGCCGGCGGCATCATGACCAAGGACGATCTCGCCAACTACCGCGCCTTTGAGCGCCCGGTCGCGCGCGGGACCTATCGCGGCTACGACATCGTTTCCATGCCGCCGCCTTCCTCCGGCGGCGTGCATCTGATCGAGATGCTCAACATCCTGGAGGGCTACGACCTCGATAAGCTCCCGCGCGAGCAGGCGTTGCATGACGAGATCGAGGCGATGAAGCGCGCCTATGCCGACCGCGCCGTGTTTATGGGCGATCCCGACGCGGTGAAGATGCCGACCGCCGGGCTTACATCGAAAAAATACGCCGCCGCGCTGCGCGCGCAGATCGGCGAACGCGCCACGCCCGCGGCCGATATCCGCGCCGGCAAGCCGGCCCGCTACGAGGGCAACAATACCACGCATTTCTCCGTCATCGATCGCGACGGCAACGCGGTGTCGAATACCTATTCGCTGAATTTCTTCTACGGCCTCGGCCTGGTCGCCGACGGCACCGGCGTGCTGCTCAACAACACACTCGACGATTTCACCGCCAAGGCGGGCGCCGCCAATGCCTACGGCCTGGTCGGCTTTGCCGCCAATTTGCCGGGGCCGGGCAAGCGCCCGCTGTCGTCGATGACGCCGACTGTCGTGCTGAAAAACGGCAAGCCGTTCCTCATCACCGGCTCGCCCGGCGGCAGCCGCATCATCACCGCGGTGCTGCAGGTGATCGTGAACGCGATCGACTTCCATATGTCGATCGGCGAGGCGGTGAGCGCGCCGCGCCTGCACAACCAGTGGCAACCGGATGAAACCTATGTCGAACCGGGCTTTGCGCCGGATGTGCTCGATGCGCTCAAAGCGCGCGGCCACAAGATCGTGGCGACTGAGCCGCACACCTCGGCCAATTCCATCGAGGTCATCCCGAGGGGCGAACGCCGCCCGCAGAGTTATGTCGGCGCCGCCGACGCCCGCACGCGCGGCGCAAAGGCTGCGGGGTATTGATGCGGTTTGTCTCGAACTGTTACGACGGCCCGCCTTCGCCGAGGCTTCGGCGGGCGGTCTTCGCTACGCGAAGGTTGGCTTGCCAGTCGAAGCTGCGGAGCAGCGAAGACTGGAGCGGGCGAAGGGATTCGAACCCTCGACCCCGACCTTGGCAAGGTCGTGCTCTACCCCTGAGCTACACCCGCATCCGAGAGATAACTGGCCGAGATCGAAATCCCGACCGCCAAGCCCGAACCTATAGCCAAAAGGTTGACTACTTTGCAACCACGGCCCGTTCGGGCCGTTAATCGCTATTAACGCGGCGCCGGCGCTGCTTTTGTTAGCTTTCGCCAGGCCGGCATTGCCCGCTTGGGCGGCTTTCGGTTCCTTTGCCGGCGTTTTCGGACTAGCACGGTAGGCCGCAGCTTGCCTTCGGCCCCCAATCAAGTTCGACCATGCCCGCGACCCCCGACCAATTGTTCGCCTTCCTCGATAGCCTCGCCATCGCTCACACAACTGTGAAGCACCCGCCGCTGTTCACGGTCGAGCAATCGCGCGCGCTACGCGGGCAGATCCCGGGCGGCCATACCAAGAACCTGTTCCTGCGCGACAAGAAATACGAGCTTTTTTTGGTGGTGGCGCTTGAAGACGCCGACATCGACCTGAAAGGCCTGCATCGCCTGCTTGGCGCCACCGGGCGCTTTTCGTTTGGCGCATCCGACCTGCTACGCGAGGTCCTCGGGGTCGAGCCCGGCGCGGTGACGCCGTTCGGCGCCATCAACGATACGCAAGCCAGGGTCACCGTGGTGCTCGACGCCGCCATGATGGAGCACGCAACGCTCAACTATCATCCGCTGGTCAACACCATGACAACCGCGATCGCGCGCGACGACTTGGTCAAGTTCCTGGAGGCGACCGGCCATAATCCCCGCATCGAACGAGTATCCGCCCGCCTGCCGCAGGCCGGCTGACCCGATTGCAAACGCAAGCCGGATGACCCATTTAATGGGAAACGATCGGCCAATAGCGCTAATGGCGAGGTAATATGCTGCAAAACGGCGGGGGAATGACGGCACCGGCCGCTAGCGCGGTCATCGAGACGACCACGCAAGGTTTCGTCAAGGACGTGATCGAGGAATCCAAGCACCAGCCGGTGCTGGTGGATTTCTGGGCGCCCTGGTGCGGCCCTTGCAAGCAGCTCACCCCGATCCTGGAAAAGGCGGTCAAGGCCGCAAAGGGCAAGGTCAAGCTCGCCAAGATGAACATCGACGAGCATCCGGCGATTCCCGGCCAGATGGGCATCCAGTCGATCCCGGCGGTGATCGCCTTTGCCAACGGCCAGCCGGTTGACGGCTTCATGGGTGCGTTGCCGGAAAGTCAGGTGATTGCGTTTCTGGAGCGGGTAACCAAGAGCAAGATCGGCGCCGAAGACCAGGACATGCTGAAGGCCGCCGATGCCGCGCTCGCCGCCGGTAACGCGGCGGAGGCCGCCAATCTGTACGGACAATTGCTCAAAGCCGACAGCGGCAATGTCGCCGCGCTCGCCGGGCTCGCGCGCTGCTATGTATCCACCGGCAATATCGAACAGGCGAAGAAGACGCTCGCCATGGTGCCGGAGGCAAAGCAGAACGATGCGGCGGTCGCCGCCGCGCGCGCGGCGCTCGATATCGCCGAGCAGGCGAAATCAGTGGGGCCGATCGACGAACTGGAAAAGAAACTCGCCGCCGATCCGCTCGATCATCAGGCGCGCTTCGATCTCGCCGCCGCGCTCAACGCCAAGGGCAAGCGGGCGGAAGCCACCGATCATCTGATGCAGATAGTCAAGCGCGACCGCAAATGGAACGAGGACGGCGCGCGCAAGCAGCTCGTGCAGTTTTTCGAGGCCTGGGGTCCGACTGACCCTGCCACCGTCGATGGCCGCAAGCGGTTGTCGTCGATTTTGTTTTCGTGATGCTTGTCATTCCGGGCGCGCCGGAGGCGCGAACCCGGAGTCCAGATGAAATCTCGGTGGCTGTTTCTGGATTCCAGGTTCGCTCGCTGCGCGAGCGCCCAGGAATGACGGTGCGGAGTTAGCGCCATGCCCATGAACGCGCAATACCGCAGGCCGATCGACCTGCCCGAAGTCATCCCGCTGTTCCCGCTGCCGGGCGCGTTGCTGCTGCCGCGCGGGCAGATGCCGCTCAATATTTTCGAGCCGCGTTATCTCGCCATGATCGACGACGCGCTGCGCGACGGCCACCGGCTGATCGGCATGATCCAGCCCGACGCCGCGCAATCCGGCCGCGCCGACGAGCCGCCGCTGTTCAAAGTCGGCTGCGTCGGCCGCATCACCCATCTGGCCGAGAGCGGCGACGGCCGCTATCTGATCGAGCTCACCGGCGTGGCGCGCTTCCGCATCGAGCAGGAATTGCCGGTGAAAACCGACTACCGGCAATGCCGCGTCAGCTACACGCCGTTCATCGACGATTTCATCGCGCGCAAAGGCGAGGACGCGGTCGACCGCGCGGCGGTGCTCAAAGCGCTGCGCGCGTTTATGAAGGCAAACGATCTGAAGGCGGATTGGGAGGGCATCGACCAGGCGCCGAACGAGGCGCTGGTCAATGCGCTCTCGATGATGTCGCCCTACGGGGCGCCGGAAAAGCAGGCGCTCTTGGAGGCGCCCGACCTGAAAACCCGCGCCGAACTCCTGGTCGCCATTACCGAGATCGAGCTCGCCAAGAGGAACACCGAGGGCGAGCCGCAGTTGCAGTAGCGCGGATCGATTATTGCCATGCGATGGATATTCATCGACGAGCAAACTGAAAAGGCAAAATTTGGTAATTTCTATTGCCTGACGTTTGCGTCGATTGCTGACGGAAAGCTCAAAATCATCCGCGAGCAGCTTACGAAGCAGATTTTCGGATTGGTAGCGAAGGAGGACAATGTAATCCCATCTATACCGCCATTGCACGGCAGCGATCTTTTGCCTGGGCATACGGATGATGAAAAATTGTTGGCTGTGCGCGCTATTACGGACGTAATCATAGATCATGATATTAAAATTGGCAGGATTGGATATTTTAGAAAGGATTATCTAGGCGAACAACTCGAGATTCCCGCCATCGCGTACTTCTCCATAATCGATCTTGCACTTCGCTCTTGTGATGATGACTTGGTATTTGTGAATGAACTCGATATTTCAAGGCACGCAGTAATAAAGACCATGAGTAATGATTTTCAGTATCATTATTACTATCTCAATGATGCGGTTGAGAAATCGCTTTCAATTCCCGTCCAGCGAATTTTGGGGGCATACTACTGTGACAAGGCCAATCACTGGATGCAGGTAGCTGATGTTGCTAGCTACATCTTGTGGATTTACGAGCGACGCAATAATGGACACAGCCTCAGCAAATTTCAGAAGTGCTTAGTAAAAGAAGCCGATAAAATCCTGAGCGCTGTCGTCTACAGCGATATTGTACAGCTCAACAACCCAACATTCGTCCCAAAGCAAGGACCTAACGGATACATCCCTCTTCGTGCAGCGTTTAAAATAACACCGAGCGATACAGAGGACCTATCGGTACAATCTCGGCGGTTTTGGGATAAGGTTCAGTCGGTTTGGAAGTCACGAAGCGCAAAAGTTCGATAGTTGTCGACGCCCCCAAGAGGGGCAGAATGCGTCCCCCGGCGCCCGTGCTATAACCCCACCGACATCGTCGGGAGTCCATCCATGCCCACCACCCCCACCACCGAACAACCCGCCGGCAGCGTCGATCCCAAGCTGCTGGAAATCCTGGTCTGCCCGCTGACCAAGACGACGCTGGAATACGACGCCGCCAGGCAGGAGCTGATCTCGCGCAAGGCCAAGCTCGCTTATCCGATCCGCGACGGCATCCCGATCATGCTGCCGGAAGAGGCGAGAAGGTTGGAATAGTGTCATGCCTCGGCGCGACTCTTTTGGCCTCATGCTGAGGAGCGTCGCGAGAGCGACGCGTCTCGAAGCATGAGGCCACCTCATCCTTCGAGACGGGCGCTAACGCGCCCTCTTCAGGATGAGGCGGGAATTTGGCTTCACCGATAACAAAACCAGGAACCACCAATGATCAAAATCTGGGGCCGCAACACATCCTCCAATGTGCAAAAAGCGATGTGGGCGATCGGCGAATTGAAACTCGAGCACACGCGCATCGATGTCGGCGGCGCCTTCGGCAAAAACAAGGAGCCGCCTTATCTGGCGATGAACCCGAACGGGCTGGTGCCGACGCTGGAGGAGGAAGACGGCTTCCTGCTGTGGGAATCGAATTCCGTGGTGCGCTATCTCGCCGGCAAGCACGACAAGTCCGGCGTGCTGGAGCCGAAAGACGCACACCAGCGCGCGCTCGCCAGCCAGTGGATGGACTGGCAATTGTCGGTCGTCGGCCCGGCGATCACGCCGGCGTTCTGGGGCCTGATTCGCACGCCGCCGGAAAAGCGCGACGCGGCCGCGATCAAGACCTCGCAAACGAAAACCACCGACGCGATGAAGATCATGGACGCGCAACTGGCCAAGACCGCGTTTCTCGCCGGCGGCGCGTTCTCCTATGGCGACATCCCGGTCGGCGTGATGTGCTACCGCTACCGGCAACTCGTCCCCGACCGGCCGGCAACGCCCAACCTCGACCGCTGGTACGACGCCATCTCCGGCCGCAAGGCGTTCCAAGATCACGTCGGCAGTATTCCGCTGTCCTAACCTTTGTCATTGCCGGGCTTGACCCGGCCATGACGCCGAATTTGCGGCTAGCTACAGCGCTTCCCCGCGCAGCAGCTTCGGTACATCGCCGGTAAAGCCCGCCGCCTCGCGGATGAACACGCGCTTGAGTGCCGGCAAGCGCTCGACCACGCCGAGACCGACATCGCGCATCAGCCGCAGCACGTCGGAGCTGTTGGAGAACAATCTGTTCAAACCATCGGTGGCGACGCCCATTGTCATGGTGTCGAAGCGCCGCCAGCGCTGATAGCGCTCGAGCACATCGGCGCCGCCGATGTCGAGCCCGAGCCGCGCGGCGTCGGCGACGGTCTCCGCCAGCGCCGCCACGTCGCGCAGGCCCATATTGAGTCCCTGCCCCGCGATCGGGTGAATAATGTGCGCGGCGTCGCCGACCAGCGCCAAACGCTCGCCGATGAATTCGCGCGCCGTGAACAGCCCGAGCGGAAAGGCGCGGCGGGCGCCGATCACCTTGAGCTCGCCGAGATGCAGGCCGAAGCGCTGCTCCAGCTCGGTATGAAATTCTTCGTCGCTTAGCGCGACAATGCGCTCGGCCTCGCGCGCGGTCTCGGTCCACACGATCGACGAGCGTTTTCCCGTCAGCGGCAAAATCGCGAACGGCCCGGCGGGGAGAAAATGTTCCTCGGCGCGGCCATTGTGCTCGCGCTCATGCGCCACGGTGGTGACGATGGCCGACTGGTCGTAATTCCAGCCATGGCTGGCGATGCCGGCCTGCTCGCGGATTTTCGAGCGCGCGCCGTCGGCGCCGACCAAAAGCCGCGCGGAAATCTTCTCGCCGTCGGCGAGCGCAACGTCGATCGCATTCGGCGCGTGTTCGAAACCGCTGACCGCGCCGGCGCGCAGATCGACGCCGAGCGCTTTCGCCTTCGCCACCAGCGCGTCGACCAGGTGCCGGTTCTCGATCATATGCGCGAATGGCTCGCCCTCTTCCACCTCGCCACCAAAGGTGAGGAAGGTCGGCCGCACCGCGTCGTCGAGTTTGCTGTCGGTCACCACCATGTCGAGGATCGGCTGCGCGTTGGCGGCGACCGCGTCCCAGACTTCGATGGCCTCGAACAGCCGGCGCGCGGCGGCGGCAATCGCCGAGGCGCGCGGATCCCGGGACGTCTCTGCGGCGAGCGCCGGGTCCACCACCGTCACCGCAAACGACTCACCCAGCGCCTGGCGCAGCGCGATCGCCAGCGCCAGGCCGGCAAAACCGGCCCCGCCGATCGCTACTTCACGCCGCCGGCTTCCAGTTTGCGTCATTCGATTCCTTCTCCCAGACCGCCCCGGCCGCGTTTTACGCCGCCTGGACCACCCCCTGCCTCAACCAGCTACCCTAGTCTATTCAGGGACTTGCGGGCAGGCCGACAATTATTTGCGCGAGACCATTACAAACGGACGATATGCGACTAAAGTATAAGGTGTTTTCGGGACTCATTGGGGTCCGGAACACCGGATCCAAGGGTCCCGCCGCTCTAAGGAGGGGCGAAATCCATGACTACCGAAACCCAAACCCAAGACAACATGACCCAGACCTTGATCTGGCTGGGCGCCGCTCTCGTGGTGGTCGTCGTGTTCGCGTTTATTTTCGCATAGCTGCAATCGCCAGCGAACGATTCGAGGAACGGGCGGCAGGCCATCTGCCGCCCGAAAAATTTTCAGTGCAGCCGTGCGCGTTACCCGCCTTGACTTCGCGCCTCGCCGCGGCGTCATTGGCGGCTGCCCGCACGGAAAACTAGATTCATGTCCGCCGCCCCCACTGCAGTCCAGGATCTGCTCACGCTGCTCGATCTCGAGCCGCTCGAGGTTAATCTGTTCCGCGGTCGCTCGCCGCAAGTCGGCTGGCAGCGCGTTTTCGGCGGCCAGGTGATCGGCCAGGCGCTGGTCGCCGCGGTGCGCACCGTGGACGCAAGCCGCCCGCCGCATTCCATGCACGCTTATTTTCTGCTGCCGGGCGATCCCAAAGTTCCGATCATCTACGACGTCGACCGCATCCGCGACGGCGGCAGCTTCACCACGCGCCGCGTCACCGCGCGCCAGCACGGCCATCCGATCTTTTCCATGCTGGTGTCGTTCCACACCGACGAGCCCGGCCTCGAACATCAGGCGAAAATGCCGGACGTGCCGCCGCCGGAAAAACTGCCGAGCGAGGCGGAAGTGCGCAAGACCATCCTGCCGACCATGCCCGATCCGGTGCGGCGCTATTACGAGCGCGAACGGCCGATCGAATTGCGGCCGGTCGAGTTCGAACGCTACCTCGGCAAGAAATATCCCGACGGCAAGTTTCATCTTTGGATCAAGACCACCGGCCGCCTGCCCGACGATCCGGCAATCCATCAATGCGTGCTGGCCTATGCCTCCGATATGACGTTGCTCGATACCGCGCTGGTGCCGCACGGACGCACGCTGTTCGAAAAGGAATTCATGGCCGCCAGCCTCGATCATGCGCTGTGGCTGCACCGGCCGTTCCGCGCCGACGACTGGCTGCTCTACGCGCAGGACACGCCCAATCTGCACGGCTCGCGCGGCTTCTCGCGCGGACTTATATTCACCCGCGACGGCACCCTGGTCGCCTCGGTGGCGCAAGAAGGCTTGGTGCGCCAGCGGCGGACTTAACGATGTGCAACGATGAAATGGGCTTTCGCCTTTTTCCGCTCGTTCCCGCGAAAGCGGGGACCCAGTGCTGACTATCGAACGTTGCGGTCGCGCCTCTGGATTCCCGCTTTCGCGGGAATGAGCGGAGTATTGATCGCCGTTACCTTAGTCGTTTCCGCGCTCGCCGCCTCCGGCAGAGAGCCGGCGCCGCCCGGCGCGTTCGCGGGTGCGCCGCCGCAGTACACGCAATTCTCCACCGCCGAATTGATGCGCGGCTTTCTCGCGCTCTCGTTCGGTTCCGATTTGCGCATCGGTGCGCGCCCGCGCGGCATTCGCCGCTTCGATCATCCAATCCGCGCCGCCGTGATCGCCGGCGGCAGCGTCGACCGCGCGGCGGCGATGCGGCGCGTGCTCGAGGAATACGCTGCAAAGATTCCCAACCTGGGCTTAACCATCGCACCCGACGCGGCCGGCGCCGACGTCGAGGTGCGGCTGATCGACGAAAAGGACTTCACCTCCGCGCTCAAGGCCGCGTTCGGCGCGCGGATCGCCGAGACCTTCGTCGCGCGCACCGATCCGCAATGCATGACCAGCGTAAAATCGAGCAGCGGCGGCGGCATCGTGCGCGCGGTCAGTTTCGTCATCGTCGACCGGGGCGACAACGTCTTCCTCGACTGCGCCTATCACGAGCTGCTGCACGCCTTCGGCTTGTCGAACCACGACCAGCGCAATCCGTGGACCACACTCAACCAGAAACGCATGGTCGGCTACCTCACGGTCTACGATCGCGCGCTGCTCACCTTGCTGTACGACCCGCGCTTGGCGCCCGGCATGACCGTCAAAAAGGCGCGCGCAGAACTTCCGGGCGTGATCCGCGATCTTGGCCTGGCCGCGCCGGCGAAGGACAAATAGGGCAGTATTGTTGTCCTAAAATGCCTGTTCCAGCGGCGAATGCCTTGGGACACGGCAATAATGCCGCTTAATTTTTGATCCGGCTGTCGATACGCTAGGCAAAGGAGCCCCGCCGGCTGCCGGCGGGGAGGCTCTTGTCGTACCGGACGCCTGCAAGGCGAATCGCCCTGGCCGCCAATTCAGTCAAGGGCAGGCCGCGGTCTTCGGAATAAATCGGGCGTCATCCACAGCCACTGCCGGGAAGGAAGAACATGAAGCTGGTCATTGCCGTCATCAAACCGTTCAAGCTCGACGAGGTGCGCGACGCCCTCACCCGCATCGGCGTTCACGGCATGACCGTGTGCGAGGTCAAAGGCTATGGACGGCAGAAGGGTCACATGGAGATCTATCGCGGCGCCGAATACGCGGTGAATTTCCTGCCCAAGGTGCGCGTCGAGGTCGCCATCGCCAGCGACTTGCTCGACCAAGCGATGGAGGCGATCGCCGCCGCCGCCAAGACCGGTCAGATCGGCGACGGAAAAATCTTCGTCACGCCGCTCGATCATGCCGTGCGCATCCGCACCGGCGAAACCGACGACAGCGCGCTTTAGAATTTCAAGACCGGGGGATCTGCAATGACACGGGCGCATTTACGCCTCGCCATGACCGCGACCGCGGCAGTGGCGACTTTCGCTGCTTCGCCTGCCTTGGCGCAGGCCGGCAAGATCGACGCCGCCGACACCGCCTGGATGCTGGGCGCCACCGGCCTGGTGCTGATGATGACGATACCGGGCCTCGCATTGTTCTATGCCGGCATGGTGCGCAAGAAGAACGTGCTCGCCACCATGGCGCAGTGCATGGCCGCCACGTTCTTGGTTTCTATTTTGTGGGCGCTCATCGGCTATTCGCTCGCCTTCACCGGCGACGGCGATTTTATCGGCACGTTCGATCGCATCTTCCTCAACGGCATGACGCTCGACTCGGTCTCGCCTTACGCCAAGACCATTCCCGAAAGTCTGTTCATGATCTATCAGATGACCTTCGCCGTCATCACCGTGGCGCTGGTCGCCGGTTCGGTCGCCGATCGTTTGCGCTTCTCGGCGTTTCTGTTGTTCAGCATATTCTGGCTGCTGCTGGTTTATGTGCCGATCGCACATTGGGTGTGGGGCGGCGGCTTCCTCGGCAGTTACGGCGTGATCGATTTCGCCGGCGGCCTGGTGGTGCATCTCAACGCCGGCGTCGCCGGCCTGGTCGCCGCCACCGTGATCGGCAAGCGGCGCGGCTACGGCAGCGAAAATCTGTCGCCCTACGATCTCACGCTGGCGGTGATCGGCACCGGCCTGTTGTGGGTTGGCTGGTTCGGCTTCAACGGCGGCTCCGCGCTCGCCGCCAATTCACGCGCCGCCATGGCGATCGTGTCCACGCATCTGTCCGCCAGCGCCGGCGCCTTCACCTGGATGGCGCTGGAGTGGTGGATACGCGGCAAGCCGTCGGTGCTCGGCATGATCTCCGGCGCGGTAGCCGGCCTCGGCACCATCACACCGGCTTCCGGTTTCGTGCTGCCGATGCACGGCGTGCTGATCGGCGTGGTCGCCGGTGCGGTCTGCTTCTGGGCCTGCACCTGGCTCAAGATCAAGATCGGCTATGACAACTCGCTCGATGTGTTCGGCGTGCACGGCATCGGCGGCCTGACCGGCACGCTGCTGGTCGGCGTGCTGGCGGTCGGGGCACTGTCGGCAACACCCGAACTGCCGGGCGGGGTTCCCGGCCTCATCGACGGTCATCCGCGCCAGGTGCTGGTCCAGCTCTATGGCATCCTGGTGACCCTGGCGTGGTCGGGCTTCATGACCTTTGTCGTCCTCAAGCTCGTCAGCGCGTTCGTACCGCTGCGGGTGCGCCATGAGGATGAGGTGATGGGGCTCGATGTCACCCAGCACGGCGAGGCCTTGCAGTAGCGTGAAAACAGGGCGTGCCCGCCCGCGCGGCAGGCACGTTATTGCCGCGTCAGGCCTCTGCTCAAAATTTATGCAGACCCTATGAGTCTTGCCGCGACTTTGGGCTGATACCCAAAGAGGGCATCGGCGCGCCGCCTCAATGGTAAAAATTCGTTCATCGAATCAGCAAGATGCGCCCGAGTCCGGTATCTGGCACGGCGTTTGATTCTATTGGCCCGGCATTGCCCGTGAAGTGCGTTTTGCGGGTCCGGCTCAGTGAAACCGCCCGCACTGCGTGACTGTAGAAAACGGGCTCAAGCGGGGATCGAATCCATGAAAATCGTCATGGCCATTATCAAGCCTTTCAAACTCGACGAGGTCCGCGACGCTCTGACCTCCATCGGGGTGCAGGGGCTGACTGTTACCGAGGTCAAGGGCTACGGGCGTCAAAAGGGTCACACGGAAATCTACCGTGGGGCCGAGTATGCGGTGAGCTTCCTGCCGAAAGTTAAAGTGGAAGTGGCGGTGGCAACCACCCAGGTCGATAAGGTCATCGGCGCCATCACCGGTGCCGCCAAGACCGGCCAGATCGGCGACGGCAAGATATTCGTCGTCGCCCTGGATCACGCCGTGCGCATCCGCACCGGCGAAACCGACGCTGCGGCACTCTAGTAGCCCGCACCGCAAACAATACGGACAGGAGTTAGACCATGACGTTGAAGAAATCCTCCCGTGCGGGACTCGCGGCTCTCGCCCTTGGAGTTCTGCTCGGACTTTTTCTGAGCGTGGCGGCGTTTAATACGTCCTACGCTCAGACACCGATGGCCCCGGCTGCCGCTCCCGCGGCTGCGCCGGCCGCCGCGCCGGCTGCCGCCGCGCCACCGCCTGCGTGTGACGCCTCGGCCAAACCGCCGATCCTGAGCAAATGTAAAACCGATTCCGGCGACACCGCCTGGATGCTCACCTCGGTTGCCCTCGTGCTGATGATGACCATTCCGGGCCTGGCGTTGTTCTACGGCGGCATGGTGCGCAAGAAGAACGTACTGGCGACGGTGATGCAAAGCTTCGCCATCACCTGTCTGGTCACCGTATTGTGGATGGTCATCGGCTACAGTTGGGCCTTCACCGACGGCGGCGACTATCTTGGCGGTAATTCCCGCTTCTTATTGATCGGCATGGATGTCGACGTGGTCAACGCGCTGGCCGCGTCGATTCCTGAGTCGGTGTTCATGTGCTTCCAAATGACATTCGCCATCATTACGCCGGCCCTGATCTGCGGCGCCTTCGCGGACCGCATGAAGTTTTCGGCCATGATGTGGTTCATGGGTCTGTGGTCGCTGTTCATCTATTCGCCGATCGCCCATTGGGTGTGGGGCGGCGGCTTCCTGGGCGGCCTCGGCGTGCTCGACTTCGCCGGCGGCACCGTGGTGCATATCAACGCAGGCGTCGCCGGCTTAGTGTGCGCCCTCATGCTCGGCAAACGCAAAGGCCTCGGCACCGAGAACATGGCGCCGCACAACCTTGTGCTCACCATGATCGGCGCCTCGCTGCTGTGGGTCGGCTGGTTCGGCTTCAACGCCGGTTCGGCGGTGACCGCAGGCAGCGCGGCGGGCATGGCGATGGCGGTGACGCAGATCGCCACCGCGACAGCGGCGCTCGCCTGGATGTTCGTGGAATGGGCGCTCAAAGGTAAGCCCTCGATCCTCGGCATCTGTTCCGGCGCGGTCGCCGGCCTGGTCGCCATCACTCCGGCGTCAGGCTTCGTCGATCCGGTCGGTGCACTGGTCATCGGCATCGCCGCCGGTGCCGGCTGCTACTGGGGCGCCACCAGCCTCAAGCACATGTTCGGCTACGACGACAGCTTGGACGCCTTCGGCGTGCATGCGGTCGGCGGCATCATCGGCGCCATGCTGACCGGCGTGCTCGCGCGCACGGCCATCAGCAAGCCCGGTCTGATCGACGGCAACGCCTATCAGGTCGTGATCCAGTTCTACGGGGTCGCCGCCACGTTGATCTACGATGCGGTCGGCACGTTCATCATCTTGCTCATCATCAAGATGGTCATCGGCCTGCGGGTCAGCGAGGAGGCCGAACGTGAAGGTCTCGATATCTCGCTGCACGGCGAGGTGGTCCAGTAACAACGGTTACCGGCGCATGATCAAATCCGAAGAACTCTTCCTCCTCCGCTTCGGGATCGTGCGTCGGACCAGCTAGCGGTAGGGGCGGAAACCCGGCACTGTCCCTTCCGTCGAGGCCCTCGGTTCGCAAGAGCCGGGGGCCTCTCTCTTTTTGCCTCACCTGTCATGGCCGGGCTTGACCCGGCCGTCTCGTTCAGGTGGGCAATGTGCCGACGTACGCGGGATGCGCGGGTCAAGCCCGCGCATGACATGGGAAAGGCTGCGCCCGCCCGCCGATGGTTAATCGGGTCTTAACCTCGCCATATCTATGGTGGTTCACCCTTGTGCCGCGGGCCTCTCCCGCTTGTGTAACGCCATGGCCATGATGACCGCCGAGCGCGCGCCTTCCTCTCCGACTGCCACGGCGGTCGACGGCCGTTCGCCGTTCGTGCGGCTGACCGAATTAATCGCCGGCATCGAACCGGGCAAGCCGGCCATCAATCTATCGGTCGGCGAACCGCAGCATCCGATTCCGTCTTTCGTCGGCCCCGAGCTCACCGCGCATTTGAATGAATTCGGCCGCTACCCCGCCAACAAAGGCAGCGAGCCGTTCCGCCGTGCGGCCGCCCAATGGCTCGGCCGCCGCTACAAACTGGCGCGCGCGGTCGATGCCGACAGCGAAGTGCTGGTGCTCAACGGCACGCGCGAGGGCCTGTTCCTTGCGGCAATCGCCGCCAAGCGCTGGGTCGCGCCGCGCGCCGGCAAGCCCGCCGTGCTGATCCCCAATCCGTTCTATGCCGCTTATGCCGCCGGCGCGCTCGCCGCCGACTGCGAGCCGGTTTATATGCCGGCGACGCGGGCAAGCGCCTTCCTGCCCGATCTCGACGCGCTCGACGACGCGCTGCTGGCGCGCACCGTCGCGTTCTACATTGCCTCGCCGTCGAACCCGCAAGGCGCCGTCGCCAGCCGCGCCTATCTCGACCGGCTCGCAGGACTTGCGCGCCGCTTCGGCTTCCTGGTGTTCGCCGACGAATGCTATTGCGAGATCTACAGCGAGCAGCAGCCGGCCGGGATGCTGGAAGCCTCCGGGCCCGATTTCGCCAACACGATCGTCTTCCACTCGCTGTCCAAGCGCTCGAACCTGCCCGGTCTGCGCGTCGGCTTTGCCGCCGGCGACCGCCGTTTTCTGGCGGCCTTTCTCGAGCTGCGCAATATCGCGGCGCCGCAGGTGCCGGGCCCGGCGCAACATGTCGCGGTCGCCGCCTATGGCGACGAGGCGCATGTGCAAGAAAACCGCAAGCTCTATTCGGCCAAGTTCGATCTCGCCGATCAGATCATCGGCGACCGCTACGGCTACCAGCGTCCGGCCGGTGGTTTCTTTCTCTGGCTCGACGTGGCGAAATACGGCGGCAGCGAACTCGTGACCAAGCGGCTATGGCAGGAGGCCGGCGTGCGCGTGGTGCCCGGCCGTTACCTTGCGCGCGAACAGGCCGACGGCAGCAATCCCGGCGCGGACTTTATCCGCGTCGCCATGGTGCAAGACAAGGCGACCACGGCGGAGGCGCTGCACCGCCTCGTCGCCGTGCTCAATTAGGTAACGCTCATGCCCGCGATCGACCGCAGTCTCGACGCCGTCGCTTTCGTCTCGGAACATTTCCGCGACATCCTACGCCGGCGCTTGAGCGAAATCGCCGGCCTCGCGCTGATCACGCTGGCGCTGCTCGGAGCGATCGCGCTCGCCACCTGGTCGGTGCAGGACCCCTCGCTCAGCCACGCCACGCAGACCCCGGTGCACAATCTGCTCGGCTTCCCGGGTGCGATCTTCGCCGATCTCGCCATGCAGCTGCTCGGTCTCGCCGCCGTCTTGCTGCTGCTGCCGGAAATGCTGCTCGGCTGGCGATTGTTGTCGCACAAGCCGGTGGGCGACAAATGGCGCGGCCTTATGTGGATTCTTGCCACGTTCCTGGCCGCCGCGTTCGCCTCCACGCTGCCGCGTATCGGCTATTGGCCGCTGCCGACCGGTTTGGGCGGCGTGTTCGGCGACGCGCTGTTACGCGCGCCGGCGTTGGTCCTGCACATTCCGCTCACCGGCCTGCGGCTACTCATGGCATCCATTCTGCTCGGCCTCGCCACCGTCGTGACGATTGCGTTCGCCGCCGGCTTCGGCTGGCCACGACGGAGCACCGAGCGCGCGCCCGCGCGCGCGGCCGATGACGACATCGAAGAAGATGAAGGCGATCACGCCTCCGCCTGGCTCGGCATGATCGCGCACGCGCTGTTGAGCTGGAAGGCGCGCGCCGGCCGGCTGTTGCGCCGGGCAGCCCGCACGCCGCTGCCGGCCGTTGCGGCGGCCTCAGCCGGCCCGCGCCAGGAACCGCGTTTCGACAGCTACGGCCGCGTGGCACTGCCGGCAGCCGAGCCGGCCTTTGCCGGCACCGACGACGAGGAAGACGCGCAGCCCACCCCGCGCCGGCGCGCCGCGCCGCGCGTGCCGGCGCGCCGCTCGGTCAACGGCTATGTGCTGCCTTCGCTTAATTTCTTGACCGCGCAGCGCGTCTCCGAGCGCACCACGCTGTCGAAAGAACTCATCGATGCCAACGCTACGGCGCTCGAAAGCGTACTCGGCGATTTCGGCGTGCGCGGCGAGATCATCAATGCGCGCCCCGGCCCGGTGGTTACGCTGTACGAACTCGAGCCGGCGCCCGGCATCAAGTCCTCGCGCGTGATCGGGCTCGCCGACGACATCGCCCGCTCGATGAGCGCGGTGTCGGCACGCGTCGCCGTCGTCTCCGGCCGTAACGCCATCGGCATCGAGCTGCCCAATCCGACGCGCGAGAAAGTCTATTTGCGCGAATTGCTGTCCGGCAACGACTACAACGAAAGCGCCGCCAAGCTGCCGCTCTGCCTCGGCAAGACCATCGGCGGCAAGTCGGTGATCGTCGATCTCTCGCGCATGCCGCATCTGTTGATCGCCGGCACCACCGGCTCCGGCAAGTCGGTCGCTATCAACACCATGATCCTGTCGCTGGTCTATCGCCTGCGTCCCGACCAGTGCCGGCTGATCATGGTCGATCCCAAGATGCTCGAACTCTCGGTCTATGACGGCATCCCGCATCTGCTCACGCCCGTCGTTACCGATCCGAAGAAGGCGGTGGTCGCGCTCAAATGGGCGGTGCGCGAGATGGAGGAGCGCTACAAGCGCATGTCCAAACTCGGCGTGCGCAATGTCGACGGCTACAATGCGCGTCTCGCCGAAGCCAAAGCCAAAGGCGAGACGCTGCACCGCACCGTGCACACCGGCTACGACAAGGAAACCGGCGAGGCGATCTACGAGAAGGAAGAGCTCGAACTCGATCCGCTGCCCTATCTGGTGGTGATCGTCGACGAGATGGCCGACCTGATGATGGTGGCCGGCAAGGACATCGAAGGAGCCATCCAGCGCCTGGCGCAGATGGCGCGCGCCGCCGGCATCCACGTGATCCTCGCCACGCAGCGCCCGTCGGTCGACGTCATCACCGGCACCATCAAGGCGAATTTCCCGACCCGCATCTCGTTCCAGGTCACCTCCAAGATCGACAGCCGCACCATCCTGGGCGAGCAGGGCGCCGAACAACTGCTCGGCCAGGGCGACATGCTCTATATGGCCGGCGGCGGCCGCATCAGCCGCGTGCACGGGCCCTTCGTGTCGGACGACGAAGTCGAGAAGGTCGTGCGCCATCTCAAGTCGCAGGGCCATCCGGAATATCTCGACGAGGTCACCGCCGGCGATCCGGAAGAGGGCGAAGACGGCGCCGTATTCGACGCCACCGGCATGGGGCTCGCCGAAGGCGGCGATCTCTACAGCCAGGCCGTCGCCATCGTGAAACGCGACCGCAAGGCCTCCACCTCCTACATCCAACGCCGGCTGCAGATCGGTTACAACCGCGCCGCCTCGCTGATGGAACGCCTGGAGCAGGAAGGCATCGTCGGCCAGCCCAACCATGCCGGCAAACGCGAAATTCTGATCCCGGAAAATCCGGCCGACGAGCGCTATTAAGTCCGGTCATTGTCTTATCGCGATAAAGCTCGAATCAGCGCATAATTCGAGCCGTGAAATCGCCACACGCTGCGCTTACCTGCAGTGGGACAGAAGCGGAGATTCTAATGGCGGGACACTTCCTGGCACGTAGCGGCCGCAACCTGGCGATGGCGGCCTTGCTGGCCGGTCTCGCCGCTGCGCCGGCTTTGGCCGAGAGCGTCCCGCTGCCGCCGCCGCGTCCGGCCCCCGCCCACACCATGACCACCGGCTCGATCGCCGCGCGCTTTGCCATTCCGAGCGCCGCGCTGCGCGCCCGCGCGCAAGCGACGCCGCCGCAAGCCGCGCAGGCGCCCAATCCGATCTCCAATCCGTTCGCCGCGCTGCTCGGCCGGCCGGGCGGTTCGGCTGCCGCGCTCAATCCCGAGCAGCGCGCCATCATCGGGCAAGTCGATAATTATCTCTCCGCCATGCAAGTGCTGTCGGGCAAATTCGTCCAGGTCGGTCCCGACGGCCGCCGCACCCAGGGCAATTTCTATATTTCCAAACCCGGCCGTGTGCGGTTCGAATACGACGATCCGAGCCCGATTGAACTGATCGCCGACGGCTCCTCGGTAGTGGTGCGCGACCGCCGCCTGGCCACGCAGGACGTCTATCCGCTGTCGCAGACGCCGCTGCGCTTCCTGCTCGCCGGCCATGTCGACCTGATGAAGGACAGCAACCTGGTCGCGGTCTATTCCGACGACGTGTTCGTCACCGTGGTGGTCGAGGAAAAGAACGGCCTGGTCGGCACCAGCCGGCTGATGATCATGTTCAGCGCCAAGGACATGCAGCTTAAGCAGTGGACGGTGACCGACCCGCAGGGCTACGACACCACCGTCGCGGTGTATAATCTCGACACCACCAAGCGGCCCGATCCTAATATGTTCAAGATCGACTACACGAATTACGGCAACAAATTCTGATCCGCGCGTCCCCGCGACCCGTCTTCGCCAAGGCTTCGACGAGCGAATGCACAAGCCCTCCGAAGCGTAGCGAAGGAGGGAGGCAGGGGGCCCGGCATCCCGAACTCTCCGCCGTCATGCCCGGCTTTATGCCGGGCATCCACGCCTTTCAGCACTGCCCGCAAATTTAGACGTGGATGGCCGGAACGAGCCCGGCGATAGCGAATGGCAAGTTCGCGCCACGCGTCTTAAGTTACCCTCATGCCGCTCACCATCACCACCTGGAATATCAATTCCGTCCGCCTGCGCATCGATCTGGTCGCCAAGTTCCTCAAGAGTACGCGCCCCGACGTGCTCTGCCTGCAAGAGACCAAATGTCCGGACGACGCCTTTCCGCTCAAGCGCTTCCAGCGGCTCGGCTACCAACATGCGGCGCTCAACGGGCAGAAGGGCTATCACGGCGTCGCCGTGCTCTCGCGCCTGCCGTTCGATTCGATCGACGTGCAGAGTTTCTGCGGTAAGACCGACTGCCGCCATGTTTCGGTCGTGCTGGGCGAGCGCGCGGGATTGCGCGACCCCGTGACGCTGCATGATTTCTACGTGCCGGCCGGCGGCGACGAGCCGGACCCTGAGATCAATCCGAAATTCCAGCACAAGCTCGATTTCCTCGACGAGATGCGCGCGCATCGAAACCTGCGTCCGGCAAAAAGCGCGCGCGCCATTCTGCTCGGCGATCTCAACGTGGCGCCGCTCGAACATGACGTGTGGAGTCACAAGCAGATGCTCAAGGTGGTCTCGCATACGCCGATCGAATGCGAAAAGCTCAACGCCGCGCGCAACGCCGGCCGGTGGATCGATTCGATGCGCGTGCTCACCCCGGAGCCGGCCAAGCTCTACACCTGGTGGAGCTATCGCGGCATGGACAATTGGCGCGCGGCCGACCGCGGCCGCCGGCTCGATCACATCTGGACCTCGGATGCGCTCGCCGGCCGCATCTCCGCCATCAAGATCGCCAAGAACTATCGCGGCGCCGCCCGCCCCTCCGACCATGTGCCGGTGACGGCGACGGTGGAGATTTGATCCGCCTCATCCTGAGGAGCCCGCGAAGCGGGCGTCTCGAAGGATGGGGCGGAGCTATCCGCCCTTCTCCAACTTCTGCTTCACATTGCCGAGGTCGTGCGTCCAGCGATCGACCCGCCCGGCGATGGCGTCGCGCAACTGTTCGGCGGCGGCCGGATAGCCCTCCAGCACCTTGCGGAACAGGCTGCGCGAAATGCGGATCACCACCGTCGGCTCTTTCGCGATCGCGGTGGCTTGACACACCATGTCGGTGAACAGTGCCAGCTCGCCGACCAGCGTGCCGGGGCCGGCGGTGATTTCCTTGCCCTCGGTCAGCGTGCCCGGCTCCAAGCGCAGCGAGCCTTCCTGCACCACATAGCCGCCATCGGCGAGCTCGCCGGCGTAGAACAGCACGGCGCCGCTTGCCAGATTGCGGGCTTCCGCACCGATCGCGAGGATGCGCAGCGCCTGCTCGCCGAGCGCCGCGAAGGTCGGCACCTGTTCGAAGAAGGTGATGTCGTCTTCAAGCGACATGGCTATAGGTTGTCCGTTTGGCGCGGAATGAGCTGCTCACCCGCTCGTCCCCGCGCAAGCGGGAACCCGGTTCTTATTGACTCTGAAATTCGCAGCCCTGGATTCCCGCTTGCGCGGGAATGAACGGAGCGTGGATCAACACAAGGAAAAATCACGGCACCAGCTTGTAGCCGCCGGCTTCCGTCACCAGGATCGCCGGCTGAGCGGCGTCCTTCTCGATCTTCTGCCGCAGCCGGTAGATGTGGGTCTCCAGCGTGTGCGTGGTGACGCCGGAATTATAGCCCCACACTTCCTGCAATAGCGTCTCGCGCGACACCGGCTTTTGCGCGGCGCGATAAAGATAACGCAGGATGGCGGTTTCCTTCTCGGTCAGCCGCACCTTGCTGCCCTTCGGGTTGAGCAAAAGCTTCGACGACGGGCGGAACGTGTAGGGCCCGATGGTGAAGATGGCGTCCTCGCTCGCCTCGTGCTGACGTAGCTGGGCGCGGATGCGGGCGAGCAGCACGGCGAAGCGGAACGGCTTGCTGACATAGTCGTTGGCGCCGGATTCCAGCCCCAGGATGGTGTCGGAGTCGGTGTCGTGGCCGGTCAGCATGATGATCGGCGCCTTGAAGCCATTCTTGCGCAGGATGCGCACCGCCTCGCGGCCGTCGACGTCCGGCAGGCCGACGTCCATGATCACCAGGTCGATCTGGCCGCCTTTGGCCGCCTGCACCCCTTTGGTGCCGCTGTCGACCGCGATGGCGTCGAACTCCTCGTGCAGCGCCAGTTGCTCGACCAACGCGTCGCGCAGTTCGGCATCGTCGTCGACAATCAGGATGGTACGCTTGTTGGGCATCGGGCTAACGGCCTTGCGCGAATATTCGCGAAGTAGAGCATTCAGAGCTAAAAGAGCAAGCGCGAACTGATGTTTAGCCTGGATTGGGGAGTTTGCGATAGTGCCACCGGCAAAGCATGAAATATCGTTGTACCGGCTGACGGTGCGGCGCAAACCGATGCAGCCCGCACGCGGCGTGCTGCGGGCCGGGCCACTGGCGCTGCCGGTGGCGCTCGGCCGCACCGGCATCAAGGCCAACAAGCGCGAAGGCGACGGCGCCACCCCGCGCGGCAGCTTCCGCCTCAAGCGGCTGTGGTGGCGCGCCGACCGGTATCCGCGGCCGGCCACTTTGTTACCGGTGCGACGAATTGGCGCCGACGACGGCTGGTGCGAGGACCGCGCCGATCGCCGTTACAACCGGCCGCTCAAGCTGGCGCCCGCGTCCAAGGCCGACCGGCTGGCGCGCAGCGATGGGCTGTACGATTTCATCGTCGAACTCGACCACAATACGCGCCCGCGCGTCGCCGGCCGCGGCAGCGCCGTCTTTATCCATGTGGCGCGGCCGGGCTTTGCGCCGACCGCGGGCTGCGTTGCGCTCGAGGTGAAATCGCTGCGCCGCTTGCTCACGCGCATCGGTCCGCGCACCCGAATCGTGGTTGATTAATTCTTACCAGCGCATGATCCCGAAAAGTGGGAACCGGCTTTTGGAAAAGATCATGTGCAAATTAATATAAAGTCGCGTTGGCGACTATTGATTAAGTATAGTCGGTTCCCACTGCCCACATAATCGGCGCATTAACTGAATGAGCATCGCCTTGCGATAGTTTGATCGACGGCGTGGCGTCCCCAAGAAATGGGAAAACGAGCCGCGCCGGAGGTGAGCATGGACGCTTCCGCTACACAAAGTTCCCCGACACCGGCTCGGTCTGGACCGGAATTGATCGGCCGCGTGGCGGCCGTCTCCGGATCGCAGGCCACCGTCGAGCTCAACGCGCGCAACACCAGCGGCGAAAGCCCCACGGTCGGAAAATTCATGGGCATGCTGGCCGGCAAAGCCGTGATCATCGGCCTGGTCACCGATATCGGCGAGCAGGCGATCGTGGCGCCGGGCGGCGGCCCGTCCTATCGCAAAATCGCACGCCTCGACCTGGTCGGCGAAATTCGCGCCGACGCGGCCGGCGCGGCGCGGTTCCAGCGCGGCGTCATGGAATATCCGAACATCGGCGACGGCACGCTGCTGCTCACCGAGGACGAGTTGCGGCTGGTCTATGGCGGCGCCGACGCTGACCACGGCCATGTCGGCGACCTGCAGCAGAATCCCAATATCGGCGTGCATATCGACATCGACCAACTGGTGGGCCGGCATTTCGCCATCGTCGGCGCCACCGGCGTCGGCAAGTCGAGCGGCGTCGCCATCATCCTGCAGAAGATTCTCGATACGCGGCCCAACCTGCGCATCTTCCTGGTCGATCCGCACAACGAATACGGCCGCTGCTTCGGTGAAAAGGCGCAGGTGCTCACCCCGCGCAATCTGCGGCTGCCGTTCTGGCTGTTCAACTTCGAGGAAACGGTCGATGCCTTCTTCGCCGGCCGGCCCGGCGTCGAGGAGGAAGTCGAGATCCTCTCCGAAGTCATCCCGCTCGCCAAAGCGGCCTATCTGCAATACCGCACCAACACCGACCGCACGCTGGCCAAGAAGCGCGATCCGCGCGATGCCGGCTTCACCGCCGACACGCCGGTGCCCTACCGCATCGAGGATCTCATCACGCTGCTCGACGAACGCATGGGCAAGCTGGAGAACCGCAATTCGCGCGTGGTCTATCACAAGCTGATCGGCCGCATTCAGACCTTCCGCAATCATCCGCGCTACGCCTTCATGTTCGAGAACGCCAATATCGGCGGCGACACCATGGCGGAGATCCTTGGGCACCTGTTCCGGCTGCCGCCGCAAGGCAAGCCGATGACCATCATGCAGCTCGCCGGTTTCCCGGCCGAAGTGGTGGACTCGGTGGTGTCGGTGCTCTGCCGCATGGCGTTCGACTTCGGACTGTGGAGCGACGGCGTGGCGCCCTTGCTGTTCGTCTGCGAGGAAGCGCACCGCTACGCGCCCGCCGACAAGCACATCGGCTTCGGCCCGACCAAACGCGCGCTCTCGCGTATCGCCAAGGAAGGCCGCAAATACGGCGTGTTCCTCGGCCTGGTGACGCAGCGGCCGGCCGAAATCGATCCGACCATCGTGTCGCAATGCTCGACGCTTTTCGTCATGCGGCTATCGAACGACCGCGACCAGAGCCTGATCCGCTCGGCGGTGTCGGACGCTGCCGTCAACCTGCTGTCATTTATTCCGTCGCTCGGCACCCGCGAGGTGTTCACCTTCGGGCCCGGCGTGGCGCTGCCGACGCGCATGCGCTTCCAGGAACTGGCAATCGAGCGGCGCCCGAACAGCGAGGCATCCGGCAACACCCGCTCCGATGCCGGCACCAATATGAGCCGCGATCTGATCTCCACGGTGATCGAGCGTTGGCGCAGCGCCAGCATGAGCCACCGCGCCGACGACGAATTCTCCGATTACGGTTCCTCGCTCGATGCCGCGCCGTTGCAGCCGGCAATGCCGGCGGCGCCAGTCCCGGTACCGCCCTCGCCGCGCGGCGAGGCGTTGCGCTCGAGCCTGTTGAAGAAGCCGCTCGATGCTTCGCTCGGCACCACGCAGGCTCCCAAGCCGGCTTTTGCGCCGCCGCGTTTCCGCTAAGCCGCGCTATTTGCGTCCGACCAGATCGATCAGCGCCGAGCGTCCGGCGTGGCGGCTGCCTTCCGTGAGGTCGGCGTCGTATTCGCGGATGTCGAGCGAGGCGAAATCGCCGAAGGCGTCTTGCAGGAGCGCGCGGGTGTAAAGCTGCGACGGATCGGACGGCCCGCCGGTCTTGTAGTCGAGCTGTTTGAGACCATAGCCCTCCAGCAACAGCAGCCCGCCGGGCTTGAGCGTGCGCTTGATGCCGGCGAACATTTTCGCTCGCGCCGGCGGCTTGGTGAACTGGAAGAAGATCGCCGCCACCACGTCGAACGCGGCTTGCGGCCAGTGCCAGTTCGTCATGTCGGCCTGCTCGCAGCGCAGCGTCACGCCGCGCTCTTTGGCGAGCGCGTGCGCCTTGGCCTGCGCCAGCGGTGAAAAGTCGACCGACAGCACATCGAGCCCCTGCTCGGCCAGGAACACGCCGTTGCGCCCTTCGCCATCGGCAATCGCCAGCGCGCGCTCGCCTTTGCGCAGCAGATGCGCCTGGCTCTTGAGGAAGACATTGGGCGCAGTGCCGAACAGATAGTCCGGCCCGGCAAAGCGCGCCTGCCAGTGTTCGAGGTCGCTTGCTTCGGACATGCTCAATCCTCCCTCTTACTTGTCATGCTCGGGCTTGACCCGCCTGCGGGCCGAAGCTCGTGTCGATAGGTCGGTGCCAACAAGCCTTCGGCGGGCGAAGGCCCGGGCATCCATGATAAGTCTTAGCGCTTGAAAATCCTTTTCGAGGTTGGCTGTGGTACGCGGAATCATGGATTGCCGGGTCAAGCCCGGCAATGACAGAAAATTAGTTGCGTTCCCCGAAAATCGCGCTGCCCACCCGCACATGGGTGGCGCCCAACTGGATCGCGGTGGCGAAATCCGCGCTCATGCCCATCGACAACAGCTTGAGGCCGTTGCGCCACGCGATCTTAGCGGTGAGTGCGAAATGCGGCCCTGGCGCCTCTTCGAGCGGCGGGATGCACATAAGTCCGGAAATGGTCAGGCCGTATTTGTCGCGGCACGCCTTAAGGAAGGCATCGGCGTCCTGCGGCAGCACGCCGGCCTTCTGCGGCTCGGCGCCGGTGTTGATCTCGACGAACAACAGCGGCGACCGCCCCCGCTTGGCGATCTCCTTGGCCAGCGCTTCGGCGAGGCTGGCGCGGTCGACCGAATGAATGGCGTCGAACAACGCCACCGCCTCTTTCGCTTTGTTCGATTGCAGCGGGCCGATCAAATGCAGTTCGAGCCCACCATACTGCGCCTTGAGCGGCGGCCATTTCGCCTTGGCTTCCTGCACGCGATTCTCGCCGAACACGCGCTGGCCGGCAGCGATCACCGGCGCGATGGCTTCGGGCGGAAAAGTCTTCGACACCGCCACCAGCGTCACCTCGGCCGGATCTCGGTCGGCGTCCTTGCAGGCGCGCGCGATGTCGGCACGCACCGCGGCAAGTCGGTCAACGGCGTTGGTGGCAGTGGTCAAACTCATGGTCCTAATGCCCGTCAATCGGGCTCTCCCGTCAAGTCGCCCGTTGACCCGCAAAGCCCTTTCATGTCAGTTCCGCGCACCCTAAAAGAGCGCGAAATGCCCCCCGATTCGAGCAAAAACGAGCGCTATAACGCCGGCGAGGCCGAGGCCCGCTGGCAGAAAATCTGGGCCGAGCGCGGCATTTTCGCCACCCAGAACGACGATCCACGGCCGAAATACTACGTGCTGGAGATGTTCCCCTACCCGTCGGGGCGCATCCACATGGGCCACGTGCGCAACTACACCATGGGCGACGTGGTGGCGCGCTTCAAACGCGCGATGGGCTTGGCCGTGCTGCACCCGATGGGCTGGGACGCCTTCGGCATGCCGGCGGAGAACGCGGCGATCGACCGCAAGGTGCATCCCAAGACCTGGACCTACGAAAACATCGCCTCGATGAAGAAGCAGCTCCAATCCATGGGGCTGTCGCTCGACTGGGCGCGCGAACTCGCCACCTGCGATCCGGCTTATTACAAGCACCAGCAGAAAATGTTCCTCGACTTTCTCAAGGCCGGGCTGGTCGAGCGCAAGCAGTCGAAGGTGAACTGGGACCCGGTCGACCACACCGTGCTCGCCAACGAGCAGGTGATCGATGGCCGCGGCTGGCGCTCGGGCGCCGTGGTCGAGCAAAGAGAACTGACTCAGTGGTTCTTCAAGATCAGCGATTATTCCGAGGATTTGCTGGAGGCGCTCGACACGCTCGAGCGCTGGCCGGAAAAAGTCCGGCTGATGCAGAAGAACTGGATCGGCCGCTCGCAAGGCCTGCTGGTCCGCTTCACGCTCGATCCGGCAACCGCGCCGAACAATGAAAGCGAATTGGAAATCTTCACCACGCGTCCGGACACTCTGTTCGGCGCCAAGTTCATGGCGCTGTCGCCCGATCATCCATTGGCCACCGCCGCCGCGGCGAAAAATCCCAAGCTCGCAGAATTCATCGAGCAGTGCCACCGCATGGGCACTTCGCAGGCGGCGATCGACACCGCCGAGAAGATGGGCTTCGACACTGGCATCAAGGCGCTGCATCCGTTCGACGCCAACTGGAAACTGCCGGTCTATGTCGCCAATTTCGTTTTGATGGAATACGGCACCGGCGCGATTTTCGGCTGCCCGGCGCACGACCAGCGCGACCTGGATTTCGTCAACAAATACGGCCTCGGCAACACGCCGGTGGTCTGCCCACCGGGGCAGGACCCGGCGACGTTCGTCATCACCGACGTCGCCTATGACGGCGACGGGCGCATGATCAATTCGCGCTTCCTCGATGGGCTGGGCATCGAGCAGGCCAAGGAAGAAGTGGCGCGGCGGCTTACACGCGGAACTCGCCCCCTCCCCAACCCTCCCCCGCTTGCGGGGGAGGGAGTTGCGCGGAGCGCGACGGGAGGCGGCAACCGTCCAGCCGCCGAGCGCCAGGTGAATTACCGCCTGCGCGATTGGGGCATTTCGCGCCAGCGCTATTGGGGCTGCCCGATCCCGATCATCCATTGCGAGAAGTGCGGCGTGGTGCCGGTGCCGGAAAAAGATTTGCCAGTCACGCTGCCCGAAGATGTCAATTTCGACAAACCGGGCAATCCGCTCGACCGCCATCCGACCTGGAAGAACGTCAAGTGTCCGCGGTGCGGCGGCAGTGCACGGCGCGAGACCGACACCATGGACACCTTCGTCGATTCGTCCTGGTACTTCGCGCGCTTCACCGATCCGTGGATTACGAGCGCACCGACCGATCTGAAATGCGTCAACGCGTGGCTGCCGGTCGATCAATATATCGGCGGCATCGAGCACGCGATTTTGCATCTGCTCTATTCGCGCTTCTTCACCCGCGCCATGCACAAGACCGGCCACATCGGCATGGACGAACCGTTCGCCGGCCTGTTCACGCAGGGCATGGTGGTGCACGAAACCTACCGCAACAAAAATGGCGATTGGGTCGAGCCGGCCGACGTCAAGATCGAAGGCCTCGGCGAAGCGCGCCGCGCCACGCTTGCTTCGACCGGCGAGGCGGTGGAGATCGGCTCAAACGAGAAGATGTCGAAGTCGAAGAAAAACACCATCGACCCCGACGACATCATCGCCGCCTACGGCGCCGACACCGCGCGCTGGTTCATGCTGTCCGATAGTCCGCCCGAGCGTGACGTGATCTGGACCGAGGAAGGCGTGCAGGGCGCCTGGCGCTTCGTGCAGCGGCTGTGGCGGATGATTGGTGAGGTCGCCGATGTAAAAGCGCCGGCCGTGCGGCCCGCGCAATTCGGCGAGCAGGCCTTGACCGTCCGCAAGGCGGCCCACAAGGCGCTCGCCAATGTCTCCGACGACATCGCTAAGTTGCGCTTCAACCGCTGCGTCGCGCACATCTATGAGTTCGCCAACGCGCTGTCCGACGCCATCGGTTCGGCCGAAACAGCCCCTTCGCCCGATTTCGCCTGGAGCTTACGCGAAGCCGGCGACATCCTGGTGCGGCTGTTCCACCCGATGATGCCGCATCTGGCCGAGGAATGCTGGGCCGCGCTCGGCCATCAGACGCTTGTTTCCGCAGAAGCCTGGCCGCAGCTCGAGCCAGCGCTTCTGGTCGAAGATAGCGTCACCCTGCCGGTGCAGATCAACGGCAAGAAACGGGCGGAAGTGACGGCTAGGCGCGACGCCACAAATGCCGAGATTGAGGCTGCCGTTTTGGCCCTCGATGAGGTAAAAAAGGCGCTCGACGGCAAAAGGCCGAAAAAGGTCATTATCGTCCCGCACAGGATCGTCAATGTGGTGGCCTAATCAATTGACCCGCATTTGCGCCGCGCTGGCGCTCGCCGGCCTGACCGCCGGCTGCTTCCAGCCGCTCTACGGCAGCCAAGCCTCGGTCGGCGGCGGCGCCAACATCGGCGACCGGCTGCGCAGCGTCGACGTGGCGCCGATCGATGCGCCGAACGGCACCCGCCTCTCCCGTGTCGGCGCCGAGCTGCGCAATGACCTGATGTCCGGGCTGACCGGCAGCGGCGCCGCCGCCCCGCCCAATTACAAGCTCGATATCCGGCTCACCTCCAACCAGACCCAGGTGATCGTCGACATCACCACCGCGCGCCCGGAAATCCAGAACTACGGCATCGACGCCACCTATACGCTGACCGACATCGCCACCGGCAAGAAGGTGGTGACCG
The DNA here is from genome assembly GCA_963739825.1 of uncultured Alphaproteobacteria bacterium. Lineage (GTDB taxonomy): Bacteria > Pseudomonadota > Alphaproteobacteria > Rhizobiales > Xanthobacteraceae > Pseudolabrys. The sequence goes on from CAVUBU010000001.1 coordinate 575,722, forward strand.
GGCAGACCTTCTCGCGCGTGTCCTACAATATTCCGGGTCAGCAGCAGCGTTTCGCCGGCGACCGCGGTTTGCGCGACGCCGAGAATCGCGCTGCCCAGGTGATCTCGGAAAATATCCGCTCGCGCTTGGCCTCGTATTTCGTGGCCGGGACGTAAAGCTTCACCGCACATTCGCTTTCCCTCTCCCCTTGTGGGAGAGGGTCAAGAAGTGCCATGACCGCCATCAAAGCCTCCGACATTGATCGCTTCATCGCCAAGCCCGATCCGCGCCAGCCGATCGTGCTGGTGTACGGGCCGGACGCCGGCCTGGTGCGCGAGCGCGTCGACGCGCTGGTGCGCGGCGCGGTCGACGACCCCGGCGATCCGTTTGCATTGGCGCGCATCGAGGGCGAGGAGCTCAGCGCCAATCCGTCGCGGCTGGTGGAGGAGGCCAATACGATCCCGCTGTTCGGCGGCCGCCGCGCCGTGCTGGTCAGAGCTGGCAGCCGCAACATTTCCTCTGCGCTCGAGCCGGTGCTCGCGGCGCCATCGGCCGATTGCCGCGTCATCATCGAGGCCGGCGACCTGCGCAAGTCGGCGCCGTTGCGCGCGCTGTGCGAGAAGGCGAAGGCCGCTGCCGCCATTCCCTGCTACATCGATAACGATGCCGCGCTCGCCCGGCTGATCGACGAGGAGATGCGCGCCGCGAATTTGACAATTGAGCCCGACGCGCGCGCCGCGCTGATGGCGCTGCTCGGCGGCGACCGGCTCGCCTCGCGCAACGAGATCCGCAAGCTTGCGCTCTATGCGCGGGGCAAGGAGCGGGTCGAACTCGGCGACGTGATGGCGGTGGTATCGGACGCCTCCGATATGGCGCTCGACGGCGTGATCGACGCGACCTTCGCCGGCGAAACCCGGAACGTCGAAGCCGAATTCGGCAAGGCGCGCGCTGCCGGATCCTCGCCGGCCGCGATCGTTTCGGCGGCGATCCGCCAGGTCGCCAATCTGCACAAGATGAAACTCTCGGTGGAAGCCGGCGACAGCATCGAGTTCGCCATGATGCGCGGCGCGCCGCCGGTGCACTTCACGCGCAAGAAAGACGTGGAAACCGCGCTGCGGGCGTGGACGCCGGCGCGCTTGCTGCGCGCCATGGCACAGCTCGCCGAGGCCTCGCTCGAGGCGCGCCGCAATGCCGCGCTCGCCGAGGCGATCGCGCAGCGCATTTTGCTGTCGCTGGCGGTGAATGCGAGAAGCAGAGAGAGCTAAATACTCCGTTCGTCTCTGCGAAAGCGAGGATCCAGCTCTTTTTACGCGCCGCCCTGGATTCCCGCTTTCGCGGGAATGAACGGGGTTTGCGGCGCCGTCCTTACAAATTCATCTGATAACTATGCGGCACCCAGCGATAGCTGCCGGCGGTTTTCTCCACCCAGCCCAGTCCCGGGAACGGCATGTGGAAGCCCGCCACAAACAATCCCTCGCTCGCCGCCATGTCGAGGATGCGCTTGCGGGTGGCGACCGCCGTCTCCTTGTCGTCGTCGACATCGAGATGCAAATCGGGCCGCTGGATCGCCACTACGTAATGATTGCAGGTGTCGGCCCAATTGAGCAGCCGCTTGCCCGCGCTCTCGATATGGAAGGCCAGCAGGCCGGGCGAATGCCCGAAGGCGTCGAGCGCGGTGATGCCCGGCACCACCTCGTCGCCCGGCTTGATCATGGTGGCGCGGTTGGCGAGCGGCACTACGATCTTCACATAGAGCTCACGGTTGAACTTGCGCGCCTCGCGCACGTTCTCGCCCTTGTTCCAGAAATCGAACTCGGCGGCGCCGAACACATAGCGCGCGTTCGGAAACACAGGCACCCCACCTTTGGTCAGCCCGCCGATATGGTCGGGGTGGCCGTGGGTGAGGACGACCACGTCGACATCCTCCGGCTTGTAGCCGGCTTGCGCCATCCGCGCGACCAGATGGCCCGCCGGCAGCCTGGCTTTAAGCTGGGGGTACTCGTCGGGTAGCGAACCGTTGCCGGTATCGAACAGCACCAGCTCCTTGCCGGTATTGACCAGGGTCGGCGTGAACGGATGTTCGTAGCGGTCGGCCGCGATGCGGTTGGCTGCCGCCAACGCCTTCACCTCGGCCGCCGCCGCCTCGCCGCCGAAGCTCTGCGTCAGGCCGGCCCGGACCACCTTGCTGTCCATGATGGTGGCGACCTCGAAATCGCCGAGCTTGAAGCGGTAGACGGTCGGCTGCATTTCACCTTGCATTGAAGCGGGCACCGTTGTCCTCCCAGGCCGTGTCGGGCCATGATTAGCAGCATTTTCGCCCCGCGATCCAGCACAACGTTGCCGGATGTCGCGCACTGCCCGCTGTCTGTCAGACCTTGTTAAGCAGAAGGGTCTATGAGCTACCGGCATGAGAAAAACATTGCCGGATACGATGTTCAGCGAGACCGACAAGCAGCCCAGGCTGACGTCGTTGCGCAATTGGGTGCTCGACCACGAGGTGACCGAAATCGAGATGAGCGAGCGGCAGTTCTGGAATTTCGCGCAGCTGCAGCCGGTCGCCGAAAAGCCCTGGGTCACCTTCATGGGCCGCGAATTGCGCGTGCCCAGCATGCCCGAGGAAGCGCAAAAGCGTCTTGGCATCTACGATAAAACCGGCCCGGGCGCGATCTGATCCCACCCCGGCGGCCGCGTTGGCGCTCTTGATTTAGCGCAAGGCGTCCTTGGCGGCGATGCGAGACACTATGCGGTCATTGCGATGGAGGGCGCCATGCCCAACCGCGGCAAGCCAGAGCCGAAAGTTCCTCTCGTCGAAGGCGCGCTCATCGCGATCGCGCAATGGGTCACCAAATACCGCATGGCCGTCGGCGCGCATCTTGGCCCCTGCGAGCCGGACGAGGTCCGGCAGACCGCGAGCGACCTCGGTCTTGCCGTCACTCAAATGCGCGCGCTGATGACCAAGGGGCCGGGCGCCGCCGATCTGTTGCAGCAAATGCTGGTGGCGCTGCACGTCGACCCGGGCAACCTCGCCAAGGCCAATCCGGCCGTGCTGCGCGACTTGCAGCGGCTGTGCATCAGCTGCGCCAACAAGACGCAATGCGCGCACGAGCTGGACGTCGGCACTGCCGGCGAGCATTTCCGCGACTTCTGCCCCAATGCCTTCACGCTCGAGGCGCTGTTTTCCGCCAAGCGTCCAGCGAAGCGGCACTGAACAAGGCCGCGCGCGCTGCATCGACGGTGCAATTGACATCGCTCGGCCGTCTGCCATAGCACGCTGCGCCCCCACCCACGCCCATCGAAAAACCATGCTGTTGGTCAAGACTTATCTCGACAAAAGCGCCATTCACGGCTTTGGCGTTTTTGCCGGCGAATTCATCCGCAAAGGCACCAAGATTTGGCGCTTCGTCGAGGGCTTCGACCGCGTCTATTCGCCTAAAGCTTTTGCCCGGCTGCCCAAGCCGGCGCGCGATTTCATCCGCTTCCACGGCTATAAGGTGGACGGCGAAATCATTTTGACCGTCGACCACGATTGCCACATGAATCATTCCGACGACCCCAACACTTACTTGCACAACGGCTACGCCGTCGCCCGCCGCAACATCGCCAGGGGCACCGAGATCACCAACGATTACCGGGAATTCGCGCCCGGCTTTTGCGCGGCGTTCCTGCGCAAGAAATAGCGGGGGCTTGCGAGCCCTGGCGCAAACACGCGATGCCGCTTAGTCTCATGCCGGCGAACTTGCATTACCCGGGGGCTGCCGATGGCAAAGAAGGCGCGCAAGAAATCCGCTGCAAAGACAAGGAAGAAGGCGAAGAAGAAACCCGCTGCGTCCGCAAGGAAGAAACGCAAGACCGTAGCAAAGCGCAAATCTAAGCGCGCGGCCGGAAAGAAAGCCGCCCGCAAGTCCAAGGGCATCATCGCCGAGATCGTCGGCCGCCTGGGAGCCGTCGTCGACACCCTGACCGACGCCGAACGCCTGCACCGCAAATTGGAGCCGCGGGTATCGAACGAGCCGGAGTAGCGGGCGGCAGCTTCTCCGCCCTCATTGCCGCGCTCAACGCGGAATTTGCGCCACAGCCGCGCACGCCCTTCCGCTCTCCCATTGTGGGCGAGGTATTAGGCCACCGCTGCAGCGTCGTCATGCCTGCGCGTAGAAGGATATTCTAACATTTTGTTAACGCCGCCTTAGCGGTCTACGCGTAACTTAGTCGCATTCTAATTTGGGGTTGCAATGTCGGAAGCGCTACCCGGTCCGCATCATTGCATCGGTACGGCTCGCGCCGTGACCGATATCGTGTTCCGCAGCCTGCGCGCCCAATGCGCGGCCGGCGGCGGGACTTTGTCGCTGGACGAGATCGACAAGCTCCATTCAACGATCATCGATAGTTTTGCGTCCGGCTTCGACCTGTTCGAGCTGCGCCATCGCCGGTGCATGGGCGTGAGCCTGAGCCTGGCCACAATGCCATTCGCGCGCGACAAGATTCTCGCCACTTTGTTTCTTGCGTGCGGGGAACAGTGCGCGCAGCATGTTTTCGCGCTGCAAGTCGAACATCTGGGCGAACTATGGATTTCTCAATTCTTCGACGGGTTTGCCCAATACGTCGAACGCCATGTGAGCAGCAACGCCAACGCGCGCGTGATCGATGCTTATGTCGAAACCGCGCTGACGCCAAAAATCGTTGTCACGGTCGACGAGCTGTTGAAGCGCGAAACCGTGCGCGGCGTGATACGCGACTGCCTTGCCGCGTTCGAGGCGCCCGGCGTGCCCGAGCAGGTTGCCAAGCAATTCTGCGACGCCATCAACGATCATAACGCCTCACGTTACCGCGTTGCGGGACCGCACGTGACCAAGATCACCGAAGATCAAGCGGCGCGGTTCCTGAAATTGTTTCCGCGCCAGGCCAGGATGGTGCTTGAAACGGGGCATGCACCGAACGATGCGGAACTGGCGCCCATTTTCGGCATTGTGCCGCAAAGCGCCGACGCGAGTTAGACGATCTTTCTTCCCCTCTCCGCTTGTGGGAGAGGGTGCCCGCGCCACTCCATTGTCATTGCCGGGCATGAGGCTGGGTGTGTCGCACGATTGACCGCACCGCGTTCGTCAATTCCGATCCAACTTCCGTAACACCGCGTCCAGCTGATCCAAATCCCGATACTTGATGCGCAGCGTGCCGCCGCCGTCGGCGCGATGATCGACCGCTACCTCCAGCCCCAAAGCATCCGACAGCCGCCGCTCCAGCGCCTTGGTGTCGGCGTCCTTGGCGCGCGCGGTGCCGGCCACATCGCGCGATTGCGCGCGGCCGTCCTTGCGCATCGCCGCTTCCACCTGGCGCACGTTCAAGCCGCGCTTGACGATGTCTTCGGCCAGCTCGAGCGCGTTCGGCTGCCCGACCAGCATGCGCGCGTGGCCGGCCGACAGCGCGCCGGCGGCCACCATTGCCTGCACCGGCTGCGACAGCTTGAGCAGCCGCAAAGTGTTGGCCACATGCGAGCGGCTCTTGCCGACGATCTGCGCCACGTCGTCCTGGCTGTGGCTAAACTCCTCCATCAGCGCCAGATAGCCGCTCGCCTCCTCGATCGCGTTGAGATCGGCGCGCTGCACGTTTTCGATGATGGCGAATTCCAGCGCCTGCGCGTCGGTCGCCTCCACCACCGCGACCGGCACTTCGTGCAGGCCGGCGCGCTGCGCCGCGCGCCAGCGCCGCTCGCCGGCGATGATCTCAAACTTGTCGGGCTCGCCGGGCACAGCGCGCACCACGATCGGCTGGATAATGCCGCGCTCGCGGATCGAGTCGGCCAGTTCGCTGAGCTCGGTCTCGGTGTAGGCGCGGCGCGGATTACGCGGATTGGCTTTGAGATTTTCGATCGGCGCACGGCGGGCTTTGCGCCCCTGCTCGGTCGATGAGGTTTCCTCGCCGACGTCGCCGATCAGCGATGCGAGGCCGCGTCCCAATCGCGAATGATCCGCCATCGCCGCCGCTCCTGAACTTCTTGCCACGCTGCTCTTCCCATTTTCGATGCGGATGCGAATTCCGCTTTGCTTTCTTTCTTATCCCTCCCCTGCCAGGGGAGGGTGGCGAGCGTTAGCGAGCCGGGCGGGGTTTACTTTCCAGTGCTACGACCCCCACCCCGATCCTCGCTTCGCTCGGATCGAGCCTCCCCCTTGCAGGGGGAGGGATAACGAAATCACCCCGCCTTCAATTCCTTTTCGCGTTGGATGATCTCGGTGGCGAGCCGCAAATACGCTTCGCTGCCAACGCATTTCAAATCATAGACCAGCACCGGCTTGCCGTAGGACGGCGCCTCCGAGATGCGCACGTTGCGCGGGATCACCGTGTCGTAGACTTTGCTGCCCATGTGCTGGCGCACGTCGGCGACCACCTGGTTGGAGAGATTGTTGCGCGAGTCGAACATGGTGAGCACGATGCCATGAATCGACAGTTTCGGATTGAGACTGTTCTTCACCTGGTCGACGGTCTTCAACAATTGCGACAGGCCTTCCAGCGCGAAGAATTCGCATTGCAGCGGCACCAGGATCGAATCCGCCGCCGCCATGGCGTTGACCGTGAGCAGATTGAGCGAGGGCGGGCAGTCCACCAGCACATATGTGAAATCATATGTGCGCGGCCCCGCATTGAGCTCGCTCAGCGCATTGCGCAGGCGGAAGGCGCGGTCGCGCATCTGGCCGATCTCGAGTTCGAGGCCGGAGAGATCCATGGTCGAAGGCGCGATCAGCAACTGCGGCACTGCGGTCGGCAGCACGGCCTGGCGCATCGGCGCCTTGCCGGTGAGCACGTCGTAGGTCGAGGTGCGGCGCGATTTGCGCTCGATGCCCAGCCCGGTCGAGGCATTGCCCTGCGGGTCGAGATCGACCACCAGCACGTGCTCGCCGATGGCGGCGAGCGCGGTGCCGAGATTGATGGCGGTGGTGGTCTTGCCGACGCCGCCCTTCTGGTTGGCGATCGCCAGGACGCGCGGACGGCCGGCCTCGGGCCGGGGAGCCGGCGTCGGGAACGGGACGACTTCCGGACTATCGTTGGGCGGCGGCTCGGACATTTTGAGTTTCCATAATTAACTCAATGGCTTATGTACTATTTTCTAAGACGCTCCAGGGCGTGCAACACGACGATCTTGGCGGCCGGATTGGTTACGCTGGGCACAAGCGAGGCTTGAAGTCTCCAATATTTAGCGGCTTCGGTCAATTCGGCATCTACATCTTGACCCTTGGGGAATAGCCCGAGAGTACCCTTGGCGATCAAAGGAAACGCCTGATCGCACAGGATTTTCAATGGGGCGAGCGCGCGCGCCGTCACGACATGCACGGTTTCTGCACAGCTTTCCCCAAATTTCTCTGCCCGCTCCTGGTGCACCTCGGCCGGAATGCCGGTCGCGCGCACGACTTCGCGCAAAAAAGCGGCCTTTTTGCCATTGCTTTCAACGAGATGGATCTTTATCCCCGGCTCGTCGGCAAGCGCGCAGGCAATCGGCACACCGGGAAATCCGCCACCCGATCCGAAATCCACCCAGGTGAGCGCGTCCGGCGCCAGTGCGACAAGCTGCAGCGAATCGGCAATGTGGCGGGTCCACAGGCTCGCAAGCGTGGATTCGGCGACGAGGTTGGTCTTTTTCTGCCAGAGCAGCAGTAGATCAACGAAGACCTCTAGACGTTCTTGCGTTTCACGTGAAACCGGCGTGAGCGCGCGCGCGCGTTTTTTGTCGCTTTCGAGGTCGAAGGCGCCCTGCCCGCTTTTTTTCAAGCGCGCTTCGCGGTTTTCCGGCCGCGTTTCACATGCGCCACCAAGAGCGTCAGCGCCGCCGGCGTGATGCCGTCGATTTTGCTCGCGTGTCCGATGGTGCGCGGCCGAATTGCTTGCAGCTTTTGTTTTGCTTCATTGGAAAGTCCGCGCATCGTCGCGTAGTCGAGATCGTCCGGCAGCGTGAAACTTTCATCGCGCCGATAGGCCGCCACGTCCGCGGCTTGGCGCGAAAGATAGACTTCGTACTTCGCGTCGATTTCAATCTGCTCGGCGATTTTTTGATCGAGCTCGGCAAAGCGCGGCCAGATCTTTACGAGATCGGCAATCGTCACATGCGGATACGACAACAACTCAAAGGCCGTGCGCCGTTGTCCGTCTTTATTGAGCGCGAGGCCGTGACGCTCCGCTTCTTTCGGCGTGAGCGAAACTGAATTGGCGAATTCGCGCGCAGCGTTTAATGCGGATGATTTTTCCGCATGGAATTTCGCGCGCACGGCTCCAACGCAGCCAATTGAAATTCCGCGATCGGTCAAACGCTGATCGGCATTATCGGCACGCAGCTTCAATCGATATTCGGCGCGCGAGGTGAACATGCGATACGGTTCGCTGACGCCGCGCGTGACAAGATCATCGATCATCACGCCGAGATAGGCTTCGGCGCGATCGAAAATGATTTCAGCGCCGTTACCAGCCAAAGACGCGGCATTGAGGCCTGCGAGAAGTCCTTGTGCCGCAGCTTCTTCGTAGCCGGTCGTGCCGTTGATCTGGCCGGCGAGAAACAATCCGCGCAGGCGTTTTGTTTGCAGCGTGGCTTTGAGTTCGCGCGGATCGACGTAATCATATTCGATTGCATAGCCGGGCCGCACGAACTTCGCGTTTTCCAATCCGGGAATTGTCGCGACCAGCGCGTGTTGAACGTCTTCCGGCAGCGATGTCGATATTCCGTTCGGATAAACCGTCGTGTCGTCGAGCCCTTCCGGCTCGAGAAAAATCTGATGGCCGTCACGCTCGCCGAATTTCACGATCTTGTCTTCGATCGACGGGCAGTAGCGCGGACCACGACTCGCGATCTGTCCCGAATACATCGGCGAGCGATGCACGTTGGCGCGAATGATCTTGTGCGTGGATTCCACGGTGCGCGTGATACCGCATTCGATCTGGCGGTTTTCAATTCGCTTCGTCAAAACTGAAAATGCTTCCGGCGGATCGTCGCCCGGCTGCATGTCCAGTGCCGACCAATCGATGGTGCGGCCGTCAAGGCGCGGCGGTGTACCGGTTTTCAAACGGCCGAGCGTGAAGCCGCAATTTTCCAGCGTGCGCGACAGCCCGAGCGCCGGCGCTTCGCCGATGCGGCCGGCGGGAACCTTTTTTTCGCCGATGTGGATGAGGCCGCGCAGGAATGTGCCGGTAGTGAGCACCACGGCGCCGCAGGAAATCTCGCGGCCGTCGGCGAATTTGACCCCGCAAACGCGGCCGTTGGCGACAATGAGATCATCGGCTTCGGCTTCGATCACCTGCAAATTCGGCGTTGCGCGAATCGCGGCCTGCATCGCCGCCGCATAGAGCTTGCGATCGGCCTGTGCGCGCGGGCCGCGCACGGCCGGGCCCTTGCGACGATTGAGCACGCGGAATTGGATGCCCCCTTGATCGGCGGCGCGTCCCATGAGGCCGTCCAAAGCATCGATTTCGCGAACCAAATGGCCTTTGCCGAGGCCGCCGACCGCTGGATTGCAGGACATGGCGCCGACCGTGGCGAATCGGTGGGTCACCATGGCGGTCCGCGCACCCATGCGGGCGCTTGCCGCCGCGGCTTCACAGCCAGCGTGGCCACCGCCAATCACCACAACGTCGAATGTCGAGCCCATAATTCGCCTCGGATGCCGAGCTTGTAGCGGAGGCGATGGAAGTGGTCAAAAATATCGCGGATTCCGCCAATGTTTCACGTGAAACATTAGCCGGGCTGTAGCAAATACCAACGAGCTCACTGCTCTCCGGCGGCAACTAGCCGAAGCTCAGCCAAAATCCGGCCAGAACTGGATGATCTTCGCGCTGGTCGGCCTAAGAATATCGGCCGGTTTATTTGAGGTAGTTGGGCCCCGAGCTGTTGGTGGCCTGGGCGCTGTCCTTGACTGACACCGGAGAGCCGCCGAACAGGATGGTGCCGACGCCGATTGCAATGACAAGCACCAGAAAGGCGATCCAGCCAAGCGCATTGGATTCCCGCAGGGTCTTTTTCAATTCGGAGGTGTCGGGTTTATCCGCCATGGCGAACTCCGTGAACAATGGCACAGCTTTGCCCAAGAATTGGGGATTGCCGCGGGCAAGACGATAGGACCCGTTGCCGCCGTGACCCGATGCCACAGCTTTTGCCGCAAAAGCCGGCTATTTGCCGATGCAAAAGTCGCGGAAAATCACGTCCAGAATGTCCTCGACATCGACCCGGCCGGTCAGCCGGCCGAGCGCCCGGGCAGCGATCCGCAGCTCCTCGGCCAGCAGATCCTCGCGCCCCGCCACCTCGCGCGATTGCGCTTGCCGCAGGGCGGCGAGGACCTTTTGCAGCGCGTGCCGGTGACGCTGGCGGGTCACTAGCGCGGATTCTCCCCCCGCCAGGAAACTCTCGGCCTGGCGGGCCAGTTGGCCAAATAGCGGGTCATAACCTTCGCCTGAAAGGGCTGAAATATTGAATTCTAATTCATTTCTAGTGATTTCTAATTCATTTTTATCCGTTAATTCATTGTTTACCAAGCTTTTTAAAGGCTTAGTAGGATTGACTTCGTATTCATTCGTATGAATGTTCTGATTTTCTAGTTCATTTCTACGAACTGCTGGCAAAAGATCGATTTTATTGCGAATCAGCCAGATAAGCGGGCCGGATTGGCCCGCAATATCGTCATTTTGCTGCCGACCAGAGATCGGAACCTGGAATCCTGGCACGGCTCTAGATTCCCTGCCCGTGCCTTCGGCTCGTCCCGGAATGACAGCGGCTAACTCCGCAGCAAAATTTGCTGCACCTTTTGCTGCAGCATTTTTTGCAGCATTCGGAGCGCCGGCCTCCACCACCCAAAGCACCACGTCGGCACCGGCGGCGCGTTCGCGCGCCCGCTGCACCCCCTCGAACTCAACCGGATCGCCAGTTTCGCGAATGCCGGCGGTATCGAGCAGCGTCACCGGCCAGCCTTTTAGGTCGAGATGCACCTCGATCACGTCGCGCGTGGTCCCGGCATAGGGCGACACAATCGCCGCCTCGCGCCGGGCAATGCGGTTGAGCAGCGTCGATTTCCCGGCGTTGGGGGGGCCGGCGATCGCCACAACCAGGCCTTCGCGCAAGCGTTCGCCGCGCCCACCATCGGAGAGCGCCGCCGCAATTTCCGTCTCCAGCTCGCGCGCCATTTCAAGTGCCGGTGCCAGCAGATTGGCCGGCACATCGGCCTCATCGGAAAAATCGATGCCGGCCTCTACCAAAGCGAGCGCCTGGATCAACCGCTGCCGCCAGGATTCGGCGCGATCGCCGAGCGCGCCTTTGAGCTGGCGCAGGGCCTGCCGGCGCTGGCCTTCCGTCTCCGCCATCACCAGGTCGGCAAGGCCTTCCACCGCGGTGAGATCGAGCTTGCCGTTCTCGAAGGCGCGGCGGGTGAACTCGCCCGCCTCGGCCGGGCGCAAGTCCTCGATCTTGCCGAGCGCAGCAAGCGTGGCCGCGATCACCGCGCGGCCGCCGTGTAATTGCAGCTCGGCGGTGTCCTCGCCGGTTTCGCTATGCGGGGCGGGAAACCACAGAATGAGCGCTTCGTCGATGATCTCTTTACTGGCGGGATCGCGGATGCGCCCGAGCGCCGCCTGGCGCGGGGCGGGGATTTTGCCGGCCAGCACCTTGAGAACTTCCCCGGCGCGCGGCCCAGAAATGCGCACGACCGCAATCGCCGCCGGCGGGCGGCCGGAGGAAAGGGCGAATATGGTGTCGTTGGTGGGCGCTGGCATCGCGGCGCAGGTGAGCGCCGCAACGGCCGACCGGTCAAGACCCGACCTTCACCAAACTTATTTGACCAGTTTCTTTGCCGCACGCGCCGCGGCGGCGATATAGCCGCGGTTGCCGTGTATCAGCGTCAGCACCATGGCGCCTTCCATCAGCAGCAGCATTTCGCGGGCGCGTTCGGCCGGGCGGCGCACGCGCGCGGTGGCGAGGCGTTGGGTGAGCCAGGATTCTGTCGTGCCTTTCGAGCGCCGCGCCATCACCCGCGCCGGATGACCGGGCAGATCGGCAAGCTCCATCACCAGGCGCGTCATTCCCGAACCGGTCCAGCGCGGCGTCGTGCTTGCCCAAACTGCAAGTTGGCCGAAAAAGGAATCGACGAGACCGGATCGCTTCGCCGGCAGGCGCGCACCAATGCGACCGAGCCGCTCCGCGGCATGCTCTTTATAGAGCGCCAGCACCGCCTCGAGCAGATCGTCCTTGCTGCGGAAATGCGCGTAAACCGTCCGCTTGGTGACGCCGGCACGCGCGGCAATCGTGTTCAAATTGCTGCGGGTGTAGCCGGAGCGCCAGAACGATCCATAGGCCGCGTCGATGATACGCCGGCGTATCGCCTGGCTTTTCGTCCGCATCGCCGGCAGCTCCGCAAAAGTATACCGATGAGTCACTTTACAATCGGACAGCCGCACTGGAAAGCTACCCCCGGCTTTACCCGCAAGCGGGAGCGTCCCATGCCACTTGCGCCGCTGACCTTCAAAAGCATCACGGCGCGCGCCGTGCTGCTCAAGCTGAAAAAGCCGATTGTCGCGCGCATCGCCACGATCCACGACTGGCCGCTGATCCTTATCGATCTTACGACCAATGAAGGCGTCACCGGCCGCGCCTATCTCGAACCCTATACGGTCAAGGCCGCGCGTTATCTCGTGCCGATGCTCCACGACTTCGCCGACCTCTGCAAAGGCCGGCGCATCGTGCCGGTCGAGCTCTACGAGCTCGCGCGCAAGTCGCTGCATTTCGCCGGCTACCAGGGCCTGTCGATGATCGCGGTGGCTGGACTCGACATGGCGGCCTGGGACGCTCTCGCGCGCGCGGCACAAGTCCCGCTCTGCGTGTTGCTCGGCGGTTCGGTCGGCCCGGTGAAAGCTTACAACAGCAACGGCCTGTGGCTGCAGGAGGCCAAGGCGGTCGGCGCCGAGGCGCCCAAATTGCGCGAAGAGGGCGGCTTCAATGGTCTGAAGCTGCGCATGGGCCGTGAGCACTTACGCGACGACATCGCCGCGGTAGAGGAAGTGCGCAAGGCCGTCGGCGAGGACATGGCGCTGATGGTCGATTTCAATCAGGGGCTCCACCTCGGCGAAGCGCTCGCAAGCTGCCACGCCATCGACGATCTCGGCCTGGCCTGGATCGAGGAGCCGATTGTCTATGACAACTTTGACGGCTGCGCCCAGCTCGCGGCGGAACTGAAGACGCCAATTCAGATCGGCGAGAATTTCTACGGACCGCGCGACCTCTACCGCGCGGTGCAAATGAAGGCCTGCGATTACGTGATGCCGGACTTCATGCGCATCGGCGGCATCACCGGCTGGCTGCGCGCGGCGCCGATTGCCGCGGCCGCCGGCTTGCCAGTATCCTCGCATCTTTACCCGGAAGTCGCCGCGCATGTGCTGCGGGTAACGGAGACGGCGCATTGGCTGGAATGGCAGGACTGGGCCGACCCGGTGTTGCAGGAGCCCTATGCGGTCAAAGATGGCATGCTGCAGATTCCAGACCGGCCCGGCCTCGGCCTCGATTGGAACGAAGACGCGGTGAAGCGATTGCTGGCGTGAAGCCGCCGTAATCGCTGCGGCAACCGGCGCTCTCCCGCGCCTGTTGGGGCGAAGCGACGCAGCTGTCGAATCCCAGTCCCTTCACCTGGCTCTCTCCCACAAGCGGGAAGGAAAGAGAGCGCGCCGAACGCCCTGTCATTCCGCGGCGCAAGCAAAGCAAACGAACCCGGAATCCAGGATCGTAGTTGACGGAATAGGTCAGCCCTGGATTCCGGGTCCGGCGCTACGCGCCGTCTCGGATTGACGGCTAAATCAATCGCCGGGACGGCAGCAAATTGCGCTGCTACGATGGATTAAAATAATTCGGTACGGGAGGAGACAATGAACGCTAAAATCAAAACGATTCTGTTTACGATATTCGCCTTCACGCTTTGCGTCGCCGGGCTCGCCGGCAGCGCAAACGCCGCCGAGCCCTACGGCGTGTGGGTGCGGCCGTCGACCGGCACGCAGGTGCATTTCTACGATTGCGGCGGCAAGCTGTGCGGCAAGATCGTCGCGGTCAAGGATCAGAAGCGCAAAAGCGAAGTCGGCACCGTCATCATGAAGGGCGCGGCGAAATCCGGCGCCAACAAATGGGAAGGCGACCTGCTGGAGGCCGATACCGGCAAAGTCTATTCCGGCGTCGTCACGCTTGAAGGCGCCAACGCGCTCAATCTCAAGGGCTGCTTCTTGGTGATCTGCAAGGGCGAGACCTGGCACAAGGTGAAGTGACGGCCATCCCTTTCCCTCGCTCGCGGCAAATTAAATAAAAAATACCGTTCACAGGTAATCCCGTATTCGGCTAGGGGAGGGGAAGCGAGAATGCCGCACTTTCCCGGAATGACAACTCCGCCATTCCGGGCTAGGTTGTCTCGATGTCCGCTTCGCCCAATACCGCGCACGAGAACCGTCTCGCCAGCGCGACCTCACCTTACCTTCTGCAGCACAAGCACAACCCGGTCGACTGGTGGCAATGGGGGCCGGAGGCGCTGGCCGAAGCCAAGCGCTCGAACCGGCCGATCCTGCTCTCGGTCGGCTATGCCGCCTGTCATTGGTGCCATGTCATGGCGCATGAATCGTTTGAAGACCAACAGACCGCGCAGGTGATGAACGAGCTGTTCGTCAACATCAAAGTCGATCGCGAGGAGCGCCCCGACATCGACCAGATCTACATGCAGGCGCTGCATTTACTCGGCGAGCAGGGCGGCTGGCCGCTGACCATGTTCTTGACGCCCAATACCGAGCCGGTGTGGGGCGGCACTTATTTCCCCAAGGAGACGCGGTTCGGCCGTCCGGCCTTCACCGACATTTTGCGCGAGGTGGCGCGGCTGTTCCGCGAGGAGCCGAACAAGATCGAGCAGAACCGGGCGGCGTTGCTGGCGCGGCTCGCCGACAAGGCGCGGCCGGCGGGCAAGGTGACGATCGGGCTGAACGAGCTCGATGGCGCGGCCGGCCAGGTCGGCAACATGTTCGATCCGGTCAACGGCGGCTTGCGCGGCGCGCCCAAGTTTCCGCAACCGGCCATCATGGAGATGCTCTGGCGCGCCGGGATGCGCCGCGGCGATGCCGGTTTTTTTTCCACCGTCGAGCACAGCCTGGAGCGCATGAGCGAAGGCGGTATCTACGACCATCTCGGCGGCGGTTTTTCGCGCTATTCGGTCGACGAACGCTGGCTGGTGCCGCATTTCGAGAAGATGCTGTACGACAATGCCCAGCTTTTGGAGCTTTTGGTGCTGGCCTGGCAGCGAGGCGGTAACCCGGTATTCCGGGAGCGCGCGCAGGAGACGGTCGGCTGGTTGCAGCGCGAAATGACCACGTCGAAAGGGGCCTTTTGCGCCTCGCTCGACGCCGATTCGGAGGGCGAGGAGGGCAAGTTCTATGTCTGGTCAAAGGCGGAGATCGATGAGGTTTTGGGCCCGGAAAATGCTGCACTCTTTGCTGCACATTACGACGTAAGCGCCGGGGGCAATTTCGATGGCCATAATATTCTCAATAGACTCAACAACTTACCGCGCAGCATAGAAATCGAGGCCAAGCTCGCCATGCTGCGCTCTATGCTGCAGCAAAGACGGGAGGCCCGTATCCGCCCCAGCCTCGACGACAAGGTGCTGGCCGACTGGAACGGGTTGATGATCGCCGCCCTGGTCAATGCCGGGGTCATTTTGGATGAGCCGTCCTGGCTTGCCATGGCCGAGCGAGCCTTCGGTTTTGTTGCGCAGCAAATGGTGCAAAATCAACGGCTTGGCCATTCCTGGCGGGCCGGAAGGCTGCTGTTTCCAGGGCTGGCCAGCGATTTCGCCGCCATGATCCGGGCAGCGCTCGCGCTCTATGAGGCGAGCGGGGAACGGCCCTATCTCGAGCAGGCGCTCGCCTGGCAGGCGGCGTTCGATGCCCATTACGCCGATCCCGACACCGGCGACTATTACCTGTCGGCTGACGACGCCGCCGACCTACTGCTGCGCCCGCATTCCACCATCGACGACGCCACGCCCAATCCGAACGCGCTCGCCGCGCAAAACCTGGTGCGGCTGGCCGTGCTCGCGGGCGACGAGGCCTGGCGGCGGCAGGCCGACCGGCTGATCGCGGGCATTCTCGCAAGCGCCGAGCGCAATTTGTTCGGCCATGTGGCGCTACTCAACGCGCTCGACCTGCGCCTGCGCGGCGCCGAGATCGTCTGCACCGGGCCGCAGGCCGAACGTTTCGCGCAAGCCGCGCTGAAATTGCCGTATCTCGACCGCATCGTGCTGCGCGCGGCGAGCGCCGCCGATCTGCCGGCTTCGCATCCGGCGCAGCAAAAGATCGCGGCGTCCCCGGGTAGCGCGGCCTTCGTCTGCGTCGGCGAGCGCTGTTCGCTGCCTGTGAGCGAGCCCGAAAAAATCGCCGAGGCGGTCACCGCCATGCGGCGCTAGCCGACGCGGCGCAACGGCGCCTCGTCGTCCTTCGCCAGCCAGCGGCTCCACGGCTCGGGTGCGATCAGCGTCGGGCTCGTCCACACCGGCCAGATGAAATTGTGCCTGTCCATGCGGCCGATCACCGCCGGCTTGTGCAGATGCTGGTTCTCAGAATCGAGCCGCACGTCAAAGCCGCAGGGCGCGCGTACGCTGCGGCCGGCGAGCGCCGGGCGCACCGCCTCGACCTCGGTGCTGCCGGCCGCCGTCACCGCGTCGGCCCACAGTTTAAAGCCGATCCAGCTCGCCTCCATCGGATCGTTGGTCACGGCGTGAGGATCGCCGGTGAACTGCCGCCACTCGTCGATGAAAGCGCGGTTTTCCGGCGTGTCAATCGAATGCAGATAGCTCCACGACACCATATGGCCGACCAGATTGCGCTCGGCCAGCGCCGGCATTTCAGCCTCGCCGAGCGACAGGCTCATCACCGGCAGAATGTCCGCGTCGAGCCCCTGGCGCGCGCGCTCGCGGAAGAAATGCACATTGGAGTCGCCGGAGAGCGTGGCGATGATGGCGCCGTCGCGGCCGGCGAAGCGGCGGATGCGATGCACCGCCTCGCTCCAGACCTTTTCGCCGAACGGAGTGTAGAACTCGTCCACCGCATCGGCGCCGACGCCGCGCGAGGCCAAATAATTGCGGATGATGGCATTGGTGGTGCGCGGATAGACGTAGTCGGTGCCGACCAGGAAAAAGCGCTTGCGCCCAAGCGCCAGGAGATGATCGACCGCCGGCAGCGCCTGTTGTTGCGGCGTCGCACCGGTATAGATCACGTGCGGCGACTGCTCCTCGCCCTCGTATTGGCTCGGATAGAACAGCAGTCCGTTGTGCTCGGCCAGCACCGGCAGCACGTGCTTGCGCGAGGCCGAAGTCCAGCAGCCGAAAATCGCCGCCACTTTATGGTCCGCTAACAGCGCGCGCGCCTGCGCGGCATAGGCGTTGGCGTCCGAGCGCGGATCCATGATCACCGCCTCGACCGGACGGCCGAGCAACCCGCCGTTTTTATTGAGCTTTTCGATCATCATGACCAGCAGCTGCTGGAGCGGGCGCTCGCTCGCGGTCAACGTGCCGGAAAGCGAATGCAGTATGCCGACCTTGATCGAGCCGTGGTCGAGATCGGCGAAATAGCGGCTGACCGAACTCGCCAGCGTTTCCGCCCGCCCGATCAGGTCGTCGGCGGTAGAGAGCACCGCGTCGCCCGCCGTCGCCACGTCGTTGACCACGGCGCGGATGCCGGGCAGCGTCTGGCTCACTTGGGCGGCCACCTTCATCGCTTCGGAACCGATGACGCCGAGCTGGGCGATCTGCTGCTCGATGATGCGGTTGATGTTCTCGTTGACGCCGCCCATGGCGGCGACGCTGTGATCGACGGCGAGAATCGCCTCGGCGGTGTCGTGCACCGCCTGCTGGATGCCGTGAATCTGCTCGCTCACTTCCTCAGTCGCCTTGGCGGTGCGGCGCGACAATTCCTTCACTTCGGCGGCGACCACGGCAAAGCCGAGCCCGGCTTCGCCGGCACGCGCGGCTTCGATGGTGGCGTTGAGCGCCAATAAGGAAGTCTGCCCGGCGATGGCCTGGATGAGCTTGACCACTTTCTCGATGCGCTGCGCCGCATCGGCGAGCGTGCGCATTCTGGCATCGGCGCGCGCCAGTTCCGAACTCGTGTGTTTGCTGGCGGCGCGGGCTTCGTCGACCTGCTGGGCAGAATTCATCACCAGCGTCTCGACCTCGCGTGCCGCGGCGGCGACGCCGGCGACGTCTTCGGCGGCTTGCGCCGCAGCGTCCGAGGCCTGCGTGACCTGCTGCGCCATTTGCCGGTTGCTCTGGCCGAGTTCGGTGGCGGTGCGACGGATGCGCTCGCCGGCGCTGGTGAAAGCGTTGACCACCTCTTCTACCGCGCGGCGGAAATTGCCGGTGAAGAACAGCCGGCCGGCGTGATGCAGCCGTGCCTCGGTCTCGCGCCGGAGCTGGTCGACGGTCACGGTATCGGCCTCGATCAGCGCGGCACGGACGGTTTCCGCGGTGCCGGCGAATCGCTGGATGGCGCCGTCGCCGATCAGCTCGGGCAGCGAAGTATAGCGGTCGCCGCGCGCGATGCGGTCGATCGAGGCGATGATACGGGCAAGCCGACGCTCGGCGAAACCGCCGACCAGCGCGGCACCGACCAAGCCGACCACCAGCGCGGCAACGATGCCGGCTTGCAGCGCGCAGGCCGCCGCCAGGCTGACAGCGAAGGTCGGCACCGCAATCCACAACGCGGGATGCGGAATAAGCGCTCGGCGTGGCGGAGACATCGGTTACTCGCGGCGGAATCCCTGCCCGCAAATTCGCCAGAAGATGGTTTCGAAATCCTTTCGCAGGTGCGAAACACCCGCATTAAATAAGGGCAACCACGCACAAAGTTTGGGCGGGCAATGAGTCATGGCCGCATGCAGCGGCATACTCGGGCTTCGCCCCCGCGAAGGCGGGGGCCCGGTACCGATCGGATTGTCCGTGATTACGGGATCATCCGCTTGCGCGGATGATGACACCCGAAAATGAAATGGCCGGGAAAATTCCAGGCCATGACAGTTTTACGTATTCATGCTCTCGAAGAACTCGGCGTTGTTCTTGGTGTTGCGCAGTTTGTCGAGCAGGAAGTCGATGGCGTCCATGGTGCCCATCGGATTCAAGATGCGGCGTAGCACGTACATCTTCTTGAGCACGGCCGGATCGGTGAGCAGCTCTTCCTTGCGGGTGCCGGAGCGCGTGATGTCCATGGCCGGGAAGGTGCGCTTGTCGGCCACCTTGCGGTCGAGGATGAGTTCCGAATTGCCGGTGCCCTTGAACTCTTCGAAAATCACTTCGTCCATGCGGCTGCCGGTATCGATCAGCGCGGTGGCGATGATGGTGAGCGAGCCGCCTTCCTCGATGTTGCGCGCGGCGCCGAAGAAGCGTTTCGGCCGCTGCAAGGCGTTGGCGTCGACACCGCCGGTCAGTACCTTGCCGGATGACGGCACAACGGTGTTGTAGGCGCGGCCGAGGCGGGTGATCGAGTCGAGCAGGATCACCACATCGCGCTGGTGCTCGACCAGGCGCTTGGCCTTCTCGATCACCATTTCGGCCACTTGAACGTGGCGCGAGGCCGGCTCGTCGAAGGTCGAGGACACCACCTCGCCCTTGACCGAGCGCTGCATGTCGGTGACTTCCTCCGGCCGCTCGTCAATCAAAAGCACGATCAGGTAGCATTCCGGGTGATTGGCGGTGATCGAGTGCGCGATATTCTGCAGCAGCACGGTCTTGCCGGTGCGCGGCGGCGAAACGATCAGCGCGCGCTGGCCCTTGCCGATGGGCGCGACGATGTCAATGACGCGCGCCGAGAGGTCCTTTTTGGTGGCGTCCTCGAATTCCATCTTCAGCCGCTCGTCGGGATAAAGCGGCGTCAGGTTGTCGAAGTTGATCTTGTGGCGCGCCTTCTCGGGGTCTTCGAAATTAATCGTGTTGACCTTGAGCAGCGCGAAATAGCGCTCGCCGTCTTTCGGCGAGCGGATGTGACCTTCGACGGTGTCGCCGGTGCGCAGGCCGAAGCGGCGGATCTGGCTGGGCGAGACGTAGATGTCGTCGGGTCCGGAAAGATAGTTCAATTCCGGCGAGCGCAAAAAACCGAAGCCGTCGGACAGCACTTCGACGACGCCTTCGCCGATAATGTCAATTTCCTGGGTGGCAAGCTGCTTGAGGATCGCGAACATCAGCTCCTGCTTGCGCATGGTGCTGGCGTTTTCGACCTGATGCTCTTCGGCGAAGGCTAGGAGTTCGGCAGGCGTCTTAGACTTGAGGTCCTGTAGTTTCATTTCCCGCATACGGGTTTGGTCCTGTGGAGATAACACCGGCGGTGTCCTTTAAAAAAATGGCAGACGAACGCTGGATTACGTGAGAGAGGCCGCAGGTCTGGGGTAACGAGGAATCTGGAAAAAAGTGCCCGGAACCCGATGCTGCGACCGGCTCGAATGTGGGGAAGCCGGAACGCGACTGCATCCGCCTGCGTTCGGTGGGAAGCCACAACATAAGCGGGAAAGCGCTTTTTCGCAAGTAGCGCGCGCCGCCCCTACATGAATTTGCGCTTTGGTTAGAACGGCTTGACGGTCGCCAGAGCCACGATAAGGATCATGAGTACCGTCGGTATCTCGTTGAATATACGATAGAATTTAGCCGTGCGCCGGTTGCGGTCGAAGGCGAATTCGCGCACCCATTGGGTCATCAAGGCGTGCAGGATGGTCATAGCGAAGACCAGCAAGAGCTTGGCGTGGAACCAGCTGGCGCCGAACCAGCGGCCCTGCACCACCAGCGCAATGCCGACCAGCCAGGTCACGATCATGGCCGGCGTCATGATGAAATTGAGCAGCCGGCGTTCCATCACTTTGAAGGTTTCCGACTGCGCGGAACCGGCGGCGGCGTCCACATGGTAGACGAATAGCCGCGGCAGATAGAGCATGCCGGCCATCCACGAGATGACCGCGACGATGTGCAGGGCTTTCAGCCAGAGATACATGTATCTAACCTTGTCATCACCGGGCCGCGCGAAGCGTGAGTCCCGGTGATCCCGATTATATTGCTACTACTTTGCCGACTTAAGCGAGATGGCCGGGTCAAGCCGGGCCATGACAAATAACAATTACCCGCGCACGCGCTTGAGCATGTGCTCGACATGGGCGATCGGCGTGTTGGGCAGGATGCCGTGGCCGAGATTGAAAATGAACGGCCCGCCCGCAAGCACCGCCATCACTTCGTCGACTTCGCGCTCGAGCGCGCGGCCGCCGGCGAGCAGCGCCAGCGGATCGACGTTGCCCTGCACCGGCACCATCGGCTGGATGTGATCGCGCGCATAAACGAGTTCCACCGTCCAGTCGAGCCCGACGCCGTCGACGCCGCTATCCTGCACGTAGCGCCACAGCTTGCTGCCGGCGCCGCGCGGAAAGCCGATTATCCTGGCGCCCGGCATCTGCCGGCGCACGCCTTCGACAATCGCCTTGGTCGGCCGGATGCACCAGCGATCGAACTCGGCCGGCGACAGCACGCCCGCCCAGGTATCGAAAATCTGCAACACTTCGGCGCCGGCCTTGAGCTGGCCGACCAGATATTCAATCGAGCCTTGTACCAACCGGTCAATCAGCTTCTGGAAATTATCCGGATCGCGATAGGCAAACATCCGCGCCGGTGCCTGATCCGGCGTTGCTTCGCCCGCCACCATGTAGGTTGCGACCGTCCACGGTGCGCCGCAAAAACCGATCAATGCAGTTTTATTGTCGAGCGCCGATTTGACCTGGCGCACCGTCTCATAGATCGGCGCCAGCACTTTGCCGTCGATTGTCTCGCGCATTCCGGCCAGCGCCGCGCCATCCAACAATGGCTCGAGCCTCGGCCCTTCGCCCACCATGAAAGCAACCTTGCGCCCCAAGGCCAGCGGGATCACCAGAATATCGGAAAATAGGATGGCGGCATCGAAGCCGAACCGCCGTACCGGTTGCAACGTGACTTCCGCCGCCAATTTCGGATTGAAACATAGATCGAGAAATCCGCCCGCCTTCTCCCGCACCGCACGATATTCCGGCAAATACCGGCCCGCTTGCCGCATCATCCATACCGGCGGCACAGCTTCACGTTGCTTGCCGAGCACGCGCAGCAGCGGCTTTATCCCCATGCCATCGGTTTTGCCGGCTTCTTCCATAAAGACTCTAATAAGTTTCTTTGTAGTGGTTGTTAGACGGTGGATTGGACTCATGCCTGCGGATCAACAGTCTGTCCACCGCATGACCGGGCGGGATTCAGAATCGAGCCTTTTGAGGGTCTCTGCACTCCACGGCAAGCAGGCCCGTTTAATGGGGCTTTTGTCACGTTATCCCGTGCTGTCCCCAAGGCGCTATCCACATCCTCGTATCGAAACCATGTCGCGTGATGAATACCGTCCCGCCGCCAGCCGTGTGGATGGAAAATGAACACATTCGCATTGTCGGCTTGCATGGCGGGGAAAGCCGTGGCCTTCTCCCGCCCTATCCACATTGGGTTCGCCACCTATACAGATGCCTGACACCGGTTATTTCCATCTCCATCTCGTTTCCGATGCCACCGGTGAGACGCTGATCACGGTTGCACGCGCCGCCGCAGCGCAATATGTCGGCGTGGCTCCGGTCGAGCATCTTTACCCGATGGTGCGCTCGAAAAAACAACTCGACCTTGCGCTAAGCGAAATCGCCGAGTCCCCCGGCCTGGTGCTTTACACCTTGCTCGAGGAAGACCTCATCCAGGCGCTGGAAAGCAAATGCCGCGATCTCGCTCTGCCCTGCATGTCGGTGTTGGGACCCGTGCTGCGGCTGTTCCAGTCCTATCTCGGCGCCGAAACCATTCACCGCGCCGGCGCCCAGCATGTGCTCAACGCGGAATATTTCCAACGCATCGACGCGCTCAATTACACCATGTTCCATGACGACGGCCAGCACGTAGAAGGCTTGCAGGATGCCGATGTGGTGCTGGTCGGCGTCTCGCGCACTTCGAAAACGCCGACCTCGATCTATCTCGCCAATCGCGGCATCAAGACCGGCAATGTGCCGCTGGTGCCGGGCGTGCCGCTGCCGCCCGCGGTCGAGAAGCTGACGCGCCCGCTGGTGGTCGGGCTTTATGCCAGTCCCGAGCGCATCGTGCAGATCCGCGAGAACCGGCTGCTCGGCCTGAAAGCGCACCGCGACGACGATCGCTATATCGACAAGGCGGCGGTGGCCGAGGAAGTGGCGTTTTCGCGCCGGCTCTGCGCCACGCACAGCTGGCCGTCGATCGACGTGACGCGCCGCTCGATCGAGGAGACCGCCGCCGCGGTGATGAAGCTGTTGAGCGAACGCCGCCGGCAACCGGTGACCTAAATCATGCCGCTCTGGCTTGCCCCCCAACCGCTGGTGCTCGCCTCAAAAAGCGACGTGCGCGGCAAAATGCTGGCGGCGGCCGGGTTGCGCTTCGAGATCCGCCCGGCGCAGATCGACGAACGCGCGGTCGAAGCCAAAGCCGGCGCAACCGATGCCGCCGCGGTTGCCCGTCTGCTGGCGCGCGCCAAGGCCGATGCGGTGGCGCAAACACTTCCCGGGCGCGTCGTGCTGGGCGCCGATCAGACGCTGGCACGCGGCAATACGCGCTTCAGCAAGCCGGCCGACCGCACCGCGGCGGCCGACCAGTTGCGCGGCCTTCGCGGCCGCACCCATGAGCTCCATTCCGCGCTGGCGCTGGTGCGCGACGGCGCCGTGCTGTTTGATTGCGTCGACAGCGCGCGACTGACCATGCGCAGCATTTCCGATCGCTTTCTTGAGGATTATCTCGATATGGCGGGCGAGGCGGCCTTGGCCAGCGTCGGCGGCTATCAGCTCGAAGGCATCGGCATCCATCTGTTCGAACGGGTCGAAGGCGACTATTTCACCGTGCTCGGCCTGCCGCTGTTGCCGCTGCTTAGTTTTCTGCGGCAGAACGGGTTTGTGGACGGCTGACTGTTTTTTTATGGCCGGGCTCGTCCCGGCCATCTCGCTTAAGATAGCAAAGCCTTGGCTTCCTATGCGGGGTTACCGGGACAAGTTTATAGCCGGGCCGGCCAAAGGCCGGCCCCGGTTGCCCGGTGACGACATATTTGGCAACGGCAACGGACTTATTCGATGTTCATTCTCGGCCTGACCGGCTCGCTCGGCATGGGAAAATCCGCCACGGCGAAGATGTTCGCCGAGGAAGGCGTGCCCGTGCACGATGCCGACGCCGTCGTGCATCGGCTTTATGATGGCGAGGCGACGGCGGTGATCGAGGCGGCGTTTCCCGGCACCAGCAAGGACGGCAAAGTCGACCGCGAAAAGCTCGGTAAATGGGTGCTCGGCGATGCCGCCGCGATTTCGCGGCTGGAGCAAATCGTGCATCCGCTGGTCGCCGCCGCGCGCGAGCGTTTCCTGGCCGAGGCCGAGCGCTCCGGCGCAGCCGTTGCGGTGCTCGACGTACCGCTGCTGTTCGAAACCGCCGGCGATGCACGCTGCGACGCGGTGGTGGTGGTGTCGGCGCCGGCCGAGGTGCAGCGCACGCGTGCCTTCGAGCGCCCCGGCATGAACGAGGACAAGCTCGCCGCCATCCTGGCCAAGCAGATGCCGGATGCGGAAAAGCGCCGGCGCGCCGATTTCGTGGTGGATACGTCGCAAGGATTTGAGGCCGCGCGCGTCCAGGTGCGTGATATCCTGCGCAAGGTCGCTACAATGCCGAAACGGCGGCGAATCTCAGTACAAGGTCACACCGGGGCGCGAGCGGAGCGAGCGAACCCGGAATCCAGAAACAAGCTCCGATATTGCATCTGGATTCCGGGTCCGCGCCTTCGGCGCGTCCCGGAATGACAAGAGAAAACAAATGCGCGAAATCGTGCTCGACACCGAAACCACCGGCCTCGACCCCTTGCAGGGTCACCGCCTGGTCGAGCTCGGCTGCATCGAGCTGCTCAACCGCATTCCGACCGGCGCGACCTTCCACAGCTATCTCAATCCGGAGCGCGAGGTGCCGGCGGAAGCCTTCGCCATCCACGGGCTGGCGACCGAGTTCCTCAGCGACAAGCCGCGCTTCGCCGACGTGGTCGACGATTTCCTGAAGTTCATCGGCGACGCGCCGCTGGTGATTCACAATGCCGGCTTCGATCACGGTTTCCTGGTGGCCGAGCTCAAGCGCATCGAGCGGCCGCCGATCGCGCGCGAGCGGCTGGTCGATACGCTGCTGCTGGCGCGCCGCAAGCATCCGGCTGGGCCGAACCGGCTCGACGATCTGTGCGCGCGCTACGGCATCGACAATTCACGCCGCAGCAAGCATGGCGCGCTGCTCGACGCCGAAATCCTGGCCGAGGTCTATCTGGAACTGATCGGCGCGCGCCAGGCGCAGCTCGGCCTGGCGGAGGGCAGCGAACGGCGCGGCCAGGGGCGTGACGGTGCCACGGTCAAGCGCGAACGCAGCGTCGCGCTGCCTACCCGCATCAGCGAGGCCGAGCGTGCGGCGCACCGCAAATTCGTAGCGACGCTGGGTGAGAAGGCGTTGTGGCGGGATTATCTATAATCGACTTGTCATGCCCCGCGCAGGCGGGGCATCCAGCAATCATCGAAAAGCTCTGGGATGCTGGATCGCCCGCTTTCGCGGGCGATGACAGCGGCAGGCCTCAGTCCTCCGACGCGGCCGGCAGCGCATCGGTCGCCTTCATCTCGCCCATCTTCTGGCGATAGAGGCCGACGAAATCCACCGGTTCAAGCAGCAGCGGCGGGAAACCGCCGTTGCGCACGGTGGTGGCGATGATCTCGCGCGCGAACGGGAACAACAGGCGCGGGCATTCGATCAGCACCAGCGCGTTCAGGCTTTCCTTCGGAACATTTTGCAGGCGGAACACGCCGGCGAAAATCAGTTCGAAGCTGAACAGCAAATTCTCCGCGAGCTCGGCCTTACCCTCGAGGCCGAGCGTCACCTCGATATCGGTGTCCGATAGCGGGCTGGCGTTGACGTTAATCTGAATGGAGATCTTCGGCGGTTCTTTTCCGGATATCAGCGAATGCGGAGCGTTCGGATTCTCGAACGAGAAATCCTTGATGTATTGCGTCACCAGATTGAATTGCGGCATCTGGTCCGCAGCCGCTTCCGGGCCACCATTGGTCGTCGACATGAAAACTCCTGGCCGCCGCAAATAAAATATTTGAGGCGGCGGTTGGCTAACACAGCATGGTGGGGGGAACAAGGACGCGCGGCTACTGCGATTCGCGCGTGTTGTCGCGCCGGTCGGTGAGCGTGGCGTCGGGTAGCTGGTGCCATTGCTCGGGCGCGAGATCGACCACGCCGTCGCGGCGCGCGGGCGGCGGCGCCCGCAAGCCAAAGAGCGCAGCCAAGGCGCGGCGGAGCGGCGCCAGCAGCAGCAAAAGGCCCAGCGCGTCCGTTATAAACCCTGGAATTAGCAGAAGAATCCCAGCCAGCAAGGTGGCGCTGCCGGCGCTATCGGCCTGCAAAGCGGTAAAATTGGCCTCGCCCAAGGTGACGCGCACGCGCGCAATATGGCTGCCACCGGCATGGCGCAGCACCGCGGCGCCGCCCAGCGAGGCCGCCATCTGGAGAGCGACGGCCCACAGCAAGCCGATGGAGCCCACTACCGCGATGAATACCGCCAATTCCATGACGGGCAGCGCCAGTAGCGCCAGCAACAGCCATTTTGCCACATTCATCAGTGCTTTTATCCCGGGTGCCGAGGTTGGCGTAAGCGTTCCGATCGTTTAAGCTTTGTTCGCGAGGCACAATTGCGCCGAAATACCGGCGCTGGGCCTATGGATTGGCGCCGACACCGGCATAGATAATAACGGCAGACCCGGCCGCCACGCTGTCAGTCTGGCTTAAGGGCCGCGGGGCGATCCGCCGTTACGGTTACCGAAAGCATGCGAGACGTGTTCGACATCTACACCATCATTTTCCTGGCGCTGGCGGTATTCATCTTCCTGCGCCTGCGCAGCGTGCTCGGCCAGCGCACCGGACGCGAACGGCCGCCTTACGATCCTTATGCCGCGCGCGAGCCGGTGCGGCCGGCGACGGAAAAAGTCGTGGCGCTGCCTAACCGTGCGCCGGAAGCCGCCAGCGTGAAGCCGGCCGAGCCGGTGGCGCCGGGCGAGCGCTGGAAGGGCGTCGCCGAAGCCGGCTCTGTGCTCGCCGCGGGACTCGATGCGGTCGTCACCGCCGACCCCAATTTCGATCACAAGCATTTCTTGACCGGCGCGCGCGCGGCCTACGAGATGATCGTCAACGCCTTCGCCGAAGGCGACCGCCGCACGTTGAAGAATTTGCTGTCGCGCGAAGTCTATGACGGCTTCGAGACCGCCATCACCGAGCGCGAAAAACGCGGCGAGACGGTGGAGAGCCGTTTTGTCTCCATCGACAACGCCGAGATCACCGCCGCCGAATTGCGCGGGCGCACGGCGCAGGTGACCGTGCGCTTCCACTCCAAGCTGGTGTCGGCGACGCGCGACAAGAACGGCAACGTGATCGACGGCAATGCCGAAAAGGTGACCGACGTCACCGACGTGTGGACCTTCGCCCGCGATCTGTCGTCGCGCGATCCGAACTGGAAGCTGGTCGCTACCGAAGCCGGGCAATGAGCGCATGGCGGCAATAGCCCTTCGCGCGCAGATCGGTATCGGCTTGGCATTGGGTCTGATCGCGGCGGGCGGGCCGGCCTCGGCACGTGACATGAAATTTCGCCACGCCCAGGTCGAGCCGGTGGCCTTCGCGCAGCTCGACGGCTGGAGCGAGGACAACCAGGCCGCCGCCTTTGCGGCCTATCTGAAAAGCTGTAGCGCCATCCTGCAAGGCACCAAAGCAATGCGAGCGGCGCGGCCGGTCTATGGCGGGCTGTACAATGCCTGCGAGAAAGCGATGAAGCTCGCCGCCGGCGGCGCGGTCGATCGCGCGCAGGCGCGCAAGTTCTTCGAGCACAATTTCAAGCCGGTACGCATTCTGCCGGAAGTCCACTCTTACGGCTATTACACCGGCGCCGACGGTTTCTACACCGGCTATTACGAAGCCGAAGTCACCGGCTCGCGCGTCAAGACCGCGGATTACAATGTCCCGCTCTACGGCGTGCCGGCCAGAGTCGCGGGCAAGAAGAGCAGGGTGTTCGCGCAATTCGACCGCACCGACATCGAAAAAGGCGCGCTCGACGGCAAGGGGCTGGAGATTTGCTGGATCAGGAATCCGGTCGATGCCTTCTTCGCGCAGATCCAGGGCTCGACGCGCGTCAAGCTCGACGACGGCGAATTGCTGCGGCTCAACTATATCGCCAGCAACGGCAAGCCCTACACGCCGGTCGGCCGGCTGCTGATCGACCAGGGCATCTACACGCCCGAAGAAATGTCGATGGACAAGATTCGGGAATACATGGAAGCGCATCCGCAAGAGGGCAAGGAGCTGCGCGAGAAGAACCGTTCCTTCGTGTTCTTTTCCGCAACCGAACTCGGGCCGAGCGATGAATGCCTGGGCGCGCAGGGCATCCCGCTGACGCCGTGGCGCTCGATTGCGGTCGACCCCAAGATTCACGTTTACGGCACGCCGATCTGGATCGACGCTAAATTTCCGCTTACCGGCGACGCGCCGGAGGACACTTTCCAGCATCTGATGGTCGCGCAGGATACCGGTTCCGCCATTCGCGGGGCGGCGCGCGCCGATATCTATTTCGGCCACGGCGACGACATTCCGCACATTGCCGGGCGCATCAAGCAGTTCGGCAAATTCGTCATGCTGGTGCCGAAGGACGTATCGGTGAGCGGAACTGCGCCGGACGCCGTACCGTTGCCGCGGCCGCGGCCGAGCGAAATTATGGCGGACAATGCGCCGGTCGGCTCGATCCCGGCGTCCAAGCCGCGGCCATGAATGCCGGCGGCGGCAACCGGCGCCGCGTTCTCTCCTATCAAGAGCGCGTGCTGTGGACGACCGTCACCCGGGCGATCGAGCCATTGCGCGGGCCGGTGCAAGCAGCGCCCGAGGTGGATGAGACCGAGGCAATGGATATCGCCACGCCTACGCGTCCGGTGGCTGCACGGCAACAAGCCCCGTCACCGCCGGCGCCGCCCAAGCCGGCACCGCCGCTCGCCCCGCTCGGCCGCCGCATGGCGCGCCGCGTCGCGCGCGGTAAGGAGCAAATCGACGCCCGCCTCGACCTGCACGGGCTGACGCAAGCGCAGGCGCATGCCGCGCTGCTGCGTTTCCTGCGCGGCGCGCATGCGCGCGATGCCCGGCTGGTGCTGGTGATCACCGGCAAAGGCGCAAGAGAATTGGGCGCGCGTTCCGAGAGCGAGCGCGAACGCGGCGTGCTGCGCCGCCACGTGCCGCAATGGCTGGGCCTGCCGGAGTTCCGCAGCCTTGTGATCGGCTTCGAGGATGCCCATGTCGCCCATGGCGGCGAGGGCGCGCTCTATTTGCGGCTGCGGCGGGCGCGCGGGCCGTAAACATCGCGGAAAGGAGCATCGGCCATGTCCAACAAAACGAAATCTCCCGGCAAGGGGCACGAACCCGATAAAAAAGTGCTCGAGCGCGAGCTCGAGGAAGGCCTGGAAGAGACGTTTCCGGCATCCGATCCGGTCGCGGTGACCGAGCCGGCGCCGCACCACGACAAGCCCGCCAAAAAGAAATAGACTGGCTTTCGATCGGCTTGAGGAGGATGCGTCATGCCGCGCGCGATCGTCTTGGCGATGACATGGAGCCTGTTGGGCGC
This sequence comes from uncultured Alphaproteobacteria bacterium, assembly GCA_963739825.1. Classification (GTDB taxonomy): domain Bacteria; phylum Pseudomonadota; class Alphaproteobacteria; order Rhizobiales; family Xanthobacteraceae; genus Pseudolabrys. The sequence continues at coordinate 605,431 of CAVUBU010000001.1, forward strand.
GGTCGCTTACGCGCAATCGCCGATGAAACCGACCGCGCCGGAAAAGATGATGCCGCCGGGCGAAGCGGAGAAAATGCATGCCTGCGAAAAACAGGCGGCGGACAACAACATCAAGATGGACGAGCGCGCCAAATACGTCATGGACTGCATGACGGGCAAGAAATAGCGCGCCGACCGCAGCGCGCGGCGTCCTTTCTTAAAGAATAAACCGGCTCAAATCCGCGTTCTTGGCCAGATCGCCGATGTGCTTTTCGACGTAAGCGGCGTCGATCGTGACCGTCTCGCCCGAGCGGTCGGTGGCGGCAAACGATATTTCGTCGAGCACGCGTTCCATCACCGTCTGCAGGCGGCGCGCGCCGATATTCTCGATCGAGGAATTCACCGCCACCGCGATGTCGGCGATGGCGTCGATGGCGTCCTCGGAAAAATCGAGCGTCACGCCTTCGGTCTTTAAGAGCGCCACGTATTGCTTGATCAAAGAGGCTTCCGGCTCGGTCAGGATGCGGCGCATATCGTCGCGCGAAAGCGCGCTCAATTCGACGCGGATCGGCAGCCGGCCTTGCAGTTCGGGCAGGAGGTCCGACGGCTTGGAGATGTGGAAGGCGCCGGAGGCGATGAACAGCACGTGGTCGGTCTTCACCGGCCCGTGCTTGGTGTTGACCGTGGTGCCTTCGATCAGCGGTAGCAGGTCGCGCTGCACGCCTTCGCGCGACACGTCGGCGCCGCGCAGGCCCTCGCGGCCGGCGATCTTGTCGATCTCGTCGAGGAACACGATGCCGTTCTGCTCGACCGCGCGGATCGATTCCTGCACCAATTGATCGTTGTCGAGCAGCTTGTCGGATTCCTCGTTGACCAGGATGTTGTGCGAATCCTTGACGGTGACGCGGCGCGGCTTGGCGCGGCCGCCGCCGAACTTGCCGAAAATATCGCCCAGATTGATGGCGCCCATCTGCGCGCCCGGCATGCCGGGAATTTCGAACATCGGCATGCCGCCGCCACCGGAGGCCACCTCGATCTCGATTTCCTTGTCGTTGATTTCGCCGGCGCGCAGCTTCTTGCGGAAGCTGTCGCGGGTGGCGGGGCTGGCGCCCGGCCCGACCAGGGCGTCGAGCACGCGATCTTCCGCCGCCTGTTCGGCGCGCGCCTGCACATCCTTGCGCTTGCGTTCGCGGGTGAGCCCGATGGAAATCTCCACCAAATCGCGGATGATCTGCTCGACGTCGCGGCCGACATAGCCGACCTCGGTGAACTTGGTGGCTTCCACTTTCAGAAACGGCGCGCCGGCGAGTCGCGCCAGCCGCCGCGAAATCTCGGTCTTGCCGACGCCGGTCGGCCCGATCATCAGGATATTTTTCGGCAGCACTTCCTCGCGCAATTTCTCGTCGAGCTGCAACCGGCGCCAGCGGTTGCGCAAGGCGATCGCGACCGCGCGCTTGGCGTCGTTCTGGCCGACGATGAAGCGGTCGAGTTCGGAAACGATTTCGCGCGGGGAGAAGTCGGTCATTGTCGTCCTACTTGGTCATTCCGGGACGGCGCGAAGCGCCGGACCCGGAATCCAGATGCAATATCTGTGCGTACTTCTGGATTCCGGGTTCGCGCCTTCGGCGCGCCCCGGAATGACGGCTATCCTTTCAACGATTCGATGGTCACGTTGCGGTTGGTGTAGACGCAGATATCCGCCGCGATGTCGAGCGACTTCTTCACGATCTCTTCGGCGCTGAGCGGCCCCTCGATCAGCGCGCGCGCGGCGGCCAGCGCATAATTGCCGCCGGAGCCGATGCCGGCAACGCCGGCCTCCGGTTCCAGCACGTCGCCGGTGCCGGTCAAGACCAGCGAGACCTTGGCGTCGGCGACGATCATCATGGCTTCCAGGCGGCGCAGATAGCGGTCGGTGCGCCAGTCCTTGGCGAGTTCGACGGCGGCGCGCAGCAACTGGCCGGGATATTGCTCGAGCTTTGATTCCAGCCGCTCGAACAACGTGAAGGCGTCGGCGGTGGCGCCGGCAAAACCGCCGATCACGTCGCCTTTGCCCAACCGGCGCACCTTCTTGGCGTTGGCTTTGACGATGGTTTGCCCGATGGTGACCTGGCCGTCGCCGCCGATGACGACCATGCCGCCCTTGCGGACGGTGAGGATGGTGGTGCCGTGCCAAAGCTCAGGTGCGGAACTCATGCGGTTACTCGGTCTCCTGTCGCCGGCCAGTCATGTAATGAGACGGCATCGGTAATGCAAATGGGGCAATCGCGGGCGCGTTGGATCATTTGGCCAAGGCGCGCCGCCGCAACTCGGCCGCCACTACGTCCGCGAAGACGCTGCCGCCGGCGATGCCGATATGGCCTTCGCAGGTCGCCGGTTTGAAATAGAGATCGCAATATCTGCGTTGCCCCAATGCCGCCAACAGCGGCGGTACGGGATCGAATACGTCCACATGCCTGGCCGCCAGTGCGGTGAGCAAAGGCCCGTATTCGGTTTCGCCGAACTTTGCCCGCGCCCGGAAGCTGCTGGCGCCGGGCAGCATGACAACCAAGGCATGCTTGCCGCGACGCTCGGCTTCGCGCACGAAGGCCTCGGCGATGGCGGCGGTCAGGGAAAGCGCGCCCGACGGGTGGCCGGGCTGGTAGAAATCAGCCCAGGACGGGTGGCCGAAGATGCGTACGCGCAAGCGCGGCAGCAGTGCAACGTGGGCGAGCGCCAACATGTATGGGAAGCGTAACGTCACCGGCCCATCGGGGCTGTCGGGCAATAGATAATCGCCCGGCACCACGCTGGCAGGATCGTGCAGCAGGCGCAGATAGCCGGCCTCGTCGATGCGCGGCCGATGAATCCATTCGAGCTTGCCGGCGCCATCGAGCAGGAAACGGCCCTTGAGCCAATGCGGGTCCTGGGTGAAACCGAGGAAGCCGCGGTACTGGTTGACGTTGCGCAACACGTTCGCGGGAAAAATCCCGAGCAGCGCGACCGGCGCATCGTCCTGCGTCGTGCGCGTGAAGCGAATATAAGCCTGGTCGGTGCCGTGGCCGGACACGCCGTAATTGGCGACGCGGCAGCCGAGCTTGCGGGAAAGCTGTTCGATCCAGCCGTCGGCGAGCGGGATATCGTCACCCCAGACGAACGAATCGCCATAGGCCGAGGCGCCGGCGCGCCCGGCTGGCGGAAAATCCGCATTGAGCTTAGCGCCGGCTAAATCGCGCGGCGGCGGTATCGGGATTCCAGAGCAGGAAATGCGCACTCGAACCGATGACAAAGTGGAGGAAGATCGCGCAAACACCCTCCATCACGGCCAAGAGCAGGACAATCGCGCTTAGCCACAGCGCGATTCGGCGGGCCGGTGAGAGATTTGGCGGTGAGACCTCAGTCGAGCTCGAAGGCGTCCTTATAGTCTTGCTTTAAAGCCGGGTTCTGCTCGTCCTTGCGCAGGATGCAATTGCCGATCGCGAGCATCTCGATCTCCGTTCCCATGAAGCAGCGGAACGCCTGTTCGGGCGTGCAGACGATCGGCTCGCCGCGCACATTGAAACTGGTGTTGACCAGCACCGGACAGCCGGTGGCGGCTTTGAAGCGCGATATCAGCGCATGGAAACGCGGATTGGTCTGCCGATGCACGGTCTGCACGCGGGCGGAATAATCGACATGGGTGACCGCCGGAATATCGGAGCGCGGCACGTTGAGCTTGTCGATGCCGAACAGCGCGTGCTCGGCCTCGCTCATCGCGCGCCGATGCGTGTCCTTCACCGGCGCGACCAGCAGCATGTAGGGCGAATCGGCGTCGAGCTCGAACCAGTCGGCGACGTCCTCGCGCAGCACCGCCGGCGCGAAGGGGCGGAAGCTCTCGCGGTACTTCACTTTCAGATTGAGCGTCTTCTGCATGGTGGGCGAGCGCGGATCGCCGAGAATCGAACGGGCGCCGAGCGCGCGCGGGCCGAATTCCATGCGCCCCTGGAACCAGCCGACCGCTTGGCCCGCGGCCAGCGCCTGCGCCGCGCTGTCGACCAGCGCATCGTCGCTGCAAACCGAAAAGCGCGCGCCGGCCGCCGCCAGCCGCTTTTCGATGCCGTCCTGCGCGAAGGCGGGTCCGAGATAAGCGCCGGACATGCCGTCGGGGCCGTTGTTCGGCGCGCGCGGCAGTTTCTCATGCTGGTGACAGGCGGCGAGCGCCGCGCCGATCGCGCCGCCGGCATCGCCCGCCGCCGGCTGGATCCAGATGTCGTCGATGGCGCCGTCGCGCAGGACCTTACCGTTGGCGACGCAATTGAGCGCGACGCCACCGGCGAGGCAGAGCTTTTTCATCCCGGTCTCGGCGGCAAGCGAGCGCGCCAGCCGCAGCACCACTTCCTCGGTCACCGCCTGGATCGAGGCCGCCAAGTCCATCTCGCGTTGCGTCAGCCAGACTTCCGGCTGGCGCGGCGGGCCGCCGAACAGCTTGTCGAAACGCGCATTGGTCATGGTCAGGCCGGTGCAGTAGTCGAAATAGTCGAGATCGAGCCGGAACGAGCCGTCGGCTTTGAGATCGATCAGGTTGTCGAAGATCGTCCGCGCAAATTTCGGTTCGCCATAGGGCGCCAACCCCATGACCTTGTACTCGCCGGAATTGACCTTGAAGCCGGTGTAGTAGGTGAACGCCGAGTAGAGCAGCCCGAGCGAATGGGGGAAGTGGATTTCCTTGGTGATGGCAAGATCGCTGCCGCGCCCGATACCGGCGGAGCTGGTCGCCCATTCGCCGACGCCGTCCATAGTCAGCACCGCCGCCTCATCGAATGGCGAAGGGTAGAAAGCCGAAGCGGCGTGGCTGAAATGATGTTCGGCGAACTGCAGCTTGTCGACGGCGCCAAGGTCCTCGTCGATCGCGCGCAGCTCTTTCAGCAGCAGGTCCTTCTGGAACAATTTCTCGCTCAGCCACACCGGCATGGCGGTGCGGAACGATTTGAAGCCGCGCGGGGCGAAAGCGAGATAGGTTTCCAGCAGGCGCTCGAATTTGAGGAACGGCTTGTCGTAGAAGGCGACGCGGTCGACGACGCGTGGCGCCACGCCGGCATCGGCGAGACACCATTGGATCGCGTTCACCGGGAAACCCGGATCGTGCTTTTTGCGGGTGAAGCGCTCCTCCTGCGCGGCGTTGACAATGACGCCGTCGCGCACGATTGCGGCCGCGCTGTCGTGGTAGTAGGCCGAAATGCCGAGGACAATCATCCGCGCCCGCTGCTCTAAAACAGCGTGTAGATGAATGGTGCGACGGCCGAACCCTTGGTGAGGACGACCAGTCCGCCGAAGATCAGCATCAGGAGGACGAGGGGCATGAGCCAGAATTTCTTGCGTGCCCGCAGGAACTCCCAAAGCTCGGCGACGAAGGACACGGGGCGCTCCCTAGAATTGCTTGCGCATGGAGCCCGGTGCCGGCGCCGGCTGATCGCGCACAATCCAATACGAGGCAGCCGCCGGCTCGCGTTTGAGCCGCAGGATGTCCTTGCCGAACGCGCGCAACAGCAACGCCATCGGCAAAAACGCGCCGTAAAACATCACCGCCATCACCACCGGATTGACCACGTGATGCAGGGCGAGGCCGAGCTTGAACCACACGCGGTTCAATGGATGCAGCAGGCGGGGAGCCATGAGCGCGGCGGCGGCAAAAGCGGCGGCGAGGCCAAGTGCCCACCAGCGCAGCGGTGCGCCGTGGAGCGTCGGCAGCAAGGCCACGATTGCAAAAAAGCCTGCGAAAACCAGCCCGAACGAGCGGTCCGAGCCGGCGACGACTTTCCTATGCGAAACAACGGGTTCGTTTGCTGCCATGGCAAAACCACAAGGCCAATTCGTAGCAGCTTGGGGCTCATGTCAGCGGTGAGTCAACCGGCTCGCCCGCTGTGGCGAATCCCGCCGTCCCCTGTTAAAAGGCGCGCGAATTAAGGACCTTTCCATGCGCAAAGCCGCCGTCAAGCGCAAGACCAAGGAAACCGACGTCGAGGTCGAGATCGACCTCGACGGGCAGGGGCGTTCGTCGATTACGACCGGCATCGGCTTCCTCGATCACATGCTCGATCTCTTGGCGCGCCATTCGCGCATCGATATCACGGTCAAGGCCAAGGGCGACCTGCACATCGACCACCACCACACCACCGAGGATGTCGGCATCGCGCTCGGCAGCGCGGTGAAACAGGCGCTCGGCGACATGAAAGGCATTACCCGTTACGCCGACGTGCATGTGCCGATGGACGAGGCGCTGACGCGGGTGGCGATCGATATTTCCGGGCGGCCGTTCCTGGTGTTCAAGGCCGAGTTCGTGCGCGATAAGGTTGGCACTTTCGACACCGAGCTGGTGCAGGAATGGTTCCAGGCCTTCGCCATGAATTCCGGCATCACGCTGCATGCCGAGGCGCTGTACGGGACCAACGATCACCACATCGCCGAGTCGTGCTTCAAGGGCCTGGCGCGTGCGCTGCGCGCGGCGGTGGCGATCGATCCGCGCGCCAAAGACGAGGTGCCGTCCACCAAGGGTTCGCTCGGGGGGTGATTTCTCGGCCGTCGTCCCCGCGCAGGCGGATGACCCAGTAACCCCGGTCGTCGTTTTATTGCTCGATTCGGTGATTACTGGATGCCCGCCTTCGCGGGCATGACAACTTGAGCAGGACAGCCGGCTTCGGCTGAAAATTGGTATGCCCACTTACACCGTGCACCAACCGCCGCCGCAACCGGGCGAAACCGCGCCGGCTCCCGAACGCTTCCTGTTCGTGCGCGACGGATTTTATTTCTGGGCCTTCGTGCTGGCGCCGCTCTGGCTGCTGCGCTACCGGCTGTGGCTGGCGTTCGTTATCTATCTCTTGGCCAGCGTCCTGCTCGCCATTGGCCTGGCGCTGGTCGGCGCGTCGTCGACCGTGCAATTTTTTGCCGGCGTACTGTTCGCGCTGCTGATCGGCTTCGAGGCGGCGACGATCCGGCGCTGGAAGCTGACGCGGCGCGGCTGGAAGATGCTGGGTTTTGTGGTCGGCGAGGATATCGAAATGGCCGAGCGGCGCTTCTTTGCCGAATGGACAAAGCGCGCCGCACAAGCGCCGTCAATACCGTCGCCGCCCGCGGCAGCGGCGCCGGATTACGCTCCGCCAGTGCGGCGCGGACCGCCGTCACCGTCCGACGTGATCGGCCTGTTCCCGGAGCCGGGGCAACAGCGATGAGCGTCGCCATCGTCGACTACGGCTCCGGCAATTTGCATTCGGCGGCCAAGGCATTCGAACGCGCCGCGCGCGAGAGCGGGCACGACCAGCCGATCGTTGTCACCAGCGATCCGGACGAAGTTGCGCGTGCCGATCGCGTGGTGCTGCCGGGCGTCGGTGCCTTTGCCGATTGCCGGCGCGGGCTCGACGCAATTCCCGGCATGATTGATGCATTGACTGAGAGCGTGCGCAAACGGGGCAGGCCGTTTTTCGGTATCTGTGTAGGTATGCAACTGATGGCCGAATGCGGGTTGGAGTATCAGGTTACGCCGGGGCTCGGATGGATTGCCGGCGAGGTCGATCGCATCGCGCCGAACGATGCGGCTTTGAAGATTCCGCACATGGGTTGGAACACGCTCAACATGCTGAAAGCCCATCCACTGCTGGAAGACATTCCGCTCGGGCCCGATGGGCTGCATGCCTATTTTGTGCACAGTTTCGAGCTCAAACCGACGCAACGTGGCGATCTGGTGGCGCAGGCCGATTACGGCGGCCCGCTCACCGCCATTGTCGGGCGCGACAACATGGTCGGCACGCAGTTTCACCCGGAGAAAAGCCAGCGGCTCGGCCTCAAGCTGATCGCGAATTTTTTGCAGTGGGCGCCGTGATCCTGTTCCCCGCCATCGACCTCAAAGAAGGCCTCGCGGTGCGGCTGGAGCAGGGCGACATGGCGCGCGCGACCGTGTTTCATCGCGATCCGGCGGCGCTGGCGCGCGCCTTCGAGGTGCAGGGCTTCGAATATCTGCACATCGTCGATCTCGACGGCGCCTTCGCCGGCAAGCCGGTGAACGCCGACGCGGTCGACCGCATCCTGGAGACCATCGGCATCCCGGTGCAGCTCGGCGGCGGCGTGCGCGATACCGCCACGGTAGAGGCCTGGCTCGGCAAGGGCGTCGACCGCGTCATCATCGGCACCGCGGCGGTGCGCGATCCGCCTTTCGTCAAGCAGGCGGCGCGCGATTATCCCGGCCGCATCGCGGTCGGCTTGGACGCGCGCGACGGCAAGGTCGCCGTGCAGGGCTGGGCGGAAACCTCGGAATTATCCGTGCTCGACATCGCGCGGCGTTTCGAGGACGTCGGCGTTGCGGCCATCGTCTACACCGACATCGCGCGCGACGGCATGCTCAAGGGCCTCAATCTCGACGCCACCATCGCGCTGGCGACGGCGGTGTCGATTCCGGTGATCGCATCGGGCGGCCTAGCCTCCATCGACGACATCAAGGCGCTGCTCTCGCCGCGCGCGAAAAAGCTGGAAGGCGCCATCGCTGGCCGCGCGCTCTATGACGGGCGGCTGGACGCGGCGGAAGCGCTCAAACTCATTCGTGACGCGAAGAAGGCGGGTGCGAATTGAGGACGGAGCCGGCCGGCTGCGCCTCGGCGCGGTAGATGTCGTTCTTGCACACCACGCGGGTGTCGAGGCCGGCGAGATGTTTCAGCGCCAGCAGTCCGGCGGCGGCGCCGACGATCAGCGCCGCATAGGCCGGCAGCGCGTGCGGCGAAAAACTCGGGATGGCGTAGAGCACGAGTACGGCATTGCCGCCCGGCACCATGGCGGTGCCGAGCCCCATCAGCGCGCCGCCGAAAATATTGCGCAGCCACGAGCGTTGCGGCCGCCAGTCGAGGTGGAAGCTGCCGCGCTGCACGGTCGAGGCCGCCATGCCGGCGAGCGCCGCCAGCATGACAATGCCGCGCGACAACGGCGGCAGCGTGCCGGTGCCGATCAGGCCTTGCACCATGTTCTGCAGCGTTATGGTGTAGCCGGGCGAGCCGACCGCCAGAAAGATCGCGGCGCTGGCGATGCCGATCAGCAGGGCCGCGCTCGACAGCCGGTATTGCGGCGCCAGGATCATATCGTGCACGCGCAGGTGCTTTGGCCGCTCGCGCCAGATGCGCGGCACTTCGTAAATTGCCCAGGCCAACAGCAGCAGCGAAATGATCAGCGCGAAGTTGAGCGCCGAACCGATCAGCGCCGGCGCCTTAGCCGGCCGCGTCAGCCAGTCGAGGTCGAGCAGCAGCGAAAACGTCAGGATGCCGACGGCGAAGCCGCCGATGGTCACCGCCATGCGCACCTCACCGTCCGCCAGCCGCGCCATGGTGGAATAGGAGCAGGCGCCGTTGATGGCGGCGCCGAAACCGAACAGGAAGCCGCCGAGCAGGGCGCTCAGTGTCAACGGCCAGCCGCCGATGCCGGCCGCCTTCGCCGGCACCAGCCAGAGGAACGGCAGCGTCAGCGCGATCACCCAGAGCGCCGATTTGCCGATGCTCGCCAGCATGAAACCGCTGCGCGCGCTCATCACCTCGGCTACCGCGCGCACCGTGCAAATGCTGGCCCGATGGGCGGCAAAGCCCAATAGCGCCGCAAACAGGCAGGCAACGATGAGCGGGATTGCCGAAACGAGCATGCGATTGCTGGGCCCGGTGAACTGGCAATTTGCCGGTAGCTAGCTTAACACTGCCGCAAATAACGACCGGAACACAAACGCGTCATGTTCAAAGTCCGCGTCATTCCCTGCCTCGACGTGAAAGACGGCCGCGTGGTCAAGGGCGTCAATTTCGTCAACCTGCGGGATGCCGGCGATCCGGTGGAAGCCGCGATCGCTTACGATGCGGCCGGCGCCGACGAGCTGTGCTTCCTCGACATAACGGCGAGCCATGAGAACCGCGGCATTATCTTCGACGTGGTGCGGCGCACCGCCGAAGCCTGCTTCATGCCGCTGACGGTGGGCGGCGGCGTGCGCACGATCGAGGACATCCGCGCGCTGTTGTCATCCGGCGCCGACAAGGTGTCGATCAATACCGCGGCGGTGAACCGCCGCTTCTTCGTCAAGGAGGCGGCGGAGAAATTCGGCAACCAGTGCATCGTCGTCGCCATCGACGCTAAGATCGTGTCCAACCCCGGCGAAATTCCGCGTTGGGAGATTTTCACCGTCGGCGGCCGCAAGTCGACCGGCATCGACGCGGTCGAATACGCCAAAGAAGTGGTCGGCCTCGGCGCCGGCGAGATTTTGCTCACCTCGATGGATCGCGACGGCACCAAGCGGGGCTATGACATCCCGCTCACTTGCGCGATCGCGGACGCCATACCGGTGCCGGTGATCGCCTCCGGCGGGGTCGGCACGCTCGATCACATGGTCGAAGGCATCCGCGACGGCCATGCCACCGCGGTGCTGGCGGCCTCGATCTTCCACTTCGGCGAGCACTCGGTGCGCGAAGCCAAGGCCTATATGGCGAAGGCCGGTCTGCCGATGCGGCTCGATCCGTGATAAAGGACGCCCTATGAGCGATTTCACCCTGGCCGATCTGGAAAAACGGGTGCACGAACGCGCCAAGGCGAGCGCGGCGGAGTCCTATACCCGGGCACTACTGGACAAGGGCGTCGCCCATTGCGCCAAAAAACTAGGCGAAGAGGCCTTCGAAACCGCCATGGCTGCCGTGCAGGAAGATCGCGGCCGGCTGATCGCGGAAGCCGCCGACCTTCTTTATCATCTCATGGTCGTACTGGAGGCGCGCGGCGTCGCGCTGGCCGAGGTCGAGGCGGAGCTGGACAAACGCACCGCGCAGAGTGGGCATCAGGAAAAAGCTTCGCGCGGTTGATCTAGCGCATGATCGGGTAACGGGAGAGCCGGTAATCGGAGACGATCGGTTTGAGGAAAATTCCAATCGAGGCCCGGCTGTCTGAACGGATCGGCCGCTAAGGAATCCGCGCATGGAACAGCGCACGCAAGAAACGCTTTCGCCCTACCGCACGTTCTCGCGCGCGGAATGGGCGGCGTTGCGCGACGACACGCCGATGACGCTGACGTCGGAAGAGGTCACGCGCCTGCGCTCGCTACACGACCGGCTCGACCTCAAGGAAGTCGAAGACATTTATCTGTCGCTGTCGCGGTTGCTCTCGCTTTATGTGGCGGCGACGCAACGGCTGTTCCGCGCGCAGGAACGCTTCCTCGGCACCGAGGATGTGAAGATGCCGTTCATCATCGGCGTCGCCGGCTCGGTGGCGGTGGGCAAATCGACCACCGCGCGCGTGCTGCAAGCCTTGCTGGCGCGCTGGCCGAATGTGCCCAAGGTCGACCTCATCACCACCGACGGCTTTCTTTTTCCGAACGCAATCCTCGAACGCGAAGGCCTGATGGAGAAGAAGGGCTTTCCGGAAAGCTACGACCTGCCGGCGCTGTTGCGCTTCCTCTCCGACGTGAAGGCCGGCCGGCGGCCGGTGCGCGCGCCGATCTATTCGCATCTGGTCTATGACGTGACGCCGAACCAGTGGGTCGAGGTGGACCGGCCGGACATCCTCATCGTCGAAGGCCTCAACGTGCTGCAGACCGGCCGCCTGCCGAAGGACGGCAAGGAAATCCCGTTCGTGTCGGACTTTTTCGATTTTTCGGTCTACCTCGATGCCGACGAGGACGTGCTCAAATCCTGGTACGTCGACCGGTTCCTGACCTTGCGCTCGACCGCGTTCCGCGATCCGAAATCGTACTTCCATCGCTATTCGAGGCTGTCCGACGCCGAAGCGATCGAGACCGCGTCGTCGATCTGGACGCGCATCAATCTGGTCAATCTGAACGAGAATATCGTTCCGACGCGCCAGCGTTCCGATCTCATTTTGAAAAAAGTTGAGAGCCACCAGGTCGAGGAAGTGTCGCTGCGGCGGTTGTGAACTATGCCGCGCGGCGGCTTATGTCGAAGTGCTCGAGATAGCGCTGCTTGATCGCCGACACCGGCAGAATGATCAGCACATCGGTGGTGCCGAACTCGTGGTCGACCACCGCGCCGTCGCCGATATAGGCGCCTACCCGCAGATAACCCTTGATCAGCGGCGGCAGTGCACGCAACGCTTCCTTCGGATCGATCACTTCCTTCGAGATCCGGTTCATCTCGACGTAGCGCTCGGGCAGCGCGCGCGCGCGCCAGCCTTCCGGCGCCCGCGCATAATGATGCAGGAACGACAGCGCCATCGCCAGCTGCTTGGGGTCGGTACCGTCGAGGCTGGCGCAGCCGAACATCACATCGGTGCGGTTTTGCCGGATATAGCCGGAGATGCCGTACCACAACAGTTCGACCGTGCGCTTGTTGCGGTAGGGCGCCAGCACGCAGGAGCGGCCGAGTTCGAGGAATTGCAGATTGCCGTAGCGCGCGATTAACGCGCCGATGTCGAATTCGCCGGAGGTGTAGAAGCCGCCATAGTCCTCCGCCATCGGTTGGCGCAGCAGGCGATAGGTACCGACCACCGCCGGCCGGTTGGCGTTGTGGCGGTCGCGGGCGGCGTGATCGAGCACCAAGAGGTGGTCGCAGATCGCGTCATAGGCATCGACGTCGCGGCGCGCGAATAGCCGGCCCGGATTGGCGATGGCCTGACCCTCTTGGTAGAAAACGCGATAACGTAATTTCTGCGCTTGGCGCACCTCGGCGGCGGTCTGCGCCAGCCGCACCTCCAGCGAACCGAGACGGGCGAGGCTCTGCGTCGGGCGATGCGCGCGCGCAGCCCAGGCTTGCAATCCGCCGTAGGCTTGCAGGGCCGAAATGAGGCTGGGGACGGCGGGCCCGGTAGACCCGGCCGGTGCCGGACGAAATCGCTCGAATAGACTACGCGGCGGATTGAGGCTGTCGCGGCGTGCCATGGGGATTGTGGCTCCTTTTCGGCGCTGAAAACGTCCAACTGGCCGGGGATTTGAAGCGAGCGAATCAGCAATCCAATACCATCGCCCCCCTACAGCATGGGCGGGACACGGAATTATGACAAGGTGGGGAAACGACGGTGGGACAAGCCCATTCAGGCTGCCAGCCGGGCCGCCAGCGCATCGAGCGCCTCGCGCAGCCGTTCGCGATCGAGCGGCTTCACCAGCAAGCCGTCCATGCCGGCGGTGAGGCAGGCTTCGCGGTCCTCGGACTGGGCATTGGCGGTGAGCGCCAGGATGCGGGTCGGCCGCTCGCCGTTCTCGGCGGCGCGGATGCGGCGGGCGGCTTCCAGCCCGTCCATGCCCGGCATCTGCACGTCCATCAGCACGAGATCGAACGGGCTGCCGGCCGTGCGCGCGGCGGCCCAGGTTTCCACCGCCGCTAAGCCATTGTCGGCGACGGCCGCGCGGTGGCCGAGCCTGGTCAGCAAAGCGCGCGCGAGCAGCGCGTTGATCGGGTTGTCCTCGGCCACCAGCACAGACAGGCCCCGGCCGCCGGCAGTGGTGGTTTCGTTTGCATCGGAAATTTCCGCCGGCATGTCTTCGAACGCGGCTTCGGCGGTAAATCTCGCTGCGAGCGAGGCCGCGCGCACCGGCTTGACGAGATAGCCGGTGAAGCCGCGCTGTTTGAGTGCAGGCAATTCGTGCCGCTCGGTCGGCCGGATCAACACGATGCGGCGCGCCACGGGTAACCGCGCGAGATCGCAACGATCGATCATGCTGCGCGCCTGCGGATAGTCGACCAGCAGTGCATCAAAGCGCCGCTTCGCCAGCAACGCGCTGGCGCTTTCCTCGTAGGCCATGACGGAAGTCTCGGCGCCCCAGCTGCCGAGCCGGCGCGCCAGCAGCGAGGATTCGATTTCCGCCGCGCTCACGATCAAGGCCGCCTGGCCGGTGAGATCGGGCGCGGCGAATTCCGGCGTCTCGGCGTCCGCGGCGGCGGGGAGCGGGACGTTGAAACTGAAGGTAGCGCCGTGGCCCGCTTTGCTGTCGACCGCGATGCGGCCGTCCATGCGCTCGATAATGCGCTTGGAGATGGCGAGGCCAAGGCCGGTGCCGCTGAACTTGCGGGTGGTCGATCCGTCCGCCTGCTCGAAATCGCGGAACACGCGCGCCTGATCCTCCGGCTTCAAGCCGATGCCGGTATCGCGCACCAGGAAACGAATTTCGTTTGTGTGCTCGTCCGGCTCGACGATCACCGCAACGCCGCCGTGTTCGGTGAACTTGATGGCATTGCCGGCGAGATTGAGCAGCACCTGGCGCAGCCGCGCAATATCGCCCACGACCCTATGCGGCAGCCCATCGTCGACAAACGACGCGATCTCGATGCCTTTGGCCTGTGCGCGCGGGGCCAAAAGCTCGACCGCTTCCTCGACCATCGCGACTAGCGCGAACGGCCGCGCTTCAAGATCGAGTTTGCCGGCTTCGATCTTGGAGAAATCGAGAATCTCCTCGATCAGCGACAGCAACGTTTCGCCCGAGGTCTTCGCCGCTTTTGCATAAGTCAGTTGCTCGGGCGTGAGCGGCGTGTCGAGCAAGAGATCGGCCATGCCGAGAAGGCCGTTGAGTGGCGTGCGGATTTCATGGCTGACGGTGGCGAGGAAGCGTGACTTGGCGCGGTTGGCGGTCTCGGCCTGGTCGCGCGCCAAAGCGAGCGCGTGCTCGGCCTCGACCCGGTAGCTGACGTCGCGGCCGACGGCCTGCGTTTCGGTGCCCGCCTCGCTGCGCACCGCCACTTCGCGCCAGGCGATCCAGCGCGCGGTGGCGCCGCAGGCAATGCTTTGGTCGTGTACGCGGGTGCCGTCGGGCAATACCGTCGCCGCGCCTTGGGTGAGGACGGGCAATTCGGCGGCCGTGCCGATCATGGCCTTGCGGTTGCGGCCGGCGAGCGCGCAGAAGGCGTCGTTGGCGTAAGTGATGCGCCCGCCGGCGTCGCGGCGCACGATCAGGTCGCCTTGCGCTTCCAACAGGCTGCGCGCGCGTTCTTCGCTTTCGCGCAGCTCCCAATTGTCGTCGGACAATTCCTCGATGCGCGTTTCCAGCGCGCGTATTTTCTCGGCGTGCGAGCGCTGGCGCATCAGCATGAGGGCGATGGCCGCGCAGGCGGCGGCAAACAGCGCGCCGACGCCGGTGCCGTAGGCGTAAGGGTCGTAGTTCGACGCTTGTAGGCGAACGCCGGTGAGAAAGCCGAGCCAGCCGGAGATCACCGCCATGGTGGAGACGACGGCGCGGCCGAACAATATCAGCGCCGCTTTATTGCGCGCGCGCCGGCGCGTCAGTCGCGTGACTGAGTCCAGTGACCCCGATCCCATGCTGCCGCCTCGGTCCCGCTTGTTTTGCGGTCATTTGACGCCCGTAACCTTGCAACTTTGTTCTCGGCCGCACGCGGTTAGCGTGCACGCGCGAACGTGGTGAAGGGGGCGTTAAGGAGGTGGTAATTAGTCGCGGGCGGCCAATTTGCGTCCGCTGCCGGCCAGGCGGGCGTTTTGCCAGATCACCGCGAACAGCGCGGCGGCGTCCTGTTCCGAGAATACGGCCGAGCGCACATAGATCTTATAGTCGGCGAGCTGGTGCGACAGCACTACCGTGAGGTCGGCGTGGCGTGCGGCGGGATCGATGCGGATGCTCTGGATGGCGGTGGCGCCGCTGCAGGCATTGGCGGTGGCGCTGTCGTCGACCAGCACGAAATCGGCCGTCGCCGGATCGTCGACCAGCTGCATGCGCAGGCTCGGCTTTTCCGCAGCGCCGGCGATGCGCACGGTGAAGTCTGCGGCAGCGGCGTCGGAGAACCGATAGCCGTCGCTGCCGACAATAAAGCAGGGCTTGGCTTTTGAGGAGAAGAACGAACCGGCGGCGGCAGCCGGAACCGCGAGGACGAGGGCCAGCAAGGCGGCGATGTGGGAACGCTTCATGGCGGCCTCTTGGCGCGCGCGGCCGAATTGGCCGGGCGACTCGCCGGAAGGTTAGGCCGGTATGGTTATCGGTTTATTAAATGGCCGGCTTTCACGCGGCGCGGCGCAGTTCATCGGCGAGCGCGCGGTAGGACAAAGCCTCGGCCAGATGCACGCGGCCGACTTTTTCGGCGCCGTCGAGATCGGCCAGCGTGCGGGCGACGCGCAGCACCCGGTGATAACCGCGCGCCGACAGGCGCATCGAGTTGGCGGCGTCGCGCAGCAGTGCCAGGCCGGTGCCGTCGGCGCGCGCGATCTCTTCCAAGTGCGGCCCCTGCGCCTGCGCGTTGCTGCGCACATTCTCCAAGCCGAGCGCGGCGTAACGCTCGATCTGGATATCGCGGGCGCGCGCCACGCGGGCGGCGACTTCGCGGCTGCCCTCCGACGGCGGCGGCAGGATCAGGTCGGCGGCGGTGACCGCCGGCACTTCGATGTGCAGGTCGATGCGGTCGAGCAGCGGGCCGGACAGCCGGCTCTGATATTCGGCGACGCAGCGCGTATTCGGCCCGCGCTTGCAGGTAAAACCGGGATCGTTGGCGCGCCCGCAGCGGCACGGGTTCATGGCGGCGACCAGCATGAAGCGCGCCGGATAAGTGATACGGTGATTGACGCGCGCAATGGCAACGTCGCCGGTTTCCAGCGGCTGGCGCAGCGAGTTCGAGCACCTGAGCAGAGAATTCCGGCAGCTCGTCGAGGAACAAGACGCCGTTATGGCTTAGCGAAATTTCGCCCGGCCGCGCGCGCAGGCCGCCGCCGACCAGCGCCGGCATGGAAGCGGAATGGTGCGGCGAACGGAACGGCCGCCGATTGGTGAGCGCGCCACCTTCGATCTCGCCGGCGACCGAAGCGATCATCGACACTTCCAGCAATTCGGCCGGCAACAGCGGCGGCAGGATCGAGGGCAAGCGTGATGCAAGCATCGACTTGCCGGCGCCGGGCGGGCCGATCATCAACAGATTATGGCCACCGGCGGCAGCGACTTCGAGCGCACGCTTGGCGCTCTCCTGACCCTTGATGTCGGCGAGGTCGAGCGGGCTGCCGTCGAGCTCGCGGATTTTCGGCTGCGGGCGCGTGAGCACCTGCGTGCCCTTGAAATGATTGGCGAGCTGAATGAGCGACAACGGCGCGACGATCTCGATCTCCGGCGAGGCCCAGGCTGCTTCCGGCCCGCAGGCCGCAGGACAAATCAAACCTTGCCCGCGCGCATTGGCGCCGATCGCCGCCGGCAGCACGCCGGCCACGGGTGCGATGCCGCCGTCGAGCCCGAGCTCGCCCAGCACGGTGAAGCCGGCAAGCGCATCGGCGGGAATGGCGCCGATCGCGGCCATCAGCCCGAGCGCGATCGGCAGGTCGTAATGGCTACCCTCCTTGGGCAGATCGGCGGGCGCGAGATTGATGGTGATGCGGCGTGCCGGCAGCGCCAAGCCGGAGGCGATCAGCGCCGCGCGCACGCGCTCCTTTGCTTCCGATGCCGCCTTGTCGGGCAGCCCGACGATGTTGAAGGCGGGCAGACCGGTGGCGACCTGCACCTGCACGTCGACGGCGCGGGCCTCGATACCCTCGAAAGCGACCGTCGCGACGCGCTGGACCATTGGATTTGCCCCTTAACCCGCAGCCAGAGAGTAGCGGAAGCGGATAAATCCGACAAGAACAATTAGTGAACGGATTTGCCGGCGGCATGGCCGGCCAAGGCCCTGGCAGCTTTAGGCTTTTCGTTTCGCAATGTTGGACATTGGCTCAGGCGGCGGCTTTTCGCTTCGCCTCGATCTTGTCCCAGATCAGCACCGCGGCGTCGGGGCCGCCAAGATTTTTCACCGCGCGAATCCCCGTCGGCGAGGTGACGTTGATCTCGGTCAGCCAATCGCCGATCACGTCGATGCCGGCGAACAGCAGCCCGCGTTCGCGCAAGGCCGGTCCCAGCCGCTGGCAGATTTCGCGCTCGCGCTTGGTCAGATCGGTCGCCGCCGGCGCACCGCCGCGCACCATGTTGGAGCGCAAATCGTCGGCGGCCGGGATGCGGTTGACCGCGCCGGCAAACTCGCCGTCGACCAGCAAAATGCGCTTGTCGCCCTGCTTTACGGCGGGGAGAAATTTCTGCACTACCCATTGCTCGCGGAAGGTGACCGCAAACATGTCGTAGAGCGAACCGAAATTGAGATCGTTACGCGTGATACGAAAAACAGCTCCTCCGCCGTGGCCGTAGAGCGGCTTCATCACGATATCGCCATGCTCGGCGCGGAACGCCTTGATCTCGGCGAGGTCACGCGTCACCAGCGTCGGCGGCATCAGGTCGGGAAACTCGGTGACCATTATCTTCTCCGGCGCGTTGCGCACATGCGCCGGGTCGTTGACCACCAGGGTCTTGGGATGAATGCGCTCGAGCAGATGGGTGGTGGTCACATAAGCGAGGTCGAAGGGCGGGTCCTGGCGCAGCAGCACCACGTCGAATTGGGCGAGCTCGACGCGGCGCGGCTCATCGAGCGTGAAGTAGTCGCCGGCCCGGTCGCGCACGCTGAGCGTCTCGACCGTGGCGAATAGGCGGCCGTTGAGCAAAGCCAGCCGGTCGGGGGTGTAATAAGCGAGCCGGTGACCGCGTGCTTGCGCCTCCAGCAGCAGGGCGAAGGTCGAATCGCCCTTGATGTTGATCCGCTCGATCGGATCCATCTGCACCGCGATTTTCAGGCTCATGGGGACCTTTGGGCGAGCGTTTGGCAACCGGAAGTTTAAGGAAAACAGACCGTTAACATATTACCGCCACTATGGCTGCTTGGGAGACCCGTGTTTTCAAGGGTAGGGGCCGCTTTTGACTTTGCCGAAGCTTTCCATTGCCGCCAAGCTCTATGTGATCTTCGCTCTGATGGCCACCACGACCATCGCGCTGTCGGTGGTCGCCGTGTTGGCGGCGCGCCACCACGCCGCGCTGACCGACGAATTCGAATCCGCCAATGCTGGAAGCTGGAACGTCGAGCGCGTCAATGGCCTGATCTATGCCGCGTTGATGGAAGCGCACCAGGTCACGATGGCGAATGACCGCGAGGCTGCGGCCAAAGCCGCGGCGGCGGTGGGCAAAGTGAACGACCAGATCGACACGGTAATCGCCTATTGGCAGGGCAGCGTGCGCAATTCCGACGCCGCCGCCTTCAGCCAGTTCGCGGTTCGCATCTCGGAATTCCAGAAATTCACTTCCGAATTGACGAGCATCGCCGAGAAATCGGGGCCGCAGGCCGCGCGCGCATGGATGGACAAAAATCAAACGGCCGATTTCCGCACCGCGCTGAGCAAGGATCTGGAAAAACTCAGTCAGCATTACACCGACCGCGCGCGCCGCATCTACACCAAGATCGATGAAGGCATCGAACGCACGGCCGTGCTGTTGACCGCGCTCGCCGGGCTTGCGGTCATGCTGGGGGCCGCCGGCGCCATGACGATATGGCGCAATGTGACCAAGCCGATCGCCGACATCACGCGCGTCACCGAAGCGGTCGCCGCCGGCGAGGCTTCCGTGTCGGTGCCCTTCAGCGAGCGCAGCGACGAGATCGGCGCGCTGGCGCGCTCGATCGCCGTGTTCCAGCGCGCCATGCGCCACAACGAGGAACTTAATCGCACGGTGCGCGACGACGCCGAAACGCGCTCGCAGCGGCAGGAGCAGATGTCGGGCGAGATATCGCGTTTTTCGGCCGAGGTGGAAGCAACGCTCGCCGAGCTCGGCCGTATTTCCGATCAAATGCTGGCAGCCTCGAGCCAGCTCGCCAGCGCCGCCGACGACGCCTCGGCCAAGACCGAACGGGCGACCACCGCGTCGTCGGAGGCCTCATCCAATGTGCGCGACATCGCCTCCGCCGCCGACGAATTGTCGGCTTCGGTAAGCGAGATCGACCGCCAGGTGGCGCAATCCAACGCCATCGCTACCAAAGCGGTGAACGAGGCCGGCCGCACCAATCTCGCGGTCAAGGAATTGGACGAAGCGGCCTCACGTATCGGCGACGTGGTCAAGCTTATCACCGGCATCGCCGAGCAGACCAATCTGCTCGCGCTCAACGCCACCATCGAAGCCGCGCGCGCGGGCGAAGCCGGGCGCGGCTTTGCCGTGGTGGCCGGCGAGGTGAAGGCGCTGGCCGGCCAGACCAGCCGGGCCACCGAAGAGATCGCCACGCAGATCACCGGCATGCAGCGCGCCACGGTGCGCTCGGTCGAGGCGATCACCGCGATCGAGCACATTATTCGCGAGATCGGCGACATTAGCGGCGCCATCGCGGCCGCCGTCACCGAGCAGGGCGCCGCCACCGCGGAAATCGCGCGCAGCGTCGAGATCGCCGCCAGACGCACAGTGGAGACCGCCGACGAGGTCAGTCTGGTCGGCACCGCCACCGAAGACACCCGCGCCAGCGCCGGCGCGGTGAAGATGGTGGCCGACGATCTTGGCAGCGTCGCCGGCCGCATCCGCGGCCAGGTCGATGCGTTTTTCCAAAGACTGAGCGCCTAGCCTAATTTAGCTTTCGAACGCCGCCGGAATATGGCGCGGCAATTTGCCGGGCGCCACCAGGATCGCATCGAAACGGATATCACGGATCGCCGGAAGCGAATTGCCGGCGAGCCAGATTTCTGCCGCTGCGGCGATGCGCCGTTGCTGCCGCTCGCTGACCGCTTCCGCCGCCTCGTCGAGGCTCGCGCGCGCCTTCACCTCGACGAAAATCAATGTGTGGCGGCGCGCGGCGATGATGTCGATCTCGCCGCGCGGACTTTTCCAGCGCCGCGCCAGGATGCGGTAGCCGTGCGCGATCAGCCAGGCGGCGGCGCGGCTCTCGGCGGAAATGCCGAGGCCGAAGGCGGCGATTTTTTCCGGTCGCGCGTCGCGCTTTTGCCGCGGCAGCGGCAGCGGTTTCGGCGGGCGCGGTGTGTCATCACGCCGTGCCATCGCCGTCATCCAAATCTTTTGCAGTATTGTCGAGCGCGAGCGCGCGCTGATAGACCTCGCGGCGCGGGCGGCCGGTGGCAAGCGCCACTTCGCCGACCGCGTCCTTGACCGAGACGCGCGCCAGCGCATTGCGCAGCAGGTCATCAACATCTTCGGCCGCTTCGGTGTCGTCGGTGGGCGGTGCCACCACGATGACGATCTCGCCGCGCGTCTCCGCGCCGGCGGCATAATGGCGTGCGAGCATTTCGAGATCGTCGCGGCGGATTTCCTCATGCAGCTTGGTCAGTTCGCGGCAGATCGCGGCGGAGCGCGCACCTAATCCGGCGGCGAGATCGGCCAGCGCTGCCGGCAGGCGCGGACCGCTTTCGAACAAGATCAACGTGGCGGGGATGCGGGCAAGTTCGGCGATGCGCTTTTGCCGCGCGCCTTGTTTGGCCGGCAGAAAACCCTCAAAGAAAAAACGGTCGGTCGGCAATCCGGCGACGGTAAGCGCGCTCAACACGGCGGAAGCGCCCGGCACGGGAGTGACGGCAAAGCCGGCCTCGACCGCGTCGCGCACCAGTCTGTAGCCCGGATCGGAAATCAGCGGCGTGCCGGCATCGGACACCAGGACGACCGCTTGGCCCTCGGCCAGGCGCGCGAGCAGTTTCGGCCGCGCCACGGCGGCGTTGTGCTCGTGATAGGGCGTGAGTGGGGTGGCGATACCGTAGTGCTCGGTGAGCTTGCGGGTGACGCGGCTGTCCTCGCAGGCAATGATATCGGCGGCGGCCAGGATTTCGAGGGCGCGTAAGCTAATGTCGCGCAGGTTGCCGATCGGCGTTGCGACCAGATAGAGCCCGCCCGCCGTCGCCGGGGCCTCGACGGCTTGGCCGGCAAGCGCATAACGGCGCGGCCGGCCGGCTCCCGCGGTTTTGCTATCTCTGGCCATGCCGGTTACTTTAGACGGCAGTCTGAGGCGCGTCATCGTGACAGATTCCCTTTCTTTTTCACGGCCTTAAGTTTTGCAGGACAAAATCGCCGATTGTCGGTAGGACTGACACAGAACTGTCGCGTGGGGAGCGGCCATGGCGGGGTTGGTGCCGGAGGAAATAGGGGCGCGGTCGCGTATGCGGCGCCGGCTGTGCAGCGCGCTGTGCGTTGCCGCTGCTGCCTTTGCGCTTTCCGCCTGCGGCACCACCGAATATCTGAGCAACACGTTCAACGACGCGTTCGCACCGGCGCCGCCGCCGCCGGCCCAGGTGCCGGCGCCGCCGTCTACTCCAACGTCGATCGGTACCGGGCAAATTCGCGTCGGCTTGATCCTGCCGCTGTCGGCGCAGGGCAATGCCGGCGTCGCCGCGCAATCGATGAAGAATGCCGCCGAAATGGCGCTCACCGAATTCAAGAACCCGAACATCCAATTGCTGGTGAAAGACGACGGCGGCACGCCGCAGGGCGCGCAGGCCGGCGCGCAACAGGCGATCGCCGAAGGCGCCGAGCTCATCATCGGCCCGCTGTTCGCGGAAGCCGTGCGCGCCGTCGGTCCGGTCGCGCGCCCGCGCGGCATTCCGGTCATCGCGTTCTCGACCGACGTCAGCGTCGCCGCCCGCGGCGTCTATCTGCTCAGCTTCCTGCCGGAGACCGACGTCAAGCGCATCGTCAGTTATGCCGTCTCGCGCGGAAAACGTTCGTTCGCGGCACTGCTGCCGGACAGCGCCTATGGCACGGTGGTAGAAGCCGCATTTCAGCAGGAAGTGTCGCGGCGCGGCGGCCGCATCGTGGCGCTGGAAAAATATCCGCTCGATCCGGGCAAGCTGGCCGAGCCGGCGCGCCGCGTGGCGCAGGCGGCCAGCCGCGTCGATTCGATATTCATTCCGGACGGCGCCGACGCAGTACCGCAAGTGGTGCAGGCGCTCGGCGCGAGCGGCGTCAACCTCAAGCGCGTGCAATTGCTTGGCACCGGACTGTGGGACGATCCGCGCGTGTTCTCGACGCCGGCGCTCGATGGCGGCTGGTACGCGGCGCCGGACTCGGCCGGATTCCGCAATTTCTCCAACCGCTACCGCTCCCGTTACGGCCAGGATCCGGTGCGCACGGCGACGCTCGCCTATGACGCGGTCGCGCTGGTCGCCGCGCTGGTCAAGACGCAAGGCGCGCAGCGCTTCAGCGAGCAGGTGCTGACCAACTCCTCGGGCTTTGCCGGAATCGATGGCGTGTTCCGCTTCCGCCCCGACGGCAGCAATGAGCGCGGCCTCGCCGTACTGCGGGTGACGCCGACCGGCGGACAGATGGTCAACCCGGCGCCCAGGTCGTTCGCGCCGGGGACGTAGACCTCGTCGTTCCGGGACGGCGCGTTGGCGCCGGAGCCGGAATCCTGAAGCAGATTCTGAAACAGCATCTGGATTCGGGATCGCGCAATCATGCGCGCGTCCGGAATGACGACGAAAATCAAGCCGCCAGATCCGCAACCACCGCGTCAAGCACCGGAAAGCCCGACTTCGTCACGCGCAGGCGGCCGTTCGCCGTGGTCTCCACCGCGCCTTCCTCGCGCAGAATCGAAATGCGCTTGGGATCGAGCGTACGGCCGGCGAGCGCGGTGTAGCGCTCGGGATCGATGCCTTCGGCGAGCCGCAGCCCCATCAGCAGGAATTCGTCGGCGCACTCGCCGCCGGTGAGCTTCTCGTCGACGATCAACCCGTTGCCGGCCGCTTCCACGCGCATCAGCCAGCTCTCCGGGCGTTTCTCGGTCTCGGTCGCGTAGCGGCGGCCGTCGATATTGAGCCGGCCATGCGCGCCCGGCCCAATGCCGGCATATTCGTGGCCGCGCCAATAGGCGAGATTATGCCGGCACTCGGCGCCCGGCCGCGCGTGGTTGGAGACTTCATAGGCTGGCAAACCGGCATCGGCGCAGACTATCTGCGTGAGGTCGTAGAGTTCGCGCGCGCTGTCGTCGTCGGGAACGGCGAGCTTGCCGGCCTTGTGCAGGCCGAAAAACGGCGTGTCGGGCTCGATGGTGAGTTGATAGAGCGAGAGATGTTCGGCGGCTTCGCCGATGGCGCGCTTGAGTTCGGCACCCCAATCCTGCGGCGTCTGCTGCGGGCGCGCATAGATGAGATCGAACGAGTAACGCTCGAAACTCGCGCGCGCCAGCGCCACCGCGTCGAGCGCTTCCTGCACGCTGTGCAAGCGGCCGAGCGCCTTGAGCGCGCTATCCTCGAGCGCCTGCACGCCGAGCGATACGCGATTGACCCCGGCTGAGCGATAGCCACGGAAGCGCGTCGCTTCCACGCTGGTCGGATTGGCTTCCAGCGTCACTTCGACATTGGTGGCCACGCTCCAGTGCAGGGCGATGGCGTCGACAATCGCCTGCACTGAAGCGGGCCGCATCAGCGACGGGGTACCGCCGCCGAAGAAAATACTCGAGACCGTCCGGCCGGGCACGCGTGCCGCGGTCGCGGCAATCTCGGCTTCGAACGCGCGCACGAAGCGCGTCTCGTCGACCCCGCCGTGGCGTACGTGACTGTTGAAGTCGCAATAGGGGCACTTCGACAGGCAGAACGGCCAGTGCACATAGACGGCGAAGGGCGAGGCCTGCGTTAAACTCATGTTAAGCATCTTAAAGGGCGGCGATCGCAGCGGCCAGCACGAATACGGCGTTGCATCGCAATTGATTAAAATTTTAACGATCTGGATTCCCGCTCAGCTGGCGCGCAAGCAAGCATCCGCGAGCTGCGCGAATGCGCGCGCGCGGTGCGATAGGCCTTGGCCCGGAGCGCGGTCAGCAAAAGTGGGAACCGGTTTTGCGTCCGACCGCGCTCCTACTTTTTCATATGGCGCACGATCCGGGCGGCTGACCGGTGCCCACTCAGCCTGATCGCGCGCTGGCGGCCGCCCGTGTTTTTCCTGCGCGCTCATCTCGCCGAACGTGCGGTCGAAACCGTCGGGCTTGAACAACGGATCGTAGCCGAAGCCTTGCTCGCCGCGCGGCGGCCATACGGCTATGCCATCGACGCGGCCCTCAAATGGCTCGACATGGCCGTCCGGCCAGGCGAGACACAGCGCAGCGATAAAATGTGCGCGCCGTTGCTCAGGCGTGCGCGCGCCGCGCTCGATCAGCAGCGTCTGGATCTTGTTCATGGCGGCGCGGAAGTCTTTGTCGGGGCCGGCCCAGCGCGCGGAATGGATGCCGGGCTCGCCGCCGAGCGCATCGACAACCAGACCGGAATCGTCGGCGAAGGCCGGTAGACCGGACGCGAGTGCGGCGGCCATAGCCTTGATGCGCGCATTGTCGGCGAAGGTTTTGCCGGTTTCCTGCGGCTCGGGCAGCCCGAGTTCGCCGGCCGACTGCGCTTCGATGCCATAGGGCGCGAGCAATTCGCGCAATTCGGCGAGCTTGCCGGGATTATGCGTGGCGATGACGACCGGGCCGGTGAGTTTGCGGCTCACATCACCGCCATTTTCTGCAAGCTCACCAGTTTCTCGATGCCCTTGCGTGCCAGCGCCAGCAGCGCCTGGAACTGGTCCTCGCTGAACGGGATTTTTTCGGCGGTGGCCTGAATCTCGACGATGTTGCCGGAGCCGGTCAACACGAAATTGGCGTCAGTGTCGGCTTCCGAATCCTCAGCATAGTCGAGATCGAGCACCGCGGTGCCCTTGCAGACGCCGCAGGAGACGGCGGCGATGTGGTCGCGCAGCACTTGATCGACGTTCTGGCCCTTGAGCATCTCGCGCGTTTTCATCCACGTGAGACAATCCGACAGCGCCACCCAGGCGCCGGTGATCGAGGCGGTGCGGGTGCCGCCGTCGGCCTGGATCACGTCGCAGTCGACGGTGATCTGCTTTTCGCCGAGCGCCTGCAGGTCGACCACCGAACGCAATGATCTTCCGATCAACCGTTGGATCTCGACCGTGCGGCCGCCCTGCTTGCCGGCCGAGGCCTCGCGGCGCGTTCGCTCGGAAGTGGCGCGCGGCAGCATGCCGTATTCGGCGGTGACCCAGCCGCGCCCCTGGCCCTTGAGCCAGGGCGGCAGCCGCTCTTCCAGGCTAGCGGTCACCAACACATGGGTATCGCCGAATTTTACGAAACAGGAGCCTTCGGCGTATTTGACCACGCTGCGCTCGAGCGAGACGGCGCGCAGTTCATCGACTTGTCGGCGGCTCGGCCGCATCGGGCTTGATCCTTGTTAGACGTGGGCGCACACCATAACCATATGCCCGGCTTGAACAAGTGCGCCGCGATGGCCATTGTTGGCTGGTTGTAAGGAGTAAGGCCGGTGGCTTCCCACGACATTCCGATCGGCGCGAACCAGGTAAGCCTCGCGGCGCTCAACGAGCGCTCGCGCGAGATTTTTCGGCAGATCGTCGAAAGCTATCTCGCCACCGGCGAGCCGGTCGGCTCGCGCAATCTGGCGCGCCTGTTGCCGATCACGCTGTCGCCGGCCTCGGTGCGCAACGTGATGTCGGACCTCGAGCAGCTTGGCCTGATCTTCGCGCCGCATACGTCGGCCGGCCGGCTGCCGACCGAACTCGGCCTGCGCTTCTTTGTCGATGCGTTGATGCAGATCGGCGACCTGACCGAGAGCGACCGCCGCTCGATCGAGGCGCAAGTGGCGGGCACCGGCAGCGGCAAGTCATTGGAAAACGTGCTCACCGAAGCCTCGCAGACATTGTCCGGCTTGACGCGCTCGGCCGGCGTGGTGCTCACCGCGCAAGCCAATGTGCGGCTCAAGCATATCGAATTCGTGCGGCTGGAGCCGGAACGCGCGCTCGCCGTGCTGGTGGCCGAAGACGGCCAGGTGGAAAATCGCATTCTCAATGTGCCGGCCGGGCTGCCGACTTCGGCTTTGATCGAGGCCGGCAATTTCCTCAATGCCCGCATCCGCGGCAAGACGCTGGCCGAACTGCGCGCCGAAACCGAGACCGCGATGGAGGCGGGCAAGGCCGAACTCGATCAACTGACGCAGAAGATCATCGCGGCGGGTCTGGCGAGCTGGTCGGGCGGTGAAAGTGACGATCGCAAGCTGATCGTGCGCGGCCATGCCAATTTGCTCGAGGACCTGCACGCGCTCGACGATCTGGAGCGGGTGCGCTCGCTGTTCGATGCGCTTGAAACCAAGCGCGGGGTAATCGACTTGCTCGGCCGCGCCGAGCGCGGCGAGGGCGTGCGCATCTTCATCGGCTCGGAGAACAAGCTGTTTTCGTTGTCCGGCTCCTCGACCATCGTGGCGCCCTATCGCGACAGCAAAGGCAGCATTTTGGGCGTGATCGGGGTCATCGGGCCAACCCGGCTCAATTATGCCCGCGTCATCCCGATGGTCGATTACACGGCGCGGATCGTGAGCCGGCTATTGTCCAGTTGAACGCTTGATTTTTTGCCTTTGAAGCCTGATATCCACGGCATCCGGACAGTTTTGAGGATCGACCCATCATGATGGACAGGCCCGCCGCAGACGACACGGCTGCCCAGCTCGAGACCGAAGAAAACGCACGCGGGGCACCGGAATTGGTGCCGGCCGAGCAGGTCACGGCGGCGTTGGATGCGGCCGCCGAATTCAAGGACAGGCTGCTGCGCACGCTGGCCGAGATGGAGAACCTGCGCAAACGCACCGAACGCGAAGTCGCCGAAGCGCGGCTCTACGGCAATACGGGCTTTGCCCGCGACGTGCTGGCGGTCGCCGACAACATGCACCGGGCGCTGGCGACGATCGACGAGGAACTGCGCGAACACGCCAATGCCAAATTGAAGGGGCTGGTCGAAGGTGTCGAACTGACCGAACGCGAACTGCTCAAAGTTCTCGAGAAACACGGCGTGACGAAATTCTCGCCGGACGGTGAGCGCTTCGATCCGAACGTGCACCAGGCGATGTACGAATTGCCGCATGCCGAACTGCCGGCGGGCCATGTGGCGCAGGTCATCCAGGCCGGCTACATGCTCGGCGATCGCGTGCTGCGTCCGGCGCTGGTGGCGGTCGTCAAGGCGGCGCCGAAAGCGTCGCAATCCTCGGCCAACGACAATCCCGATCCGGGCGCGAAATAATTCCACCTCTCTGACGCGTTGAAAAAATGCTCGCCAGCGCGACGCCGCGCACGTTCGCGAACGCGTTCAGCGGCTTATCGCGCAATGTTTCATTGGAATAATTTAAAAGCGCTGCCGGGTCTTCAGTTCTACATTAGACTAATTGTAAACCATTGATATTTCAGCATTATTTCGTTGACAGGGGGTTTGGTGGCAAGGAATATCCGGCCGCGAAATTCGATCGCGGGGGATACCATGTCGACATCGATCACCACCACAATGCGGATCGCCAACGCTCGCGCCATGCCGCGTGCGGCCGGGCTTTGTCTGGCGCTGCTGGCATTTTCATTAGTCGCGCTCGGCGGGCGCGCCGTTGCGGCGGATGCGCTCGCCAAAGGCGCCGCCGACTACAAGCCGTTTGCCGTTGAGCATATCGGCAAAGCGCTTGCCGGCGCCAAGGAACTGCAGGCGGCGGTGAAAGCCGGCGACGTCAAGGCGGCGCAGGGCGCCTGGATCAAGTCGCGCAAAGGCTGGGAAGCCTCCGAGCCGATCACCGGCGAATTCTTTCCCAAGCTCGACGAGGCGATCGACGCCTGGCCCGACGCCAAGCAGGGCTATCACGCGGTCGAGGCGGCGTTGTTTTCTGGCAAGCTCAACGGTCTCGCCGCGCCGGTCGACAAACTGGTCGCCGATCTCACCGAATTCGACAAGCAGCTTTCCGCCCCGAGCTTCAAATTTGCTCCGCAGGGTCTGCTCAACGGCGCCACCAAGCTCGCCTACGAAATCGGCGAAAACAAATCCAAGGGCGGCGAGTCGCAATATGCCGGCACCTCGCACATCGACATGTATGAAAACGTCGAGGGCGTTGAGGCGGTCTACAAGCTGGTGTTCCACCCGACCTTGAAGGCGCGCGACGGCAAGCTCGCCGCCCGAATTATCGACAAGATCGAGGACGTCGAGAAGCTGGTGAAGGTGAAGGACCTCAAGAGCGTCGATCAGCCGGCGCTCAAGAAGGCGGGCGAGGAACTGGCGGTGCTGCTGCAGAATTCCGCCGCCAAGCTCAAGCTCAAGAAACCCGCGGTCGGGGAGTGAACGGCATGTTCCGGCGCCCGCAATCATCGCTGCTGAGTTTATCGGTCCCCGCCATAGGCTTTGTTGCGGTGATTGCGCTCGGCGCCGGTTCCTCGCGAGCGGCGCCGATTACCGCCAAGGAAGCCGTGCTGCCGCAAGGCACGGAACTCAATGAAGAGCTGCTCGATCAGCCGACCGAACTTTTCTATTCCGAACTTGCCGGCGGCAAGCGCTCCTATCTGCTCAATCTCGGCGACCTGCTGTTCTCCTCGCCGAATATCCTCGGCGGACTGGCGCGGCAGGCCGGCATCAGCTGCGGAACTTGCCATCAGCAGGGCAGCAACAATGCGAAACTCTTCATTCCCGGCCTGTCGCACCGGCCCGGCACTTTCGATACGACCGGCGCCCTGTTCAATCCCAAGGCCGATAATGGCGTGTTCGATGCGGTGCGGGTGCCGAGCTTGCGCGGCGCCAAATATCTCGCGCCCTATACCCATGACGGGCGAATTCCCACGTTGCGCGAGTTCATCCACAACGCCATCGTCAACGAGTTCGCCGGGCCCGAGCCGTCCGCGCAGGTGCTCGACGCGCTGGAAACCTACATCAAGGAAATCGCCTTTTTGCCCAATCCGAAATTGGGTCCCGGCGGCCGTCTGAGCAATGTCGCCTCCGATGCGGCGCGCCGCGGCGAGGCGCTGTTCAACATGCCGTTCCGGCGTGACGCGGCCATGAGCTGCGCCGGCTGCCACAAGACCGACGGCGCCTTCGTCGATCACCAGCTGCACGACGTCGGCACCGGCGGATGGATCAAGACGCCGACCCTTATCAACGCCAATTTCAACGCGCCCTATTTCCATGACGGCCGCTTCGACAGCTACGACCAGGTGGTCGGCTATTTCGACCGCCATTTCGACCTCGGGCTGACGGCACCCGAGCGCGCCGATCTGGTCGCCTATCTCGATGCGGTCGGCGACGCCAAGGAGCCGGTGACCCGCAACACGGTGCAGGCCGAACTCGACGAGATCGCGCAATTTTCCAGCGTGCTGGATACCGCGATTCCGGCGCGCAATCGGGAAATCATCGCGCTCACAGTCGATGCGGTCGGCAATGAATGGCGCGAGCTGGGCGAAAATTTTCCGGAGCGCTCGGACACCAGCGTCAGCGGCGGCTTCAAGGAGCGGCTGCGTGCGCGCGGCGCGGTGCGCGGCCTGGTGCTGGGCTTGCGGCGGATCGCCATGGCCGCCTCGGCCGACGAATTCGGTGAAGCCGCGCAAGCCTATGCCGACTACCGGGCGCAGGTTGCCGCGGCCGAACCCGAACTGAGACTGGCGGAGCCGTGGTCGCTGTTTAATCCATCGGTGCGCGAAGCGCATTTCAAGGCGCTGCGCCAGCTCGCCGATCTGGCGAAATAGCGGCTTTACCAAACCGGACTAGATGTTATAACATTACATAAAAGGACGTCATGCGGGGCAGTGAGAAAAGGGCGGCGGGGCGACGGTTTTTGATAGCGAGCGTGGCGGCACTCGCCATTGGCTCGTCTGGCGTGCAAGCCGCGGAAAAAGTCAAAGCGCCGCCTTCGATCTGGGAGCAGGAAACGCTGACCGGCGATTGGGGCGGCGCGCGCACCGCGTTGAAGGAAAAGAGCGGCATCGAGATCACGTTCAATTACGTCAATGAAGTCTTCGCCGTGCTGTCGGGCGGCTTGCAGCGGCGGTCGAGCTACGAAGGCCGGCTGGAATTTTCACTCGACGCCAATCTGGAAAAGCTCGTCGGCTGGACCGGCGGCAGCGGCCACGTCACCGTCTACCAGATTCACAACAGCGGCCATAACGCCGCCGAGAACGTCGGCAGCATCGCCGACCCCAGCAACATCGACGCGTTGCCGACCACGCGGCTGTTCACCGTCTGGCTGCAGCAGAATGCCTTCGACGACCGTTTTTCGCTGCGCATCGGTCAGCTCGCCGCCGACGATGAATTCATTGCCAGCGCGACCGCCGGTGGCCTGATCAACGGCACTTTCGGCTGGGCCGGCGTATTGGCCGCCAATATGATCAACGGCGGTCCGGCCTATCCGCTGGCGACGCCGGGCGTGCGGCTTGCGGTCAAGCCGACCGATCAGCTTACGGTCCAGGCCGCGGTGTTTTCCGGCGATCCGGCTGGCCGCGATTGCAACGACGATCCGCAGATCTGTAACCGCCATGGCACCACTTTCAGCTTTGCTGGCGGCGCGCTGTGGATGGGGGAAATGCAATACGCGATCAATCAGGAAAAAAATTCCGCCGGGCTGCCGGGCGTCTACAAATTCGGCGGCTGGTACGCGACAACGGATTTTGCCGATCAGCATTTCGATCTCGACGCCTTCGGCGGCGTCGTTTCGCTGGCCGATCCGGCCGTCGACGGTCCGCTCAACCATCGCGGCAACTGGGGGCTTTACGGTGTCGCCGACCAGATGGTCTGGCGTGCGGACAAGCAGAGTCTCAATCTGTTCCTGCGCGGCGGGCTTTCCCCGTCCGACCGCAATCTGATTTCTTACTATGTCGACGGCGGCGCCGGCCTGAAAGGCCCGCTGCCCGGGCGCGACGACGACGTGCTCACCTTCGGCGTGGCTTACGCCAAAATCAGCCGCGATGCGGCGGCGCTCGACCGCGATGCGCTCGCGCTCAATGGGCCGCCGTTCCCGATCCGCGGCGAAGAGGTGGTGTTCGAGCTGAGCTACCAGGCACAAATCGCCCCGTGGTGGATCGTGCAGCCGGACCTGCAATACATCGTCCATCCCGGCGGCAGCGTGTCCGATCCCGACAATCCCAATGCGAAAGTGGGCAATGCTTTCGTTGCCGGCATCCGCAGCACGGTCAAGTTCTAGCGTGCTTTCGCTTAGCGCCGCTCGATGCCGTCGCGCACGGCGCGGAAGCGGGTGAACAGCGCATTCCAATCAGCCGTGCGGCCGGCGCCGATGACGCGTATAAAACCGCCGCCGCCGAAACGCATCCATTGCACCAGTGACAACGGTTCGTCATTGAGCCCCTTGGCCTGCGCCCTGATCTCGTAGCCCGGCGAGCCGCCGATCCGCATGGCCTCTGCCGACTGCACGCGCAGACTGCGCAGCGGCACCGTCGACAACAGGTCGCGGGCAAAGCGCGCGCGGTCATCGGCTTGTTCCGGCGCACCGCCGCCGACCGCGACGGCCATATAAGGCTGATTGCCGATGTCGTCGTTCGGTCCCTCGGTCATGACCACACCACCACTGGCCAGCACCTTCACCACCCGAAAACCGGCGAACTCGCCGAGCTTGAACGGCAGCAGACCGAGCTGCTCCTGAATCGGCGCCGGCCGGAAGGTCACGCTCGCCAGTGCTTGGCGAACAACCGCGTCGGAATAGACCGCGAGTGCGCCGTCCGGCACGTCCACTTCGATCAGCATGTCGAGGCCGTCGGCGGCGGCCGCGTTCGCCAGCAGAATCCACCTGTGCAAGGTGCCCTTGTCGGACTGGGCGCGGGCGCTGATCAGCGTGCCGGCGCCGCTGTGGAACGAAAAGTCTTCCCGCTTCACCTCGGTCAGGCCGCGCTGGGGCTGTTTCCGGAACGCACGGTCGATTTCGGCATAGGCTCCGGCCGGCAAGTCGAGAATGGTGACGGCCACTTTTCGGTCGATGTCTTCGAAGCCGGGGAAACCCCGGCTCGGCTTGAGGTCGCCTGGCGGCGTGAGCCCGATACGCAAGCCGGGCGGAAAAACCGGCTCGGCGCCGACGGCGGGACCAAGCACCGCCACGGCGACGAAGAATGCCACGAGATAAGCCAAAGGGCGGGGCATGGCGGCGTTTCTGCTTTCCACAATCGATTCCGGCGGCGGCGGGTCTGCCTAACCGGCCTCACCCGCCGCGGCAACCGCTAGATTGACCCGCTCGCCACGCAGTCGCCGGGGTCGGGCGGCTCGACTCGCGAATTCGTGACCGGCTGACTTGCAGGGCACGGCGGCCCTCCTATATGAGCCATTGAGCCGCGCAAATGCGGCATAAAGCGTATCCAGGGGGCTGGATCGGGGGTCTGCGGATGGTCCGCGGATTTTCCCCTCGCGGGCGCCAATTGGCCCGGCCGGCCTGCCGCAATTGAGAGGAAGAACCATGGGCAAGGTCATCGGCATCGACCTCGGCACCACCAATTCGTGCGTCGCCGTCATGGAAGGCAAGACGCCTAAAGTCATCGAGAACGCCGAGGGCATGCGTACCACGCCTTCGATCGTCGCCTTCACCGACGACGGCGAGCGTCTCGTCGGCCAGCCGGCCAAGCGCCAGGCGGTCACCAATCCGGAAAAGACCATCTTCGCGGTCAAGCGCCTGATCGGACGGCGCTACGACGATCCCATGGTCGAGAAGGACAAGAAGCTCGTCCCCTACAAGATCGCCAAGGCATCGAACGGCGATGCCTGGGTCGAGGCCGACGGCAAACAGTATTCGCCCTCGCAGATATCCGCCTTCATCTTGCAGAAGATGAAGGAGACCGCGGAAGCCTATCTGGGCGCCAAGGTCGAGCAGGCCGTCATCACGGTTCCCGCCTATTTCAACGACGCCCAGCGCCAGGCCACCAAGGACGCCGGCAAGATCGCCGGCCTCGAAGTGCTGCGCATCATCAACGAGCCGACCGCGGCCGCGCTCTCCTACGGTCTCGACAAGCAGAAGACCGGCACCATCGCGGTCTATGACCTCGGCGGCGGCACGTTTGACATTTCGATTTTGGAAATCGGCGACGGCGTGTTCGAGGTGAAGTCGACCAACGGCGATACGTTCCTGGGCGGCGAAGACTTCGACATGCGCCTGGTCAACTATCTCGCCGACGAATTCCAGAAGGAACAGGGCATCGATCTGCGCCGCGACAAATTGGCGTTACAGCGGCTGAAAGAGTCCGCCGAGAAAGCCAAGATCGAGCTGTCTTCCACCACGCAGACCGAAATCAATCTGCCGTTCATCACGGCCGATCAGGCAGGGCCCAAGCATCTCACCATGAAACTCACCCGCGCCAAGTTCGAGGCGCTGGTCGACGATCTCATTCAGAAGACGGTCGAGCCGTGCCGCAAGGCGATCAAGGATGCCGGCATTTCGGCCGCCGAGATCAACGAAGTGGTCCTGGTCGGCGGCATGACGCGCATGCCGAAGGTGCAGGAAGTTGTGAAGCAGTTCTTCGGCAAGGAGCCGCACAAGGGCGTCAACCCGGATGAAGTCGTGGCGATCGGCGCCGCCATCCAGGCCGGCGTCTTGCAAGGCGACGTCAAGGACGTGCTGCTGCTCGACGTGACCCCGCTCTCGCTCGGCATCGAGACGTTGGGCGGCGTGTTCACCCGGCTGATCGACCGCAACACCACCATCCCGACTAAGAAGAGCCAGGTGTTCTCCACCGCCGAGGACAGTCAGAACGCGGTCACCATCCGCGTCTTCCAAGGCGAGCGCGAGATGGCGCAAGACAACAAGATGCTCGGTCAGTTCGATCTGGTCGGCATCCCGCCGGCCCCGCGCGGCGTGCCGCAAGTCGAGGTCACCTTCGACATCGACGCCAACGGCATCGTCAACGTGCAGGCCAAGGACAAGGGCACCGGCAAGGAGCAGCAAATCCGCATCCAGGCCTCGGGCGGCCTGTCCGAGGGCGACATCGAGAAGATGGTCAAGGATGCGGAAGCGCACGCCGAAGAGGACAAGAAGCGCAAAGCCGCGGTCGAAGCCAAGAACCACGGCGAGGCGCTGGTGCATGCCACTGAGAAGGCGCTCGCCGAACATGGTTCGAAGGTCGGCGAGGCCGAGCGCAGCGCGATCGAGAACGCCATGGCGGATCTCAAAGAAGCGCTCAAGGGCGACAACTCCGCGGCGATCCAGGCCAAGACCAATACGCTGGCGCAGGCCTCGATGAAGCTCGGCGAAGCCATGTACAAGCAGGCGGAAGCGCAAGGCTCAGCCGGCGCCGGCGGCGATGACGCTGCGGCCGGCGAAAAGAAGGAAGACGTGGTCGACGCGGAATTCACCGAGGTCGACGACGACAAGAACGACAAGAAATCCGCCTGACCGAGGGCGCCGGCCGTGCGGTCAACCGCAAGCTCGAAAAGTATCACCCCGGGGCGCAATCCCCGGGGTATAGCTTTCCGGGGCGCGGCGGCCGGCCGAATCAAGTACCGCTATGACCGCGTTTTGATCTAACGGCGGGACCGGCATGTCCAAGCGCGACTACTACGAAGTCCTGGGCGTTAGCCGCACCGTTACCGAGGCCGAACTCAAGGCCGCGTTCCGCAAGCTCGCCATGCAGCATCATCCGGATCGCAATCCGGGCGACAAGGACTGCGAGCACAAATTCAAGGAACTCAACGAGGCCTATGACGTCTTGAAGGACGGCGACAAGCGCGCCGCTTATGACCGCTTCGGCCACGCCGCCTTCGAGCATGGCGGGATGGGCGGCGGCGCGCATGGTTTCGGCGCCGATTTCGCCTCGACTTTCTCCGACATTTTCGAAGACCTGTTCGGCATGAGCGGCGGCCGGCGCGGCGGCCGCGGCCAGGGCCGCGAGCGCGGCTCGGATCTGCGCTACAACATGGAGATCAGCCTCGAAGAGGCTTTCAAGGGCAAGACCGCGCAGATCCGCATCCCGACTTCGGTGACCTGCGAAGCCTGTTCCGGCACCGGCGCCAAGGCCGGCAGCAAGCCGATCCAATGCGCCACCTGCGGCGGCGCCGGCAAGATCAGGCATGCGCAGGGCTTCTTCACGCTCGAGCGCACTTGTCCGGCCTGTCAGGGCCGCGGTCAGGTGATCGATAATCCCTGTCCTTCCTGCACCGGCTCCGGCCGCGTCACGCGCGAGCGCATGCTGTCGGTCAATATCCCGCCCGGCGTCGAGGATGGCACCCGCATCCGCTTGGCCGGGGAAGGCGAAGCGGGCCTGCGCGGCGGTCCGGCCGGCGATCTCTATATTTTCCTGTCGCTCTCCCCGCATGAGTTTTTCCAGCGCGACGGCGCCGACCTGCACTGCCGGGTGCCGATCTCCATGGTCGCCGCGGCCATTGGCGGCGAGTTCGAGGTGCCAGCCATTGACGGCAGCGAGGCGCGCGTCAAGATCCCCGGCGGCACCCAGACCGGCCGGCGGTTTCGGCTGTCCGGCAAGGGGATGCCGGTGCTGCGGTCGAAACAAACCGGCGACATGTACGTTCAAGTAGCGGTGGAAACGCCGCAAAACCTGACCAAACGCCAGCGTGAATTGCTGGCCGAGTTCGAAAAACTGTCGTCCGAGGCGACCCAGCCGGAATCCGCCGGTTTCTTCAGCCGGGTCAAGGAGTTTTTCGATGGCCTCGGAAATCGGGGCAGCCAAGCCGAGTAGCCATCTTGACCCCCTGCCCGGCGCCCTATACCCGTGAAGTTCCTGGACTAATGCCCATCCCACCACGCGTGGCCCCGTAGCAATGCCGTCCCGTTCAGTCGCCCGCGTCGCCAAGAAGCCGCTGCGTCTCGACGACGAGATGCAGTTCATCCGCTCTTGGATCGAAAAGCCGATATCGACCGGCGCAGTGATGCCGTCGAGCAAGGCGCTGGCGCGCGCCATGGCGCGCTATGTCGACCCACAAGGCAGCGGCCCGGTGATCGAGCTCGGGCCCGGCACCGGCCCGGTAACCGCGGCGCTGGTCGAGCATGGCGTCGATCCCGCACGGCTCATCCTGGTCGAATTCAATCCGGATTTTTGCCGGCTGCTGCGCACACGCTATCCGGCGGCGATGGTGGTGCAGGGCGACGCCTATCGGTTGCGCCGTCTGCTGGAAACCTGCGTGCGCGAGCCGGCAGCCGCGGTGGTGTCCGGCTTGCCGTTGGTCACCAAGCCGCTGCGCACGCGGTTGCGCCTGATCGCGGACGCCATGAGCCTCATGGCGCCGGGCGCGCCCTTCGTGCAGTTCACCTATGCGATGGTGCCGCCGATCCCGAAGGCGTTGTCCGGCATCCAGGCCAAGGCCTCCGAGCTGATCTGGCTGAACCTGCCGCCGGCGCGTGTGTGGGTCTATCGCGGGCTCTAAGTTTCGCCCTTCCTCGACGCATTCTTCGCCTGTCATCACCGGGAAAAGTCCGGCCATGACGATCGTGAGTGCGGCATGATAAGGAAGGCGCATGGCCACGCCGAAAATCCTCGTCATGCCCGGCTCGACGCGCACCGGCTCGCACAATGTGAGGCTTGCGGCATTGGCGGCAAAAGAGCTGGCGTTGATCGACATCGACGTCACCCGCATTTCGCTCGCCGATTATTCGCTGCCGCTCTATGAGGGCGATCTGGAAGCCAAAGCCGGTCCGCCCGCCAACGCCGCGCGGCTCAAGCAGATGATCATGGCGCACCACGGCGTGTTCATCACGAGTCCCGAATACTCGGCCTCGGTCTCGCCCCTGCTCAAGAACGCCATCGACTGGGTCTCGCGCGTGCGCGAGCGCGGCGATCCGACCCATGCCGCCTTCAAGGGCCGCGTGTTCGCGATCGCATCGGCGTCGTCAACGCGCTCCGGCGGATTGCACTCGCTGATCGCGCTGCGGCAAATCCTCGAGCTCGGCTGCGGCGCGCTGGTGATTCCCGAGCAGGTGACAATCCCGCAGGCCGAACTGGCCTTCGACGAAATGGACAACATTATTGACACCGGCACCGCCAACCTGTTGCGCGCGGTTCTGGCGCGGCTGGTGGACATGGCGCGATTGATGATGTGACGCATGATCCCGAAAAGTGGGAACCGGTTTTCGGAAAAGATCATGCGTAACTAAAGGACCGCTATTGTGACGCTTGATGCGCGCGAACGCCTGATCGTCGCTCTCGACCTGCCGTCGGTGCAGGCGGCCGAGGGCTTAGTGGCGAAGCTTGGCGAGACGGTGTGTTTCTACAAGATCGGCTACCAGCTTGCTTTCGCCGGCGGGCTGCCGTTTGCGGCCGGCTTGATCGCGGCCGGCAAGCAGGTGTTTCTCGATCTCAAGCTGCACGACATCGGCAACACGGTGGAGAAGGGCGTCGCCAGCGTGGCGCAGCTTGGCGCCACCTTCCTCACCGTGCATGCCTATCCGCAGACCATGAAGGCGGCGGTGGAAGGCAAGAAGGGCTCCACCCTGCGCATTCTGGCGGTGACCGTGCTCACCTCCTATGACGACGCCGATCTCGCCGCCGCCGGCTACGACATGAGCGTTGGCGAATTGGCGGCGGCGCGCGCGGCGCAAGCGCGCGACACCGGCGTCGACGGCCTGGTATGTTCGGCGGCGGAGGCGGCGAATCTACGCGGCATCGCCGGCGCGGGCATGGTGCTGGTGACGCCCGGCATAAGGCCGGCCGGCAGCGCCAACGGCGACCAGAAGCGCTTCGTGACACCGGCAAGAGCGATCGAGGCCGGCGCCGACTATCTGGTGGTCGGCCGGCCGGTGGTGGAGGCGCGCGATCCGAAGGCGGCGGCGGATGCCATCGTTGCCGAGATCGAGCAGGCTACGGGAAAGTGAAAGGGAGTTGCGATGGCCAAGGGTTATTGGGTGGCGAATATGGATGTGACGAATATGGACGGCTACAAGGCCTATGTCGCGGCCAATGCCGAGCCGCTGCATAAATTCGGCGCGAAATTTTTAACGCGCGGCGGCAAATCCGAGGCGGTCGAAGGCAAGCTGCGCGCACGCGTCGTCGTGATTGAATTTCCGAGCTATGCGGCAG
This sequence comes from uncultured Alphaproteobacteria bacterium, assembly GCA_963739825.1. Classification (GTDB taxonomy): domain Bacteria; phylum Pseudomonadota; class Alphaproteobacteria; order Rhizobiales; family Xanthobacteraceae; genus Pseudolabrys. The sequence continues at coordinate 643,919 of CAVUBU010000001.1, forward strand.
CGCTGGAATGTTACAACTCGCCCGAATACCAGAAGGCCAAGGCGCTGCGCATGGGCCATGGCATTGGCGAAATCGTCGTCCTTGAAGGCTACGACGGCGCGCAGCCGTAGTTTCTTCGCCTTCCCCCGCTTGCGGGGGAGGGTTGGGGAGGGGAATGCCACGTTTAGAGCCCCTCCCGACGGACTTCGCTCGTCGCCCTCCCCCGCAAGCGGGGGAGGTGACCTGCGGCCCGGCTCCCGCTATACCCGGCTCAATTTTTTGCGGAGTTTGACCGATGGCCGATATGCGGCTCGTGGTCGCTGGCGCCGGCGGGCGGATGGGCCGCACGCTGGTCAAGGCGATCGCCGATGCGAAGGGTTTCGCGCTTGCCGGTGCGCTGGAAGATGCGCGCTCGCCGCTCATCGGCTGGGACGCCGGAACGCTCGCCGGCACGCCGGAGAACGGCGTCAAGCTGACCGGCGATGCGGGCGCGCTCATGGACAAGGCCGACGGCATCGTCGATTTCACCGCGCCGGTGGCGACGGTCGCCTTCGCCGCGCTCGCCGCCAAGGCCGGCAAAGTGCACATCATCGGCACCACCGGCTTGAGCGCGGCCGACGAGGCCAGGATCAAGGACGCCGCCAAGGGCGCGGTGATCGTCAAATCCGGCAATATGAGCCTCGGCGTCAATCTGCTGGCGGCGCTCACCCAGCGCGTCGCCAGGACGCTCGACGATTCCTTCGATATCGAAATTCTCGAAATGCATCACAACCAGAAGGTCGACGCGCCGTCCGGCACCGCGCTCATGCTCGGTCGCGCGGCGGCGCAAGGCCGCGGCATCGATCTCGGCCAGCATACCGTGAAGGCGCGCGACGGCCACACCGGTGCGCGCAAACCCGGCGACATCGGCTTTGCCGCGCTGCGCGGCGGCAGCGTGGTCGGCGAGCACAGCGTGATCTTCGCCGGCCCGGCCGAGCGCCTTGAACTGGTGCATAAGGCCGACGACCGCATGATCTTCGCGCGCGGCGCGCTACACGCGGCGGCCTGGGCGCGCGGTCAGAAGCCGGGGCTTTATTCGATGATGGATGTGCTGGGGCTGAAAGATTTCTAGGCAGTAAGAGAGCAGTGCAATGACCGACCGACTTCTCGTGCTCGTGCGTCACGGCCAGAGCGACTGGAACCTGAAGAACCTGTTCACCGGCTGGCGCGATATCGACCTCACCGACAAGGGCGTCGCCGAGGCGCGCGAGGCCGGCCGCAAACTTAAAGCACAAGGCATCAAGTTCGACGTCGCCTTCACCTCGGCGCTGATCCGCGCGCAGCGCACGCTTGACCTCATGCTGGAGGAACTGGGGCAGACCAAAATTCCGGTGTTCAAGGACCAGGCGCTCAACGAGCGCGACTACGGCGACCTCTGCGGGCTGAACAAGGACGATGCGCGCAAGAAGTGGGGCGAGGAGCAGGTGCACAAATGGCGCCGGTCCTACGATATCGCGCCGCCCGGCGGCGAATCGTTGCGCGACACCGCCGCGCGCGTGCTGCCCTATTACATCCAGGAAATCTTGCCGCGCGTGCTGCGCGGTGACCGCGTGTTGGTGTCGGCGCATGGCAATTCGCTGCGCGCGCTGGCGATGGTGCTCGACAAGCATACGCCGGAGAGCATCACCAAATTGAATCTGGATACCGGCGTGCCGATGATCTACCGGCTCAACGCCGATTCAACGGTGAAGTCGAAAATGGATTTGGCGGCCTGACCGTCATTCCGGGGCGTGCGCAATGCGCGCGAACCCGGAGTCCAGACCCAATTGCCGAACGGACATCTGGATTCCGGATAACCGCGCCGCGCGCGGCTTCCGGAATGACGGTTCACGCCGCCGCCATGCCGGCTTCCCAGCCGAGCATCGCGCGCTTGCGGGTGATGCCCCAGTGATAGCCGGTGATGTCGCCGTTCTTGCCGATGACGCGGTGACACGGCACCACGAAACAGATCGGATTTTTTCCCACCGCGGCGCCGACCGCGCGCGCGGCCTTGGGCGAACCGGCCTTGGCGGCGAGATCGGAATAGGTGGTCAGCGCTCCCATCGGAATGGTCAGCAGCTTTTCCCACACCCGCACTTCGAAATCCGTTCCAATGAGCACCACGCGCAGCGGCTGCTCGGGGCGCCACAGCGCGGCATCGAAAATGCGCCGTGCGGTCGGTGCGGTCGCGGCGAAGTCTTCGACGTAATGTGCCTTCGGCCAGCGCGCGCGCATGTCGCGCAGGGCGCTGCGTTCCTTGCCGGCGTCGGCGAGCGCGAGACCCGCGAGCCCGCGCGGCGTGATCATCACCAGCGCCGTGCCGAACGGGCAGGGGTGGAAGCCATAAGTGATGGTGAGCCCTTCGCCGCCAGCCTTCCATTCGCCCGGCGACATCGCCTCGTGCGTGACGAACAGATCGTGCAGCCGGCCGGGGCCGGAGAGCCCCACTTCGTACGACGTTTCCAGCACGCTCGCCGATGAGCGCAACAAATCGCGCGCGTGGCTGAGGGTGAGTGCCTGCAAAAATGCTTTGGGCGTCAGGCCGCACCAGCGGCGGAACAAATGATGCAGGTCCGTGGCGCTGACTCCGGCAGCGTTGGCGATGGTGTTGATTTCGGGCTGCGAGCGCCAATGCCCGCGGATATGGGCGATGGCGCGGCGCACGATGTCGTAATCGGCCGCAGCGGTCGGCAGCGGGGCGAATTCGGCGAAACGGTCGGTCACGGCGGTCGGCTGGGTCATGGTCATGAGAGGCTATCTAGAGCCGGAGCACGCGCCTAGCCACCCGATTCCTGGCTAACTGAACGTGGTCCGCGTCACCCCGCGCTTGGCTTCGCCCAGCGCGCGGCCGAGTTCCTGCGCAAAACCGGCCTTCTCGTTGGGCCCTAAGAAATTCGCGATCACCAGCTGCTGGCCGCGCGATACCAGAAACAGCCGTTCGATGCCGAATTCCTCGTGGCTTTTCTTGTCGAGCTTGACCCAGAGCGGATTGAGCACCCATTCGCGCAATGCGCCGCGATGGCTGACCTTGCGCACCGTCAGCGCGGTCGGCGTCATCGTGATCTGCTCGTAGGCGGCGGCGCTGCGGTAGTTGAGCCGGAACGCCCAGTACAGCAGCAGCACGTCGAGCCCGAAAAAGCCGAACACCGGCCAGGCGCCCATCATCAGGAACGCAATGCCGGAAATGAAGCTCACGCCGCCGAATACGAGCATCAGCACCAGGAAGCCGACATGCGGCAGCGAACGGTGCGGGGTGAGTACGGCGGAAAAGATCGTGGGCTCCAGTTCGGCATTGTCGGCGGTTATGTTGTCGGAGGTCATGTTGTCGGCAGCCATGGCGCTCAGTATACCGGAACGATGGCAAAAAAGGCGGCCCGCAAACCCTCGGCAAAGAGCCGCAAGCGCAAGGCGCACAAGCCTGCGGGCGCCAAGCCAATTGTCGTCAAGCCTTTGTACGTCAAGCCTTTGAACGTCAAGCCTTGGACCAATGCGCAGATCGAGGAAGCGTTCCGCCGTTTGCAGGCCGCCAATCCGGAACCCAAGGGCGAACTCAAGCACATCAATCCGTTCACGCTTTTGGTGGCGGTAGTGCTGTCGGCGCAGGCGACCGATGCCGGCGTCAACAAAGCGACGCCCGCATTGTTCGCGGCCGCCGACACACCGGAAAAGATGGTGGCATTGGGCGAGGATAAAGTGCGCGAGCTGATCAAGACCATCGGGCTTTTCCGCACCAAGGCCAAGAACGTGGTCGAGCTGTCGCGCCGGCTGGTGGCCGAGCATGACGGTGTGGTGCCGCACGCGCGCGAGGCCTTGGAAGCGCTGCCCGGGGTCGGGCGCAAGACCGCCAATGTGGTGCTCAATATCGCCTTCGGCGAGCCGACCATCGCGGTCGACACCCACATCTTCCGCGTCGGCAACCGCACGGGCTTAGCGCCGGGAAAAAATCCGCTCGAGGTCGAGCAGAAGCTCGAGCGGGCGGTGCCGGCGCACTACAAGCTGCACGCGCATCACTGGCTGATCCTGCACGGCCGCTATACGTGTCTCGCGCGCAAGCCGCTGTGCGAAAGGTGTATCATCGCCGACCTGTGCCAGTGGCCGGAGAAAACGACTGCGTAAAGCGGTTCGAGGGAGACTTTGTATGGAAGGCTCTGCCGGCAGCGGCGTTGCCGATCGCGGCGATCCGCGCGTCATTCTGGACCATGCCGGCTTGCCGCATCGCAACGTGGTGACGTGGCTTAATGGCAGGCCGCAATTTCACGGCAAGTTCAAGCGCGACGCCGCCGTCGGCACGCGATTTTGGCGGGGCGGAACAAATCTTCTCGCCAAACTCCCGAAAAAGCCGCTGCGCATTCCCGAGCAACAGCTTGCGGCGGACATCATACTCCACGACTGCCGTGACGCGCGCGAACGCTTTCTCGCCGCGCATGCCGCGAGCGTTTATCGCAAACTCACCAACCGGCTGGAGAAATTCTTGCGGGTCGGCGAGCTCGCCGACCAAGCGGCCAGACTGGTGCCCGGTCTCACGCCGACGCAGCGACAAGTCGGCGCCGAAAGCGCGTTGCTGCAAAGCGAGAAGGACGGCGTCGAAGTCGATCAAGGGATATTCCTCGCCCAGGTTCTCGCGCGCGCCGACACCGGCATGCATCTCTGTCACGCCATGCTGCGGCCGAAAGCCGAATCGATCGAACGGATGACCGAATTCATGCGGCTCGGTGCGATCGACTTCGGACTCGCTCGTGTCGAGCGGCGTGGCAAGGCGGCGGTGGTGACTGTAAAGAATCCGCGTTTCCTCAATGCCGAAGACGATGACACGCTCGACGACACCGAAACTGCGGTCGATATCGCCCTCCTCGATCCGCAGAGTGAAATCTGCGTGCTGCGCGGGGATTTCGTCGATCACCCGAACTATCAGGGCCGCAAGATTTTTTCCGCCGGCATCAACCTCACGCATCTTTACCGCGGGAAAATTCCCTACCTCTGGTACCTGCGCCGCGACATGGGCGTGGTGAACAAGATGCTGCGCGGCCTGGCGATGGGCAGCGCCAGCCCCGACGAAGTCTACGGCGGCACGCGCGAAAAGCCCTGGATCGCCGGGCTCGATGGCTTCGCCATCGGCGGCGGCTGCCAGTATCTCCTGGCGATGGACTACGTGGTCGCCGGCAGCGATGCCTATATGACGCTGCCCGCACGCAAGGAGGGCATCATTCCCGGCGCCGCCAACTTAAGGCTGCCGCGCTTTGTCGGCGCGCGCATCGCACGGCAGGCGATCCTCGCCGGCCGTCGCCTAGACTGCGACAGCCCCGAAGGTCGCATGATCTGCGATGAGGTGGTGGCGCCGGGCGAAGTAGACGCCGCGGTCGCGCGTGCGGTTGACGACCTAACCGGCTCCGGTGTGGTCAGCGCTGCCGGCAACCGGCGCGCCTTCCGCGTCGGCGAAGAACCGCTCGACACCTTCCGGCGCTACATGGCGGTCTATGCGCGTGAGCAGGCCTATTGCCATTTCAGCCCGGCGCTGATCGCCAATCTGGAAAAACACTGGAACGCCGCGCAGCGCGAGATTTAACGTGGCGGCTCGATCAGTTCCGCGCGCTTGCCCGTCATGCGCTTATGGATGTGGACCATATAGGCCATGGCGAAGATCGGCGTCGCCAGATTGACCACGGGGATCGACACGAACACCGCGATCACCATGCCGGCGAGAAAAATATAGGCCGCGTTGGTCTTGCGCAGCGTCTTGGCTTCATGCGGGGGGTGGAAACGCATGGCGGCGAGCTCGAAATATTCGCGGCCGAGCAGGTAGGAATTCGCCAGGAACAAAATGATCACACCGATACCGGCAAAAAATATAAAAGGCAGTGCGCACAGATAAACGACGAGCGACAGCAGCGCGAATTGCACGCCTTCGAGCAGCGCGCGCAAGAAAGGCAGCGCCTGGCCCGCAGGCTCGGCCGGATAGCTCTCGCGCTCCACCGCATCGGCCACCTCGTCGACGAAGAAACTGCCGACCAGGGCGGTCACCGTCGGCATCAGGAACAGGGCGCCGGTGATGATACCTAGGCTCGCCATGATCGACAGCACCCAGGCAAGGCTCGCCCAGGCCGCGTGCGGCGCGACGCCGGAGGTCTGTTCGGCCCAGGTGGCGCCGCTCGCCGCCAGCGCGCTGAAGATGCGGTTGAGCGCGATGCCGACAATGACGATCAGCAGCAGGGCCAAGCCCACGGCTTTCATCAGCACCGCGCGCAAGCGTTGCGTGAACATTTGCGAAAGCGCGGTGGCGGCGGCGTCGATCATGGCAGAGAGGTAAGACGGCTGGTAGGCCGGGGCAAGGCCAAGCGGCAAATGCCGGCCTGTTATCACCGGGCTTGACCCGTTGATCCCGCTTAGGAGCCCATTGCCATCCTAAAAGCGAGATGGCCGGGACAAGCCCGGCCATGACGAAATCATACCGTCGACAGCGTGTCGGTTTCCAGCGCTTCCGTCTCCGCCGGCACCAGCGACACGATCGCGTCGGCATCGACCGCCGGAATATCGGCCCAGGCCATCGCCTTGTAGTCGAACCCCTTCACCAGCGTGGGCTTGACCACCTCGAAATAGGGCGAGATGTCGAAATCGCGCGGTGCGAACAGCGAGGAATGGCGGATTTCCAGGATTTCCTGGCGCGCCGCTTCGCTTTCCACCGTCGTCACCTTGGGCAGGATCGGGTAGCGCACATTCTCGAAGGCTTGCGCGATCAGTGCCGAGCAGATGATGCGGGTCGGGTGCCCGGAGCCGAGCGACATCAGGCGCCGGCGCCAGCGCTGCGGCACCGGCAGCGGAAACAGATAACGCATCAAGTCGATGATGTTCTTGAGGTCGTAGTCGAAGCCGATGCGTTCGGCCGCGTAAGCGCAGACGCGCGCGCGATCCTCGTCGGTCAGCCCGGTCGGCCGGCAGATGCGGGTGTGGTAGCGGGCATATTTCGACAGCGGCGCCGCCACCACGCCCTGGCCGATATTGGCCTCCACCAGCACCAGCGGCTCGCCGTCGGCGGTCTCGCGATCGCCGATCGGCCCGACATAGAGCGCGGCATGCGACCAGGTCGACTGCGTGAGATATTTGATAACGCCGGAAATGTGATTGCTGCCTTCGACCAGCAGCACGTCGCCGGGCTTGAGCGTGGCGCGCAAGGATTCGGGATCGCTCGGCGTGAAAGGCTCATAGCCTTGCGCCGGCTTTTCCAGATAATGGGCGAGCAGCCGCCCGACCCCGTCCGCCATCCAACTCATTACGCCCCGTCCCTTGGCGCCGGTCCTCGACACCGCAGCGTGACGCTTCGTTTTCCCGCGCGTCTTGTTGTCGCCTAATTTAATGAAAACTCATTGCAAATTGGTTCATTCGTCACAGGCTTGAGTTACCAAGTGTTAGCCATGAAATTTGCCGCGCTATGCGGGATCGGGCACAGTGCGAGCCGCGCCCAGAAAGAATTCGGATACCATGTTGACGCTTAACCGGCGCTCGTTCCTGGCCGCCTCCGCTGCGCTCGCCGCAGCGCCCGCGCTCGGCGCCGTGCCGGCTTCGGGCGAGGTGGACGTGGTGATTGTCGGCGCTGGCGCCGCCGGGATTGCAGCCGCCCGGCGCGTTGCCGCCGCCAAGCAACGCTTCGCGCTGCTCGAAGCGGGTAGTGCAATCGGCGGCCGCTGCGTCACCGACACCCGGATTTTCGGGATGCCGTACGATCTCGGCGCGCATTGGATGCACAATCCCGACAGCAATCCGTTGCGCAAGCTGGCGAGCGGGCTCGACATCTATCCGGCGCCGCGCGGGCAGACCGTGCGCGTCGGCCCGCGCAATGCCCGCGATGCCGAGCTGGAAAATTTTCTTAGCCTGCTGGTGCGCGCGCACCACGCCATCGCCGGTGCCGGCATTGTAAGTGCGGATGTGGCGGCGGCGGCGCTGCCGCGCGATCTCGGCGACTGGCGCGACACGATTGAATTCGTGCTCGGGCCCTATGGCTGCGGCAAGGACCTCAAAGCCGTCTCGGCGGCGGACCTTGCCCGCGCCGGCGACCGCTACGACGCGGCGTTTTGCCGGCAGGGCTATGGCGCGCTGCTCGCCAGCCTCGCCGTCAACCTGCCGGTGCGTCTTTCGACGCCGGTCAGCCGCATCGAATGGGACCGCCGCGGCGTCGACATCGTGACCCCGAAAGGCATGTTGCGCACGCGCACGGTGATCGTGACGGTTTCGACCAATATGCTCGCTGCCGGCAAGATCGATTTCCGGCCGGAACTGGGCAAACGCCAGCTCGATGCCGCGGCCAAGCTCTCGCTCGGCAACTTCGACCACATCGCGCTCGACCTGCCGGGTAATCCGCTCGGCCTGCAGCGCGACGACCTGGTGTTCGAGCAGTCGGCCGGCACGCGCACCGCCGCTCTGCTCGCCAATGTGTCGGGCACAAGTCTGCATCTGGTCGAGGTCGCGGGCGATTTCGGCCGCGCGCTCTCCGCACAAGGCCGTCCCGCGATGGTCGACTTCGCCTCCGGCTGGCTGGCGGCGCTGTTCGGTTCCGACGTCAAGCGCGCGATCAAGCAGAGCCACGCCACGCGCTGGAACGACCAGCCTTGGGTGCTCGGCGCCATGTCGGCGGCCGCGCCCGAGAGCGCCGATGCGCGCAAGGCCCTGATGGAGCCGGTCGGCGGCCGCATCTGGTTTGCCGGCGAGGCCGTGCACGAAACCGAGTGGGGGACGGTCGCCGGCGCCTGGGATTCCGGCACGCGCGCGGCCGAAGCGGCGTTGCGCCAGATGGGCGAGTTGGCGGAGCCGGAAGACGAGGAAAGGGCGCGGGCGAGGCGACGGGAAGAGCGCGCGCCGCGCCGCTCCCGTCGTCGTCGGCGGCGCCGGGGCGATGACGAATGAGCGGCAACGCTTCCACCCGCCCGCAAGCGCTGATCGCCTGGTCGAGCGGCAAGGATTCAGCCTGGGCCCTGCACGCGGCGCGCCGCACGGCTGAATTCGACATTGTCGGCGCGCTGACCACGGTCACCGACAGCTTCGCCCGCGTCAGCATGCACGGCGTGCGCGAGCAATTGCTGCGCGCGCAGTGTGAGGCCGCCGGCCTGCCGGCGATTATCGTGCGCATTCCCTATCCCTGCCCGAACGAGATTTACGAGCGCGAAATGGGCAAGGCGATCGATAACGCCAAGGCGCGCGGCGTCACGCATATGATCTTCGGCGATCTTTTTCTGGCAGACGTGCGCGCCTACCGCGAGCGCCAGCTCGCCGGCACCGGCATTACGCCGGTGTTTCCGCTGTGGGGATTGCCGACCGGGCGGCTTGCACGCGACATGATCGACGGCGGGGTGGAAGCCCATCTTGCCGTCGTCGATTTGAAGAAATTGCCCGCCGCATTCGCCGGCCGCCGCTTCGACGCCGGATTGATCGGCGCGCTGCCGGCAGGCAGCGACCCCTGCGGCGAAAACGGCGAATTCCACACTTTCGTTTCGGCCGGCCCGATGCTGGCGCGCAAGATCGCGGTCAAGGTCGGCGAGACGGTCGAGCGCGACGGCTTTGCCTTTGCGGATTTATTGCCGGCCTAACTATCTCCGCTCGCCCCCGCGACGGCGGGGACCCAGGCTGGATTCCCGCTTGCGCGGGAATGGGCGGGTGTGGCTTTTACCCCCGCAACACGCCGCCGGTTCTCTTGGTCACCTCGGCGACGATCTTCTGCCCCAGCGCCTCAATTTCGGCGTCGGTCATGGTCTTGTCGCGCGGCTGCATGGTGACGGCGATGGCAATCGACTTCTTGCCGGGGTCAATGCCCTTGCCCTCGTAGACGTCGAACACGGTGACAGCGACGATCAGCTTTTTGTCGACGCTCTGCGCGGCGCGCACGATATCGGCGGCCCTCACGCTCGCCTCCACCACGAAGGCAAAATCGCGTGTCACCGGCTGGAATGGCGACAGTTCGAGCAGCGGCTTTGCCCGCGTCGGCCTCGCCTTCGGCTCGGGAATTTTCTCCAGGATCACTTCGAAGGCGACCAGCGGGCCTTCCGCCTTAAGCGCTTCCAGCGCGCGCGGATGCAGCTCGCCGAAATAACCGAGCACGTTCTGCGGTCCGATCTGGATGGTGCCGGAGCGGCCGGGATGGAACCAGGCCGGTCCTCCGGGCACCACCTGCAAGGCCTGCATTGGCGTTCCGGCGGCGGCCAGCACAGCAAAGGCGTCGGCCTTGGCGTCGAAGGCATCGACCGCCTCGGCTTTGCTCGACCAGTGGCGGCCGATGCCGGAGGCCTTGGCGAGTGCGCGGCGCAGGCCGGTGGCGGCGGTGAGCTGGTCCTCGGGCCTGTCGCCTTTGAAGATTTGCCCGACCTCGAACAGCGCGACATCGGCGCTGCCGCGGTCGGCGTTGCGTTGCGCCGCCATGATCAAACCAGGGATCAGGCTCGGCCGCATGTCGGACAGTTCGGCGGCGATCGGATTGGCCAACGCCAGCTCAGGCTTGCCGCCGCCCAACAGCTCGGCCTCACGCTTGGATACGAACGACCAGGTGACGGCCTCGGTGAGCCCGCGCGCGGCGAGCGCGCGCTTGGCCTTGCGGGTGCGGTTCTGGATCGGCGTGAGCACCGGCTTGCGCGCGTGCTCGCCGCGCGGGAACGGCGTCGACGGCACCTGGTCGACCCCGATGATGCGCACCAGTTCCTCGACGATGTCGGCGCGGCCGTGCACGTCCGGCCGCCACGACGGCACCGCCACCTTGACGCGCTCGTTCTGCCCGGCGGCGAAGAAGCCGAGCTTTTCCAGCACGCGGCGCACGTCGGCAAGCGGCAGCTTGATACCGGCCAGCCGCTGCAATTCATTCATCGGGAAATCGATCACGGTCTCTTTCGGCGTCGGATCGCCGGCGACGACGATCTCCGACGGCTCGCCGCCGCAGAAATCGAGCACCAGCTGCGTCGCCAGCTCCAGGCCCGGCAGCATGAAATTCGGATCGACGCCGCGCTCGAAGCGGTAGCGCGCGTCCGAATTGATCGCGAGCTTGCGCCCGGTCTGCGCAATGTTGAGCTCGTCCCACAGCGCCGATTCGATCAGCACGTCGGTGGTGGTCGCCGAGCAGCCACTCGCCTCGCCGCCCATGATGCCGGCGAGCGATTCGACGCCCGTCTCGTCGGCGATCACGCAGATGGCCTGATCGAGCTCATAAGTCTTGCCGTCGAGCGCCAGCAGCGTCTCGCCATTGCGGGCGCGCCGCACGGTGAGATGCCCATGCACTTTCGCCGCGTCGAATACATGCAACGGGCGGCCGCGGTCGAAGGTGATGAAGTTGGTGATGTCGACCAGCGCGTTGATAGGACGCAGCCCAATCGCCGTGAGCCTTTTCTGCAGCCAGTCGGGCGAGGGGCCGTTCTTGACGCCCTTGACCAGGCGCAGGCCGAAGGCCGGGCAGAGCGAGGGCGTCGCGCCGAAATCGAGCGTGACCTTGACCGGGCAGGGGAACGTGCCCTTCACCGGCTTGGGCGGGCGGTCCTTGAAGGCGCCGATCGAGGTGGCGCCGAGATCGCGCGCGATGCCGTTGACGCCGGTGCAGTCCGGCCGGTTGGGCGTGAGATTGATTTCGATGACGGGCTCGGCTGTCCCGGCCCAATCGACGTATGATTTTCCGACCGGCGCATCGGCCGGCAGTTCGATGATGCCGTCGTGGTTGTCGGAGATCAGCAGCTCGGCTTCCGAGCACAGCATGCCGCGGCTTTCCACGCCGCGGATGGTGCCGACCGTGAGCGTGATGTTTTTGCCCGGGATGAAGGTGCCTGGCGCCGAGAATACGCCCTTCATGCCGGCATGCGCATTGGGCGCGCCGCAGACGACCTGGATCGGCTTTTCGCCTTTCGCCACTTGGCCGATGTCGACCAAGCAGACGCGCAGGCGATCCGCGTTCGGATGCTTTTCGGCGGAAATCACATTGGCGATGACGAAGGGCTTGAGCAGGGTCGCCTTGTCCTCGACGTTCTCCACCTCGAGCCCGATCATGGTGAGCTTGTCGACGATTGCCGGCAGCGGCTCGTCGGTGTCGAGATGCTCCTTCAGCCAGGGCAAAGTGAATTTCATGACGCGGACTCGGCGCTGCTCTCCCTCCCCCGCTTGCGGGGGAGGGTTGGGGAGGGGGCTGTCGCAAGCGCAGCGACTATTGTTTCAAGAACCCCTTGCCGGTTAGTCATCACATCATGATTGTTGAAACGGAGAATCCGATAGCCTTTAGAAGCGAGAAACGCATCGCGACGCGCGTCACGCTTCATTTGCTCTTTCTTAAAATGCTGCCCGCCATCGAGCTCCACGATCAGATTTGCTGCGTGGCAGACGAAGTCTGCGACGTAAGGGCCAATCGGAGTTTGCCGGCGGAAGCTTGCGTTGTTCAAACGATGAGCGCGCAACGCATTCCAAATATGTTGCTCTGCATCGGTTGAATCGCGCCGGAGCGATCGGGCTCGCGAGCGCAGTTTTTTCGATACGTGCCACACCGGTTGCTTGGGGACGCTGCTCATGGCCCCCTCCCTAACCCTCCCCCGCAAGCGGGGGAGGGGACAGGCAGAGTTCGCGGCACGTCTGCGCCGAGCATCGGATTTCTGATCGACTTATCTTTCACGGGCTCAATCCCCCCGCCAGCGTCGGGAAATCGAGCGGCCGGAAGCCGTAATGCGAAAGCCAGCGCATGTCGGCCTCGAAGAACGCGCGCAAATCGTTCATGCCGTATTTCAGCATGGCGATGCGGTCGATGCCGACACCCCAGGCGAAGCCCTGGTACTCGGCCGGATCGAGCCCGCAATTCTTCAGCACGTTCGGGTGCACCATGCCGCAGCCGAGAATCTCCAGCCAATCCTCGCCTTCGCCGAAACGGATCTCGCCCTTGTCGCGCTTGCACTGGATGTCGACTTCCAGCGACGGCTCGGTGAACGGGAAGAACGACGGGCGGAAGCGCATCTTCACGCTGTCGACCTCGAAGAACGCCTTGCAGAATTCCTCCAGAATCCATTTCAGGTGGCCGAGATGCGAGCCCTTGTCGATCACCAGGCCCTCGACCTGATGGAACATCGGCGTATGCGTCTGGTCCGAGTCGCTGCGATAGGTGCGGCCCGGGCAGATCACGCGGATCGGCGGTTTCTGGGCCAGCATGGTGCGCACCTGCACCGGCGAGGTGTGGGTGCGCAGCAAGAGCCGCGAGCCGTCGGGCTTCTCCGGAAAATAAAACGTGTCGTGCATTTCCCGCGCCGGATGGCCTTCCGGGAAATTCAGCTTGGTGAAGTTGTAATCGTCGGTCTCGATGTCGGGACCTTCCGCCACCGCAAAGCCCATGTCGGCGAAAATGGCGGTGAGCTCGTCGATCACCTGCGTGATCGGGTGCACGCGGCCGGTCTCGGCCGGCGCCTCGCGCAGCGGCAGCGTGACGTCGACTGTCTCGGTGTTGAGCCGGGCGTCAAGCGCGGCAGCGCCCAGTGCGTCCTTGGCGGCCGCGATCGCGGCACTGACGCGATCCTTTAAGCCGTTGATCGCCGGCCCTTGCGCCTTGCGCTCATCCGGCGTCATCGAACCGAGCGTCTTGAGCAGCGCCGATACCGAACCGCTTTTGCCGAGCGCGGCCACGCGCAACGTCTCCAGCGCCGCTTCGTCCTTGGCCGACGCGATGGCCGCGAGCAGGTCTTTTTCCAGTTGCGCGATGTCGGACATGGCCAGGGCCACCTTATGCCTCGTCATGGCCGGGCTTGTCCCGGCCATCCCAATTCAATGGGCACTGCCTTGCATCCCTAAGCGGGATGCGCAGGTCAAGCCCGCGCATGACAAAGGAGAGGGTAGTGCCCGCATCAGCCTTACGCCGGCAGCGCGGCCTTGGCCTTTTCCACGATCGCCTGGAAGGCCGCCGGCTCGCTGATGGCGAGATCGGACAATACTTTCCGGTCGACCATCAGCCCGGCCTTGGAGAGCCCGGCGATGAAGCGGCTATAGTTGAGGCCGAACGGCCGCACCGCCGCGTTAAGGCGCTGGATCCACAGCGCGCGGAAGGTGCGCTTGCGCCGTTTGCGGTCGCGGAAGGCGTATTGGCCGGCCTTCTCCACCGCCTGTTTGGCGACGCGGATCGTGTTCTTGCGGCGGCCGTAATAGCCCTTGGCGGCTTTGTAGACTTTCTTGTGCTTGGCGTGTGAGGTGACGCCACGTTTGACGCGGGCCATGGGAAATCTCCTTGCAGTTCTTAAGCGAAGCTCGACGGGGGACAGCGGCCGCGTAGCGGCCGGTAATACGATCAGCCGTTGGGCAGAAAGTATTTCTTGATGTTGTCGCCGTCGGTCTTGAACAGCACCTTGGTGCCGCGATGTTCGCGGATCTGCTTGGTGGTGCGCTTAATCATGCCGTGGCGTTTGCCGGACTGCTGAAATTTCACCCTGCCGGAAGCGGTGATCTTGAAGCGCTTTTTGGCGCCCGATTTGGTCTTCAACTTGGGCATTTTGCTCTCCTCATCGGCGCGGCGCGGGGCGCGAGGCTCCAGCCGGCCAGGATGTGCGCTGAAAGACGATTGTCTTTGAGCGGGTGCTCGGAATTGAGCTGTTTTCGCCGCCACGGCAGCCCTAACCAGCCGGGCGGCGAGAGGGCGGCGTTATGGCAGAGGCGGCCGGCGCTTGCAACCAAGCGTTAGCCAAATGCCTTAACCCGGTATTTTAGTCTTTTTGGCACGAATTCTGCCTCAATCGGCCATTACCGGGCACCAGCTTTCGGTTTGACCGCATTCGTCGCTGCTCGGAAAAGTGGCGTCACACAGGGGGTTTGTCGCCATGCGACGCATGAAGAATTCGATCGTTTTTGCGGCTTTACTGATGGGTTCGGCGATCGCCGGCGCCCCGCCGGCCGCCTTTGCCGCCACCCAGGACGGCAACTGGAGCGTGCTGATCGTCACCGAAAAGGGCGATTGCGACCGCGGCTACCGCTACGACGTGAAGATCGCAAACGGCCATGTCAGCTATCGGGGCGATGCGCCGGTCAATCTGGCCGGCACGGTCGCCAGCAATGGCGCGATCAACGTCAGCATCAAGGCCGGCGAGAACGGCGCCAACGGCACCGGCCGTCTGTTGGCGAGCAGCGGGTCGGGCACCTGGCACGGGATCGGTTCGAGCGGCACTTGCGCCGGCCGCTGGGAAGCCGAGCGCCGGTAACGCAAAGCGCCGCCGGCAATTGCGCGAGCGGCGAACTCCGATCTGTCATTGCGGCGGAGCCGCGCGCGCGGCGAGCGCCGGAATCCAAAGCCCCAGCTTGCGATGATGGATTCCGGGTTCGCGGGCTCGCGCCCGCGCCCCGGAATGACAAATGAGAGTCTAGCGCGGCGCCAGCAGCATCACCATTTGCCGGCCTTCGAAGCGCGGCTCCGACTCGATCTTGGCGATCGGCGCGGTGTCTTCCTTCACGCGATTGAGCAATTTGTAGCCGAGTTCCTGGTGCGCCATTTCGCGGCCGCGGAAGCGCAAGGTGATCTTGACCTTGTCGCCCTCTTCGAAGAAGCGCTTCATCGAACGCATCTTCACATCGTAATCGTGATCGTCGATCATCGGCCGGAGCTTGATCTCCTTGATCTCGACGACTTTTTGCTTTTTGCGGGCTTCGGCGGCTTTTTTCTGCGCCTGGAATTTGTATTTGCCGAAATCCAGGATTTTGCAGACCGGCGGGGTCGTGTTGGGAGATATCTCGACCAGGTCGAGCCCGGCGGCTTCCGCCATGCCCATGGCGGTTTTAAAATCGACGACACCTTTGTTGTCGCCGGTACTATCGATCAGCTGAACCTCTCGGGCGCGGATCTCCTCGTTGATGCGCGGGCCGTCCTTTTGGGCGGGCAGCGCGGACTTCATCGGACGACGAATGGCTTTTTTCTCCTCATGCTGTTGCAACGGACCCGGGCGCGCTTGAGCGCCAGGACAGGCGAAAGATTGGTAGAAACGGCGAATAAGTCAACGTTGTTCCATCGACGATGTCGACAGAATCGACCGAAATCACGGTCAAATTGTTCTAATTCCTCTTATTTTATCGCAACCGCGCCGGCCGGGGGGCGGGCGCCGTTTCGCGCCCCGTGACCTCGCCATAAAGCCGCAGCGTCTGCTCGGCGACCGCGCCCGCATTGAAATGGCCGAGCACCCAGTCGCGGCCGCGCGTGCCCATGGCGCGGCGGATCGGTTCGGGCAGTGAAAACAGCCGCAGCAACGCCGCCGCCAGTGCGGCGTCTTCGCCGGAGTAAAAGCGCAAGCCGGTGATGCGGTTCTCCGGCACCGTCGGAGGCGCCAGCACCACGTCCGGGCCGGCGCCGAGGTCGGACACGATCACCGGGCGTGCCATCGCTTGCGCCTCCAGGATCGAGCGTTGCAGGCCTTCCGGCTGCACCGCCGCCGACACCACGACCGAGGCCAAGGCGTAAGCGGCCGGCATATCGGCGACCGGCGCCGCCATGCGGATGACGTCCATGGTGCCGGTCGCCACCACCAAATCCCAAAGCTCGCCGGTGTAATGGGTGCGGCCGCGGTCCTCGCCGACGAACACGCACAAGAAATCCTTGAGCCCCATCGCCTTCAACCGCTTTACCGCTTTCACCACTACATGATGGCCCTTGCGGCGCACGATGCGGCCGACGATCAGGATCACCTTGGTGTCGCGTTTGATGCCCCAGGCGTGGCGCAGCGCGTCGAGGCGCTCGTACGCGACGTCGGCCGGATCGAACCGCTCGAAGTCGATGCTGGACGGCACGACCGAAATCCGCTCCCAAGGCATGGCATAGCGGTCGTTGATCAACTGGGCGATCTGCTCGCTCGCCGCCAGCACGCGGTCGCCGCGCGCCATGATGCCGTTGTACAGGTGCTTGAACTTGTTCTGGTCGCGGAAGCCCTTGTACCAGCTGGTGATGAATGGAATGCCGCGCATGCGGGCGGCGAGGTAGGCGCTCCAGGCCGCCGAGCGGCCGAGCGCATGGATCGCATCGCATTTATTCTCGCGCGCAATTCTGTTGAGCGCGGCGGCACTGCGCAGCATCCGAAGCGGATTGTTGCTGGCGACGTCGAGCGGTACGAATTCGCCGCCGGCCGCAGTGATGTCGGCGACCAGCCGTCCGGCGTGCGAGGCCACAATGGCGCGGTGACCGGCCGCGCTAAGGATGCGCACCAGTCCGACCGCTCCGACGTCGGCCGCGCCGGCATCGAGCGTGGGCACCGCGATGAGCACGGTGATGCGGTCGCGCGCCAATTGCGGCCGCGTCTTGCTGTTGGAACTTTGATCGGAATAGGCGCCGCGCGCAGATGGGCGGGTCATGCCGGCCGGCACTTCAGGCGCGGGTGCACTCGACATTACGTTACGACCTTGGAACCGGCGGCCTCAGACGTCGCGGGCCAGCAGGGAGGTATAGACTCCGCGAATGGCTTCGGCAACGCTTTGCGGGGAAAACATGAATTCGGCGAATTGGCGCGCACGGGCGCCGAGTGCCTCGTAGGAGGTAACATCGAGCGCCAGCGCGGCGCCGACCGCGCGCGCAAGGTCGCCGACATTGCCCGGCCGTACCAGCCAGCCGGTGCGCAAGTCGTCCCGCATGCGCGGCGGGCAGAGCAGGTTTTCCGGCAAGACGCCGACCGTGGTGGCGACCACCGGGCGGCCCATGGCTTGCGCTTCGGCGGCGGCGCGTCCGACCAGCGGCGGCTCGAGCGCCGGCACCACCACGACATCGGCGACGGCGAGCGCTGCCGGCATGTCGGCACAAGGACCGACCATGCGGCATAGTGTGTCGATGCCGTGCATGCGGGCTTGCCGGCGCAGCGCGCGCGCATAGCCCGCCTGCCCGCGGTCCTCGCCGGCGAACACGAAGGCGATGTTGCGGTCGCCGCCGCCGACCAACAGCCGCGCGGCATCGATCATGCTCATCTGCCCGTTCCACGGCGCGACGCGGCCGGGAACCAGCACCACGCGCATGTCGGGGAGAATTCCCCACACCCGGCGCAGCAATGCGATGCGGTCGGCGCTGACCGCCGCCGGGCTGAAATTGACGGTGTCGATCGCGCGCGGGATCACGGTGATGCGGTCGGGTGCGATGTTGTAGCGCTCGAGCACCATGCGCGAGACGTAAGCCGAAGGCGCGATCACCCGGTCGCCGCGTGTGAGCGATTTACCGAACCGCGTGGTGGGCCAGCTATCCGCCGCCAGCCGGTCGGGAAACGAGGTGACCAGAAACACCGGCATGCGGTCGGTGGCGGCGATGGCGCTCCAGGCCGCGGCCGCGCTTTGCGCATGCACGATATCGATGCGCTCGCTCGCGATCAGGTTCGCCAGCCGCCGCGTATTGGTGCGGATGCGCAACGGATTGAAGGTGTCGTTCGGCATCGGCAGCCATTCGCCGCCGAAGGCGCGCAGTTCGCCCACAAGCGGCCCGCCGTCGCCGGCGACAATGGCGCGCGCGCCCGATTGCAGCAGTGCGAGCGCGATATCGACCGCGGTGTGGCCAAGCGGGTCGTCGCGCAGCGCCGGCACCAGCTGCAGGACCGTGGCACCGGCGAGCGCGCTGACCGGCTTGCGGCCGAGGGCGATGACCGGCGCCCCCTTGCCTTCGGCGCCTTCTTGCGGCGACAAGGAAGGCTGCTCGGTTTCAATCCTCGCCAATTTGGCCGCAGCGCGCATGAGCAAATCCCGTCTGACTTCGCTGACCGTCGAATCACCCCCGCACGTACGGACAATCGCCGTGCGCGCGCGCGAGGGCAAGAGCCCAAGTTCCGGACCAGGCGTGTTCTGGCTCGGCGGCTTCAAGTCCGACATGAAGGGCACCAAGGCCGAGGCGCTCGACCGCTGGGCGGAGCGACAGGGCCGCGCCTGCGTGCGCTTCGACTATTCCGGCCACGGCGAATCGGGCGGTGATTTTACCGCCGGCACCATCGGCTGCTGGCTGACTGAAAGCCTCGATGTCTACCGGCGCTTCGCCCATGGACCGCAGGTGATCGTGGGCTCATCCATGGGTGGCTGGCTTGCGCTGCTGCTGGCGCGCGAACTGCGCCAGCAAAATGGTGCCGCGCCGGTCGCCGGCATGGTGCTGGTCGCGCCGGCGGTGGATTTCACCGAGGAGCTGATGTGGAAAAATTTCGCTCCCGCGATCAAGCGCGAGATCGAGCAGAAAGGCTTTTGGATGCGGCCGTCGGAATATTCGGAAGGGCCCTATCCGATAACGAAGCGGCTGATCGAGGACGGACGCGAACATCTTTTGCTCGGCGGACTGATCGAGACCGGCTGCCCGGTGCATATCCTGCAAGGCGTGCAGGACCCCGACGTGCCGTGGCGGCATGCAGTCGAACTGGTAGCGCGCTTTGCACGCGACGACGTGGTGCTCACGCTGATCAAGGACGGCGACCACCGGCTGTCGCGCCCGGAGGACATCGAGCGGTTGATGAATGCGGTGGCGGAGTTTTGATCTGTTGCGTATCCCGGGCGCAGCGCAGCGCGTTAGTGGTGCGCTGCAGACCCGGGACCCCGGTTAAGTTTTAAAGCAAGCTGGGTCCCGGATCAGCGGTGCACCGCTTCGCGCTGCACCACATCCGGGACACTTCAAGCGAGCGCCGCGGCCCACTCGTCGTTTACCGCGTCATCCGAATCGGATTTCCGCAAGGCGGCGAATTTCTCGCGCGGCAACAATTGTCCGAGCGCCCAAACCGCGGCGCCGCGCACCAGCGGTGCGGCATCCTCGAGCAGGCGCTCGGCCTCGACGCTAAGCGAAGCGTTGCCGGAATTGCCGATGGCGATGAGGACATTGCGCACGAAGCGATCGCGGCCAGTGCGCTTAATCGCGGTCTTGGCAAACAAGATGCGGAATTGCGCGTCGGTAAGGCGCGCGAGTTCGGCGAGCTTCGGCGCACGCAGGGCCGCGCGTGCGGCGAGCTTGGCTTCGCGCCCCTGCACGGCGAACTTGTTCCACGGACAGACGGCCAGGCAATCATCGCAGCCGTAAATGCGGTTGCCCATCGCCGCACGGAATTCGCGCGGTATCGGTCCCTTGTGCTCGATGGTCAGATACGAAATGCAGCGCCGCGCATCGAGCCGGTAGGGTTCCGGGAACGCGGCGGTCGGACAAATATCCAGGCAAGCGCGGCAGCTGCCGCAACTGTCCGGTTCGCCCTCATCGGCCGGCAGATCGAGCGTGGTGAAAATCGCGCCGAGGAATAGCCACGAGCCGAATTGGCGCGAGACCAGATTGGTATGCTTGCCCTGCCAGCCGAGCCCGGCTTTTTCGGCCAGCGGCTTTTCCATCACCGCCGCGGTGTCGACGAATACTTTCACCTCGCCGCCGGTATTATCGACCAGCCAGCGCGCGATGGCCTTGAGCCGCGTCTTGATCAGCTCGTGATAGTCGTCGCCCTTGGCGTAAGTTGAAATCGCGGCGCGGTCCTTGCGCGCAAGGATCGCCAGCGGGTCTTCGTCCGGGCCGTAGTTCATGCCCAGCATGATGACCGAACGCACGTCCGGCCAAAGCGCCAAAGGCGAGGCGCGGCGCTCGGCGGTCGTCGCCATCCAGGCCATGTCGCCATGCGCGCCGTCGGCAAGGAATCGTTCGAGCCGCGCTTTGGCTTGCGGCACGGCATCGGGCCGGGTAACGCCGGCCACGTCGAAACCGCGCGCCTGCGCCTGCGCGATCAGCGCTTGCTTGATTTCGATCGGCTCGGTCAGAAATCGAGATCGGCGTAGCTTTTCGCCGGCGGCAGTCCGGCCAGGCTGTCGGCCAGGATCGTGCGGAATGAGGGCCGCGACTTCACCCGCGCGTACCAGTTCTTGGCGGCTTCGTCGGCGTTCCACGGCACATCGCCCAGGTAGTCGGTGACGGATAAATGCGCGGCGGCAGCGAGGTCCGCCAGGCTCAGCCGGTCGCCGGCCAGCCAATCGCGCGTGCGTACCAGCCAGCCGATATAGGCCAGATGATAGCGGACATTGTGGCGGGCGGCACGCATGGCCGCGGTATCGGGAGGACCGCCGCCCTGTTCGGCCGTCATATGCCGCTTGAACACGCGCTCGTTGACCAGGGGGCCTGAGACCTCGGCATGGAATTTATCGTTGAACCAGCTTGCCAGCCGCCGCACCTCGACCCGTTCCCCGGGTGCCGCCGGCAGCAGGCGGTTTACGCCGTTTTCGGCGGCATGCGTCTCCTCGATATATTCCGCGATGATGGTGGCGCCGGGCACCGCCGGCTGACCGTCGGCCACCAGCACCGGTATTTCGCCGGCCGGATTGAGCTTAAGGAACTCCTCCCGCCGTTCCCAGAACCGCTCCTCCACCGCCCGCATCTGGATGCCGTATTCGCCGAGGATGAGGCGCACATAACGCGAATGCGGGCAGAGCGGTTGATGGAACAACGTCAGCATGGATTTCCAGTCTGCGGGAATCAGCCAGCCACTATAGGAAGCCGGCTGCACGGCGCAAATTACCCACCCCTTACGCCTTTTTAATTTGCCTGGATTAAGGCTTTGCGCCAAAAGCGCTTACCCCCGCGCAATTCCCCACCGGCATTGAGCGCCTAAAAGATTGCTCCGGAGCAGCCCATGCATTTTGACGCCATCAAGGCGGTCGTCCTCGGCTTGATCTCGACCCATCTCGATCTGGTCAAGGCGGCGGTGCTCGGCGTGGTCGAGGGGCTGACCGAATTCCTGCCGGTGTCCTCGACCGGCCATCTGCTGCTGATGGAGCATTTCTTCGGCTGGGGCGATGACGCTTTCGGAAAATCCTTCGCCATCCTGATTCAATTGGGCGCCATCCTGGCGCTGCTGACGATTTATTTCGGCCGTCTGTGGGCGCTGGCGACGCATATGTTCACGCAATGGGCGGCGGCGCGTTTTGTCATCGGCGTGCTGCTGGCGTTCCTGCCGGCGGCGGTGATCGGCGTGCTGGCGGCGGCCTACATCAAGTCGCATCTGTTCGACGTGCGCGTCGTCTGCATCAGCTTCATTGTCGGCGGCTTTGTCCTGCTCGGCATCGACCGCATGAACCTAAAGCCGCGCCATTTCAAATCGACGGCCTTCCCGCTGCCGATGTATTTCGCAATCGGCGTTTGCCAGTGCCTGGCCATGATCCCCGGCGTGTCGCGCTCAGGCGCGACCATTGTGGGCGCCATGCTGTTCGGCGCCGACCGGCGTTCGGCGGCGGAGTTTTCGTTCTGGCTGGCGATGCCGACCATGGTCGGCGCTTTCGCCTATGAGGCCTATAAAAGCCGCGCCGATCTTTCCGACGGCAACATCACGGCGATCGCCGTCGGCTTCATCTTCTCGTTTATCTTCGGCTGGATCGTGGTGAAGACGTTCCTGCGCTACGTGCAGCGCCATAGCTTTGCGCTGTTCGCCTGGTGGCGCATCGTGGTCG
This sequence comes from uncultured Alphaproteobacteria bacterium, assembly GCA_963739825.1. Classification (GTDB taxonomy): domain Bacteria; phylum Pseudomonadota; class Alphaproteobacteria; order Rhizobiales; family Xanthobacteraceae; genus Pseudolabrys. The sequence goes on from CAVUBU010000001.1 coordinate 666,278, forward strand.
GCACCGCGGGCGTCTACGCGATTTATTTTTTGTAAGCCGTTCGCCGGCTAAGCCACGCGGCTTCTGAACTGGCCGGTCTTGCGGAAGCGCCAAAGATAGGACGGCACGATCGCCTCGATCAGCTCCGGCTCGATGCCAAGCCCTTGCAGCGTGCGGCCTTCCGCCTTGGCGGCGTCGGAGACCACGTTGTCAACCCGCAGCAGTTCGACCTGATCGGGCGTGAGCGGCGGCGTCGGCATGTATTGCAGCAAGGCCGCTTTCATTTTGGCGACGAAGAACGGGACCGGCACCAGCAGCCGCTTGCGCTCGATCGTGGCGAGTACGAATCGCAGCAACTGTTCGAACGTCTCCACCTCCGGCCCGCCCAATTCATAGACCATGCCGCCCTTGGCGTTGCCGTCGACCGCCTGCGCGATCGCCGCGGCGACGTTGCCGACGAAGACCGGCTGGAAACGGGTGTTGCCGCCGCCGATCAGCGGCAGTGCCGGCGAGATGCGCGCCATCGCGGCAAAGCGATTGAAGAAATCGTCTTCCGGCCCGAATATGACCGACGGTCGCATGATCACGGCCTGCGGCTGCGCGGTCAGCACCAGGCGCTCGGCCGCAGCCTTGGAACGCGCGTAACGGCTGCGCGAATTCTCGTCGGCGCCGATCGCCGAGACATGCACCAGGCGCGCGCCATGCGCGCTCGCGGCCAGCGCCACCTGCTCGGCGCCGTGAACATGGATGGCGTCGAAGCTTTGCCGCCCGCGCTCGAACAGCAGTCCCACCAGATTAACCAGCACATGAGCGTCGCGCGCGGCGGCCTGCACCGAGGGGGCGTGACGCAGATTGGCCTGCACGGCGTGGATCTGGCCGACGCGGCCGAGCGGTTGCAGGTGGAAGGCAAGGTCTGGCCGGCGGACGGCGACGCGGATGCGGTAGTCGCGCGCGGCCATGGCGCGCACCAAGTGGCGGCCGAGAAAGCCGGAACCGCCGTAGACGGTGACTAGGGTTTCGGCGTTGCTTCTGGAGGTCATGGACGCCCTCGCGAGCAAAAGGGATGTTATAATGCGGGCAATACAGGATCGCTCGCGGGCTGTACAGGCCCGCAAACGGGCGGCAGAGGCCCGAAAACCGCTTCAATTGACAAGCCGAAAGCGGCTACGTACCTAGTCCCGATAAGTTCTAAAGCCTTGCCCAGGTGGCGGAATTGGTAGACGCACTAGTTTCAGGTACTAGCGCCGCGAGGCGTGAAGGTTCGAGTCCTTTCCTGGGCACCAGTTCCCCTAATCGGGTAGTGAAATGACCATCCGCCTGCATCGCGGCGATCTACCCGATCTAACCGCCTACAAGGGCGCGGTGGCGATCGACACCGAGACCATGGGGCTCGAGCCCAACCGCGACCGGCTCTGCGTGGTGCAGCTTTCGCCCGGTGACGGCAGTGCCGACGTGGTGCAGATCGCGGTCGGCCAGCGCAAAGCGCCCAATATCGAAAAGCTGCTGGCCGACAAATCGATCCTGAAGATTTTCCACTACGCGCGGTTCGATCTCGGCATGCTGGCCAAGGCCTTCGGCGTGATGGCCGCGCCGGTCTATTGCACCAAAATCGCCTCGCGGCTGGCGCGCACCTATACCGACAAGCACGGGCTCAAGGATCTGACGCGCGAGGTGCTCGGCGTCGACCTGTCGAAACAGCAGCAATTGTCCGACTGGGGCGCCGACGAGCTCAGCGATGCGCAGGTGGCCTACGCGGCGACCGACGTGCTGCATTTGCATGCGCTGAAGGAAAAGCTCGACGCGATGCTGGCGCGCGAGGGCCGCGCCGAATTGGCGGCGGCCTGCTTCCGCTTCCTACCTGACCGCGCGCGCCTCGATCTGGCCGGCTGGGCGGCCCAAGATATTTTTTCCCACTCCGCGTAAGCTATTGTATTAAGGCCAGTATTCGGTGACGCTGCTGCCGTGCAGGGGCCATATTCGCGCGCCAAATTGCGTGGCGGGGCGTAAAGTGATTTCCGAAACCGACGTCAAACGGAGCGCAATGGTGCGCCTATCATGAACCGCGTGATCGCAGCCCGAACCGACCCGCTAACCGCGCGCGCTTATTGGACCATGAGCCGCGGCGACAGCGCACGCGCCTTCCAGGCCGCGCGCCGGCACAGCCGCGTGGTGCGCATCCTGCGCGTTGCCGTTCCGATCGCGGTGGTGCTGGGGTTCATCGGCATTTTCTTCATCACCTATATCAATCCGTTGCGCATGCTCGCCAAGCTGCCGATCGATATCGGCGATCTGGTGGTTTCCGGCACCAAGATCACCATGGAACACCCGCGACTGTCCGGCTTCACGCGCGACGAGCGCGCCTATGAGCTTTCAGCCGACGCCGCCAAGCAGGATCTGACCAAGCCGGACCTGATTGAATTGCGCAATATCCGCGCCAAGGTGCAGATGCAGGACAAGAGCACAATGGAATTGTCCGCGACCGCCGGCGTCTATGACAGCAAGGCCGAGACGCTCAAACTCGACCAGAACATCGTGCTCAAATCGACCAGCGGCTATCGCGGCCAGTTGAGTGAGGCGCTGATCGATATCCGCAAAGGCTACGTGGTGTCGGAACGGCCGGTCGCGGTGGAGATGCTGCAAGGCACGCTCAATGCGAGCCGCCTGGAGATCGTCGATTCCGGCGATCTGGTGCGCTTCGACGGCGGCGTGCACATGACCTTGACGCTCAGCGATGCCGCATTGGCGAAACTCAAAGCCGGGGCGCGATGACCGTGCGTCGTAACCCATTGCTGATTGCTGCTTTAGTGCTGGTCATGACCGGCGCGCCGCTCGCCGCGCAGCCGTCGAAAGGCCCGCCCAATGCACTGCAGGGATTTTCGCAAAATCGCGATCAGCCGGTGCATATCGAGGCGGCGACGCTGGAAGTGCGCGAAAAGGACAAGATGGCGACCTTCAGCGGCGATGTGAAAGTGCGCCAGGGCGACACCGGGCTGCGCTGCAAGTCGCTGGTGGTGTTTTACGAGCAGGGTGAGGACGGCGGCGGCAAGGGCCATACCATGCAGGCGGCCAGTCCCGGCCCCGGCGGTCAGCAGAAGATCAAGCGGCTGGAAGCGCACGGCGGCGTGGTTGTGACGCAGAAGGAGCAAACCGCCACCGGCGAAACCGGCGTGTTCGACATGAAGACCAATACCGTCACGCTCATCGGCCACGTGGTGATGACGCAAGGGCAGAACGTGCTGCGCGGCGACCGCCTGGTGGTCGATCTGACCAGCGGCGTGTCGCGGGTGGAATTGGGCAAGAATGGCCAGGGCCGCGTGCAGGGCTTGTTCCAGCCCGGCGGCGCGGGTGCGCCTAATCTCAAGTCCGGCATCCTGGGCGGGCCGGCGCCGCGGCCGTCCCGTTGACCACAAATGGCCGTGCAGCAGGTCCGGCCGCCCGTCGGACCCGGGAATCAGCTAGTGTGGCCTGCCCGGCCATGGTGGACGATCGGCCGCTTCGGAGCATGATCCCTAAAAGCCCTGGCCGCCTTTGCAAAGCCCGCATCGGTGGGCGCAGCAAGGTCGGATAGGATCATGCTCAGGGAAAATCGCCGCGAGGTCGCCCGGTGAACATCCTTTCGCTGTTTCGACGCCGGCTGCCGCCCACGCGCCGCGTGCTGTCGCCGGCCGAAATACGGCAGGCGGCCGCGGCGTCTGCGCCGGCGCAATCCGCCCGTAAAGCCAATGTCAACGCGCAGCAAGCGGTCAACCGTCCGCGCCGCGATGGCGATGCCCGCCAGGCCGTCCGCCACGCTTATCTCGCCACCCACGGCGTCGAAAAGAGCTTCGGCGGCCGCATGGTGGTTAAAGGCGTCACGCTGTATGTGCGGCGCGGCGAGGCGGTCGGCCTGCTCGGGCCGAACGGCGCCGGCAAGACCACGGTGTTCTACATGATCACCGGCTTGATCAAGGCCGACCGCGGCCGCATCGAGCTCGACGGCTATGACGTCACGGTGCTGCCGATGTACCAGCGCGCGCGGCTCGGCATCGGCTATCTGCCGCAGGAGGCCTCGATTTTTCGCGGCCTCAATGTGGAGGACAATATCCGCGCGGTGCTCGAAATGGTGGAGCCGGATCGCCGCCGGCGCGACGCCGACCTCAATGCGCTGCTTGAGGAGTTCGACCTCGCGCGTCTGCGCAAGACGGCGACCATTGCCTTGTCCGGCGGCGAACGGCGCCGCGTCGAGATCGCCCGCGCTCTGGCGACGCGGCCGAGCTACATGCTGCTCGACGAGCCGTTCGCCGGCATCGACCCGATCGCAGTTGGCGACATCCAGGCGCTGGTGCGCCACCTGACCAATCGCGGCATCGGCGTTTTGATCACCGACCACAATGTGCGCGAGACGCTCGGGCTGATCGACCGCGCCTACATCATCTATTCCGGCGAAGTGCTGATGGAGGGCCGGGCCGACGACATCGTCAACAATCCCGACGTGCGCCGGCTCTATCTGGGCGAGGAATTCAAGCTCTAGGCCCGCCCGGGCCGCACATAATTTGTGCATGCTGCAATGCGGAATAACATACCGCTGGCGGCAAAGACCTGCTATAGAAAAACAAGCAAGAATCGGACCAGTTTCCGCCGGGAAACCCATATATGGCGTTGTCACAGCGACTGGAGTTCCGCCAGACCCAAGCCCTGGTGATGACGCCGCAGCTGATGCAGGCCATCAAGCTGCTGCAACTCTCCAGTCTCGATCTTGCGGCCTATGTCGAGGGCGAGCTCGAACGCAATCCACTGCTCGAACGCTCCGAGGGTGACGACGAGGCGCCGCCGGTCGCTGCCGAAGCGGAAAGCTCGGCGTCGGACGGTGAGGACGACGGCGCGGGCGCTGCCGACTGGATCGGCCAGGACATGGAGACCAGCCGCACCTCCATGGAAGAGGGCCTCGGCACCGAACTCGAAAACGTGTTCCCCGACGATGGCGGGGAGAAAAGCCCGGCGCCGGAAATGCCGCCGCCGGCCTATTCGGAATGGTCCGGCGCCGGCAGCCGCGGCGGCGACGAAGGCGGCTATAATCTGGAAGCTTTCGTCACTGCCGAGATCACGCTCTCCGCCTACCTCGCCGAGCAGATGACGCTGGCGATTTCCGATCCGGCCGCCCGCATGATCGGGCAATACCTGATCAATATGGTGGACGAGGCCGGCTATCTGACCGGCGATCTCGACACCGTCGCCGGCAAGCTGGGCGCGCCGCGCGCCGACGTCGAGGCCGTGCTCGCCATCCTGCAGACCTTCGATCCGTCCGGCGTGTGCGCGCGCAATCTCACCGAATGTCTCGCCATCCAGCTTAAGGACCGCGACCGCTTCGATCCGGCCATGCGCATGCTGGTGGACCATCTCGATCTGCTGGCCAAGCGCGATCTCGCTGCTTTGCGTCGGCTGTGCGGCGTCAACGACGAAGATCTCACCGACATGATTGCGGAGATTCGCAATCTAAATCCCAAACCCGGTCTCGCCTTCGGCTCCACCATGGTGCAGCCGATCGTGCCGGATGTGTACGTACGCGCGGCCTCCGACGGCAGCTGGCAAGTGGAGCTCAATTCCGACACGCTGCCGAAGGTCCTCATCAATCAGCGCTATTACGCGCAAGTATCGAAGACCACGCACAAGGACACCGACAAGAGCTACCTCGCCGACTGCCTGCAGACCGCGACCTGGCTGGTGCGCGCGCTCGATCAGCGCGCCAAGACCATTCTCAAAGTGTCGAGCGAGATCGTGCGCCAGCAGGACGCCTTCTTCGCCAAAGGCGTGCAGCATTTGCGGCCGCTCAACCTCAAGACCGTCGCCGACGCCATCGGCATGCACGAGTCGACCGTCTCGCGCGTAACCGCCAACAAATACATGGCGACCACGCGCGGCATCTTCGAGCTGAAATATTTCTTCACCTCGTCGATCGCGTCGGCCGACGGCGGCGAGGCGCATTCCGCCGAAGCGGTGCGCCATCGTATCCGCCAGTTGATCGACGCCGAGATGGCCAGCGACGTCCTGTCCGACGACACCATCGTCGATAAGTTGCGCGAGGCCGGCATCGACATTGCGCGCCGCACGGTCGCCAAATACCGCGAAGCGATGCGTATTCCCTCCTCGGTGCAGCGGCGGCGCGAGAAGCAGGCGGCGGCCTTGTAGCCGGCGCATTGACCTTTAGCGCAGGATTCCTTAGCTGAATTAAACGGTTGGACGGGACACTGGAGACAAAGGCATGCCTTTGCGCGTTTCGGGCAAGAACATCAATATTGGCGCGGCACTGCGGCAGCGGATTGTCGATCGTGTGGAAGAGGCGATGGCGAAATACTTCCGGGGCGGCTATTCCGGGCATGCCACCGTCGGCAAGGACGGCTTCGGATTTCACACGGAATGTGTGTTGCATCTGGATTCCGGCACCCTGCTCGAAGCCGAGGGAATGGCGGCCGACGCCTATGAGAGCGCGGATCAGGCCGCGATCCGCATCGAAAAGCGGCTACGGCGCTATAAACGCCGCCGTAACGACCATCGCGGCGGCTGAAGGACCCCAGGAAATGCAATAAAAAGCGGCAGTCACAGCCATATCCCCGGCCATTGACAGCCGCCGCGGACCGTCCTTATGGTCCGCCGCTTCCAACACCCCTTGCAATTCGGCGCTGTCATTTTCCGATCATTGGCCATGTCCATGACGCTCACCGATCTCGTCGCGCTGAATGCGATCCTTCCGGCGCTCAAGGTCAACAACAAGAAGCAAGCGATCCAGGAACTCGCCGCACGTGCGGCCGAGCTTACGGGTCAAAACGAACGCGCGATTCTGGAAATCCTGCTGCAACGCGAGAAGCTCGGTTCCACCGCGGTGGGCAACGGCGTGGCAATTCCGCACGGCAAGCTGCCCAAGCTCGGCCGCCTGTTCGGCCTGTTCGCGCGGCTGGAGCGGCCGATCGATTTCGAGGCGCTCGACGGCCAGCCGGTCGATCTCGTGTTTCTATTGCTGGCGCCGGAAGCCGCCGGCGCCGATCATCTCAAGGCGCTCGCCCGCGTGGCGCGGCTGCTGCGCGACCCCGATATCGCGCGCAAGCTGCGCGAGCAGCGCGATGCCGATGCGCTCTATGCCGTGCTGGCGGTGCCGCCGGCGTCGAGCGCGGCCTGACACTTTAATTTCGGAGAGTTTCTTTTGTCATGGCCGGGCTTGACCCGGCCATCTCGCTTAGGATGGCACAGCGCCTCCCTAAGCGAGATCACCGGGTCACGGTGCTGCGCGCCGGCCCGGTGATGACAAGCTTGATATGATCGGGTGCGCTGACCTTAGTGCACACTCACCGGCTCGAGCTCCTGGCTCCAGGCATTGGCGAGGGCCGCTTCGCGCGTGTCGGTCAGCATGATCGGCGTGCCGTCCGCGCTATGCAGCGAGAACAGCCTGATGCCGGGCGCGATCTTCGGCGCCTGCGGGAACAGGGTGGCGACATCCTCGGAGCGGATCGCCTTGACGTAAGCCAGGCGGCCGTCGCCGAGATGCGCCAGCATCTCCTGCGTGATCGCCGGGTTGGTCGTATTCGTTTCAGTCGTTTTGTCTTCGGTCATTTTGCTATTCATGGCCCTCAACTCCTTTCGTTGAACGCTTGACGCGGTCGAGTCCTGTTTCTCGAGTTCGTCATTCCTGCTCGTTGATGGCAATTGTCTTGATGATCCGCTCGGCTTGCGGCCGCACCAGATCGATCGACAACAACCCGCTCTTCAGGTCGGCGCCCAGCACCTCCATGCCGTCCGCCAGCACGAAGGTGCGCTGGAATTGGCGCGCGGCGATGCCGCGATGGAGATATTGCCGGCTCTTGTCGTCCTGCTGGCGCCCGCGGATCACCAACTGGCTTTCCTCGACGCAGACGTCGAGCTGGTCGCGGGTAAAGCCGGCGACCGCGAGTGTAATGCGCAGCCGCTCCGGGTTTTGCGGATCACGCGCCAGCCGCTCGATGTTGTAGGGCGGGTAGCCATCGGCCCCCTTGGCGACGCGGTCGAGCACGCGCTCGATCTCGTCGAAGCCCAACAGGAACGGGCTGGATAGTGACGGAACTCGTGACATGGTCTCAAAGTCCTCGCTTGAAGCGACTTTGACGGGGCCCCTTGCGGGCACCCCAACCTGACGGCAACGGCCGCCCGGTCCCCGCTAATATGGGCAGGGTGGGTTAAAGGTTCAAGAACAAGGGGAATTCGGCCTGGAGGATCCTATAATCGGGGGGCATCGAGCGGGGGTTCCATGACAAACGAGCGGCCCATGCCGGGCCTCACCGTGCGCGCTATCAGGGCCACCCCGGTCGAGGTCCCGCCCAATTTCGTGCTCGGCACCAGCCAGGGCGCCTTCCGCCAAGTGCCGCTGCTTTTGATCGACCTCGAAACCGAGGAGGGGGTTACCGGCCGCTCCTACCTGTTCTGCTACCTGCGCGCTGCGGCGCCGGCGATCGTGAGCCTGCTCGGCGAAGTCGAGCGCGTGGTGAAGGGCGACCCCGTCGCGCCCGCCGCACTGTGGGCGAAACTGGCGCGGCGCTTCGCGCTGATCGGGGTGCAGGGCATCGTGCGCATGGCGCTTGCCGGCTTCGATGTCGCCTGCTGGGACGCCGTCGCGATCGCCGCCGGCCAGCCGCTCGTGCGCCTGCTCGGCGCCGAGCCGAAACCGGTCCCCGCTTACAATAGCTGCGGTCTCGGCCTGATGGACGATCTCGGCGCCTTGGCCGGCGAAGCCGAGCAGCTGCTGGCGGCCGGCGGTTTTCGCGCAATCAAGCTGCGGCTTGGCTATCCGACGCTCGAGCGCGATATCGCCGCCGTACGCGCGGTACGCAAGCGGATCGGCGACGACGCGCATGTGATGGTCGATTACAATCAGGTACTGACCGTCGACGAAGCGCTGGCGCGCGGCCGCGCGCTCGACGATGAAGACATTTATTGGCTGGAGGAGCCGATCCGTCACGACGACTATGCCGGCGCTGCTCGCCTTGCGCGCGAACTTAGAGTGCCGATCCAGATCGGCGAGAACTTTTCGCTTACCGCCGCGATGGCACTGGCGATCGAGCTAGGTGCGGCCGATTACGTGATGCCGGATCTCGAGCGCATCGGCGGCGTCACCGGCTGGCAACAGGCGGCGCAATTGGCCGCCGTTAACCGTATCAAAATGTCCTCGCATCTGTTTCCGGAAGTGAGCGCGCATCTGCTCGCCGCTACGCCGACCAGCCATTTCCTCGAATATGTCGATTGGGCCGACGTGCTGTTGCAGGAGCCGTTTGTTGTCGCCGGCGGTGAGGTGCACGTGCCGCAGCGTGCGGGCAACGGCTTGGTCTGGGACGCTGCCGCGGTCGAGCGCTATCGCATGCGCTGATGCGACGAAAAAGTTTCCGGCAAAACCGCCGCACACGCATGGTTAAATTAATCATGCGCATTTGCCTTGTTTGATCAAAAATTTCCTAAAATGCGCGCGATCGCAAAACGCTCCGCTAGTATCCCGTTTGTCGACAAAAAAATTACTCGGGCGAAGCAGGGAGCGGAAATTGCTGACACGCAATATCGAAATCGAATCCTACGGTCCGACCATCGGGCAAAAAATTTCCCGCAGCGCCAAGCGCATCTGCGCCGTGCTTGCGGTCGGTGCGGTGGCGATCAGCACGCTCGATCTGATGAACATCCACTCGGTCGCGAACGCGGTCGAATTCATCCACGGCAGCCGCCAGCGCATCGCGGATGTGCCGCATCTGGTGCACAGCGCAATCCGGAACATCGTCGAGGCGACGCCGGTGCCCTCCGCCGTCGCCATGATCCCGCGCGAGGAAATTGCCACGGTGCTGCGGCTCACGCACAGCGCGGCGGCCGGCGCGCTGGCCGTCAACGATGCCTCGCCGATTGCGGCGGTTGCTGCCGCGCGCGCTTTGGATGCCATCGCGGTGGCGATGGCGCCGCCGGCCGCCGCGGCGATTTCGGAGCCGTCGCTCGCCTCGACAGAGGCGGAACCGCCGGTTGGCTCGATAAAGTCTGAATCGCCCGTCGCCGCCACTCAAACGCCGCCGGTTGCGGCCGCTACTTCAACGCCGGCTGTCGCCGAAACGCCGCCGCCGCAGGCGCAGCCGGTGGTGCTGACGACTACCGCCCCGGCTCCGGCGGCGCCGGCGCAACCGGTGCAAACGGCCATGCTGGCGAGCGCCGATCCGGCCCCGCTGCCGGCGCCGGCAGTCGCTTCTGCGCCGGTGTCGTTGCCGATGTCGGCCGCGATCCCGCTCGACATGGTGCCGCTGCCGCGGACCGCGCCGGGCGCGCCGCCGCCGTCGCCGGCCGAGCTGCTGCATCTTGAGGGCAAGAGCTACGCCAAAGCCGAGCGCTGTCTCGCCAACGCCATCTACTTCGAAGCGCGCAGCGAACCGGTGAGCGGACAGATCGCGGTCGCGCAAGTCGTGATGAACCGCGTGTTCTCCGGCTTCTATCCGTCCGACGTCTGCGCCGTGATCTACCAGAACGCCAACCGGCATCTGGCCTGCCAGTTCACCTTCGCCTGTGACGGCAAGCGCAAAATCATCAACGAGCGCGGCCCCTGGGCGCGCGCCAACCACATCGCCAAGCAGACGCTCGACGGCAAGCTCTATGAGGCGAGGGTGGGCGCTTCGACGCATTATCACGCCGTCTACGTGCATCCGGTCTGGGTGCGCGAGATGCGCAAACTCGCCCGCTACGGCATCCACAATTTCTACCGGCCGATCGCCTGGGGCAACGGCGCCGACGAGCCGGTCTGGGGCACCGCCGCGCTGGCGCAAGCCAGGAAGAGATAGTCCTAAGCCTGTCATGGCCGGGCATAGCCGTCCTAAGGACGGCGTCGCTTTGCTCGCCCATGTCCCGGCCATCTTGCTTGTGAGGACACAGCGCGTCACTAATCGGGATGCGCGGGTCAAGCCCGCGCATGACGATCGATAGGCCGGTTCGCGCTCTAACTCAGTTTCAGCTTGAACAATTTGATTGCATTGGCGCGGCCGATTTTCTCCCGCTCGGTCTCGCCGATTGCCGCCGTGTCGAACCACTGCGCGCCTTCGCCGACGTCCTCGAACGGCCAGTCGACCGAGAACATCACCCGCTCGGCGCCCATTTCGGTCATGGCATTGACGAGAGAAGGCGTGTGGAAATTGCCCGACGTGGTGAGATGGAAATGCGCGCGGAAATAATGGCCGACGCCGTTCTTGGCGGCGTATTTGTGCGGCGCCTTCATCCAGCCGTTGCGGCCGTCGATGCGCCAGAGCTGCACCGGGATGCCTTCGCCGAGATGACCGAGCACCATTTTTAGGTGCGGGCATTCGTCGAATAGTCCTGAGCCGATCAGGCGCAGCGCGTGCACCGCGGTCTCCGCCGAGAATGCCCAGTTCGGCCCGAGCAGCCAGGCATGGCCTTCGTATTGCCGGTTCCAGCTTGGCAGCGGATTGCGTGGATGCAGATAAAACGGCACGTCGAGCGTCTCGACCGTGCGCCAGAACGGCCGGTACTGCGGCAGATCGTAATAGGCGACGTTGTCTGGCGATCCGACTTGCGAGAAGCCGTTGACCAGCGCGCCGACAAAGCCAAGCTCGTTGACGCAGCGCGTGAGTTCGGCGGCGGCCGCTTCCGGGTTCTGCATTGGCAGCGCGGCAAAACCGGCAAAGCGTTCGGGGCGCTTGCGCACTTCGGACGCCAAGATGTCATTGGCCTGCTTGGCCACCGCGATCGCCTGCTTGGTGTCGTGGATTGCCTGCACCGCCGGAGCGTTGAGCGAGACGATCATCATCTCGATGCCGTGCTTGTCCATTTCGGCGAGGCGCATGTCCTGGATGTCGGTGAGGCGCGGACCCAGGTCGTTCCACACATGCGCGCCGAACACTTTCGAAATCGCTGAGCGTTGCTTCGGTGGCGAAGTGCTCTTCGAGCGCGATCTTGCCTTGCATGGTTCCTCCCGGGTTTTGCGGCATCATGCAATGCTGTGGCAGGGTCTGTCAGCAACGTCGGTGGGAAATAAGAAAGCCGCCCGGTTGGGGCGGCTTGCCGAGCCGTAACTCGTGAAGCGGCGAGGGTTGGTGGAGCCAGGCGGGATCGAACCGCCGACCTCGTGAATGCCATTCACGCGCTCTCCCATCTGAGCTATGGCCCCAATCGCAATTTTTCTTGCCGCCTTTCGGGATGCGCGCGCGGCCACGCGCTGTCGTCAGGTCTCCTCTTCCTTCTCGATGGTCTCACCGATGATGTCGGTCACATCGGGATCGCCTTCTTCCTCTTCCTCGATGAAGGCGGCGTCGTCGAGGCTCTCGTCGATCTCGACGTCTTCGGTCTCGCCCGCCGCGGCCGCGCCTTCCGCCGCCGGCTTCTTCTTACCCTGCTGTTCGGCCTCGGCGTCGTCCAGCGATACGAATTCGGCATCCGCCGTCTCAGGCACGACCACCTCGGGCTCCGGTGCCGGCGCGGGCCGAGCCACCGGTGCCGGCGCAGCGGGTTCTGGCCGCGCACGCGAAGGCGGCGGAACGACGATCGGTACGACCTTGCCGGTATAGGGAGAGATCACCGGGGTCTTGCCGAGATCGTAGAACTTGCGGCCGGTTTCCGGACAGATTCGCTTGGTGCCGAGTTCAGCTTTCGCCACGGGCGGGTTCCTCAGAATGGGCGGTAAATCGGTGTTTCACTTGGCTAGTTGCAAGGCCGCTGTCAATAGCGCAGGCGCGCCCGGCAACGGCCAAACGCCGCGGGATGACGCACTGCGCGGGCGCGTGGTAGGACGGCGCGGCTTATTAAGGATAGCGCCGTGAATTCCACCGTTTCGACACCGTTGACCGCCCGCCGCGGCGGCCCTTTGCAGGGCCGCAGCCGGGTGCCGGGGGACAAATCGATCTCGCACCGGGCCCTGATTCTCGCGGCGATGACGGTCGGCGAATCGACGGTAGCCGGCCTGCTGGAAGGCGACGACGTGCTGCACACCGCCGCGGCGATGCGCGCGCTCGGCGCCCGGCTGGAGCGCGCGGCCGACGGCCTGTGGCGAATTCATGGCGTCGGCGTCGCCGGCTTCGCGCAACCGGCCGGCCCGCTCGATTTCGGTAATTCCGGAACCGGCTGCCGGCTGGCGCTCGGCGCTGTCGCCGGCTCAGCGGTAACCGCGACCTTCGACGGCGACGCCTCCCTGCGCAAGCGCCCGATGCGGCGTGTGCTCGACCCGCTGGAACGCATGGGGGCGCGTGTGATCGAAGTTGCCGAGGGTGGCCGGCTGCCGCTCACGCTGCAAGGCGCCGCCGACCCCGTTCCGATAACCTACAAATCGCCGGTGCCGTCGGCGCAGCTCAAGTCGGCGGTGCTGCTCGCTGGATTGGCCGCGCCGGGCGAAACCACGGTGATCGAGGCGGAGGCCACCCGCGACCACACCGAACGCATGCTGAAACATTTCGGCGCCAAGCTGACCAGCAAGCCGCATGGCGAGCACGGCCGCCGCATCACCTTGCAGGGCCAGCCCGAGTTGCAGCCGGCCAATGTGGTGGTGCCGGCCGATCCCTCTTCGGCGGCGTTCCCGTTGGTGGCCGCTTTGCTGGTGCCCGGCTCGGATCTAATTCTAGAAGCGGTGATGACCAATCCGCTGCGCACCGGACTGCTGATGACGCTGCGCGAAATGGGTGCCAACGTCGAAGCGGTGGCAACGCGTGACGACGGCGGCGAGGAGGTTGCCGATCTGCGCGTGCGTGCATCGACGCTCAAGGGCGTCGATGTGCCGGCCGAGCGTGCGCCGTCGATGATCGACGAATATCCAATCCTGGCGGTGGCCGCCGCCTTCGCGCAAGGCACGACCCGCATGCGCGGTTTAAAGGAATTGCGCGTCAAGGAATCCGATCGGCTGGAGGCGACCGCCGCCATGCTGCGCGGCAACGGCGTGACAGTCGAGATCGAGGGCGACGGTTTGATCGTGCAGGGCAAGGGGATCGTCGCCGGCGGGGCTGAGGTCGCCACCCACATGGATCACCGCATTGCCATGGCGGCGCTGATGATGGGGCTCGCCAGCGACAATGCGGTGCGCATCGACAATTCAGCTTTCATCGCCACCAGCTTCCCCGGCTTTGTCGAACTGATGCGCGGGCTCGGCGCGGATTTGTCATGATCATCGCCATCGACGGACCGGCGGCCTCGGGCAAGGGCACGCTCGGCAGAGAGCTCGCCGCCCATTATGGCTTGCGTCATCTCGACACCGGGTTGCTCTACCGCGCGGTGGCGAAGCTTGTGCTCGATGCCGGCCGCCGGCCGGACGATGCTGCCGTCGCGCTTGCCGCCGCCAAGGCGCTCGATCCCGCGCGTCTCGACGAAGTGGCGCTGAAAGCCCCCGCGGTGGGGGATGCCGCGTCTGTCGTCTCGGCCTTTCCCGAGGTGCGGGCTGTCCTGGTCGACATTCAACGCAGTTTCGCGGCCAAGCCGCCCGGCGCCGTGCTCGATGGCCGCGACATCGGCACCGTTATCTGCCCGGTTGCCGACGTCAAAATCTTCGTCATCGCCACCCCGGAAGCGCGCGCCCGCCGCCGCGCGGCCGAATTCAAGGCGCTCGGACAGACGATCGACGAGGCAGCGGTGCTGGCCGACATCAGAAAACGCGACGAACGCGACACAAAACGCGCGGTTTCGCCCCTAAAGCAGGCGGCTGACGCCTACTTGCTCGATACCACGCATTTAGCTATAGACGCCGCAATTCGGGCCGCCATCGACATCGTCGAGGCCGCTCGAGCGGGCCGAGGGCGCGATTAACGCCCCTCGTTGTTGGAGGACAAAGCCCCGCTCGTGCCTCTGCGTTGGGCGCCCGATCGAACCAAACGTTCCGAAAGCACGGTTTTAGCGCCGGCCATCCGGGATTCCCGGGGCCGTCGAAGGTCTTGCGGGATCTTCGGCCCGCGCTTTTCGAACGCCATTCCAACCCGCCGGCGCGCGCTCACAGGAGACTACATGGCCACCGCCACCGCTACAGCACCCACGCGTGAAGACTTCGCCAAGCTGCTCGACAAATCGTTCGGGACCGGAAACCTGCAAGAAGGTGCGGTCATCAAGGGCAAGGTCGTCGGCATCGAAAAGGATCTGGCCGTCATCGACGTCGGCTTGAAGACCGAAGGACGCGTGGCGCTGCGCGAATTCGCGGGGCCGGGCCGGCAGGCCGATCTCAAGATCGGCGACGAGGTGGAAGTCTATCTGGAGCGCGTCGAGAACGCGCTCGGCGAAGCGGTGCTGTCACGCGACAAGGCGCGGCGCGAGGAGAGCTGGGGCAAGCTGGAGACCGCCTTCAAGAACAACGAGAAGGTCACCGGCGTCATTTTCAACCAGGTCAAGGGCGGCTTCACCGTCGATCTCGACGGCGCCGTGGCGTTCCTGCCGCGCAGCCAAGTCGACATCCGGCCGATCCGCGACGTCACGCCATTGATGAACGTCAACCAGCCGTTCCAGATTTTGAAAATGGATCGCCGGCGCGGCAACATCGTCGTCTCCCGCCGCACCGTGCTGGAAGAAACGCGCGCCGAACAGCGCCAGGAACTGGTGCAGAATCTGGAAGAAGGTCAAGTCATCGACGGCGTAGTCAAGAACATCACCGATTACGGCGCCTTCGTGGACCTGGGCGGCATCGACGGATTGCTGCACGTCACCGACATCGCCTGGCGCCGAGTCAATCACCCGACCGAAGTGCTCAATATCGGCCAGCAGGTGAAGGTGAAGATCATCAAGATCAATCACGAAACCCACCGCATCTCGCTCGGCATGAAGCAGCTGCTCGACGATCCGTGGCAGGGCATCGAAGCCAAGTTCCCGGTAGGCTCGCGCTTCAAGGGCCGCGTCACCAACATCACCGACTACGGCGCCTTCGTCGAACTGGAGCCGGGCATCGAGGGCCTGATCCACGTTTCGGAAATGTCGTGGACCAAGAAAAACGTGCATCCCGGCAAAATCGTCTCGACCTCGCAAGAAGTGGAAGTGCAGGTCCTGGAAGTCGATCCGGTCAAGCGCCGCATCTCGCTCGGCCTCAAGCAGACCATGCGCAATCCGTGGGAGGTCTTCGTCGAGAAGCATCCGCCGGGCTCGACCGTGGAGGGCGAAGTCAAGAACAAGACCGAGTTCGGCCTGTTCCTCGGCCTCGATGGCGACGTGGACGGAATGGTCCACCTCTCCGATCTCGACTGGAAGCGTCCGGGCGAGCAGGTGATCGAGGAATACAAGAAGGGCGACATGG
The DNA here is from genome assembly GCA_963739825.1 of uncultured Alphaproteobacteria bacterium. Taxonomy (GTDB): domain Bacteria; phylum Pseudomonadota; class Alphaproteobacteria; order Rhizobiales; family Xanthobacteraceae; genus Pseudolabrys. The sequence continues at coordinate 682,476 of CAVUBU010000001.1, forward strand.
TCAAGGCGCAGGTGCTCGACGTTGACGTCGAGAAGGAGCGCATCTCGCTCGGCATCAAGCAGCTCGCGGGCGATCCGATGGAGTCGGCCGGCGACCTCAAGAAGGGTTCGGTGGTCACCTGCGAGGTGATCGAAGTGAAGGAGGCCGGCATCGACGTCAAGATCGTCGGCACCGACCTCACCGCCTTCATCCGCCGCGCCGATCTCGCGCGCGAGCGCGGCGATCAGCGCCCCGAGCGCTTCGCGGTCGGCCAGAAGGTGGACGCCCGCGTCACCCAGTTCGACCGCAAGACCCGCAAAGTGGGCGTCTCCATCAAGGCACTCGAAGTCGCCGAGGAGAAGGAGGCGCTCGCGCAATACGGCTCCGCCGACTCGGGCGCTTCGCTCGGCGATATCCTGGGCGCCGCGCTCAAGCAGCGTGGCGAGAAGGGTGAGGGCGATGCCGAGGCCGACAAGGCCGAGACCGAAAAGGCCGGCGAATAAGGCGCATAACCCCTTACCGGCACGACGCAAATCACCCCCGGGGCTTGACCCGGGGGTTTTTTGTTATGACATCAACATGCCAAAAGGCGGCCGGAATGTCCGAGTAGATGTAATATTGAGCCCACGATTCGACCGAAAGGAGCGAGAGCCATGTCGCTCGATGCCGATGCCATCGTCGATCGCCGCCGCATGCGGCGCAAACTCACCTTCTGGCGCGCCAGCGCGCTGGCGATTGCCCTGTTGGCCATTGTCACCGCAGGTGCCGTGTGGGTGCCCGGTAGCCGGCTGGTGCCGCGCGCCGATTATATCGCCCGCATCAAAGTGCAGGGCCTGATCCGCGGCAACGAGGACCGCGTCGCGGCGCTCGATCGGCTGGCAACGTCGCGCGCGCGCGCGGTGATCCTGCATATCGACAGTCCGGGCGGCACCACCGCCGGTTCCGAGCAGCTCTACGATTCGCTGCGCGCGTTGCAGGCGAAGAAACCGATGGTGGTGGTGGTCGATGGCCTGGCCGCCTCCGGCGCCTATATCGCGGCGATCGCGGGCGAGCACATCATCGCCCATGACACATCGCTGGTTGGCTCGATCGGCGTGCTGTTCCAGTATCCGAACTTTACCGGAGTGCTCAAAACTGTCGGCATCCAGGTCGAGGAGGTGAAGTCCTCGCCGCTCAAAGCCGCGCCCAACGGCTATGAGCCGACCAGCCCGGCGGCGCGCGCGGCGCTCGAGGCCATCGTGCTCGATTCCTTTGCCTGGTTTAAGGATTTGGTGAAGAACCGCCGCAAAATGGACGATGCGCAGCTTGCCGCGGTTGCCGACGGCCGCGTCTTTACCGGCCGCCAGGGCGTGGGCTTGAAGTTGGTGGACGGGCTCGGCAACGAAAAGACCGCGTTGGCCTGGCTGGAGAAGGAAAAGAAGGTCCCGGCCTCGATCCCGGTGCGCGATGTCTCGCTGGAACCTCGATTCAGCGAGCTTTCCTTCCTGCACGTCGCAGCGTTAACCTTCGAGGCTATGGGCCTCTCCGTTATAGCGCATCGCATCGAGGCGTGGTCCGGGGTGCAATCGATCGAAAGACTCAATCTTGACGGTCTCTTAGCGCTTTGGCACCCTCCATCCGCCAACTGATCCCTGTATGAGTAAGGCGGCCACAATGATCAAGTCCGAGCTTGTGCAGCGTATCGCCGCCCAAAACCCCCATCTCTATCAGCGCGACGTCGAGAACATCGTCAACGCGATCCTCGGCGAAATCACCAATGCCATGGCGCGCGGCGACCGCGTTGAGCTGCGCGGCTTCGGCGCCTTCTCGGTCAAGCACCGGCCGGCCCGCACCGGGCGCAATCCGCGCACCGGCGCGCATGTTTCGGTCGAGCAGAAATCGGTGCCGTTCTTCAAGACCGGCAAGGAAATGCGCGAGCGCCTGAACAAGGCCGGCGCGGTGTAAAGGTTTCGTGTCCCGGACAAGCGACGGCGAGCGTGGCGAGCCGGAGCGCCGATCCGGGACCCAGGATAATCGTGCGAAGCGCAATAATTTTTGCTTGTGTGAAGGTCCGATATGGCGGACCGGTATTTTGTCTACATACTTGCCAGCCAGCGTAATGGGACGCTCTATGTAGGCGTGACAAATGATTTAAGTCGCCGGGTAGCTGCACATAAAGCCAAAGCCGTTCCCGGATTTACCGCGCGATACGGCGTGGACAGGTTAGTCCATGTCGAAGAATATCCTTCCATACTGGAGGCGCGTGCGCGAGAAGGCACACTGAAAAAATGGCGGCGGGCTTGGAAGCTCCAGCTGATCGAAAAGGAAAATCCGGATTGGCAAGATTTGTCCGGCAATATCTGATCGCGTGTCCCGGGCGCAGCGCGGCGCGAAGTGCCGCGCTGCAGAACCGGGACCCAGACACTAGCTGTGCAAAAACATGGGTCCCGGATCAGCGGTGCACCGCTACGCTACGCTGCGCTTCGCGCTGCACCGCATCCGGGACACGAGGTAGGCATGTTCCGTAAAATCGTCACGGCCATCATCGTCGTGCCGCTGATTGCGGTCATTGTCGCCTTTGCGGTGGCCAACCGGGGCGCGGTGACGGTGTCGTTCGATCCGTTCTCGGCGGCTGCCCCCGCCTATTCGGCGACCCTGCCGGTGTTCGCGGTCATATTCGCAGTGTTGACCTTTGGCGTGCTGGTCGGCGGCACCGCCGCCTGGCTGCGCCAGGGTAAGTGGCGGCGCGCCGCCCGTAAGCTCGACGGCGAAGTGCGTGCCCTGCACGAGGAGATGGACTCGATCCGCCGCCGCTTCGGCACCTCTGAGCAGTCGGCGCCGGCTCAGGACGCCAGCCGGCTGCCGGCGATCCCGCCGCCGATTCCTTGATCGGCCGACGGTTCTGCTTTGCGGCGGGGTGGAGAAGGCGGTAGAAGGCGCCCACCATGAGCCTGATGGTCAAAATCTGCGGCCTGACGACCCCGGAAGCGCTTGATGTGGCGCTGGAATCCGGCGCCGACCTGGTCGGCTTCGTGTTCTTTGCGCCGAGCCCGCGCAACCTCGCTTTTGAAGCCGCGCGCGCGCTTGGGCTGCGCGTGGCCGCTCGCGCCGGCAAGGTGGCGCTTACCGTCGATGCCGACGACGCGATGCTCGACGCTCTCGTCGCCGCGCTCAAGCCCGACATGTTGCAATTGCACGGCCGCGAGTCGCTCGAGCGAGTGATGGCGGTGCGCGCTCGCTTCGGCCTGCCGGTGATGAAGGCGCTGCCGATCGCCGATCGGCGCGATCTTGCGCCGATCGGCATTTACGCCAAGGTGGCCGACCGGCTGATCTTCGATGCGCGCGCGCCCGAGGCCGCCACAAGGCCGGGCGGTTTGGGTACACCCTTCGATTGGACGCTGCTGCGCGGCATCGACCCGGGCATTCCGTTCATGCTGTCGGGCGGACTCGATACCGGCAATGTGGCTGAGGCGCTTGCCGTCACCCGCGCGCCGGGCGTCGATGTCTCTTCCGGCGTCGAGCGCGCGCCCGGCGAAAAAGACCCGGACAAAATCCGCGCCTTTATCCGCGCCGCGCGTGCGGCCGAGGCCGCGCTTGCCGCGAAAGTCAGCGCATGAGCTTGGCCCAGCCTAATTCGTTCCGCACCGGCCCCGACGAGCGCGGGCATTTCGGCATCTATGGCGGCCGCTTCGTGGCCGAGACGCTGATGCCGCTGATTCTCGAGCTGGAGAAGGCTTGCGCGGCGGCGAAGACCGATCCGAAATTCCAAAAGCAAATGGATGGCTATCTGGCTAACTATGTCGGGCGTCCGTCACCGCTTTATTTCGCGGAACGCATGACCGCCCATTGCGGCGGCGCCAAGATCTACTTCAAGCGCGAGGAGCTCAATCACACCGGCGCGCACAAGGTGAACAATGTGCTCGGCCAGATCATGCTGGCTTTGCGCATGGGCAAGACGCGCATCATCGCCGAGACCGGCGCCGGCATGCATGGCGTCGCCACCGCCACACTGTGCGCCAAGTTCGGGCTGCCCTGCATCGTCTACATGGGCTCGGTCGATGTCGAGCGGCAGAAGCCGAACGTGCTGAGGATGAAGATGCTCGGCGCCGAGGTTCGCTCCGTCGAATCCGGCTCGCGCACGCTCAAGGATGCAATGAATGAAGCGTTGCGTGATTGGGTGACGAACGTTTCGGACACTTTTTATTGCATCGGCACCGTCGCCGGCCCGCATCCTTATCCGGCCATGGTGCGCGATTTCCAGTCGATCATCGGCCGCGAAACGCGCGAGCAGATGCAAGCCGCCGAAGGCCGCCTGCCGGATTCGCTGATCGCCTGCATCGGCGGCGGCTCCAATGCCATGGGCCTGTTCCATCCGTTCCTCGACGAGCGCGCGATCGAAATCTACGGCGTCGAGGCGGCCGGCCACGGCCTCGCCAGCGGCCAGCACGCGGCTTCCATTGCCGGCGGCAAGCCCGGGGTGCTGCACGGCAACCGCACTTATTTGCTGATGAATGACGACGGCCAGATCGAGGAAGCGCATTCGATTTCCGCCGGCCTGGATTATCCCGGCATCGGGCCGGAACATGCCTGGCTCAAGGACCTGGGCCGGGTGAAATTCCTCTCCGCCACCGACGACGAAGCGGTGGCCGCCTTCCAATTGTGCAGCAAGCTCGAAGGCATTATCCCGGCGCTTGAGCCGGCGCATGCGCTGGCGCGCGTGTTCGACCTCGCGCCGCAAAAGTCGAAAGATCACCTGATGGTGGTCAACATGTCGGGCCGCGGCGACAAGGATTTGGATTCGGTTGCCGCTTTTCTTGAAAGCAAGAAGCGATGAGAATGTTTTTCGTCATTCCGGGGCGCGAGCAACGCGAGCGAACCCGGAATCCAGAAACACGAACCGAAGTCTCATCTGGATTCCGGGTCCGGCCCTTCGAGCCGTCCCGGAATGACCGGGGGATGGGATGACCACCCGCATCGACCGCCGCTTCGCTGCGCTCAAACAAGAAGGCCGCGCCGCGCTGGTGACCTTCACCATGGCCGGCGATCCCGATTACGACACTTCGCTCGCCATCGCCAAGGCGCTGCCGAAAGCCGGCGCCGACCTGATCGAACTAGGCATGCCGTTCACCGACCCGATGGCGGACGGCCCGGCGATCCAGGCCGCCGGCGTGCGCGCGCTCAAAGGCGGCCAGCGCATGACCAAGACGCTTCAGTTGGTGCGCGAGTTCCGCAAAACCGACGATGCCACGCCGCTCGTGCTGATGGGCTACTACAATCCGATCTATATCTACGGCGTCGACAAGTTTCTCGCCGATGCCAAGGCGGCCGGCGTTGACGGCTTGATCGTGGTCGATCTGCCGCCGGAGGAAGACGAGGAGCTCTGCCTACCGACCCTGAAAGCCGGTCTGAACTTCATCCGGCTGGCCACGCCCACCACCGACGACAAGCGGCTGCCCGCGGTGCTCAACAATACCTCGGGTTTCGTTTATTACGTCTCGATCACGGGGATTACCGGGTCGGCCGCGCCCGACGCGGCCAAGGTCGCCGCCGCGGTTGCCCGCATCAAGCGGCACACCACATTGCCGGTCGCGGTCGGCTTCGGTGTCAAGACCGCGCAGCAGGCCCGCGCCATCGCGTCGGGCGCCGACGGCGTGGTGGTCGGTTCTGCGCTGGTCGATGCGCTGCGCTTAAGCCTCGACAAAAACGGCAAAGCCGGCGCGAGCACTGTGAAAGCGGTAACGTCGCTGGTATCCGCTTTGGCCGAGGGCGTGCGCTCGGCGCGCCGCGTGGCGGCGGAGTAGCAATTGACTGTCATTGCCCGCGCAAGCGGGCAATCCAGTAGCCACATAAAATTCATTATGGCAGCGTAAGTGATGAACGCTTATCTCTGTGATGACTGGATGCCCGCCTGCGCGGGCCTGACAGCGGAGCTGAAATGAACTGGATCTCCAACGTCGTCCGCCCGAAAATTCGCAGCTTCCTGCGCCGCGAGACGCCGGAGAATCTCTGGATCAAATGTCCGGAGACCGGCCAGCTCGTTTTCTACAAGGATGTAGAATCCAACCAGTTCGTCATCCCGAGCTCCAACTATCACATGCGCATCAGCGCGGCGGCGCGGCTGAAGGCGATGTTTGACAACGGCGAGTACGAAGACATCGCCTTGCCGGAAGTGCAGATCGACCCGCTCAAGTTCCGCGACGAGCGCCGCTATGCCGACCGTCTCAAGGACGCGCGCAGCAAGACCGGACTGGTCGATGCCGTGAAGGCCGGCATCGGCCGCCTGGAAGGCCAGATGGTGACCATCGGCGTGCAGGATTTCGATTTCATGGGCGGTTCGCTCGGCATGGCGGCAGCCGAAGCCGTCATCGCCGGACTGGAGACCGCGGTGCACCGGCAGACGCCGTTCATCATGTTCGCGGCCTCCGGCGGCGCGCGCATGCAGGAGGGCATTCTCTCGCTCATGCAATTGCCGCGCACCACCGCCGCCGTGCAGATGCTGCGCGAGGCGAATAGGCCCTACTTCGTCGTGCTCACCAATCCGACCACCGGCGGCGTTACCGCTTCCTATGCGATGCTGGGCGACGTGCAGATCGCCGAGCCGGGCGCGCTGATCGGATTTGCCGGCCCGCGCGTGATCGAGCAGACCATCCGCGAGAAATTGCCGGAAGGTTTCCAGCGCGCCGAATATCTCGCCGCGCACGGCATGGTGGATATGGTGGTGCACCGGCATAAATTGCGCGCGACGCTCGCCGAACTATGCCGGCTGTTGACCAAGGCGCCGGCGCCGGGCGCGCAGCCGCAATTACCGGTTCCGGCGCACGCGTGACGTTTGGTAAAGTGTCATCTTCCGCGAAAGCGGATGATCCAGTAACCCCAGTGCTCACTATCGAAGGTCGGCGTTTACTGGATGCCCGCTTTCGCGGGCATGACAGATAGAGACATGACTCCCATCGACCCCATCCTCGCGCGACTCGCCGCGCTGCATCCCAAGCGCATCGATCTGTCGCTCGAACGCATCGAGCGTTTGTTGGCCGCGCTCGACCATCCCGAGCGCAAACTGCCGCCGGTGATTCACATCGCCGGCACCAACGGCAAGGGCTCCACCATCGCCTTTCTGCGCGCGATTCTGGAAGCCGCGGGAAAACGCGTGCATGCCTATACCTCGCCGCATCTGGTGCGCTTCAACGAGCGCTACCGGCTGGGCGCGGCGGGCGAGGGCACGCTGGTGAGTGATGCCGAACTCGGCGCGGCGCTGGAGCAATGCGAGCGCGTCAACGCCGGGCAAGCCATCACGGTGTTCGAAATCACCACCGCCGTCGGACTGCTGCTGTTCGCGCACCATCCGGCCGATGTGCTGCTGATGGAGGTCGGGCTCGGCGGCCGGCTGGATGCGACCAATGTGGTCGATCATCCGCTGGCGACCATCATCACCCGCATCGCGATCGACCATACCGACTTTCTCGGCGATACGCTCGACAAAATCGCACATGAGAAGGCCGGTATCCTCAAACGCGGGACGCCCGCTATTATAGCCGCACAGCCGCGCGACGCGCTCGCTGCGATCGAACGGCAGGCGGCGCGGCTCAATGTGTCGCTGAAAATCGCCGGCGAAGATTGGACCGCCACCGAAGAGCGCGGGCGGCTGGTCTATCAGGACGAGGCGGGTCTGCTCGATCTGCCGGCGCCCAAGCTGTACGGCCGCCACCAGTTCGAGAATGCCGGCCTCGCTATCGCGGCACTGCGCGCCATCAAGCCGTTGAAGATTGCGCCGGCCGCCTACGAAGCCGGCATGGTCAAGGCCGACTGGCCGGCACGGCTGCAGCGGCTGGCCGCGGGGCGGCTGGTGGAACTTGCACCCGCCGGCAGCGAATTATGGCTGGATGGCGGGCACAACCCGGACGGCGGACGCGCTATTGCTGCGGCGCTCGCCGATCTCGAGGAGCGCGTGTCGCGCCCACTGGTGCTGATCGTCGGCATGCTGGCGAGCAAGGACTGTGACGGTTTCTTGCGCAATTTTACAGGCTTGGCGCGCCGCTTGATCGCGGTGCCGGTGCCGGGCGCCGAAAAAGGGCTGAGCGCGGAGGCGGTGGCCGATGCCGCGCGTGCGATTGGTCTCGCCGCCACCAGCCGCGACAATCTCAATGAAGCGCTTGAAGCAACGCGCAAACTCGATCTCGTTCCGGCGCCGAGAATACTGATCACCGGCTCGCTTTATTTGGCTGGCGAAGTTCTGCGCGAGAACGGCACCTTGCCGGTCTGAAATAAAAACGGCCGGCGCTACGGCCGGCCGCTTATTCCGCAAACTTATCTCGGCTCAAACCTCGCCGCTGATCCACTGATGCAGTTTCTGTTTCGGCGCGGCGCCGACCTGGCGCGAGGCGATCTCGCCGTTCTTGAACAGCATCAAAGTCGGGATCGACATGATGCCGTATTTCGCTGCCGTGTCCGGATTCTCGTCGACATTGAGCTTGAGAATCTTGACCTTGTCGCCGAGCTGACCGGCGATCTCTTCCAGCGCCGGCGCGATCATGCGGCAAGGGCCGCACCATTCTGCCCAAAAATCCACGACCACCGGTTCGGCGGATTTCAAAACGTCCGATTCGAAGCTTGCGTCCGACACTTTGCCGACGGCCATGGGGATTACCTCTTGTTGATTGGAGGGCGGAGAATCGCGGCCCACAAAATCGTGAGGGCAGAAACCTATGAACGCGTTCCGGCAGCGTCAAGGCGCTATCGCGCGGACGTGACCTGCGCTAAGGCCGCGTCCAGCACCGAGCCGGAAAGTTCCATGAGATCAGGTACTTCGGTCCAGATGAGGGCCGCCCCTATGGTCTTGTCCGGGTACAGTTGCGCGAGCACGGCGCGGTAGAGCGCGAGTTGGCGCAGGTAAGCCGGCGGCACCTCTTCGATTCGCCGCGGCGCCGGCCGGTTGGTCTTGAAATCGGCAATCAAGACAGACGTTTGCGTGACCGCCAGGCGGTCGACCTGGCCGGGAACGCGAATCGTTTCGCCGCCGCGCATAAGCCTGCCGACGATCGGCACTTCGGCCCGGCTACCGGGTGCGAACAGCTCGTAGAAGCGCGCATGCTCGATGACGAGCATGACTTGCTCGGCGATCTTCGCGCGTTGTTCTGGCGTCAGTTCCCGGCCTGCTCGGCCGAGATAATCGTCGGCCGCCCGGCGCCGCCTCTCGGCCGGGATATTCGGCAGCGACTGCAACAGCCGGTGCACCAGCGTGCCGCGCAGCAAGGCAGCGCTGCGGCCGCCGGGGCTGAGCGGACGAGCGGCGGCGTCCTCGGCGCTCGACGGCGTGACGGTGCGCACGGCGGAAATCTCGGAGGTCGCAGGTGATCTCAGCCACGTCGGCACAGAAGTCGGCTCGATCGTTGCGGACGAAGGCGTTCTTTCGAACTTCTCCGGTTGCGATGTTCTTTTGCGGTATCGCAGCACGTCGCCGGCGCCGTCATCGGCCGGTTCGTTCGCGCAATCGGGTTTCAGCGCCGCCTCGACCAGCTGGTACCAGCAGCCGTCTGGAATCTTGTTGCGGGTTTGCGTGCCGGCGATCACCAGCCGCTGCTTGGCGCGCGTCATCGCCACGTACAACAGCCGTCGGTATTCGTCGCGCGCCTCGGCTTGCGCTTGCGCGCGCGCCTCGCTCATGGCGCCAACGTCTTCGGCGCGCGCGGTCGCCCACACCAGCGCGCCGGTCGAAAGCGTCAAAAGCCGCGGATCGCGCGGACCGGTCGGCGGTGTCGTGGTGTCGGCGAGAATGACGGTGTCGGCTTCCAGGCCCTTGGCGCCGTGCACGGTCATGACGCGCACTTCGTCGCGCACCATTTCCATGTCGCGTTTGACTTCACTCTGCGCGGCGCGCAGCCAGTTGACGAAGCCTTGCAGCGACGGCGTCTGTCGCGTCTCGTAATCGAGCGCGAGGTTGAGGAATTCGTCGAGCGCGTCGTTTGCCTCCGGCCCAAGCCGGGCGAGAAACTTCGCGCGCCCGCGCCGCGGTCCCAGCACATAAGCAAAGAAGGCGAACGGCGAAAGTTTCCGCGCGGCACGCGCGAGATCGTCGAGCGCACTTTCGCTGTCGGCAATAGCGGCATTGGCGTGCAGGCTCGCGCGCAATGAGCCCTGGCGGTTCCACGCCAGATCGAACAATTGGTCCTCGCTCAGGCCGAACAGCGGGCTCTTGAGTACGCTGGCGAGCGCGAGATCGTCGTCCGGCAGCAACAGGCAATCGGCCAGCGCCATGAGGTCCATCACCGCGATATGCTCGGTAAGCACCAGCCGGTCGGCGCCGGCAACCGGGATGTCGGCATTCTTCAGCGCGCGGATGATGGCCTCGAATTGCGGGCCGCGCTGGCGCACCAGCACCAGCACGTCGCCGGGCCTTTGCCCGCGCGCCATCCACAGTTTCACATGCGCGGCGATGCGTTGCGCCAGCTTGACGCGCGGGCTTTGCTCGCTCTCGGTGTCGAACGGCGCGTCCCAGCCCTCAATTTCCTTACGCTCGGCCGGTGCGATCAGCGGCCAGATTTCCACCAGCCCGAGCGCGGCGTCGGGCAGCGAACTATGCGGCGGCACGCCGGCTTCGTCGCTGGTGACGCTGGCGTAGATTTCTTGCGCGGCGAACACCCGGTCGACCGAACCGAGCACGTTAGCGCCCGAACGGAACGAGTGGTGGAAGCGCAAGAAACGCCAGCCCTGCTCGGGCGTATCGAACTGTTTGCCGAATTCGCGCCGCATCTCGTCGAAGGCGCGCGGCGCCGCGCCCTGGAACGAGAAAATCGACTGCTTCTCGTCGCCGACCGCAAACACCGTGCGCTTGACGTTCGGCCGCGCGCCGCCGGGGCTGAATTCGGAGACGATGGTGCGCACGATCTGCCACTGCTTCGGGCTGGTATCCTGCGCCTCGTCGATCAGCACGTGGTCGATGCCGAGATCGAGCTTGTAGAGCACCCAGGCGGCGGACGAGCGCGCGAACAGCTCGAGCGTCTTGTCGATCAGGTCATCGTAGTCGAGCAAAGCGCGGCGTTCTTTTTCGCGCGCGTAGCGGATGATGACGTCGGCGGCGATGGTGACGAGCGCGCGGGTGCGCTCGCGCGCGGCCAGCGCGCGCTCACGTTCGATCAAAGCGCAGAGGCGGGTCTGTTCGGCGGCGAGGCGCGCCAGCCAGTCGGGATGCTTGTCGGCAATCTTCTTGGTGACGATATTCTCTCGCGGCTTGAGGTCCGTTTTGCAGAATACTCTGAGATATTCGTCGATCCGTTCGTGCCCATTGGCTGTTCGCGCCGCCTCAAGTGCCGCGATGTGCTTTTTATCGTTAGTTGATCCGGATTCGAGAATCGCGATCAGCGCCGGCCATTCCGCCGCCGGGATCAGCGACTGCGCGAAGAATTTCTGTTCGACCGAGGTAAGCGTATCGTTCGCATCGAGGCCGAAGGCCTTCGACAGTTCGGCCATCGCCTTGTCGACGCTGCCGGCACGCTTGGTCCAGGCTTCGATCGCTTCGCGTTCGCCGATGGTATCGCCGATCACGTCCTTGAAGGTTTGATCGGCGGCGACCACGATGGCCGTCGCGAGCGCTTGGCCGAGCGCGCTTTCGGGTTTCTCCGACGCTTCCAGCAGAACGTCGAGCGTGAGCCGGTCGAGCAATTGGGCGGTCGCGGCCTCGTCCAGCACGCTGAAACGGGCGGCGACATTGGCCTCGAACGGGAACTGGTGCAGCAGCCGCGTGCAGAAGGCGTGGATGGTCTGCACCTTCAAGCCGCCCGGCGTCTCCAGCGCGGAGGCAAACAGCCGGCGGGCGCGGGCGCGCTCATCGGCGTCGGGCTTCTTGCCGGTCGAGAGCGCGATCTCCTGGTCGAGCGCGGCATCGGAAAGCGCGGTCCAGCCGGCCAGGCGCCGGAATACTTCGTTCGCCATGTTGGCCGCGGCGGTCTTGGTGAATGTGATGCAGAGAATCTTCGCCGGATCGAACCCGCGCAGCAGCAGGTTGATGACGCGCTGCGCCAGCACGTAAGTTTTGCCGGAGCCGGCATTGGCCGAGACGAAGGCGGAGACATCCGGGTCGGCGGCCTTGATCTGCACGTCGCGCACGGCGTGTGGAATTTTGCGCTCAGCGGTCATGGCGCTTCCCTCTTTCCCTCTCCCCTTGTGGAAGAGGGCAAGTGCGTTTGCGGCGCGGCCTTCGCTCCCCGATAGACGCTGCTCACGTCTCCTCCTCGCCGCCGCCGCTGGCCGACCATTCCTTGACGCGTGCGAGGTGGTCGTAGTCGCCGTAGTGAAACTTCCACATCGGATGTACGAGCGAGAGATAAGGCGTGGCCTCGTCTTCGAATTTCGTGGCCAACTCCTGCAACCGTGCCAAGGCATGGTCGGCCTGGCTATCGGGTGTGCCGTCCTTGAAGGTGATCTCGTTCGGCTGGCCGGGCGGTTCGCCGCCTTTCAGTGTGACATAGGCGATTTCCGACACCGAGCCGGGCGGCAGCGTCTTGAAGCCGCCGCCGCGCAGGATGGCCGCTTCCAGCGTCAATTGCGGGGCAAGGCCGGTGCGCACCTGCTTTTCGGTGCGCGCTTGCCCGGTCTTGTAGTCGAGGATGGCGTAGCTGCCGTCCTTGCGCTGCTCGATGCGGTCGGCGATGGCGGACAACGTGAATTCGCGCTCTGCCACGGCGAATTTCAGCTCGCCGCGGATTTCCGCATGCAGCGTTGCGATATTGGTGCGCCGTTCGCCGTCCCACTGCGCGAACCAGCGCGCGATGCGCAAAAAGCGCGGCCACCAGAAGGCGCGCGCCTCGGGAAAATCGGCGAGCCCGGCGAAATGTTGTTCGCCGAGCGCCAGTAATTCCTTGAGCGGGTCGGCCGGCGGCGCTGGCGCGAACAATTTCGTGTAGTCGCCGATGGCGCCGTGGATGACGGTGCCGCGGTCGCGCGCGCCGGGCGGGGTGTCGACGGCATCGAGCGGCTGCAGGCGCAAGATATATTTGGCGTAGATGGTGTAGGGGTCGCGCAGCCAATCTTCGATTGCTGTCACCGAGAGGCGCCGCGGGCGCGCAACGACTTTCGGTGTCGGCGCCGGGCGCTCGGCGGATTTCACTTCGGCCGGCTGGTCGAGCGCGCGGGCGAGCTCGAGATAACGGTTGCCGCGCGCGCCGACCGCGTCCCAGCGCGCGCCGGCGAGTGCGGCAATGCGCTGCACGAAACGCGAGGTGACGGTGGGCGCGCCGGCAAGCTTGGCCGCGCGCGTCAGGAACACTTCGCTCGCGCCGAGCGCCTGCGCGAAGTCGTGCGCGGAGAGGCCGATGCGGCGCTCGGGCGGATCGAGGCCGAGGTCGCGGCGCATCGGGCGCGATAGCCAGGGATCGCTGCGCGTCTCGCCCGGCCAAGTGCCCTCGTTGAGGCCGCCGAGCACGACGCGCTGAAAGCTTTGCAGGCGGGCTTCGAGCGGGCCGAAAATGCGCAGGCGCACATCGGGCAATTCCGGCCGGCGCACCACGCGCTCGGCGATGGTGGCGTGCAACAGTTCGGCGTAGTCGCTTCGGGCGACGGCCAGGCCGGCGGCGGACGGGCTTTCGCTGAGTTCCTCGAAGGTGCGGACGAGCGCGCTGCCGTCGTGGCCGGCGAAGGCGGCGACGTCGCCTTTGCCGTCGCGGCCGAGCGCGGACATGACGGCGCTGTGGCATTTGGCGAGTTCGGCGAGCGGATGGCAGGCGGGCTTCAGCCGTTCGAGCGGCGCCAGTGCTGCGCCGAGCCGGGCGATCAGCTCGGCGGCCACGTCGAACGCATCGTCGGCGATCAGCCAGCGCGGATCGCTGCGGTGCATTTCATCGCGATTGGCGCGGAAGGTCGCGAGCGCATGGCCGAGCCCGTCGCTGCCGGGGCGCGGGCGCGGGCCGCGTAGAATGGCGCGTTCGAGCGCGGCCACGGCGGTGTCGTGTGCGCCTTCTTTGGCGCCGAGCCGCAGCAATGGATGTTTCAGCAGCGCCAGCAGCGTCACCGGCGCGAGGCCGGAAAGCGCGGCATCGGCGGCGAGCCGCGCGAATACGCCGGCTTGCGTGTCGGCGAGCGAGTCGCCGCCCGAGTCATCGACCGCAACCCGCCAGCGTTCGAGCGCGGCCACCACGCGGCGCGCCAGCGTGCGGTCGGGCGTCACCAGCGCCGCGGTCTTGCCGGGCGTTTCGAGTACTTCGCGCAAGCAAACGGCAATCGCGAGCGCTTCCTCTTCCGCATTGGCGGCTTCGATCATGGCGACCGATTTGAGCGCGTTATCGGCGGCAGCGGCGAAATCCTTTGACTTTGTGCGCGCTTGCCAGCGTTCGGTGCTAGCGGCCGGGCGCAGGGCTTCCGATACCAGTAGCTCGCGGCCGTGCGGCGCAGGCTTTGCCAAAGCGACCACGTCGCTTCGCGTGATGCGCAACTGTTCGAGCAGCGCCTGCATGGCGAATTGCGCGTGGCCGGCGGCGGGCGCGCCGTCGTGGCTGCCGTCGTCCGCATTGCCGGCGATCAGCGCCCAAGAGGCGTCGTCGAGGTCGCTGTCGAGGCCGGGCAGCACCAGCGCGCCGTGCGGTAGTCTGGCAATGGTGGCGAGCAGCTTGGCGGTCGCCGGCATCGAGCCGGTCGAGCCGGCGGCGATCACCGGCGCGTCGCTGCCCGCCAATCGCTTGGCCTCCGCTTCGATCAGCCGGTCGCGGCGCTCGGCGGCTTCGATGGCGCCGCGCTCGTTGCGCAGCGCCGGCCAGGCCTCGCGCGCGATTTTGAGAAAGCGCAGCGAGAGCTGCCAATAAGGATCGAGATCGTCCGGCACCAACTTGTCGAGCTTTTCCCATTTCACCTGGCGCGTGGTCATGTCGTCCATCAGGCGGGCGAGATCGTCGGCCAGACCCAACGCGGCGGAGGGCGTGTTGGCGATCAGCGGGGAACCTTCGGCGCCGCGCAATTCGGGCGCATTCGCCCATTTGAGGATCAGCTCGGCCAGCAGCAGCCGGCGCTCGAGCGGCGCGATGGCCGGCGGCAAAGAAAGCGCGGCTTCGGCGAGTTCTCCGGTGGCGGCTTCGGCGAAGGCGATTTCGTCTTCGTCGAGATCGCCGAGCGCGACGATGCGCGGCAATATGGCGGCGTCGGTTTTCAGTTCATCGAGGAACGACTCGCGCGCCAGGCGGCAGGCGCGCCGGGTCGGTAGATAGAGCGTGGCGCGGGCCAATTCGAGCGGATCGTCGATGGCCGGAAAACCCGGCACCAATTTGCCTGCGCGCAGCGCCTCGATCAGCACCGGCAGAAACGGCGCCGAGGCGGGGATGGTGAAGACGTTGGGCGGTCTTTGGGGTTTGGCGGCCGACATCAAGGGAATCATACACGCTTCCGCGTGCGGTCAATCAACCCATGCTGCCGCGGATGGCGGCTTCCGCCATGTCGATGGCATCGGGAGTGCCGACATGCATCCACAGGCCTTCCAGCCGCAAGCCGTGCAGGCGGCCTTGCGCGGCGGCGCGCGCGAACAGATCGGTCAGCGGGAATTCGCCTTGTGGCGCGCCGGCAAACAGCGCGGGCGCAAGGATGGCGGCGCCGGCAAAGACAAAGGGCGCCACCTCGCGCTCGCCGCGGCGTTTCAGGCGGCCATCGGAGGCAAAAGCGAAATCGCCGCGCCCGGCATAGCCGATGCTGCCGATGGTGGGCGCCAGCAGCAAGAGCGCGTCCATGGCGGCGGGATAGAACCCTTCCGCCAGCCGCGTCAGATTGGGCTTCACGCCGTCGATCCAGATGGTGTCGGAATTGATGTGGAAGAACGGCGCCTCGCTAAGCAGCGGCAGCGCCTTGACCACGCCGCCGCCGGTGCCGAGCAACAGCCCGCGTTCGTCTGAAATCGCGATCTGCGGCCTCGTTCGCGCGGCCAAGTGGCGCTCGATCGCGCCGGCCAAGTGATGCACGTTGACCACCGCGCGTTCGACGCCGGCCTCCGCCAGCCGGTCGAGCACGTGGTCGATCAGCGCTTTGCCGGCGACCTCGATGAGCGGCTTCGGCCGGCGCTCGGTGAGCGGGTGCATGCGCGTGCCCAAGCCTGCGGCCAGCACCATGGCGTTACGGGGTGTCTTATGGGTTGGCGAGCGGGTCATCACGACTTCAAGGCCGGCACGTTGACGCGATACCAGGCGGCGAGCGGCGCCAGCGCCGGATGCGCCAGCGAGCGATGCAAATAGGCCCATACCCGCGGCATGTGACGCAAATATTGCGGCTTGCCGTCGCGGACATTGAGGCGGGCGAAGATGCCGAGGATCTTGGAGGCGCGCTGGGCGGCGAGCGTGGCATAGGCCTTGGCGAAAGTGGGCGCGTCGAAGCCGGCATCGGCCGCGCGCCGCGCCCTGGTATAGCGCGACAGCAGCGCGATCTCCATCAGCTCCGGCACGTCGACGCGCGCATCCTGCAGCAGCGAGGCGAGGTCGTAGGCGGGGTGCCCCATCACCGCGTCCTGGAAATCGAGCAGCCCGATGCGCGCAACGCCTTCGCGTTCCGGCAGCCACAGCAGATTAGGCGAATGAAAATCGCGCAACACCCAGCCCGGTTTCGTCTCGACCACGGGGGCGAGCGCGTCGCGCCAGAGCGCGACATAGGCGTCGCGCTTGGCGCCGGTGACCTTGGCCTCGATGAACGGCAGATACCAGTCGACCAGCAGTTCGACCTCGATCAGCAGCGCCTCGATGTCGTAGGGCGGCAGTCGATAATCGACGCCCGGCTCGACCGGAAGCACTTCGGGTAGCGCCTGGCGATGCAGCGCGGCCAAGAGATCGGCGGCCACCTCGTAGCGCGGCTCGATCGGGGCACCGGCAGCCTCGTCGACCACCAGTTCGCGCCCGAGGTCCTCGATCACCAGCAGGCCGCCGGCGCGGTCGGCGGCGAAAATCCCCGGCGCAGAAAGCCCGCGCGCGCGCAAGGCCTGCGTCATGGCGATGAACGGCGTCACGTCTTCGGCGAGATGCGCGATCGCGCTATAGGGCTTGCCGTCGCGCACCGGCGGTCCATCGGCGCGCTTGGGCGAATTCATCAGCATATAGATTTGCCCGTCGAGCGTGAGCCGCTCATAGGCGCGGGTGGAGGCGTCGCCCTGCACATAATGCCGCTCGGCTAAGGCAAAGCCCGCGCGGGCAAGGAAGGCGCGGATGGCGGCGATGCGTTCCGCACGCGCGGCAAGCGTGCCGTAGCCGGTGACGCGCGCGTGGCGGAAAGTGGGGCCCTGCTGCGGCAACAGCGTGAGCGCGACATCGAGTCGGTCGGCGGGCAGAAAGCCGGCGGCGCGGTCCGGCCATTCCAACAGCGTGAGCGCGCCGGGCGCGATGTCCTCGAAGCCGAGCTCGGCAAGTTCGGCCGGCCCGGAGAGCCGGTAGAGATCGGCGTGCAGCAGATGAAAGCGCGGCAGCTCATAGGCCTGCATCAGCGTGAAAGTCGGGCTTGGCACCTCGACCTTCTGGTCGCCGGCGAGATGGCGGATGAGGGCGCGGGCGAAGGCGGTCTTACCGGCGCCGAGATCGCCCGACAGCGTGACCAGGTCGCCGGCGTTAAGCGCTGCGGCGATGTCGACCGTCAGCCGGCGCGTCGCCTCCTCGTCGGCGAGCGCCACCGTGAAGCTGTAGCCGCCGGAAGAGGTGGGGAACATCGAATCATCCGCCTTATGCCATCACCTTATTAACGGCGGGGGCGGTGGGGGGCCAGAGATAGGGGCGTTTCGGCAGGAATCGCGGAGGCATGCAAGATCGGCTCGATTTCTTTCAAAAGCGGTCATTCATGTCGGGAGTCGACATCGAATTTCTTTGCCCGCGTCGAAAAGCTGAGCGCTAAGCGCTTTGATCTTATGCGCTTTCAGTTATCGCGCCGGCGTGCCTTGCTCTTGTCACAGCAGCGCCATAACCTTTTGGCCTCATTTCAATTCGGACAGGAGCTGAGGCATGGGCTTACTCGATGTTCTCAACGGTATGCAGAACGGCCCGCGCGGGCAACGCGATCCAAACAGCAGTGGCGGTGGAATGTCGCCCATCACCATGGCGATCCTGGGCCTGCTCGCCTACAAGGCGGTCAAGAGCTTCACCGGCGGTCAGCCGTCGGCCCGTCCGGCGGGTTCCGAAACAATGCCGGGGGGCGGCTCCATCAATGCCGGCTTGCCAGGCAGCGGCGGCGGACTCGGCGACCTCCTCAAAGGCGGATTGGGCAGTCTGCTCGGTGGCGGTGCAGCCGGTAGCGTTCTAAGCGGCGGCTTGAACGACCTGCTCAATCAGTTTCAGCAAAGCGGTCATAGCGAGACCGCCGGTTCGTGGGTTGGCACGGGACCCAATAAGGCGATATCGCCGAACGATCTGGCGAGCGCCCTTGGAGCCGACAAGATCAATACGCTCATGACGCAATCCGGAATGTCGCGCCACGACCTGCTCCAGGGCCTCAGCCAATATCTGCCGCAGGTCGTCGATCAGATGACCCCCACCGGACGATTGCCCACCGACCAGGAAGCCGAGCGCATGCTCTGATGCGCGCTACGGCCTTGTCCACGGGCCGCGGTGGTCGCCGCTCGTGCAATCGGAAATGGCGAAAACGACCTCGCCGCGACGTATGGGAGCGACCATGAGCATTCTCTGGATAATTCTCATCGGCTTTGTGGCTGGAATTATCGCGCGCTTGGTCGCACCGGGCCCGAACAATCCTTCGGGCTTCATACTCACGACAGTCCTTGGCGTCGCGGGGGCGTTTCTCGCGACTTGGATCGGCCAAATGATCGGCTGGTACCGCCCCGATCAAGGCGCAGGATTCATCGGCGCCATCGTGGGCGCCCTGATCGTCCTGTTCATCTGGCACCGGCTTGTTGCCGCACGGGTGATATCCGATCCATCAGGCGGACCGAACTAACAACTACGACTTCGCCAAACGAGGATAAGCATGCCGGCGAATGCGAGCTGCAATGTTGTAGGATGAGCGTATCAACTAAGTCTCAAACAAAACGGGGTAACGGCGATGAGTATTTTCGGAAGCATTATGGGCGCAATTTTCGGTCATGGCTCGGCGCAGGCGAGCGCCCCGCCGACCGCGGCACCGGGCGCTCCTCCTGCGGAGACGGTCGATGTAGCGGCAATCGTCGATAAGGCGGCGGCGGCGACGGGCGAAAAGCTTGCCTGGCGAACTTCGATCGTCGACCTGATGAAGGCCCTCAATCTTGACAGCAGCCTGGCGGCACGCAAGCAGCTGGCCGGGGAATTGAAATACACCGGCGACACCAACGACTCCGCTACCATGAATGTCTGGCTGCACAAACAGATCATGGGGAAGCTCGCCGCCAATGGCGGTAATCTGCCGAGCGATATCAAGACCTAAACTCCGATTTGGCTTGGTTGTCTCACCAGTCAGCGGGGTCATTGAAATTTCGATGGCTTGATGCAGGACGGTCGTCGATAGGACCGCCGCTACAAACCGCATCAATGTCGTGCTCGGCCGCGCAGATTGCTGCGCGGTCGAGACCCGACGACTTTATGATTAAACGGCTTCCCGACATCGCCGCCGAAGCTCAGCTCCCGGCGACGGCGCCATGAGCGGCCGGTTCGATCTGCCACGTCTCGGTGAGTGCCATTGCCCGTTTTGCAGGCGTGCCCTAGTTTTGCGCGGTCGTAAAACTTCCGCGATTGCAGCGTCAATGACGTTATGACCGTTTCATCCTGGCTTATGGCGGCGCGGCTGCGCACGCTCAGCCTGTCGATCACGCCGGTGGTGGTCGGCACGGCGCTGGCCTGGGCAGCAGCGCGCCAGATTCACACGCTGCCGGTGCTGGCGGCGCTTGCCGGCAGCGTGTGCATCCAGCTCGGCACCAATCTGCACAATGACGCGGTAGACTCCGAACGCGGCGGCGACGGCCCCGATCGCGTCGGCCCGCCGCGCGTAACCGCCATGGGCCTGTTGAGCGCGCGCAACGTCAAACGTGGCGCGGCGGTGTGTTTCGCGCTTGCCGCGCTCAGCGGGCTTTATCTGATTGCGGTCGGCGGCTGGCCGATCCTGCTGCTCGGCGTTTTGTCGATCGCCTCGGGCTGGGCCTATACCGGCGGCCCGTGGCCGGTCGCCTATACGCCGCTCGGCGAATTGTTCGTGATCGCCTTCTTCGGCGTCGGCGCGGTCGGCGGTACCTATTGGCTGTGCACCGCCGATCTTGGCGCCGCCGCGCTTGCCGCCGGTCTCGCGCTCGGCCTGCTCACCGGGGCGGTGCTGCTGGTCAACAATTTCCGCGACGTGGAAGCCGACGCGCGCGTCAGCCGCCGCACGCTCGCCATCGTGGCGGGGCCGCAGGGCACGGCGTTAATTTTCGCCGGGCTCATGCTGCTGCCGTTTGCGCTGCTGGTGCCGATCGGGCGCGCACTGCCGCACGGTCATGTCTGGCCTGCGCTATTGGCGCTGCCGCCGGCTTTGGCGCTGATTTACCGTTTCATGCGCGAACCGCCGGGGCGCGGCTTTAACCGCATCATGGTGTGGACCGTGCAAATCCAATTATTGTTCAGCCTGTTGCTCGGCGTCGGATTGATTCTGTGATTTAGATCAATGCGATCCTCGACGAATTGTCTATGGTAAGCGGCCTCGCGAGCGGAGTAAATTGCAAACATGACACTGCGCAAAGGCGTCTACGTCGTTCCCACCGATCGGTGGTATATCGAGCGCACGGTCTGGCTGATCGCCGGTCTGGTGCTGCTGATCTCGACGGCGCTGGCGGTGTGGGTCAATCCCTTGTGGATTCTCGGCGTCATCGCCACCGGACTGGTCTCCATCAATGTCGCGTTCACCGGATTCTGCCCGATCGGCAATGTGCTCAAGCTCATCGGCTTCAAACCGGCGCTGGCCGCGCCGAATAGCGGCAAGCTTTATTTCCTGCAGACCGACAGCTGGTATCTCGAGCGCCGCATCTACGTGACGGTCGGGGTCAATATTACGCTCGCGTCGATTCTGTTGCTGGTGCACAGCCCCTGGTGGGGCCTGTTCACCGCTTTCGTCGGCGCCGCCATGGTCTGGTTTGCCGCGACCGGCCTATGCATCCTGGCCAATATCTTGTTCTGGATCGGCGCCGAGCCGCGGCTTAATCCGGCCGTGCTGCGCGCCGGCCATCTCGGCGACCACGCCACGCACGCTTGACGCGTCATAAGTTTTGCCCTTCCGCTACAAATTTCGCCTACCGCCGATGGCGCGGGCCGAATTGTGCGGCTTGAGGCTCTGGACATTCGAGGCAAGGCAATGAATATGCCCGCGCGGGCACGAGACGGAGGACTACCGCAATGAAACGGACCATGAGCTTGGCGGCGCTGGCCGTGATGTTGGCTTGCGGGGCGGCCGGAGCCCAACAGGTCAACGTCAAGATCGGCGTGCTCAGCGATATGTCGGGCCTTTATGCCGACGTCGGCGGCCCGGGCTCGGTTGCGGCGGCCAAGCTTGCGATCGCCGATTTCAGCAAAGCCAATCCGAATGTGAAGGTCGAACTGGTCAGCGGCGACCATCATAACAAGGCGGATGTCGGCGCGCAGATGGCGACCAAGTGGTACGGCGCTGACAAGGTCGACATGATCGTCGACGTGCCGAATTCCGGCGTGGCGCTGGCGGTCAGCCAGGTCACCGCGCAGAAGAACAAGGTGTTCCTGGTGTCGGGCGCGGCGACGTCCGATCTCACCGGCGCAAAGTGCAACGCCAACACCGTGCATTGGACCTATGACACCTGGATGCTGGCCAACGGTACCGGCAAGGCGGTGGTCAAGACCGGCGGCGATAGCTGGTTCTTCCTGACATCCGACTATGCCTTCGGCTATGCGCTGGAACGCGACACCGCCTCCGCAGTTATTGATGCCGGCGGCAGGGTGGTAGGCGAGGCCCGTCACCCACTCAACGCCAAAGATTTCTCCTCGTACCTGGTGCGCGCGCAGGCGTCCAAGGCCAAGATCATCGGCCTGGCCAATGCCGGCGGCGACACCATCAATGCGATCAAACAGGGCGCCGAATTCGGCATCGTCAAAGGCGGACAGAAATTCGCCGGGCTCTTGGTATTCTCGAGCGACGTCAACGCGCTCGGTCTGCCGACCGCGCAGGGGCTGATCCTGACCGGAACCTGGTATTGGGACATGACCGACGCCAATCGCGCCTGGACCAAGCGCTGGCAGGCGGAACGCAATGCGCCGGGCAAATTCCCCACCATGGTGCAGGCCGGCGTCTATTCCGCCGTGACGCATTACCTCAAGGCGGTCGCCGCGCTGCATAGCGCCGCCGACGGCAAGGCGGTGGTTGCCAAGATGAAGGCGATGCCGACCGACGATCCGCTGTTCGGCAAGGGCTCGATCCGCGCCGACGGCCGCAAGCTGCATCCGGCCTATCTGTTCGAAGTGAAGGCGCCGTGGGACTCCAAGCATCCCGGCGATTTCTACAAGCTGCTGACCACCATCCCGGCCGACGAGGCATTCCGTCCGCTCAACGACGGCCACTGTCCGCTGGCGAGCCGCTGATCGCCGTCATTCCGGATTAAGCCGCGGTCTGCTCCGCCGCCTGTTCGAGCGGGAACGTGCAGGTGACCGTGGTGCCCTGGCCGAGGGCGGAGTCGATGGTCACCGTGCCGCCGTGCAGCACGACGAACGAGCGCACCAGCGAGAGGCCCAAGCCGGTGCCGCGGTGGGTCGAGCCCATCGAATCGGTTTCGAACCAGTCGAACACTTTGTCCTTGGCCTCGGGCGGAATGCCGGGCCCTTGATCGGTTACGGTGAACGCCACCGCGTCGGCGCGCCGTTCGGCGGCAAGCCGGACATTGGCGCCGGCGGGTGAGAAGCCGACCGCGTTGGACAACAGGTTGAACAGGATTTGCCGCAAGCGCCGCTCGTCGGCGGCAAAGCTGCCGATGCCGGGCGCGGCCTCGATTGAAAGCTTGATATCGTCCTTTGCCAGGCGGTCCTGCACGCCTTCGGCGGCCTGCTCCATGACGGTGCGGATGTCGACTTGCGTGAGGGTGAGCGACATGGCGCCGGCGTCGATGGTGGCGAGGTCGAGGATGTTATTGATGAGCGCGAGCAGCGCATTGGTCGAGGTCGTGATGTAGCCGAGATATTCGCGCTGCTTGTCGGTGAGCGCGCCGAAGGCAGGGTCGCCCAGCAGATTGGCGAAGCCGATGATGTTGGTAAGCGGCGAACGCAATTCGTAACTCACATGATGCACGAAATCGATCTTGATGGCGTCGGCGGCCTCCAGCGCCTCGTTCTTGTCGATCAGCGCGCGCTCGACGTTCACGGTGTCGCTGACGTCCTGGAAGGTGACCAGTGTGGCGCCGTCCGGCAGAGGCATGGTGGTCATGTCGATCATCATGCCGTCGCGCCGCTCGATGCGAGCTGCGATCGGCGCGCGCTCGTCGATCGCGGTCACGGCCGCGCGCAAGCTTCGCCACACCGTGTTGTCGTCGTGCAGCGCCTGCGCCCAGGACGCCACCGCCTCGACATGCGGATGCTGGTCGAGCGCCTCGGACGAAAGCTTCCACATGCGCTGGAACGCAGGATTGTGCAGCCGCACGCGACCGTCCGAGCCGAACACGGCGACCGCTTCGGCCAGATGATCGAGCGTCTCGCTCTGCACCTTGATTAGCGCGTCGTAGCGGCGGTGCAGATCGAGGCGCTCGGTGACATCGTCATAGAGATAGGTGATGCCGCCCTCCGGATTGGGCGCGGTGACCACGCGTAAAGTTCGCCCGTCCGGCAAATGCCACAAGTGCTCCTGCGGCTCGACCGCGGTATAGGCTTCGTAAAGCTGCTGCTTCCACTGCCGGAAGTCCTGTTCCTCGGGCAGCTTGCGCTTGGAACGCAGGGCATCGAGCACCGCCGAGTCGGTCGGCATCTGATCGAGCAAGCCGGCGTCGAGCTCGAACTGCGAGCGGAAGGCGGTGTTGTAGAAGATCAGCTTGCGGTCGACATTGTAGATGGCGACGCCGGTCGCCAACTGGTCGAGCACGCGGCGGTGCGCCTCGATCATGCGCGCGAGCTCGGCACGCATGGTCTCCACCTCGGTGGCGTCGATCGCCATGCCGGCCGAGCCGGCCCCGCTCGGCGCGTCCACCACATCGAGAATGCGGCGATGACCGGCGACGATCGCCGGCAGCCGTTGCGACTTGGCGCCGCCATCGCCGCGCGCGTGCGCCAGGTTTTCCCGCGCGGCATGGTCGAGCAGTTCCAGCTCGCGCGTCACCGCGTCGGTTGAATCCTCGGCTTCCACCGCACGGGCGTAGGCGGCATTGACGAAGATCAGCCGGCCGTCGGCGCCGCGCGCCCATACCGGGGCGGGCAGCGAATCGAGCAGCGCCTGCATGGTCTCGACGTCGCCCTGCAGCCGGTCGTGACGGGCGGCCAGATCCACGAGCTCGCGTTCGATGCCGCTGACGTCGCGCAGGCGCAGCACCGCGCGCCCGGCCACCGCCCGTCCGTCGGCTTCGAGCGGCAGGCCGGCGCTGGTGGTGAGCGTCATCATGAAGCCGCGGCCGTCGCTGCGCAGCGTGTCGACCGCGTGCTGCAGGCGCTGCGCCGCGTCCGGCTCCAGCCAGCTGCCGAAGGCGAGCACACGTTCGGTGAGCGCGCCCGGCACCGCGATGCCGATGTCGCCGAAAATCTCCGGCTCGTCGCTGCCCGCCGCCCACGCCACCAGCACCTGCGGCTCCGACAGCAGCAGCGTTTTGAGTCGGTCGATTTCGGCGCGCAGCGCCATGGTTTCGTCCAGCGCCGTGGTTTCTTTGCTGGCGGCGGTCTTGCGCATGCGCATCAGCACGATGGCGGCGAGCACCGCAAAGCAGAGCAATGCGAGCGTGAGCGTAAGGCTGGCGACTTGCTGGCGGCTCGCCGCCGCGGCCATGCCGATCATGTCGTCGACAAGGTCATCGCCGGCGCGTGCCGGCGTGCCAAACGGCATGCCAAGCGTTGCTATGACCAAAGCGGCGAGGAATCCGCCCCGCCGCGGACGAGAACACAGCCTCTCGTTCGCCGTCCGGATGTCCTCCGGCATTATTTGGACCTGCCCCAGGAAAGCGAGCGGCGTCCGCCGCGCTGCCCGCGAATCGCCGAACTTTACTCCCGCGGGAACTCATGCCGAAAGAGTCCAGATCGTGAACGGGTTTTTCCTGCGTCCCGCTTGCGGCTGAGGTAATGCGATAGAGCTATTTCAGCGCCTCGGCGCGCTTGGCCAAGTCCTCGACGCTGATGCGGCCGAGCGCGGCGGAAAATATCCGCTCGGCTTCGGTCAGCGCCGGCTTCACCACGTCATTGATCATCGACGAATTCGGCAGCGGCGGACCGGCGCTGTCCTCGACCGAGCCGGCGGCGCGCAGAATGTCGTCGATGCTGACACGCCGGTATTCGCGCGCGAACTCGTAGCCGCCGCGCGGCCCGCGCACGCCGCGCAGGATGCCGTCGCGTACCAGCGCTTGCAGAACCGGTTCGAGATGGCGCGGCGGAAGCTTATGGCGCGCCGCCAGCGCCTTGGCCGAGACCGGCTGTTTGCGGGCGTTGATCGCCACATCGATCACGGCGGCGATAGCAAGAATGCCCTTGCGGGACACCAGCGGCATGATTGGCCTCAGGCGTAACTAATTTCAATGGTAATAGGCTACAGTCCGACATCCGTCTAGCGAAAATCATGAAATAGCTTCTTTCAACCACCGGTGGAGCCAAAACCGCCCATCCCGCGCGGCGTTTCGTCGAGCGCGTCAACCTCGCGCAGCGCTGCGCGCGCGACGGTTGCAATCACTAATTGGGCGATACGCATGCCGCGCGCGATTGTCACCGGTTCGCTGCCGAGATTGATCAGCAGCACCTGCACTTCGCCGCGGTAATCGGCGTCGATGGTGCCGGGCGCGTTTAGCACAGTAAGCCCGTGCTTAACGGCGAGGCCGGAGCGCGGCCGCACCTGCGCTTCGTGGCCTGCCGGCAGCGCGATAGCGATACCGGTGGGAATGAGCGCGCGCACGCCGGGCGCAAGCGGGAGCGGCGCGTCGGCTGGCACGGCAGCGATCAGGTCGAGCCCGGCGGCGAGCGCGCTCTGGTAGGACGGCAGCGGCAGGTCCTGGCCGTGCGGCAGACGCAGGATGCGAACCTCGTTAGAGGGTTCGCCAGTAACCTTTTTGAATTGAAGATTTGTCGCCATCAAACTTGGCTCTTCGGCCGGGCAGGGTGAGAGAGCCTAGCTTGAGTGATTGAAATCTAGAACCTGCGACTACAAATCAGTTGTGCGTAAGTCGCGGATAACTATTTTCCCAGGGCCGCTGCGATGCGCGCGATCAGCATTGCGGCCACGGCTTCCTTGGGTTGCGGCGGCCAGGGCTCGACGTTCTGCGGCGTCACCAGATGGATCGTGTTGCGGTCGCCGCCCATCACGCCCGACTGCGGCGAGACGTCGTTGGCGAGGATCCAGTCGCAGCCCTTGCGCGCGAGCTTCTCCCTGGCATTGGAAACGACGTTCTCGGTTTCGGCGGCAAATCCGATCACCAGTTTCGGGCGTTGCGATTTGCGGTGCGCGACGGTCGACAGGATGTCGGGATTTTCCACCAGCGGCAAATCCGGCGTGGCCTGGCCGGCCTTCTTCTTGATCTTCTGCTCGCCCGCGTTCGCCACGCGCCAATCGGCGACCGCGGCGGCAAAGATCGCAACATCGACCGGCAAAGCTTGCTCGACCGCCGCCAGCATGTCGCGTGCGCTCTCCACCTTGATCGTCTTGACGCCCGGCGGATCGGGCACATTCACCGGCCCGCTCACCAGCGTCACCTCGGCGCCGGCGCTTGCTGCCGCCGCGGCAATGGCGTGGCCCTGCTTGCCGGAGGAGCGGTTGGCGATGTAGCGCACCGGATCGATCAGCTCGTGCGTCGGGCCGGAGGTGACCAGCACGCGCTTTCCGGCGAGCGGCTGCGCGGCGTCGCCCGGCAGCAATTTTTCGACCGCGCCGGCGATTTCCAGCGGCTCGGCCATGCGGCCCAGGCCGCATTCGCCTGATTCCGCCATCTCGCCTTCGTTTGGGCCGATGAGTGCGACGCCGTCGGCGAGGAGCCGCGCGAGATTGCGCTGCGTCGCCTGATGCGCCCACATATGCGGATTCATCGCCGGCGCCAACAGGATCTTGGCGCCGGTCGCCAGCAGCACGGCAGTGGCGAGATCGGAGGCGAGGCCGTTTGCCATTTTCGCCATAAGGTCGGCAGTGGCCGGCGCCACCACGACGAGATCGGCCTCGCGCGCCAGCCGAATGTGGCCGACGTCGAATTCGCTGCCGACATCGAACAGGTCGGTGAACACGCGCTCGCCGAGGATGGCGCCGGCAGATAGCGGCGTGACGAAATGTTGGGCCGCCGCCGTCAGAACGCAGCGCAGGCGGAAGCCGCGCTCCTTCAGCCGGCGGATCAGGTCGAGCGATTTGTAGGCGGCGATGCCGCCGCCGACGATCAGCAGCACGCGTTTTTTTTCGGCCGCCGCCATTGGCGGCGTCGCGCGCCGTCCCTTCGACGGCGGAGTGAATGTTTCCATCGAGTCGCGGCCATCGTCTTCGGTGGCGGCGCGCAGAATGGTGCGCACCTCGTCTTCCACCGAGCGCCCGCTGCGCGCCGCGCGCAGGCGCAACAGTTTCTTCAGACGCTCATCAAGCTGCCTGACGGTGAGGGACGCCATGGAATTATCCGCAATATTCTAGTGGCTTAGACCGGCATTGATAGCATTGCTATCAATGCAATCATAACCCTTTCAAAGCCTCTATTCAATGCCGCTTGACGATGGGTGCTCGGTCGTGTATTTAACCGATAAGTTAATTAACTCAACGGTTATATACCATGGCCACCGACCGCCTCAGCACCACCTTCTCCGCGCTCGCCGATCCGACCCGGCGCGCGATTCTGGCACGGCTCGCGCTCGGCGAGACCACCGTGAGCGAGCTCGCCAAGCCTTTCAAGATGAGCGGGCCCGCCGTTTCCAAACATCTCAAGGTGCTGGAACACGCCGGGCTGATCGCGCGCTCGCGTGCCGCGCAATGGCGCCCGTGCAAACTCGAAGCCGCCGCGCTCAAGCCGGTCGACGACTGGCTCGCCGAATATCGGCGGCTCTGGGAGGAACGGCTCGACCGTCTCGACGATTATCTCAAAGTCTTACAGGCCAGGGGTACCAAGGGAGGCAAGCGTGAGCGCCACAAATAGTATCGATCTCGCGCGCGACCCGCGCTGCATCATCGGCACGCGCGTATTCGACGCGCCGCGTGATCTGGTGTTTTCAGCCTTCAGCGATCCGAAACATCTCGCCGTATGGTGGGGCCCGGACGGTTTCACTACCACCACGGCTGCGTTCGAGTTTAAGCCAGGCGGCGTCTGGCGCTTCGTCATGCACGGGCCGGACGGCCGCGACTATCAGAACCGCATCACTTTCGATGAGATCGTTGCGCCCGAGCGCATCGTCTACCGCCACGGCGGCGGCGAGGACGTCGAGCCGGTGCAGTTCAACCAGACGCT
The DNA here is from genome assembly GCA_963739825.1 of uncultured Alphaproteobacteria bacterium. Taxonomy (GTDB): domain Bacteria; phylum Pseudomonadota; class Alphaproteobacteria; order Rhizobiales; family Xanthobacteraceae; genus Pseudolabrys. The sequence continues at coordinate 710,923 of CAVUBU010000001.1, forward strand.
CACCTTCGTGGATCTCGGCAACGGCCAAACGCGCCTTACCTGGCACGGGACATTCCCCTCGGCGGAAGAGCGCGCGCGCGTCATCAAGGAATACGGCGCCGACAAGGGCCTGGCGCAGACCATGGCGCGGCTCGCCGCGTTCGTGGCGGCGATGGGGAAAGCTAAGTAGAAATGTTGCGCGGTGCTGAGCCTAAATTCCGTTCATTCCCGCGCAAGCGGGAAACCAGCGCCAGGACCACGGACTCACCGAATTTCCGTCCTGGGTCCCCGCTTGCGCGGGAACGAAAGGAGAGTGGGTCGCACCAGAGCGTGCAAAACACGGAACGTGGGTTACGACAACACACGCAAGGCGCCGCGCAGATCGTCAGCGCTGATGCCGCTGAGCAGGCGTTCGGTCTCGGCATGAGTCCGCTTCCAGACCGGGAAGGCTTTCGCCAGCAGCGCGCGGCCGGCCGCGGTGATGATCAGGCGGCGGCTGCGCTTATCCTCTCTGTCGACCGCGACTTTGAGCAGGCCGCGCCGCTCCAACGGCTTGAGATTGGCGGTGAGCGTGGTGCGGTCCATGGCGAGCAGCGCCGCTACGCTGCCGATGCTCGGCGGCTGCGGCCGGTTGAGCGAGGTGAGCAGCGAGAACTGGCCTTGCGTCAGGCCGAGCGGGCGCAGCACCTCGTCGAAACGCCGCGCCAGCGCGCGCGCCGCCCGCTGCACATGCAGGCAGAGACAGGCGTCGCGCACCAGATGGGTGGTGGCGAGGTTGAGGTCCCGACGCGATCCTTTGTGGGTTGACATGGCGGCCATTATGTTGATATCAACTTATTTGTCAATGACGCAAATGTTCAAGGAGGAAGTTATGCAAGTGCAGCCTTATCTGACTTTCGAGGGTCGCGCCGACGAGGCCATCGAGTTCTACAAGACGGCGCTCGACGCCAAGGTGACAATGGTCATGCGCTGGAAGGACTCACCCGACAAGTCGATGTGTTCGCCCGGTAACGAGGACAAGGTCATGCACTCTTATATGACCATCGGCGAGACTGGCGTGATGATCTCCGACGGCCGCAACTCCGGCAACCCGAAATTCGACGGATTCTCGCTCTCACTCGACGTCAAGACCGATGACGAAGCGAAGAAGCTGTTTGCAAGTCTGTCCGACGGCGGCGCGGTTGTCATGCCTATCGGCCCAACTTTCTTCGCCTCCAGCTTCGGAATGGTGCGGGACCGCTTTGGCGTCCATTGGATGGTGATCAAGCCGAAGCAAATGTGACTTGCATCAAGGGAGGACCAGGCATGGCCGGAACTGATTTCGTCATCGCGCGCGTGTTCGATGCGCCGCGCGATCTGCTGTGGCAATGCTTCACCGATCCCGAGCGCATGAAGCACTGGTGGGGCCCTAAGGGCTTCACCGTCATCGCCTCCAAAATGGAGCTGCGCGTCGGCGGCACCTACCACTACGGCATGAAGACGCCGGCCGGCGACGCCATGTGGGGCCTGTTCACCTATCGCGAGATCGTGCCGCAAGAAAAGCTGGGCTTCGTCAATTCGTTCTCCGACGAAAAGGGCGGCATCACCCGCCACCCCGGCCACGCGAAATGGCCGCTGCACATGCTCTCGTGCTTCACCTTCGAGGATGCGCCCGGCGGCAAGACCAAGTTCACCGTGACCTGGCAGACGCTCAACGCCACCGCCGAGGAGCAGCAGACTTTCGACACCATGCACGAAAGCATGACGCAGGGCTGGGGCGGAACCATGGATCAGCTCGAAGCCTATCTGGCGAGCGCGAAGTAAGGAGCAGCGACATGCCAATGGGTACCAATGCCATCACACCTTGCCTGTGGTTCGATACGCAGGCGGAAGAGGCCGCGAATTTCTATTGCGCGATCTTCAAGAACTCGAAGATCACATCGATCAGCCGCTTTCCGGACGCGGGGCAGGACGTCCACCACAAGCCGGCAGGATCGGTGATGGTCGTGGTCTTCGAACTCGACGGGCAATCATTCACCGCGCTTAACGGCGGGTCGCAATTCAAATTCGACGAGGCGGTGTCGTTCCAGGTCATGTGCGACACCCAGGCCGATATCGATTACTACTGGAACGCGCTGACCAACGGCGGCCAAGAGGGCCCCTGCGGCTGGCTGAAGGACAAGTTCGGCCTTTCCTGGCAGGTGGTGCCGAGCGCGATTCCGCAAATGATGGCCGACCCCGATCCAGCGAAGTCGGCGCGTGTCATGAACGCCTTCATGCAGATGAAGAAGCTCGATCTGGCGACAATCGAGCGCGCTTTTGCGGGGAAAGCAGCGTGAAAGGCCGCCGGACGCACAGCATTGACGAGTTGCAGGAGTTGGTCGGTTCGCTGGGAGCCAGCCAAGACCGTTCGTTCCCGCGTAAGCGGGAATCCAATTCTCAGGCCGTTTGATGTAGCCCTGGGTCCCCGCTTACGCGCGGACAAACGGAGAGATGCTAAACGCCGGTGGACGCGACTCAGGCCAATAGCCACACCGCCCAGGCCAGTAGCGCGGCGATGGTCCAAAGCGCGACCGCGGTCCAGCGGTTGCGGCGCTGTTCGGCGCGGCCGATGGCCTCCACCGTTTCCGGCGCCAGCACCAGGCCGTCGCGCGTGATGTCGTCGAGCTGGTCGATCAGCGTGGCGGCGCGTTCAAGCAGCGAAGGCACCCGACCGAGGAAGCGGCCGATCTCACCGGCGCCTTCGGCGACGTCTTCCAGCCGCCCCGCCGGCCCCAGATTGCGCTCGATCCATTCGCGCACCACCGGCTCGGCCACGCTCCACATGTCGAGCTTGGGATCGAGCGTGCGGCCGACGCCTTCCACCACCACCATGGTTTTCTGCAGCAGCAGCAGTTCGGGGCGTGTGCGCATGTCGAACAGGCCGGTGACCTCGAACAGCAGCATCAACAGCTTGGCCATCGAGATGTCTTCGGCGGTGCGGTTGTGGATCGGCTCGCCGATGGCGCGGATCGCCTGCGCGAAACTTTCCACCGAATGATGGCGCGGCACGTAGCCGGCATCGAAATGGATCTGCGCGGTGTGGTGGTAGTCGCGGGTGATGAAGCCGAACAATATTTCGGCCAGGAAACGCCGTTCCTTCGGCCCGAGCCGGCCCATGATGCCGAAGTCGACGGCGACCAGCCGGCCGTCGGCATCGACGAACAGATTGCCGGGATGCATGTCGGCGTGGAAAAAGCCGTCGCGCAAGGCATGGCGCAGGAAACTCTGGATCACCTGGCGGCCGAGCGCCGGCAAATCGTAGCCCTTGGCCGCGAGCGCGGCGCGATCGTTAAGTGGGGTGCCGTCGATCCATTCCAGCGTGAGCACTTCGCGCGTAGTGCGGTCCCAGTCGACCGCCGGCACGCGGAAATCGGCGTCCGCGCGCGTGTTCTCCGCCATCTCGGAGAGCGCGGCGGCCTCCAGCCGGAAGTCCATCTCAATCGCCACCGAACGGGCAAGTGTCGCCACCGCCTCGACCGGACGCAGCCGCTGCGCTTCGAGCGAGAGGCTTTCCGCCTTGCGCGCGGCGTAGAAGAAGGCGTCGAGATCCGATTTGAAGCGCCGCTCAATGCCGGGCCGCAGGATTTTGACCGCCAGTGCTTTGCGCGCGCCGTCGGCGTCGATCTCGGCGCGATGCACCTGCGCGATCGAGGCGGCGGCAACGGCGGGCCCGAAGCTGGCATAGACCTCGGCGAGTGGCTTGCCGAAGGCGGCGACGACGACGGCTTCCGCCTCGCTTTGCGGGAACGGCGCCATCTTGTCTTGCAGGCTTTCCAGATCGCGGGCGATTTGCTTGCCCACTACGTCCGGCCTTGTGGCGAGGAACTGGCCGAGCTTGACGTAAGTCGGTCCGAGCTTGGTGAGCGCGGCGGCAAGTCGGCTGGAGCCGTCTTTTGCGGTGGGGCGTTCGAACAGCCGCGCCAGCGCGATGGCAGTTTTCGCCGGCAGCGGCAGCGGCCTGGTGTCGACCAGCGCGAACACGCCCTCGCGCGCGAACACGAAGCCGGCGCGCGCCAGTCGGGCGAGATGGGAGACGCCGGAGATCATGATATTGCCACGCGTCCCGTCCGCTCCCTTCCCCGCTTGCGGGGGAAGGTTGCGGAGGGGGAAGAAGGTGACGACGACAATTGCCGCTTGCCCCCTCCCTGTCCCTCACCCGCTTGCGGGGGAGGGGGCCACAACAACGCGGCGGTGCCCATCATCACAACTTCCAGCCCGAATGCAGCGCCACCACGCCGGCGGTCATGGTCGTGAACAAGACGCGGCGGAAGCCGGCGGCGCGCATCATCTCGGCGAACTGTTCGGGCCGCGGAAATTTACGGATCGATTCCACCAGATAGCGATAGGCGTCGCGGTCGCCGGTGACCGCCTCGCCGATGCGCGGGATGATGTTGTACGAATAAACGTCATACAGCGAACTGATCCCCGGCAGGTCGACGGAGGAAAACTCTAGGCAGAGAAAGCGCCCGCCGAGCCTGAGCACGCGATAGGCCTCGGCGAGCGCATGGTCGATGCGCGGCACGTTGCGGATGCCGAAGGCGATGGTGACGCAATCGAAGCTGCGGTCGCCGTAGGGCAGTTCCTCGGCATTGCCTTGCTCGAAGGCGACCGCCTCGTCGTGCCCGCGTTCGCGCGCGCGTTCGCGGCCGACGGCGAGCATGTCGGCATTGATGTCGCAGACGGTGACGCGGATGCCGGCGCCGCCGGCCTCCACCACGCGGAACGCCACGTCGCCGGTGCCGCCGGCGAGATCGAGCAGGGCGAAGTCGCGCTCAGTTTTCGGCGGATGGACGGCGCTGACCAGCGCGTCCTTCCAGGCCCGGTGCAACCCGCCCGACATCAGGTCGTTCATCAGGTCGTAGCGGCGCGCCACCGAATGGAACACGTCGTCGACCATGCCCTGCTTGTCGGCGAGCGGCACGGTCTGCTCGCCGAAATGGGTATCTGCGCTGGTGTCTTTTTGGGCCTTGCCCATAACCAATAATCCTTTGCCGGCAGGACCATAGCGCGGCGGGCCGGGGGGCGCTATGTGTGAACGAAAGCAGAGTTAACCATGCCCGAGCTGCCCGAAGTCGAGACCGTGCGGCGCGGCCTGGCGCCCGCCATGGAAGGCGCAGTGCTGGCCAAGGTCGAGGTGCGCGACCGCCGCCTGCGCTGGCCGATCGCCAAAGATTTTGAAAAACGCCTGAGCGGGCAGACGATCGAGGGGCTGGGCCGGCGGGCGAAATATCTCTTGGCGGACCTCTCGTCGGGCGACGTGCTGCTCATGCATCTCGGCATGTCGGGCTCGTTCCGCGTCGGCAAGAATGCCAAGCCCGGCGTCTACTATCACGAAAAATCCAAAAGTACGGCGCACGACCACGTCGTGTTTCACATGTCGAATGGCGCGACGGTGACGTTCAACGATCCGCGCCGCTTCGGCTCAATGAAGATCGTGCCGCGCGCGCAGCTCGATTCCGAGCCGCTGCTGCGTGCCCTCGGACCGGAACCGCTCGGCAATGAATTCGACGCCGCCATGCTGGCGCAAGCTTGCACCGGCAAGAAGACCTCGCTGAAGGCGGCGCTTAGCGACCAGCGCGTGGTTGCGGGCTTGGGCAACATCTATGTCAGCGAGGCGCTGTTTCGTGCACGGCTGTCGCCGAAGCGGCAAGCCTCGACCATCGCCGACCGCCAAGGCAAACCCAACGCACGCGCGTTCGCATTGGTCGAGGCCATCAAGACAGTGCTCAACGACGCGATTGCGGTCGGCGGCTCCTCGCTGCGCGACCACCGCCGCACCGACGGCGCGCTCGGCGACTTCCAGCACAATTTCCAGGTCTATGACCGCGAGGGCGAGCCCTGCCCGAACTGCAAGGGCAAGATCAAACGTATCGTGCAAACCGGCCGCTCGACGTTCTATTGTCCGGTCTGTCAGAAATAGCCGCGCCCACCGGGAGACAACCATGTCCTACCAAAACATCATCGTCGAAACTCAAGGCCGCGTCGGCATCATTCGGCTCAACCGGCCGCAGGCGCTCAATGCGCTCAATGCCGCACTGGTGGCCGAGGTCGTGCAGGCGATCGTGGCGTTTGAGGCCGACGACGGCGTCGGCTGCCTGTTGATTGCCGGCAACGACAAGGCCTTCGCCGCCGGTGCCGACATCAAGGAGATGGCCGACAAGACCTTCATCGAGGCCTATCTCGGCAATTTCGCCGCCAGCTGGGACCGCGCCGCGCATGCGCGCAAGCCGATCGTGGCCGCGGTCGCCGGCTTTGCGCTCGGCGGCGGCTGCGAGCTCGCCATGCATTGCGACATCGTCATCGCCGCCGACAATGCCAAATTCGGCCAGCCCGAGATCAAGCTCGGCGTCATTCCCGGCATCGGCGGCACGCAGCGCCTCACCAACGCGGTCGGCAAGGCCAAGGCGATGGACATGATCCTGACCGGCCGCATGATGGACGCTGCCGAAGCCGAGTGGGCCGGGCTGGTGGCGCGCGTAGTGCCGGCGGCGGAGCTGATGACGGAGGCGATGAAGGTGGCCGACACCATCGCCAATATGTCGCTGCCGGCGGTGCTGGCCGGCAAGGAGGCGATCAACCGCGCCTTCGAAACTCCGCTGGCGGAAGGCGTGATCTTCGAGCGGCGCATCTTCCACGCGCTGTTTGCCACGCAAGATCAGAAGGAAGGCATGAAAGCCTTTGTCGAGAAGCGCAAGCCGGTGTGGAAAAACAGGTGATTAACGTTTGCTTAACGCATTGTCGGTGAATTTAGTGAAATACCAGGCCGACACATGCGTTGGAGGAGCGGATGTTCAGAATCTGTGGGCGCACGCTCGATGAGCGAGGCGACGTTGCAAGTACCAAGGAGGCACCTTGCAAATTTGAAGAGCGGAATGATGCGGTCTCATATTTGAATAAGCTTACGCAACTGCTTCGACCGGATGCCGGCTACGAAGGCGAGCAGGACTATTGGTGGATTCGTAACAACGGTGTTGTCGTCCGCTATACGATTCAGGCTTAGCGAACTTATTTCCTCACGCAAATAATTCTGATCACCGCCGTCCGGGCGTCGGCTGTGGGCGTTGCTGCGGGCGTCACATCATGCGCGGCGAGAAACGCGCGGATGGTTTCGGCGCCGATGAGCCGCACCGGCGGCGCGGCCGCTTCGATGCTGGCGAGCACCGCGTGGCCCATTTCCATCATGCCGAGGAACCGGCCTTGCGCGTCGAGCGCGGCGGCGCCGGAAAATCCCGCCATCGGCACCGGCTGGCGTAGTTCGATCGCCGCGCCGTCCGCCAGCCGAGCCTTGACCTCGGTCAGCTTGCGGTGGCCCTCCTGCTCTTTCGGATCGGGAATGCCGACCAGCGTCAGCTCGCCGGGTTTGGCGGCTTCGTGCGTCAGCGCCACGGCTGAAAGTCTATGCTGCCCGTAGACGCGCAGCAGCGCGAGCCCGTGCGCGGCATCGTCGGCGAGCCGGTCCGCATTGCCCAATCCGGCGGCGACAATGACCTGGCAGCCTTCGGTCAGGCGGCGGTCGGTGACGATGTGGCCTTGCGGGCTTACCACAAGGCCGTTGCCGTATTCGACCTTCCTCGCCAGCGCGGCGTAAGGCGCGCTGCGCTCGGGAAACGGCGAGAACGCCGCTGCCATCGCCACCATCACCGGCGCGACGATGCCTTCCATGGCCTGGTCGTACAGCATGGTGAAGCCGCGCACCTCGCCGTCGCGCAGCTGCGCGCGAACCGAGAAATTTTTCAGGCCCTGCATGCCGCTGATGAAGAAATTGTCATCATGCAGCACGCTGGTCAGGACCTTGCGGGTGGCCGGCTCCTTCTTCTCCTTGTCGAACAGCACGGCGAGCTTGCGGCTCGCATCCTTGATGCGGAAGGTCTCGACCTGCACCTCGCCATGCGCCGACGACCAGCGCGTGCCGCGGGCGGCGTCGCGCGCATTCGGCACCAGCTTGGTCGGCAGGCCGATGCGAATGCCGGTCGCCGGATCGACCACCACGCTCCAGCCGAAATCGTCCTCGTGCGTCTTGGCCGCGGCAACCAGCGCGGCGCGCTCCGGCGGCGTCAGCACGCCGGTGACCTTGGCCTTGTTGTGCTTCTGGAAATTCTTGATCGCGGTGAGCATCGGGTCGTCGCCACCGGCGGCGCCGTTATAGTCGCCCGACCACAATAGCGCGGCCTGAATTTTCAGGCGCTCGCCGCGCGGAATGCCGGCAAACACGTCGGGGGCCGGCGCGGTTTTAACTTCAGCGGCTTTCGGCGCGGCGGGCTTTGCCGGAGAGGGCTTGGCGTCGGCGGGCGTTGTTTTGGCGGATTTAGGCGTGACCGGTTTGGCTTCGGCCGGTTTGGTTTGGGCAGGCTTCGAATCGGCAGGCTTGCTTTCCGCAGCCTTGGCCTCGGCAGGTTTGACCTCGGCAGGCTTGGCTTCTTTTGGTTTGGCGGCTCTCCTCTTGACGTGTTTTTTTTCCGGCTTGGCGTCGGACTGTTTGAAAAACTGGAAGATGCTCGGCGAATCCTCGGCTAGCGCCGGCGCGGCGCCAAACAGCAGCGCGAGCATCACCAGGACCGCAGCGCAACGCATCGTATTTGACGCCACCCTAACCATGTTTTGCGGCACCTTAGCCCATCGAGGCCGGTGCGCAAGGCATCAAGAGGCTGGCCGAAACACATGCAAAGCCATAGGGTTAAAATTGATGCTCGATAAACAAGAACTGGAACGCTACGCGCGCCACATCGTGCTGCGCGAGGTCGGCGGCCCGGGCCAGGCCAAGCTCAAGGCCGCGCGCGTGCTGGTGATCGGCGCCGGGGGCTTAGGCGCGCCGGTGCTGCTTTATCTCGCCGCCGCCGGTGTCGGCACTATCGGCGTGATCGACGACGACACGGTATCGCTGTCGAATTTGCAGCGGCAGGTGATCTTCGGCACCGACGATATCGGCAGTCGCAAGGTGGACGGCGCCGAGGCTGCGATCGCGCGGCTCAATCCGCATGTGAACATCGAAACGCATATGGCGCGCCTTGAAGCGGCCAATGCGCTCGCCCTGATCGCGAAGTACGACATCGTTGCCGACGGCTCCGACAATTTCGCCACGCGCTATCTTGTCTCCGACGCCTGTTATTTTGCCGGCAAGCCGCTGGTCACCGCCGCGGTCGGCACTTTCGACGGCTCGCTCACCACCTTGCGCGCGCACGAGTCGCGCGCCGACGGAGTGCGCAATCCGACCTACCGGTGTCTATTTCCCGAGCCGCCGCCGGCCGGCACCGTGCCGGCCTGCGCGGAGGCCGGCATCCTGGGCGCGCTGCCCGGCGTGCTCGGCTCGCTGATGGCGCTGGAGGTGATCCGCGAGATCGTCGGCTTCGGCGAGGGCCTGGTCGGGCGCCTGCTGATGGTCGACGCGCGCTCGATGCGCTTCGAGACGCTGAGCTATGAATGGGACTCGGCCAATCCGCTGAGCGGCAACGAGCCGACGATCAGGGATTTATTCGCTTATTCAAATTAGGCCGTGTACATATAAATCGGGATTGGTGAACGGTAGTTGGCCAATATCCGCTTTGCGGCGATTTATTTCCGCTTTGCCCCAACACCAAACACTCTGTTGAAGGTTAGGCACGTCCAAAAAACGCCATTAGCCAGCTTGTCCATTCACGCGACTCTTCGACGGTTTGTCTATGCCATCCATTATTGCTTCGAGCTTCGATGCCAAGGCTCTCACAGTGGCCGCGAGCCGCGCCGTGCGGCGTTGAGCGTCTGGTCGGGTGAGTGTGAGCGTGGAACATTTCGAGCCGCAAGAAGAAGCACAGCTAATACAGAAAACGTAAATCGGCTCGCCACTCTGCTTGAGCGCTACTTCGACTATGCCATGCGCCATAAAGTGTCGAAGGTCCTCAAACGGGGCGAGTTTATCGATAAGGGGGGCAACTCCGTTAGCATGTGTGCGTAAGGGGCCGACCTCGGTCTTAAGCTGACGAAGACGTTCGAGCTTTTGACCCAAGAGGTGCGGGAACGCCGGCCTTAGACTCTTATATTCGGGCAAGGCGGCCGCGTGAACGAGAACTGCGTTAATGGCGTGCTCGACCTGTGCGAAAAGGTCGATCACCTCACCTCGCAGCATCTGAGCCGCACGTTGCGCCGTATAGTACCCGTTTTTCCGTGATGGCTGCTGCACTTTCCCTCACGATCGGACCGGGCATCAATGCCTTTCGACAACAGCATAGCTTTGGCTGGTGAAGGAAAGGTTGTCCGTGTTGAGGTGCCAACCGGCCGTCAATTAAGAATTGGTGGCGTCAGAAGATAAAATTCAATTGAATAATTGTAGCCCGATACGCCGACAATTCGGGATTTGGCGATCCATAAATAGAGCTGGCGCCGCAACATACTCAGTGTCATGCCCGGGCTTGACTTGGCCATCCATGAAGCATCACGGCAGGAGATGACCTTACGGTCGTTATTCGTGGACGATCATCATGGATCGCCGGGTCAAGCCCGACGATGACGGCAGAATGCGCATCGAGCGCAGCGCCTCATAACATGCTCGGCAGCACGCGGTCCGGCGGCCGGTGCCCGTCCATGAAGGTCTTGATGTTTATGATGACCTTCTCGCCCATGTCGACGCGGCCTTCGAGCGTGGCCGAGCCCATATGCGGCAGCAGCACCACCTTGCCGGCGCGTGCGAGCTTGACCAGCTTCGGGTTCACCGCCGGCTCGTGCTCGAACACGTCGAGGCCGGCGCCGGCGATCTCGTCGGCTTCGAGCATGCGCGCGAGCGCATTCTCGTCGATCACCTCGCCGCGCGAGGTGTTGACGATATAGGCCTCGGGCCGCATCATTTTAAGCCGGCGCGCCGACAACAGGTGATAGGTCGCCGGCGTGTGCGGACAATTGACCGAGACGATGTCCATGCGCGCGAGCATCTGGTCGAGGCTCTCCCAATAGGTGGCGTCGAGCTCTTCCTCGATCTTGGGCGCCACCTTGCGGCGGTTGTGGTAATGAATCTGCAGGCCGAAGGCGCGCGCGCGGCGCGCCACCGCCTGGCCGATCCGCCCCATGCCGATGATACCGAGACGCTTGCCCCAGATGCGGTGGCCGAGCATCCAGGTCGGCGTCCAGCCGGTCCAGTCCTTGTCGGAGGTGAGTACGGTGGAGCCTTCGGCGAGGCGCCGCGGCACCGCCAGGATCAGCGCCATGGTCATATCGGCGGTGTCCTCGGTGAGCACCCCCGGCGTATTGGTGACGGTGATGCCGCGCTGCACGGCGGTGGTGACGTCGATATTGTCGACGCCGTTGCCGAAATTGGCGATCAGCTTGAGCTGGGTCCCCGATTTCGAGAGCACGGCTGCGTCGATGCGGTCGGTGACGGTCGGCACCAGCACATCGGCGGTCTTCACCGCCTCCGCGAGCTGGGCCGCTGTCATCGGCTTGTCGTCGGGGTTGAAACGGGCGTCGAAAAGTTCCCGCATGCGCAGCTCGACGCTGTCGGGCAGCTTGCGCGTGACGATGACCAGCGGCTTTTTGGTCTTCGGCATGTCCGTCTAGCCGCGGCGCCCGGCAGCCATGATGCCGCTGCGGGGCGCCGTTCAGCCCTCTTTAACCGTGCTCGCCGACACTCCCGGTCCGCACGCATGGGGTCAAAATCCGTTCTTTTTCCTACCAGATGGCAGTGACAACACAAAGCTTTGCCGCCGTTTTCCGCCGCTATTGCTGCGCGGCACTGGCCGCCGGGCTTTTGGCCGTACAGGCGGGCGCAGCGCCCGCAGCGGGCGATCTGGCCACCGGCTCGGTGAGCGGCTTGCCGGTGCCGCGCTTCGTCAGTCTGAAGTCGGACCGGGTCAATGTGCGCTCCGGCCCCAACAAGGATCAGGAGGTACGCTGGGTCTATACCCGCGCCGGCATGCCGGTGGAGATCACCGCCGAATTCGAGAACTGGCGGCGCATTCGCGACTGGGAAGGGGCGGAAGGCTGGGTCTACCACTCGCTGTTGTCGGGCAAGCGTTCCGCGGTGGTGGTGCCGGCATTAAAGGACGATCTGGTGCCGCTTTATAAGAGCCCGGATGCGGCGGCGCCGGAGACCGCCCGCTTGCAATCGGGCGTGCTCGGGCAGATCAAATCCTGCAACGGAGCCTGGTGTGAGTTCGCGGGCAAGAATTTCGACGGCTGGATCCGGCAGGTGCGGCTGTGGGGCGCCTATCCGAACGAGAAGGTGGATTAGAGTACCGCATGGCGAGGAGTGTCGCGCAGCGAGGCGACCCGGCGACCCTACGTATCAGTATCGGGGTATAGTGCGCCGGTAAACGAGATGGCCGGGACAAGCCCGGCCACGACAGCGAATAAACGTTTAATCGGCGCTTAGCTTTTCGGCCTTAGCCGCACCACCACATCGACGCGCGCGATCTCGTAGCCTTCCGGCGGGACCGGGGTCTTGCCGACCACGACGTCGGCACCGGGGATGTCGAGCAATTCGTCGGCGCCCTCGATGAAGAAGTGGTGGTGGGTGGTGGTATTGGTATCGAAATAAGCCTTCGAGCCCTCGACCGCCACCTGGCGCAACAAGCCGACCTCGGTGAATTGGTGCAGCGTGTTGTAGATGGTGGCGAGCGAAACCGGCACCTTGGCGCGGCTCGCCTCCTCGTACAGCATTTCGGCGGTGAGGTGGCGGTCGCCCTTGCCAAACAGCAGCCAGCCGAGCGCCATGCGCTGGCGCGTCGGCCGCAAGCCGACCTGGCGCAGCATGGCCTTTACGTCATGCCAGGGGCAGCCGGTGAGCAGCGAACGGTCGTCAGCCGGCTCGATGGCGGCGGTCGGGACGGAGGGGAATCCGAAGCTACGCGCTTAACTCATGGCTACGTCCAAATAGCCGGCCATGGCCGGCCGGTAAAAACCTGTTTCAATTGCAACATATACGTATTGGCGGCCTAGATGCAACTGCTTCGCAATTGGGCGGTAGCATTTTATCGCGGGTTCCTCGATGGCCGAATCGCCGCATCCCCGAGCCGCCATCTTTGCCGGTTCGAACTCGGTGTGTTACGAATCCGCGCATGGGAATTCAGCCAGCCGGCCCGCCCAGCGTGGATATCGCACTTATGGACACCAAGCGTCACAGCTTTAACTACGAAGACTTGCTGGCCTGCGGTCGGGGCGAGCTGTTTGGGCCGGGCAACGCCCAGTTGCCGCTGCCGCCGATGCTGATGTTCGACCGCATCACTGAGATTTCCGAACAGGGCGGCGAACACGGCAAAGGCATGATCCGCGCCGAACTCGACGTCAGGCCGGACCTCTGGTTTTTCCTTTGCCATTTCAAGGGCGATCCGGTGATGCCGGGCTGCCTCGGCCTCGACGCGTTGTGGCAAATGGTGGGCTTTTTTCTCGGCTGGCTGGGCTCGCCGGGCAAGGGCAGGGCCTTGGGCCTGGGCGAACTGAAATTTTCCGGCCAGGTGCTGCCGACGGTGAAGAAGGTCATCTACGGCATCGACTTAAAGCGGGTGATGCGCTCGAAGCTAGTGCTCGGCATTGGCGACGGCTGGCTGTCGGCGGATGGCAACGTAATTTACAAGGCCCTTGACCTGAAGGTCGGCCTGTTCAAGCAGGAAGACGCGCTGCAACCGAGCGGCGTTTGAGTAGAGCCTGCGCTGTTGCATGGTTGCCTGGGGCGACCCAAATGTTAGCAATCATGTCTGGCCCAATCGTCGGCAATCCACGGCGCGAATGAGGTAATACGGCAATGAGACGGGTCGTCGTCACCGGGATGGGCATCGTCTCATCCATCGGCAACAACACGCAGGAAGTCCTGGCCAGTTTGCGCGAGGCCAAATCCGGCATCGTGCGCGCGGAGAAATATGCCGAGCTTGGCTTCCGCTGCCAGGTGCACGGCGCGCCCTCGCTCGATCCGGCGGAAGTGGTCGACCGCCGCGCCATGCGTTTCCTCGGCGGCGGCGCCGCCTGGAACCATGTCGCCATGGAACAGGCGATCCGCGATTCCGGCGTCGAGGAGAAGGACATTTCCAACGAACGCACCGGCATCGTGATGGGCTCGGGCGGACCTTCGGCGCGCGCCATTGTCGATGCCGCCGACACCACGCGCACGAAAGGGCCGAAGCGGGTCGGGCCGTTCGCGGTGCCGAAGGCGATGTCGTCGACCGCCTCGGCAACGCTCGCCACTTGGTTCAAGATCAAGGGCGTCAACTATTCGATTTCCTCGGCCTGCGCGACCTCCAACCATTGCATCGGTAACGCCGCCGAAATCATCCAATGGGGCAAACAGGACATGGTCTTCGCCGGCGGCTGCGAAGAACTCGACTGGACGTTGTCGGTGCTGTTCGACGCCATGGGCGCGATGTCGTCAAAATACAACGACACGCCGGCGAAAGCCTCGCGCGCCTACGATGCGGACCGCGACGGCTTCGTCATAGCCGGCGGCGCCGGCGTCTTGGTGCTGGAAGAGCTCGAACACGCCAAAGCGCGCGGCGCGCGGATTTATGCCGAGGTCGCCGGCTACGGTGCCACTTCCGACGGCTACGACATGGTGGCGCCTTCCGGCGAGGGCGCGGTGCGCTGCATGAACATGGCGCTCGCAACCTGCAAGGCGCCGATTGACTACATCAATCCACACGCGACCGCGACGCCGGTCGGCGATCTCAAGGAGATCGAGGCGATCCGCAAGGTATTCGGCGCCAAGTGTCCGCCGATTTCCGCAACCAAGTCGCTGACCGGCCATTCGCTGGGTGCTGCCGGCGTGCAGGAGGCGATCTACTCGCTGCTGATGATGAACAACGGCTTCATCTGCGAGAGCGCCAATATCGAGAATCTCGATCCCGCCTTCGCCGACATGCCAATCGCGCGTGAGCGCAAGGACAACGTGAAGCTCGGCGCTGTGCTGTCGAATTCGTTCGGCTTCGGCGGCACCAATGCGTCGATCGTCCTCAAGCATGTGGATGCGTAAAGACCTCTCCCGCTCGTCCGCACGAAAGCGGGGGACCTAGTTCCCGCTCATTCACCGTACCCTTCTGGATTCCCGCTTACGCGAGAGCGAGTGGAATGCGCTTCGGGCCTTGCCTTATTCCAGCAGCCGAGGTTACTGGGGCACTCACTCGCGCGGGCGACGACAGTTGAGGTGAGGCAATGCCGGGACTGATGGAAGGCAAACGCGGGCTGGTGATGGGGGTCGCCAATGACCACTCGATCGCCTGGGGCATCGCCAAGATGCTGCATGCGCACGGCGCCAAGCTCGCTTTCACTTACCAGGGCGACGCGCTGGCAAAACGCGTGAAGCCGCTCGCCGAGCAGGCCGGCTCTTCGTTCGTGATGCCGTGCGACGTCGAGGACATCGCCTCGGTCGACGCCGTGTTCGGCGAAATCAAGCAGCAATGGGGCACGATGGATTTCCTCGTGCACGCGGTCGCCTATTCCAACAAAGAGGAACTGAAAGGCCGCTACGCGGACTCAACGCGCGAGAATTTCATCCGCACCATGGTGATCTCCTGCTACGCCTTTACCGAAGCGGCCTCGCGCGCCGCCGCGCTGATGCCGAACGGCGGCTCGATGGTGACGCTCACTTACAATGGCGGCCTGCGCGCTATGCCGAACTACAACGTGATGGGCGTGGCGAAGGCCGGGCTGGAGGCGTCGGTTCGCTATCTGGCGGTCGACTTCGGGCACCAGAAGATCCGCGTCAACGCCATCTCGGCAGGTCCGATCCGCACGCTGGCGGGAGCGGGCATCACCGATGCGCGCTATATGTTCGCCTTCCAGCAGAAATATTCGCCGCTTGGCCGCGGCGTTACGCTGGAGGAACTGGGCGGCGCCGGTCTGTACCTGCTGTCGGATTTGTCGACCGGGGTCACCGGCGAGGTGCACTTTGTCGACAGCGGTTACAATGTCATCGCCATGCCGCAGCCCGGCACGCTCAAGAACGCAGGGGGCGAGGTTGAAGGTAACAGCGGCGGGCAGTAGACCTCTCGGCCGTCATTGCCGGGCTTGACCCGGCCATCCATGAGGCCGGTCCATAAGCTTAGCGGTATGTAAGGTTTGCCTCGCGACGCCTCATCATGGATGCGCGGGTCAAGCCCGCGCATGACCTGAGTATGTGGAGCCCGTGCAACAATAAACGGCCGGGGAAAGTCCCCGGCCGTTTGCAGTTGGTGAATGCGGCAGCGGGCACGCGGCCGCTCGCAGCGCTCAGGCCAGGTCGAAGCGATCGGCGTTCATCACCTTGGTCCAGGCTGCCACAAAGTCGTGCACGAACTTCTTTTGCGAGTCGCCGCACGCATAGACTTCCGCGAGCGCGCGCAGCTGTGAGTTCGAACCGAAGACAAGGTCGACGCGGGTGCCGATCCACTTCGGTTTGCCCGTTGCGCGGTCGTGGCCCTCGAACACCTCTTCATCCGAGCTCGCCTTCCACACGGTGTCCATGTCGAGCAGGTTGACGAAGAAGTCGTTGCTGAGGGTCTCCGGCCGCTTGGTGAAGACGCCGTGCTTGGAGCCGCCGTGGTTGGCACCCAACACGCGCAAGCCGCCGATGAGGACCGTCATCTCAGGCGCGGTCAGCGTCAGCAATTGCGCTCTGTCGATCAGCAGTTCCTCACCGGTGACGGCGTATTTGGCCTTCTGGAAGTTGCGGAAGCCGTCGGCGACCGGCTCGAGCGGAGCGAAGGAGTCGACGTCGGTCTGCTCCTGCGTCGCGTCGGTGCGGCCGGGCGCGAAGGGAACCTCGATCTTGGAGCCGGCTTTCTTCGCCGCTTCTTCGATCGCGGCGCAACCGCCGAGCACGATCAGGTCGGCAAGCGAGACCTTCTTGCCGCCGGTGGCCGAGGCGTTGAAATCCTTCTGGATCGCTTCGAGCTTCTGCAGCACAGTCGCAAGCTGCTTCGGCTGATTGACCTCCCAATCCTTCTGCGGCGCGAGGCGGATGCGCGCCCCGTTCGCGCCACCGCGCTTGTCGGAGCCGCGGAAGCTTGCCGCCGAAGCCCAAGCGGTCGAGACCAGTTGGGAGACGGAAAGTCCGGCTGCGAGGATCTTCGTCTTGAGCGCGGCGATATCCTTCGCGTCGATCAGTTTGTGATCGACTGCGGGGACGGGGTCCTGCCAGATCAGCTCCTCCGCCGGAACCTCGGGGCCGAGATAGCGCGCGCGTGGGCCCATGTCGCGATGGACCAGCTTGAACCACGCGCGGGCGAAGGCATCCGCGAACTCATCCGGATGCTCGTAGAAGCGCCGCGAAATCTTTTCGTAGACGGGGTCGAAGCGCAAGGAGAGGTCCGTGGTCAGCATGGTTGGTTTGCGATGCTTGGACTTGTCCTGCGCGTACGGCACCGATTCCGGGGCATTCTTCGCCACCCACTGCTGCGCACCGGCCGGGCTCTTGGTCAGTTCCCATTCGTAGCCGAACAAGTTTTCGAAGAAGTTGTTGCTCCACTTCGTCGGCGTCGTGGTCCAGGTCACTTCCGGACCGCCGCCCATCGTGTCGTCGCCCTTGCCGCTGCCGAAGCTGCTCTTCCAGCCGAGACCTTGCAGTTCAAGGCCGGCGGCTTCGGGTTCAGCGCCTAGAAGCGCCGCGTCGCCGGCGCCATGGGCCTTGCCGAAGGTGTGCCCGCCGGCGATGAGCGCGACGGTTTCCTCGTCGTTCATGGCCATACGGGCAAAGGTCTCACGGATGTCGATGGCAGCCGCGAGCGGATCGGGATTGCCGTTCGGCCCTTCCGGATTCACATAGATCAAACCCATCTGCACGGCGGCGAGGGGATTCTCGAGGTTCCGCTCTCCGCTATAGCGCTTGTCGCCAAGCCAGGTGTCCTCGGCGCCCCAATAGGTGTCTTCGTCAGGCTCCCAGACATCGGCGCGCCCGCCGGCAAAGCCAAAGGTCTTGAAGCCCATCGACTCCAGGGCCACGTTGCCGGCGAGGATTATCAGGTCGGCCCAGGAGATTTTGTCGCCGTACTTCCGCTTGATCGGCCACAGCAGCCGGCGCGCCTTGTCGAGGTTCACGTTGTCCGGCCAACTGTTGAGTGGCGCGAAGCGCTGCTGGCCGGCGCCGGCGCCGCCGCGGCCATCGCCGATGCGGTAGGTGCCCGCGCTGTGCCATGCCATGCGGATGAACAAGGGGCCGTAGTGGCCGAAGTCGGCTGGCCACCAGGCTTGCGAGTCCGTCATCAGCGCGGTGAGGTCCTGCTTCAGGGCCTTGAGGTCGAGCGTCTTGAACGTCTCCGCGTAATTGAACGCCGCGCCCATGGGATTGGACAATGACGAGTTCCGGTGAAGCATGTTGAGGTTCAACTGGTTCGGCCACCAGTCGCGGCTGGACCTCACGCCAACGGTTGTGTGGTGCATGAAGGGGCATTGGCCTGCGCTCTTGTCAGTCTTTGCGTCCATGTTTCTCTCCGATCGTGTTCGGTAAATTTCTTCGGGTTGTTCCGTAGCGAACTATGATGACTTCTGTGAGTGCTCGGGGGCTTGTTGGGTATCTAGGGGCTAGGTCGAGGGATAATTAGGCACGCGGGCGTCATCAGGTCTAATCGTATTGATTGTGCCTTTCGATAAGGATATCTTATCGGCATGATCACCTTGCGCCAATTGCGTTATCTCACCTCGCTCGCGCGCCACCGGCATTTCGGGCGGGCGGCAGCCGACTGCGCGGTGACCCAGCCGGCGCTGTCCATGCAGGTGCGCGAGCTCGAGCGTGAGCTCGGCGCCCAGCTCGTGGAGCGGCGGCCGGGCGAGGTCGTGGTCACCGACGCCGGCCTTGAGGTGGCAGAGCGCGCCGAGCAAATCCTCACCGCCACCCGCGACCTGGTCGATTTCGCCCGCCACCGTGACCTGCTCAGCGGCCCGCTTCGCCTCGGCATCATTCCGACGCTGGCGCCTTACATTTTGCCGCGCGTGCTGCCGCGGCTGCAGGCGAAATATCCGCAATTGCGGCTGGAAGTGCGCGAGACGCAGACCAAGCCGCTGCTCGACGAGCTCGTCGGCGGCGAGCTCGATGCCGCGCTGCTGGCGCTGCCGGTGGAGGGCGTCGAGGTCGAGACGCTGGTCCTGTTCGACGATGCCTTTCTGCTGGCGGTGCCGGCGGGCGACGCGCTGCCGGCGCGCGGCAAAGTGGGTGTCGCGGATGTCGACCCGCGCCGGCTCATTTTGTTGGAGGAGGGCCACTGCCTGCGCGACCAGGCGCTGGCGTTCTGCGCCGCGCCTAAGCTTAATGCATCCAGTCGCGACACCGCGGCGGGATTGGGCGCGACCTCGCTGGCGACGGTGATGCAGATGGTGGCGAACGGCTACGGCGTGACGCTGCTGCCGGAGGTCGCGGTCGACGCCGAGGGACGCGACGCCCGCGTAAAGCTCCTGCGTTTCAGCGAGCCGCAGCCGGCGCGCACCATTGGCTTGGCCTGGCGGCGTACCTCGCCGCGAAAAAATGATTTCGAGGCGTTGGGCCGAATCATCGTGCAGGCGCTCGGCGTGGCGGTGCCGAAATGAAAAGGGCGGCCGCTGGGGCCGCCCGATTATTTACTCGTCATGGCCGGGCTTGACACTGCACAAGTCGGCTATAGCCGACTTGCAGCAGGTTATTTGCGCGCAACTCGGGCAAGCCCGCGTTGCGGTGCCATCTCGCTTAGGTTGGTACCATGCCGTCCTAAGCGGGATCACCGGGTCACGCCGCTTCGTGGCGGCCCGGTGATGACAGAATAGTTTACTCCGCCGCGCCGCCTTGCGCCGTGTGCGGCTGGTCGCCGCCCTCGGCCTTTTGCTTGCCTTCGAGGTCCTCGCCGGTGGTCTGATCGACCACCTTCATGGACAGCCGCACCTTGCCGCGCTCGTCCATGCCAAGGAGCTTGACCTTCACCTTGTCGCCTTCCTTGACCACGTCGGTGACCTTGTTCACCCGGCGCGACGCGAGCTGGCTGATGTGCACCAGACCGTCCTTGGCGCCGAAGAAGTTCACGAAGGCGCCGAAGTCCATCACTTTGACCACGGTGCCGTCGTAGATCTTGCCGGGCTCCGGGTCGGATGCAATCGACTTGATCCAGTTGATCGCCGCCTTGATCGACTCGCCGTCGGCGGAGGCCACCTTGACCGAGCCGTCGTCTTCGATGTTGATCTTGGCGCCGGTCTTCTCGACGATCTCGCGGATCACCTTGCCGCCGGTGCCGATCACTTCCCTGATTTTGTCGGTCGGGATCTTGAACATCTCGATGCGCGGGGCATGCTCGCCGAGCTCGGCACGCGCGCTGGTCAGCGCCTTGGCCATTTCCCCCAAGATGTGCAGGCGGCCGTCTTTCGCCTGGCCGAGCGCCACCTTCATGATCTCTTCGGTAATGCCGGCGATCTTGATGTCCATCTGCAACGAGGTGATGCCGTCTTCGGTGCCGGCCACCTTGAAGTCCATGTCGCCGAGATGGTCCTCGTCGCCGAGGATGTCGGACAGAACGGCAAAACGCTTGTCCTCCAGGATCAGGCCCATGGCGATACCGGCGGTCGGCCGTTTCAACGGCACGCCGGCATCCATCAGCGCCAGCGAGGAGCCGCACACGGTCGCCATCGACGAGGAGCCGTTCGACTCCATGATCTCAGAGACCAGGCGGATGGTGTAGGGGAACTCCTCCGCCTTCGGCAGCAGCGGATGCAGCGCGCGCCAGGCGAGCTTGCCGTGGCCGATTTCGCGCCGTCCGGGCGCGCCCATGCGGCCGGTTTCGCCGACCGAGAAGGGCGGGAAGTTGTAGTGCAGCATGAAGGTCTCTTTGTAGGTGCCCTGCAGCGCGTCGATATATTGCTCGTCTTCGCCAGTACCCAGTGTCGCCACCACCAGCGCCTGGGTCTCGCCGCGGGTGAACAGCGCCGAGCCGTGCGCGCGCGGCAATACGCCGACCTCCGCCACGATCGGGCGCACGGTTTTGAGGTCGCGGCCGTCGATGCGCTTTGAGGTGTCGAGAATATTCCAGCGTACGATCTTGGCTTCCAGCTCCTTGAACACGGCGGCGACGTGCAGCTTGTTGTAGTCGGGATTGTCGGCGCCGCCGGGGAAGAAGTGCCCCATGACTTTTTCCTTCGCCGCGGCGACAGCGTTCTGCCGTTCCATTTTGGCGGCGATCGAATAGGCGGTGCGCAGGTCCTTCTCGACCAGCCCGAGGATTTCCTTTTCCAGCTTGGTGTTGTCCGGCACCGCGAGATCGCGCGGCTCCTTCGCTGCTTTTTCCGCGAGCTTGATAATGGCGTCGATCACCGGCTGGAAATGCCGGTGGCCGAACATCACCGCGCCCAGCATGATTTCTTCGCTGAGCTCCTTGGCTTCCGATTCGACCATCAGCACCGCGTCGGTGGTGCCGGCGACCACCAGGTCGAGCTGGCTCTCCACCATCTCGTCGAGCGTCGGGTTGAGCACGTATTCGTTGTTGACGAAACCGACGCGGGCGCCGCCGATCGGGCCCATGAAGGGCGCGCCGGACAGCGTGAGTGCGGCCGAGGCCGCGACCATGGCGAGGATGTCGGGATCGTTCTCCAGATCGTGCGACAGCACGGTGATGATGATCTGGGTGTCGCAGCGCCAGCCGTCGGCGAACAGCGGACGGATCGGGCGGTCGATCAGGCGCGAGGTCAGCGTGTCCTTTTCGGTCGGCCCGCGCTCACGCTTGAAGAAGCCGCCGGGAATGCGGCCGGCCGCGTAATATTTTTCTGTGTAGTTGACGGTCAGCGGCAGGAAGTCGATGCCTTCCTTCGGCTGCTTGGCCGCCACCACGGTGGCGATCACCGTGGTCTCGCCGTAGGTGGCGAGCACAGCGCCGTCGGCTTGCCGCGCTACCCGGCCAGTCTCGAGGGTGAGCTTGCGTCCGCCCCAGTCGAGTTCAACTCGATGAATATCGAACATTGCGTTTTTCTCTCATGGTTTCCGGCCGGACCTGAATGCCATGAGCAAGACGGCAAGAAACTGCAGCGCGTCACGGTCGTGAAGCGAACAGCGTCTGGCGATCCTGCCATGGCGTTCAGAACCTAGCCTTGTCGCGGGGCCGAACCTTTTCGGGGCCCGCTTGTCGCCGGCAGCGCCATCGCCACCGGATAAATTGAGCGAACGCGTCACACGCATCGCTCACGGAACGCGCGGGGCTTTAATCGCGCCTCACGCGGGTACAAAATCATCGGCGGATGCCGAGCTTCTCGATCAAAGTCTTGTAGCTAGCTTCGTTGCTGCGCCGCAGATAATCGAGCAGCGTGCGGCGCTGGCTCACCATCTTGAGCAAGCCACGGCGGGAATGGTTATCCTTGACGTGGGTCTTGAAATGCTCGGTGAGATTATTGATGCGTTCCGACAGGATCGCCACCTGCACTTCGGGCGACCCGGTGTCGCCGGGCTTGTTGGCGAATGCACTGATTACTTCGGCCTTGCGGCCGGCGGTTACCGACATCGGTCATCCTTTCTTCGGTCCGGCGCTGCCGATCAGGCCGGCGAGGTTGAACACGCGCTTGGGGACGATTTCGCCGTGATCCAGTTCGGCCAGAGCCACCAGTTGGCCCGATGCCGTGGCATAGACTGGTCCACGGAAATTGGGAGCGTCCCGTCCGCGCAACAAAACGGCTTGGCCTCGGTGCAGCCTCGCCGCATCCGCCCGACTGATGGCCAGCGCCGGGATGTCGTCCAGCGCGGTCTCAACGGGCATGAGAGCGTCGGCGAGGCTAGCCTCGCCGGCCGCGGCTCTATGGCACACGGCCTCCAATTGTTCCAGTAAAATCATGGTTTTTTCGCCAAACGGCCCGACCGCGACCCGGCGCAGCGCGCTGACATGACCGAAACAGCCCAAAGCGCGGCCCATATCGCGGGCGAGCGAGCGGACATAGGTGCCTTTGCCGCATTCGGCATGCAGTACCGCATGCTCGGGATCGGGGGTGGCGATCAGCTCCAAGCGGGTGATTTCGACCGGGCGGGCCGCGAGTTCCACCGTCTCGCCGTCGCGGGCGAGGTCGTAGGCGCGTTCGCCGGCGATCTTGATGGCCGAATAGCGCGGCGGCACCTGCTGGATGCTTCCGGTATAGGACGGCAATAAAGCGCGGATGGCGTCGGCCGACGGGCGTTGCTCGCTCGCGGCGATGACGCGGCCCTCGGCGTCGTCAGTGTCGCGTTCCTCGCCCCATTGAATGGTAAATTGGTAGAGCTTGCGGCCGTCCATCACGAAGGGGACCGTCTTGGTGGCTTCGCCGAGCGCGATCGGCAGTGCGCCGGAGGCGAGCGGGTCGAGGGTGCCGGCGTGTCCCGCGCGCTTGGCCGAGAACAGGCGCTTGACCACGCTGACCGCATGGGTGGAGGTCATGCCGACCGGTTTATCGAGCACCAGCCAGCCATGCACGTCGCGCTTGTCGCGTTTGAATTGCTGTCGGCGCTTAGGCGGAACGGCGCCCTCCCCCGCTTGCGGGGGAGGGATGGCGAGGGGGCGCTCGATCACGCTTATTCCCCTTCCCGGATCGCTTCGCGATCCGACCTCCCCCGCAAGCGGGGGAGGTGAAGCGAGTCCGTGGTTTGCGTGTCACTCATCGTCGTCCTCTTTCTCAACATCGCGCTTGACCGCAGGCGAGCGCAACAGTTTGTCGATGCGCTCGGCTTCCGCGAAGCGCTCGTCGATGCGAAAGCGGATATCGGGCGCGAATTTCAGATTGACGCGGTGCGCGATTTCCCCGCGCAGGTATTTCTTGTGACGTTCGAAGGCGGCGAGCACCTGTTCGGTGTCGCGGCCGGCGAGCGGCATGATGTAGACGGTGGCGAGCCGCAAGTCGGCGGTCATGCGCACCTCCGGCACGGTGATGAGATGGCCCTCGATCACCGGGTCATGCACGTCGCCGCGCGTCAGCATCTCGGCCATGGCGTGGCGCACCAGTTCGCCGACGCGCAACTGGCGCTGCGAGCCTCCGGGGGCGCTGGTCTCGCGGTGTGATTTCTTGCGCGTCATATGGATCCAATAGCTTCATTCGTCATGGCCGGGCTTGTCCCGGCCATCCCGATCAGGAGGGCAATGCGCTTCCCTAAGCGGGATGCCCGGGTCAAGCCCGGGCATGACAGTGGAGATGGCGGAGAGTTTCTAGACCGAAGCCGTGAGAATTGGACTCACAGGCTGCGTTGAATCGTCTCCACCCGGTAGCATTCGATCACGTCGCCTTGCCGCATGTCCTGGTAACCCTCGAAGGCCATGCCGCATTCCATGCCGGCGGACACTTCCCGCGCGTCATCCTTGAAGCGTTTGAGCTGGCTGAGCTTGCCCTCGTGGATCACCACATTGTCGCGGATCAGCCGCACATTGGCGCCGCGCTCCACGGTGCCGTCGGTGACGCGGCAGCCGGCGATGTTGCCGACCTTGGAGACCTTGAAGATTTCCAGGATCTGCGCGTTGCCCAGCATGGTCTCGCGCAAGGTCGGCGCCAGCAGGCCGGACATCGCCTTTTTCACGTCGTCGACGAGATCGTAGATGATGTTGTAGTAGCGGATTTCGATGCCGGCGCGTTCGGCCGCCTCGCGCGCTTCCTTGTTTGCGCGCACGTTGAAGGCGATGATCGGAACGCCGGAGGCCTCGGCCAGCGTCACATCGGATTCGGAAATGCCGCCGACGCCGGCATGCAGCACGCGCGCCGCCACCTCGTCGGTGCCGAGCCCGTCGAGCGAGCCGATGACGGCTTCCAGCGAGCCCTGCACGTCGGCCTTGATCACCAGCGGGAATTCCTTGCGGCCCGAGGTCTTGGCCTGCGCCATCATCTGTTCGAGCGAGCCGCGCATGCCGGTGGCGCGCGCGGACGACTTCTCGCGCTTCTGGCGGGCGCGATAGTCGGTGACTTCGCGGGCGCGGCCTTCGTTCTCGACCACCGCCAGCCGGTCGCCGGCATCGGGCGTACCGGAGAAGCCGAGCACCTCGACCGGGGTCGAGGGGCGGGCGGTCTCGATCGGCTCGCCGGTGTCCGACACCAGGGCGCGCACGCGGCCCCACTCGGCACCGGCCACCACCAGATCGCCGACCTTGAGCGTACCGCGCTGAATGAGCACGGTCGCCACCGGGCCGCGGCCGCGGTCGAGCTTGGCTTCGATCACGGTGCCTTCGGCCGGACGGTCGGGATTGGCCTTGAGGTCGAGGATTTCGGCTTGCAAGCCGATCATTTCCAAGAGCTTGTCGATATTGAGTTTCTCTTTGGCGGAGACTTCCACGTCGACCACGTCGCCGCCCATGGATTCGACCTGGATCTCATGCTGCAGCAGGTCGGTGCGCACGCGCTCCGGTTTAGCGTCGGCTTTGTCGATCTTGTTGATGGCGACGATGATCGGCACCTTTGCCGCCTTGGCGTGATGAATCGCTTCCACCGTCTGCGGCATCACGCCGTCGTCGGCGGCGACCACCAGCACCACGATGTCGGTGACCTTGGCGCCGCGCGCGCGCATGGCGGTGAAGGCGGCGTGGCCGGGCGTGTCGATGAAGGTGATCTTGGCACCGCTGGGCGCGGTGACCTGATAGGCGCCGATGTGCTGGGTGATGCCGCCGGCTTCGCCGGCCACCACATTGCTCGAACGGATGGCGTCGAGCAGCGAGGTCTTGCCGTGGTCGACATGGCCCATGACGGTGACCACCGGCGCGCGCGGCATGGCCTGGCCCGGATCGTCGGCAACGTCGAACAGGCCTTCCTCGACGTCGGCTTCCGATACGCGGCGCACGCTGTGGCCCATTTCCTCGGCGATCAGCTGGGCGGTGTCGGCGTCGATCACGTCGTTGATCTGCAGCATCTGTCCCTGCTGCATCAGCAGGCGGATCACGTCGACGGCGCGTTCCGACATGCGGTTGGAAAGATCCGAAATCGAAATCGCTTCGGGAATGGTAACTTCGCGCACGAGCTTTTCCTTCGGCTCGGCGGAGGCCTGGCCCTTGAGCCGCTGGGTGCGGCGGCGGAATGAGGCGACCGAACGCTCGCGCACCTCATCGGCGCGCAGCGCGGTCACCAGCGTGAGGCGGCCGCGCTCTTTCGCCGGCGCGCCGCGCGGTGCGGCGGGACGGGCCGTGGCCGGGCGCGCGGCGCCGCCGGGACGCCGCGAGGTGCGCGGTGCCTCATCGTCGTCGGCTTCCAGCGTCATGCGGCCGGTGGCGGCCTTCTTGATCTCGTCTTCGCCGAAGCGCTTCTTGGCGACTTCGCCAGCCTTGCGCTTGGCGTCTTCCTCGTGCTTGTGGCGATCGTCTTCCTCGCGCTTGCGCGCTTCGGCGGCTTCCCGCTCGGTCTTGTCGACCACCTCGCGGCTTTGCCGGCGGCGCGCCTCTTCCTCGGCGATCTTGCGCTCTTCGGCTTCGCGCACGCGCGAATTGGCGAGCGCATGGGCGCGCGCGGTGCGCTCCTCGTCGGTCAACGTGCGTAAGACGACCCCAGACGGCTTCGGTGCCTCGGCTGGCGCCGGCGCGGCTTTGGCCGCGGGCTTCCTCGCCGTCTCGACCACAGCCGGCTCGCTCTTGAGCTCAACCGTGCCGCCGATCGAGCGGCGTTTGACCTTCTCGACTACGACCTGCTTGCTGCGGCCATGACTGAAGCTCTGGCGCACCACGCCCGTCTCGGTGCGCGGCTTGAGCGTCAGCTTGCTCGAGACGCTCAGTTTCTTTTCGCCAGGGTTCTTCGTTTCGCTCATCTACGTATTCTGTCCTCGTGCGCCATCCGTCGGCGCCATCGCGCTAACCAGTTCGGGCGAATTTCCGGTCCGAAAGCGGCTTAAGCGCTTGGCACGAGCGAGAAATGTCTCGCTCACGGGTCCGGCAAGCAGGGCTGCATGTACCACATTTGGGCGGTTCAATGCCAAATCCAATTGCGCGCCGGAAAATGACCCGACGATTGCGATTTCCTGCGATTTTTCAAGCGCTTTGCGCTGTAACGCCGCATCCAGCTTGCGCTTTCCGTCGGCCGCCGCATCGCTGGCATGGATCAGCGCCACGAGATCGTCGCGGCCAATGGCCGCTTCCACCTTGGCGAAGCCGCCGATGACCTGACCGGCCTTGCCGGCGATCGCCAGCGCATCGAGCGCGCTCGTCTCGAGCAGCCGCTCGGTTGACGCCGCCAGATCGGCGGCGAGGCGCACGTTACGCTTGAAGCCGCGGGCAAACACGTTGCGCCCGATCGCCTCCTCGAGCGCCGAGCGTGTGGCGGTGATCCAGATGCCGCGCCCGGGCAGTTTGCGCTTGACGTCGGGCACCGCGTCGCCGCCGGGTCCGACCACGAAGCGGATCATCTCGTCGACCGGCTTGAGCGTGCGCAGCAGCGCGCAATGACGCGCCGTCCCCGGTGCGACATGGGTCGCGCCGCGGTCGAGTTCGCCGTCCTGCTCGCTGTCTAGCGCGCTTGCCAGCATCGCCGGTGCCGATCTCCCTTAAGCGCTGGCCGGCGGTGCGTCCGCCGGCGCCGCTTCCGCCTCGGCTTCCGGCGCGGGCGGCGGCGCCAGCTCGGCTTCGGTCACCCAGCCGGCCTTGAGCCGTGCCTGCATAATGATGCCTTCGGCGTCCTCGCGCGCGACGTCGAGGCCGTCGAAGAAGCCGGGCTCGTGTTTGCTCTCGCCGTCCTTGCGCTCGGTCCAACCGTTCAGATCGTCGGTGGCACAGCCGGCGAGGTCTTCCACGGTCTTCACGCCGTTCTCGCCAAGCGCGACCAGCATCTTGGTGGTGACGCCGGGCACCTCCTTGACCGCATCCTCGACGCCCAATTCGACACGCTTGGCATCGAGTTCGGATTCCAGCTTGTCGAGATATTCCTTGGCGCGCTCCTGCAGTTCGCGCGCGGTCTCCTCGTCGAAGCCCTCGATGCCGGCGATTTCCTTCTCGTCCACCAGCGCCAGTTCCTCGATCGAGCCGAAGCCTTCGGAAGCGAGCAACTGACCGACGACTTCATCGAGGTTGAGCGCCTCGACGAAAATCTTGGTGCGGCTTTCGAATTCGGCGTGACGGCGCTCGGATTCTTCCTGCTCGGTGAGGATGTCGATGTCCCAGCCGGTGAGCTGCGAGGCCAGCCGCACGTTCTGCCCGCGTCGGCCGATCGCGAGCGACAATTGCTGATCGGGCACCACCACCTCGATGCGCTCCTTGTCCTCGTCGAGCACGACTTTGGCGACTTCCGCCGGCGCCAGCGCGTTGACCACGAAGGTGGCGATGTCGGGCGACCACGGAATGATGTCGATCTTCTCGCCCTGCAATTCGTTCACTACCGCCTGCACGCGCGAGCCGCGCATACCGACGCAGGCGCCGACCGGATCGACCGATGAATCGCGCGAGATCACCGCGATCTTGGCGCGCGAGCCGGGATCGCGGGCAACCGCCTTCACCTCGACGATGCCGTCGTAGATTTCCGGCACTTCCTGGGCGAACAGCTTGGCGGTGAATTGCGGATGCGTGCGCGAGAGAAAAATCTGCGGTCCGCGCGGCTCACGCCGCACGTCGTAGATATAGGCCCTGATACGATCTCCGTTGCGGAACACCTCGCGCGGCAGCATCTCGTCGCGCCGCACGATCGCCTCGCCGCGGCCGAGATCGACCACCACGTTGCCGTACTCGACGCGCTTGACGATGCCGTTGACGATGTCGCCGATGCGGTCCTTGTACTCGGCATATTGCCGGTCGCGCTCGGCCTCCCTTACTTTTTGCACGATCACCTGCTTGGCCGACTGCGCGGCGATGCGGCCGTATTCGAGCGGCGGCAGCGGGTCGGCAATGGTGTCGCCCACTTGGGCTGCCGGATGGTGCTTGCGAGCGCCTTCCAGGGTGATTTGGTTGGACGGGTTCTCCACCGCCTCGACCACCAGCATATGGCGGGTGAGGCGCAAATCGCCGGTCTTCGGCTCGATCTCGGCATGCACGTCGGTTTCCGCGCCGTAGCGCGAGCGTGCCGCCTTGGCGATGGCTTCTTCCATGGCGGCGATGACAATGCCGCGGTCGATCGCCTTTTCGCGGGCCACCGCGTCGGCAATTTGCAACAGTTCGAGCCGGTTGGCGCTGACTGCCATAGCTCAGTCTCCTTCTTTTGTTTCGCGCATGATCTTTTCCGAAAACCGGTTCCCACTTTTCGGGATCATGCGCCTGCGTCATGCCCGGCATGACCGGACTTATGCCTGCTTAGTCGTTGTTCTCGTTTCGCCGCGCGCAATTCGCGCTTGGCGGCCTTCTCGCGCCGCAAAGCCTGCCGCACCAGTTCGTCGGTGAGCACCAGCTTGGCTTCGCTCATTTTATCGATCGGAAGCAGAACGTCCGCTTGCTCAGCTTCGCTCGCGTCATCGCGGTGGATACGCGCGGCCTCGCCTTCGGTGCCGTCGAGCATGCCGCGGAAGCGCCTGCGGCCGTCGATCGGGATTTCCATCTCGATCTTGACCAGATGGCCGGCATAACGGTCGAAATCGGATTTGCGCACCAGCGGCCGGTCGATGCCGGGCGACGATATTTCCAGCCGGTAGGCGCGCTCGATCGGATCGGCCATGTCGAGCACCGGCGACAGCGCGCGCGATACCGTCTCGCAGTCCTCGACCACCATGCTGCCGTCCGGCCGCTCCGCCATGATCTGCACGGTGCAGCCGTCGGCGGCCGAAACCTTGACCCGCACCAGCCGGTATCCAAGTGCTTCGATCACCGGCTCGGCGATGGTAGCGACACGGGCAGCGAGCCCCGGCTCGACGATCAGCCGCGGTTCGGTCTCGCTTTGGGTGGCGGTTGCATCCGCCTGTCGTGCCTCGTTTGCGGCCATTTTGGTAACAAAAAAGAGCGGGCCCCAGGGGACCCACTCTCAAAACCGATCGGTTATGAGGGTGTCGTAAACAACCGGAAATATAGCGATTTCCGGGCATCATGCAAGGGCGACGGCGGTTTTTGCAGCTAACCCTTCCTTCAGAATCTGCCCCTAAAAATGCGTTAAATCTCGGATCGCACGAAATCCAACCGCCGTTTGTGCAGGTTTTTGCAATGAGCGTTCCAGCCTCGCTGCTTCCCGAATTGGAAGAGGTCGTCCAGCATGGCTCGGCGGAAAAGCGTGCCGAAACGCTGCGCCGCATCACCAGCCTGTTTCTCGACGGCGCGGTGCGCTTCAAAGATGAACACGTCGCGCTGTTCGACGACGTCATCGGCTGCCTGATCGAGGAAATCGAGGTCAAGGCGCTTGCCGAGCTTGCGCGCCGGATCGCGCCGGTGCCGAACGCGCCGCATGGAGTGGTGACGAGGCTCGCCAAGAACGACGATATTGCCGTTGCCGGCCCGGTGCTCAAGCAGTCCCGTATCGACGACCCCGATCTTAAATATATCGCCGAGACCAAGAGCCAGGCGCACCTGCTGGCGATGTCCGTCCGCCCGGCGATCAGCGAAGGCTTGTCGGACGTGCTGGTGCATCGCGGCGATGGCGACGTGGTGCGCAGCGTTGCCACCAATCGCAAGGCGCAACTGTCGGAGAATGCGTTCACCACACTGGTCAAGCGCGCCGAGCGCGACGGCGTCTTGGCCGAGAAGGTCGGCCTGCGCGAGGATATTCCGCCGCGCCTGTTCCGCGAATTGCTGATGCGGGCGAGCGAGGTGGTGCAGAGGCGCCTGCTGGCGCAGGCCAAGGCGGCAACGCAGGCCGAAATCCGCCGCGTGCTGGCGAAGGTGACCGACGAAGTCGCCGCCAAGGCGGCGCCGCGCAGCTACACGGCGGCGCTGGCGAGAGTGCAGACGCTCAACAAGGAGCGCAATCTCACCGAGGCCGACGTCGCCCAATATGCCAAGACCGGCCAGTATGAAGAGACCGTTGCGGCGCTCGCAACCATCAGCACGGTGCCGGTCGAAGTGGTGGACCGGCTGATCAACGGCGAGCGCGCCGATCCGGTATTGATCCTGGCGCGCGCGGGCGGCTTCGGCTGGCCGACCGTGTGCGAGATCATCAATGCGCGGCCCGGCGCCAAACCCTTGAAAGAAACGCTCGATGCCGCGCGCGAGAATTTCGAGCGGCTGACCGCGACCACCGCGCAGCGCGTGGTGCGGTTCTGGCAGGTGAAACAGGATAGCGGCGAGTAGCACCGCACGCCGTCATGCCGGCCCATGCCGGCCCATGAGCGCCGATGACCGCTAGCTGCGCCGGAAAATAAAATACCCCGGCGTGCGGCCTTCGCGCTTGGCCTTGGCTTCGTAGCGCGTACCGGCAAAATCGCCCCACGGCTGGCGCCAGTCGGCGGCCGCCTCGGCCGTCCAGACGAAATCGGGTGAGCGCAGCACGCGCGCCAGCGCGTAAGCCGCGTTGTCGGCAATATCGGTGGCAAAGCGCAATTCGCCGCCGCGCCTGAGCAGGCGCGCCAGCCGCTTGAGATTGTCGTCCTGGATGAAACGCCGCTTCCAGTGCCGCCGCTTCGGCCACGGATCGGGATAGAGCAGGTCGATGCGCGCGAGGCTTTCCGCCGGCAGCCAGTCGATGAGTGCGCTGGCATCGCCGAAATGCAAACGGACATTGCCTAGCTTGTTGGCGTCGACGGCGGCGAGCGCCTTGGCGATGGCGTTGACGAATGCGTCGCTGCCGATGAAACCGCTCGCCGGATTCGTTGTCGCTTGATCGATCAGATGTTCGGCGCCGCCGAAACCGATTTCGAGACGCACGTCGTCGACCTTGCCGAACAATGCGCGCAGGTCGGCAGGCGCCGGTTTGGTCAAGTCGAGCGCGACGCGCGGCAGCAGCGTGTCGAACAGCGCGGCCTGGCGCGGCTTCAGTGCATGACCCTTGCGCCGGCCGAAGAAGGCGCGCTGCGATTTGGATTTAATGTCGCGAGCCTCTGCCATTGTCATTGCCGGGCTTGACCCGGCAATCCATGAAGCCTTGCGGCGAGCAGAAACGCCGCATGGATGCGCGGGTCAAGCCCGCGCATGGCAGTAAATTATTTCACCGCCCGGCGGATGGCGTCGGCAAGATCGGTCTTCTCCCACGAAAAGCCGCCGTCCTTTTCGGGGGCGCGGCCGAAATGGCCGTAGGCCGCGGTGCGCCGGTAGATCGGGCGGCTGAGCTTGAGGCTGCGGCGAATATTGGTTGGGCGCAGCGGGAACAGCTCGGGCAGCACCTTCTCCAGTTTGCTCTCCGGCACCTTGCCGGTGCCGTGGGTGTCGACCAAGACCGACATTGGGTCGGCGACGCCGATCGCATAGGCAACCTGGATGGTGCAGCGCTCGGCCACGCCGGCGGCGACCACGTTCTTGGCGAGATAGCGCGCGGCGTAGGCGGCTGAGCGGTCGACCTTGGTCGGGTCCTTGCCGGAGAAGGCGCCGCCGCCATGCGGGGCATAGCCGCCGTAAGTGTCGACGATGATCTTGCGGCCGGTGAGGCCGCAGTCGCCGTCGGGGCCGCCGATCACGAAATTGCCGGTCGGGTTGACCAGGAAGTCGGAAGGCCGCTGCGGCATCCAGCCCTTCGGCAGGGCGGACTCGACCGCGCTGGCGATCAATTCCTTGACCATGCCCGGCGTATATTTCTTGCCGTTGCGGCTTTTCTCATTGTGCTGGGTCGAGACGACGACTTTAGTGCAGCCGACCGGCTTGCCGTTGACGTAACGAATCGTGACCTGGCTCTTGGCATCGGGTTGCAGGTCGAACAATTGGCCGGAGCGGCGCTTATCGGAAAGTACTTTCAATATTTTATGCGCGAAATAGATCGGCGCCGGCATGAAGGAATTCTTTTCGTAGACCTCGCTCTCGGTGCAGGCGAAGCCGAACATCATGCCCTGATCGCCGGCGCCTTCTTCCTCGCCGCCTTTTTTCTTCTTGGCATTCACGCCCATGGCGATGTCGGGTGACTGACCGTGCAACAGCACCTCGATATCGGCGCCGTAATAGGAAAAGCCGTCCTGGTCGTAACCGATGTCCTTGACCACGTCGCGCGCGATCTGCGCGATCAGTTCGCGATCTACCACCACCTTGGCGCCATGCTTGTGGAAGAACGGGGCCTGGCCGCGGCCTTCGCCGGCGATGACGATCTTGTTGGTGGTGGACAGCGTTTCGCAGCCGAGCCTTGTATTCACCTGGCTGTCGTCGGCGATGCCGAGCTTGATGTCGTTTTCCAGGAAAGCGTCGAGCACCGCGTCGGAAATCTGGTCGCAGACCTTGTCCGGATGACCTTCGGAAACTGACTCGCTGGTGAACAGAAAATTGGTGTGAGCCACAGCTGAAACTCCTCCCGTGGCGCGCCTTTAAGGCAGCGTCATGTCCGGGGTGGTTCTTGCAGTGGCGATGGACAAGGTCAAGATGCGGGCAGCAGTGGGCAGTAATCCCTTTAACGATGGGCCCGGCCCAAGCCTTACTCGTCGCCCGCGATTTGCTCGACCAGATCGACGATGCGCCGGCGCAGCTTGCTGCTCTTGATCTTCATGAACGACTTGGTCAGCGAGAGGCCATCGGAGGTGGCGAGAAAGTCCGACACATAGGCAGGCGAGGGCGCTTCGCCCATGCCGCTGGAATGATGGCCGGGTAGATGCGGCGCGCCTTCGAAGAAAAACGAAACCGGCACCTGCAAGATATTGGAAATCTGCTGGAGCCGGCTGGCGCCGATACGATTAGTACCTTTTTCGTATTTTTGTACTTGTTGGAAAGTAAGGCCAAGCGCGTCCCCGAGCTTTTCCTGAACTCATGCTCAACATCATCCGACGCATGCGCACGCGCGAGCCGACGTGCTTGTCGATCGGATTGGGGGTCTTCTTGGCCATAAAGGTCTCCTATGCGACTATTGTCGACCGTAATGTCATAAATACGGGCGTCAATGCAATCCGTGATTTCCCCCTGATCGATATACAGCGTTAAAGGAGCATAAGAATTGCCTCTATTTTTCAATTGTTTTCGTATGTTGACGCTAATCCATGTTCGCCACGATAGGCAAAACCGTACCGGGGCGGACAACTTCCACCTTGCGTCGCGCGCATACGCAATCCAGGGCTGAATGTTATGCAATCTAGGGGCGCAATCGCCGCCGCGCGAGCATTATCAAGCTTACTACCATAAATAGAATAAAGGCGCTGTCGCCAAATCGAACATAGGGTGTCGGCGCGATCGCGCGCGGCAGCTTGGCGTCGAGTATGCCTTCCGCGCCAAGCGGCAACGAACCGACGATGCGGCCGAGCGGATCGACCACCGCGGAGATTCCGGTGTTGGCCGCGCGCACCAGCGGCAAGCCTTCGGCAATCGCCAGCACGCGGGCCTGCTGGAAATGCTGGTAGGGGCCGGAACTGATTCCGAACCAGCCGTCGTTGGTCACGTTCACCAGCCAGCCCGGCCGCTCGCCGCGCGGCACCGCGGCGCCGGGGAAGATCGCTTCGTAGCAAATCAGCGGCAGCATCTTCGGCGCGCCCGGAACGTCCATGGCACGCCGGCGGTCGCCCGACAGGAACCCGCCGAGCTGTTTGGTGAGTTGCCGCAGCCCGAGCCGTTCGAGCACGCGCTGGAACGGCAGATATTCGCCGAACGGCACCAGGTGCACCTTGTCGTAAATGCCGCGGATCGAGCCGTCGGGGTCGATCACATAGACCGAATTATAGGCGCGCGGATCACGGGCACTGGCAGTCGGCGCGGCGCGCACAGCGCCGGTGATCAGTTCGGTGGACGGCTTCAGTAAGCCGACAATCTGCGCCAGCGCGTCCGGTTCGCGCGTGAGGAAGAACGGAAACGCCGATTCCGGCCAGATCAGATGCGTGACGTCGCGCGCGCCGTTCGATTGCGGTCCGGTGGCGCGGTCGGATAGGCGCAAGTAGCGCTGCATGATCTGCGCCTTGGCCGCGTAATTGAACTTGTCGTCCTGTTGCAGATTGGGCTGCATGATGCGCAGCTTGACGCCGCTGACATAGTCGGTCGGCTGCTGCCATAACCGCACAACGCCGAAGCTCGCGAGCGCCAGCAAAATCAAAATGCCGATGAGCGGGGCGCGCCGCGGATGCGGCGTGTCCGCCGCGTCGTCGGCAAGCACGGCGGGGCTGGCGCAGATCGCGATGCAAAGGAACGTAAAGCCCCAGATGCCGGTGAGCGAGACGCCTTGTGCCAGCGCCAGCGGCTGCGTGAGCGCATAGCCGAAGGTGTTCCAGGGGAATCCGCTGAGCAGATGACCGCGCAGCCATTCGGCGCCGGTGAGCATGGCGGCGAGCGCCAGCACGCGCTCAGGCCCGCGCACCCAGATCAGCCGCGCCGCGGCGACACCCAAGCCGGTGTAAAGCGCGAGATAGGCCGGTAGGCCGGCAACCGCCACCGGCAGCAGCCAGCCGAAGGTCTTGGCATCGACCAGGAAGGCATAGCCCACCCAGTAAAGTCCGGCGAGGAAATAGCCGAAGCCGAAGCACCAGCCGGCGAGCGCCGCCCCTACGACACCGCTCCAGCGTCCGGCGGCGGAGCCGTCCACCAGCCAGACCAGCAATGGAAATGTCAGAAACAGGATCGGCCAGGCATTGACCGGTGCCAGCGCCAGCGCCGAGGCGACGCCGGCGATGCCGGCGATGATCGCGCGCTGCCAGGGCGAGGCAAGCACGACGGCATAAGCGAGGCGGGTGAGCGTCACGGGCGGCGCGCGCTTGCCGGGGAGTCGGCGCCGGCCGGCCCGCCGTCTTTGTGCGCCGGCGGGTCGTCGACCGGCAAGATCGGCGGCGTGGTGCCGGCCAGAACCGCATCAGGCTCGCCACGTTTGCGTTGCTCGCCGCGCGGCCGCTCGCGCCGTTCCTTCAGGCGTGTGATGCGCACGCGCTTGATGCGGCGCGGATCGGCGTCCAGCACTTCGAATTCGAACAGTCCGGGTCCGGGGATCAACTCGCCGCGCACCGGCAGGCGGCCGGCGCGCGTCACCAGATAGCCGCCGAGCGTATCGACCTCCTGGGCGACCTCGCCGGGGTCGAAATCGTTGCCGATGGTGGCGGCCACGTCCTCGAGATGGGCGCGCGCGTCGGCAATAAAGGTATCGTCCGGCTGGCGCACCACGTGCGGCGTCTCGTCCTCGTCGTGCTCGTCGGCAATCTCGCCGACGATCTGCTCGACGATGTCCTCGATCGACACCAGGCCGTCGCTGCCGCCATATTCGTCGACCACCA
This sequence comes from uncultured Alphaproteobacteria bacterium, assembly GCA_963739825.1. Lineage (GTDB taxonomy): Bacteria > Pseudomonadota > Alphaproteobacteria > Rhizobiales > Xanthobacteraceae > Pseudolabrys. The sequence continues at coordinate 746,915 of CAVUBU010000001.1, forward strand.
GCGCCAGATGAATGCGCGTTGCCTGCATGCGCGCCAGTAGGTCAATCACCCGCGACGACGGCGGCACGAACAGCATCTCGCGCACGATCTTGGCCGCCGACAACGGCATGGCGAGATCGATCGCCTTGAGGTCGAGCCCGGCCGGCAGCGGCTTCTTGCGTTTGGCGTTTTTTTCCGGGCTCACCGCCGCGCGCGCGGTCATGAACGCGATCAGGTCGCGGATGTGCACCATGCCGATCGGGTCGTCGAGCGTGTCGTTATAGACCACCAGGCGCGAATGGCCGGCGCCCTCGAAGGTGCGCACCAGTTCGCCGAGCTTGATGTCCTGCTGCACGGCGATGATGTCCGCGCGGGGAATCATCACATCCCCCACCCGGCGCTCGCGCAGCCCGAGGATGTTCTTGAGCATCCGGCTTTCTTCCGGCGAGAAGCCGGATTCGCCGGGCGTCATGGCGTCGAGCACGTCCCGCAGGTCGGCGCGCGAACTCGGCTTCCAGCCGAACAGCGCGCGGAACATGCGCGCCACCCAGCCTTCGCCGGTTTGGCGCGGCACCGGCACCGGCACCGGCAGATGGCGCGGCTCGTAGGGAGCGGTATCGGCGGAACTGAAGCTTGGCTGGTCGCTGTCGGGCATGGCGGTCAGGCGTCGCCCGCGGCAAAGCCGCGGTAGGGGTCGGCAATCCGCAGGCGGCTAAGAATGTCGCGTTCGAGCCCTTCCATGGCGCCGGCCTCAGAATCAGTCTGGTGATCGTATCCCAAGAGATGAAGATAGCCATGCACCGCAAGATGGGCGAGGTGATGCAGGAGCGGCTTCGAATTCGCGGCCGCTTCCCGCTCAATCGTTTCATAGGCGACGATCACGTCGCCGAGGAGCGGCGGCGGACCCTCACCGCCCGGCTTGGCGGCCGGAAATGACAGCACATTGGTCGGCTCGTCGATGCCGCGCCATTGGCGGTTGAGCTTGGCAATAGCGGCATCGTCGCTCAGCGCGACGCTTACTTCGCCCGCCGGCGCCGAGAGCGCAGCCGCGGCGGCGGCTATCGCCTCGCGTACGGTTTGTGCGGCCAAGGGCTGGGCGTCCCACAGCGGCGAGGCGACCGTGATGTCGATCGACGGCGCTTGCGCGCTGGTCATTTCTTGCCCTCGCGTGCGGCTGTCTTGCGGTCATAGGCTTCCACGATGCGCGCCACCAGCTCGTGGCGGATGACGTCTTCATGGGTGAAGGCGACATGGCCGACACCCTCGATGCCGTCGAGCAGCCGCACTGCCTCTTGCAGCCCCGAGGTCTGGCCACTCGGCAAGTCGACCTGGCTCGGATCGCCGGTGACGATCATGCGGCTGTTCTCGCCGAGGCGCGTGAGGAACATCTTCATCTGCATCGAAGTGGTGTTCTGCGCCTCGTCGAGGATGACGCAGGCGTTCGACAGCGTGCGGCCGCGCATGAAGGCGAGCGGCGCGATCTCGATCTCGCCGGCCTGCAGCGCGCGCTCGACGACGCGGGCGTCCATCAGGTCGAACAGCGCGTCGTAGATCGGGCGCAAATAGGGATCGACTTTTTCGCGCATGTCGCCGGGAAGGAACCCTAGCCGCTCGCCGGCTTCCACCGCCGGGCGCGACAGGATGATGCGGTCGACTTCCTTGCGCTCGAACATCTGGATAGCCTGCGCGACCGCCAGCCAGGTCTTGCCGGTGCCGGCGGGGCCGGTGCCGAACACCAGATGGTGCCGCTTGAGCGCGCGGATATAGGCGTCCTGCGCGGCGGTGCGCGCACGCACCGGACGCTTGCGCAAATTTATTTCCTCGAAGACCGGCCGCGCGCTCGCCGGGTCGTAGTCGAACAGCGAGCCCTGCGCGATCGCCTGCCTTATGGCGCCCTCGACGTCGCCTTGGCTCAGGTCATGGCCGCGCTTGATGTGCTCGTAGAGCCCTTCCAGCACGCGGCGGGCCTGCTCGCAGGCATTGCGCGATCCGTCGATGGTGACGTGATTGCCGCGCTGTTCGGCGACCACGCCAAGCCGGCGTTCGATCAGCGCCAGGTTTTGTCCGTATTGCCCGAACAGGACGGAAGCCAGCCGGTTGTCCTCGAAGGCGAGCACGGTTTGCGTGGCGGCAGTTTCCTCGGAAGCTGCGGCGGCCGGGATCGCGGGATCGGGTGTACGCAAAGTTGTTCCTAAGCTCCTGCTGCGGCGAGGGCCGGCGCGCCGCGTCGTTCAACGAGCACACCGAACAACGTGTTGCTGCCGATTTCCGTAACTGCGACCTCGGCTAGCGACCCGATTGCCGAACGCGGCGCCATGACCTGCACCGCCTGCAAATATGGGGTGCGGCCGACCAGTTGCCCAGAGAGCTTGCCTGGCTTTTCCAGCAGCACTTCCACGCTATTACCGGCAAATTGCGCATTGAAGGCGCGCCAGCGGCGGGTGATGACCGCCTGCAGCCGTTGCAGGCGCTCGGCCTGTTCGGCCGGCGAAACCTGGCCGTCCATCTCGGCGGCCGGCGTGCCCGGACGCGGCGAATAGACGAAGGAATATGCGGTGGCGAAGCCGACCTCCTCCACCAGTGTGAGGGTGTCGCGGAAATCGTCTTCCGTTTCGCCCGGGAAGCCGACGATGAAATCCGAGGTGAAGGCGAGATCGGGCCGGCTGGCGCGCAGCTTTGTGATCACGGCGAGATAATCCTTGCGGCTATGCCGCCGATTCATCGCCGCCAGAATACGGTCGGAGCCGGACTGCACCGGCAGGTGCACATAAGGCATCAGCGCCGGCAAATCGCCGTGTGCGGCGATCAGGTCGTCGTCCATGTCGCGCGGATGGCTGGTCATGTAGCGCAGCCGCGCGATGCCCGCTACTTGCGCGATGCGGCGCAGCAGGCGGCCGAGTGTGGCCGGGTGTCCGTCGGCGCCTTGCCCGTGAAAAGCATTGACGTTCTGCCCGATCAGCGTCACCTCGCGCACGCCGGCTGCGGCGAGCCGTTCGACCTCGGTGACGATATTTTCCACCGGGCGTGAGACTTCGGCGCCGCGCGTATAGGGCACCACGCAAAAGGTGCAGAACTTGTCGCAGCCCTCCTGCACGGTGACGAAAGCGGAAATGCCGCGCCGACGAATCGCCTCAGGCTGCGGCGCGGCCAGCACGTCGAATTTGTCGTCGACCGGAAATTCGGTCTCGACGATTTTTTCGCCCGCCTGCACACGTGCGATCAGCTCGGGCAGCCGGTGATAATTCTGCGAGCCGACCACCAGATCGACCGCGCCGGCACGGCGGACGATCTCTTGGCCTTCCGCTTGCGCTACGCAGCCGGCGACCGCGATCAGCATGCGGTGGCCTCGGCGCGCGGCTTCCTCTTTCAGCACGCGGATGCGGCCGATCTCGGAATAGACCTTCTCGGCCGCCCTTTCGCGGATGTTGCAGGTGTTGAGGATGACCAGGTCGGCGTCGTCGGCTTGCGCGGTTTCGCTGAACCCGGCCGGCGCCAAAGTGTCCGCCATACGATTTGAATCGTAGACGTTCATCTGGCAGCCGAACGACTTGACGTGGACTTTGCGGGTTCTGCTCATGCCGCTCGCGTTAGCACCGGGAGCCCAATTTAGCCTGTCCGGGCGTGATTTGTCCCGCTTACTCATGCCATTGATTTTATGACGCTTTCAAGGCCCGCCGGCATGCGCCGGGCGCGCACGTCCGCGCAGCGTCGCCGCGTTGAGTGCGCGCACCGCGCCTTCCAGCGATTTTGTCATGGCCTTGCGGTCGCCCGCGCCGTCGGCTGCAAACGGCTCGCCGTAGCTGACCACCGCATCGACCGCGCCGTACGCGACGAATTCCTTGAAGTGCGGCATGAATTCGATATCGCCATACCAGGCGACCAGGGGGCGGTGCTGGCGTCCCATCGGAATGCCGTGCTGGCCGGTATAGCCGATCGACATCGGTTGAATGAGGATTTCGTGTCCGTCGTGCGCGCCGGCCCCCTTGATCGCGCCGAGCAATGCGGAACGGAACGGCAGCACGCGGTTGCCGTCGCTCGAGGTGCCTTCCGCAAACAGTACGACCGAAGTGCCGCCGACCAGCCGTTTGACGATTTCGTCGACGGCTTGGCTGGCCTGCTGGCGGCGCGCGCGGTCGACGAAGACCGTGCGTTGCAGGCGCGCGGTGACGCCGACCAGCAGCCAATTTGCGACCTCGCGCTTGGCGACAAAGGCCACCGGCGCGATCGAGCCGATCACCAGGATATCGGCCCAGGACACGTGGTTGCACACGAACAGCACTGCCCGCTCGTGCATCGGTTGGCCGACCACGCGTATGCGCAGGCGCAGCAGCCGGCACAGAACGCGGTAATAATGGGTGGCGATGAAGCCCCAACCGGGCAGATGCAGTTTGTCGAGCAGCCACTGCGCCGAGATCAGCAGTGGCGTCATGGTGAAGAAGAACGTCCCGATCAGAAGGCCGCGCAGCATCAGCGTCGATCCTGTGGGCGCGCGGATGGGTGGAACTTGGCTCCACGCAAGGGGAACATGCCTAGCGTCTATTTCTTGTCGTCTTCCAGTGGGACGGCATAAAGCTCGAGCCGGTGGTCGACCAGCCTGTAACCGAGCTTGCGCGCGACTTCCGCCTGCAGGCTCTCGATCTCTTGCGAGCGAAATTCGATCACCTCGCCGCTGCGCAGATTGATCAGATGGTCGTGATGGACTTCGGTGGCGGTCTCGTAGCGGGCGCGGCCCTCGCGAAAATCGTGCCGCTCGATGATGCCGGCATCCTCGAACAGGCGCACCGTGCGGTAAACGGTGGAAATGGAAATGCGGTCGTCGACCTTGGCGCAGCGCCGATACAGTTCTTCGACGTCGGGGTGATCGTCGGAACCGGCCAGCACGCGCGCGATCACGCGCCGCTGTTCGGTCATCCGCATGCCCTTCTCGGCGCAAAGGGCTTCGATATCTCTACGATCGGAGAAGTTCTTGTCCGGCGTGTTCACGATGGCGTTTCTCGTCGTCTCCTAAGGTCCGGGTCTCATAGCATATTGAGCCGGTCCGCGATGGTCTATCATGCGCTAAACCAGATCGCGGCGCAGCACCAGCGCTGCGGCGGCCTGGCCCCCGGTGCCCGCGTAGTAATTGGGCCGGCGCGATATTTCGCGAAAACCGGCGCGGTCATACAGGCGGATCGCGGGGCCATTGTGTTCGTCGACTTCCAGGAACACCGTGCGCGCGCCCAGACCGGCCAGCCGCCGCAAATGCAACGTGAGCAGCTTGCGCGCCAGCCCGCGTCCGCGCCGCGTGCGGTCGACGGCGACCGAAAGGATTTCCGCCTCGTCTTGCACCAGCCGCGACATGATGAAGCCGGCCATCGCCGATCTGCTCATGGCGCGATGGGCGACGACATGGCGGTCGGTAAGCAGGCCTTCGACTTCCTGCTCGCTCCAGCCGCGGGCGAACGAGGCGGCGTGCAGGGCGGCGATTGTCCCGGCGTCGCGGCTCGCCGCTTCCGACAAGACCGGCTCGCCGCGCGCAAACAAATTGGAGAAAAAGCCCATTACGGCGCGATTCGTTCAGGTTTAGTCACTGTGCTTACCTAACATTTCGCGTGCGCATGATCTTATCCGAAAACCGGTAGCTACTTTCCGGGATCATGCGCTACCGCCGCGCCAATTGCGCGGCGTTCTGCGGCTGGGCGTCGGGCGCGCGCAGGTAAAGCGGTTTCGGCGGCATGCCGGTTTCGACCGCGGCGGCGCCGAGGCGCGCCACCCAATCGATGTCGGGCGCGCGGCGAGCATCGACCAGGCTCGGCGCGCGTTCGCCGGCAGGCCAGGCCGCCGCCAGCATCGCCGCCGCGGTGCCGGTCAAGCGCGGCACGCCGATTGCCGCCGCGCGCAGCGCTTCGCGCAACGGCACCAGCCGCGGCGCCACGATGGTGCGCCCGCCCGGTCCGAACACCTGCAGATAAACGTGATCGTGGCGCGCGTCGATCGCCGACACCACCGGCAGCGTGTCGTCGGCGGCGATCAGCGGCGCGGCGAAGGCGGCGAGCGTCGACAGTCCGACTGCCGGTTTGCCGGCAGCGAGCGCGATGCCGCGGGCGGCGGCGATGCCGACGCGCAGGCCGGTGAAACTGCCGGGCCCGACGGTGACCGCGATGCGGTCGAGCGCGGCGAATTCGAGGCCGGCGCGGTCGAGCACGCGCGCGATGAGCGGTATCAAGGCCTCGGCGTGGCCGCGCAGCATGGCAATCGACTCGCGCGCGGCAATCGCCGGCTGGGCGGTGTCGAGCACGGCCGCCGAGCAGGCCTCGAGCGCGGTATCGATGGCAAGGACGCGCATGGTGTGAGTTTAGCACCGATTACTAGCGTCATCGCCGGGCCTGTCCCGGCGATCCCGTTTAGGCGGGTACTGTGCCCATGAATTGGGATGGCCGGGACAGGCCCGGCCATGACGACGAGTTCTTGGGTCTCGACGGCCGACTAACTACACCGGCCGCACTTCGGTCACTTCGGGCACGAAATGTTTGAGCAGGTTCTGGATGCCGTGCTGAAGTGTGGCGGTCGAGGACGGGCAGCCCGAGCAGGCGCCCTTCATCTGCAGGAAAACGATGCCTTCCTTGTAGCCTTTGAAGGTGATGTCGCCGCCGTCGCCGGCCACCGCCGGGCGCACGCGGGTTTCGATCAGATCCTTGATGATGGCGACCGTTTCGGAATCCTCGGCGTTGAAGAATTCATCCGTTGCCGGCGCCGGCTCGGTCCCGCTGGCCAACAGCGGCGCGCCGCTGATGAAATGCTCCATGATGGCGCCGAGCACCGCCGGTTTGATCTGCTGCCAGTCGCCGTCGGTCTTGGTGATGGAAATGAAATCGGAGCCGAAGAAGACACCGCCGACTTTCGGAATGTCGAACAGCCGCTCGGCCAGCGGCGATTGTTTGGCGGCTTCGCGGCTCGCCATATCGAGGGTGCCGGCGGCGAGCACTTCGCGTCCGGGCAGGAATTTCAGCGTCGCCGGATTGGGCGTGGCTTCGGTCTGGATGAACATGTGCGCTCCTTTCGGGTTCAAGGCCCGCGGATGGCAGGGATTATAACAGATAGATGGCGCTTACCTTGACCGAGGTCAACCGCCGGAAAACCAGCACCAATCACGACATGGCGTCGAGGTCGTCGTCGCTCAGGTGCCCGGGCACGATGGCCACCGGTATCGGGAAGGCGCCGGCGGTCTTGGCGAGGCTCGAGACCAGCGGGCCGGGGCCCTCCTTGGCGGTGCCGGCGGCCAGCACCAGAATTCCAATATCGGCATCCTCGTCGATCAGCTTGACGATCTCCTCGGGCGGGTTGCCTTCGCGGATCACGCGGTCGGGCGCGATATGGGCGATCTGCTTGGCGCGCTCCGCGTATTTTTTGAGCGCCGCATTAGCCGCTTCCAATTCCTCGGCCTTCATGATGTCGGCCACGCCCAGCCATTGCTGGTTGCGGTCGCCGGTGTCGATCACACGCAGCATGACCAGCTGCGACTTGGTGCGGCCGGCGCGTTTGGCCGCCCAATGCACGGCACGGTCGCACTCCTCGGTGTCGTCGATGACGACCAGATATTTGCGCTTGTGGCCCTTCTCGAAGCTGCGGCGCTTGCTGCTCATCCCGGAATGGTGGCATGGCCGGCGCGGCGTCGACAAGCCCGCCCATGACGGCCAGGATCAGCGCCGCACGAAACCGACGATGTCCTTGACCGCCTTCATGGTTTCGGCGGCGAGCGCCTGCGCGCGCGTGGAACCGTCGGCCAGCACGGAATCGATATAGACCGGATCCTGCATCAGCCGCTTCATTTCGGCGCCGATCGGCCCGAGCTTGGCGACCGCGACGTCGACCAGCGCCGCCTTGAACGAGGAGAACTGCCCGCCGCCGAATTGACCGAGCACTTGCGCCTTGGTCACGCCTTGCAGCGCCGCATAGATGCCGACCAGGTTGTCGGCCTCGGGCCGCGGCTCGAGACCCTTTTCCTCGCTCGGCAGCGGCTCGGGATCGGTCTTCGCCTTGCGGATTTTCTGCGCGATGGCGTCGGCGTCGTCGTTGAGATTAATGCGCGAATAGTCGGACGCCTCCGACTTCGACATTTTCTTGGAGCCGTCGCGCAGCGACATCACCCGCGTCGCCGGTCCCTGGATCAACGGCTCCGGCAGCGGGAAGAACGCCTCGCCATAACCATGCGCGTGAATCGACTGGGCAAAGTCGTTATTGAACTTCTGTGCGATGTCGCGCGACAGTTCGAGATGCTGCTTCTGATCCTCGCCCACCGGCACGTGGGTGGCGCGGTAGACCAGAATGTCGGCCGCCATCAGGTTCGGATAGACGTAGAGGCCGACGGACGCGTTCTCGCGGTCCTTGCCGGCCTTCTCCTTGAACTGGGTCATACGGTTGAGCCAGCCCATGCGGGCGACGCAATTGAACACCCAGGCGAGTTCGGCGTGTTCGGCGACCTGGCTTTGGTTGAAGATGATCTGCTTCTTCGGATCGATGCCGCAGGCGATGAAGGCTGCAGTCACCTCGCGCGTCGCCTTCGGCAGCTCGGCCGGGTCCTGCCACACCGTGATGGCGTGCAGGTCGACTACGCAATAGATGCAGTCGTAGCGATCCTGCAACGCCACGAATTTGACGATGGCGCCGAGATAATTGCCGAGGTGCAGATTGCCGGTCGGCTGCACGCCGGAAAATACGCGCTCCTTGAACGCCATGGCCTCACTCCCGGAATTGTGGAGGCCACATCGCATGACGCCGTTTGGCGCGCAACCCCTGCTGCGCACCCCAACCAAGGCCTCGCCTCGATACTGGATAGGAATATTAAAGGTGGTGCCGTTCCGTTATAGATGAGGCAAGACAGTCGGGGATCACACGGGGCGCGGCAAGTGGCGGGTGAGCTTTAGATGAGCAAAGACGAGTTGATCATCCAATTGGTGAAAGTGGCGCTCGGCATCTTGATCGGCGGATACTTTTTCTGGTGGAGTTTGGAAGTGCTGAATAGGCTTCCGCCCCCGCTCTAGCGCGCGCCTCATGCACGGCAGATCGGTCGGCGTTGCCAGCGCGACGGTCGCCGCTATAGTGCGCGCGCAATTCACGAGGTAACGCATGACCGCCCCCCGCTACGACGTCATCGGCATCGGCAACGCCATCGTCGACGTGATCGCCCGCGCCGAAGACGATTTTCTGGTCGCGCACGGCATGCACAAGGGCGCCATGGCGCTGATCGACGAGGCGCGCGCCGAGAAGATCTATCAGGCGATGGGGCCGGCGGTGGAAAGCTCGGGCGGCTCGGCCGCCAATACCATCGTCGGGGTGGCGAGCTTCGGCGGCCAGGCCGCATTCGTCGGCAAGGTCAAGGACGACGAACTCGGCCGCGCCTTCGCCCACGATATCCGTGCCGCGCGCGTTGCCTTCGACACTGCGCCGGCGAGCGACGGACCGTCGACCGCGCGCTGCTACATCATGGTGACGCCGGACGGCGAGCGCACCATGAACACGTTTCTCGGCGCAGCACAGGACTTGAAGCCCGCCGACATCGACGAAGCCAAGATCGCCAGCGCCGCCATCGTTTATCTCGAAGGCTATCTGTGGGACCCGCCGCAGGCCAAAGAAGCCTTCGTGAAAGCGGCGGCGATCGCGCATAAATCGTCGCGCAAAGTGGCGCTCACGCTGTCGGATGCTTTTTGCGTCGACCGCTACCGTGCCGAATTTCTCGCGCTGATCCGCAAGGGCACCGTGGATATCATTTTCGCCAACGAGCACGAACTGCACAGCCTGTATGAGACCGCCGATTTCGACACTGCAGTGAAGGCGCTGCGCCACGACGCCAAGCTTGCGGTGGTGACGCGCAGCGAGAAGGGCTGCGTGGTGGTCACCCGCCAGACGGTCGAGGCGGTGCAGGCGATGCCGATCGAGCGCGTGGCCGACGTCACCGGCGCGGGCGATCTATTCGCCGCCGGCTTCCTGGTCGGTCTCGCGCGCGGCAAGGACCACCGCAGCGCCGCCCGCCTCGGCGCGCTCGCTGCGGCCGAAGTGATCCAGCATATCGGCGCGCGGCCGGCGGTCTCGCTCAAGGCGCTCGCCGCCGAGAACGGGTTGCCGCTCTAGCCGCTTCCAAAAATTCAGGTTTTCCGGTCCGTTGGCTGCCGCGCCGCGCGCAAGTGGTAACCAATTGGTAACCAAACGTGGTTAGCGATTGGTGAACAACCGATCGCGGGGACTTCTCATGCAAGCGGCTCCAAAACCGGATGGCGCGCCCGAACCGGCGCCGGCCCAGAGCGGATTGCCGACTGTCGAATTGCCGCCGCTGTCGCCGGGCGCGGAAGCACCCACGCCGGTGATCGAGCCGATCGATATCGGCGCACCGATTGCCGAAACCGTTGCCGCCGCGTGGCCGCGCTTTACATTAAGAACTCGCCACAAGCGCTATGCCGTGCTCGCCGCCACCGTGGCCTTCGCCGCCGCGCTCGGCGCCGTGGTCGGCGCGCTGGCGAGCGGCGGATACTCAGCACCTGCGCGCCCCAACGTCGCCGCCATCGAAGAAAACAAGGCGATGACGCAATCGATCGCCCGGTTGGCCAAGGAAATCACCACGCTGAAGGCCAACTTCGAGCAGACCAATAAGGCCGCGCATAGCCAGATTGCCAGGATTTCCGAACGCCTCGAAAATGCGAGCGCGGAGGTTACCGGCTCGATCTCGGCGCCACAGACGACGGCGCCACAGGCTGCCACGCCGCTGCCCCTGCCGCGTCCGGTGCAGCACGTCGCCGCGCTGGAACCGCAACCGCCCGCGCACATGGCGGTGGTGCCGGGCTGGACCATTTACGAGGCGCGCGGCGGCTACGTCTATGTGGAAAATCGCGGTGAAGTCTTTCAAGTCGAACCCGGCGCCCCTTTGCCCGGCCTCGGACGGGTGCAGTCGATCAAGCGGCAGGACGGCCGCTGGATGGTGGTGACACCGCGCGGCATCATCGTGTCGCTGCGCGACCGCCGTTATTTCGAGGATTTCTAAGCGCCGCTTTTCATTTCCGCGTGAGCCAGTAGCAAGCCCGCCAAAACCATGCCAGATTCGCGCTGTCGGTCCGGTGCGAGGTGGTGGCATGCGTGGCGCTTGGCTGAGAATTCTGAGCGTATCATTGGGCGTCCTGGCCGCGGCGAGCCAGGCCTCGGCGCAAGGCGCCGCGCCACCGGCGGCAAAGCCTGAAATGACCGAGAATTGCCCGGGTCTGGTGGCGAACCGGACGCCCTATGCGGTGCCCGCCGCGTTTCGGCTCGCCGCCCTTGCGCCCGATCAGGTGCGCATCAGCTATATCGGCCATTCGACCTTTCTGCTCGAGAGCCCGCAACTCGTGCGCATCGCCACCGACTACAACGACTACGTCAAGCCGGCCGTCACGCCCGACATCGTGACGATGAATCATGCGCACACCACCCACTACACCGATCATCCCGACCCGAGCATCAAATATGTCTTGCGCGGCTGGGCGGGCGATGAAAAGCCGGCACGCATCGATATGACCTACAAGGACGTGCGCGTGCGCAACGTGCCGACCAATATCCGCACCTATGACGGCGGCACCGAGCGCCACGGCAATTCGATCTTCATCTTCGAGATCGCCAATTTGTGCATCGCCCATCTCGGCCATCTGCATCACACCTTGACGCAACAGCAGCTCAACGAAATCGGCCGCGTTGACGTCGTGATGGTGCCGGTGGACGGCAACTTCACGCTCGACCTCGAGGGCATGGTCGAGGTGCTGCACGCGCTCAAGGCGCCGCTGATGATCCCGATGCATTATTTCAGCGCCTATACCCTCGAGCGGTTCCTTGCCCGCGTGCGACAGGACTGGCAGGTGGAAATCGCCGAAGTCCCCTCGACGCTGGTATCCAAGACCAGCCTGCCGGCCACGCCGAAAGTGCTGGTGCTGCCCGGCCACTGACCGGCGCGACCTAAAGGCGCATGGCCTCGCAACAATTGCGGCCTATCAACAATATGTGAAAGCGCGGCCGCGCGATTTCGCGCCGCAGCGCGTTGAATTATCAACAGCTGCCATTGACCTCGTGGAACCAATGCGTAGTTGTCGCGTGCGGGGCGCGCCAGGTTCAAGTCGCTTTGAGGTTTTCTGCATGATGCAAACGTGGAGTAGCTGGAAGCGTTTTCCCGATGCGAAAAGCGGCGAACATGTCGAGGCGCCGATCGGTCCCGGGGTGTATGAGGTCCGCCACAGCATGACCGGCCGGCTGCTGGCGTTCGGCCATGCCGGCAACGTCGCGCATGCGATCTCCGATTTGAAGCTCAACGGCGGCGGCAATTCGTTTGCTCGGCTGTTTCGCCGGCAGCCGCTGGTGCCGCGCGTCGCCGACTACGAATATCGCACCTGCGCTGCGGCCAGCCGCGCCGATGCCAAGATCACCGCGCAACGGCTGATGGGTCTGCGACGGACCGCCTGGCGCCGGCGCATGGACTTGGGTTGGGCGGCGCGCCACCCCGGTTGATCTCACCCAAGAATTTCGCTTTGCACGGCCGGCCCCTTGCCGGCCGTTTCGTTTTGCCGGGTCGCTCCGCGGCGGCTTCCTGTCCGGCGCGATATCCATATAAAGTCTCGGCCTCTAAAGTCTTGGCCTCTAAATTCTTGGCCTCTGCAGGGAACGGACAGCCATGCCTTACGCCATTGCGCCCGACCAAGTGCGGCTCTATTGCGAAGAGGTGGGGCAGGGCACGCCGGTCCTGTTCGTGCATGAATTCGCCGGCGACCACCGCAGCTGGGAGCCGCAGCTGCGTGAATTCGGCAAGCGTTACCGCTGCATCGCCTATGCTGCGCGCGGCTATAGGCCGTCCGACGTGCCGGCGGCGCCCGAGGTCTACAGCTACCTGCACGTGATGCGCGACGCCGTCGCCGTGCTCGATCATCTCAAGATTGCGACTGCGCATGTCGTCGGGCTGTCGATGGGCGGCTACACCGCATTGCAGGTCGCGCTCAATCACCCCGGCCGCGTGCGCTCGCTGACGCTCGCCGGCACCGGCTCGGGCAGCGAGCGCTGGTACACGGAGGCCTTCCACAAGAATTCGCGTGCGCTTGGCGATATGTTCGAACGCGAAGGCGCGGCCGCGGTGGCCAAGACCTACGGCAATGGCCCGAGCCGCGTGCCGTTCCTGCTCAAGGACGCGCGCGGCTTTGCGGAATTTGCCCAGCGCCTGGCCGAACACGACGCGCAAGGCTCGGCCCATATGTCGCGCGGCTTCCAGGGCGCGCGGCCCTCGCTCTATGATTTCGAGAGCGACATTCGGAGGCTGGAGACGCCGGCGCTGATTGTGGTCGGCGACGAGGACGACCGCTGCATCGAGCCGAGCTTGTTCCTGAAATCGGCGCTCACCGCCTCCGGCCTGGTGATGTTCCCGAAGACCGGTCATCTGGTGAACCTGGAGGAGCCCGAACTGTTCAATCGGGTGGTGGGCGATTTTCTCGTGCGCGTCGATGCCGGTCGCTGGGGCCCGCGCGATCCGCGCTCGATTGCGCCGAAGCCTTAGATTTATCTCACGTCATTCCGGGACGCGCCGAAGGTGCGGACCCGGAATCCAGATGAAACTTCCGCGCCTGTTTTGTGGATTCCGGGTTTGCCGCTTCGCGGCGCCCCGGAATGACGGGGCTCGGCCCTGGAACCCGGCGGCAGGCGAACTTATTTAATCCAGGCGAAGCCGAGCCTGGGAGCCGCCAATGTTGAGATGGGCCTTTATCTTTCTGCTGATTGCCATCGTCGCTGGCCTGTTCGGCTTCAGCGACGTGGAAGCGGCCTCCGCCACCATCGCGCAGTGGCTGTTCGGCATTTTCCTGCTGCTGTTCCTGGGCGCGCTGGTGATCGGCCTCGCCATCGGCGCGAAGTTGATGTCGTAACCGTCGCGCTTAGACGTCCACACTCGCCGAGAGCGCGTTGTCCTGGATGAACTGCCGGCGCGGCTCGACCAGGTCGCCCATGAGCTGGTCGAACAGCACATTGGCCTCGTCGACTTCCTTGATGCGCACCTGCAACAGCGAGCGCGCATTGATGTCGAGCGTGGTTTCCCACAGCTGCTCGGGGTTCATTTCGCCCAGGCCTTTGTAGCGCTGCATCGAAATGCCCTTGCGGCCGGCGGCGGTGAGCGCCTCGAACAGGCCGACCGGGCCGTAGATCGGCACCGTTTCGTCCTTGCGCCGGAGAACCGCCGGTGGTGTCGGGCGCGGGAACACGGCCTGCAGGATGGGGGCGAATTCATCGAGCTTGCGCGCGTCGGCCGAGCCGAGCAGCGCCTGGTCGATGATGGCGACTTCCTTGACGCCACGCACCGTGCGCGAAAACATGAAGCCGTTGGCCTCGCTGAATTCGCCTTTCCAGCCGCGCTCGGTTTCCTCCGCCAAGGCGTCGAGCCGGGCGGCGATATAGGGCGCGGCCGCGGCCGCTTTCGCAGGGTCGCCGCAAATGTCGGTATTGAGGACGCCTAGGATGGCTGCCTGCTCGATGACCTGCCGGTTATAGCGACTGTGCAGACCGTTGAGGATGTTGCGGATCATACGCGATTCCTCGACCAGTTTGCGCAGGTCGTCGCCGGCGCGTTCCTCGCCATTGGTTAGGCGCAGCACCGCCTCTTCAAGGCCGGTGGCGATCAGATAATCTTCGAGCGCCCGTTCGTCCTTGAGATATTGCTCGGATTTGCCGCGCGAGACTTTGTAGAGCGGCGGTTGCGCGATGTAGATATAGCCGCGCTTGATCAGCTCCTCCATCTGCCGGAAGAAGAACGTCAGCAGCAGCGTGCGGATGTGGCTGCCGTCGACGTCGGCGTCGGTCATGATGATGATCTTGTGGTAGCGCAGCTTGTCGGCGTTGAACTCGTCGCGCCCGATGCCGGTGCCGAGCGCGGTGATCAGCGTGCCGATTTCCTGGCTGCCCAGCATCTTGTCGAAGCGCGCGCGCTCCACGTTGAGGATTTTGCCGCGCAACGGCAGCACCGCCTGGAATTCGCGGTTGCGGCCCTGCTTGGCGGAGCCGCCGGCCGAGTCGCCCTCGACGATGAACAATTCGGACTTGGCCGGATCGCGCTCCTGGCAGTCGGCGAGCTTGCCCGGCAAGGATGAGACGTCGAGCGCTCCCTTGCGGCGGGTCAATTCGCGCGCCTTGCGCGCGGCCTCGCGCGCGGCGGCGGCTTCCACCACCTTGCCGACGATGACGCGCGCCTCGGCCGGGTGAATCTCGAACCAGTCCTGCAGCGCCTGGTTGATCACATTCTCCACCACCGGGCGTACTTCCGAGGACACCAGCTTGTCCTTGGTCTGCGAAGAGAATTTCGGGTCCGGCACCTTGCAGGAAAGTACCGCGGTCAAGCCTTCGCGGCAGTCGTCGCCGGTGAGCGCCACCTTCTCCTTGCGCGTGGTGCCGATGGTCTCGGCATATTGCGTGATCTGGCGGGTGAGTGCGCCGCGGAAGCCGGCCAAATGCGTGCCGCCGTCGCGCTGCGGAATGTTGTTGGTGAAGCAGAGCACCGATTCATGATAGCCGTCGTTCCACCACAGCGCGCTTTCCACGGTGACGCCTTCGCGCTCGGCCTTGATCATGATCGGATTGGGAATGAGCGGCGTCTTGTTGCGGTCGAGATATTTCACAAAGGCCTCGACGCCGCCCTCGTATTTCATCTCCTCGCGCTTCTCGACCGCGTGGCGCATGTCGGAGAGCACGATGATGACGCCGGAATTGAGGAACGCCAGTTCGCGCAATCTGTGCTCGAGCGTGGCGAAGTCGAACTCGACCATGGTGAAGGTCGCGGTTGACGGCAGGAAAGTCACTTCGGTGCCGCGCTTGTCGAGCGCCACGCCAATGACTTCGAGCGGCTTCACCGCCACGCCGTCGCGGAATTCCATGAAATTTTCTTTGCCGTCGCGCCAGATGGTGAGCTTGAGCCAGGCCGATAGCGCGTTGACCACCGAGACGCCGACGCCGTGCAATCCGCCGGACACCTTGTAGGAGTTCTGGTCGAATTTTCCGCCGGCATGCAGCTGGGTCATGATGACCTCGGCCGCCGAGATGCCTTCGCCCTTGTGGATGTCGGTCGGAATGCCGCGGCCGTTGTCGCGCACGGTCACCGAACCGTCCGGGTTGAGCATGACCAGGACTTCGTTGGCAAAGCCGGCCAGCGCCTCGTCGATGGCGTTGTCGACCACTTCGTAGACCATGTGGTGCAGGCCGGAGCCGTCGTCGGTGTCGCCGATATACATGCCCGGGCGCTTGCGCACGGCATCGAGTCCTTTCAGGACCTTGATCAATTCCGCGTCGTAGTCGCCATAGTCGGATGAGATATTTCGGGCTGGTTCAGCCATCGGCAGCACCCTCAAAACGGGCGAAAAAATGAGTCGGAATTGATGTTTGGTGTGACACGAAAATAGGGCGTCGTACAGAGCAAAGTCATTGCTGTTAATATGTTGATTTGGAATGATTTTTTAAAGGTCTCCGGGCTATAAAAATGGCCGAATTTTGCAGCGCTTTGGCGGCCGATTCGCGCCCTTTGTCAACGCCACGCTAAGCCTCGTTTTCGCGGTCATCATACCGCCATGGGTTGCGCCCAAAGCCGCCTGACTTGCACCCGGCCGCGCCTTGGCCTCTAAGCAGAGACGCGCCCGCCTGACCTGATTTCGCCTCCCATGCGTTGGTTCAGCACCCCGCTCGAAGTTCCGCATCGCTTACGCGCCATTGTGCGCGCGCGCAAATCGAGCGTGATCGTGCTGGCGGTTATCGTCGGCGCGCTGGCCGGCCTGGTGGTCGCCGCCATGGGCGAGGCGGTCGCGCTCATGCATCTGACTTTTTTCGGCCTCGATCCGGGCGAGCGGCTGTCGGGCCGGGTTTCGCTCAACCCGATTTACGCTTTTCTCACGCCCTGCCTCGGCGGGCTGCTGTTCGGGCTCGCCACATCTTACGTCGCTCGCCGGCGCGGCACCGAAGTCGACCCGATCGAGGCCAATGCGCTGCACGGCGGCCGCATGTCGCTGCGCGGCAGCCTGATCGTGGCGGCGCAGACCGTGTGGTCGAGCGGCGTCGGCGCTTCCGTCGGCCTGGAAGCCGGCTATACGCAGCTTGCCAGCGGCATTGCTTCCAAGATCGGGCAGGCTTTTCGCCTGCGCCGGTCCGACATGCGCACCCTGGTCGGCTGCGGTGCCGCCGGCGCCATCGCCGGTGCCTTCGGCGCGCCGCTCGGCGGCGCGTTCTACGGCTTCGAGCTGATCATCGGCAGCTATGCGATCGCCTCGCTGGCGCCGGTCGGTATGGCGGCCTTGGTAGGCTACCAGACCGCGCAAATCTTCGCCCCCGACCGGCTCGGCATCGAGACCGGCGCGGTCTCCAGCCTGGCGGTGCATGACGTGGCGATCGCCGGCGGCGTCGGCTTGCTGGCGGCCATCTTCGGGATCGCGCTGATGCGCGGCGTCGCCGCCTGCGAGATGCTGTTCTCCCGGCTGCGGGTGCGGGCAGCTTTGCGGCCGATGCTGGGCGGCGCGCTGGTTGGGCTGTTGGCGATGGTGTCGCCGCAGGTAATGTCGTCCGGCCATGGTGCTTTACACCTGACCGGCATTTTCAAATTGCCGCTGGCCACCATCGCGCTAATTTTCGCGCTCAAGGCGCTGGCCTCGATGGTGTCGCTCGGCAGCGGCTTCCGCGGCGGCTTGTTCTTCGCTTCGCTGCTGCTCGGCGCGCTCGGCGGGCAATTGTTCGCGGTCGGACTTAATACGGTGTGGCCGGGATTGCACGCCGACCCCGACGCCTATGCCATCATCGGCATGGGCGCGCTGTCGGTCTCGGTGATCGGCGGCCCGCTGACCATGACCTTCATCGCGCTGGAGACCACCGGCGATCTCTGGCTCACCACCGCGGTCTTGATCGCGGTGATCATCTCGATGCAGGTGACGCGCGAGTTCTTCGGCTACTCGTTCACCACCTGGCGTTTCCACCTGCGCGGCGAAACCATCCGCAGCGCCGCCGACGTCGGCTGGATCAGGGATCTCACGGTCGGCCAGATGATGCGCTCGGACGTGCGCACGACGCCAGTGGAGGCGCCGATTGCGGCCTTTCGCGCGGCATTTCCGCTCGGATCGACCACGCAGGCGATCGCGGTTGACGAGGACGGCCGCTATGCCGGCATGGTGATCGTGGCGGAAGCGCATGCGGCGGACCTGCCTGCCAGCGCCTCGGTGCGCGATATCCTGCACCACGCCGACCATATGCTGCTGGCGCAATTGACGGCGCAGGAAGCAATCGCCGCCTTCGATCGCTACGAAGCCGAGGCCCTTGCCGTCGTCGACTCGGCCGAGCGGCGCCAGGTGGTCGGCCTGCTCAGCGAAGCGCATGCGCTGCGCCGCTATTCCGACGCTTCGGAACGGCAGCGGCGGGAACTGCTGGGCGAGATTTGACCCGTTCGCGCGGGCGACGGCGGCAATCTAGAGCGCGCAATGCTGCCTATTGCGACCGAGCAGTTCGGTTGCCGCCACCGCCGGCATCGGTTGGCCGAAATAATGGCCTTGCGCGAATTGGCAGCCCGCCGCCAGCAGGAAATCGTGCTGCTCGGCGGTTTCCAAGCCCTCCGCCACGACCTCGATGCCCAGTTCATGCGAAAGCCCGATGGTGGCGCGCACGATCGCCGCGTTATCCGCGCTGCTGGTAACGTTGGCGATAAAGCTGCGGTCGATCTTCAGCCGGCAGACGCGGAACGAGCGCAAATAGTCGAGCGAGGAATAGCCGGTGCCGAAATCGTCGATCGCGAGCCGCACCCCGATCTTGCGCAGCCGTTCGAACGCCTCGCTGTGGCGTTGCGCGGTCTCGATCAGCACCGATTCGGTGATTTCAAGCTCCAGCCGCTCCGGCGCGATGCCGTAGCGGGTGAGGTTCTCGGCGACGATCTGGTCGAGTTGCGAGGCCAGGCGGAACTGCGCGCCGGAAAGATTGACGCCGACGATCGGCGGCAAGGCGCCCAGCTCGCTCCAGGTCTTGATCTGCCGGCAAGTCTGTTCGATCACCCATTCCCCGATCGGCACGATGCTTCCGGTGGTCTCGGCGACCGGAATGAAGCTGGCCGGCAGCAACAGTCCGAATTTCGGGTGATTCCAGCGGATCAGCGCCTCCAGTCCGACGATCGATCCGGTCTTGAGTTCGACCTGCGGCTGATAGAAAAGCTCGAGTTCGCTGCGCGCAATGGCGTGGCGCAATTCTTCGCCGATGACCACCCGCTGCCGCGTCTGCTCGTCGAGTTCGGCGGCGTGAAAACGGTATTGATTGCGGCCTTCGTTCTTGGCGCGATAGAGCGCCAGATCGGCCTTCATCATCATGGCGTCGACGCCGGCGACGTCGCTGCGGTACGGCACGATGCCGATGCTGGCGGTGGTGTGAACTTGGTTGCCGTCGATGGCGAAGGGTGCCGCGACCACCTTGCCGATCTTGGCCGCCAGCGTTTCGATACTGCCGGCATTTTCAATGTCGTCCTGCAACACGGCGAATTCATCGCCGCCAAAACGGGCGACCATGTCGGTCTCGCGCACGCAAGCCTTGACCCGGTCGGCGACGATACGCAGCAGCTGATCGCCGACCGGATGGCCGAGCGTGTCATTGACGTCCTTGAAATGATCGAGATCGATGTAATGCAAGGCGAATTTATTGCCGCCGCGTTTGGCGCGCGCGAATTCAAGATTGAGCCGCTCAAGAAAGGCCGCGCGGTTGGGCAGGCCGGTCAGCGAGTCGGTGCGCGCCAGCGCGGCGATTTTCTCGCCGGCGCGTTTTTTCTCGGTGATGTCGCGGAAGAACCAGATGCGGCCGAGATATTTTCGTTGCGCGTCGTATAGCGATCGGGAGTGCCGCTCGATGATACGTCCGTCCGCCGGTTCAATCTCCTCGTGACTTTGGATTTCCGGATGATCGTAGAGGTAGCGGACCCGGGCCACGAATTCGCTTTTGTTCTTCATCTGCCGCGCCACGTGATTTAGCAGCGGCGTATCCATTCCGGCGCGCAAGAATTGCTGCGGAATGTTCCACAACTCGACGAAATGCCGATTGAACTTCGTAATGCGGTCGCCGGCGTCGACCACAAGGATGGCGTCGGGAGAGTTCTCGATCGCCGTGGTCAGCAGATTGTGGGAAAACGACAATTCGATTTCCACGCGTTTACGCTCGGTAATGTCGGTGAGGATGCCCTCGATGGCGATGAGCCGGCCGTCCCGGTCGCGCAGGGCGGTACCGTGGCTTTCAAACCATGCGAGCGAACCGTCGGGTTTGTGCAAGCGGAATTCGGCGTGATGGGATTCCACCTCGCCCGCACCGATCGCGCGCGTATTTTCGAGCACGGCGGGCCGGTCGGCTTCCTCAATGAGTTGCGGCCAGCGCTCGGGATGCGCCAGCAATTCGTCGGCCCGATAGCCGTAACGGCTGACATTCCCGGACACGAAGATCAGCGGAAACGGAAATGTTGGGCCGACGCGATAGAGGATGGTCGGGCTGTTCTCGACGATGCGGTTGGCTTCGGCCAAAGTCTTCAGGTGTGCGGCGCGCGCGACCGCGGCGCCGACCATTTCGGCCACCGTCTTGATGGTATCGATCTCGGCCGCCGACCAGTCACGCTCGTTGCGGCAATCGTCGAAGGCAATTGTGCCCAGCCAGCGACCGTCGGCGAACACGGGCACGCATAGCGTCGACTGCACGCTGCCGAGCTCCAACAGCTTGCGCACG
This sequence comes from uncultured Alphaproteobacteria bacterium, assembly GCA_963739825.1. Taxonomy (GTDB): domain Bacteria; phylum Pseudomonadota; class Alphaproteobacteria; order Rhizobiales; family Xanthobacteraceae; genus Pseudolabrys. The sequence goes on from CAVUBU010000001.1 coordinate 767,618, forward strand.
GGTGGGTCGAAATCGTGCGTGTGTCCGACGATGATTTCGCCGCGCTCAAGTCTCGGAATCCATGACTCGAGCCCGACATTCGCCATCGGCTCGGTGATATTCTGGAATTCCGGCGGCGTCGGAATGCCGGGCGCAGTCCATAGGCTGTGCTGGAGGATGCGTCCATCGCCGCTGGCCACATCGATCAGAAAAATATGCGTGCGGTCGACGCCGGTGGCGCGACCGATCAGCTCGGTGACTTTCGGCAGCGAGACGGCCAAATCCGACGGGCGCAGCAATTCCTTGGCAGCGATCGCCACCGCTTCCAGCAAGCGGTCGCGGCCAAGCGTTTCGAGCACGGCGAGCGCGCCGGCGGGTTCGCGGAGATTATCCGGCCGCTGTTTTCGTTGTGCGTTAGTCGTTGCAACGGCCGTGGCACTTGGTGCAACGGTGCGCGAAGCCATGGCGCGGTTCCATCAGAGGTATTTTCATCAATATTGCCAGATGGTTGTCGGAATTCCGTTAGCGCAATCGGTCAAATTGTCGGCAATCATGGTTGGCGAAAAGTAACCGCGCCGGCGCGCCCCATCAGCCGGGCTTTGCTGCCGCCGGCTGCACCGTACCGGGGCGCACCTCGAATACTTGCGCGCGGCCGACAATGTCGCCGAATGCCGCCGGATCGGCGCCGGTCATCCAGACCTGGGCGCCGAGATTGGCCAGCGCGTCGTAGAGCGCGGCGCGGCGGTCCGGATCGAGATGGGCGACGATTTCGTCGAGCAGCAGCAGCGGCGCAAAACCGGTCATCTCCTTGATCAGGCCGGCATGGGCGAGCACCAGGCGGATCAGCAGCGCCTTCTGCTCGCCGGTCGAGGCCTCCGATGCCGCAATACCCTTGCCGGCATGGCTCACGCGCAGGTCGGACAGATGCGGGCCGTCGAGGGTGCGGCCGGCGGCTGCGTCGCGCGCGCGGTTGTCCTTCAGCAAAGCACGATAGCGGTCCTCGATCTCGATCGCGCTGTGGACGGGCAACAGCTTCTCCATCCAGCCGTCGAGTGCGATCTCGGCATCGGGAAATCCTGGCGCCCGCGCCCGCGCGGCAGTGAGCGCACCGGCAAGCCGGCTCACCGTTTCCGCGCGCGCGGCGGCCACCGCCACCGCGATCTCGGCGGTCTCGTGCTCGACCGCATCGAGCCAATGTGGATCGCTCCCCGCCTCTTCCAGCAGGCGGTTGCGCGAGCGCAAGGATCGCTCGAGCGCAGCGACGCGGCTGGAATGCTGCGCATCGACGGCGAGCACCAAGCGGTCGAGGAAACGGCGGCGCTCGGAAGCCGGGCCGTTAAACAACGGATCCATGGCCGGCACCAGCCACACCACGCGCAGGTGGTCGGCGAAAGCTGCCGCCGAGGACACCGCTTCGCGGTCGATGCGGCATCTGCGCAGGAGCGCTGAATCCTCGCCGGCCGGCGGATCAATGCCGGTGCCGAGGGTCGCCAAGCCCAGCATGCCCTCGATCTCGGCCGACACCGCCCAGGCGCCGTCGCCTTCGGCGAAGGCGAGTTCCTCCATGGTGGCACGCCGCAAGCCGCGGCCCGGCATCAGCAGCGAAATGGCTTCGATCAGATTGGTCTTGCCGGCGCCGTTGGCGCCGGTCAGCACCACGGGTCCGGCCGCGCCCAGCGTCAGCGTCGCGGCGTGATAGCTGCGGAAATTGGTCAACGTCAGACGGCGCAGGAAGGCGGCGGTCATATCGTCCCGTCATTCCGGCCGAGCGAGCCCGGACCCGATCCGGGGGAGTGAGAGCCGGAATCCATAACCACTGCCCTTTCGGACAGGGTTCCGCAATAACGTACAACCGGCGCAATGGATTCTGGGTCGCGCGGCCGTCCGGCCGCTCGCCCGGAATGACAACGGAAATCAGGCCGGCTTGCTCGCGATGTGGTAGGACATGACGCCGGTGAGAAAGCTCCGATTTTCGATATTGTCGAAATCGAGCGCATCGAGCAACTCACTCAACTCACTTGGTGTATAAAAGTGCCGTATCGCATCGGCAAAATAGCCGACGCACTTCATGCTCTCGGGCGAACTGCCGAACAGCTTGGCCGTGAACCAGACCGAGAAACGTAAGTAAGCCAAGTATGGCATCTCGACCACGCGCGAGGCGGGCCTCAGCATGTCGTTATGGCAGAAGATGCCGCCCGGCTTGAGCACGCGGTGGATTTCACGGAAGGCTTTGACGATCTCGAGATGGCGGGAGGCGAATTGCAGCGTCACGGCATCGAACGAATTATCGGGAAACGGCAGCACATGCGCGTCGCAGACTTGGGCATTGATCGTCAGATTACGCTCGCGGGCGCGGCGCTGGCCCTCGGCGGTCATATGCTCGCTGCCGTCCACGGCATCGATCTTGAGGGTCGGGTCGAGCGCCAATAGCCGCAGCGGGATGTCGTGCGTGCCCGAGCAGACGTCGAGCACATGGGCGCCGCGTGGCAGGTGCCGGTGGATGGCGCGGGCGAAGGTCGCGCTCCAGCGCGAGCAACTGCCGAGCGAGGCGACCGCATTGCCCTGGTCGTAATAGGTCGGCACGTCGCGGAACACTTCCGGGATCAATGTCCGCCAGACCTCGCCGAATAGATGCGAGCGCAGGTCTTCTTTCTTCAAAATCTGTTCTGACAGGCTCATCTTGTGTCTATCGCCCCCAACACTGCGAATGACGGGCAACGGGCCCGCGCCAAGTGCGATGCGTTGTCGATGCAACCCGGATCGCCGCCTGCCAGCGGGATTGATCGGGGGCGCCACTGACATGCCTTACACCCTCATCGGCATTAGTACATACAGCGCGCCCTTGGCGTCTTTGTCTTGGATCAAAGTGGGCGAACCGGGGTCGGCGAGCTTGAGCACGGCCACTTCACCCTCGATCTGCGCGGCGATGTCGAGCAGGTAGCGGGAATTAAAGCCGATATCGAGCGGATCGGATTCGTATTCGACCTCGAGTTCCTCGGTCGCGCTGCCACTGTCCGGATTGGTCACCGACAGCACCAGCCGGCCGCCGGTGATCGACAGTTTGACCGCGCGGCCGCGCTCGCTCGACACGGTGGAAACGCGATCGACCGCGGCCTCGAAATCCTTCTTGTCGACGATCAGGCTCTTGTCGTTGTTGGCCGGAATTACGCGCGCGTAATCGGGGAAGGTGCCGTCGATCAGCTTCGACGTGAGCACGACCTCGCCGATCGAGAAGCGAATCTTGCCGGCCGACAATTCGATCGTCACTTCGCCTTCGCCGGTTTCGATCAGCCGCTGCACTTCCCCCACCGTTTTGCGCGGCACGATGATGCCGGGCATGCCGGTGGCGCCTTGCGGCAGCGGTAATTCGACCTGCGCCAGCCGATGCCCGTCGGTCGCCACCGCGCGCAAGGTCGCGGCCTTGGCGGTTCCCGCCGTGTGCAGGTAGATGCCGTTCAAGTAATAGCGGGTCTCTTCGGTGGAGATCGCAAACTGCGTCTTGTCGATCAGCCGCTTGAGATCGGCGGCGGCTAGCGTGAATTTGTGCGTCATCTCGCCGGCGGCAAGATCGGGGAAATCGCTCTCCGGCAACGTCTGCAAGGTGAAGCGCGAGCGCCCGGCGCGCAGCGACAGCACGGCGCGGTCGCCCGAGCCTTCGATCACGATCTGCGCGCCCTCGGGCAGCTTGCGCACGATCTCGTAGAACATGTGCGCCGGCACGGTAGTGGCGCCACCCGGCGATACCTCGGCGGCCACGCTGTCGGTGACTTCGAGGTCGAGGTCGGTGGCCTTCATGCTGAGTTTGCCTTTGTCGGCCTTGATCAGCACGTTGGCGAGAATGGGGATGGTATTGCGCCGTTCCACCACGCGGTGCACGTGACCCAGCGACTTCAGCAGTTCGGCACGTTCGACAGTCACTTTCATGGGAAACCCGCTTCGGCGCCTTTGAAATGGATTGAAAACCAGGCGCAACGGCAAGCCGGCGGCTCGCGGAATGCGAGGCCGGGGAGCAAAGGTGACGAAAGCGCGCGGTTTGTGCAAGGGCGGCATGCCGGCCGGGCGGCATTTCCCCCAGGCGTTCACGGCCCCACCCCTCCCGAATAGCGGGGCGGGGTGGGGAAACGCGGCCAGCCGGCCTATTCCTGCAATTGCCGCTTGAGAATCTCGATCTCCTCGGCCAGTGCCATGTCGTTGCCGACCAGACCCTCGATCTTGCGCACCGCATGCAACACGGTGGTGTGATCGCGGCCGCCGAAACGCCGGCCGATTTCCGGCAGCGAGCGCAAGGTCAAGGTCTTGGCCAGATACATCGCCACCTGGCGCGGGCGCACCACATTGGCGGTGCGGCGCGAGGACAACAGGTCGGAGCGGCTGACATTGTACTGCCGCGCCACCACCCGCTGGATGTCTTCGATCTTGACGCGCTTGGGCTCCTGCGGCCGGATCAGGTCGCGCACCTCGCGCTCGGCCATTTCCAGGGTGACGGCATGGCCGGTCAGCTTGTTATGCGCGAGCAGGCGGTTGAGCGCGCCTTCGAGATCGCGGCCGTTATGGGTCACGGTCTTGGCGATATAGCCGAGCACCGGCAGCGGCACATCGAAACTCGGATGATGCGATCTCGCCGCCGTTACCCGCGATTTGAGGATTTCCAGGCGCAATTCCTCGCCGAGCGGGCCCATTTCCACCACCAGACCGCCGGCCAGCCGCGACCGCACCCGGTCATCGAGGCTTTCGAGGTCCGACGGCGGGCGGTCGGAGGCGATCACCACCTGGCGGCCGGCATCGATCAGGGCATTGAGCGTGTGGCAGAATTCGGCCTGCGTCGACTTGCCTTGCAGGAATTGCAGGTCGTCGATCACCAAGACGCCGATGCCGCGCAGTGCCTCCTTGAAGGCGAGCGCGGTCTGCGTGCGCAGCGCCGAGACGAAACCGTACATGAACTTCTCGGCGGTGAGATAGAGCACCTTGCGCTCGCCGATGGAGTTTCCGGTCCAGGTGACCGCTTGCAGCAGATGAGTCTTGCCGAGGCCGACGCCGGCATGGATGTAGAGCGGGTTGAACATTACGGCGTCGCCGCGCCGGGCGGCGGCCACCTGCTTGGCGGCGGCCTGCGCCAGCGTGTTGGAACGGCCGACCACAAAGGTCTCGAAGGTTAGCCGTGCATCGAGCGGCGAACCGCCGAGCGCTTCATGCACCCCAGGGTCGCCGGCCGGCATCGCCCGCCCATTGCCATTGCCGCCGAAGCGGGCGCCATCGTCGGCGGCGGCCTCGATCTCGGCCTTGGGCTTGACGATGGTCGAGCGCAACACCGCCGAACGCACGATCAACTCGATGCGCACGACTTGCGGCTGTTCCGCCTGCCAGCAGGCCAGCACGCGTTCGGCATAATGCGATTGGATCCAGCTCTTGAGGAAACGGGTCGGCACCGAAAGGCGCACGCTTCCCTCCTCGATCGCCTCCAGGTCCATGCGCGCAAACCAACTCGAATAGACGTCGTCACCGACCTCTGTGCGCAGGCGTCCCTTCACCCGTGACCAGCCTTCCTGATCCGCGTTCGACATTTTCTTGTTTCTCAGTCTGATTGATTGGTTGAACGGACTCGGTTGCTCGGCCTGACGGGGGGCCCGCCAACGCGCCGGGGACGGACGCAACAACACTCACTCGATGACGATGTCTTTGGGAGTTTTTCGGGCCGCGAGGTGTTTTAAGGCCGGGCGGCGCGACATCGGCGCGGGTCGAGGCTGCTGCGCATCAACCCGCGGGCGGGGGCGTCGCGCAGGATACCCAGGCGGAACAGGCGATAGCGAGCCGTGAATTCACGTTGGACGCGCAACCAATGGTATCGCTGCCGCTCGCCGGAATCCGTCCCGCTGCTGTCATATTGACCCCCTTAAATTGCATTGCCGGCTTTTACCCGGTGGCCTGCCTCACGCCTGCCGCGCGGGCAGTCCGCGCAAGTCTTCGTACGATCGAAATTCACAGTGCACGACGCCAACTTCACCCTCCAATTGATGCCAACGGGCAAACAACGGCAGTTCTCATCCAGCGATGAGTGTGAAGCGAAACCTTTTCCTGATGTCGCTCGGGACGACCGAGCGCGCTTTTCAAAAATACACAAGCGTCCCCGGCTCGCAATGATATTTACTGTTCAGCGCGTATTACATGACGAAATTGCTTCGCGGCGGGGCACTTGGCCTGTGCATAAATTGGATTGCAAGGTGTTGATGTCTCGCGTGGAATTTCGAAGTGGAAAATGCATTTCGGGCGCGCCGCGGCGGCAGGAATCTTTAAATACGGCGGCTTGCAAAAAATGCCCGTCAAATATGCATTTTGTGGTCCTCTCCCTCGCATGGGGCTTAAGTCGTTATCGCGGCGAAAAAATTCATGATCGAAATTGCAAGGTAGCCCTCGCGAAAAACGTGCGCAGACATTGGGCGCGGCGTGACCGGTGCTGCGTCTTGTCAAGCAATATCGTGACGAGCAAATCTATTTGACGGCACGATGACGTTTTGACTACGGCGAGGTGTTCCTGCACCGCGCGCGAGGCGAGCCGCAATCGCTCGACCAAAACTCGCACGAATTAGGTGCAATATATATATCGCGGCGCGAAGGCCGGATATCACGGCGCGAAGGCCGGGCCGCCGCTCACTTGGCGAGCTTAGCGACCCGATGCGCGAGGCGCGAGACTTTACGGCTGGCATTATTCTTATGCACGACGCCGCGCTGCGCCGCACGCATGATGGCCGGCTCGGCTTCCTTGAACGCCGACAAGGCTGCCGTGCGGTCGCCGCTGGCGATGGCTTCCTCGATCTTGCGGACCGAATTGCGCAAAAGCGAGCGGCGCGCTTTGTTGACGACGGTCCGGCGCGCGATCTTGCGCGTGGCTTTGCGGGCAGACTTGGTATTGGCCATGAGCCTCTCGTTCACAATTGACGTTTCGCGGCGGAAAGACCGCCCCAGCGACCGATCTTTGCAAGAAAAGGGTAGCGGCAAGACGCCCCGCCGCCTCGGGCGAGGCTTATAGTAAGGCCCCGCCTGGGCGTCAACGCCCGCATAAGCGCTGATTATCCCTTATTCCTCGCGCTTGGTTTTTTCCGAAAGCCGGCATCCGGTGTCGCGGAACTCGCCGGGTCAGGCCACCCGCTTGGCCCTTACCGCATCGTGGCCGGCCAAGACCGTGGCGCAGTCGGCGGCCGAAAACGCGGCCAGCGGCGGCTTGACCCGCGCCAGCGCCGGATCGCCATGGATATGCGCGAGCAGTGCCTTCACGCCGGAGACCAGCGGCTTGCCGTCGAACAGCTTACGGATGGTCACCGCGGCATCGAGCGCGGCCTGGTCTGCGCTATGCCAGGCGCGCGCGCACAGATCGGCATTGAGATTGGCAGTGGCCGAGATGCAGCCGGCGAACGCTCCAGTGCGCGCCTCGATGAGCGCGGCCTCGGTCGAGGGGAATACCGCGAAGTCCGGCGCGATCGCCGCCGCCGAACGCGCAAAGGCCATGTCGCCGGAAGAATCCTTTAGACCCACAATGCGGGACGGGAATGACTTCCGTAAGCGTTCGATCAGCGCCACATGCCAGGGCACGCCGGACATTGCCGGAAAATGATAGAGATAGATCGGTATCGGCCGGTCCACCGTCGCCTGCACCAGCGTATCGATATAGGCGATCAGCCCGTCGTCGGGCACGCCCTTGTAATAGAACGGCGGCAGCAGCAGCGCGCCGGCAAAACCGAGGTCGCTGGCGTGGCGGGTGAGCGCGACCGCATCCGCTACCGCGGCGGCGCCGGTACCCACCATCAGGCGGTCGAGCGGCAACCCGTCCGCCTTGTAGGCGCTCATTACTGCCATGCGCTCGTCGCGCGAGAACGACGTGGCCTCGCCGGTGGTGCCGAGCACGTTGAGGCCGTCGCAGCCGTTGTCGAGCAGAAATCGCGCGAGTTTCACCGCCCGCTTGAGGTCGGGCGCGCCATTCTCATCGATCGGCGTAGCAATGGCGGCGATCACGCCGGACAGAGTCTTGCGCAAGCCATAACTCCCGAAAATGCGCTATCCGCTCACATTATAAGCCGCCAGCGCCGCCATGTTGACGAGTTGAGTGTCCTTGGCGCCGAGCTGCACGATCTGCACCGGGCGGTCGAGGCCAACCAGCAGCGGGCCGATCACGGTGGCACCGCCCAGCTCCTGCAGCATTTTGGTGGAAATCGAGGCCGAATGAAACGCCGGCATCACCAGCACATTGGCCGGACCCGATAGCCGGCAGAATGGATAGGACGCCGCGAGCGCCGGATTGAGCGCCACATCGGCGGCCATTTCGCCGTCGTATTCGAAGTCGACGCGTTTGTTGTCGAGAATGCGCACCGCTTCGATGACCCGCGCCGAGCGCTCGCCCTGCGGGTGGCCGAAGGTCGAGAAGGCGAGCAGCGCCAGCCGCGGCTCGTAGCCGAGCCGGCGCGCAACGCCCGCCGCCTCGATCGCGATCTCGGCGATCTCATGCGCCTCCGGCATTTCGGTGACGGCGGTGTCGGCGACCAGCACGGTGCGCCCGCGCGCCACCACCAGCGACACGCCGATCACGCGATGGCCGGGCTTGGGATCGATCACGCGCCGGACATCTTCGAGCGCGACCGAGAAATTGCGGGTCACGCCGGTCACCATGGCGTCGGCGTCGCCGAGCGCGACCATACAGGCGGCAAAATGATTGCGATCGGTGTTCACCAGCCGTTGGCAATCGCGCAACAGGTAGCCGCGCCGCTGCAATCGCTCGTACAAATGATTGAGATAAACGGTGTTTCGGGTCGACACGCGCGCATTGACGATCTCGATGCCTTCGCCGAGCTCGATGCCGGCTTCGTGCGCCGTCGCTTGCACGCGGTCCTCGCGGCCGACCAGCAAGGCGGTGCCCAGCCCCTGGTGCACAAAGCTTGCCGCCGCGCGGATCACCTGCTCCTCCTCGCCCTCGGCAAACACCACGCGCTTGGGCTGCCGGCGCAACCGCGCATAGACTTGCACCAGCGTTCCGGCAATCGGGTCGCGCCGCGCATTCAACTGGTGGCGGTAGGCGTCCATGTCGACGATCGGCTTGCGGGCGACGCCGGTATCCATGGCGGCTTTCGCCACCGCCGGCGGCACCGTGGAAATCAGTCGCGGGTCGAACGGCACCGGTATGATGTAGTCGGGTCCGAACTTCGGCCGCCCCCCGTAAACGGCGGCGACTTCGTCGGGCACATCCTCGCGCGCCAGCGCGGCGAGCGCGCGGGCGGCGGCGATCTTCATCTCCATGTTGATGGTTGAGGCGCGGACATCGAGCGCGCCGCGGAAAATGAAAGGGAAGCCGAGAATGTTATTGACCTGGTTCGGGTAGTCGGAGCGCCCGGTGGCCATGATGGCGTCGTCGCGCACTTCGGCGACTTCCTCGACGGTGATTTCGGGGTCGGGATTGGCCATAGCGAAGATGATCGGCTTATCCGCCATCGACTTGACCATCTCCTTGGTCATCGCGCCTTTGGCGGAGAGGCCGTAGAACACGTCGGCGCCTTCCAGCGCCTCGGCCAGCGTACGCGCCGAAGTCTTGGCCGCGTAGCCCGACTTCCACTGGTTCATACCCTCGGTGCGGCCCTGATAGATCACGCCCTTGGTGTCGCACAGGACGAGATTGTCGGGCGTAAAGCCGATGGCCTTGAGCAGTTCCAGGCAGGCGATGCCGGCCGCTCCCGCGCCGTTGCATACCAGTTTGGTGTGCTTGATATCGCGCCCGGTCAGATCGAGCGCGTTGATCAATCCCGCCGCCGAGATGATCGCGGTGCCGTGCTGGTCGTCATGGAAAACCGGAATGTCGAGCAGTTCGCGCAACCGCTGCTCGATGATGAAACATTCCGGCGCCTTGATATCCTCCAGATTGATGCCGCCCCAGCCGGCGCCGAGATAGCGCACGCAATTGATGAACTGGTCGGGGTCCTCGGTGGAGACTTCCAGATCGATCGAATCGATGTCGGCGAAGCGCTTGAACAGCACCGCCTTGCCTTCCATCACGGGCTTGGCCGCCAGCGCGCCACGGTTGCCCAGTCCCAGGATGGCGGTGCCATTGGTGATGACGGCGACGAAATTGCCCTTCACCGTATAGTCGTAGGCGCGGCCCGGATCCTCGGCGATGGCGAGCACCGGCACGGCGACGCCCGGCGAATAGGCGAGCGAAAGGTCGCGCTGGGTCGCCATCGGCTTGGTGGCGATGACTTCCAGCTTGCCGGGCCGGCCGACGCTGTGAAATTGCAGGGCTTCTTGATCGGTAAAGGTCGGCCGGTTGCGGCCGACGGGGCGTTTTGCGGGCATTGCTACTCCATGACACAACCGGTACTGCCCGGCGAGGGGCACGTTAGCGGAAGCGGCGGCAATGGCTCAAGGGAAGGCAGGGGCGGTAGCCCCCAAGTTGAACCCGGCCGCGCCGCGCGCTAATCGGTACGCCAAAGCTATGGAAAAGACCCCTAGGCCATGATCCGTTTTCTGTTCCGCTTCCTCGGCCTGATCTGTCTGGCCGCCGCCTTTATTCTGGTGATCTATGACGGCACCAAGTCGATTGCCGGCAACGGTCTTGCCTTTACCAATGTGCGGACCCTGTGGGAGCTCATCAATGCGGGCAGCCTGGCTAAACTGAGACCCCTGATCGAGCCCTATGCCGGCGGCCTGTTGTGGGACCCGGGGATGGTTTCCATCCTGGCGGCGCCGAGCTGGAGCCTGCTCGGCCTGGTCGGCATCCTGTTCATTCTGGTTGGCCGCAAGAAAAAGCCGCTGATCGGCTACGCGCGCTAGCCTTTAACGGGCGCGTGAACGCGGCGTGCGGCGGGCTGGCCGAGACGTGATCGGCGCCGGCGTTTCACCTCGGTGCGCGAGCGCCTATATTGCGTTCAAAGATTATAGGGAGAGCCAATCATGTTCGGCTTCAAGAAAATTGCCATGCCCAGCCCCGCGCAGGCGCTGCCGGGCCGCGACCACGCGATCCGCACCGCGCAGACCCATTTCGTCAATCATCATGGCCTCAAAGGGCCTTACCCGGAGGGCGTGCAAAAGGCCATGTTCGGGCTCGGCTGTTTCTGGGGTGCCGAGAAAAGTTTCTGGCAGCTTGGCGACGGCATCTATGTCACCGCCGTCGGCTATGCTGGCGGGCTGACGCCGAACCCGATCTACGAGGAAGTCTGCTCGGGTCGCACCGGCCACAACGAGGTGGTGCTGGTGGTGTACGACCCGAAAAAGATTTCCTACGAGAGCCTGCTCAAGACCTTTTGGGAAGGCCATGACCCGACGCAAGGCATGCGCCAAGGCGCCGATGTCGGCACGCAGTACCGCTCCGGCATCTACACCTTCACGCCCGAGCAGCGCCAAGCCGCCGAGGCGTCGAAGGTGATGTACCAGCAGGAGCTCGACAAGAAGCGCTACGGCGCCATCTCCACCGAAATCGTCGATGCGCCCGAGTTCTATTTCGCCGAGGACTATCACCAGCAATATCTGGCGAAGAACCCGCACGGTTATTGCGGCCACGGCGGCACCGGGGTGTCGTGCCCGATCAGCACCGGCGCCAAGCTGACGCAAGCCGCCGGCGCCTGACGCTGAGAACGCGGGCTCAACTGCGCCGCGGGCGCCCCCAGGGGGCGCCCGTTGCGTTTGCGGGCCGTAGTGAAAACCGCCGCCATTACAGTGGTTTATTGCAGGGCGCCGGTGGTGAGGGTTTGTTAACCATATAACGCGTTAATCGGGCTTAATTTCTTTTTGGCGCGGTGCGGATTCGTTTGATGCGGGGAGCTCGTTTTTTATTGCCGATCTTGGCCGCGCTCGCGGTGGCGGCTTGCGCGCGCCAGCAGCAGGCCTACGTGATCGATCCGGCGAGTGGCCGCGCGGTGCCGGTGGTGACGCAGTCCTATGCCTCGCCGCAATACGCGCAGCAGGCTTACGCGCAACAGAGCTACGCGCAACAGAGCGACGCGCAACCGCAAGACGCCGAGCAGGCTTATGCGCAGCAAACCTACTCGCAACAGACCTATGCGCAGCCGCAATATGCCGAGGCCTATCCGCAACCGGTCGCGCAACCGGCACTCAGCAGCGGGCATGGCCTGTTCTCCTCGCAAATTTTCGCGCGGCGGCACTACGCGCAGCAGCCGTATTATGCGCAGCAGCCACAATATGCGCAGCAGACCGAACAGCAGTCCGACGAGCCGCCGGCGCCCGGCAGCGGCCGCGGATTATTCGACGCACGGCCAAGCGCGCCACAGACCTACCAGCAGCAGCCGGCAGCGCAGGTTTACGCGCAACAACCGGCGCCGCAGGGTTACGTGCAACAGCCGGCGCCGCAGGCTGTTTACGCGCAACAACCGGCGCAACAAGGCTACCTGCAGCGGCCGGCGCAGCAGTCTTACGTGTTGCAGTACACACCTCCGCCAAGTGCAGCCCCGCAATACGCCTCACCGCAATACGCCTCACCGCAATACGCCGCGCCGCAATACGCAGCCCCGCAATATGCGGCGCCCTATAGCGGCGCTCCTTCGGTTGCGGCGCCTTACGGCTATGCCTCGGCCTCGCCTTACCAGCAGCCTTATACGCTCGATGCCGGCGACAAGTTGCGCGTCGTGGTGTTCGGCCAGGATGGCATTTCCAATTCCTACGTCGTCGATGCCGGCGGCAATGTGAACCTGCCGCTGATCGGCACCGTGCCGGCGCGCGGCGCCACCACCCAGCAATTCTCGCAGGCGATCGCCGAGCGGCTCAAGCAAGGCTATGTGCGCGAGCCGCATGTGTCGGTCGAAGTCGAAACCTACCGGCCGTTCTTTATCCTCGGCGAGGTGACCAATCCGGGGCAGTATCCTTACGTCGCCGATATCACCGTGGAAAAAGCCATCGCCATCGCTGGCGGGTTTTCCCCGCGCGCCAGCAAGAGCAAGGTCGAGGTGACGCGTAGCGTCCCCGGCCAGTCGTTCAAGGGCAACGTGCCGCTCGCTTATCCTTTGCGCCCCGGCGATACCGTGGTGGTGAAGGAGCGGTGGTTTTAGCGCGCATCTTGCGTTCGCCCCCGCGACCCGTCTTCACCAAGGCTTCGACGGGCCGATGCATGTGCCCTCCGAAGCGTAGCGAAGGAGGGAAGCGGGGACCCAGAACTCCCTAAAAAATCTGAATTCCCGCTAGCGCGGGAATGAGCCGACGGCAAATCGGCCGGTTTATTTCTTCATATGCTTGCCGAGGAACTCCCGCGTCCGGCTCCAGGCCAGCGCCGCGGCGTCCTTGTTGTAGCTCGCGCGTTCGTCGCAATAAAAGCCATGTGCGGCGCCGGGGTAGACGTAGGTTTCGGCCTGCGGCTGCTTCTGCTTGATCTCGTCCACCACGTTCATCGGAATGCCTTCGTCCTTCTCGCCAAAATGCATCTGCAGCGGGCAGGCCGGCTTCTCGTCGGCGAATTTGCCGATCATGCCGCCGTAATAAGCGACTACCGCCGACAGGCCCGGCAGCCGGCAGGCCGCCAGAAACGCCGCGGTGCCGCCCATGCAGAAGCCGACGACGCCGAGCGGGCCGACGCCTTTGAGGTCGCCGATGCCGGCGGCGATGTCCGCCATCATGTGATCCCAGTTGAGATTGCCCAGGTAACTTCGCGCATTGGCGATCTCGTCGGGCGTATAGCCGCATTCGAAATCGCGCACGAAACGGTCAAACACCGCCGGCGCCACCGCCACATAACCAAGCGCCGCCAGTCGGTCGCAGACCGCGCGGATGTGTTGATTGACCCCGAAAATCTCCTGCACCACGATCAGCCCGCCTTTGGCGGCGCCTTGCGGATCGGCGCGATAGGCGCCGAGCTGGTGATTGTCGCTGGTGGTGAGTGTGAACTGCTTACCCAATGGAACCTCCCGTTTTTTTCAATTGTCGAGAACGCGAAAACTCCGTCGCCCGCGCCGCTTTTAGCACAGACGGCCGCGTTGTGTGGAGATGCCTTGCTTTAAGCGGCGAACGCCTTTGCCAGCAGCTCATAGGAATGCCTGCGCGCCGGGTGGCTGAACACCATGGTGGTCACCATCAGTTCGTCGGCTTGCGTTGAGGCGATCAGCGGCATCAGCCGTGCCTTGACTGTTGCCGGCGCGCCGATCGACATGCGGGTGCGGCTCTGCGCAATGCGCGCGCGGTCGACGTCCGTGTAGTCGTAACCGGCGGCGTCTTCCGGCGAAGCCAGCGGCAAATGTTCGCCTATGGCGCGGCGCACGATATTGAGGTCGGCGGTCAAGGCCAGATGCTCGGCCTCTGCATCGGTGTCGGCCGAGATCACGTGGGTGGCGAGGATCGCATAGGGCTTTTCGTGCGAGGCCGAGGGACGGAAATTGTCACGATAGAGCCGCATGGCCTCCACCGCGTCGAAATGCGCAAAGTGGTGCGCAAAGGCAAACGCCGCGCCGATCTGGCCGGCAAGTTGCGCACTGTAATCGGACGAGCCGAGCAGAAATATCGGCGGCAGTTTAACGTCCGCCGGCATGGCGTGCACATTGTGGAACGGATGGCCGGCGGGAAATCCGCGCGTTTCCAACAGCATCAGTTCGTTGAAGCGTTCGAGGAAATCGTCCTCCTCGCTGATGCCCTGGCGGCGGCGCAGCGCATAGGAGGTGGCGGGGTCGGTGCCGGGCGCGCGGCCGAGGCCGAGATCGATGCGCCCGGGAAAAAGCGCTTCGAGCACCTTGAAGCGCTCGGCCACCATCAAGGGGGCGTGGTTGGGCAGCATCACGCCGCCGGAGCCGATATGCATGTTCTTTGTGATGGCGGCGATCTGGCCGATCATGATGTCGGGGGCGGAACTGGCGATCGCCGGCAGATTGTGATGTTCGGCAACCCAGTAGCGCACATAGCCAAGCTGGTCGGCGAGCCGCGCCAGATCGAGCGAATTGCGCAGCGCCTGGGAGCCGGTCGAGCCGGCCGAGACCGGCGAGAGATCGAGGATGGACAGCGGGGTCATGGTTTGGCTGCGCCACTCTATCACGCCGATGACATCTTTTCGCGCGCGCCGGAGCGCGTATGATAAATAGCGGAACGGACAGGAGCCCGGCATGGCCGCGTTGACCGAATGGAAAGTGCCGCCGTCAGCGCAGCCGCGCACGGAGGACTATTCTTACGATCTCGAGCGCGCGCTCTCCGCGGTGGTGGGCTTGCATTCGATCGTCCCCTCGGACGGCTTCACGGTCGAAACGCTCGGGGCCGAGCGCGCCGGCAATGGCGTGCTGATCGATAACGGCCTGGTGCTGACCATCGGCTATCTCATCACCGAGGCGGCGACGGTTTGGCTGCATCTCGGCGATGGCCGCGTGATGGAGGGCTATGCGCTCGGGCAAGACCAGGAGACCGGCTTCGGCCTGGTGCAGGCGCTCGGCCGCCCCGACCTGCCGACGCTGCCGCTCGGATCGTCGGCTGCGGCCGACATCGGCGAGCGCGTCGTCATCGGCGGCGCCGGCGGGCGCACTCGCTCGCTCGCCGGCCGTATCGCGGCCAAGCAGGAATTCGCCGGCTACTGGGAATACGTACTGGGTGAGGCGATCTTCACCTATCCGGCGCATCCTAATTGGGGCGGCACCGCGGTGATCTCCAAGTCCGGACAATTGATCGGGATCGGTTCGCTTCAGCTCGAGCGCGCACGCGAGGGCAGGAGCGAGCAGCTCAACATGGTGGTGCCGATCGATCTGCTCAACCCGATCCTCGATGACTTGCGCAAATTCGGCCGCGTCAACAAGCCGGCGCGGCCCTGGCTTGGCCTTTATTCGACCGAGATCGAGGACAAGGTCGTGGCCGTCGGCATCGCGGCCAAGGGCCCGGCGGCGCGCGCCGAACTGAAAACCGGCGACGTAATTCTGGCGGTCAAGAGCGAGACTGTCTGCACGCTCGCCGACTTCTACCGCAAGGTCTGGGCGCTCGGCCAAGCCGGCGTGGAAGTGCCGCTCACGCTTTATCGCGAAGGCGTCACCTTCGACGTGGCAGTGAATTCATCCGACCGCGCGAAATTCCTCAAAGGCCCAAGGATGCACTGAACCGGGCGAATTATTTTTTACCGAAAATCTTTTTCGCGCCGGCGCGCGCGAAGGCGAGCACGATCAGCCAGGTGATGATGGCGCCAAGGCCGAACACCGTGCGCCCGATCCCTTCGCCGAGCGGGCCGGCGATCGGTCCGGCCATGCTGAAATGTCGCGTGCCGCCGCCGAACGCGACCCAGGTGCCGATGGCGGCAAGGCCGGCGGTCGCGATGACGCTGTCGAGCCAGTAAACCGTTTTCATCCAGGCCGGCGCATCGTCAGGCAGGTCGCCCGATCGGTCGTCGGCGCCTGAAAGCCCGCGCACAATCACCGAAATGCCGGTGGCCAAGAACACCACGCCGACGAACAAAGCGAGCCAGATCGGCCCGTTGATCCGGCTCGGCGGCGGCACCGCTTCGATCCCGACCAGCGCGAAATAAAGCCCGCCGGCAGCGGTCAAGATGCCGATGGCTATCAGCGAACGGTCGGTCGCGCGGGCAGTCGGTTCGGCCATGGCAATCGCTCGCAACGGGACGGCGTGCCAAGCATTTTGACGAGGGATAATTGCCAAATCCTTGCGTGAACGGCGGTGTAGCTCAGACCGGGATTTCCTCGATCTTATCTATGCGGTTGGCATAAAACGCCAGAAAACCGGCGATCTCGGCCATCGCCGGGTAGGGCCGCTCGTAGCTCCACACCGCGTTCTCGGCCATGCGGCCATTGGCATTGATCGAGAAATAATTGGCGTCGCCCTTGTACGGGCAATAACTCGCATGCGCCGTGGGCTTGAGCTGTTTCATGGCCACGTCGGCGCGCGGGATGTAGTGCACCGGGGCATAGCCTGCCTCGCGCAGAGTGAGCGCGCGGGTCGTGTCGGCGATCACCATGCCGCCGAAGCTGATGCGCACGCGATTGGCGTTGCGCGCGATGGTGATGGGATGGTCGCGATCGGGCAGCTTCATCGTTCTCGGCAAACCGCGGACAGTTAACGTGGCGATAATAGCCTGTTCAGCACAAAAAGGGGCGGCCGCAATTCACCCGATTGCCAGTCGATACAAATTGAATGGCTGATTTAGTCAAACTGTAGCGGCTGACCCGCTAACCTAGCCCGCCAAGGCATGGCGAACCAAGGCATGGCGAACCAAGGCATGGCGAGGCGAGCGGTCAATCAATGCGCAATAAGTCGACTGAGCTATTGATCCAGGGCCTCTATATCCTGATCGTCGACGGCAATACCTTTATGCGCCGGCTGACGCGCACCATGCTGATGAATCTCGGCGCCAAATTGGTGACCGAAGCGAGCGACGGCCTCGCCGCGCTGGAGGCGATCCGCATCGGCAACCCGGACGTCGTGCTGCTCGAATGGGATATTCCGATGCTCAACGGCATGGAGCTGATGCGCATCGTGCGCTCGCCCGGCGTGTTCCCGCGGCCGAATATTCCGATCATCATGCTGACACACCGCGGTCAGCGCTCTTTCGTGCGCGAAGCCTTGCGCGCCGGCGTGCACGAATTTCTGGTCAAGCCGACCTCGCCCAAGGCGCTGCGCGACCGCTTGATGTCGATCATGTTCAAGCCGCGGCCGATGATGCAGCTCGGCGAGCTCTACGTGCCGAAGCCGCGCCGCAAGCGGGACGAGCCCAAACCAACCCGTCGGGTCTGACCGCAGCGCCGTTCATGCCCCCGGAAAATCATAGAGCCGTGCCGGATTGTCGGTGAGGATGGCTCGGCGCTGCTTGGCATCCTTGGTCCAGTCGAGCAGTACCGCCAACAGGTGTGCGGCGTCAGGCACCGGGCCTTCCGGGCGCGGATGCGGCCAGTCGGTGCCCCACACCAGGTTCGCCGGATTGGCGGCGATGAGCGCGTCATGGAATGGCCGCGCTTGCGCGTAGTCGGGCGGCGTGGCGCCCAGGCGGTAGGTGCCGGACAGCTTCGCCCACAGCCGTCCTTCGCCGACGCCGCGCAGCAGCGCCTGGAAGCCGGGATTGTGCGTGCCGTGATGGTACTCGAGCCGGCCCATGTGATCGACCACCACCGGTACCGGCACGCGCGCCAGCGCACCCGCCATCGCGGGCAGGTCGCGCGCATCGATCCACAGCTGCAGGTGCCAGCCGAGATCGGCGATCAGCGGCAGTAACGGCTCGATTTCCTTTAAACCCACGCCGTTTTGGTAATAGGGTTTGCCGTCGCGGCGGAATTCGTTGGCGCGCAAGCCCCGCACGCCGGCCGCGTGCCATGCTTTGAGCGTCGCGGGCTTCAACTCGGCGCCGCCGACCGCCACGCCGCGCAGGCGTTTGGACTCGCGCGCAAGCGCATCGAGCATCGCAGCATTGTCGCGGCCATAGGCGCTCGGCTGCACCAGCACACCGCGGTCGAAGCCGAGGCGGTCGAGCAGCGCAAGATAAGCCGCGAGCGGCGCGTCGTCGGGCGTGTAGCTGCGCGGCTCGGCGTAGGGAAAACGCGCGGCCGGGCCGAACACATGGCAATGGCAGTCGCAGGCGCCGCGCGGCAGCGCACCGCTCATTTTGGCACGATGCCAGCGAGCTTGGCGGCCACGCGCATGTCTTCAAAATCGGCATGAATAAACGCGGCGAAGCCTTTCGATGTCATCTGCTCGGGCGTGGCGATTTCCGCGCCCAGGCTGCGCAACCGTTCCGGCGCCGGTCCGCTCGACAGCCCGGCGGCAACCGCCTGCTGCAATTCCGCGATGATAGCGGCGGGAGTTTTTGCGGGCGCGACGATGCCGATATAGCTCTGCGCGGTGAAGCCCTTCACGCCGCTTTCGATGAAGGTCGGGATTGCGGGCTCCAGCGTCGAACGTTTGGCCGCGGCAACGGCGACGATGTGCGCCTTGCCGCCTTTGTGCAGCGCCATTGCGGTGGAGAATTCGGTCATCGCGCCGTTTACGGTGCCGCTGATCAGGTCCGGCATCATCGCGCCGCCGCCACGATAGGGCACATGCGTGATGTTGGCGCCGGTAGCGGCCTTGAAACGTTCGAGCGTCATATGGCTGGCGCTGCCCACGCCGCTGGTGGCGATGGTCAGCGGCGATTTCTTCGACAGCGCGATAAAATCCGCGATGGTTTTGACTTCGGTCTTGTTGGCCAGGATCAGCGCATGCGGCACGTAACTGGTCAGCGCGACGGCGGCAAAATCCTTGAGCGGATCGTAGCCGAGATTGGCGTGCACGAAGGGATTGACCGTGAGCGGACCGTTCGAGCCCACCAGCAGCGTATAGCCGTCGGGCTCCGCGTGCGCCACAGCCAGCGCGCCGATGCCGCCGCCGGAACCGCCGCGGTTCTCAACCACCACCGTCTGCTTGAGCGCATTGCCGATTTCATGGCCGACCAGGCGGCCGACGATGTCGGCATTGCCGCCGGCCGCAAACGGCACGATCAGATGGATCGGGCGGTCCGGATAGGCGGCGAAGGCTGCGCGCGGCAAGAGGCTGGCGGCGGAGCCAAGGCCGAGGGTGACGATCAATCTGCGGCGTGAGATCGACATAATGTTCCTCCGGAAGATGGTTTGCATCGCGCCGGCGCTGCACCGCCGAACGTCGCACTGGCTTGCCGTTCGCGGCAAGCCCTTGATCGTCAGCCTAGAAAAAACAACGGTATTTTAAAAATTGATAATAGCTATGTATGGTATTCGCAACGCAAATACTGGCGGATGCGGTTTTTCATGAACTTCGGCAATGCCGATTTTAACCTGCTCAAGGTGTTGGATGCCCTTGTGACTGAGCGCAATGTCACGCGCGCGGGCAAGCGGCTGGGCCGTTCGCAACCGGCGGTAAGCAATGCGCTGCAGCGTCTCCGTCAGTTGCTGGGCGACGATCTGCTGGTACGCGGTCCGAGCGGTTTCATCCTGACGCCGCGGGCCGAAGCGATCCGTGAACCCTTGCGCGAGGCGATCGCGCTGATGGAAGGCTGCCTGGCCGAGGCGCCGGATTTCGATCCGGCCAAGGCGTCCGGTGTGGTTCGTCTCAGCACGCCGGACCGGCTGAGCATGGCGCTTCTGCCGCCCCTGTTCATCCGTCTACAGCGGTCTGCCCCCAACATGGCGCTGCAGGTGCTGACCGCCGACCGCAAGCAGGCGCTCGATCTGCTCGACCAGGATCGGGCCGAGCTCGCGCTCGGCTGGTTCGACGAATTGCCGGATCACTTGCACGCGGAGGTTTTGCACGAGGACAGGTTGTTCTGCGTTTTCCGGCGCGACCATCCCATTCTGAAGCGCAATGCAACCTTCGACATCGCGACCGTGTTGTCGTTTCCCCACCTTGTGGTGAGCGCGACCGGCCAGCGCACCGCGATCTTTGACGATCTCCTGCTGCGCCACGGCCTGCGGCGTCACGCGCTGGTGACGGTGACAAATTTTACCGCCGTGCCGCATCTCTTGAGCCGCAGCGACATGATCGGCGTCTTTACCAAGCTGGCGGCCGACGTGTTTCAGAAATCCTTTAAGCTGGCAAAGCGGCCGGTGCCGATCGACGTCGGCGGTATTGCCACCACGATGACCTGGCATGCCCGCTACGACCGGGACCGAAAGCATGCCTGGCTACGCCAACAGATCAAAGCGATCTATCGCGGCTTCTAATGGCAGCGATCCGCGCGGCAGTTTTACTGCGGCGTCGTATTGAGCGGTTCAGCCGGCCGCCTGGTGATGCTGGTTCAGGAAATCGATAGTCCGGCTGCGGGCCAATTTCGCTGCCGCTTCGACATAATTGGGCCGGACATCGTTGGCGAAGGCATGGCCGGCCTCGTAGATGCGGGTCTCGGCGGAAGGGAACGCCTTGCGCACCTGCTCGATGATCTCCGGCGTTGAATTCGGATCGGTCTTGCCAAAGTGGAACAGCAACGGACATTTCGGTTTTTGATCGAGGTATGTCGCCAGGCGCGTGCCGTAGAAAGCGATCGCGCCGCGCAAATTCAACTCCGCCGCGGCGCGAATGATGACGCCGCCGCCCCAGCAGAAGCCGAGGATCGATACGCCGTGCTTGCCGCGGACATGTTCGACGGTCGCCGCGATGTCGAGCATCACCTTGTCGAGTGGCAGGCCATAGGCAAGGTCACGGCCGCGCTCCGGCTCGTTGAAGGGAACCACCGTCCCCGGAGCGACGCGGTCGTAGAGGCACGGAAAAATCGCGTCATAACCGTCGCGCGCATAAGAGCGGACGACCGATTTAAGCTGATCGGTCAGGCCGAAGATTTCCTGCAGGATGACGAGGCCGCCTTTGCTGGCCTGTTTCGGCGAAGCCTGGAACGCTTCGAACGAAAATACATCGGCGGCTTTCAGCTTGATGGTCGTCTCTACAATGTCGACGGTTTCGCTTGTCATGATGTCTCGCGCGTTAGGGCATTTCCGCGCGGACCATAGGCAGGCTTCCGCTGCCTACAAAGTCGATATTCGATATGGCCTTTATTGGCGCCATGAATGCAGTCGCGGCGTGCGGCGGCACCTCGGCAAGCATGCCGTTGACGGGAAGCCGTGGGTTGGAAGTAGGAGACTGGCGCGCCCGAGACGATTCGAACGTCCGACCTTTGCCTTCGGAGGGCAACGCTCTATCCAGCTGAGCTACGGGCGCCTATTCGCCTCAATAGACGAAACGGCCGCCAGCGGCAACGGCCGGCCGCACTGCAAAAAAGCCCAAGATTTTGTGATTTTTCGGCGCTTCTGCCCTTTCCGTAAGGCCGCGAAATCTCATAGGGCTAATTCATGGCGCATGGTGCGCATAAGGAGCAAAGGTCCATGGCAAACATCGCGAAATCCGGAAAGCCGGTCACCACCAAGCAATTGGCCTATACGCTGGCGGAACAGCACGAGCTCACGAAGCGCCAAGGCAAGGAAATGCTCGACGATCTGGTCGGCCTGATCACCAAGCACCTGAAGAAGGGCGAGCGGGTGAAGATCGCCGGCCTCGGCATCCTGCAAGTGCGCAAGCGCGCCGCCCGCATGGGCCGCAACCCGGCGACCGGCGAACCGATCCAGATCAAGGCGAGCAAGAAAGTCGCGTTTCGCGCCACCAAGGGTCTAAAAATGGCGGTCTGATCGCCGTTATTGGTAGGTCGCGCAAAAACCCCGCTGGGACGCTGGCGGGGTTTTTGTTTTTATGAAAGCAGCAAAAAAACTCATCGTCGCGAAAGCGGGCTCCAGAGAAGAACATTCAGAATCGGAAATCGCCGTCCTGGAGTCCCGCTTGCGCGGGCATGAGCGGAATGTAAGTCACGCCCCATGGACCTCCTCCACATTGCCTTGCTTGCCGTGACCGGCGTCGTTGGTGGCATCATCGCCTCGATCGTCGGCGGCGCCGCGGTCGTGGCCTATCCGGTGCTGATCGCGACCGGCGTCTCGCCGCAATTGGCGGCGGTCTGCAATCTCACCGCGTTGATGCCGGCGATGATGTTGGCGGCGCTTTCCGATCGTACGCAATTGCCGCCGTTCAACCGTGCCTTTATCGGCCTTATCGCCACATCGGTGATCGGCGCCGGCCTCGGCGCCTCGCTGCTACTGCTGACGCCCGAGCGCATGTTCTCGGTCTTGGTGCCGCTGCTGCTCGGCTTTGCCACCGTGCTATTCGCCTATGCCGAGCGCATCAGCGCGTGGCTGCGCTCGCGCGCGGCCGACCGCGGCCATGAACTCGCGTTCAACGTCGCCAGCCTGAAAATGCTGCTGCCGGTCTCGTTCTATGGCGGCTATTTCGGCGCCGGCGTTGGCATTCTGATGCTGGGCGTGTTCACGGTGGCGACCGGCGGCGACTACCGTTCGGCCAATGTCACCAAGAACTTCGTCTCCAGCCTGAACGGCCTGGCGGCGTCCGTCATTTTCATCACGCAAGGTGCCGTGGTGTGGCCGCAGACGCTGGCGCTGATGGCCGGTACTATCGGCGGCGGGCTGATCGGCGCGCGGATCGCGCGCGTCATCCCGCGCCATGTCGTGCGGGTTCTGATCGTGGTGGTGGGCGCGGCTCTGACGGTGGCCTTCGCGCGGCGCTATTGGTTCTAAGCCGCCGCTAGATGGCCCGGCCGTGAACCAGCATCGCCAGGTCGGCAAGGCGCCGCGTCATCGTGCTATCCCGATCGCTGAGCGCATCGACCACGGTAAAGTGGTTCATGCCGGCGACCGCTTCGTAACGCGCCGCGACGCCGCGCGCGCCCCAGTCCTCGACAATGATTTTGCTCTGGCGCAGGAATTCGCCCAATTCGTTCGCGCCAACCACGGCGTCGAGCGTGCGACCGACGGGGACTTTCCAAAGCAGCGGCGACACGCGTCTGGCCTCAGCCGCGTCGAGCCGCAAATCCTGGTTCTGCGATACGTGCAGGAGCGGCGCCAGATCGAACACGCCTGAAATCGAATAGGCCGCCGGCACCAGATCGGCCGGCGCATCGCAGGCAAGCGCCTTCCAGTCCTGCGCCAGCAGGCAGGCGGCGAGATGTCCGCCCGCCGAATGGCCGTAGACGAGAATGCGTTTGCGTTTCTTGCGCCACAGCCACAGGCATACCGCGCGCATCTGTTCGATGATGGTGGCGATCGACACTTGCGGGCAGAGATCGTAGCCGGCGACCGCGACGGTGAGCCCGCGCGCATTGGGGCCGGCCGCCAAATGGCTGAACATCGCCGGCTCCAGCGAGCGCCACCAGCCGCCGTGGACGAACAATGCGAGCGGGGTCTGCGCATCGTCGTCCTTGGCTGGGAAAAGGTCGATGATCTGGCGCGCCGAGGGGCCGTAAGCCAGCCCGAATTCGGCGTCGATCGCGGCTTTGCGATAGGCCGCCGCCTCGCGCTGCCAGCGCGCGAAAATCTCCGGATGCTCCGGCACGCGCCCGCGATTGTCGTATTCATTTTCGTAATCGATCGGCGGCATGGCCACCTCTCCCGCCGGTTTGCACCGGCGGGAGATTGCGGCAAAGCGGCAACCGCAGCAACCCTAGCGCTTGATCTGCGCGCGTAGCGTCGCCTCGACGGCGCGGTCGAAGCTGTCGGCGGCTTGCGAGGGGGCCTTCTTGGCCTGCTCGCGCACGTAGCCGTCGCGCTGCTCGACCAGCGCGGCCATGCGCTCATTGAGCGCCTTGCGCTTGGCCTGCTGCTTGTTGAGGTAGTGCTGGCGTTCGGCCGCATTCATCGGGCGCAGCCGCTCGGGCAGGTCCTCGTCTTTCACTGCGTCGAGTTGTTGGCGTCCGGCCTTGACGTCGGCCACCAGATCGCCGGCGCCGGTGATGACCTCGCCGGCGGTCTTTGCCGCATTGCGCGACATGTAGCCGGCCATCTCCGTCGCAACGGGAGCGGGCGCCGACGCGGCTTGCCGGGTTTTCTGTTCGACGTCGCTGCGCTGGCGGCGCGGACCGTAGGGGATCACCGTGCCGTTGATCTCGCCTTGCAGTTCGATGATCTCGCGGTCATACGGCGTTTCGATCACCACCAGGTGACCGCCATTCTGCGGAATCGGAATGTAGCGGCCGTGGCCCATCTGGGCGATATTGCGCCAGACCCGCTCGGTATCGCGCGCACCGCCCGCCTGCACCGCGTTGACCACGATGTCGCGCTCGCGCGCCATATCCAGCACCTCCGGGTATTTCACGTCCTGCGCATAGTCCATATGCGGCGGCGCGTCGCCGACCAGGAACATGATGCGGCAAATCTCGGAGCCTTGCGTCCAGTCCAATTTTGTCACCGCGATATGCAGCGCCTCGTTGACGCTTTCCGGCCAGTCGCCGCCGCCGCGCGCGCGCAGCTCCAGCAGATTGGCGTAGAGATCCTGGATGTCGGTGGTGAGCGGATAAGTCTTGGTCACGTATTCATCACCGATGTCGCGATAGGCGACCAGTCCCATGCGGATTTCGGCGTCAGGATTGGCGTCGACGATGGCCGTTGCGATCGACCAGATCTTGCGTTTGGCCGCCTCGATCAGCGGCCCCATGGAGCCGGTGGTGTCGAGCACGAAACCGACTTCGACCACGGGTTTTCCGGTGACCGCTTTGGCACCGGCAAGGCCGGATCCTATGAACGGCAGCAAGAAAAAAGCGAGAGCTGCGGCCCTCGCAAGATGGATATGCATGAGTTCACCCCTCGGTTGGAAGAATCTCAGGACCCAGGAATGTTCCATGGCCATCGCGTCGGGCGCGGGCCGGAATTAGGGCTGGCACCGGACCGATTTATGGCGGCTTTTGACCGCCTCGTGGCGGTCCGCCGCAATTTGTCGCCTCGCGCGAACCGCGATATGAAGTGGCGCATGAAAGTCGACGGCAAGGACATGCGCACGATCTGGGTCGATGGCGACGGCGTCGGCATCATCGACCAGACCCTGCTGCCGCATCGTTTTGCCACCGTGCGGCTGACCACGCTCAACGATGCCGTGCGCGCAATTCAAACCATGCAGGTGCGCGGCGCGCCGCTGATCGGGGCGGCCGCGGCTTACGGTGTGTGGCTGGCACTCGCCGCCGACGCCTCCGATGAAAATTTGGAGCGCGCCGGTGCGGCGCTCAAGGCGAGCCGGCCGACTGCGATCAATCTGAAATGGGCGCTCGATCAGATGCTCGCCGCGGTGCGCAACCGGCCGCGCGCTGAGCGAGTCGCTGCGGCCTTGCGTCGCGCCAATGAGATCGCCGACGAGGATGTGACGAACAATCAGGCGATCGGCCGCCACGGGCTCAAGCTGATCGAGGATATTGCCGTCAAGAAGAACGGCGGGCGCGTCAACGTTCTCACCCATTGCAACGCCGGCTGGCTGGCGACGGTGGATTGGGGCACCGCGACGGCGCCGATCTATATGGCGCATGACAAGGGTGTGCCGGTGCACGTGTTTGCCGACGAAACGCGGCCGCGCAATCAGGGCGCCGCGCTCACCGCCTGGGAGCTCGGCCGTCACGGCGTGCCGCACACGGTCATCCCCGACAATACCGGCGGCCATCTGATGCAGCACGGCTTGGTAGACCTGGTGATCGTCGGCACCGACCGGGTCACCGCGCAGGGTGACGTCTGCAACAAGATCGGCACTTACCTGAAAGCGCTGGCGGCAGCCGACAACAAGGTGCCGTTCTATGTGGCGCTGCCGTCGCCTTCGATCGATTTTTCGGTCAGTGATGGGCTTGGTGAAATCCCGATCGAGCAGCGCAGCCCCGACGAAGTCGCCACTATGACCGGCAAGACCAAGGACGGGCGCATCGAAACAGTGCAGATCGTTCCGGACGGTTCGCCGGTCGCCAATTACGGCTTCGATGTCACGCCGGCGCGACTGGTGACCGGGCTGATCACCGAGCGCGGCGTGTTTACGGCCAGTCGCCAAGCGCTGGCCACCGTGTTTCCCGAACGCGCCACAAGCCGTGATAAGATCGCGTCATGACACTTGCCGCCAAACAGCCGCTGCAAGTGCCGGTCGACGGCCGCCAGTCGGAAACCGCGCTGGCGGTTGCGCGCGGCACCGCCCGGCTGTTGCACGCGCATGGTTTTTCGGTGGTAAGCGAATTGGGCCTGCCGTCCGGCCGCAGAGCGGATCTGGTGGCGCTCGACGCCGGCGGCACGCTCTTGATCGTCGAGATCAAGTCCTCGGTCGCCGATTTCCGCGCCGACCAGAAATGGCAGGATTACCGGGGCCATTGCGACCGGCTGTTCTTCGCCACCGCGCTGGAGGTGCCGCGCGAGATTTTCCCGCCCGATGCGGGGCTGATCGTGGCCAATTCCTTTGGCGCGCAAATGATCTGCGAGGCGCCCGAGCACCGGCTGCCGGCGGCCACCCGCAAATCCATGCTGCTCCTGTTCGCGCGCGCCGCCGCAGCGCGGCTGCAGTCGCTGGCCGATCCGAACGGGCCTTATGGGGATATGACTTGAACTAGCCGGCCACGCATTCCTTGATGCGGCCCTTGAGTTCCTTGGTTTTTCCCGCACGCGAAATTTTGAGGACGTAACGCCCGCTGTATTTGTCGGTCGCTTTGTTCAACCGTGCGAAAATCGCCAAATTGACGGTCGCCTTCGATTTCTCGTCGCCAACCTCGATCTGCAAGCGCATGTCGTCGTCGAGATCCCATTGCTGAACGATATGCGTGCGGTCGAAGGTGAATTGCGCCGCGGCCGTTACTGCCGAGGGCTTGATCGCAATGGTCCCGACTTGCACCTGCACGATCGGCCCGGATCGTCCAGCGATCGCCTCCAGCTCGAACGCGAGATTGGCATCGTCGATTTGGCAAGACACATTCGCCGATGCCAAGGCGGGCGCGCTCATTGCCAGCAATGCAACGACGCAAAGGATCGAACCGGCTGGTCGATATTGCCTCACCGCGGTGCGCACACCTCGCTTAGAAGATAGTCTCCGCTAGCGCGGAGCCCTTTTGGCCAAAATCCGCTGCAGCGTACGGCGATGCATATTGAGCCGGCGCGCGGTCTCCGACACGTTGCGGCCGCATAATTCGTAGATGCGCTGGATGTGCTCCCAGCGCACGCGGTCGGCCGACATCGGATTTTCCGGCGGCTCGATTTTGCTGTTTTCGTGCGCCAGCAGCGCGGCCACCACGTCGTCGGCGTCGACGGGCTTGGCCAGATAATCGACGGCGCCGAGCTTTACCGCGTTCACCGCGGTGGCGATATTGCCGTAGCCGGTCAGGATGATGCCGCGAGCGTCAGGCCGGCGGCGCTTGAGCGCGGAGATTACGTCGAGCCCATTGCCGTCGCCGAGCCGCATGTCGACCACCGCGAATGCGGGCGCGGCCTGCTCCACTTGGCGCAATCCATCCGCCACCAATTCGGCGATCGTGACGGTAAAGCCGCGGCTCTCGAGCGCCTTAGCCAGCCGTTGCAAGAACGAGCGGTCGTCCTCGACCACCAGCACGGATCGTTCGCCGTGAATCTTATCGCTCAACTTCGCAGCTTCGCTTGTCGCCATATCCATGATGGCACCTATGATTGTAAAATGGAATTTAACTTTCGCAGCGCAGAAAATATTCTACTTAATATAGTGATCGTGAGCACTTTTCTCAAGATGCCGCGAGCGTTAATGGCCGCTCAAAATCGCGCCGGCTCCATCGCACCGTGATGATCGCGCCGCGTTCGGGAAACGAACAATTCTCGAACGCGAGCGTAGCGCCCGAGCGTTCGAGCAAGGTCTTGGCGATGAAAAAGCCTAGGCCCAGTCCGGCCGGCGTCTCGTCGGATTCGTTTGCCTCGCGTTTGCGGCTGGTCACATAGGGCTCGCCGATGCGGTCCATGATGTCCGGCGCGAAGCCCGGGCCGTCGTCGCTGATGATCACGTCGATTGTGTCCTCGTTCCATTGCGTGCCCACCACGACGCGGGCGCGGGCGAAATCGACGGCGTTTTCCACCAGATTGCCGAGTCCGTAAAGAATCGCCGGATTGCGCGCGCCCATCGGCTCGCTGCCGCGCGCGGGCGGCGCGTCCACGTCGATGGCGACGCCGAAATTGCGGTGCGGCGCCACCAATTCTTCGATCAGCGCGCTGAGCGGCGCGCGGTCGAACGGCTCGCCGCTCGCCGACAATTCGGTGAGCTTGGCCAGGATATCGCGGCAGCGCGCCGCCTGCTCGCGCAACAGCCGTACGTCGTCGCCATGCGGCGCGTCGGCGGAAATCGCGTTCTCCAGCTCCTTGGCGATCACCGAGATGGTGGAGAGCGGCGTACCGAGCTCATGCGCGGCGGCGGCCGCCAGGCCGTCGAGCTGCGAGAGATGCTGCTCGCGCGCCAGCACCAGTTCGGTGGCGGCGAGCGCTTCGGCGAGCTGGCGGGATTCCTCGGTGATCTGCCAAGCATAGACGCCGATGAATCCGATGGCGAGCAGGATCGAGAGCCAGACTCCCATCATGTAGATCGGCGGCAGTTGCAGCGGGTCGTCGCTGTCCCAGGGCAGCGGATAATGCGCGAACGCCAGCACGGTTGCGCAGGCCACCGCGAAGGCGCCGAGCAGCAGCGTGAAGCGCGGCGGCAGCGCGGTCGCCGACAACAACACCGGGGCGAGGAACAGGAAGGCGAACGGATTCTGCAATCCGCCGGTCAGGAACAAAAGCACGGCCAATTCGGCGATGTCGAAGGCCAAGAGCCAGGCGGCGCGGTCGGGCTCAAGCCGCTGCGTCATGTGAAAGCGCAGGCGCAGCGCCACGTTAAGCCAGCCCGACAGCGCGATCACCGCCAGACAGGCCCAGATCGGCAACGCGAAGTCGAGGCCGAAATAGACCACCAGCACCGTGGTGGTCTGGCCGATAACGGCGAGCCAGCGCAGCCGCACGAGGGTGTCGAGGCGCACATTACGGCGCGGATGATTCTGGGCGAGGCCGAGCGCGGGCATGGCGGGCAGTCTAACGCCTAGCGCTACCCGCACAAATTGCCGTGGCCAAGGCCGGATGCGGGCGGGACTTGCGCTTGGCGCGCCGCGGCGTCACATCTCACCGCCTAACCGGACGCCGCGCATGGACGCACAGATTACTTCCGCCATCGCCGTCGACCGCCTGGTCAAGCTCTATAAGGGCGTGGCGGCGGTCGACGGCATCACGTTTCGCCTGGCGCCCGGTTCGATCACCGGGCTGCTCGGCGGCAACGGTGCCGGCAAGACCACGACGATTGCCATGATCATGGGGCTGGTCACGCCGACCTCCGGCACGGTCAGCGTGCTGGGGGCCGAGATGCCGAAGGAGCGCTACCGGGTGCTGCACCGGATGAATTTCGAGAGCCCCTATGTGGCGCTGCCGATGCGGCTCTCGGTGCGGCAAAATCTGTCGGTGTTCGCGCAGCTTTACGCGGTGGCCGATATCGAGGCGCGCATCGCCGCTCTCGCCGCCGATCTCGATCTTGGCGAATTCCTCGACCGGCCGGCCGGCAAATTGTCGGCCGGGCAAAAGACCCGCGTCTCGCTCGCCAAGGCGCTGCTCAACCGTCCGGAAGTGCTGTTGCTCGATGAGCCGACCGCTTCGCTCGACCCCGACACCGCCGATTGGGTGCGCACCCGGCTCGACCAATATCGCCGCGAGCAGGGGGCGACCGTACTGCTCGCTTCTCACAACATGACCGAGGTGGAGCGGCTGTGCGAGCGCGTCATCATCATGAAGAAGGGCTGTATCGAGGACGACGACACGCCGCAGCGTCTGCTCGGCCGCTATGGCCGCGCGACGCTTGAACAGGTTTTTCTCGACGTGGTGCGCGGGCGCGGGACCCATCGCGAGGCCGCGCAATGATGGCAAACGACAGCGGCCTCGAATTCTCCGTCAACCGCGTCGCCGCCATGGTGCGGCGCTATTGGTATCTGCTGCGCTCGTCCTGGCCGCGCGTGCTCGACCTGATCTATTGGCCGACCGTGCAGATGCTGATGTGGGGCTTCCTGCAGCTCTACGTGGCGCAGAACAGCGGGCCGTTCGTGCGCACGGCCGGGGTCTTCATCGGCGCCGTGCTGCTGTGGGACATTCTGTTCCGCGGCCAGCTCGGATTTTCGATCTCGTTTCTCGAGGAGATGTGGTCGCACAATCTCGGCAACCTCATGATGTCGCCGCTGCGGCCGGTGGAGTTCATCGCCGCCTTGATGATCATGAGCATCGTGCGCTTGCTCATCGGCATGATCCCGGTGACGCTGCTCGCCATTCTTTTCTTCGGCTTCAATCTGTGGTCACTCGGCTTGGCGCTGGCCGCGTTCTTCGTCAATTTGATCCTGACCAGCTGGGCGATCGGCATTTTCGTTGCCGGACTATTGTTGCGCAACGGCATGGGCGCCGAGAGCATGGCCTGGACCATCATGTTCCTGTTCTTGCCGCTCACTTGCGTCTATTATCCGGTGACGGTGCTGCCCGATTTCCTGCAATACGTGGCCTGGGCGCTGCCGCCGACCTACGTGTTTGAGGGCATGCGTGCGCTCCTGATCGACCACGTGTTCCGTGCCGACCTGATGCTGGAGGCGCTTGTCTTCAATGCCGTGCTGTTTGCGGCCGCCTCATTCGGCTTCCTGAAGCTGCTGCAGAGCGCGCGGGTGCAGGGCTCGTTGCTGCGGGAGGGCGAATAGACCGGAAAAGGCACAAATTATCGGAGTTTTGACCTGTAAACCGGACGCCAAGGACTTATCTCTATGTTGACGGCATGACAGAAAAGCGACACGGTGCTGCAGTGCAGCAAGGGCCGGGGACAGAGCCGATGCCGATTGGCGAATTCGACGGGGCAGCGTCGCTGCCCGGCGATAGCAGTGCGTTGTTCTCGTCACCGATCTATTGGCTGTACGAAATGGGCCACGCCGCGCTCGATCCGGTGCGCGCATTCGCCGACGCCACCCGCCTGTACTACCGCAACCCGGTCAATCCGTTCGCGCACACCACCTACGGCAAGTCGGTCGCGGCGAGCATGGAACTGTTCGAGCGGGTGACGCGCCGCTACGGGCGGCCGGAATGGCAAATCGAATCCACCAGTGTCGGCGGCGAGCGCGTGCCGATTCATGTCGAGGTGGTGTGGGAGCGTCCGTTCTGCCAGTTGCTGCACTTCGAGCGCGCGTTCAGCCGCGTGCCGCGGCGTCCGCAGCCGAAGCTGCTGATCGTGGCGCCGATGTCGGGCCATTATGCCACGCTGCTGCGCGGCACGGTCGAGGCGTTTCTTCCCAACCACGACGTCTATATCACCGACTGGCGCAGCGCGCGCATTGTGCCGCTGGCGGAAGGCCGCTTCGATCTCGACGATTACATCGACTATGTCGTGTCCATGCTGCACCTGCTCGGCGGCGACGCGCATGTGATCGCGGTGTGCCAGCCGTCGGTGCCGGTGATGGCGGCGGTCTCCGTGATGGAGGCCAACAAAGACCCCTACGTTCCGCATTCCATGGTGCTGATGGGCGGGCCGATCGACACCCGTATCAATTCCAATGCGGTCAACAAACTGGCCGAAAACCGCGGGCTGGACTGGTTCCGCAGCCACGTCATCACCAAGGTGCCGTTCCCTAATCCCGGCTTTATGCGCGACGTCTATCCAGGTTTCCTGCAGCTGCACGGCTTCATGAGCATGAATCTCGACCGCCACATCGAGGCGCATAACAATCTGTTCCGCCATCTGGTCAAGGGCGACGGCAACTCGGCGCAGAAACACCGGGAATTCTACGACGAATATCTCGCGGTCATGGATCTCGCCGCCGAGTTCTATTTGCAGACCGTCGATACCGTGTTCATCCGCCATGCGCTGCCGAAGGGCGAGATGGGCCATCGCGGTCACCGAGTTCGATCCCTCGCAGATCAAGCGCGTCGCCTTGATGACGATCGAAGGCGAGCACGACGACATTTCCGCGGTCGGCCAGACCGAAGCCGCGCACGCTTTGTGCGCGAATATTCCGGCCGACAACAAGGCGCATTATCTGCAGTCGGATGTCGGCCACTACGGCGTGTTCAACGGATCGCGCTTCCGTGCCGAGATCGCGCCGCGCATCTCCGATTTCGTGCTCTCGCACAACGGCACGCGCTGGCGCGGCAACGGCGCCCATCCCGGTCCGGCCAAGGCTGCCTCGCCTGAGGTCTGATCCGCCGCGGCAATCCGCCGGCGGTTAATTGTGACAACGTAAACCCTTGCGTGACTGCGGCATTTCCGGCCGCGCAAAACCGCGTGGCGAACGGCGGCGAATATGGCAGTATTTCCGTGACCTTTGCGATCGGGCGGACTTTACGAATGCCTCTGCGCGCGCTGCTCTACCGCCGGCCGAGCGAACCGCCGGCGATCGACATTGTGTTTGATCGCGAGATCTATCTGGTGCGCTTGCGCCGCCATCGGCAGGCGCGGCGCTACACGCTGCGCATTCATTCCGTTACCCGCGAAGTCGTGCTCACCATGCCGCCGCGCGGCAGCCTGAAGCAGGCGCGCGAATTCGCCGAAAAGCACGGCGGCTGGATCGCGGCGCGGCTCGGCCGCTTGCCCGCGCCGGCGCCGTTCGCGCATGGCGCCGTGATTCCTGTGCGTGGCGTCGATCACCGCATCGTGCATCGGCGCGGGCAGCGCGGCACGGTATGGATCGAGGGCGGTGAAGCGGGCGAGCGCCTGCTCTGCGTTGCCGGTGCGGCGCCGCACGTCGCGCGCCGGATTTCCGATTTTCTCAAGCGCGAGGTCAAGCGCGACCTGGAAGCGGCCAGCGCTGGCGCGGCCAACGCGCTCGGTGTCGCAGTCAAGCGGGTGTCGGTGCGCGATCCGTCGAGCCGCTGGGGCTCCTGCTCGACCACCGGCGTGCTGTCCTATTCATGGCGGTTGATTTTCGCGCCACCCTACGTGCTCGACTACCTCGCTGCCCACGAGGTCGCGCATCTCATCGAAATGAACCACAGCCAGGCGTTCTGGCGGCTGGTTGAGCGCATCTGTCCGCACGTCAAGCGCGCCAAAGCCTGGCTCGACGCGCACGGCGCCGCTCTGCATCGTTATGGGGTGCCGGACCGCGGGCGCTAGCATCGGCTGGGTAACTGTTATAGTGAGACGGTCATGGCCGGGCTCGTCCCGGCCATCTCGCTTAGGGACGCGGTGCCTTCCTTATCGGGATGCCCGGCACAAGTCCGGGCATGACAATGTTTAGCGCCCTTCGGAAATCACTGGATGCTGCGTCCCGGCACTTTCGCGCTCACGGCATTGCTGGCGGCGATGACCGCGATCGGGCCGCTCACCACCGATATGTACCTGCCGTCGCTGCCGGACATCGCCCGCCAGCTCGATGCCTCGACCGCGCAGGTGCAGCTCACCATTTCCTCTTATCTGGTCGGCTTCGCGGTCGCGCAGATCTTCTACGGCCCGCTGTCGGACCGGCACGGCCGCAAGGTTGTCCTCGTCGCCGCCTTCGCGCTCTATTGCGCGGCGAGTCTTGTCTGCGCGCTGTCGACCTCGATCGAGATGCTGATCGTGGCGCGCGCGGCGCAGGCGCTCGGCAGCGCCGGCGGCATCGTGCTGGCGCGCGCCATCGTGCGTGACCTCTATTCCGGCGCGCGCGCGGGGCGCGAATTGTCGCTGATGGGTGCGGTGATGGCACTGGCGCCGGTATTAGCGCCGCTCGCCGGCGGCGTCCTGCAGACCGCCTTCGGCTGGCGCGCGAGTTTTTTCGTGCTGGTCGCCACCGGGCTTATCGCTACGGCGATCGTTGCGCCGCTGCTGCCGGAAACATTGACCGCACGCGCCAGCGAACCGGTTTCGCCGGCCAGCATGCTGAAATCCTATCGTGTGGTCGCGCGCAATCCGGCCTATCTCGCTTATCTTGCGCTGGCCTCGACCAGCTTTGCCGGACTGTTCGGGTGGATTTCCGGCGCCTCTTTCGTGTTGCAAAATCTTTATGCGCTTTCGCCGTTCGAATTCGGCGTCGCCTTCGCGGTCGGTTCGCTCGGCTATATGAGCGGCACGAGTTTGGCGGCGCGCCTGGTGATGCGGTTCGGCATCGATCACACCCTCGGCGTTGGCGCCGGCGCGATGGCGGCCGGCGGCATGGCCATGGCGGGGGCGGTGGCGTTCGGTCTCACCTCCGCCGTCTCCCTGGTATTACCGATGGCAATCTATCTCGCCGGCCTTGGCATGTTGCTGCCGCAGTCGATCGCCGGCGCGATGACGCCGTTTCCGGAGCGGGCGGGAGCGGCCTCCGCGTTGCTCGGCCTGGTGCAGCAATGTGCGGCGGCGTTGGTCGGGGCGGTGGTGGGAGCGCTGCTCGGGTCAAGCGCCTGGCCGCTTGCCGCAGCAGTGGCGGCAATGGGCTGCACGACGCTGGCGCTTTGGCTTTTGACGCGGCGCTTGCGCGCGCGGCATTAGCGCCGGTTGAAAAGATTATCGAGTAGCCAACTGTCGAGGCTGGCGGAACCGGACGTCTCGCGTCGCGGTGCGCCGGTCGCGACCGGTGGCACGGCGGCGGGCGGGGTCGGGGCGCTCCCGCCCGACAGGCCGGAGAACAGACCGCCGCCCGCTGCGCCGGGCAGGGCGGCGACCGGCACGCCCTGATGGGCATCACGCATGAAGCGGCTCCAGATTTCCACCGGCATTCCGCCGCCGGTGACTTTTTTTGTCGGCGTGCCGTCGTCATTGCCGAGCCACACGCCGGTGACGAGTTGGGCGGTGTAGCCGATGAACCAGGCGTCGCGGAAATCTTGACTGGTGCCGGTCTTGCCGGCCGCCGGCCAGCCGGTGAAGCTGGCATGGCGGGCGGTGCCGGTGGTCAAGGTCTGCGCCATCATTTCGTTCATCATCGCGACATAGCGCGGCTCGATGATGCGGCCGAGCTGCTGCTCGTTGCGCGCGTAAAGCAGCTTGCCGTTGCCGGCGGTGATACGCTCGACCACGTGCGGCATGACGGCGAGCCCGCCGTTGGCGAATGGCGCATAGGCGCCGACCAGTTCGAGCATGGAGACTTCCGAAGTGCCGAGTGCGATCGAGGCGTTGGGTTCGAGCTTCGATGCGATGCCGAGGCGATAGGCGGTGCGGATCACCGCCGCCGGCGAA
The DNA here is from genome assembly GCA_963739825.1 of uncultured Alphaproteobacteria bacterium. GTDB lineage: Bacteria > Pseudomonadota > Alphaproteobacteria > Rhizobiales > Xanthobacteraceae > Pseudolabrys. Next base: position 803,006 of record CAVUBU010000001.1, read on the forward strand.
AATTCCATGGTCAGGCGTACCGACACCGTGTTGAGTGATAGCGCCAGCGCCTTCGCCAGCGTGACCGGTCCGAAATATTCGTGCTTGTAGTTTTCCGGTTGCCAGTCCTTGAGCCTGATCGGCCTGTCCTCGCGTACCGTGTCGGGGGTAAGCCCGTGCTCGATCGCGGTGAGATAGACGAAGGGCTTGAAGGCGGAACCGGGCTGCCGTTTGGCGGCGACTGCGCGGTTGAACTGGCTCTCGCCGTAATTGCGGCCGCCGACCATGGCGCGCACCTTGCCGTCCGGCGTCATGGCCACCAGCGCGCCCTGGCTGACGCCGCTCTTGTCGCCCTTCTGCGCCAGCTCCTCGGTGAGCGCCTTTTCCGCACCGGCCTGCAGGCCGCTGTCAATCGTGGTCGCCACCACGATGTCCTCGTCGACATGGCCGAGCACGTTGTTGATCGCGTCCATGACCCAATCGGCGACGTAATTGATCGAGCCGCCGCCGGCCTGCGCGATAATATGCGGCGGATGCGCGAGCGCGACTTTCTCGGCTGTAGGCGCGATGAAGCCGAGCGCGGCCATGGCGGCGAGCACGATTTTCGCGCGTTTTTCGGCGGCATCGAAGTCGCGGGTCGGTGCAAGACGCGATGGCGACTTCACCAATCCGGCCAGCAGGGCCGCTTCCGGCAGGCTTATCTGCTTGGCGGATTTGCCGAAATAGCGCTGCGACGCCTGTTCGATGCCGTAGGCGCCGGCGCCGAAATAGACCCGGTTCAAATACAATTCGAGGATCTGCGTCTTGGAAAATTTGCGCTCCAGCCACAGCGCCAGCAGCATCTCCTGCAGCTTGCGATGTACAGTACGCTCTTGAGTCAAAAAGAGATTTTTCGCCAATTGCTGGGTGACGGTGGAGCCGCCCTGGCTCACCCCGCGATGCAGAACATTGGCGATCAGCGCGCGCGCAATGCCCCAAGGATCGATGCCGTAATGCTGGTAGAAGCGGCGATCCTCGATGGCGATGAAGGCGCGAGGAACGTAGCTCGGCATTTCCTTCAAGGGCAGCACCGCGCCGCCCATGTCGCCGCGGGTGGCGAGCGGGCGGCCTTCGCTATCCACGATCTTGATCGAGGGCGGCCGTTTGGGGATCTCGAGCGACAGGATCGGCGGCAGATGAGCCCCGGTCCAGGCCACGGTGGCGACGCCGCCGATGCCGAGCCAGAGCGCCAGCACCAGGCCCCAATAGATGACGCGGCCAAGCCGCAGGCGCCGGCGGCTACGCGGCTTACGCGGGCGTTTGCGTCTGCCCGTCGGCTTGCCGGCGGCGCGTTCGCCCGCTGCGATGCGCGGCTCGGGACCGCTGTCGAACACCGGTTCCCGGCGCGCGCCCGATTGTCCCCTGCCTCGCGCCATCATGCGACCCAAAACGCCCGCCGGTAGCAATCCGCCGGTCCCTAAGGGGCACGCTAGAGCGGGCGGTTTAAGGGGTCGTTAAGCGGAGATTGTTCCCGTAATCGCGGGGCTTTGCGTGCTGCGCCGGCGCGCGCCGGGCGCTCCCCCGCGCGTCACGGCTTTGTGCCGCGGCGGCGCACTTCCTGGATGATGACGCTGTTATCCAGTTCGGCTTCGCCGGCCTTGACGCAGGCTTCCAGCACGGCGGCGTGCACTTCCAGCATCGCCAGTTTCTGCCCGACATGCGCGGCCTGATCGAGCATGAGATGGACGTCCTTCAGGGTCTGCCGGGCGCGGCCTTCCGGCGTGAAATCGCCGCGCACCATTTTCGGCCCCTTGGTCTCCATCACCTGCGAGGCGGAGGCCGAGCCGCGCGCCACCTCGAGGAAGGCGGCCGGATCAAGCCCGAGCCGCTCGGCGAACACGAGACCTTCCGCCAAAGCAAGCCGGTTGAGGCCGAGGATCAGATTGACCGCGAGCTTAGCGCGGCCGCCATCGCCGATCTTGCCGACATGAAAGCGGCGAGCAAACAGCGCATCCAGCACCGGCGCCACTTCCTCGGCGATCGCCTGATCGCCGCCGATCAACGCGACGCCGTCGCCGCGCCGCACCTGGTCGCTGGTGCCCGATACCGGCACGTCCAGATAGCGGATGCCGCGCGGGAGCACGCGGGCGGCCAATGCCGTCACCTGATCGGGATCGCAGGTGCTCATGCACAGCACGATTTTGTTCGAGCCTTCGCCGAGCGCTGGCAACAGGTGGTTCTCGATGACGTCCTCGACCTGATCGGTCGAGAACACGGCGACGATGATGCAGCGCGAAGGCCCGGCCAGTTCGGCGATTGTGCCTGCCGGCTGCCCGCCGAGTTCGGCCAAGCGCGCGCGCCGGGCCGCCTCGATATCGAAACCGACGACCGCAATTCCTGCGTCAATCAGCCGCCGGGCGTAGACTTCGCCCATCAAGCCGAGACCGATGATGGCAACGGGGGGTTTGCGCATTCTGCCTCTTGTTGTGACGGGATATTAAGCAAATACGCGGTGCGCAAGCGAGCCGGGAGTTATGCGTTTCCGTTGCAACCGCGCGGCTTTGCGCGCTATGCTTTGTTATCCGGCCAGTTCGGGAACCAACCCGGCGGCGACGAGGGATTTCCAGGGAGGATACAGAACATGCTCAACCGGGCAGGATTTGCCATGGTGGTGGCAGCGGGCGCGCTCGCCTTGGCTCCCATCACCGCACAGGCGCAGACGTGCGGCGAGATCGAGCTTGGCGCCGCGGTTTCGTTGACCGGCATCTACGCTTCCAACGGCCACAACACCCAGAACGGCTACGAGTTTGCGGTCAAGAAGATCAATGACGCCGGCGGCGTGAAGATCGGCGGCAAGTGCTATCACTTCAAGATTAAGTACTACGACGACGAGTTCGACGCCAGCGCGCGCGGCGCAATTGGTCGAACGGCTGATCGATCAGGACAAGATCAAATACGTGCTCGGCCCCTATGGCTCGCCGATAACCAAGGCGATCCTGCCGGTCATCGAAAAATACAAGACCCCGCTGGTGCAGGGCGAGGCAGCCTCGCGCTCGCTGTTTACGCAAGGCTACAAATACCAGTTCGGTATCGTCGCGACCTCCGAGAAATATCTCACGCCGGTCGTCGATATGGCGGCGGATATCGCCAAGAAGGCCGGCAAGGATCCGTCGAAGGTCAAGATCGCGATGATCTATCAGGACGACGCCTTCTCGCTCGACGTGCGCCAAGGCGTGGTCGACTCCATGAAGAAATACAAGATGAGCGCGGCCGTCGACGACCGCATGCCGAAAGACTTGAACGACATCACCGGCTTCCTGACCAAGGTGAAGGCGCTCAAGCCCGACGTGCTGCTCGTCTCCGGCCACGAAAAAGGTGCGGTCACCGCGGCCCGTCAAATGGCTGACTTGCACATCCAGGTGCCCCTGGTCGGCCTCACGCACTGCGAATCCGCCAAGGTGACGCAGGATTTCCCGAAGGCGTCGGAAGATTTCGTCTGTCCCACCCAATGGGACGAAACCATGAAGATTGGCGACAAGATGTTCGGCACCGCCGCCAACTACAACACCGAGATGAAGGCGGCCCATAACTACAAGGTCGTGCCGTACCAGACGGCACAGGCTTCCGCGGCTGTTTATGTCTGGGCGGATGCGTTCAAGCGCGCCAATTCGCTCGACAAGGAAAAACTGCGCGAGGCGCTGACCAAAACCGACATGGAGACTTTCTACGGCGGGGTCAAATTTGCCAAGGACGGCAGCAATCCCGGCAAGGAAATCATCCTGCGGCAGATTCAGCACGGCAAATACAATGTCGTGTGGCCGACCAAGGTCGCGGCCTCCAAGTTGAACTATCCGCGCGAGGCTCAGTACTGACAAGGCGAGTGGAAGCGGGCGAACCAAGCGCCCGCTTCCAAGCTTTTGACGGGGGGTCCGTTCGATCGCAGCGCGATCGGACGGCCCGTCTTGGTTATCTGCCTGACCGCCGAAGGCGTTCACGATGGACCATATACTCGGCAACGTCTCGATCCTCACCGCCGCGCCGGTGCTCAATATCGGCTTGTTGATCGACGGCGTTTTGATCGGCTCGATCTTCGCGCTCGCCGCCTATGGCCTCGCGCTGGTGTGGGGCGTGATGAACGTCAAGAACCTGGCGCAGGGCGATTTCATCATGCTCGGCGGCTATATTACCTGGAGCCTCGGCCGCCACGGCATCGATCCGCTGCTCGGCGTGCCGACCGCCGTCGTGCTGTTGTGGGGGATCGGCTGGGTGATCTACCGCCTGGTGATCCGCAAGGTCATCACGCGCGATCTGTTTACCTCGCTGCTGGCGACCTTCGGCATTGCTATTGTGATTCAGCAAAGCCTGAACCTGGTGTTCGGTCCGGATACCCAATCGGCGCATTCCGGTCTGCCGACCTGGCAACTGGCCGGCGGGCTGATCACTATTCCGGTCACCCGTGTGATGGGTTTCGGAATGGCCATCATATTGGCGCTGGCGGTCATCGTGTTCATGAAGAAAAGCCGCATGGGGCAGGCGATCCGCGCGACCGCGCAGGATGCGCGCGCCGCCCGCGTGCTCGGCATCGATACCGAAAAGGTCTACTCGTTCACCTTCTGCCTCAACGCGGCGATTTGCGGCGCGGCCGGCGCGCTCGTTGTGCTGGTCTGGAACGTGCAGCCGTTTCTCGGCACTACCTATTCGATCCGCCTGTTTGTCATCGTCACCGCGGCCGGCTTCGGTAATCTGCCGGCGGTGATCGCGGCCGGCTTCGGCATGGGCGTGTTCGAGCAATTCGGCGGCTTCCTGCTCGGCGCCGAGTTTCAGCAGGCGCTGATCGTGTTGTTGTTGCTGGGCGTACTGGCGGTGCGCCAATGGCAGTACCTGCGCGTGCGGCAGGCCGTGCAATGAATCTCGTTTCCCGACAGAACCTGCCGTTTGTGCTGATTCTGGCGGCCGGACTAGTGGCGCCGTTCCTGTTTCCGGACTACAGCAACGAGATCGCGGTGCTCTGGCTGATGATCGTGTTCGCCTCGACCTGGGACATCCTAGGCGGCCAGATGGGCTACAACTCGCTCGGCAATATCTTCTTCTTCGGCGCCGGCATGTATATCTGCGCCGTCGTGCAGATCGGGCTTTACTACGACGTGGGCATGTACACCTCGGGCGCCCGCACCACGCACATCGTCTTCACCAATGCGCAATATTTCACCGGCTTCGCACTCGGCACCGTGGTGGCGGGCATCGCGTCCGCCGCGCTTGCTTTCGTCGCCGGCTGGATCGTATTCGGCCTGCGCGGGCCCTATTTCGCGATCGGCACGCTCGGTCTCGCCATCGCGGCGGCGGAGCTGATTTCTTCGTGGGAATGGGTCGGCGCCGCCGCCGGCATTTCCATGCCGGTGTTTCCGGCCGGGCCGCATACGCAAAAGATCTTCTTCTATTTCCTGTATTTTGCGCTCGCCTTCGGCCTGCTGGTGTTCCTGCGCTGGCTCTATTCGACGAATTTCGGCTTGGCGCTCAACGCCATCCGCGACGACGAGGAAAAAGCCGAGGCGATGGGTCTGCACACGCTGCGCTACAAGCGCACGGCCTGGGCGATCTCGGCGGTTTTCCTCGGCGTCGCCGGCGCCATTTTCGGCAACATGACTGGCTTCATCGAGCCGCGCGATATCGCCTTCCCCACCACCACGTTCAACATCTTCATGGTCATCATGGTGCTGCTCGGCGGCAAGGGCACGCTGTGGGGGCCGGTGATCGGCGCGGTGGTTTTCCACACCATCAAGGAGGTGACCTGGACCTACTTCCTCGGCTGGCAGTTCATCGCGCTCGGTCTCCTGATCGTCGTCACCATCGTCTATTTCCAACAGGGCATCGCCGGCTGGTTGATGGAAAAATATCCGAGGATGTTCGCGCCGCGCCCCTCGGCCGGACGCGAGCCGGAGGCGGCAATCGGCAGGCTTAGCCCCCATCCGGAGGGCGCCGAATGAACGAGCCCATCATCGAACTTGAAAACGTCACCAAATCCTACGGCGGTGTCATCGCCAATCACAGCGTTTCGCTCACGGTCAAGCGCGGCGGCATCACCGGGTTGATCGGTCCCAACGGCTCCGGCAAAACCACGCTGTTTAATTCCATCGTCGGCTATCATCCGATCGATTCCGGCTCGATCCGTTTCGAGGGGGAGGAAATCTCCCAGCTGCGCGTGCAGGAGATCGCGCGGCTCGGCATGCTGCGTACGTTCCAGACCACGCGCATCTACGGCAAGATGGGCTGCATGCAGAACATGCTGATCTCGATCCCGCACCGCAAGGCGGCGCTCAAAGATATGTTCGCCACCGAGCGCGCCGAAGTCGTCGAACGCGCCGAACACCTGCTGGCTTTTGTCGGGCTCTACGAAAAACGCGACCTGCGCTCGGGCAGTCTGTCGTTCGGCCAGCAGAAGCTGTTGGAATTCGCCATGGCGCTGATGAACGAGCCGACCGTGCTGTTGCTCGACGAGCCGACGGCGGGCATCAATCCGACGCTGATCAACGGGTTGCTCGACCGGCTCAAGCGCGCCAATACCGAATTCGGCATCACGCTGTTCATCATCGAGCACAATATGCGCGTGATCATGAACACGGCGGAAAAGATCTACTGCATGGCGCATGGCGAGATGCTGGCGGCCGGCGAGCCCGGCGAAATCCAGCGCGACCAGCGCGTCATCGACGCCTATCTCGGAGCCAATTGATGGCCAGCGCCGAAGGCGCCGGCGGCTATCACGGCGGCGTGGCGCCGGCGATCTCTGTCGAGGAGGTGGCGCGCCAGGCGCTCGAAATAGCGCGCGATGTCGGCGTCGATGAACTCGACGCGCTTGCCGGCGACGATCCACATCTGCGCATCGACGACCTGCATGCCGGCTACGGCCAGATGGAGATATTGCACGGGCTCAGCCTGCGCGTCGGCCACAAACAAGCTTTGTGTCTGATCGGCCCGAACGGCGCCGGCAAATCGACCGTGCTGCATTCCATTTTCGGCTTCACCAATGTCTATTCCGGCACGATCTCGACCGAACGCAACGGCGCCAAGATCGACGTGACGCGGCTTTCCTCCAACGAGAAACTGCGCACCGGCGGCATCGCCTACATCCTGCAGGACAAATCCGTGTTCCCCGGCATGACCGTGGAGGAGAATTCTGTGGATGGGCGGCTATCTGATGGGCCACGCGGCAGATGCCAAGCGCGCCGCCGAGAAGGTGTTCGACAAATATCCGCGGCTGGCCGCGCGGCGCAAGCATCCGGCCAAGGTGCTGTCGGGCGGCGAACGGCGTCTGCTCGAAATCAGCCGCGCGCTGGTGATGGATCCGCAGATCCTGCTAGTGGACGAGCCCTCGATCGGCCTGGAGCCGCGCTTCATCGATGCGGTGTTCGAGATTCTACACGACCTGCAGCACAAGGAAGGCAAGACCATCGTCATCGTCGAGCAGAACGCCAAGAAAGGTCTTGAATATGCCGACATCGGCTATGTGCTGGTGTCAGGTAAACTGGCGCTGGCCGGGCGCGCCGACGATCTGCTCGCCAACCCGGACGTCAGCCGGCTGTTTTTGGGCGGGTAAGCTTTTAGCTGAGCGCGTTCGCGAATGCGGCGCGCGCGCTCTCCCCACCCGAATTCGGGATTACCCGAGTTCGGACAATTTAAGAGTGGTCGAAGTCGGATATATTCGACTTCGACTGGGGAGAGGGGCGGGGTGAGGGGAGCCTGGCCCTCGATCGATTGTAACCCCTCACCCGGCGCACTTCGTGCACCGACCTCTCCCTATGGGGGAGGTGAAGAGAACTCGCCGATTAGTCCTTTGCCGCTTTGCCGTTGCCCTCAGGCGCCGCGAACAGCGCGATCAGCGCGCGCTTGATGGCGGCTTGGCGCGTCGGCGAGGTGATCTGCGCGCCCAGCAAGTCGGTCACGTAGAACACGTCCACCACCCGCTCGCCGAAGGTGGCGACATGGGCGCTGGTGATGTTGAGGTTGAGCTTGGACAGAGTGGTGGTCATCTCGTAGAGCAGGCCTGTGCGGTCGAGCCCGGTGACCTCCAGCATGGTGTAGCGGTGCGACCACTGGTTGTTGATGGTGACGGTCGGCTCGAGCGCGAACGCCTTGATGCGGCCTTTCGGGGCCAGGCGCTTGGTCACCACATCGGGCAGCCGCAATTCGCCGCGCAGCGCCTTCTCGATCGAATTCGGCGATCCGGTTGGCGCGCCGCACCTCGTCGTCTTCGCGCTCGAATTCGCGCGACACCGAAATGGTGTCGAGCGCGCGCCCGTCGGTGGTGGTGTAGATCTGCGCGTCGACGATATTGGCGCCGGCCATGGCGCAAGCGCCGGCGATGATCGCCAACAGCCAGGGATGATCGGGCGCCAGCACCGTCAACTCGGTCACCGCGCCGCCGTCGAAGCCGATGGTGGTGGCGAGCGACTTTTCGGCGTCCTCGGCGGCGCGCACGAATTTCGCGTGCTCGATCTTGTGCGGCAGATCCACCTTGAGCCAGTAGGCCGGATAGAGCTTGCCGATATAGGTTTCCAGCACGTCCGGCGGCCAATCCTTGAGCGCGGCGCGGAATTCGGTCTGCGCCATGGCGACGCGCTGGGCGCGGTTGACCTCCGAGAAGCCGCCGGTCAGGACCGGCTCGGTCTCGTAATAGAGCGTGCGCAACAGTTGCGCCTTCCAGCCGTTCCACACGCCGGGGCCGACGGCGCGGATATCGGCGGTGGTGAGGATGGCCAAGAGCTTCATCCGCTCCACCGATTGCACCACCGCGGCGAAATTCTCGATGGTTTTGCGGTCGGACAGATCGCGCGACTGCGCCACGCTCGACATCACCAGATGTTTCTCCACCAGCCAGGCGGTGGTCTCGGTGTCGGTCGGCGAAAAGCCCAGGCGCGGGCAGAACCGCCGCGCGACGCGCGCGCCGGCGATCGAATGGTCTTCGATGCGGCCCTTGGCGATGTCGTGCAGGAACATCGCGACGTAGAGCACCTTGCGGTTGGCCGGCAGCAGCTTGTGGATCAGCTCATTGGCGAGCGAGGTCTCCGGGTTGACGCCGCGCTCGATCTCCGCCAGCACGCCGATGCAGCGCAACAGGTGTTCGTCGACCGTATAGTGGTGGTACATGTTGAACTGCATCATCGCCACGACCTTGCCGAAGGCCGGCACGAAGTGGCCGAGCACGCCGAATTCGTTCATCCGCCGCAGCACGGTTTCCGGGTCGTTCTTGGAAGTGAGGATATCCAGGAACAGTTTGTTGGCTTCCTCGTCGTCGCGCAGTTTGGCGTCGACCAGCTTGAGCGAGCGGGTGATCGCGCGCATGGCGTCGGGGTGGAAGGCGAGATTGTGCTTTTGCGCCAGATAGAAAATTCGGATCAGGTTGACCGGATCGCGCCTGAAGACACTGCCGCCGGCGACGGTGATGCGGTTCTTGTCGACGATGAAGTCGTCGCTCTCGGCGAGCTGCCGGCGCTTAACGGGTCTGAATTTCGCCATGACGCGGCTCAGCACCGGCACGCTCTTGGCGTGACTGTCTTCCAGATCGGCGCACAGGATGGCGGTCAAGTCGCCGACGTCCTTGGCGATCAGAAAATAATGCTTCATGAAGCGCTCGACGTCCTGCTGGCCGGGGTGCTCGGTGTAACCGAGCCGCACCGCGATCTCGCGCTGGATATCGAACGACAGCCGCTCCTCGGCGCGGCCGGTGACGAAATGCATGTGGCAGCGCACCGACCAAAGAAAATCCTCGCAGCGGCGGAATAATAGATATTCCTGCTTGTCGAACACGCCGCGCTTGATCATCTCGTCCGGCTCGCGCACGCGGTAGACGTATTTTGCGATCCAGAACAAAGTATGGAGATCGCGCAGGCCGCCTTTGCCGTCCTTCACGTTCGGCTCGACCAGGTAGCGCGATTGTCCGGTACGGCGGACGCGGTCTTCGCGCTCGGTGAGTTTGGCGGCGACGAATTGCGACGCGGTGTTGCGCACCACCTCTTTGTCGAAGCGCGTCACCAGTTCGTCGTACAGCTTGCGGTCGCCGAGCAGGAAGCGCGCTTCCAGGATGGCGGTGCGGATGGTCATGTCCGCCTTGGCCTGGCGGATGCATTCGTTCACCGAACGGGTGGCATAGCCGACCTTCAGTCCGGTGTCCCACAGGCAGTAGAGGATCGTCTCGGCGATCGACTCGCCCCAGGCGGTCTGCTTGTAGGGCAGCAGGAACAACAGGTCGATGTCGGAGCCGGGCGCCTGCAGCCCGCGGCCGTAGCCGCCGGTGGCGATCACCGCCATGTGCTCGGCCTCGGACGGATTTTGCGATGGATAGAGTTCCTTGCGCGCGAATTCGAACAGCAGGCGGATGATCTCGTCCTCCAGCCGGCACAGCCGCTCGGCGCAGCGGCGGCCGTGGCGATCCTTGAGCAGCAGCAATTCAGCCTTGGCGCGGCCTTCGTTGAGTGCGGTCTTCATCCGCTGCGCCAGCGCCGAGCGCAATTCGCTCCCGCTGCCGCGATGGGTGGCGGCGAGCTTTTCCAGGTCGGCGGCGACGGCGCGGCTATCGATCAACTCGCCCGAACTGCGGGTCGGATGGTCGTGCGCCGTGCGGGTGCCGGTTTCGAGTGCAAGCGAAGCCATGCGGGCATCGGGATAGCGGAGAGTGGGGTTCAAGTCACCCGCTTACGGCAAAGATATTCGTTAACGCCGGTAATTGCAGGAGCCGCGGCTAATTTTCCGGCATATTGCAGGTGCGAAGGGGCGTTCGTCGTGACGCGCGCCGGCAATTATGGTTCCCTGGTGATGACAAAAAAGCGGGAGAGAAACGGATATGCGCAGTTTCCAAGTCTGCCGTTGCGGCGAGCCGATGCAGTTTGCCGAGCGGATCGACCCCAAGCCGGCGGGCAGCGAGGTGCTGCTGAAAATGCTGGCGGCCGGCGTCTGCCATTCCGACCTGCATATCTGGGAAGGCTTCTACGATCTCGGCCACGGCAAGGTGATGCGCCTGCAGGATCGCGGCGTGAAGCTGCCGCTCACCATGGGGCACGAGAATGTCGGCGAGGTGGTGGCGGCCGGCCCCAAGGCGCGCGGCGTCAAGGTCGGCGACAAACGGCTGGTGTTTCCCTGGATCGGCTGCGGCACCTGCATGGTGTGCAAGCGCGGCGACGAGCAGCTCTGCATGGCGCCGCGTTTCCTCGGCGTCTATCGCGACGGCGGCTACGCGACGCATTTGATGGTGCCGCATCCGCGCTATCTGTTGAATTACGGTCGCCGCATGAAACCGGAAGAGGCCGCGCCGCTCGCCTGTTCGGGCGTCACCGCCTATGGCGCGCTCAAAAAACTTGGGTCGCTGGTCAAGAGCCAGCCGGTGGTGGTGATCGGCGCCGGCGGGCTCGGGCTGATCTGCATTGCCATCATCAAGGCGATGAAAGGCAAGGGCGCGATTGCGGTCGACATCGATCCGGTCAAGCGCGAGGCCGCGCTGCGCCAGGGCGCTTTCGCGGCGGTCGACCCCAATGCGCCGGACGCGGTCGCGCAGTTGCAGGCCGCGGCCAAGGGACCGGTGTGGGCGGCGATCGATTTCGTCGGCAATTCGCAGACCGCGCAGCTCGCCATCGACAGCCTGGTCAAGGGCGGCCGGCTGATCGTGGTAGGCCTGTTCGGCGGCGACATCACGGTCTCGCTGCCGTTCGTGCCGATCCGCGCCATGACGATTCAAGGCTCATACACGGGCAGCCTCAAGGAGCTCAACGAGCTGCTCAAGCTGGTGCGCAATCGGCCGCTGCCGCTGGTGCCGACCAAGACCGTTGCGCTCGATGCCGCGCAGCGTGTGATCGCCGATATCAAGGCCGGCAAGGTGATCGGCCGCACCGTGCTGACGCCGGCGTAATTCTCTACCGTCGTCGCCGCGAAGGCGGGGACCCAGTATCCCGTAATATATCGATAGACTGCGGAGTACTGGGTCCCGGCTCGCGCGCCGCTTTGCGGCGCTTGGCTGGGACGACAACAAAGAATTTCGCGTGTAAAACGAATTGCAATGTCCCCCGATCTTTATTTTGCGCTCACGCTCATTGTCAAAATGGCCATCACCGCCGGCTTCGTGCTGGCGGCGACGGTGACCGCCGAGCGCGCCGGCCCGCTGGTCGGCGGGCTGGTGGCGACGCTGCCGATCGGCGCCGGCCCGGTCTATGTGTTCCTGGCGCTCGACCACGATGCGCAATTCATCGCGCAAGGCGCGGTGGCGAGTCTTGCCATCAACGCGGTGAACGTGATTTTCGCCACCGTCTATGTGCTGCTGGCGCAGCGGCGCTCGCTTGCCGTCAGCCTGTCGGCCGGCTTGGCGGTGTGGACCGCGCTGGCGCTGGTCATTCATTGGGTACCGTGGACGGTGGCGACGGCGCTCGCCATGAACGTCGCGGTGTTGGCACTATGCCTGTGGCTGGTGCGCCCGTTACGGCGCGTGACCATGCCGCCGGTGCGCACGCGCTGGTACGATCTGGCGATCCGCGCGCTGCTGGTGGCGCTGCTGGTCGGCGTGACGGTGAGCTTAAGCTTTCGCATCGGCCCGAGCGGCAGCGGCATTCTGGCGGTGTTTCCGGTGGTGCTGATCAGTATCATGCTTATTCTGCACCCGCGCGTCGGCGGCAAGCCGACCGCCGCCGTGCTCGCCAACGCGACACTCGGGCTGGTCGGCTTTGCCTTCGCGACCTTGGTGTTGCATTTCGCCACGCTGCCGCTCGGCTCGGCCATCGGATTGGCGCTGGCGCTGGCGACCTCGATCGGCTGGAGCCTGACGGTGCTCGCCGCCCGCCGCCGCGGAATTCCGGTGTGAGCGAGCGATGGGACTGTTTCTGACCGGCCTGCTGCTGAAGATAGCGATGACGGCGAGCATCGTGGTGACGGCCTCGGTGGTGGTCGAACGCTCGGGGCCGTTCACCGGTTCGCTGATCGCCTCGCTGCCGACGGCGGGCGGCGCCGCCATGATCATTCTCGCGTTCGAACATCCGCCGGCTTTCATCGCGGCGAGCGCGGTCGGCAGCATCGTGTCCAACGCGGTATGCGCGATCTTCGCACTCACATATGCCGCGCTGGCGCAGCGCCGCTCGCTGCCGGCGAGCCTCGGCGGCGCTTTCCTCGCCTGGTTCGCCTGTGCGGCTGTCTCGCGCTTGGTCGATTGGAGCGCGACGAGCGCCGTGCTGTTGAATGCGGCGGTGTTTCCGCTGGCGATCGTCGCCGGCAGCCGCTTCCGCGCTGAGGGCGTGGCCAGCAAGGTGACGCTCTCAGCCGGCGACCTCGCCTGGCGCGCCGGCGTGGTGACCTTCTGCGTCATCGTCGTCACCGCGCTGAGCGCCGCGATCGGCACGTTTGCCTCCGGCCTTTTCGCCTTTTTTCCGGTAGCGATGGGATCCTACTTTGTCATCTTGCATCCGCGCATCGGCGGCCCGGCCACCGCCAGCGTTGCCGCCCATGTGCTCACCCCGCTGATCGGGCTCGGCTTGAGCCTTTTGGTTGTGCATCTGCTGGCGGAACCAGCCGGGGTGTGGTGGTCCTACGCCATCGGCTTGAGCGTTGGCATCGGCTGGAACGCGATGTTGTGGGGTTTGCGCCAGCGCCGAGCGCGACATTAATTGAGCAAGCCCAATTCCAGCGCCTCGATCTGGATCGCCAGATAGCGCGAAAAAATCCGGCATTGCGCGAGGCTGCCGGCGGTGAACCAGAGTCCCGGTTGCGCGGTCGCCCGCCACATATTGCGCAATTCGCCGCCGTCGTCGAATCCCCAGACCGGACCGATTCTGTCGGCGATCTCATCGCCGAGATAGGTGCGCACGGTCTCCTGTTGATTTTTATAGCCGGTCGCCAGCACCAAGAGTTCGGCCGGCAGCACCGAACCGTCGCGCAGCCGCGCGCCTTCGGCGACGAACGTGTCGATGTCGGCAAATTGCAACAGCTTGACTTGGCCGGAAACGATCAATTCGGAGCAGCCGACATTGAAATAATAACCGCCGCCGCGCCGCAGATACATCATCTGGAAGCCGGTCTCGTCCTCGCCGTACCAGATCTTGAAGCCGCGCTGTTCGAGCGCCGCGATCAGCTTGCGGTCGACCCTACGGCCCTTGGCGGTGGAGAGCTGATAGGCGCGTTGCAGCACCGGGTAGGGGAACGAGGTCGCCAGCAAGTCGCAATCGTCGAACGGGATGCCCTCGGAATAAATGGCGTAGACGCTCTGCGCTTCTTTCAGGCTCACCACATAGGTCTGGCTGCGCTGGATCATGGTGACGTCGGCACCGTGCGCATGCAATTCTTGCGCGACGTCGTGGCCGCTGGTGCCGCTGCCCAGCACCAGCGCCTTGCGCCCTTTCCAGCGCGCCGCGTCTTTGAAATCGCCGGAATGCACTTTGCTGCCGGCGAAAGCGGCAAGACCCGGCAGCTCCGGCGTATAGGGAATGCTGCTCACGCCGGTGGCGAAGATGAGGTGGCGCGGGTGCATGACGCGCGTGCCGCCGTCCGGCCGGCGCAGCGTGACCGACCATTGCTTACGCGCCTCGTCGTAGCTGCCGCCGATGAGTTCGGTGCCGGTCCAGAAATTGAGCTCCATGGCGCCGGCATAGGATTCAAACCAGTTCGCCAGCATGTCCTTCGGAATATAAACCGGAAAGTTCGGCGGGAATGGCATGTAGGGCAGGTGGTTGACATGCACTTCATTGTGCAGCGTCAGCGAATGATAGCGCTTGCGCCAATTGTCGCCGACGCGCTCGTGCCGGTCGACGATCAGCGTATCGACGCCGAGTTGCCCGAGCCGTGCGGCAATGGAAAGCCCGGCCTGACCGCCGCCTACCACGATCACCGCGGGGTCACGGTCAGCGTAAGCACGCGCCTGGCCGAGACGGTCGAGCCAGTTTTCCGCGCCGAAGTCGCGCGTCGAGTCGGGTTCGGCGCGGCGCTTGAACGCCTCCTCGTGTCCGCGCAGTTCTTGCAGATTCGTGTTCAGCGTCCAGGCGCGATAGTGCGACGGCTTTTGCGGATCGGGCAGCAGCCGCAGCACGCCATTGCCGGGGCCGAACGCGGTCTCGAACTCGAAGATCGCCTCGATGCAATCGTTGCCGGCGCGGCTGATCCAGCGCGGCGGCGTTCGTTGCGGCGGAATATGGAATTTTGCCGGCTTGGTGCGCGCCAGCGTTTCGCGCAACATGGTTTCGATGGCCGGCCTGCCGGCCGTGGTCTTTATGGTCCAGGTAAAGGCGAGCACGTCGCGCCAGAGTCCATCCGGCAAAAACAGCTCCGCCGCCGCCGCCGCATCTTGCGCCTGCAAGGCGGCGGCGAACCGCGCCAGCCAGCTTTGCGCATCCGCCGGCGCCGTCGTCTGCTTTCTGTCGGCGATGTTCATCATGGCGTAGTCCTGGCGCGTGATCCCTCGGGTCGGGCCCGAGGGCATGCTTTTCCGACCTTCCTTCGTCCGCCGAAGCGGGCTTCGCGAAGGCGGGAAACCGGTTCCCATCCCCGATCAAGTCGAGGACATGCTTTGCGGGATCACGTGCTAGCTCTTGCGCGTCGCGTCCAGCTTCGCCTTCAGCACATAAAGCGCGTCCATCGCCTCGCGCGGCGACATTTCATCGGGATTGAGCGCCGCGACCGCGGCCAGCACCAGCGCATAGGCGTCGTCCTTTGTCGCCTGCGACGGCTGGTAGGGCGCCGCGAACAGCGGCAGGTCCTCGAAGCCCTTGGGCGTGGCGCGATCCTCCTGCTCAAGCTCGGCCAGCACCAGTTTGGCGCGCTCGATCACGCGCGCCGGCAAGCCGGCGAGCTTGGCCACCTGGATGCCGTAGGAGCGGTCGGCCGAGCCGGCCACTACCTCGTGCAGGAATACCACGTCGCCCTGCCATTCCTTCACCCGCACCGTAGCGTTGTGCAGGCGGGCCAGCCGCGCCGACAGCGCGGTCAGCTCGTGGAAATGGGTGGCGAACAGCGCGCGGCATTGGTTGACGTCGTGCAGGTGCTCGACCGTGGCCCAGGCGATCGACAAGCCGTCGAAGGTAGCAGTGCCGCGGCCGATCTCGTCCAGGATTACCAGCGAGCGGGGACCTGCCTGATTGAGGATGGCCGCGGTTTCCACCATCTCGACCATGAAGGTCGAGCGCCCGCGCGCCAGATCGTCGGCGGCGCCGACGCGCGAGAACAGCCGGTCGATCACGCCGATATGGGCGGCTTTCGCCGGCACGAAGGAGCCCATCTGCGCCAGGATAGCGATCAGCGCGTTCTGCCTTAAGAATGTTGATTTGCCAGCCATGTTGGGGCCGGTGATCAGCCAAATGCGGCCAGCTCCATCGCTTGCATCTTCCGCCGACGGGGGCGGGACGGCAGCGGGCAGCGGCGACAGATCGCAATCATTGGCGACGAACGGCGTGCCGTCGCGTGCGAGCGCCTGCTCGACCACCGCATGGCGGCCGCCGGCGATGACGAAGTCGTGGCCGTCGTCCACTTGCGGGCGCGCGTAATCGCGCTCGGCGGCAAGCTCGGCCAGCGCGCTCGCCACGTCGAGGCTAGCGAGCGCCTCGGCGCCTTGCTTGATCGGTTCGCTCTCGCCAATCACGGCCGCGACCAGCCGCTCGAAGATGTCGAACTCCAGCCCGAGCGCGCGCTCGGCGGCGCTGGCGATCTTGGCCTCCAATTCGCCCAGCTCGGTCGAGGTGAAACGCACCTGACCGGCCAGCGTCTGGCGGTGGATAAAGGTTGTATTGTGCGGCGCCGCCATCAGCTTTTCGCCGTGCTGGGCGGTGACTTCGACGAAATAGCCGAGCACGTTATTGTGGCGAATCTTCAAGCCGCGCACGCCGGTCTCTTCGGCGTAGCGCGCCTGCAAGGCGGCAACCACGCGGCGCGATTCGTCGCGCAAGGCCCGCGTTTCATCGAGGCTTGCGTCGTAGCCTTCGCGCACGAAACTGCCGTCGCGCTTGAAGGCGGGCAATTCGGCGGCAAGCGCTGCGGCAAGCTCGGCGGCCAGCATACCGTCCGGGCGGCGGCAGGATTGCAGCGCTTGCGCGATTTCCGCCGGCATGTCGTTGAGTGAGGCCAAGGCGCGGGCGAGATCGGCGGCGGCCAGCACGCCGTCGCGGATGGCGGCGAGATCGCGCGGGCCGCCGCGCCCGACCGCCAGCCGCGCCAGCGCGCGGGCGAGATCAGGCGCCGCGGCGAGGCGCGAGCGGGTATCGGCGCGCGCCGCCGCATCGTCGACAAAGCTCGCCACCGCGTCGAGCCGCCGCGCGATTAACGCCTGCTCGGTGAGCGGCGCCGACAACCGTTGCGCCAGCAGGCGCGAGCCGGCCGACGTCACCGTGCGGTCGATCGCTTCCAACAGCGAGCCGCGCCGTTCGCCGGAAAGCGTACGCATCAGTTCGAGATTGCCGCGCGTGGCCTGATCGATCGCCATGGTGGCGCCGGTACTTTCGCGTAAGGGAGGCGACAGCGGCGGGCGTTTGCCGATTTGCGTGCGCTCGACGTAAGTCACGCAAGCCGCGGCGGCGGTCAGTTCGAGCCGTGTCAGCGTGCCGAAGGCCGCGCTGGTCGCCACCGCGAAAAACGTGGTCAGCCGCCGCTCGGCGCTGGCGCTGTCGAACACGTCGCGGGTGAGCGGCGTTACCGCCGGCAGCGTGCGCCAATAGGGCACCAGGTCGGCGTCGGCGTAGAGCGTATCGGAGACGACGATCTCGCTCGGCTCCAGCCGCGCCACCTCGGCCGGCAGCGTCAGGCGATCGCATTCGGTGATGCGGAACTCGCCGGTGGAAATGTCGATCCAGGCGAGCGCGAAGCGGACATCTTCGCCGGCCGACGAGGTCCGCGCGCGCGCGACGGCGAGCAGATAGTTGTTGCGCTTGGCGTCGAGCAGCGTGTCTTCGGTGAGCGTGCCGGGCGTGACCAGGCGCACCACGTCGCGCCGCACCACGCTCTTGTTGCCGCGCTTGCGCGCTTCCGCCGGGTCTTCCAATTGTTCGCACACCGCCACGCGGTGGCCGAGCGCGATCAGGCGATGCAAATATTCGTCGGAGCGCTCGACCGGTACGCCGCACATCGGGATGTCGGCGCCCAGGTGTTTGCCGCGTTTGGTGAGCACGATGCCGAGCGCGCGTGAAGCGATCTCGGCGTCGGTAAAGAACATCTCGTAGAAATCGCCCATCCGGTAGAACAAGAGGCAATCCGGATTGGCGGCCTTGATCTCGATATATTGCTCCATCATCGGAGTCACACGGCCGTCGCCGGACGGCGGCGTACCGGCGGGTGCGTCAGGTTCGGACGGGCCGATGGGCTGAACTAGTGCCATGGGTTGCAATGCTAGCAGATGTAGCCGGCGCTTCCACAGCGTAGTATGTCGCGCGCCCGCGATAGTGCGGCATTCGATCTCGGCCGCTTGCGCCGACCGATGAGTTCCCGGCTACCGGTCGAAGGTTATCAACCGACCACGGACCGTAGTTCGTTGCCAACCCGATCGATGACCCCAGCCCAGTTCCCGATCTGCTGCTGCCTGAACAGCCGTGCACTCGGATACCAGGGGCTGTCGTCGCGATCCAGCAACCATCGCCAATCGGGATGATACGGCAATAAAATCCAGACCGGCTTGCCCATGGCGCCGGCGAGATGCGCGACGCTGGTGTCGATCGTGATGACGTGGTCCATCAGATCCAGCAATGCGGCCGTATCGCTGAAGTCCTTCAGCTTGTCGCCAAAAAATGCGATGCGACCGAATTGCCGAAGAACGGCAAGGTCATTTGGCCCGGCTTCTTTTTGCAGACTTATCCAGTCGGCATCCGGACTTAGAATCGGGAGCAACCGCTCCAGTTCGATCGAGCGGTTTCGACGTTTGTTGGTATCCGCTCTTCCGCTCCAGACCAGTCCTATTCTGGGCCTGGTCTTTGGCGGCAAACGAGTCGACCATTTACGCTGCAGCGTTTCGTCGGCTTTTAGGTACGGCTGTTCTGCCGGAATTGTCTCAAGCGTCGTTGCAAAAGCGAGCGGCAAGCTGAGCAGCGGACAGTGGTAGTCGAATTCGGCCGGCACTTCGTCTTCACCAATGACCGCGATGGTGGGCTCCGTCCGCTGCAACAGCCCATGCAAAGGCTGCGGCACCGACATAACGACCTTGGCGCCGCGCGCCTGCGCAAGCTTGCCGTATCGGCAGAACTGGATCGTGTCGCCTAACCCTTGCTCCGACCAGATGAACAGGGTCTTGCCCGCGATGTCTTGTTCGCCAAGCCAAAGCGGCTGAGGGAAAGAGCGCGGCGCGATCGGTTCGTCGCATTTCTTGCGCCACTCATACTGACGCCAACCTTGCTCAAAACGGCCCAGCAGCAAAAAGCAAATGCTTTGGTTCCAATACGCTTCGGCATAGTCGGGCTTAAGCGCGATCGCCCGGTCGTAGCTTGCCAGCGCTTCTTCCGGGCGTTTCAGGTTTTCCAGTGCGATCGCCCGGTTGTTGTGCGCCATCGCAAGGCCGGGCTCCAGTGCGATCGCCTTGTCGAGACTCACCAGCGCTTCCGCGGGGCGCACCAGGCCAACAAGCAAGTTGCCACGGTTGTTGTGCGCCATCGCAAAACCGGGCTCCAGTGCGATCGCCTTGTCGAAACTCGCCAGCGCTTGCTCGGGACGGTTCAGGTCGTGCAGCGCCTTGCCCAGGTTACTGTGAGCGGTGGCGATATTGGCATTCAGCTCGATCGCCTTTCCGATCAGTTCGGCGGCCCGCGCCGTGTCGCGGGTTTGCAGAGCAATGACTCCGAGCAGATGCAGCGCATCAAAGTGGTTCGGCTGTCGCTGCAGAATCTCCCGATAGACGCGCTCCGCATCCGCGAGTAGGCCTTGCTGATGCCACGCCAATGCCTGCGTGAACTTGGCTTGCAATGCCGCCGCTGCCGGCTTTTGTGCTTGCGGTTGGGCACCGCTTGTTTCGGGCATCGCCCCTTCTCCCGACCTCTTTCCGATTCGATGATCGTATGCCGCCGGCCCCCTCGCCTTTTGCGCGGCCATGACGCGCGCCAGCTTCGTCTCGCGCGGGGTGACCGGTTTAGTACGGCGTGATCACATTGAGCAGCGCCTGCCGGCGTCCGCTGACGACGGCATCGCGGGCGCGCGCCAGCGCGTCGGGCAGATCGGCCGGCTTTTCCACCCGCTCGGCATAGGCGCCTTGCGCGCGCGCCATCTCGTCGAACGGCGGCGCCGGATCGAGATCGGCCAGCGTGCGGCCGTCGTTCTCGCCGGCGACCGCGTCCTTGAACATCGACAGCGTGGCATTGCGCACGGCGCCGTAGCGCGTGTTGTTGAACAGGATGGTGAGGATCGGCAGATCATGGGCGCTCGACACCCAATGACCGACCAGCGGATTGGAGAACATGTAGGCGCCGTCGCCGAGTGTCGCGACGATGAATTTGTCCGGCGCCGCGAGCTTGGCGCCCAGTGCCGCGCCGAAACCCCAGCCCAGTCCGCCGGCCGGTCCGAGCGCGAACAGCGTGTCGGGCTTCTCGCGCGAGACTTGCGCGGTGCGCAGCGAATACTCGTTGAAAATCACCGCATCGTCGCCGACCGCCTCGCCGATGCAGCGCGACAGGTATTCCGGCGAGATGTGCGTGCCGGGCGCCGAATCCTTGGCGAGCTGGGCGCGCCGCATGCGCATGCGTTCGGTTAGGCGGGCGCGGCGTGCGGCGATGCGCGCCTCCGCCATTTGCAGGCGCTGTTCGACCGCGCCATTGAGCGCTTGCAGCGTATTGGCGGTGCCGGCCTGGATCGCCAGATCGCTCGGGAACGAGCGCATCGGATAGCGCACGAAGAACGGGTCCTCGCCGATATGCACGACATGCGCGCCGGCCGGCGGATGCTGCAGGCTCGGAATCCAGGGCGCGTCGCTGTCGATGGCGATGACGAGATCGGCGTCGGCGAGCAGGGCGCCCGGCTCGTGTCCGAAATGCATCGAGTGGCTGGACGGCAGACAGACCGTGCGCGGGTTTTGCACGACCACCGGAATGGCGCAGCGTTCGGCGAGTTGCGCCAGCGGCCCGACCGACTCCCGCGCCAAGATGGAAACGATGATCAGCGGCCGCTCGGCCTGCGCGATCCATTCGGCCAGTTGTGCGATGGCGCGCGGCTCGGCATGCGCGGCGGCCGCCTGCGGCCGCGGCTTGATGGGACCGATCGGCGCCGCCACCGGCGCCGCCAGCGGCTCGCGCGGCAGCACCAGATAAACCGGGCCGCGCGGGCTCGCCATGGTGACTTCGACGGCGCGCGAGACCACGTCGCCGATCTGGTTCGGCATGCGCAATTCGTAATCCCATTTCACTTGTTCGCGCACCATGCCGGCCTGGTCGAACATTTCCTGCGCCCAATGGATCGGGCGCGAGCGCGAGCCGAATTCGCCTTTTTCGGTAATCGGCGTGCGTCCGGCGCACAGGATGAGCGGGACGCGGTCGCGCGACAAGTTGGTAAGGTTGTTGATGGTGTTGGCGGTGCCGACATTGACGTGCACCATCACCGCCTGCGGGCGGCCGGTCATCAGATAGGCGCCGTGCGCCATGGCCACCGCCAAATTCTCGTGCGGCACCAATATTGGTTTAGGCACTTTGGCGTTGGTTTTCTTAGCGCGGTCGAATGCCTCCACAATCGGCGGGAAGTCGGTGCCGGGATTGGCGAAGAAAAAATCGATGCCGTGATCGGAGAGCGCGCGCAGGAAGGCTTCGGCGGCGATCGGCTGCCCGCGCCCAGTCGGTGTGACGGCCATGTCGTTTCGCCCCATATGGCGCGCGCCGGAATGCGTGCGCGGTTATTGTTCCTTAGGCTGTTTTACGCGAGCGGGCGAGGGGCTGACAACGGAAGCGACGCTACTCCGCCGCCATGCGGAATTCCGCTTGGCCGGCGATCTCGGCCAGGCATTTGGCGAGACTTTCGCCCTCCGGATCGACCAAAGCGGCGGTGCGCGCGCTCGCCAAGGCGTCGGCGGCGCGTGCGCGTGGAATTTGGCCCGCCAGCGCCGGGCGGATCACGCGCGCCTCGATGCTGCGGTAATTTGCCAGCCCGTGCGCATAGGTATCGCCATAACCCTTGAGCAGCCGCGCGCATTGGGCGGTTTCCAGGGCGAACTCGCCCGAGTGGCGCGCCGCCTCGCCGATCAGGCCGAGCCAGGATTCGATCTGCGCCTGTTCCTGCTTGTAGCGGTGGCCGCGCGGGCGGAAGCGGCGCAGCTTGGCCAGCATCAAAAAGCGCAAATATCCGCTGATCGAAGTGGAATTGATTTCCATGCCGAAATAAATGCGGCCGAGCCAGCCGCGGCGTTGCGCGATCCGCAGCAGCGGCCGCGCCAGCAACGACGGCATGAGCTGGCTGAACTCTTCAATGCCGGGCTTGAGGAAATCATGCACCGAGAACGGCTCATTCGTGACGTGCAATTCCTCGCGCGCGATACGCCGCATGCGCTCGGGCGCGATCTTGGCCTGCGCCACCCGCACCACGTCTTCATATGACATACGCACGGCGAGCTGGCGCGCCACTTCCTTGAGCAGCTTGCCCGGCGCGCCGGCGGCAGCGTCGGCGTCGACCAAAGCGCGCAGGCGATTGAGATAGAGCTGCGCATAGGGAATGCTCTGATAGGCGATCAGCCGCCGCACGCCCTCGATTGCGGTCGCTTGCGCCAGCGCGGGCAGCGAATAGGTGACTTCATGCTCGAGCAATTCCGGGGTGGTCGGAGCATGCTTCTTTTTCTCGGCAAGCTTTGGCGGTTTTGCTTTGGCGCGCGCGGCCGCGAGCCCGGCGTGGAAACCGCGCAGGTTATTGTCCACCGCCTTGCCGTCGGCACGAATCGCTGCTTCCAATTGCCCGGCGGAAAGCGGCAGGCGGTCCGACCCGGCGATGGCGCCGAGCATCACCGCGTTGACAATCGAGCCGCTTTCCTTGGCCAGTGCATCCATGTCGATGAGCAACGTCTCGCGCGCGTTGTCCCCGACCACTTTGATCAACCTATCGCGATCGAAGCGGCCGTCGCCCATGGCGACCTTCTCGTCCGTGGCATAGAAGCGGCTGAGCGAGGCGATGACATGGGTGCGCTCGGGCGTCACGAACCCCGACGCCACCGTGCGGCCGGCTTCGAGCAATTCGCTCGCCACCGCGATGTCGATGTCGCCGACGCCGGGGGTAAGCGCCAGCACCGGGCGCCTTTCCCCGAGTTCGCGCGCGGGCGTCGGAAAAATCTCGATGTAATAGGTGGTGGCGCCTGTGCGCTGCGCCACGCCGGGGATCGAAGTCGATTGCACCGGGTAACCGGCGTCAGCTGCCGCCGACACTATCCATTCGGTCAGCACGCCGCCGCCTTCGCCGCCGAGCGCGGCGATCAGGAGTTTGATCGGGGCATTTTTATCCGTCATGCCGGGACGACCCGCAGGGTCGGACCCGGAATCCAGAGGCGAAGTCTGGACTGGCTTCTGGATTCCGGGTTCGCTCGCTTCGCTCGCGCCCCGGAATGACAGCGACGGACCGCCCAGCCAACCAATGACGGTGCGGCGGAACCAAAACACCGCGCGGTCCCACAAGCTTGCATTGCGGATAATCTCGGCGCGGTAGAACGACGGGCACAGCACGGCGGCATGCGCGACCTCGCCGCACAGACCGCAGCCGACGCATGATTCGATCACGGTCGCCACCGGATCGTTGCGTAACGGATCGGACGAGGGCTTCACCGTCAGCGACGGGCAGCCCGACAGGCGGATGCAAGAATGGTCGCCGGTGCAGATTTCGTCGTCGACGCCGTAGCGCGTGCGGGTGACGCGCATGCCCTGCTTGAGTTTCTCGGCGTCCTCGGCGCGCAGGCGGCGCTGGCGCGCGAGTTGGCATTCGCCGTCGGCGATGATGACCTTCAGGCCGCGCTCGGCGGTCTTCATCGCCTCCTTCAGCGTCTTGGCCATCAGAGCGACCGAATAGCTGCGCACCGTGCGCAGCCATTTCACGCCCATGATGCGCAGCGTTTTCTCGATGTCGACGCCCTGCGTCGGCCCATCGCGGCTCGTTGTGCTCGACGGGATATATTGCTGGCCGGTGGCGGAGGCGTAGCCGTTCTGCATCACGATCAGCACGCCGTCGCCCTTGTTGAACAAATTGGAGGCGACGCCGCTGATCAGTCCGTTATGCCAGAAGCCGCCGTCGCCCATGATGGCGATCGGGCGTTTCTCCATGTTGGGCGCGACCGCCGCGGCGCTCGCCAGCGACATGCCGTAGCCGAGGATGGAATTGCCGAGCGAGAACGGCGCGAAGGTCGCGAACGAATGGCAGCCGATGTCGGTGGAGATGTGGGTTGGCCCCAATTCGCGCTGCATCAGCTTGATGGCCGAGAACACCGGGCGTTCCGGGCAGCCGGTGCAGAAGGCGGGCGGGCGCGGCGGCAGCGGGCCGAGCGCGGCGGCGGCTGTGGCCTTGTGCGCGATCAGGCCGCGCGCGTTTTCCGCCACGCCGTCGGCGTCGAAGCCGCGCGGCCTGGCGGCTTGCAGGAACGCGGCCAAGCCTTCCAACAGCACGTCGGAGGTATATTCGCCGGCCGCCGGCAGCGGGCCTTTGCCGAGCACCTGGGTCCAGCTATCGGCGCGGCGCAATTCGACGTTGACGGCCTGCTCGATGTAATCGGGATAGCCTTCCTCGACCACCAGAACGCTGCGTTTGCCGGCGCAGAACGCGAGGATTTCCTCCGGCACCAGCGGATAGACCACGTTGAGCACCAGCATCGGCACGCGCGAGGCGCCGAACACGTCGGCCAGCTTCAAGCGCTCGAGCGCGCGCAGAACGGAATTGGTGAGCCCGCCCATGACGATGATGCCGATATCGTCGAGTTCGCCGGCGATGGTTTCGTTGAGTTTATGCTCGGCGATGAAAGCGCGCGCCGCCGGCAGCCGCTCCGCCACCTTCAGCTTCTCCTGCGTGAAGGTCACCGGCGGATGCGACAGCCGCGCATAGTTGAAAGGCGCCGGTGCGGCGATGCGGTTGAGGCCGGAGAATTCCGACTTGCGATTGTCGCTTGCCGCGAATTCGCCGGTGGCGTGGCAGGCGCGGATGCGCAGCTCCAGCATCACCGGCGCGTGGCTCGCCTCCGATAATTCGAAGCCCTTCTCCACCGTGCGCACGATCGACGGCAGGTCGGGGCGCGGATCGAGCAGCCACATGGAGGATTTCAGCGCATAAGCATAGGAGCGCTCCTGGATCACGCTGGCGCCCTCGCCGTAGTCCTCGCCGATGATGATCATGACGCCGCCGATCACGCCGGGCGACGACAGGTTCGACAGCGCGTCGGCCGCCACATTGGTGCCGACGATGGATTTCCAGGTCACCGCGCCGCGCAAGGGGTAATTGATCGAGGCACCGAGCATGGCGGCGGCCGAGGCTTCGTTGGCGCAGGTCTCCAGATGGACGCCGAGCTCGGCCATGATGTCCTCGGCATCGACCAGCACGTCGAGCAGATGCGAGACCGGCGCGCCTTGGTAGCCGCCGACATAGGCCACGCCCGATTGCAGCAGCGCCTTGGTGACGGCCAGGATGCCTTCGCCGCGGAAGGTTTGCCCGTCGCCGAGGCGCAGCGCCTGCACTTCTTTTTTGAACGAGCGTTCCATGGTCATGTCCCGGCCAAATGGTTGGGGTCCCAACTATCTTAGCAAAAGCGCGCTACATATGCGAGGGCAGCCAGGTGGCCAGGATCGGCAGGGCGATCAGGACGGCGAGCCGCAGGATGTCAGTCGCCACGAACGGCATGACGCCGTAAAAGACCGTGGAAAGCTTGACGTCCTTGATCACGCTCTTGATCACGAACACGTTCATGCCGACCGGCGGATGGATCAGCCCGAGTTCCACCGTCATCACGATGATGACGCCGAACCAGATCGGATCGAAGCCGAGCGTCTTGATGACCGGGAATATGATCGGAATGGTCAGGATGATCATGGCCATGGCGTCCATGATGCAGCCGAGCACCAGATACATCAACATGATCAGCACCAGCACGCCGTAAGACCCTAGGCCCAGCCCGGTGAGGAACTCGGTTATTTTCTGCGGCGTCTGGGTGATGGTGAGGAAATAGCCGAAGATCAGCGCGCCGATCAGGATCGTAAACACGGCGGCGGTGGTGCGCAAAGATTCGATCAGGCAGCGCCAGAAATCCGCGCGCGAGAGCTTGCCGCGGGCGACCGAGATGATGAAGGCGCCGGCGGCGCCCATGCCGGCGGCCTCGGTGGCGGTGAACAGTCCGCCATAGAGCCCGCCGATGATGAAGATGAACAGCAACGCCACCGCCCAGATGTCGCGCACCGCCTCGATGCGCTCCGTCCAGGTGTGGCGCGGTGCTGAGGGCAGGAAGCCGGGGCGCACGTAAGCGATGATGTTGATGGTCACGATATACATGCCCACCGCCAGCAGGCCGGGCAGGATTCCGGCGATGAACAATTTGCCGATGTCCTGCTCGGTGATCAGGCCGTAGACCGCGAATACCGTGGAGGGCGGGATCATGATGCCGAGCGAGCCGCCGGCCGCGATCACTCCGGTGGCGAAGCTTTGCGGATAGCCGTGTTGCCGCATCTCCGGATAGGCGACTTTGGAAAAGGTGGCGGCGGTGGCGACCGAAGAGCCGCAGATCGCGGCAAAGCCGCCGCAGGCGACGATGGTGGCGATGCCGAGCCCGCCGCGTAAGTGACCGAGAAACGTGTTCGAGGCGCGGAACAATTCGCGGCTCATGCCGGACGCGGAGGCGAACGCGCCCATCAGCAGGAACAGCGGGATGACGGCGAATTCGGCGTCGGTGGCGGTGCGGATCGGCGATTGCGAGAGCAGCTTTAAAGCCGGACCGATATCGCCGATCAGGTAGCCGAAGCCGAGCACGCCGACCACGCCCATGGCGATGCCGACCGGCACCCGCAGCAGCATCAGCCCAAAAAGCGAAAGGAAACCGGTGATGGCGACGGCATCGGTGCTCATCGAGGTCAATCGCCCCAAGGCGCGTCGTGCGGCAGGGTCAGCTTGTCGGGCGCAACAACCAGCCGCACCGTGCGCAGCACAAGCAGCAGGACCGCCGCCGCCAGCCCCACCCAGGCGATCGCATAATAGATCCAGACCGGCTGGCGCAAATCGAAGGTGCCGACATGGTCGGCGCGGGTGCCGAGCACCTTCTCGGCGAACATGAAGGTGAAGGCAGCCATGGCGACCAAGACAAGTAGCGCCGAGAAAATGTCTATGGCGCGCTGCGCCTGCGGCGGCACCACGGTCCACAACAGATCGACCGTGATGTGGTCACCGCGATAGCTGGCGACCGCCATGCCCCAGAAAATCAGAATGCCGAGCAACAGGCGCGAGAAGTCGTAAGCGTCGGGGATCGACCAGGCGAACAGATAGCGCAGGAAAACCGACACGAAAGTGAGCAGGGCGACGACGGCAAGAAATCCGGCCGCCGTCACCTCGATCACATCGATGAACCGATCGACGGGACTGTGTCCCCTCGCTACGCCATCCATCAATAAGCCGCTTTGTTTTTCACCAATTCCGCCTTGAGCCCCTTTATCGCGAGCTCGGGATCGATGCCGGCTTTCTTGACGCCGTCGGCCCACTTGGCTTCGAGCGGACCCGCCGCCTTCTTCCATTCGGCAAGCTGCGCCGGGCTGATGTCGTAGACCTCGTGACCGGCCTCGGCTTTGATCTTGGCAATACCGTTATGTTCGAAATCGGCCCAGGGCGTCGCGACTTTGGCAGCCCATTCGCTGGTGCAGTGATTGTCGATCACCTTTTTCTGCCGCGCCGACATCTGCTCGTACTTCGCCTTGTTGAACACGAAGGCAAAGGTGGTGACGTAGAGCGGCACGTTCATGTGGTACTTGGTCACCTTGTCGATGCCGAACAGGACGATCGAGCCCCAGGGGAACGTCACCGCATCGGCAACGCCCTTGGCGAGCACTTCGCGCACTTCCGGCGCCGAGGCTTGCACGTTGCTGCCGCCGAGCAGCGTGACGAATTCCGCGATGGTGCCCTGCGCGGGCCTGATCTTCATGCCCTTGATGTCGGAGGGCACCATGACTTTCTTGCTGACCGAGTGAATCGCGCCCGGATCGTGCACGAAGGCGAGGCAGAACTTGACGTCCTTCATTTCCTTGGCCGCGTATCGGCGGTACCAGGCATCGAGCGCCACCGAGCCGCCCTTGGCGTTCGACATCAGGAACGGCAGTTCGCCGGCCGCGATGATCGGGAAGCGGCCGGGCTGGTAGCCGGGATTGATGTAAGTGAGGTCGGCGATGCCGTCGCGCGCCATGTCGTAATGGTCGAAGGCTTTGCCGAGCTGCTGCGATGGGTAGACCTTGTAGTGGATGGTGCCGCCGGAATCCTTCTCAACCGAGGCGCCCCATTCTTCCAGCGCCTTCTGTAGCGGGTGCGACGGCGGTACCCAGTGGGAGATCTTGAGATCAAAGGTCTTTTCCTGAGCGAGCGTCGCGGTCGGCGCGCCGATCAGGGCGGCGAGAGCGGCCGCGCCAAGCAAGGCGGCAAAGCGGAACAGCATGGAATACCTCCCTCGTTTTGATGTTGGTAATTCTGCCAACGTTTTTTATTATTCAGCCGCATGTGACGGGCGTTGTAAAGGTTATAGTTTGATATCAAACTATGTGGCGGATTACCGGGGCGGCTGTCGGCTGAGGACGAGAACATTGCGGATGACCAATGGCAGCGGCCGGGTGCGGCGCGGCAAGGACGGCGAAACCATTGCCGAATCGATCAGATTCGGCCCGCTCGAGTACTGGGTCGGGTTCAATCTACGCATGGCGCAGGACGCCACCTTTGAGGCCTTTTCGCGCCGTTCGCTGGAGATCGGCGAAAGCCCCGGGCGTTTCGCCACTTTGACGTTGATCGCGCGCAATCCCGGCATCAGCCAGACCGAATTGAGCCACGCCAACGGTCGCGATAAATCGAGCCTCACGCCGGTGGTCGAGGACCTGGTGCGGCGCGGCCTGGTCGAGCGCAAGCGTCTGCGCCATGACCGGCGCGCCTATCGGTTGAACGTGACGCCGGCCGGCAAGAAGACGCTCACCATGCTCACGCGCTGCGCGCGCCGGCACGAGCGCAACCTCGACCGCATTATCGGCCAGCGCGACCGCAAGCGGTTCATCCAGATCTTGAAGAAGATCGCGGCGGAGATCGAGTAGACCTTAAGCAATTCCGGCCTGTCATCGCCGGGGCAAGCCCGGCCATGACAAAAATTCATGATTTAAATTTCACCCGCACCGCCTCCGGAATCGGATGAGATTTGAAGCTGCCGGGATTGGCTGGATCGTGCGCCACCCAGACCCGCGTCTCCGAACATTCGACGCAGGTCAAGCCGTCACGCGTGATGTGATGGACAGTCTCGAAACTGGCGTGGCCGAAAGCGACAACGGATTCCACCGTCACGTCATCGCCATAGCGGGTGGGGCGCACGAACCGCGCGCGTGTGCGCACCAGCGGGTAGCCCGCGAAAGCGAATGCCTTGAACGATTGAATCTCGGTCATGCCGAGCGCGCGCTCGAACAGCGCGGAGATCGAAGCGTCGAAGATTTCGAAATAGCGCGGATAAAAGACGATGCCGGCGGGGTCGCAGTCGCCCCACTCGATGCGCACCTTGCGGGTGTTGCTGAAGGCCGTCACGGGATCATGCAATTCAGCGCGGCGCCATGCGCAGCGCGCCGTCGAGGCGGATCACCTCGCCGTTGAGATAAGAGTTGTGGATGCAATGCAGCGCCAGCGCGGCGAATTCGCGCGGCTCGCCCAGGCGCTTGGGGAACGGCACCGAGGCGCCGAGCGAATCCTGCACCTCCTGCGGCAGCGCGCGCAGCATCGGCGTGGCGAAAATGCCCGGCGCGATGGCGAGTACGCGCACGCCGATTTGCGCGAATTCGCGCGCCGCCGGCAGCGTAAGCGCGGCAATGCCGCCCTTGGAGGCGGCATAAGCGGATTGCCCGATCTGGCCCTCGAAGGCAGCGACCGAGGCGGTCGACACGATCACGCCACGCTCGCCGTCGGCGAAGGGGTCCAGCTTCTGCATGGCGCTAGCTGCGAGCCGCATCATGTTGAAGCTGCCGATCAGATTGATGCGGATGACGCGCTCGAAATCGGCGAGCGGCATCGGCCCGTCGCGGCCGACGATGCGCTTGGCCGGTCCGATGCCGGCGCAATTGACCAGGATGCGCGCCGGGCCATGATCGGCGGCGGCCTGCTTGACCGCAGCCTCGGCGGCGGCGGCGTCCGCCACGTCGCAGGCGACCGCAATGCCGTTGATAGCGATCGCCACCTCGGCGGCGGCTTTGGCGTTAACGTCGAACACCGCGACCTTGGCGCCGGCCGCGGCCAGTGCCCGTGCGCAGGCCGCTCCCAGACCCGAGGCGCCGCCGGTGACGATCGCCGCCTGCCCCTTGATTTCCATGCTTTCAGTCCCTTACGCGCCGTCAGACGGCGATCGCGTTGGAGGATAGCGGGGTGGCATAAAGTTCGTCCACCAGC
The DNA here is from genome assembly GCA_963739825.1 of uncultured Alphaproteobacteria bacterium. Taxonomy (GTDB): domain Bacteria; phylum Pseudomonadota; class Alphaproteobacteria; order Rhizobiales; family Xanthobacteraceae; genus Pseudolabrys. The sequence continues at coordinate 833,471 of CAVUBU010000001.1, forward strand.
GCGGCGCGGTTCTTCAGCACGGCGCGCTGATTGATCGAGCCCTTGTCGGTCATTTCGCCCTTGTCCATGGAAGCCGGCTCCGCCATCAGGATGGCGCGCGTGACGCGCGTCGACGAGCCGGGGCTGGCGGCGGCCAGCGCCTTGAGCAGCTCGGCGAATTTCATGCGCACGCGGATATCGGCGAGCACCGCGGCGGGCGCCGCATCGGCGGCATGCTCAGGGGCGAGCTTGCGGCAGGCTTCGACGTCGGGAAATACCAGCGCCACGATATCGTCGCGGTCGGGACCGGCGAACACCACGTCGCGCACGTAAGGGGCGAAATGATCGATGAAACGCGCGCGCAGCGGCCCGACGCTCACCCAGGTGCCGGTCGACAGCTTGAAATCCTCGGCGATGCGGCCATCGAACAGGAAGCCTTTGCCCGGATCGGCGGGGTCGGCGAATTTCAGCGCATCGCCGATCTTGTAGAAGCCTTCCGCGTCGAAGGCCTCGCGCGTGAGCCCATCCTGCCGCCAGTAGCCGGGCGTGATGTGCGGCCCGCGCAGGCGCGCTTCCAGCTTGCCTTCGTTCGGCACCAGCTTGAGTTCGACGCCCGGCGCCGGCAACCCGATATTGCCGGCGCGGTCGAAATCGAACGTGCAGGCAAGCGCCAACGGCGAGGTCTCGGTCGAGCCGAGCGAGGACAAGAAGATAATGCGCTCGCCGGCGGTCTCGACCGCGAGCCGGGTGAGGTCGTCCCAGGTGGTCTGATTGAGGCCGGCGCCGGCATAAAACAGCACTTTCAGTCGGCTGAAGAAATTCTTGCGCAGCGTTTCGTCGGTGCGGAAATGCGGCACCAGCGCTTCGTAGCCCTTCGGCACGTTGAAATAGATGGTGGGCGCGATCTCGCGCAAATTACGCGCGGTCTTCGGCACGCCGGGCGGGGTCGGATTGCCGTCGTCGAGATAGAGCGAGCCGCCGTTGGTGAGCACCATGTTGAAGTTGTGGTTGCTGCCGAAAGTGTGGCTCCACGGCAGCCAGTCCACCACCACCGGCGGCTCGTCGGTCACGAAGGCAAAACCGGCGGCGATCATCGCTTGGTTAGAGCACAGCATGCGCTGGGTGTTGATGACGGCCTTGGGGTTGCCGGTGGAGCCCGAGGTGAATAGGAATTTGGCAATGGTATCGGGCGTGACCTTGGCGTTGGCGGCGGCAACGCCGGCGTCGTCTTCATCGCCGATCAGATCGGCGAACAGCGTCGTTGGGCGATCGCCAAGCGGATTGCGCGTCACCACCAGTTCGACGTTGTCCGGCACGGTTTGGTAGATCGCACGCGCGAATGGCTTGCCGTCATTGGCGAACACCAGGCCGGGCGTGAGCAGGTCGATGATCGCGCGCAGTTTGCCGAAGTCGCTCGACAGCAGCGAATAGGCCGCCGAGATCGGCGCGTAAGGAATGCCGACGCTCATCGCCGCAAGCCCGAGCAGCGCGTGCTCGATGTCGTTGCCGGAAATGATCGCGATCGGCCGCTCGGGCGACAATCCGCGGCGCAACAGTGCGGCACCGATGCGCCTGGTCAGCGCGAGGACTTGCGAATAGCTCAGCGTGCGCCAGCCGCCTTCGGCGTCGCGCTGCGCCAGATAGACGCGCTCGGGCGCGGCCCGCGCCCAATGGGCGAGCGGCTCGCTCAGCTTGGCGTGATAGGGCGGCAGCACCTGCGCGGTGCGGATGCGGATGACGCCGCTTGGCTCGCGCTCCAGCACGGCATCGAATTCGCCCAGCTTCACCGGGCGCAAGGGCGCGGCGCCGGCCGGCTGGGCCATACGGATCGGAGCAGGCATTTCGTCCCCAACGTTATTCTTATAAGGTCGCCATGGCCGGGCTTGTCCCGGCCATCTCGTTTAGGATGGCACAACTTTACCCGCCTAAGCGAGATCACCGGGACTCGGCCCTGCGGGCCGGCCCGGTGATGACAAATTATGTCGGCTTCACCTTGGGCGCACGTTTCTCCAGAAAATCCTTCAGCCGCGTCTTGGCCTCGCCGTCGGCCTGCGCGATTGCCGACATCAGCGCCTCCACCGCATAGCCGCTCGCTGGGTCCATCTCGGCGATGCGCGGCAGCGCCTGCATGACGGCGAAATTGGTCAGCGGCGTATTGCCGGCGATGCGGGTCGCGAGCTCGAGGCCCTTGGCGAAGCCCTTGCCGGGTTCGACCAGATAGGTGGTGAGCCCCATGGCCTGGCCCTCCTCGGCCGAATAAGTGCGGCCAGTAAGCATCATGTCCATCATGCGCGCCACCCCGATCAGCCGCGGCAGCCGCACCGAGCCGCCGCCGCCGACATAGATGCCGCGGCTGCCTTCCGGCAGCGCGTAATAGGCCGATCGCTCGGCGACGCGCACATGCGCGGCGGCCGCAAGCTCCAGCCCGCCGCCGACCACCGCGCCATGCAGCACGGCAACCGTCGGCACCTTGCCGAACTGGATTTTTTGGAAGGCGCGGTGCCACAGCCCGGAATGGGCGATGCCCTGCTTGATGTCGCGCTCTTCCAGCTCGCTCAGATCGAGGCCGGCGGAGAAATGCTCGCCCTCTCCGGCGAGCAGCACGGCGCCAATTTCGTCCGGCAGCACGGTGAAGAAAGCCTCGATGCCGAGGATCGTCTCATCGTCGAGCGCGTTACGCTTGTGCGCCCGTTTGAGCCGTAGCACTGCGACGGCGCCCTGCCGCTCGGCGGCGAGCGAAGCCGGCAGTTTCATATCGAGCACCTCGGTCTCCATCACAATACCTCGTACACATCGAGTCGCACGCTTTGCGCTTCGCGCTGCCCGCGCGCCAGCGCCACGATGCGGTTGAGCCAGTCGACGCTTGGATCGGAAGTCTCGAACCGCATGACGGTGCGGAAATAGTAGAGCGCAGGATCGACGCTGTCGCCCCGCGCCAGCCGCTGCATGACCGCCGGCGGACCATGCCGCAAGCCGTCGCTTAGGACCAGGATGCGCGCGCCACTATCGGTCTCGATGGTATAGCGCGCCGTTATGTCGGCGGCACCGTCGCTGCGCACGATCTGCCAATCGGCGCCGCCCGGCAGGATGCGGCCATTGAGCTTTGCGCCCCGCACGGTGCCGCCCAATATTTCGATGATGCGGCGCTCGCCATAGGGCGTGCGGCCCAAATTCATGATGGCCGCGAGTTCGGCCTGAATGGTGAAAATCGGCGCGGCGGAAAGCATTGTTGGGGCCCAAACCTATCCCTATTTGGCCATTTGACCCTGTCCTTGGCGGGCCGTAAATACGGTGCGGTAACCGGGAAGCATCTGCGTATGGCGCGTATTTCGTCTCTCGCCGAAGCCGTCCAGGCCGTCGTTCGCGACGGCGATACGGTGGCGATGGAAGGCTTTACCCACCTCATCCCGCATGCCGCCGGCCATGAGATCATCCGCCAGGGCCGCAAGCATCTCACTTTGATCCGCATGACGCCGGACCTGATCTACGACCAGTTCATCGGCATGGGCTGCGTCGACAAGCTCATTTTCTCCTGGGGCGGCAATCCGGGGGTCGGCTCGCTGCATCGTTTCCGCGATGCGGTGGAGAACGGCTGGCCGCAGAAACTGGCGCTGGAAGAGCATTCGCATGCCGCCATGGCCAATGCCTATGAGGCGGGCGCGGCCGGGCTGCCTTGCGCGATTTTCCGAGGCTATATCGGCGGCGACCTGCCGACGGTGAACGCCAACATCAAGCGCATCACCTGTCCGTTCACCGGCGAGGAACTCGCCGCTATTCCGGCGCACCGGCCGGACGTGGCGGTGGTCCATGCGCAACGCGCCGACAGGGCCGGCAATGTGCTGATTGAGGGCGTGTTGGGCGTGCAGAAGGAAGCCGTGCTCGCCGCCAAGCGCTCGGTGGTGACGGTGGAGGAGATCGTCGACGATCTGGGCGAGCGCAGCCTCAATGCGGTGGTGCTGCCGCATTGGACCGTCGGTCATATCGCCGCGGTGCCGGGCGGCGCTTTTCCCTCCTATGCGCAGGGCTACTATCCGCGCAATAACAGTTTCTACAAGCAGTGGGACGAGATCGCGCGCGAACGCGACTCGTTCCTGGCCTGGATGAAGGCGAACGTGCTGGAGAAGGGCCCCGAGGCCTTCGCGCAATATGCGCGTAAAGTTCGCGCGGCGGCGGAGTAGGCAGCATGGTAGATTACAAGCCGAGAGAGATCATGACCGTCGCGGCGGCGCGCGCGCTGAAAAACGACGACATATGTTTCGTCGGCATCGGCCAGCCGTCGGCGGCCTGCAACGTCGCGCGCCTGACGCATGCGCCGGGCATTACATTGATTTACGAATCCGGCACGCTTGCGACCAAACCGAATGTCCTGCCGCTCTCGATCGGCGACGGCGAATTGTGCGAGACCGCGTTGACGACAGTGTCGGTGCCGGAAATGTTCCGCTACTGGCTGCAGGGTGGCCGCATCAAGATCGGATTTCTCGGCGGCGCGCAGATCGACAAATACGCCAATCTCAACACCACGGTAGTCGGTCCTTATGCCAAGCCGAAGGTGCGGCTGCCGGGCGGCGGCGGCGCACCGGAGATCGCCACCAGTTGCGGCGAGATTTTCATCATCATGGCGCAGGGGCGGCGCAGCTTTGTCGACAAGCTCGACTTCGTCACCTCCATCGGGCATGTCTCGGGCGGCGATTCGCGCGGCAAGCTCGGCGTGAAAACCAAGGGCCCGACCAGGCTGATCACCGATCTGGCGCTGTTCGAGCCCGACCCGCAGACGAAAGAAATGACCGTGGTCTCCATCCATCCCGGCGTGACGCGCGCGCAGATCCAGGACAACACCGGCTGGCCGGTCAAATTCGCCGCGCAGGTGGCGGAGACGCCGCCGCCGACAGCGCGCGAACTCGACGTGCTGCGCGAACTGCACGCGCGCACCGACCGCGCCCATGCGGAGGCGGCGTGATGGCAACGCGTGAGGCATTTCTCTGCGACGCGGTGCGCACGCCGATCGGGCGCTATGGCGGCGCGCTCTCCAAAGTGCGCACCGACGATCTTGCCGCCGCGCCGATCAAGGCGCTGATGGCGCGCAACCCCAAGGTCGATTGGGAAAAGCTCGAAGAAGTCTATTACGGCTGCGCCAACCAGGCCGGCGAGGACAACCGCAACGTGGCGCGCATGGCGCTGCTTTTGGCCGGCCTGCCGGCGAGCGTGCCAGGGCTGACACTCAACCGGCTGTGCGCCTCGGGGCTGGAAGCGGTCGGCACCGCGGCGCGCGCGATCCGCTCGGGCGAAATGGAATTCGCCATCGCCGGCGGCGTCGAATCGATGACGCGGGCGCCGTTCGTGCAAGGCAAGAGCGCCGAGGCCTTCGCGCGCACCGCCGAGATCTTCGACACCACCATCGGCTGGCGCTTCATCAATCCGCTGATGAAGAGCCAATATGGCGTCGATTCCATGCCGGAAACCGGCGAAAATGTCGCGGAGGAATTCCAGATCACCCGCGCCGACCAGGACGCCTTTGCGCTGCGCTCGCAACAGCGCGCGGCCAAGGCGGCCGCCTCGGGCTACTTCGCCAAGGAGATCGTCGCGGTCGAGATTGCCGGCCGCAAGGGCGAGGTCACCAAGGTCGACAGAGACGAGCATCCGCGCGAAACCACGCTCGAACAGCTCGCCAAGCTCAAGCCGTTCGTGCGCAATCCCGGCACCATCACCGCCGGTAATGCCTCCGGCGTCAATGACGGCGCCGCCGCCATGATCGTTGCCTCGGAAGCCGCGGTGAAGGCGCATGGCCTGACGCCGCGCGCGCGTATTCTCGGCATGGCATCGGCGGCGGTGCCGCCGCGTATCATGGGCATCGGTCCGGTGCCCTCGACCCGCAAGCTGATGGCGCGGCTCGGGCACAAGATCGACGACTACGACGTGATCGAGCTCAACGAAGCCTTCGCCTCGCAGTCGCTCGCCTGCCTGCGCCAGCTCGGGCTCCCCGACGACGCGGCGCAAGTTAACCCGCACGGCGGGGCAATCGCGCTCGGTCATCCGCTCGGCATGTCGGGTGCGCGGCTGGCATTGACGGCGGCGCATGGTTTGGAAGAAAACGGCGGCAAGCGTGCGCTCGCCACCATGTGCGTCGGCGTCGGCCAGGGCGTGTCGCTCGCCCTCGAACGCGTTGCGTGAATCAAGAGCAATAACAAGGACAACAGCAATGTCGATGATCTACCCCAAGGAAAGCCTCAGCGCTTATCCCAAGCATCTGTCGCCGGCCTACCGCTCGACGGTGAAGCGCTCGCCCTCGAAGCCGCTGATCATCGTGCCGCACACGCTGTCCGAGCTCACCGGTCCGGCTTTCGGCCACGACGCGATCCAGGAAGGCGACAACGATCTCACTAAACAGCACAAGGGCGAACCGTTGGGCGAGCGCATCATCGTGCATGGCCACGTCTACGATGAGGACAAGCGACCGGTGGCCGAGACGTTGGTGGAAATCTGGCAGGCCAACGCCTGCGGCCGCTACGTGCACAATGTCGACCAGCATCCAGCGCCGCTCGATCAGAATTTCACCGGCGCCGGCCGCACAGTCACCGACAAAAACGGCTATTATCGATTCATCACGGTGAAGCCGGGCGCCTATCCATGGGGCAATCACCCCAATGCCTGGCGGCCGAACCACATCCACTTCTCGGTGTTCGGCCAGTCGTTCCTGACCCGGCTGGTGACGCAGATGTATTTCCCGGGTGACCCGCTGTTTCCGTTCGACCCGATTTTCAACTCGGTCACCGACGAGAAAGCGCGGCAGCGCATGGTCTCGCATTTCGATCTGGACAACACCATTCCCGACTGGGCGCTCTGCTTCCGCTTCGACATCGTGTTGCGCGGCCGCGAAGCCACCCCGGTCAATACGGAAAAACACTAGCGCATCCGGAAAAGCATGTCCCCGACCCGATCGGGGACGGGCACCGGTTTTCGGTCAAGATCATGCGCAAAGGGAAAATGTAATGTCGGACATCACGCCCTCACAAACTGTCGGCCCATTCTTCGCCTATGGCCTGTCGCCGCACAATCGCTGCGACTGGAAGCCGAACCAGAATTACGACTGGAAGGATACCATCGGCGCCAACTTGATCACGCCGGACGCCACGGGCACGAAAATTCGCATCGAGGGCAGCGTGCAGGACGGCGACGGCAAACCGATCAACGACGCCATGGTCGAAATTTGGCAGGCCGACGCGCAAGGCCGCTATACGCACGCGCGCGGCGAGAAGCCGCGCCCGAACGCGAAGTTCACCGGCTTCGGCCGATCGGCCACCGACAAGGACGGGGTCTACGTCTTCGACACCATCAAGCCGGGTTCGGTGCCGGGGCCGAACGGCAAGCCGCAGGCGCCGCATATCGTGGTCTGCATCTTCTCGCGCGGCATGCTGCGGCAGATCTATACGCGGCTGTATTTTTCCGACGAGGCGGCAAATGCCGCCGATCCGATCCTGCTGATGGTGCCGCAGGATCGCCGCGGCACGCTCATTGCCCACAAGCAGGGCGGCAGCGCTCCGGCGGTCTATCGCTTCGACATCCGCGTGCAAGGCGACAACGAGACGGTTTTCTTCGACATTTGAGGATGTTATCGGCAGGCGCCGCCGCCCACTACTGCCCACTGGGCCGCCCGGATAGTGGGTATTTGCCCCAATTCTCGGACGAAAACTTTCGGCACCGATCTCCGCATCTACTTATAGGCTATAAAATATGAGGATGGCGCCAATTGGGTGCAGCCCACCCATCCTGCCCATCTTTCCCAACATCGCTTTTCCGATTGACGGATTTGGGTGGACTTGGTTCCCTTGCTGCCAAGCCGGCCGCTAGAGCCACGTCAGGGAAACGCCATGAATGATCAAATCCTGCAGGAGATCAGCGAATTCTGCCGCCAGCGCGGCTTGGCTGAATCCACCTTCGGCCGCCGCGCGGTCAACGACGGCAAACTCGCCAACCGTCTGCGCAACGGCGGCCGCATCACCACCGACACGCTCGAGCGCATCCGCAACTTCATGGCGCGCAACGCCGATAGCGCACCGGCGCGCCGGCGCGTGCTGTTCGATGCGAGCCCGGCCGCAGCTTTGCCCATGGTCAAGCCGCCGGCGCCGCCGGTCGCTTCCGGACAGGCGGGCGACGACCCGCAGCGCAATTTCCGCTTCTTCGACAACCGGCAGAAATATCTGCTGTTCGTGAACACCTGCTCGGAGAAATGGGAAATCGCGCACCGCGTCGGCATGGAGCTCGCCAATATCCATCCGCGTCCGCCGGCGGTGCGCGTGTTCGATGCCGGCGTCGGCGACGGCACAGTGCTGGCGCGCGTCATGCGCACCATGCACGACCGCTTTCCCACCATGCCGTTCTATATCGTCGGCAAGGAAATCAGCCTGGAGGACATCCGCCTCACGCTGCACAAGATGGCCGACCGTTTCGTCGAGCATCCCTCGAGCGTGCTGGTGCTCACCAATCTTGCTTATTCGGAAGCGCCCTGGCTGGCGGTGAAGTCGCTGTCCGCCGCCACCAGCCTGGTGTGGAAAGAACTGGCGATGGACGGCGCGACCGCGCACTCATTCGAGCAGCAGATCACCGCGCTCGAGCCGTTCCTGGCCGAGAACTGGAAGGCGCGCGTGTCGCCGAAGAGTGGCAATCCGGTCTACGAGCGCCCGGTCATTTTGGTGATCTACCGCAACGATCACAAATTCCTGCTCGACCAGATCGTGCCCAAGCCGGGCGGCACCGTCGCCGACTACGATCTGGTGATCGCCTCGCAGCCCTATCGCGCACGCGCCACGCTCGAATTCAAGGCCAAGCGCGTGCTGGCGCCGCTCGCCCGCGCGCTCGGCCAAGGCGGGCGCATGATCGCGATCCATTCCTATGGGCGTGATCCCGGCATGGAGATCGTCCATAAGGTGTGGCCGAACGACAATCCGTTCGTCCATAGCCGCCACGACCTGCTCAAGGAGGTCAAGCACGATCTGGGCGCGGCCGGCCGCGACCTTAATTTCAACGCCTATTCCGACCAGCGCTCGCTGTTCCGCTACGAGATGCACACGCTACCGTCGGAAATCTCCTCTTCGATCGGCACCTCGACGCTGCTCGCGGCCTGGAATGCGGCGATCTACGTGGCGCAGATCGAGGATGACCGCCTGTCCGACGTCAACAGCGATCGCCGCTATATCGAGGCGACGCGCGACGTGCTGCAGAAGCAGGGCGGCCTGTGGTTCTACGACGAATCTTTCGTGATCTCCCACCGGCGGGAGTAGCGCATCATGCCGAATGATTTTACGCGCAGCTTTTCGCTCGAGGCCACGCGCCCGAGCACGGCCGAGATCGCCACGCTGGCAGAACTGCTGCCGCCGGGCACGCCGGTCTATTTCACCGCGGTGCCGACGGTCGATTCCCGCGAGTTGATCGCCACCGCCGCCAGCCTGCGCAAGGCTGGGTTGGAACCGATCATTCATATTGCGGCGCGCCGGCTCAATAGTGCCGAGATGCTGCAGGAGCGGCTCAAGGGCCTGCACGAGGAAGCCGATGTGCGCCGGCTCTTGGTGATCGGCGGCGATGTGGATGCGTCGGGGCCGTTCGCCGACGCGCTGGCGGTGATCCAGAAGGGCCGACTGCGTGAGGCCGGCATCGAGGAAATCGGGATCGGCGCCTATCCGGAAGGCCATCCACGCATTCCTGCTGGCCGGCTCGAGGCCGCGCTCGACGAGAAGATCGCCAGCGCCGCCGCGCAGGGCTTGCGCGTGCATATCGTGAGCCAATTTTCCTTTTCGCCCGAGCGCATTCTGGCCTGGCTCAAGCAACTGCGCGCCTGCGGCATCAGCAAACCGGTGAAGGTCGGCATGGCCGGCCCCACCAGCATGACCGGGCTGCTGCGCTTTGCCCGGCGCTGCGGGGTCGACGCCTCGTTGCGTGGCCTGATGTCGGGTGCGGCCGCCGGCCTGATCGGCAATGTCGGACCGGATCACATCATCGAAACGCTAAACGCGGCGCACAGCGAGATTGGAGACGCTCACCCGCATTACTTTTCGTTCGGCGGCTTGGCCGCCACCGCCCGCTATGCGCGCGCGATCGCACAGGCGGAAAGCCCCGCGCTAAAATCCGCGACGCGCTCGCAATAGCTGGCTTGTCAGCCGGAGGCGGCGGTGCGCCAACCCTGATGATAGGTTTCGCGCGCCGGCGCGGCATAGGGCGTCGGTGCGACCACCACGCGCATTTCGGTCTGTTTGTGGCGCTCGACCGTGGTCTTCTTGGTGCCGCCGTTTTCCTCGCCCCAGATCAAAGTGAGCTCGGTCCCGGGCTTGGCAAATTGCTCCTCGACAAACCCCAGCGACAGCATCTTGCGGTCGTTCGAAGTGTAGCCACTGAACATCGAAGCACCGATCATTTTTCCGTGGCTCATCACGGCATCGAATGAACTCGATGCGTAGTTCGACAGCGGCAGATCGATGAACTTGTAGTTCTCGCCCGGGGGCGCAAACATCGATTGCAGGACCTTGACGACATCCTGATCGTTCCAGGCAAAGGTAACCTTTTTGCGGTGTACCTTGCCGTCCATCTTCTGCAGCGCTTCCTTGCCGATGAAATCGTGGTCGTACTTGGTGAACCCGGCGTAGCCCAGTTCGTGCGGCGAAGTGTAATAGTCCTCGATCTTGTTCGAGACGAAGCTGCCGCCGAGCCCGGCATTGGCTTCATAGCTCGTCCCCGGCAGCCACTCCCGGTAGGGCTTCATTTTGTCGCCGGTATAGACCGCCGGCACCGGCGACGGGATCCAGCCCGATTCCAGCGTATTGGTCGCGTAAGCGCGCGCGCCGACCTGCACGAGGCCGAAGTCCTTGCCCGCCTCGATGATGGCGGCGCGGATTTCCTCGCCTTCCGCATAGGGGCCCCAAACCTCCAGGCCGGGGGCGCCGGCCATGCCATGACGCAGGGCGCGCACCTTGCGACCCGCGATGGTGATGTAATCCATATTGAAGAATTTGATGTCGGGGAATGAACCGCCACCGAGTTTCTTGATTACCTGCTCGGCGTTCGGCCCTTGAATCTGATAGCGGTAATATTTGCGCGTGACCGGTTTGCCCATCGGGCGCGAGGGCGAGCGGTCGTCGTATTCGGTCTTGACGTTGTAGCCGCCGGTCTGCGCGTGGAATTGAATCCAATTGGCCGCCGGATTGCGGCCGACGAAGACGAAGCTGTTCTCTGCCAGATAAAACAGAATGCCGTCGCCGATCACGTATCCGTCGTAGCTGCACGGGGCGAATTGCTTAGCCTTATTGACGGAGAAATTCTTGAACGAGTTGGTGCCGAGATGGGAGAGCAATTTGAGGGCCTCAGGACCCTCGATGAACAAATTCACCATGTGGTGGGACTGGTCGTAGAGCACGCAGGTCTCGCGCCAGCCGCGCTGCTCGTCCCGCCAGTTGGTAAACTCAGGCGCAACGACCGGATAGACATAGGCGCCGATCTGCGAATTGCGCAGCATCTTGACGATGTCGCCGGATGCCTTGATCGCCTCTTCCAGGTTCTTATAAGCCATGGCTCGGTAACCTCCTCCCACTGAATTTTTTGCGGATTGATTGCGTGCGCAACCCTAGCCTAACGCCCGAGGGAAGTGAAGAACGCGAGATTTGACGCGCGCCGCGCATTGATTATGAGTTTGCCGGCAGGATATCGTGACGCGCAGGAATTTTCAGTCGGCCCAATGGGCAGAGTTGGGCAGCGAACAACCCATCCAAGCAGGGAGCAGTCACCCCATGGCCCGCACAACGCCGCCGTTCCGCGCCGATATGGTCGGCAGCCTATTGCGCACCGCGCCGCTGAAGGAAGCGCGCGTCAAATTCGCCAGGGCAGAGATCGACGCCGCTGCGCTCAAGGCGGTCGAGGACCGCGAAATCGAGAAGATCGTCAAGAAGCAGGAAGAGGTCGGCCTCAAGCTCGCGACCGACGGCGAGTTCCGCCGCTCCTGGTGGCATTTCGATTTCTTCCGCGGGCTCAAAGGCGTCACGCCGATCACCACGTCGACCGGCATCAAGTTTCACGGCGTTGAGACCAAGCACGAAGCCATCCGAATCGACGGCAAGGTCGACTTCGTCGGCCATCCGCAGATCGAGCATTTCAAGTTTCTGAAGGCGCATTGCAAGGTGACGCCGAAAATGTGCATCCCGGCGCCGAGCACGTTCCATTTCCGGCAAGGGCGCGCCATGGTGAGCAAAGAGGTCTATCCCGGCTACGACGAATTTTTCGCCGACTGCGCGGCGACCTGGCGCAAGGCAATCCGCGCCTTCTACGACGCCGGCTGCCGCTACCTGCAGCTCGATGACACCGCCTGGGCAATGATTTGCGATCCGAAGGAGCGCGAGGGCTCAAAGGCGCGCGGCGACGATCCCGACACGCTGCCGGCGATCTACGCGCGCGTCACCAACGCGGCGCTGGAAGGCAAGCCGGCCGACATGGCGATCACCATGCATTCCTGCCGCGGCAATTTCCGCTCGACCTGGATCGCGCAAGGCGGCTACGAATTTGTCGCCGAACAGCTACTCGGCAATACCAATCTCGACGGTTATTTCCTGGAATACGACAGCGATCGTGCCGGCGGATTCGAACCGCTGCGCTATTTTCCCAAGGGCAAGAAGCAACTGGTGCTCGGTCTGGTCACCTCGAAAAGCGGGCGGCTGGAGCCGCGCGACGAAATTATGCGCCGCATCGAGGAGGCCACCAAATATGTCGCGCTCGACCAGCTGTGTCTGTCGCCGCAATGCGGCTTCGCCTCGACCGAGGAAGGCAACGTGCTGGCCGAAGAAGAGCAGTGGGCCAAGCTGCGCATGATCGTTGAACTGGCGCAGGAAGTTTGGGGTGGGACTTGACCTTTGCCAAGCGGACCCGGCTTGGCTCCCATTAGCATTACCCATCGTGAAAGAACCAATCGAGAGATCGCGGCCTCTTTGGCGCGGTCTTCCGAATCACTATGGGGATGAAAATGTCCATGAAATCGAAATGGGTTAGCCTAAATCGGCTGGCGTGGTCGGTGGCCGCCGCGACGCTCCTGTTCGCCGCGCCGCCGGCCAAGGCAGCCGAACCGATCAAGATCGGGTTTGGTATGGCGCTCACCGGCCCGCTCTCCGCCAACGGCAAGATGTCGCTGGTGGCGATGCAGATCTGGGAGGACGATATCAACGCTAAAGGGGGCCTACTCGGTCGCCCGGTCAAGCTCGTCTACTACGACGATCAGAGCAGCCCGTCGCAGGTTCCCGGTATCTACACGAAGCTGCTCGACATCGACAAAGTCGACTTGATCGTCAGTGGCTATGCCTCGGGTCAGATTGCGCCGGCCTTACCGATCGCGATGAGGAAGAACAAACTGATCGTCAGTCTATTCGGCACCGGCATCAACGAGAAGTTCAAGTACCCGAAATACTTTTCGATGATTCCGAATGGCCCGACCCCAAAGCCGGCGTTCACGCGCGGCTTCTTCAAGATCGCCGAGATGCAGAAGCCTAAGCCGCAGACGATCGCACTGGTCTACGCCGCTGCCGAGTTCGGGCTCAATGCGTGCGAAGGCGCGCGCGAAAACGCCAAGACATCCGGCTTCAAGGTCGTCTACGACAAAAGCTATCCGCCAACGACGACCGACTACTCGCCGATCGTGCGGGCAATTCGGGCCGTCAATCCCGACCTAATGGTGGTCTGCTCCTATCCACTGGACACCGTCGGCATAGTCTCCGCGATGCACGAGGTTGGCTTTAAGCCAAAGATGTGGGGCGGCGCCATGGTCGGCCTGCAGGCGACGGTATTCAAAACCAAGCTTGGCCCGCTGCTCAATGGCATCGTCAATTACGAGACCTGGCTGCCGGTGAAATCGATGGAGTTCCCGGGCTCGATGGAGCTGCTCAAGAAGTATCAAGAGCGCGCCAAAGGGCAGGGCGTCGACCCGCTTGGCTACTACATGCCGGTGTGGGCCTATGCCGATCTGCAAGTGCTCGGCGACGCCATTGCCGCCACCAAAAGTCTCAACGACGACAAGCTGGCCGATTATCTCCGCAAGACCACGTTCCATACCGTGGTGGGCGACGTGAAGTTCGGCAAGCAGGGAGAGTGGGCACAGGAGCGCACGCTGGCCGCTCAGTTCCAGAATATCAGTGGCAACAGCGTGGACGATTTCCGCGATCTGAAAACCGAAGTGATCCTCTATCCGCCGCAATACAAAAACGGCGAGGTGATCTACCCTTACGAGAAGGCGATCGCGAAATAAGGCTGGCGATTGCGCTTCCGGTGGCTAAATTAGCGGTCGGCGCCAAACTGGCGCCGGCCGCCCTCGTCTCCAGAAGTCATTAGAAATGCGTAATGAAAAGAATATAGCCCCCTTCCGCGCCGATCATGTCGGCAGCCTGCTGCGCACGGCGCCGTTGAAAGAGGCGCGCGCCAAGCGCGAGCGCGGCGAAATTTCCGCCGAGGCGCTCAAGGCGATTGAAGACCGCGAGATTGTTTCCGTTATCAAGCGGCAGGAAGAGGTCGGCCTCAAAGCCGTCACCGACGGCGAATTCCGCCGCGCCTTCTGGAACTACGATTTCCTCGGCGCGCTTGACGGCGTCGAGGCCTATCTCGGCGAGCGCGCGATCAAGTTCCAGGGCGCAAACCCGAAGCCGATGATGCTGCGCCTGACGGGTAAGCTCGGCACGTTCACCACGCATCCGATGCTCGAGCATTTCAAGTTCGTCAAAGAGCACACGCGCGTAACGCCGAAGATGACGATCCCGTCGCCATCGTCCTTGCATTTCCGCTACGGCCGCGATGCCGTGCCGGAGAGCCTCTATCCGGCGATGGAGGATTTCTACCGCGATCTCGGGCAGACCTACCGCAAAGCCGTGCGCGCTTTCGCCGAGCAAGGCTGCCGCTATCTGCAGCTCGACGAGGTCAATTTCGCTTATTTGTGCGACCCCAAGCTGCGTGCGCAGATCGCCAACCGCGGCGAAGACCCCGAACAACTGCCGGCGATCTATGCCGGCCTGATCAATGCCGCGATCTCCGACATCCCGGCCGACATGACCATCGCCATGCATCTGTGCCGCGGCAACTTCCAGTCCACTTTCGTCGCCTCGGGCGGCTACGAGCCGGTGGCGGAGATACTGTTCAACAAGATCAATGTGCACGGCTATTTCATGGAATACGACAGCGACCGGGCCGGCGGTTTCGAGCCGCTGCGTTTCGTACCCAACGGCAAGACGGTCGTGCTCGGTCTCGTCACCTCCAAGAGCGGGCGGCTGGAATCCAAAGACGAGATCAAGCGCCGTATCGAGCAGGCGGCGAAATTCGTCCCGCTCGATCAGCTTTGCCTGTCGCCGCAATGCGGCTTCGCCTCCACCGAAGAAGGCAATATCCTGGCGGAGGACGAGCAATGGGCGAAGCTCAGGATGATTGTGGAACTGGCGGAAGAAGTGTGGGGCCACTGACGTCGTCTCCGCCCCCGCCTTCGCGGGCATGACAGCAGAAAAAATGGGAGCGAAACAACAATGTCTCAACGCAGCAAACCACCGTTCCGCGCCGATCATGTCGGCAGCCTGCTGCGGCCAGCCGCGCTCAAACAGGCGCGCGAGCAGCGCGCCAAGGGCGAAATCGACGCCGCCGCGCTCAAAGCGGTCGAGGACCGCGAGATCGAGCGCGTCATCAAAAAACAAGAAGACGTCGGCTTGCAATCGATCACCGATGGCGAGTTCCGCCGTTCCTGGTGGCATCTCGATTTCCTCTGGGGCCTCGACGGCGTCGAAAAGCACGTGATGGATGCCGGCATCGCCTTTAGCGGCGTCACCACGCGTAATGAAGGCCTCAAGATCGCCGGCAAGCTCGGCTTCTCCAGCCATCCGATGCTCGAGCATTTCAAATTCGTCGCCGCGCACACCAAACGCACGCCCAAGATCACCATTCCGGCGCCTTCGGCGGCCTATGGCCGGCCGCAGCCGACGCCGATCGATAAGGCGGTTTACCCGAAGCTCGATCAATTCTTCGACGACCTCGGCCAGGCCTACCGCAAAGCGGTGCGCGCCTTTGCCGATGCCGGCTGCCGCTACCTGCAGCTCGATGAGGTGTTCATTGCCATGCTGTGCGATCCGAAATATCGAGCGCAGATGGCCGCGCGCGGCGACGACCCAGAAAAGCTGGGGCCGCTCTACGGCGACCTCATCAACGCCGCGATGTCGGATATCCCGTCCGATATGACCATCACCATGCATCTGTGCCGCGGCAACTATAAGTCCACCTTCATGGGCACCGGCGGCTACGAGGCCGAGCAGGAAATACTTTTCAACCGCATCAAGGTGCACGGCTATTTCATGGAATACAACTCGGCGCGCGCCGGCGGCTTCGAGCCGCTCAGGCTGGTGCCGAAGGACCGCCATGTGGTGCTGGGCCTCGTCACCACCAAGACCGGGCGGCTCGAAGCCAAAAACGAGATCAAGCGCCGCATCGAGGAAGCCAGCAAATATATTTCGCTCGACCAGCTTTGCCTTTCGCCGCAATGCGGCTTTGCCTCAACCGAGGAGGGCAATGCGCTGGCCGAGGAGGAGCAATGGGCGAAGCTTGCGATGATCGTGGAAGTCGCCAAGGAAGTGTGGGGGTAGCTTCTTATCCCTCCCCCGCTTGCGGGGGAGGGTGGTCGCCGAAGGCGACCGGGTGGGGGCGATTGTAGTAAGACACCCCACCCCGGCTCGCTTCGCTCGCCGACCCTCCCCTTTCAGGGGAGGGATAAGAAAGCAAGCGCACGCGGAGAAGCGCAAATTTCTCATGCCGCTCGACCCCGAAAAACTACTGGCGCTGCAAATCCCCGACGTCGAACATACGTATGGCCCGAAGGATTGCATGCTTTATGCGCTCGGCCTCGGCTTCGGCCAGGACCCGCTCAACGCCGACGAGCTTGCCTTCGTCTACGAGAAGAATCTCAAAGTGCTGCCGAGCTTCGCGGTGATGCTGGGCTATGCCGCCTATTGGCTGCGCCGGCCCGAGCTCGGCGTCACCTGGACCGGAGTCGTGCATGGCGAGCACGGCTTCATGCTGCACGCGCCGGTCGCACCGCAGGGCACGGTGATCGGGCGCACGCGTATCCTCGACGTGGTGGACAAAGGCGCCGGCAAAGGCGCGCTGATTTATTCCGAGCGCGCGATCAGCGACAAGGCGAGCGGCCGTCTGCTCGCGACGCTGCGGCAGACCACATTCTGTCGCGCCGACGGCGGCTTTGGTGGAGCGCGGCGCGATACGCCGCCACCGCATGCGCTGCCCGACCGGGCGCCGGACGGCGTTTGCGAGCTGCCGACGCGGCCGGAAATGGCGTTAATCTACCGGCTGTCCGGCGACATGAATGCGCTGCATGCCGATCCGGAATTCGCGCGCGCCGCCGGCTTCCCGCGTCCGGTCCTGCATGGGCTCGCGACCTTCGGGGTCGCCGGCCACGCACTGCTCAAAGTGGTATGCGGCTATGACCCCGCGCGGCTGACCGCGATGTCCGGACGATTTTCGGCGCCGGTCTACCCGGGCGAGACCATTCGCACCGAGTTCTGGCAAGAGGACGGCGTGCTAAACTTCCGCGCGCGGGTTAAGGAGCGCGACGTGATCGCCATCAACAACGGCCACGCCGAGGTGAAAGACGCATGAGCAAGTCGAGCGCCGACATGGACGAATATGCCGACATCCGCGAGTCGGTGCGCGCGCTGTGCGGTAAGTTTCCCGGCGAATATTGGCGCGCGCTCGACCGCGAGCGCGCCTATCCGAGTGAGTTCGTCACCGCGCTCACCGAGGCCGGCTATCTCGCCGCGCTGATCCCGGAAGAATACGGCGGCAGCGGCCTCGGCATCAGCGCAGCCGCCGCCATCCTGGAGGAAGTCCACGCATCCGGCTGCAATGGCGCCGCCTGCCACGCACAGATGTACACCATGGGTACGATCCTGCGGCACGGCAACGCCGAGCAGAAAAAGAATTACCTGCCCAAGATCGCTAGCGGCGAGTTGCGCCTGCAAGCCTTCGGCGTGACGGAACCGACTTCCGGCACCGACACGCTCTCATTGCGCACGACGGCCAAACGCGAAGGCAACGATCACTACGTCATCAATGGCCAGAAGCTTTGGACCTCGCGCGCCGAGCATTCCGACCTGATGCTGCTGTTGGCGCGCACCGCACCGCGCGAACAGGCCAAGAAGCGCACCGACGGGCTGTCGGTGTTCCTGGTCGACATGCGGCTGGCGCAGGGCACCAGCATGACGATCTCGCCGATCCGTACCATGATGAACCACGGCACAACGCAAGTATTCTTCGACGACCTGCGCGTGCCGGCCGAAAACTTGATCGGCGAGGAGGGCCAGGGATTCCGCTACATCCTCGCCGGCATGAACGCCGAGCGCATCCTGATCGCGGCGGAATGCATCGGCGACGCCAAATGGTTCATCGCCAAGGCGAGCACCTATGCCAAGGAGCGCGTGCTGTTCGGCCGGCCGATCGGCAAGAACCAGGGCGTGCAGTTCCCGATTGCGCGCGCCTATGCGCAGATGCGCGCCGCCGAACTGATGGTGCACGAAGCCGCGCGCAAATACGAAGCCGGCGCCGACATCGGGCCGGAGGCCAATATGGCAAAGCTGCTCGCCGCCGACGCCGCCTGGTTCGCCGCCGACATGTGCGTGCAGACCCACGGCGGCTTCGGCTTCGCCGAGGAATACGACGTCGAGCGCAAGTTCCGCGAAACCCGGCTCTATCAGGTGGCCCCGATCTCCACCAACATGATTCTGTCCTATCTCGCCGAACACGTACTCGGCCTGCCGCGGTCTTATTAAAATGCCGTTGCCGCTTGAAGGCCTACTGGTCGTCTCGATCGAACAAGCGGTGGCGGCGCCGCATTGCACCTGCAAACTGGCCGATGCCGGCGCGCGCGTGATCAAGGTCGAGCGGCCGGAGGGCGACTTCGCGCGCCGTTACGACCACCTGGTGCACGGCGAGAGCGCCTATTTCGTCTGGCTCAATCGCGGCAAGCAATCCGTCGTGCTTGATCTCGCCAGCCGCAAGGACAAGGCGCTGCTTGAAGCGATGTTGGCCAAGGCCGACGTGTTCGTGCAGAACCTCAAGCCCGGCGCGATCGGCAAGCTCGGTTTTGCGGTCGATCGGCTGCGCAAGGATTATCCGCGCCTGATCTGCTGCTCGATTTCCGGCTATGGCGAAAGCGGGCCTTACGCCCAGCGCAAGGCCTACGACATGCTGATCCAGGCGGAGTCGGGGCTCGCCTCCATCACTGGCGGCCCGGAATCGCCGGCCCGCACCGGCGTGTCGGTCTGCGACATTGCCGCCGGCATGAACGCCTATGAGGCAATCCTGGAAGCGCTGCTGGCGCGTGCGCGCAGCGGCGGGGGCGCCGCGATTTCGATTTCGATGTTCGATGCCATGGCGGATTGGATGGCGGTGCCGCTGCTGCAGCACGAGGGCGGCACGACGCCCACGCGCATCGGTCTCGCGCACATCTCGATCGCACCCTATGGCGCGTTCAAGACGCGGGATGGCGGCGACGTTTTGATCTCAATTCAGAATGACCGCGAATGGCGCGTGCTGGCCGAACATATCCTCGGCGACAAGCAACTTGCCGCCGATCCGAATTTCGCCACCAATATCGAACGCATGAAGCGCCGCACTGAGACCGACAGCCACGTTTCCGCCGCGTTTGCGGCGATGGACGTCGCTCCGCTGGTCGACAAGCTCGCGCGTTACGATATTGCCTTCGGCGTTATCAACGATCTCAATTTGCTGGCCCGCCACCCGCATTTACGTCGCGTCAGCGTCGGCTCGCCGAGCGGGCCGGTGAACATGCCGGGGCCGGCCGCGACGCATGACGGTGCGCCGCGCGAATTTGGCGCGGTGCCGGCGTTGGGCGAGCATAGCGAGTTAATCCGCAAGGAGTTTACGGCTAAGTAGCCGTCACTCGACGGCGTGAGCGGCGGCTTCCTGCAACTTAGTGCCCGGTGACCGCTTCGCGGAGCGGATGATCAGCACCAGCGGCATCATCGCGAATGTCAGGATCATCAGAAGCTTGAAATCGTTGAGATAGGCGATCATGGCCGCCTGCTGGCTGACGATGCCGTCAAGCATGGCGAGCCCGCTTTCGGTATGCACGTTGAGGTTCGCCGCCACATCCGGCATTTGCAGCGCATCGTTGAACGGCGTCACGGATTCGACGATGCGTGCGTGCATCTCGGTGGTCTTGCTGGTGAGGTTGGCGATCACCATGGAGATGCCGACCGACGAGCCGATATTGCGCACTAGCGTCAGGATCGAGGTGCCGCTGTTGCGCAGATGTCCGGGCAGCGTCAGGAACGCCGCCGTCGTGATTGGCACGAACAACAGGCCCAAGCCGATGCCCTGCACTATGCTGGTGACGACGATCGTCGTCTGCGTGACATCGAGCGAAAATCCGGTGAAGAAATAAAGCGTACCGCCGGTGAGCAACAGCCCGAGCAGGATCAGATAACGCGTCTCCAACATCCGCATCAGCCGCGGCGCCACCATCATGGTGAGCAGCGTGCCGACGCCGCGCGAGCCGAGCAGGAAACCGGCGGTCTGGATCGGAAAGCCGAGCAGGTTCTGCATAAACGGCGTCACCAGCGCCATGGTGCCGAACAGCACCACGCCGATCACCACCATGAACACCACTCCTGAAACGAAATTGCGATCCTTGAACAGTTCGAAGCGCACGAACGGCTCCGGCGTGGTCAGCGAATGGGCGAAGAAATAGTAGAAGCCGACAATCGAAACGATCGTCTCGACCCAGATTTCGGTCGAGCCGAACCAGCCGACCTGCTCGCCGCGGTCGAGCAGCAGTTGCAGCGAGCCGATGCCGACGGCGAGCGCCAAAAAGCCGAACCAGTCGAAGCGTAGGTGTTCGTGCCGATCGGTCTCCTCCATGAACAGCATCATGCCGATCACGGTGGCGACGCCGATCGGCAGGTTAATCAGGAACACCCAGTGCCAGGAATAGTTGTCGGTCAGCCAGGCGCCGAGCGTCGGGCCCAGGATCGGGCCGAGCATCACGCCAATACCCCAGACCGCCATGGCCTGGCCGCGTTCCTGCACGGTATAGGCATCGAGCAACACCGACTGCGACAGCGGCACCAGCGCGGCGCCGGCCATGCCCTGCAACAGGCGGAACAGCACCATCTGCTCGATGTTTTGCGCCAGCGCACAGAGGAACGAGGCGACCGTGAAGCCAGCGACGCAGACGATGAACAGTTTCTTGCGGCCGAAGCGATCGGCCATCCAGCCGACCGGCGCGGTCATGATGGCGGCGGCCACGATATAGGAGGTGAGCACCCAGTTGATCTGGTCGAGCGAGGCCGAGAGCGAACCCTGCATATAAGGCAGCGCGACATTGGCGATGGTGGTGTCGAGCGCCTGCATGATGGTGGCGGTCATGGCGCAGACCGTCACCAGCATGCGCCGCAGATTCGGCGACATCGCCGCGATTTGCGCCGGGCTCATTTTGGTTCTTTAGCAGCGGCCGACCAGAACGGGATGCGGCTGTGACCGGTGTCGATCTCGACATTGACGCTCATGCCGGAGCGCAGCAGGCGGGTATCCTCGTCCTTGTCGAAGGCGATGCGCACCGGAACGCGCTGCACCACCTTGACCCAGTTGCCGGTCGCGTTCTGCGGCGGCAGGATCGAGAACTGCGCGCCGGTGCCGGGGCTTACCGCGATCACGGTGCCCTGGAAGGTGTGGTCGGGGAAGCTGTCGACGGCGAGCGAGGCCTTCTGGCCGACGCGCAGATAGGTGATGTCGGTTTCCTTCGGATTGGCGTCGACCCAGGGCGCCCGGTCATCGATCACACTCAGGATCGGCGTGCCGGCGGCGACAAAGCGGCCGACCTGGATATTGTCCACCTGCGTGGCGGTGCCGGAAATCGGCGCGCGCACGATGGTGTGGTCGAAATCGCGTTTAGCGGCATCGAGCACGGCCTTGGCTTGCGCATATTCGGGGAATTGCGCCAGCGGCAGGTCCGCATTGCCGAGCAACTGATTGAGCGTGGTGTCGCGCTGCTGGGTGGCGAATTGCGCCTGCAATTGTGCGGTCACCAGCGCGGCGCCGGCGGTGTCGACATCGGCGCGCGAGCCGGACTGCGAACTCTCCAGCTTGAGCTTGCGTTCGACGTCACGGCGCTTGAACTCGACGTTCTTCTTCGCCAGCTCGACCAGCGTGGTGAGCGATGCGAGCGTCGTCCTCAGCTTGTCATAGCTGCTGCGCGCGGTGTCGAGCTTGGCTTTCGCCTGGTCGAGCGCGAGACGGTAGGGAACCGGATCGAGCGTGAACAATTCGTCGCCGGGCTTGACGTGCTGGCCCTCGGTGACGGCGACGTGGATAATCTTGTCGGAAACATCCGGCGTAATCAGCACCTTCTGCGCGCCGACATAGGCGTTGTCGGTGGAGATGTAGCGGCCGCCCGAAAGATAGAGCGCGAGCCCGATCAACGCGGCGAGCGCCGGCGCAACCACCAGCAGCATCATGCGCAGCCGTTTGCGCTCGAACCGGCGCGGCTTCTTGGCCGCCGGGGCATCCGCCGCCGGCGCGGTCTTGGCTTCGAGAGCGGGCACGATCTTGAGGGGCTTTTCACTCATGGTGCTCACCCCGCGGCGATTTCTTGCTGGGCCGGATGGCGATTGATGGCGGCGCGCAAGTTCTCCTTGACCCGCTCGAGATCGCGCAGCATGCGCTCGACCGTTTTGCCATCGAGCCCATCCAGCACGGTCGCCATCATGTCTTGTCCGAGTTCCGCGAGCTTTTCGAGCAGCGGCCGCGCAGCCGGTGCGAGGAATAACCGGTTGGCACGCCGATCGTTCGGATCGGCGCGGCGCTCGATCAGTTTATTTTCCGCCAGCCGGTCGAGCAGGCGGGTGAGCGAGATCGGCTGCAGGTCAAGGATTTCGGCCAGTTCCGATTGCTTGAGTCCTTCGGAGCGGTCGAGCCGCACCAGCACGCCCCACTGCGCGCGCGAGATGCCAAACTGGCGCGCCCGCTGGTCGGCATAGGTCTTGAGCATTCTTGCTACGTCCATGATCGTAAAGGCAAATTCTCGATTTATCGGCAGCGGGGGCATGATTGGGAGTCTCCAATAGAAGCCTTATAATAAGCTAGCTTATAATAAGTTCAATAATGCTTTTGGCCAATGCCGGACGACCGCGGGGGCGGCGTGACGAGTTGTGCCCGTGCTGGTGAGCGCGGCAAATTAGCTCTTTCGGCGCCCTCTCGGTCACGTAAACTGCCGGCAAGCGCCTGCCGAAAAAAGCGCTGGTTTCACCTGGAGGATTCGCCAATGAACGCACCCAAAGGGAATGGGAACAAGAATGCTATCCGGCGCCGCGATCTGCTCGCCGGCGCCGCGGGCGCCGTCGGCTTTCTGATCGTGCGGCCGGGATCGGCCAAGGCCGACAAGTGGCCCGACAAGTCGATCACCGTCGTCATCATGTACGCGGCCGGCGGCGGCACCGACGTCGTCATGCGTCTGATCGCCAAGGAGATGGCGGCCGCCAAGGGCTGGACCGTCGAGCCGCTCAACAAGCCGGGCGCGGTCGGCGGCATCGCCACCAATTACGTGCTCAACGAACCGGCCGACGGCTACACGCTGCTCGGTGCCGCCAACTTCAACAAGTTCGTGCGCGTGATGGGTCACACCACCAGCAAGATTTGGGAAGACTGGACCATCATGCAGGCGGCCTCTTCACTCGCCGACTGGTCGGTGCGCGATGAATCGCCGTTCAAGTCGCTCGATGACATGGTGAAATGGGGCAAGGCCAATCCCGGCAAGCTCACCATCTCGACTTCCGGCACCGGCGGCATCTGGCATGAAGTCGCCATGCAGATCGCCGGGCAGCTCGGTATCACCGTGCAGTTCGTTCCCTACAAGGGCGGCAAGCCGGCGACGCTCGCCGGGCTGCAAGGCGAGACCATGATTGCCGGCGGCGGCGTGCATGAACACATCGATCTCATCCGCGCCGGCAAGCTGCGCAGCCTGTTCCAGTGCGGCACGTCGGACATCAAGCTGGCGGACGGCAAGGTGCTGCACTCGATCGGCACGCTGGTGCCGGCGACCAAGCCGCTGCTGCCGCTCGGCGGCAACTACAATCTGATGATGCGCCGCACGGTGCCGATCGAAATCCAAAAGGAGGTCACCGACGCCTTCGTCAAAGCCGCCAAGTCGGCCGCGTTCAAGGCGGTGTGCGAGACGAAATTCTTCGAGCAGCAAATTCTCACCGGCGCGGCCGCCGACAAGCGCGCCGCCCAGCTCGAAGTCAGCACCGCCTTCCTGTTCAACCAGTATCGCGATCAGGTTGGCGGCAAGGTGATGACGGCCAAAGAGCTCGGCCTGCCGGATCCGAAGGACTTCGATACCTGGTGGCCGCCGAAGGGTTACAAGCCGGTCGGCGCCTGACATTGCACTTAGGGCGGAGCGGCATGGCCGCTCCGCTCACGCCGCCGCAATCCCTCACATGATGCCAAGCTGATGGCCGAACAAGAAAAGCTCGTCCTGTCGGAAGACGCCAATGCCGGCCTCGCCACTCCGATCATGGATTTGATCGCGGCCGGGGTCGTCGGCGCGATTTCGATCTGGATCGCGATCGAATCGCTGCTTTTGCCGATACCCGGCGGGATCTTGACTGCGCCCGGGCTATTGCCGTTCCTCACCTCGGCCAGCCTGTTGATCATGGCGGCGATCCTCGGCGCGACCGCGATCGCCCGCCGCCACACCACGCCGCCGGCGCTCGACCGCTTCGAGCTGCCGAGCGATTTCACACGCTCGCTGCTGCTCGGCGGTATCGTTATTCTCTACGTGCTGGCGCTGCAGGTGGTGCCGTTGCGAACGAGCTTCACGATCGGCTCGCTGCATTTCGTCATCGGCGCCTTCGAAACCGTATCGGTCGTGGCGATCACCGGCTTGCTGCGGCTTTATTGGCGGGCGGCGTTGTGGGCCTGCCTGACGGTTTCGGTTTGCTGGATCGCCTTCCTGTCGATCGTGTTCCGCATGCTGTTTCAAACCCCGTTGCCCTGAGGCCCGGCCGTGCTCCACGCATTCTTGCAGGCGCTGTCGCCCTACCTTCTGCTGGTCACGCTCGGCGGCGTCGTCCTCGGCATCTTCTGGGGCGCCATGCCGGGGCTCTCCACCACGATGGCGATGATGCTGCTGATCGGCCTGTCGGTCGGCATGAAGCAGGAGGTCGCGCTCGCCTTCATGCTCGGCGTCTACACCGCGAGCACGTTCGGCGGCGCCATTTCGGCGGTGCTGATCAACATCCCGGGCACGCCGGATTCGGTGCCGACCATGATCGAAGGCCATCCGCTCGCCAAGCGCGGACAGGGCGGCCAGGCGCTCGGGCTTTCGATTACGGCGTCCTTCCTGGGCAATTGGGTCGGCATCCTCCTGCTGGTCGCCTGCATGCCGGTTATTCTCGCCATCGCGCTGCAATTCAAATCGTGGGAGATGTTTCTGCTGGCGGTGATCGGCATCTCGATCTGCGGCTCGATGAATTCGGGCTCGATGCCGCTCAAGGGCTGGATGACCGGCTGGCTCGGCATGCTGCTCGCCTTCGTCGGCTACGACGCCATTCATGGCGTCGCCCGCTTCACCTTCGATATCCCCGCGCTCTATGACGGCATCAGCTATATCGCCATCCTGATCGGCCTGTTCGGATTGGCTGAGATCATGAAGGTGCTGCCGCAACGCGAGCACACGGCGATGCCCGAAAATGTCGGCCGCGCGATTCCGTCGGTCGGCTTGCTCATCCGCCATATGCCGGCCGCGCTGCGCTCCGGACTGATCGGTACCGTGATCGGCGCCATTCCCGGCGCCGGCGCCAATATCGCGGCCTTCCTCGCCTACGATGTCGGCCGCCGGCGGGCGCGCCCGGAGGAAAAGGCGAAATTTGGCAAAGGCAGCTTCGAAGGCATCGTTTGCGCCGAGGTTGCCAACAACGCCTGTATCGGCGGCTCGATGCTGCCGACACTGACGCTCGGCATTCCCGGCAGCGCCCCGGCGGCCGCGCTGATGGCAGCGCTGCAGCTCAAGAATGTGTCGCTCGGTCCGACCATCAATATCGACCAGCCCGGCCTGATCGAATTGATCTACGCGCTGCTGATCGTCGCCAATTTCCTCATGTTCGGCGCAGCGCTGGCGCTGATCAAACCGTGCGTGAAGCTGTTCTCGTTGCCGCGCGGGTTGCTTATGACGCTGATCATTCCGATCTGCATCATCGGCGCCTTTGCGGTGCGCACCAACATGTCGGATGTCTGGGTGATGGTGGCGGGCGGCTTCATCGGCTACGCCTTCCACATGTTCAAATTCCCACCCGCGCCGGTGGTGCTCGGCGTCATCCTGGCGCCGCTCGCCGACGAAAACCTGCGCCGCGCGCTGCTGCTGTTCGACAATAACGGGCTCGGCTTCTTCGCCAGGCAATATATCGGCCACGTTCTTGTCGTCATCATTGCCGTCGTCTTCATCGAAGGCTTCCGGCGCGGACGCCGCAGCCGCAAGCTCGCCGCGGCGGCTTCGGCGCAGACCCGTTAGAGTATCGGCGGCAAGCCCGCGCCAGCCTTCCCTAAGCGCTCCGCCTCGGGCAAAGTCGCCGCCTGCAATTCATCGATGGGAAATCATACCATGGACATCGGCTTTATCGGACTGGGCAACATGGGCGCTCCAATGGCGCGGCGGCTGATCGCGGCCGGCCACAAGCTCATCGTCTACGACACCCGTAACGACGCGGTCGCGCCATTCGTCGCGCTCGGCGCGCAAGTTGCCGGCTCGCCGGCCGATGTCGCCGACCGGGTCGAGACGGTGCTCGCCAGCCTGCCATCGCTGCAGATCTCGAAAAAAGTCGCGCTTGGCGAAGGCGGCGTCATCGAGGGCAAACGCATCAAGCGCCTGGTCGATCTGTCCACCACCGGCTCGCGCGTGGCCGCCGAGATTTTCGTCGAACTCGCCAAGAAGAACATCGTGCAGATCAACTCGCCGGTCTCGGGCGGCGTCGGCGGCGCCAGCAAGGGCACGCTCGCGGTCATGGTCTCCGGGCCGCCGGCCGACGTCGCCGTGCTGAAAGATGTGCTTTCGGTATTCGGCCGTGTGTTCGTCATCGGCGAAAAGCCGGGCATGGCGCAGACCATGAAGCTCGCCAACAATTTCCTCTCGGCCAACGCGATGGCGGCGACGGCGGAAGCGGTCGCCATGGGCGTGAAAGCCGGGCTCGATGCGGCGGTCATGATCGACGTCATCAATGCCGGCTCCGGCCGCTCTCGGGCATCGGACCAGAAGTTTCCGCAATCGATCCTGCCGCGCACTTTCAACTACGGCTTCACCACCGCGCTAATGCTCAAGGACGTGCGGCTCTGCGCCGAGGAAGCAAGGGAGCTCGACGTCCCCAACGCAGTGATGCGCGCCGTGCTCGATCAATGGGAAATGACCAATTCCGAATTTGGCGGCGAGTTCGGATTTCACCGCCATCGTGCAGATGATCGAGCGCCGCGCCGGCGTCATCGTAGGGAAGAAATCATGAGCGACGACATCCACGAGGTCTTTGCCGTGCGCTATGCCGAGCACGCGCGCAAGCGCTCGGAGAACTACATTTTCGGCGACCCGCATGACGAAATGACCTCGATCGCCTATTACGTCTGGGTGATCAAAGGGCCGCACGGCACCTTCGTGTGCGATACCGGCTTTGACGAGACCGCCGCCAAAGAGCGCGGGCGCAGAATCGTTCATCCGGTCGGCGAGGGGCTACAAGCGCTCGGCGTCGCACCCGACAAGGTCAAGCACGTGATCGCCACCCACATGCATTGGGACCACGCCGGCAATTACGACCTGTTTCCGAACGCGCGCTATCACATCCAGGACACCGAGTTGGCCTATGCCACCGGCCGCTGCATGTGCCACCAGACGCTGCGCATCCCGTTCAGCGAGGCCGACGTACACGCCATGATCGGCAAGATCTACGCCTACCGCGTCGATTTCCACGACGGCGTCGAGGAGCTGGCGCCCGGCATCAGCGTGCATCTGGTGGGCGGGCATTCCAAAGGCCTGCAATGCGTACGGGTGAAGACGAAGCGCGGCTACGTGGTCATCGCCTCCGACTGCTGCCATCTTTATTCGCACATCGACGAGGGCCGCGTGTTTCCGATCACCTATTCGGTCGGCGACACGCTCGAGGGCTATAAGACGCTGCAGAAGCTCGCCTCGTCGCGCCACCACATCGTGCCGGGGCACGACCCGAGCGTGCTCGAGCTTTATCCGGCGGCGAACGCGGCGGCGAAAGATTGGATCGTCCGGCTGGATGTGGAGCCGAAAACTTGAGTGTCATGGCCGGGCTTGTCCCGGCCATCTCGCTGAGGAACGCGTTGCCTACCTAAGCGGGGTCGCCGGGACGAGCCCGGCGACGACAAACGAGAGTTACACCAACCCCAACTCCGCGAAGGCATTGCTGTGGTTCTCGGCGCTTTCCGGCGCAAAGCAGCAGAACACCACGCGCGCAATCCCGCGCGGCGCGCTGGC
Source organism: uncultured Alphaproteobacteria bacterium (assembly GCA_963739825.1). Lineage (GTDB taxonomy): Bacteria > Pseudomonadota > Alphaproteobacteria > Rhizobiales > Xanthobacteraceae > Pseudolabrys. The sequence goes on from CAVUBU010000001.1 coordinate 862,005, forward strand.
TAATTCCGACGCCACGGTGCCGACCGCGATGCGGGCGGCGATATCGGCGGGAAAGCGATAGATGCCGGTCGAGATGGCCGGATAGGCGATCGAAGTGAGCGCATGCGCGGCGGCGAGATCGAGCGCGCTCCGGTAACAGCCGGCGAGCAGCGCTTGCTCGTCGCGGCTGCCGCCCTGCCAGACCGGGCCGACCGCGTGGATGACGTGCTTGGCTTTGAGCCGGTAGCCTTTGGTGATCTTGGCCGAACCGGTGGCGCAACCGGCAAGCGTCTCGCATTCGGCCAGCAGTTCGGGTCCGGCTGCGCGATGGATGGCGCCATCGACCCCGCCGCCGCCCAACAGCGAGCGGTTGGCGGCGTTGACGATTGCCGCGACCGCCAGGCCGGTGATGTCGGCGACCACGATATCGAGCCGTGTCTCGCCGATTTCGGCGCTGAGCAGGGGTGTCGGCACGGCATTCATGCCGGAAAGTTTATCACGCCCACTCGGCTTTGACTTCCGCCTGCAAATCGACGGTGGCGCGCACGCCGATGTCGTCGAAATGCGCGTCGAGGAAGCGGCGCGCCGCGCGCTGGCCGTTTTTGTGCAGCATCTCGAAGAAGTCGAAGTCGGTGTTGAGGCGACTTTCCACGTTGAGCTGCTTGGCGGAAGGGTCGAGTGCGATGCGGTGCATGTTGATGCGCCGATATTTGCCGGGGCCCAGCCCGCGCTCCAGGCGGCCCTGATCGATCAACCGCCCCACGAATTCGATGGCGCGCAGCTCGCCCATGAGCGGCGAGTTGAACGTGATCTCGTTCAGGCGGTTCATTATGTCCCGGCTGGAAGTCGGCGTGTGGTGGCGCATCACCGGATTGATCTGGATGAGCAGCACGTCTTCGGTTTGCGTCGTTGCGAACAGCGGGAAGATCGATGGGTTGCCGAGATAACCGCCGTCCCAGTACGGCACGCCGTCGATCTCGACCGCACGAAACAGCAGCGGCAGACAGGCCGACGCCAGGATGACATTGGCGTCTATCTTGTCATGCGGGAATATGCGCAGCCGTCCGGTATGCACATTGGTGGCGGAAACGAACAGCTGCGGGGCCGGCGATTTCTTGATGGCGTCGAAATCGACAAAGCGCTCGATCAGCTCCTTCAGCGGGTTGATGTTGAGCGGATTGAAATCGTAGGGCGACAGATATTGTGACACTGCCTTGAACCAGACCCCCATCGGCAAGTCGTCCAGCGGCAGGAATGAGAACAGACTGTCGAGGGCCTTGCGCTGCAGGTCGGGCAGGCCGCCGCCGAGGCTGGCCGCGCGCCAAAAATCGGCCAGCCGCTTGCGCGCTTCCTCGCGCCCGCCGCGCGCGAGGCCATCGGCCAGCAGCACGGCGTTGACCGCGCCGGCCGAAGCGCCGGTGATGCCCTCGATCTCCAGCCGCCCGTCGTCGAGCAGGTGATCGATCACGCCCCAGCTGAAGGCGCCATAGGCTCCGCCGCCTTGCAGCGCGAGATTGATGCGCTTCGCAGCCGGAGCAGGCGCCGGATCGCCACGGATGGCGCGAACGATGGCTTTGATCATGATGGCCTACCTTGTTATTCCGGGACGCGCCGAAGGCGCAGGCTCGGAATCCAGGGGATGCACCCGCAGGTCCGGCTCTGGATTCCGGGTTCGCTCGCTTTGCTCACGGCCCGAAATGACGAAGGGATCACTGCGCGACCCAGCCGCCGTCGATCGAATAGGCCGAGCCGGTGATGGTCGAGGCCGCGTCGCTCGCCAGAAACACCGCCAGCGCGCCGATGCCTTCCGGCTTGGTGAACTGATGCATCGGTTGCTTCTCCGACAGCAGCGCGATCTCTTCCTCGCGCACCGTTTTGCCCGAGGCCTTGGCGCGGTCGTCGATCTGCTTCTGCACCAGCGGCGTGAGCACCCAGCCCGGGCAGATGGCGTTGCAGGTGATGCCGGCATTGGCGGTCTCGATCGCCACCACCTTGGTCATGCCGACCAGGCCGTGCTTGGCCGACACGTAGGCGACCTTCTGCTCGCTCGCCACCAGCCCGTGCGCCGAGGCGATGTTGATGATGCGGCCCCATTTGCGCGCCTTCATGCCGGGCACCGCGGCGCGGATGGTGTGGAACGAGGCCGACAGGTTGATGGCGATGACGGCGTCCCACTTCTCGATCGGGAAGTCCTCGATATTGGCCACGAACTGGATACCGGCATTGTTCACCAGCACGTCGAGCGAACCGAGACTCTTTTCGGTCATCTTGATCATGTCCGCGATTTCGGCCGGCTTGCTCATATCGGCGCCCGAATAGAGCGCCTTGATGCCGAAATCTTTTTCGAGCCCGGCGCGTTCCTTTTCGATGGCCGCGGCCTCGCCGAAGCCGTTGAGCATGATGTTGGCGCCGTCGGCGGCAAGGGCGCGGGCGGTGGCGAGCCCGATCCCAGAGGTGGAGCCGGTGACCAGCGCGGTTTTGCCTTTCAGCATGGCAGTCCTCGTTGCGATGCGGCCGCCAAATGGCCTGTTTTGGGGGGCGAATTGAGGCCCGGAAGCTGCCCCTATTCTTATTGCAGCGCAATATATATGTAGTTGTTTTCGCAATTCACCGGGCAACGCGTTAGACTTGCGTATGAAGGCAGAACGTTCTTTGGCCAGAAAGTCGCAAAGCCGCGCCGTGTTCCCCGCGCCTGGGCACGATCACGAGCGCTGCGCCCATGACGCCATCGCCCGCGCCGAGGCGATCTGCGCCGCGCGCGCTGAGCGGTTGACGCCGATCCGCCGCCGCGTGCTGGAGGCACTGCTGGCCAGCCATGCCCCGCTCGGCGCCTATGAACTGATCGACCGGCTGGCGGTACGCGGGGCGCGGCCGGCGCCGATCACCATCTACCGCGCGCTCGATTTCCTGCGTGAGCAGGGCCTGGTCCACCGCATTGAAAGCCGCAATGCCTTCATTGCCTGCGTGCAGGATCACGGCAGCGGCGATCCGGTGGTGTTCCTGATTTGCGAGCAGTGCGGCACGGTGGGCGAGGCGGCCAGTGCCGCGGTCGCCGATACCATCAAAAGCGCCTCGCGCGCCGCCGGCTTTACGCCGAAAACGCCGGTGATCGAGATTTCCGGCATCTGCGCGCATTGCAAGGCGCCGTGATCCTTCGCGAGCCTCTCGGCCGTAATTGCCGGGCTTGACCCGGCAATCTATGAGGACACTCAACAAAGTCGGACTTACGTACGATCGTCTCTTATGGAAGCTCGACATGGATGCCCGGGTCACGCCCGGGCATGACTCTGAATGTATGGCGCGATAAGACAATTGCCCTTACCGCCGGAAGTCCGCTGTGTCCTCTGCCTCGCACCACCACAGCCGCCCGCTCGACGCCATGGCCGCAGCCATCGTGTTGGTGTTGTGCCTGTCCTGGGGCTTCAACCAGGTCGCCACCAAGCTTGCCATCCACGACATCCCGCCGCTGACCCAGGGCGCGATCCGTTCCTCGGTCGCAGCGCTGCTGGTTGCCGGCTGGTGCAAGCTGCGCGGCCTTGCGCTGCTGGCGCGTGACGGCACGCTCGCTGCCGGCCTCCTCGCCGGCGCGCTGTTCGGCGCCGAATTCATTCTGATCTACCAGGGCCTCGTCTACACGACCGCCACGCGCGCGACGTTGTTCATTTATCTCGCGCCCTTTCTGGTCGTGCTCGGCGCCCGCATATTTCTGCCGGCCGACCGTTTCGGTCTGCCGCAGTGGCTGGGCCTGTCATTGTCGTTCGCCGGCATGCTGTTGGCCTTCGGCGTGCCGACGCCGGCGCTCGATCCGCGCCAGATGCTGGGCGATGTGATGATGGTCGGCGCCGCGCTGCTCTGGGCGGCGACCACGTTGACCATCAAGGCAAGCGCGCTCAACCGGGTGTCGGCCGAGAAGGTGATGCTGTACCAGCTCGTGGTCTCGGCGCCGATGCTGGCGCTGGCGGCTTGGGTTTTCGGCGAGCGCATCGCGCATGCGCCCTCGGCGCTGGCTCTCGGCGCGCTGGCCTATCAGACCTTCTGGGTGGTGAGCGTCACCTTCGTGGTGTGGTTCTCGCTGGTGGCGCGTTTTTCCGCCAGCCGTCTTTCCGCCTTCACATTCCTGACGCCATTATTCGGCGTCGCCGCCGGTCGTCTGGTGCTGGGCGAGCCGTTGACCGGTGCCTTCGCCATCGCGGTGGCGCTGGTGGCGGCCGGCCTGGTGCTGGTGAACCGGGCGCGTTGAGCGTGCTATAAAGGTCCGATGAGCACAGCGGCGCAGGAACGTCATAAATCGGTCGCCGTCGAGGTCGGCGGCGTTATGGTCGGCGGCGGCGCGCCGATCGTCGTGCAGTCGATGACCAATACCGACACCGCCGACGTGGAAGCGACCGCGCGCCAGGTGGCGGCGCTCGCCCGCGCCGGCTCCGAATTGGTGCGCATTACGGTTGACCGCGACGAAGCGGCGGCCGCGGTGCCGCGCATCAAGGAGCGGCTGGCGCAGTTCGGCGTTTGCGTGCCGATCATCGGCGACTTCCATTACATCGGGCACAAGCTTTTGGCCGAGCATCCGGCCTGCGCCGAGGCGCTCGACAAATACCGCATTAATCCCGGCAATGTCGGCTTCCGCAACAAGCGCGACCTGCAATTCTCCCAGATCATCGAGATCGCGCTGAAATACCACAAGCCGGTGCGCATCGGCGCCAATTGGGGCTCGCTCGACCAGGAACTGCTCACGCGCCTGATGGACGACAACGCCAAGTCGGCGGCTCCGCGCGACGCGCGCGAGGTGACGCACGAGGCCATGGTGCAGTCGGCGCTGCTCTCGGCTGAGCGCGCCGAGGAAATCGGCCTCGCTCATAATCGCATCATCCTGTCGGCCAAGGTGTCGGCGGTGCAGGACCTGATCGCGGTCTACGGCGAGCTCGCGCGCCGCTCCGACTACGCGCTGCATCTCGGCCTGACCGAAGCCGGCATGGGCTCCAAGGGCATTGTCGCTTCCAGCGCCGCCATGGGCGTGCTGCTGCAACAGGGCATCGGCGACACCATCCGCGTCTCGCTCACGCCGGAGCCGAACGGCGACCGCACGTTGGAAGTGCAGGTGGCGCAGGAACTGCTGCAGACCATGGGCCTGCGCACCTTCGTGCCGCTGGTCGCCGCCTGTCCCGGCTGCGGCCGCACCACCTCGACCACCTTCCAGGAACTGGCATCCGACATCCAGGGTTTCATCCGCAACTCGATGCCGGCCTGGAAGACGCGCTATCCGGGCGTCGAGACGCTCACTGTCGCGGTCATGGGCTGCATCGTCAATGGACCGGGTGAGAGCAAGCACGCCGACATCGGCATCTCGCTGCCCGGCACCGGCGAACAACCCACGGCTCCCGTGTTCGTCGATGGCAAGAAGGTCGTCACCCTCCGCGGGCCGACGCTGACCGCCGATTTCAAGCAGATGGTGACGGATTACATCGAGCGGCGCTTCGGCACGGGCGCGCGCGCGGCGGAGTAGGTTTCAGTTGCGCAATTCATTCGGCGTCATGCGCGGGCTTGACCCGCGCATCCATGATGACCGCAACTGCGTGGGAACCATACGTAAGTCAGAATTTGTCGAACCGCCTCATGGATTGCCGGGGCAAGCCCGGCAATGACGACGGAGGTCCAGAACCGCGCGTCAAACGCCGTCGCTTCCTTTAATCGCGCTTGCCGCCATGGCATAGCCGCCGTCCGCGCCGTCGATGAAGTGCACGTGCTTGGATTTGGTTGGCGACGGCGTGAAACAGGTCATCATCGCCGCGCGCTGGCGGTGCGTGCCATAGCGCACAATATTCTTCTCCGCGCAGTCGGCCAGATGTTGCTCGATCTCGTCCGCGAGCGGCAGCGTGCAATCGAGCACCATGCGCAGCGAATCGTCGAATTTCCGGAAATCCGAATTGTCGATCAGTTCGCGCGTATATTTCGCCGGAATGAAGCCGCCGACCTTGATCCTGAAATGCATGATGAGGAAATAGAGAAGCGTTAGCGCCAATACCTTGATCTTGCGGGCGCGCACCGACTCGCCGGGCCGGCGCGATGCGCGTGCCTCAAGGTCGGCGCCGGCCGGCGGCCATTTCATTTTGAGCTGCTGACCGGGTACCGGCCGCGACGCGTCCGGCGTTCGCTCCACGATGGTTGCGATGTGCGCGATCACGGCGCGGAATGCCTCGCCGCTTGCTCCGGGTGCCGGAGCGACCACCAGCGACAGCACTACGCCGCGCGACGCCGGAATTTCCTCATAGCGGCATGATAGACCGGAGAGGTCGGGATGCGCGCCCGGCGGTGCCGGCTCGACCGCGATTTCGCCGCGCTTCATGGCGGCGTCCGCCCAGGCGAGGCCGCCGCCCGAGAACATGGCAATCGAAATATTCTCCGACGGCGCATAGCGCGCGACGCGAACGTCGCGGCCGTGCGCGCGGATGTCGCCGACCGCAACCATGCCGATCCGCAAGGTGAGAGCGAGGTCTTCCTTCACCCAGGTGGCGGTTTCGGCCAGCGCGCGCCGCGCCAAGTCGGCGTCCGCGGCTGCCACCGCGAAACTCGCGCCGTCACCGCCGAACACGAAGGGAAAGTCGCGGCCTTGCAGCGCGTTGGTGATGGCAACGATCACCGCGGCGCCCGCCATGTTTACGGCCTTGTAACGGTTTTCACGGATCGCCTGGGTCGATTGCACGACGTCGGCGACGCCGATTGTCCAGCCGTCGGGCAGCGGCCGGAACAACGATTCATCCATCACCTGGGTGAAGTCGCGGAAGACCGGCAGGCTTGCGTAGAAATCGTCGGTCGATTCGGAAGCATCCATGGCGCGGATATTAGCGGATTTGTCAGCGCGGCGTGCCCCACACCTGCAAATAATGCGGGCGATGGTGCGCGGTCATTCGGCAATCGAATGCGCCGGGGCGCCGATGCGGCAATGTCGCATCTGGGATTTCGCGAATTCGTTATTAGATATGCAATCGATCCCCGAACGCTTTTCGATCGGCTTTGCAACAAGCGGGTGGTCATCATGAACAAATGTCAGCCTCTGGCTCTCGGTGTCGCCATCGGCGTGCTGTGTGCCTGTTACGTGTTCTTTGCCGGCATCTTCGCCATGTTTGGCTGGGGCGCCGCCATGGTTGCCGCGCTCGGCTCGTTTTACCTCGGCTATGGCGCGTCGATCGTCGGCGCCGTCATCGGCGCGATCTGGGCCTTCGTCGACGGCTTTGTCGCCGGCTTCGTCATCGCCTGGATCTACAACCGGGTCGCGAAGTAGCGCCGCGGCGTATTTTGCTGTCGTCTCCGCGCAGGCGGGGACCCAGTAACTATGGCGCTGTCGGTGTGTACTGGATCGTCCGCTTGCGCGGACGATGACAACAGTGGCTACATCCACCCGCCGCCGTCGCTGGCGCGGTTGGCGACGCTGGCTTCCTCCAGATCCAATTCGTATTCGATGCGCCGGCGCGCGTCGTCGGTGATCTTGCCGTCGCGCAACAGTTGATAGATAAAATCGCGCTCGGCATCGATCAACTCCTTCTTGACCGACGCTGACAGCCGCATATGCGCCAGCCCGTCGGTCATGTCACGCGGCAGGATTTGCATGCGGCTGGCATTGCGCGTGCGCAACAGCTCGATCACCTCGACCGGCAATTGACGCTCGGCGACGAATGTCTCCAGCCGCTTCTCCACTTCCGCCAGCGCCGCCACCCGCGCATCGAGCTCGGCCTGGATTTCGTTTTGGCGCTCTGCCTGGCCAAGATGGGTCAAACCGAGCCAGCGCACCACCAAAGGCAGCATCAGTCCCTGTCCGACGATCGTCACGATGATGACGCCGAAAGTGATGAACAGGATCAGTTCGCGATGGGGAAACGGCGCCCCGCTGTCGAGAAAATACGGAATGGCGAGCGCGGCCGCGAGCGAAACCACGCCGCGCACGCCGGTGAACGAGATCAAAAACGGGCCCTGCCAGGGCGGCGAGGGATCGCGCTTGCGCAAACGCGGACTGACCCAGCGCGGGATATAAGTCGCCGGAAATACCCAGATGAAACGCGCCGCAATCACGATCAGCGTGGTGCAGGCGGTGGCGATCAAGAGGTCGCGGATGGTGAAGGCGTGCCCATTGTCGATCAGCGTGCGCGCCTGCAGGCCGGTGAGCAGGAACACCATGCCCTCGATCAGATAGACAATCAGGTCCCAGAAGAAGATGCCCTGCAGCCGCGTGGCGGATGGTATCAGGCGCGGCCCGGTCCAGCTCACATAGAGCCCGCAGGCGACCGTCGCCAGCACGCCGGAGCCGCCGAGATGCGCCGGCACCCAGAAGGCGAGATAGGGCGTCATCAGCGACAGCGTGATCTCGACGCGCGGCTCGCGCGCCCATTGGCGCAGGCGCAGGCTGAGCCAGCCGACCGCGATGCCGTAGAAGATTTCTCCGATGACAATCAGCGTGAAGGTGCCGGCGGCTTGCGGCAGCGAGAACGTGCCGGTTGACACCGCCGCCACCGCGAAGCGGTAAAGAATGAGCGCGGTGGCGTCGTTGGCGAGCCCTTCGCCCTCCAGCACCACCAGGATGCGGCGCGGCAATCCCAGCCGCCGTGCAATCGCCAGCGGCGCCACCACGTCGGGCGGCGCGACGATGGCGCCCAAAAGAAATCCGACCGCCCAGTCGAACTTCAACAGGTAATGCGCGGCCGCCGCCACCGCACAGGTGGTGAATACCACGCAGCCGAAGGCGAGCAGCGCGATCGGCCGCAAGTTGAAGCGGAATTCGCGCCAGCTCATGGCGACGCCGGCCGAATAGATCAACGGCGGCAGGATCACCAGCAACACGACCTCCGGCGCGAGCCGCACTTTCGGCAGGCCGGGAATGAGCGCCATGCCGACGCCGGCGATCACCAAGAGGATCGAGGGCGCCACCTTCAACCGCTTGGCGGCGATGGCGACCGCCACCAGCACGGCCAGCATGAACAGCACGGTCTGCGCGATTGCGGTCATATGAGATTGGAAACCATGTTTACGGTCAGCGCGAGCACCACGAGATTGAAGAAGAACGACAACACGCCATGGATTGCCGCGATGCGGCGGATAAGCTTGCTGGAGATGGAGACGTCGGAGACCTGGCTGGTCATGCCGATCACCAGCGAGAAATACAGGAAATCCCGATAATCCGGCTTCTTGTCATCGGGGAAATTGAGCCCGCCGATGCGGCCGTCGCCGCGTTCGCCGTAATATTCGTGCGCATAATGGAACGAAAAGATCGTGTGCACGAAGGTCCACGACAGCAGAATGGTGGCGACCGCCAGCAGCACTTGCATAATGTCGGGGCCGTGCTGGCCCTGCTTGGAACCGCCGAGCGCGAAGACAATGGCGATGAGGCTGGCGAAAGTGGCGACGATCGACAACAGCAGGATGGCGTAGGCGCCTTCGTCCTGTTCGGCCGCGCGTTTGCGGATGCGTTCGACATCCGCGCGCCACATCATTGCGTAAGTCAGTACTAGATAGATGGCGACACCGACGTCCCAGCCGACCAGCGCGTGCGCGGTCGGCCGCAGGCCAAAGGGCCACAGGATGATGGTGAATGCGATGCCGGCGACGGCCGCAATCGCCAGCTTGGCGTGCAGTCTGGCTATGCGGATCGGCAGCGGTCGAAGCCGGGCCGGCGGCGGCGAAGATTTTTTCTGGGCCATGGCACCATCCGCACCGCAAGTCAGTTTTGCCGCGCGGCGATGAAACGGGCGGCAGCGCGCAGATTATCGGCTTTGCTGCCGAATGGCGCCAGCGCGGTCTCGGCCTCGGCGATCAATGCGGCGAGCCGCGTGCGCGCGCCTTTCGGCCCGAGTGCTGCCACCAGCGTGGCCTTGCCGGCGGCGGCGTCCTTGCCGGCGGCTTTGCCGAGGGTCTCCGGCTTACCTTCGAGATCGAGCAGGTCATCGGCAATTTGGAAAGCCTGGCCGACCGCCGCGCCATAGCGGTTGATCGCCTCGCGCGCGCCCACGTCGGCCTCGCCGAGCAGCGCGCCGGCGCGGCAGGCAAAGCGGATAAGCGCGCCGGTTTTCATCGCCTGCAAACGCACGATGTCGTTTTCGGCGAGCGCGCGCTTGCCGCCGAAGCGGCCTTCGGCGGCGAGATCGAGCATCTGGCCGCCGGCCATGCCGCCGAGGCCGGCCGCGCGCGCCATGTCGGCCATGAGCGCGACGCGCACGCCCGCATCGGGGTGCACCTCGGCGCGCGCCAACACGTAGAACGCCAAAGTGAGCAGCGCATCGCCGGCCAAGATCGCGGTCGCCTCATCGAACGCCATGTGCACGGTCGGCCGGCCGCGCCGCAGCGCGTCGTCGTCCATGGCCGGCAGATCGTCATGCACCAGCGAATAGCCGTGCAGACATTCGAGTGCGGCCCCGGCCAGCAAGGCGCCGGAGCGCGTGGCGCCGAACAGCGCCGCGGCTTCCACGAGCAGAAACGGGCGCAGCCTTTTGCCGCCGCCCAATATGGCATGCCGCATCGCGGCCAGCAGGCGCTCCGGCCGCGCGATTTCGCCCGGGACTGGCGCTGCACCCAGCAGGCGGTCGAGCAAAGCCTCGATTTCGGCGGCGACCGCGGCGAGCCGATCGGCGAACTCGTTCGGGGCACTGCGGTCCATAATGGCCCTCATTAGCCTTAGCGCCGCACCCTCCGCAAATCGCGGCCGGGATGGGCTAGTCTTGGGCCATGTACCGGCCTGGCAAGCGGCTAACCTTCACCTACGATATCTTGCGGCTGCCGCGCTTGCCGCGGCCGGTGCGCGCGGTCGTTTTCGCCGTGCTGGCGCTGCTGGCGCTGCCCTATTTGATCACGCCGTTCTATTCCTTCGGCGAGCCGGTCTCCACCATGATGATCTGGCGCCACATGACCGACGAGCGCGTGCAGCGCCAATATGTGCCGCTGTCGCGCATTTCGCCGGCGCTCTCGCTCGCCGTGATTGTTGCCGAGGACAACCGTTTTTGCAGCCATCACGGCGTCGACTTCGCGGAAATCCGCGGCGCGCTGGCCAAATCCGACGATCTTGAGGATGTGCGTGGCAGTTCCACCATCACCCAGCAGGTGGCGAAGAATCTGTTCCTGTGGCCGGGGCGCAGCTGGCTGCGCAAGGCGCTGGAATTTCCGCTGGCGCTGTGGATCGACCTGGTGCTGTCGAAGCGGCGCATACTGGAAATCTACCTCAATATCGCCGAATGGGGCCCGCACGGCGAATTCGGCATCGAGGCGGGCAGCCGGCGCGCCTTTGGCAAGGCGGCGCGCGATCTTTCCCGCTACCAAGCGGCGTTGCTGGCGGCTGTGCTGCCCAGCCCGGCGACCCGCAATGCGCACGCGCCCGGCCCCGGCTTACGCCGGCTGGCAGGCCTTTATGTCGGCCGCTCGGCGCGCTCGCCGGCCGCCACTGCCTGTATCCGCACCGACTAGGCCGTGAATTTCTAGCCGCCGTTGCGCGCGGCGCGCTGATCGGACCACAATCGTAGAATGTAAAATGATGTTTCCACTTCTGACGAGTTTGACTCCGAGACTTGCCGATTTTAGGCTTTGGCTGGAATTAAATGGCTCGGAAACAGCGAGGGGCAACCATGACACAGATCGACAAGATTGAGGGCATTCGCGAATTGACCAGCGAGGAGATCGCCGTGGTCGCAGGCGGCTCCGTGATCAGCGGCGGCGGCTCGTTGTCCTGCATATTCAATGAAATTAAGTCCATTATCTGCAAAGTGCAGAGCTTCCTAAGCTGCTTCCATTCCAGCACTCCGACGTAAGCCTGCTGTTTGCGCCGCGTGGCTTGAGCCATACGGCCGATAAGCGATCTGGTTCGGTCTGAGGCGGTACCCCCGGCGAGGGGTCGCCTTGGCGCGGATGCTGTTGCGGCCGCGCCGCCAGCCCCGCGTTTTTCGGGGTTTTGTTCGCCGGCGCGCGCCCGATCCTCCGGGAAAACGGGCCATCCGGGTATAGCGGCCTAGGGCTAGCCTTGGCCGGGGCCATCCTCTATAAGCCCGGCTTCATACCGACATTGCGAATTCGAGGAGCTCGCTTCCCATGGCTGTGCCGAAAAGAAAAACCTCGCCGTCGCGCCGCGGCATGCGCCGCTCGGCCGACGCGCTCAAGCGGCCGACCTATGTCGAGGACAAGGATTCCGGCGAATTGCGCCGCCCGCATCACATCGACCTGAAGACCGGCATGTATAAAGGCCGCCAGGTGCTGAAGGCGAAGACCGAGGCCTAACACAAGCGGACGGGAAGCTTGCCATGTTCATGCTCGGCTTCCCGCTGCTGTTGGTCCCCTTCGCGATCTACAACATCGTCGCCTTTTTGATGCCGGGCGTGAGCTGGACCGGCACGCTCACCAGCGTGCATATGGTGTCCGGCGCCGACTGGACCATGTCGGCAGGCGACATACTGGTCGCGCTGGCCGTGCTGGTGCTGTTCGGCGAGGTGTTGAAATCGACCCGCATCGGCATGCGCACCGTGATCGATCACGGCCTGTCGCTGATCGTCTTTCTCGGCATGCTGGTCGAGTTCCTGCTGGTGAAGCAGGCGGCGAGCGCCACCTTCTTCCTGCTGCTGGTCATCAGCTTCATCGACGTGATCGGCGGTTTCGCGGTGACGCTGCGTTCGGCGCAGCGCGACCTCACGGTCGAAGGCGTCGAGCACATCTCTTCCTGACCGTTCCGGCAGCCGCAGATTTATGAGCCGCGATTTTCAGCTCCCTGGCCGCTCGCCCGTGATCGCCTGCGAAGGCATGGCGGCGACCTCGCATCCGCTCGCGAGCCTGGCCGCGATCGACGCCTTGCGCGCCGGCGGCAGCGCGGCCGACGCAGCGGTGGCAGCGGTGGCGGTGCTGTGCGTAGTCGAGCCGCACATGACCGGCATCGGCGGCGATTGCTTTTGCCTGGTGGCGCAGCCGGGCAAGCCGGTCTGGGGCTACAACGGCTGCGGCCGCGCCGGCGACAAGGCCTCGAGCGAGCGCTTGCGCGAGCAGGGCCTCGCCGAGATCGGCAATTCGATCCACGCCGTCACCGTGCCGGGCGCGATCGAGGCCTGGGAGCAGATCCTCAAGGCGCACGGCCGCTTCGGGCTCGACCGCTTGCTGCAACGCGCCATCCATTACGCCGAGAACGGCTTCCCTGTGGCACAGCGCATTGTCTGGGACTGGAGCCAGCGCGTCGACAAGCTTGCGCCCGATGCCGACGCGAGCAAACATTATCTCTTCGATGGCAAGGCGCCGCAGGAAGGCGACGTAATCCGCTTGCCTGCGCTCGCTGCGACGCTCAAGGCAATCGCCGCCAAGGGCGCGCGTGCCTTCTACGAGGGTGAGATCGCCGAGGACATGCTGGCAACCCTTGCCGCGCGCGGCTCGTTTCTCACCGCGGACGACTTCGCGCGCCATCATGGCGATGTCGTCACGCCGATCTCGACCAATTATCGCGGGCTCGATCTGATCGAGCTGCCGCCGAACGGGCAGGGCCTCACCGCGCTGGTGATGCTCAACATCCTGGAGAATTTCGATCTCGCTGCGCTCGATCCGCTCGGCCCCCACCGTTTTCATCTGGTGCTGGAAGCCGCGCGCTTGGGTTTTGCGGTGCGCGACAGCCACGTCGGCGAGCCGTCATTCATGCGCGTCAAGGTGCCTGATCTCATCGACAAGAGCTTCGCCAAGAAACTCGCCGGACTCATCGATATGACGAAGCGCGTTTCGCTGCCGAGCGCGCCGACGCCCGGCAGCGACACGGTCTATCTCAGCGTGGTCGACCGCGACCGCATGGCGGTGTCCTTCATCAATTCGCTCTATTCCCAGTTCGGCGTCGGCCTCTGCACCGAGAAGACCGGCATCATGTTCAACAATCGTGGCGCCTGCTTCACGCTGGAGGCTGGCCACCCCAACGAGTTCGGCGCCGGAAAGCGGCCGATGCACACCATCATTCCGGCGCTGACCATGCGCGATGGCCGTTGCGACATGAGCTTCGGCGTCATGGGCGGGAGCTATCAGCCGATGGGCCACGTGCAGATCGTCAACAACATGCTCGATTACAGCATGGACGTGCAGCAGGCGATCGACGCGCCGCGCTTCTTCTTCGAGGACGAGCAAACGATCGTCGAGCACGGCACGCCGGCGGCTACCATCGAAGGGCTCAAGGCTCGCGGCCATGACGTGGTGTTCGCCGCCACGCCCTGGGGCGGCGCGCAGATCGTCAAGATCGACTGGCAGCGCGGCGTGCTGATCGCCGGCTCGGAACCGCGCAAGGATGGTTGCGCGCTCGGTTACTGAGTGATTACCCGAAACGAGTGAGCGCGACGGTGGCGCGATAGGCGGCCAGCGCGTCGTCCGGTTCGGCGCGTCGGCGCTCGCGGGTCTGCGGATGCTGGTCCTTCGCGGCCAACAGGTGGGCAAGGAACGGCGCCTGGCGGTAGGTTTGCGGGGCCTCGCGCAAAGCAGCAACCGGTGTCAGCGCAACCAGTGCGCGGCTGGCAGCGGATGGCTCCGCGGCCGCCGGTTCGGCGCCGCCCGGCGCCGGTTCGTTCTGCCGGGACGCTGCGTTATGAATCTCGCCAAGCCGCATGGCACTGTCTCGATTTGGCACAAGTAGTCCTTGTCTACCCTGGTATTTGCAAGAGCCGTGCCGCAGACTGCAGCCGCGTCCGAATCGGTTTATTCGAGCAGTTTTTCGAATTATTTATGGTTTGTCCGTAGGTTCGCCGCTGCTTCCATTCTACTGACGACGCCCGACCTGTCGCGGCGTTCCCAAAAAGGGGCGAGCGTGGCCAAAATCGAACAACCCGCTATTGGCCCGGACGCCGCAGAGGTTCTCCGCTCGATCGGCGACGTCGTCTACGAATGGCGGCTCGATAGCGATGCACTGCGCTGGAGCGGCAATGCGGCGGCGGTGCTCGGCATTTCCGACCCCGCCGATATCGCCAGCGGCCGTCGCTATGCCCAATGCATCGAGGCCGAAGACGGGCAAAGCCGGATCGACGCCATCACCCAATCCGGGCACAGCGATGAAGGCGAAGGCGTTCCTTACCAGGTGCAATATGCGGTGCGGCGCGGCGATAGCTGCGAGACGATCTGGCTGGAGGACAGCGGACGCTGGTTCGCCGGGCCGGATGGCAAACCGCTGCGGGCGCACGGGATCGTGCGCGCGATCAATGAGCGCCATGCACGCGAGCAAGCGCTCACCCAGCTTGCGAAATTTGATCCGCTGACCGGCGAGATGAACCGCGAACACTTTGGCGAAGTGCTTGGCGCCAAGCTCGACGAAGCGCTGCGCGCCCGCAGTTCGGTAGGCTTCCTGCTGGTCTCCATCGATCATCTTGCCCACCTCAATGAAGCCTACGGCTTCGACGTCGCCGAGGACATGATCGCGCAGGTCGCCAAGCGCATCCGTTCGCGCCTGCGCAGCAAGGATTACATCGGCCGCTTCTCCGGCAACAAATTCGGCGTCATCCTGACCGGCTGCGGGGCGGACGAATTGGCGGTCGCCGCCGACCGGCTGCTGGCCGGCGTGCGCGACGAGACCATCCCGACCGACGCCGGCCCGGTGGCGGTGACGGTGACGGTCGGCGGCCTGACCGCGCCGCGCCACGCCCGCACCGTGCCGGAGATTTTCAGCCGCGCGCAGGACGCGCTGCATGCCGCGCGCGCCAAACGGCATGGCTCGTTCATGCCCTATCGGCCGAATGTGGAACGCGACGCGCTGCGCCGCGAAAGCGTGCGGGCGACCGACGAGATCGTGGCCGCGCTCAACGAGCGGCGGATCGCGCTCGCCTTCGAGCCGGTGGTCGAGGCGAAATCCCGCAAGGTCGCGTTCTACGAATGCCTCATACGCGTGCACCGTCCCGACGGCCGCATCGCGCACGCCAACGAGATCATCCCGGTGGCCGAGCGCATCGGACTGATGCGCATGCTGGACTACCGCGTGCTCGAACTGGTGGTGAGCGAATTGGCCGCCGCGCCCGGCCTGACAGCCAGCGTCAATGTTTCGCCGGCGTCGACCGTGGATCCGGACTGGTGGGCGGGGCTCGGCGCCATGCTGCGCGCCAATACCAGCGCGGCCGGCAGGCTGATCATCGAGATCACCGAGACCGCGGCGATCCAGGATGTCGCCGACGCGCGCGGCTTCGTGACGCGGGTCAAGGATTTCGGCTGCCGCATCGCCATCGACGATTTCGGCGCCGGCAATACGTCGTTCCGGAACTTGCGCAAGCTCGGCGTCGACATCGTCAAAATCGACGGCGCCTTCGTGCAGAACATCGTCAAGTCGGACGACGACCGCGCCTTCGTGCATGCGCTGGTCGACCTGTCGCGCCGGCTCGGCCTCAAGACCGTCGCCGAATGGGTGCAGGACGAGAATGCCGCGCGGCTGGTGTCGGTTTGGGGCTGCGATTTTCTGCAAGGCGCGTTGATCGGGCTGGCCGACGAGACGCGCCCTTGGCTCGCCGGCCGCGCCGCGACGGCGTAACGCCCCGCCGTTGTCATTGCCGGGCTTGACCCGGCAATCCATGTAGCAGCACGGCATTGGCAGCGATGCGTAAAGCCCGCATCCGCGACGCGTCATCATGGATGACCGGGTCAAGCCCGGGCATGACAAAAATGAATTCGCGGTGACTACTCTTTATTGCCCATCTTATCGAGCCGCTTCTGCAAATCGTCGAGCTGGCGCTTGAGATCGTCCATCTCGCCGCCGCCGCTGCCTTGCGCCTTGTCGGCCGCAGGCTTTGCTTGGCCGCGCGCGAAGGGTGCGAACATGGCGAAGGTCTTCTCGAACATCTCCATATTGCGCCGCACCTGGTCCTCGAGCGATCCGAAGCCGACGCCGCCAAAGGCCTGCGCCATCTGCTCGCGGAACTTGCCCTGCTGGCTGGTGAGCGATTGCATCGATTGTTCGAGGAAGTGCGGTACCATCATCTGCATGCTGTCGCCGTAAAAGCGGATCAGCTGGCGCAGGAAGGCGATCGGCAACAGGCTTTGGCCTTCCTTGTTTTCCTGCTCGAATATGATCTGCGCCAGCACCGAGCGCGTAATCTCCTCGCCGGTCTTGGCGTCGAACACCACGAAATTCTCGCCGGCCTTCACCATGGTGGCGAGGTCTTCGAGTGTCACATAAGCGCTGGTCCCGGTATTGTAGAGCCGCCGGTTGGCGTATTTCTTGATTGTGATCGGCTCTTTTTCTTCTGTCATGTTGGTCGCATTGCCCCTGCCTAGAGCTTGAGCATAGCCGGTTTCGGCTTGCGCGGGCCACCGTTTTGTGGCGGCGCGGCAGGCCAATTTGGCAGTGCGGCAATCCTTGATGAAGGTCAAGAAACCGCCGATTCTCGCTGATATCTTAGAATTCCCTACTGTTGACAGGGCTGCCTGGGCTGCCGAGGATGCGGCAGCGCCATATGGCCCTCGCCGCGCAACCGCCCGCCAAAGGAGTTTCGGATGAAGGACGATATCGTCATTGTCAGCGCCGCCCGCACGCCGGTCGGCGCCTTTAACGGGGCATTCGCCAATCTGCCGGCCCATGAGCTCGGCAAAACCGCTATTCAGGCGGCTCTGACACGGGCCGGCGTCGAAGGAGCCCGCGTCTCCGAAGTCATCATGGGCCAGATCCTGACCGCCGGTCAGGGCCAGAACCCGGCGCGGCAGGCATCGATCGCGGCCGGGATCCCGGTCGAAAGCCCTGCCTGGGGCGTAAACCAGCTATGCGGTTCCGGGCTGCGTTCGGTCGCGCTCGGCTTTCAGGCGATCCTCAATGGCGACAGCGAGATCGTGGTGGCGGGCGGCCAGGAATTGATGAGCATGGCGCCGCACGCCCAGCATTTGCGCAACGGCATCAAGATGGGCGCGTTCGAAATGGTCGACACGATGATCAAGGACGGGCTGTGGGACGCCTTCAACGGCTATCACATGGGTAATACCGCCGAGAACGTCGCCAAGCAGTACCAGATCACCCGTCAGCAGCAGGACGAATTTGCCGTCGCCTCGCAGAACAAGACGGAAGCCGCGCAGAAAGCCGGCAAGTTCAAGGACGAAATCGTTCCGGTCACCATCAAGTCGCGCAAAGGCGACGTGGTGGTCAATGCCGACGAATATCCCAAGCAGGGCGTCACGCTCGAAGGTCTCGCCAAGCTGCGTCCCGCTTTCGAAAAAGAAGGCACTGTGACCGCGGGCAGCGCGTCCGGCATCAATGACGGCGCCGCCGCCGTGGTGCTGATGAAAGCTTCGGAAGCCGCCAAGCTCGGCAAGACGCCGCTCGCGCGCATCGTGTCCTGGGCGCAAGCCGGCGTCGATCCCTCGATCATGGGTACCGGGCCGATCCCAGCTTCGCGCGCCGCGCTCAAGAAGGCCGGCTGGAAGAAAGAGGATCTCGATCTGATCGAAGCGAACGAGGCGTTCGCGGCGCAGGCCTGCGCGGTCAACAAGGACCTTGGCTGGGATACGTCAAAGGTCAACGTCAATGGCGGCGCCATCGCCATCGGCCATCCGATCGGCGCTTCCGGCACGCGCATTCTGACGACGCTGCTCTTCGAAATGCAGAAGCGCAATGCCAAGAAGGGTCTTGCTACGCTCTGCATCGGCGGTGGAATGGGAATCGCCATGTGCGTGGAGCGCTGACGGCGCGCAAGCGGTAGTCAAGTAGAGCGCTCGCATCGCTACGCTTACTGGCGCGCGATGATGCGTTGCAGCAACGCGTGAATCGAAAACGGTCGTCGAAAAAATAATCGACACCAACATGCCCGGCCTTGTGCCGGGCATGGACGTCTTTAAGCTGTCACGAACAAGCCGTGGATGCCCGCCATAGAAGCGGGCACGACGGTCAGAAAATCCGGGGAGGACGAAATCATGTCACGCGTTGCGTTGGTTACCGGCGGCACCCGCGGCATCGGCGCCGCTATTGCCAAGGCGTTGCAAGCCGCCGGCTACAAGGTCGCGGCCAACTACGGCGGCAATGACGAGGCCGCGGCGAAATTCAAGGCCGAGACCGGAATTCCGGTGTTCAAGTGGGACGTGTCCTCCTTTGACGCTTGCGCCGAGGGCGTCAAGAAAGTCGCGGCCGAGGTCGGGCCGATCGAAGTGCTGGTCAACAATGCAGGTATTACGCGCGATACACCGTTCCATCGCATGAAGCCGGAGCAGTGGAGCGCGGTCATCAACACCAATCTCGGTTCGCTGTTCAATGTGACCCGGCAGGTCTGGGAGGGCATGCGCGAGCGCAAATTCGGCCGCGTCATCAATATTTCCTCCATCAACGGTCAGAAGGGCCAGTTCGGCCAAGCCAATTATTCCGCCGCCAAGGCCGGCGAGCTCGGCTTCACCAAGGCGCTGGCGTTGGAAGGCGCGCGCGCCGGCGTTACGGTGAACGCGATCTGCCCGGGCTATATCAACACCGAGATGGTGCAGGCGGTGCCGAAAGACGTGCTGGAAAAGAGCATCCTGCCGCTGATCCCGATCGGCCGCCTGGGCGAGCCGGAGGAAATTGCGCGCTGTGTGGTGTTCCTGGCCGGCGACGACGCCGGCCTGATCACCGGCGCGACGCTGTCGGCCAATGGCGGGCAGTATTTCGCGTAAGGGCGCCCGCTCATAAATTGGAATTGGCGCGCGCTGGCCGGCAAGGGCGGGCGCCGCCCAATTCAAACTGTCTCACCGGACGGATTGCGCGGGCCGCTGTCCGAATGCACCACCCAATCGCGCGAGAGCGACCGGATATCGCTGCAACCGATCACGCCCATCATGCGCCGGATCTCGGCTTCCAGAATATCGAGGGCGCGCGAGGCGCCCGCTTCGCCGGCGGCTGCTGCGCCATAAAGCGTGGCGCGGCCGATCATCACTGCGTCGGCGCCGAGCGCGAGACCTTTCAGCACGTCGCCGCCGCGCCGGAACCCGCTGTCGACAATCACCGCGATCCGCTTGGCGACAGCCGCGACGACCGCAGGCAGCACCTCGATCGGGGCCGGCGCGCAATCGTTGGCGATGCCGCCATGGTTGGAGACGATCACCGCGTCGACGCCGCAGTCCGCCGCCATCACCGCGTCGGCCGGATGCAGAATGCCTTTGACGATTAGTTTGCGCGGCCACATGTCGCGCAGCCGGCGCAGTAAATCCCAGGTCATGGTGTCGTTCTTGATGAGATGCTTGCGCGAATCCGCCAGCGGCACGCCTTCAAGCGCAGGGATGTTGACATAGCGCGGCAGGCCGCCCTCCGCCCGCAGGTAGCGTCCCATGGTGCCGACCAGCCAGCGCGGATGGCGCAGCGCATCCACGACATTACGCGGCGTGAAGCGCACCGGAAAGGTCGCGCCATTGCGCACGTCCCATTTGCGATTGTAGCTGACGATGCTGTCGACGGTCAGCATCAGCGCCTCGAATCCGGCTTCGCGCGCCCGCGCCACCGTCTTCAGCGACGATTCAAGGTCGCGCCACACATAGAGTTGATACCATTGGTGCCCGCCGCCTTCCTTGAGGATCGTCTCCATCGCCGTAACGGAGGTGCTGGCGACCGAAAACGGGATGCCGGCCTTGGCGGCGGCACGCGCCAGCGCGATCTCGCCGCGATACCAGACATAGCCCGCCGGCCCGGTCGGCCCGATGACCAGCGGCAGTTTCTGTGGCACGCCGAGCAAAGTGATGGCCGGATCGCGTTTCGACACGTCGTTGAGCACGCGGTTGCGCAGCTTGATGCGCTCGATCGCCGCGCGATTGTGGCGCAGCGCGACGTCATCTTCATTGCCGCGGTCGATGAAATCGAACAACGATTTCGGCAGGCGGCGGCGCGCCATCTGGCGCAAATCCTCGATGTCGAGTGCGGCGAGCGACAGATCGGTCATAGTGTGCCTTGCGCGTGCAAGCGTTGCGTCCCGGTGGCGCCTGGCTCAGCGCTTACGTTTCTTGGCGGCCGGCCTGCGACGTTTGGCAACGGCTTGTTTCGGCCCGCTCGACCGCGCACCGCCTTCCGCCTTGTCGAGCCGCACCGACCAGTATTCGAAGGCGCGCGCGACCGGCCCCGGCCGCAGATTATATTCGCCGGCGAGCGCGGTCTCGGCCGCGTTGAGCGGCGATACGAAGCCCAGCATGTGCGCCTGAATCTGCATCGCCGCATTGCGCGCGGTGTAGATGGTGCGGAAGGTCAACTCCTCCAGCGTCTTGCCGGCGACGGTCGCGCCGTGGCGGCGCATCAGCACAATCCAGTGCGGTCCTAATGCGCGCGCCAGCGAGGCGCCTTCCTCAGGCTTGGCCACGATCAGACTGGTGTTGCCGAATTCGTCGCGCGAGTCCCAGAACGGCACCTTGTCGCCGAGCGTGGCGCCGAGATGATAGACGGGTTTCAACTCCATGCCGGAAATGCAGAACGGCAGGATCGACGGCGCGTGATGGTGGCACACGGCGTTGACTTCCGGCCGCGCCTTGTAGATTTCGCCGTGGATGACGCGCTCGCCGTAAAGCCGGGCTTCGATCGGCTTGACGATCTGCGAGTCAAGCGTGAACTCATGAATGTCTTCCGGCTGCACCAGTTCGGGCCCGCGCGAGCGCGACATCAGATAGCGCCCCGCATCGGTCGGATGGCGCATGGTGACGTGGCCGAAGGCATCGAGCACGCCTTCGTTGGCAATCATGCGGTTGGCGCGCGCGAGCGCTTCGCGCGCTTGGTCGAGCTTATTCGGCACGGGCGTTTCCCCCAGTATTGTCGTCCAATATTAGCGTCATTCCGGGGCGCGAGCGAAGCTCGCGAACCCGGAATCCAGAGACCATCTAAACACGTTTCTGGATTCCGGATCCGGCGCTGACGCGCCGTCCCGGAATGACGGGCTATTTCGGCTTCCAGCCCTTGGGCGCCAGCTCGAAGCCGTCGAAGGAAAAGCCAGGCGCCACGGTGCAGCCGACGAGGGTCCAGTCGCCGAGCGATTCCGCCGCCTGCCACGCCCGCGCCGGTACCGTGAATTGCGGCACCTCGCCGGCGTGGATGTCGGCGCCGAGCCGCACGATCTCCTCCTTGGCGCCGTCCACCACTTCGAGCTTGAGCGCGGCACCCGCGTAATAGTGCCAGATCTCGACCGCGTCGATGCGATGCCAATGCGAGCGTTCGCCGCGCTTGAGCAGGAAATAGATCGAGGTGGATGCGGCGCGCCCATCGATCACGCGCGGATCGCGGAAGGTTTCGCGGTAATGCCCGCCCTCCGGATGCGGCTTGAGATCGAGCGCGTGGATGATGTCGGCGGCGGTGGAAGCCATTGTTTGTCATGGCCGGGCCTGAACCCGCCATCCCGCTTAGAAGTAAACAGCCTTTGCCCGCCTGAGCGGGGTCACCGGGACATAAGGGCGTTTACGCCCGTCTTCGACGGGCTATGCCCGGTGACGACAAGGCTTAGAACTTGTTCTTCCTCGCCCTGATCTCGGCGAACACCTGCGCCGCCGGCTTGCCGGCCATGCCGATGCCGGCCGCGACCTCGGGCTGATCTGCGCGCAGGAACGGATTGGCCAGCTTCTCGTCGCCGATACAGACGGGGATGGTCGGCTCGCCTTCCTGAATTTGCTGCGCCACTTGCGCCTCGCGCGCCGCCAGCACCGGATTGTCCGGCTCGATGGTGCGCGCGAACTTGATGTTGGCGGCGGTGTATTCGTGCCCGCAATAAATCTCGGTATCGTTCGGCAGATCGCGCAGCTTCACCAGCGAGCGCCACATCATGCCGGGCGTGCCCTCGATGACGCGCCCGCAGCCGATCGAGAACAACGTGTCGCCGACGAATGCGAGCTTGTCGGCGTGGAACCAATAGGAAATGTGGCCGTTGGTGTGGCCCGGCGTCTCGATCACGCTGCCGGACAGTTTCCCGACCAGCACCTTGTCGCCCTCGCGCACGGTCAGGTCGACCGCGGGGATGGTGTCGGCTTCTGCCGCCGGCGCCACCACGCGGCATTTGTATTTTTCCTTCAGCTCCAGAATGCCGCCGATATGATCGGTGTGATGGTGGGTGACCAGGATGTCGGTGAGCTTCCAGCCGGTCGCTTTCAGCGCAGCCTCGATCGGCGCCGCCTCCGGCGCATCGATCGAGGCGGTGGCCCCGCTCTCCGGGTCATGCAGCAGCACCCCGTAATTGTCTTTCAGGCATAAAAACAGGTGGGTTTCCGCAGGCATGGCAATCCTCGTCGGTTGGCGAATGGTGTTAACCGTAGCATGCGGATGAGTTGACGGGTACGCGCTGGCCGACCAGACCATGCGCGATTTGCCGCGGCATTTCGTGGTAGTTTCGCCCCATGTCGATCGACGTCGTGGACCTGCGCAATTTCTATGGCCAGCGGCTGGGCGTGGTGGCCCGCCGCTTTGTCGGGCGCGGCATTCGTGGACTGTGGAAGGATACCGCCGGGCAGCGCGTGCTCGGCGTCGGCTATACCACGCCCTATCTCGGTCTGTTCCGCGAGGAAGCCGAACGCTGCCTTGCCTTCATGCCGGCCGGGCAGGGCGTGGTGAAATGGCCGACCATGCGGCCGGCTTTGTCGGCGCTGGTGGACGAGAATGAACTGCCGTTGCCGGATTCGGCGGTCGACCGCGTGCTGCTGGTGCATGCGCTGGAAATGACGCACGACCCTGCTGTCCTGTTGCGCGAGGCGTGGCGCGTGCTCGCCTCGGGCGGGCGGCTTTTGGTGGTGGTGCCGAACCGGCGCGGATTGTGGGCGCGCATGGACACGACCCCGTTTGGTCATGGCCGGCCCTATTCGCGTTCGCAGATCAATCAGCTATTGCGCGAAACTTGGTTCACGCCGACCGGATGGAGCGAAGCGCTCTATGTGCCGCCGGTCGCACGCGGCTGGTTCCTGCGCTCGGCGGTGGCCTGGGAGCGCACCGGCTCGACGTTGTCGGCGCCGTTTGCCGGCGTGCACATGGTGGAAGCGACCAAGCAGGTCTACCGCGCAATCCCCGCGCGCCGCGTCAAGCGCAAGCTGGTGCCCTCACTCGAGCCGGTGCTGGCGCCCTCGCCGGGGACGTGAGCGCGCTTTCCATCCGTTCGTCGCCGCGCAGGCGGGGACCGGAATGAACGGGGTTGGGATTACTCCGGCTGGCGGTCGTCGCCGCCGTCGCCCGGTATCGGCTGCGGCGCCGGCGTTTGCGGATTGGCATTGCCGAAATTATCCGGCCGGTCGCCGCGATAGCCGCCGCCGCGATGCCGCCGCCGCCGGCGATGCCCGTAGCGATCCTGATTGCGGTCGCCTTGCTCATAGCCGTTCGGTCCATTGCCTTGATTGGGGTTGGCTCCGGCATTCGGCTGCGGCTGGCCGCCGCCGGTGATGAAGGCCGGCAAGGCGTTCGGGTCGGGGACGGCGACATTGCCGCTCGGCACCGAAGGCTGCGCAAAAGGCGGCTGTTGTTGCGGGCGGTTCTGCTGCTGATCGCGCGGCGGGAACGGCTGCGCGTCGCGCGGCAGATAGGGCTGCGCCTGTGGCGCCTGCGGCTGCACCGCGTAGCTCGGCTCGTTCTGACCCATAAAAGGTTGGCCGTCGTCGCCATCGTCGTAGTTGTCGTCGGCAGCGCCTTGCGCCCCGCTCTGGCCCGGCTGCGGCTGCTGATTGTAATAGGGGTTCTGCAGGCGGAACTGTTCCTGCGCGGCGGCGATCAAGCGGAAGTAATGCTCGGCGTGCTGGTAGTAGTTCTCGGCCGCCACCGGATCGCCCGAGCTCTGCGAATCGCGCGCGAGCTGGATGTATTTCTCCGCGATGTGCGAGGCGGTGCCGCGAATCTTCACGTCGGGCCCATTCGACTCGTAGACCCGCGTCAGCGGATTCTGGCTCTTGCGGTGAGGGTTGTTGTTGTTGTTGTTGTTATTGCGTCCCCGCATGCGTTTCTGACCGTTTCTCATGATGTGCTCGTTCGCCGACCTTTCGCTTTGCTCGCTATACTGCGGCGTTGCCCGCCGATTGCTCACGTGAACCCGCAAGTCCAAACGAATTTTTTTGCGCGGCCGGACCTGCATCGGGTGTCCGCGCGAATGTCGAATCGTTTGCGATCGTTATCGCGATTGCTACAGCAACCCCATAGCCGCGATCCTGTCGCGGCGTTGCCAACCTCTCGTTACGCGCATCGGTAAAGATTATAAAATCTGATGCGCCCAACCGGTGAAGCGATCGAACCCGTATCTGGCGATTTCGTTTGCCGTCTGCTTAGAGCCGGCGTTTCGTCATCGTCCAATCAGCATCGGTATTGCGCCGCCGCCGCACAGAGCCACTGCTCAGGGGTTCTTGGCGATGCAACCCTCACGGGTCGATTCCGTTGAGAGGAAGCTAGTCGTTTCCGCGCTACATTCCAAGCGATTTTTTCGGCCACAACGCAGGCCTGCACTTTTCGCCCAATCGAATTGCGACTTGTTTATGGCCTGGCCGTCGCGCCGAGCGCGCGCGCTATTCCGGCCAAATCATTATGCGCGGCGCCGACCGTCAAGCCTGCATTGGTAAACAATGTGCGAACCGCCGGCTCTTGGCCTGCGCCCAACTCCACGAACAGGTTACCACCTGGCGCCAGCAGCCGGCGGGCTTGCGCAGCGATGGCGCGGTAACCATTCAGGCCGTCGGCGCCGCCGTCGAGCGCCAGTGTGGGGTCATAGTCGCGCACCTCCGGCGCAAGCGAAGCAATATCGCCGTGCGCGACGTAAGGCGGGTTCGCAACGATCAGATCGAACGGGCCTTGCACGCTCGCGGCAATGTCGCAGACGACGAAGGCGCAGCGCCGGTCAAGTCCATGCCGTTCGGCATTCGCCTGCGCGACTTGCAAGGCCGCCGCGCTGATATCAGTGCCGATGCCGGTTGAGTTGGGCAGTTCGCTGAGCAGCGCCAGCAGCAGCGCGCCCGACCCGGTGCCGATGTCGAGAAGGCGTAGTTTTTCCATTTGCAAGCCGTCGCGCGCGAGGCAATCGAGCGCGGCTTCGACCACGGTTTCGGTCTCCGGCCGCGGCACCAGCACGGCCGGACCAATCTGCAGGCGCAGGCTCCAGAATTCCTTGGTGCCGAAAATGCGCGCGACCGGTTCGCGCTTAAGCCGGCGCGCGGCGAGCGCTTCGATCGCCTTTGCCTCGTCCGCGCTCAGCGCGCGTTCGCCGTTCGCGATCAGTTCGGCACGGTCGACGCCGAGCGCATGGGCGGTCAGCAGGCGCGCATCGGCTTCCGCGGAGTCGATGCCAGCCTGGCGAAACTTCTCCGCCAGCGCCCGCCGCGCCGCCGCCAAGGTGCGCGTCGCGGCCAGCATCACATTGCACCTTCGGCCGCCAGTAATTCCGCCTGATGCTCGGTGATGAGCGCGTCGATGACATCGTGCAGCGCTTCGCCTTCCATCACCTGCGGCAGCTTGTAGAGCGTGAGATCGATGCGGTGGTCGGTGACGCGGCCTTGCGGGAAATTATAGGTGCGGATGCGTTCCGAGCGGTCGCCCGAGCCGATCTGCCCGCGCCGTTCGGCCGCGCGCTCGGCGTCGAGCTTGCTGCGCTGCTGGTCGTACAGCTTGGCGCGCAGCATGGTCATCGCTTTGGCCTTGTTCTTATGCTGCGAGCGTTCTTCCTGCACCAGCACCACAATGCCGCTCGGCAGATGGGTGATGCGGATGGCGGATTCGGTCTTATTGACGTGCTGGCCGCCGGCGCCTTGCGCGCGCATGGTGTCGATCTTCAAATCCGCCTCGTTGATGTCGACGTCGACGTCTTCCACCTCGGGCAGCACCGCGACGGTGGCGGCCGAGGTATGGATGCGGCCGGACGCCTCGGTGTCGGGGACGCGCTGCACGCGGTGTACGCCGGATTCGAATTTGAGCTTGGCGAACACGCCGCGCCCGCGCACCTCGGCGACGATTTCCTTAAAGCCGCCCTTGCTGCCCTCGCTCATCGACAGGACTTCCGTTTTCCAGCCCTGCAGCGCGGCGTAGCGCTCGTACATGCGGAACAGGTCGCCGGCAAACAGCGCGGCCTCGTCGCCGCCGGTGCCGGCACGGATTTCCAGGATGGCGTTGTGGTCGTCCATCGCGTCTTTCGGAATCAGTGCGAGCTGGATCTGATGTTCGAGCCTGTCCTTGCGCGCTTCGAGCGCCGGCTTTTCGCCCTCCGCCAGCTTGCGCATTTCGGCATCGGTATTCGGATCGGCGGCGAGCGCGTCGAGATCGGCGATCTCGGCGCTGACGGCGCGATAGGCTTTGATTGCTTCGATCACGGGACCAAGCTCGGCGAATTCGCGCGACAGCTTGACATAGGCGTCGCGGCCCAAATTGGTCGCGAGTTCGCTTTCCACCAGTTCGTGGCGGGCGAGCAGGGCATCGAGCTTGTGTTGCGGCAGCGCGATCAAAGTTGCAGTCCCTCGGCCGCCGCGAAGCCCTCGAGCTTATGGCGGATCGATACGCTGCCGACCGGCTGCGCGAGCAGCGGCAGGATGGCGGCTTCACCTTTTTTGCAATCGAGCTCGATCAGCAATGCCTTGACCGGCCCGACCGCCGACGGCGTCAGCGACAGCGAGCGGTAGCCGAGGATCGCCAGCGCCAGCGCGCCGATCGGCTGCGAGGCGAGCTCCCCGCACAGCGCCACCGGCTTGCCGTGCCTGCGCGCCGTGTCGGCGATATCCTTGAGCGCGCGCAGCACCGGCGCCGACAGCGGGTCGAAGCGCTGCGACACCCGGGCATTGCCGCGGTCGGCCGCATAGAGGAACTGCATCAGGTCGTTGGAGCCGACCGAGAGGAAGTCGACGCGGGCGAGCAGTTCGTCCAGCTGAAACAGCAGCGCCGGCACTTCCAGCATGGTGCCGATCTGCACCCGCTCGGGCAGTGCGTGGCCGTGCCGGCGCAGATGCGTCAGCTCGACTTCGACCAGCGCCTTGGCCTTGTCGAACTCCTCTACCATGGCGATCATCGGGAACATGATGCGCAGTTCGCGCCCGCCGGCCGCGCGCAGCAGCGCGCGCACCTGAGCGCGCAAAAGCCCGGGCCGGTCGAGGCCGAGCCTTATGGCGCGCCAGCCGAGCGCCGGGTTCTCCTCCTCGACATTGCGCATATAGGGCAGCACCTTGTCGCCGCCGATGTCGAGGGTGCGGAAGGTCACTGGTCGTTTGCCCGCCGCATCGAGCACGGCGCGGTAGAGCCCAAGCTGGTCGTTGGTGCGCGGCAGCGTATCGGCCACCATGAACTGCAGTTCGGTGCGGAACAGGCCGATGCCGGCGGCGCCGGTCTCGTCGAGATGCGGCAGGTCGATGGTGAGACCCGCATTGATCATCAACGACATCTTGTGGCCGTCCTTGGTGACGCACGGCTTGTCGCGCAGCGCATGGTATTGCGCCTGCCGCCGCGCGCGCAGGCGGACCCGCTCTGCATAGGCGCTTTCGATGTCGGAGGGCGGGCGCATATGCACTTCGCCTGAGGTGCCGTCGACGATGACGGCATCGCCCGGTTCGACCAGGCCGGCGGCATTGCCGATCTCGCCCACGGCGGGAATGCCGAGCGCACGCGCCACGATTGAGACATGCGAGGTCGGCCCGCCTTCCTCCAGCACCAGGCCGCGCAATCTTTTGCGGTCGTAATCGAGCAGCGCCGCCGGCCCCATCGAGCGCGCCACCAGGATGGCGTTCTCCGGCAGGCGTTCCTTCGACGGCGCGTGATCCTGGCCCATCAGCACGCGCATCAGCCGGTTGGCGAGATCGTCGAGGTCGTGCAGGCGGTCGCGCAGGTATGGGTCGGCGACGCGCAACATGCGCGCGCGGGTATCGGACTGCACGCGCTCGACGCCGGCTTCGGCGGTGAGGCCGGTCGCCACCGCTTCGCGCATCTTGTGCAGCCAGCCCTGGTCGTAGCCGAACATGCGGTAGGCTTCGAGCACCTCGCGATGCTCGCCGCCTTCGGCCACTTCGCCGTGCTCGAGCAGGCGGTCGAGGTCGGCGCGGAAAGTGGCGATGGCGGCGTCCAGCCGTTTGAGTTCCTTCGGCACGTCGTCGGCGATGACATTGGTGATGACCACGCGCGGCTCGTGCAGCACCACGTGGCCGAGCGCGATGCCGTCCGACAGCGCGATGCCGGCCAGTTTGATGGCGTGGCGGGCGACCGGTTCGGCGCCCGGCCGCGCGATCGACGACAGCTCGCCCGAGGCGATCATCTCGGCGAGCACCATCGCCGTGGTCTGCAGCGCCTCTTCTTCCTCTTCCGTATAGGTGCGGCGCGCGCGGTTCTGCACCGTCAATACGCCGAGCGTATTGCCGGCGCGCAGCACCGGCACGCCGAGGAACGAGTGGTAGATTTCTTCGCCGGTTTCCGGACGGAACGAGAAGGCCGGGTGCGCCTGCGCGTCCGACAGGTTGATCGGATTAGCCTCGCTTGCCACCAGGCCGACCAGGCCTTCGTCGGCCTTCAGCACGGTCTGGTGGACGGCTTCGCGCTTCAAGCCTTCGGTGGCGTATAGCTCGAGCGTTCCGTCTACGCGCAAGACGTAGACAGAGCAGACCTCCGCCACCATGTTGGCGGCGATCAGCACCACCACCTTGTCGAGGCGTTCCTGCGCGCTGACCGGCTCCGCCATCACTTCGCGAAGCCGGCGCAACAGCACGCGCGGACCGCCCAGCGCGCCACGCATTATTGAGTCCTCTTACGGCCCGGGGCTCTTCGACCCCCGCGGCCTCGTCTACGGCCCAATCATGTACGAATAGCGACCGCGAATCCCGCACACAGCCGCATTTGACTGAGCCTATAGCCAATGGCCCATGCAAGGGGCAAGCCAAACCGGCATTGCCTCTGAGGGGGCCGCACCGCACTGCGGCAAAAAGCGGAATGTGCTATCTTGGCGGCCATGCCCCAGCAAAGCGGCGATAACGGCGCGTCAGCGATGAATCAGGATATCCGGTTTTGCAGCACCCCAGACGGGGTGAAGCTCGCTTACGCGCTCAGCGGCGAGGGCCCGCCGCTCGTTATGTCGGCGACCTGGCTCACGCATCTCGAGCATCAATGGCGCAGCCTCGCTTGGCGTCCCTGGCTCGACGCATTTTCGCTCGGCCACAAGCTCTTGCGCTACGATTCGCGCGGCTGCGGTCTGTCCGATCGCGATGTCGGCGACCTCTCCTTCGGGTCATGGGTGCGCGATTTCGAATGCGTGATCGATGCGGCCGGGTTCCGGCAATTCGACTTGCTGGCCACCTGCCAGGGCGGGCCGATCGCCATCGAATATGCCGCGCGCCATCCCGAGCGAGTGAAACACCTCATCCTTTACGGCACCTATGCGCGCGGCCGCCTGCGCTGGACCGAACGGCCGGATGAAGTCGAGAAGGGCCGGCTGTTGCTCGACCTGACGCGGCTCGGCTGGGGCGAGGAAAGCCATGCGCTGTTGCAGGTGTGGTCGTCGCAATTCCAGCCCGGCGGCAGCATCGAGCATTTGCGCTCCTGGTCCGCGCAGATGTGCGCGGCGACCTCGGCGGAAACGGCGGTCGAATTGGTGCGGATCGGCTGGAGCATGGACGTGAGCGATTCAGCCCGCAAAATCAAATGCCCGGTTCTCATCGCCCATCCCGAACGCGATGCGGTGGTGCCGATCGAAGAGGGGCGTTCGCTGGCGGGGCTTATTCCCGATTGCCGCTTCATTCAGCTCGACAGCGCCAACCACATGCCGCTGGCCGACGAGCCGTCGTGGCCGCGTTTGGTGTCGGAGTTGAAAAGATTTCTTGCCGAGCAGCCGGCGGCAGCTATGCCGGTTGCGCCGGCCGGTAACGGACTCGCGCTTGACGGCCTCACGCCGCGCGAACGCGCGGTGCTCGAATGCATTGCCGCGGGGCTCGACAATGCCGAGATCGCCGTTTCGCTTGGGCTTTCGGAGAAAACCGTGCGCAATCACATTACGCGCGTTTTCGACAAGATTTCGGTCGGACACCGCTACGAGGCGATCGTCAGGGCACGCGAGGCGGGGCTGGGCGTGAACGGCCGGCCGACCGGCGCGCGCTGAGCCGGGACATCTGTCCCTGAATTTCATCCGATAAAATCGGCGTGATCGGGGCTTTCGCCTCAATCCATTGGCTTCCGCACACGGCACATCTGCGCGTGAGACATGCCCCCCGCATGTCGCGCAAAACGAAAAGGAGTCGTGCAATGCCGAAGTTTGTGATCGAACGCGAAATTACCGGTGCCGGCAAGCTGCCGAAGTCGGAACTGCAGGCGATCGCGCAGAAATCCTGCAGCGTGTTGAAGGAAATGGGCCCGCAGATCCAGTGGGTGCAGAGCTACGTCACCGACGACAAGATCTACTGCGTCTACATCGCGCAGGATGAAGCCGCGGTGCGCACGCATGCGCAGAAGGGCGGCTTCCCGGCCAATAAAGTCTCGCGCGTGCGCACCATCATCGATCCGACCACGGCGGAAGCCGCCTGACGCAATCGCGGTGCGTAACGCGGCGCGTTTTACGGCCTGTCCAGGTCGTACAGCGTATGCAGCGTGCGCACCGCGAGGTCGGTCTGCGCCGCATTGATCAGCACCGAGAACTTGATCTCCGAGGTGGTGATGGCGAGGATATTGATCTTCTTCTCGGACAGTGCCTTGAAGGCGCTGGCCGCGACGCCGGCGTGGCTGCGCATGCCGATGCCGATCACCGACACCTTGGCCACCTCGGTCGAACCATCGATGTGGTCATAGCCGATTTTGGCTTTGGCCTTTTCCAGCGTCACTCGCGCGCGCTCGTAGTCGGCCGAGGGCACGGTGAATGTCAGATCGGTGGTGGCGCCGTCGGCCGAGACGTTCTGCACGATCATATCGACGTTGATATTGGCATCGGCGAGCGGCCCGAAGATCGCGGCGGCGACCCCGGGCTTGTCCTGCACGCGGCGGATCGAGATCTGTGCCTCGTCCTTGGAAAAGGCGATCCCGGTGACGGTCTGCTGTTCCACGATGTCTCCCTCGTCGCAAATGAGTGTGCCGGACGGCGGCTTCGCAGGATCGATGTCCTCCGGCTTCTCGAAGCTCGAGCGCACCAGGATCGGCACATTGCGCACCATGGCGAGCTCGACCGAGCGCACTTGCATCACCTTGGCGCCAAGCGAAGCGAGTTCGAGCATTTCCTCGTAGGCGATCTTGGCTAAGCGGTGCGCCTTTGGCACCACGCGCGGATCGGTGGTGTAGACGCCGTCGACGTCGGTATAGATGTCGCAGCGTTCGGCCCCAATCGCGGCGGCAATCGCCACTGCCGAGGTATCCGAGCCGCCGCGGCCGAGCGTGGTGATGCGGCCGCTCTCCTTGTGCATGCCCTGGAAGCCGGCGATCACCGCCACCTGGCTCATCTCCTTGAAGCGGCGGATCAGCTCGGCGCCGTTGATGTCGAGAATGCGCGCAGCGCCATGCGCGTTGTCGGTCAGGATCGGCAATTGCCAGCCCTGCCAGGAGCGCGCATTGACGTCCATGCCCTCCAGCACGATGGCGAGCAGGCCGGCGGTGACTTCCTCGCCGGTCGCCACCACGGCATCGTACTCGCGTGCGTCGTGCAGCATGGCAGCGTCGCGGCACCAGGCAACGAGCTGATTGGTCACCCCCGCCATGGCGGAGACCACGACAGCCACGTCATGGCCGGCGTCAACCTCGCGCTTGACGTGGCGCGCCACGTTGCGGATGCGGTCGAGATCGGCGACCGACGTTCCGCCGAATTTCATCACCAGGCGGGCCATGACTCTTGTAAAACCTGACGTTCCCGGACGCGCCAAAAGGCGCTAACAAGCGGCCGGCAAGGCAGCGGGCACCGGCCGCAAAAGGCGCGTATACATACCGGCGGGGTGACGGGACTGCAACATTGGCGGCTGGCGGCAAGGCGCGGCGGGCCTCTACCGCGATAATGTCTTCAGGTACTGGCGATGCGATATATCGAGCGAATTCTACAGCCGGGGGAGAAACTGGTCTACGCCGGCAAGATTCACTGGATCGTCTATTTCCCCGCCGGGATCCTGGCGCTGATTGCCTTGGCTGCACTCTCGCAAGCGAAGGACGATCCGATCGGATGGGCCTGGTCGAGCGTCGCCATCGCCTGCGGGCTGGCCGCCTTGGTTATGTTCCTGTCGAAATGGTTCAAGCGCTGGACCACCGAGATCGACGTGACCGACCGGCGCATCGTATACAAGTGCGGCCTGATCAAGCGGCACACGGTCGAGATGAACATGGACAAAGTCGAAAGTGTCGACGTCGACCAGTCGGTGATGGGACGCCTGCTGAATTACGGCGACATCACCATCGTCGGCACCGGCGAAAGCATCGAGCCGCTGCACACCATCGGAGCCCCGCTCGATTTCCGCAATCATGTAACCGCGCGCTGATCAAATGGCACCCAAGCATCACAGTTCTTCCATCGACCAGGCCGAAGTCGACCAATTCTCGCGTCAAGCCGCCGACTGGTGGGACACGCGCGGGCCGATGATGGCACTGCACAAGTTCAATCCGGTGCGGCTTGCCTATATCCGCGACAAGGCCGCCGAGAAATTCGCGCGCGACCCCAAGAAGCTCGACTGCCTCAAAGGCTTGCGCATGCTCGATATCGGCTGCGGCGGCGGCGTGCTGTCGGAGCCGCTGGCGCGGCTGGGCGCGCAGATGGTGGGCGCCGATCCCTCGCGCGAGAACATCGCGGTGGCGAGCGCGCATGCGAACGATAGCGGCGTTACGGTCGACTATCGCGCCACCACGGCGGAAGACTTGGCCGCCGCCGGCGAACGTTTCGACGTGGTGCTGGCGATGGAAGTAGTCGAGCACGTCACCGACGTCGGCGAATTCGTCGCCACCTGCGCGTCGATGGTCAAGCCGGGCGGGCTGATGATTGCCGCCACGCTCAATCGCACGCTGAAGAGCTTCGCGCTCGCCATCGTCGGCGCCGAATACGTGTTGCGCTGGCTGCCGCGCGGCACCCATCAGTGGGACAAGTTCGTCACGCCACAGGAACTGGAAAACGCCTTCGAACACGGTGGCTTGCGGGTGGTTGGCGAGCGCGGCGTGGTCTACAATCCATTCGCCGATCGCTGGCAATTGTCGTCCGACATGGACGTGAATTATATGTTGGTCGCCGAAAGCCCCAAGCAAGAAGGAAAATCAAAATGATCCTCGAACTGGTCGAATTCAACTCGCCGAAGGGCTGGAGCCGCCAACAGGTGGCCGAAGACGCCCGCCACGTCATCCCGAAATGGCGCGCCAACAAGGACATGCTGCGCAAGCATTTCCTGCTCTCGCTCGACGGCAAGACCGGCGCCGGCGTCTATATCTGGCCGTCGGTCGAAGCCGCGCAGAAAGCACACAACGAGGAATGGCGGCAATCGATGATCAAGCGCACCGGGGCTGCGCCGACGCTGCGCTATTTCGATCTGTTCCTGCTGGTCGACAATGAGAAGGGCGCGGTGACCGAATTCCCCGCTGCGGCCGAACTGTTCCCGGCTGTCGCGGCCTAGCGCATATCAGCCCGGTCATTGCCGGGCTTGACCCGGCAATCCATGACGCTACTCGGCATTCTCGAATTTTCGTAAGGCTTTCCTCGCGAAAGCCCATCATGGATGCGCGGGTCAAGCCCGCGTATGACGAAGGAAGCAAGAGGCAATGCTCTGGGTCGTCTTTACGCTGATCGCCGCGGCGGCGCAGACCGCGCGCAACGCCATGCAGCGCGAGTTGACCGCGACGCTCGGTACGGTCGGCGCAACCCATGTGCGCTTCCTGTTCGGCTTTCCCTTCGCGCTGGTGTTTCTGGCCGGCGTGCTGATGGTGACCGGCGCAGCCCTGCCGCATCCGGGCCCCGGATTCTGGCCGTGGATTTGCGACGGGTTCCTGGCGCAGATCGCCGCCACCGCGCTGATGCTGAAGGCGATGAACGACCGCTCCTTCGTCGTCACCATCGCCTATATCAAGACCGAGCCGGTGCAGGTCGCGCTGTTCGGCTTCGTGCTGCTCGGCGACAAGGTGACGCCGCTCCTCGCTATTGCGATTCTGATCGCCACCGCTGGGGTGATCGTGATGTCGCTCAAGCCGGGCGCCGTACAAGCCGGCGGCGCCTGGCCGACCGTGGTCGGGCTGGTCTCCGGCGGCATGTTCGGGCTCTCGGCCATCGGCTATCGCGGTGCTATCCTCGAGCTGCATCTTCCCAATTACGTGGTGGCGGCGACCTTCACCCTGGCGGTCGGGCTGGTCCTGCAATCGATCCTGCTGTCGGCCTATCTGGCTTTGCGCGATCCGGACGTGTTGAAGGCGATCTTCCGCGCCTGGCGGCCGTCGATCTTTGCCGGCTTCATGGGTGCGCTCGCTTCGCAATTCTGGTTCCTCGCCTTCGCCATCGCGACCGCCGCAAGCGTGCGCACACTGGCGCTGGTCGAGGTGCTGTTCGCGCAAGGCATCTCGAAATTCATTTTCAAGCAGCCGACCACGCTGCGCGAAGCCGTCGGCATCGTTATGATCGTCTTTGGCGTGGGCCTATTGGTATGGGCGCACTGAAACCGTTCGTCCCCGCGCAAGCGGGGACCCAGGAGCTGCACATTCGGAGTTAAGAACTGGGTTCCCGTTTGCGCGGGAACGAACGGAGGCGGCTAGTTCCGCTCTTCCGGCAAAATCGGCAGCGGATGGAATTCAATGCCTTCCTCGGCCAAGGCCTTGGCTTCCTCAGGCGAGGCCTCGCCGTAGATCGAGCGGTGCGCGGCCTCGCCGTAGTGCATCTTGCGCGCTTCCTCGGGAAATTGCGGCCCGACATGGTCGGCATTCTTGGTGAGCTGGTCGCGCAGCTCCTTGAGCTTGGCGCGCACTTCTTTTTCTTGCGGCGACAACATGGCAACCGGAGTTTTCTCAGGCGCGGCGGGCGCCTCGGCGCGCGGTTCGGCCGCGGCCGCGCGCTTTTTCGCGCCGGAAATTCGCGGCGCCATGATCGCCTTCTCGACATTCGCGGAGCCGCAATGCGGGCAGGCCACCAGCCCGCGCTTGGCCTGCTTGTCGTAGGCCGCCGAATCCGCGAACCAGCTTTCGAACGTGTGGCCTTTTTCGCAGGCGAGCGCGTAACGTATCATTCGGCGCTCCTGACCACATGCAGGTGGGTCGGCTCCGCCATCGGCTCGACGATCTCGAACCGCCTTCCGTGCTGCAGCGACGGGATGCGCGCGCGCGCTTTCGTGACTTCCGCCAGATCGATCTCGGCCATCACCACACCCGGCTCGCTGCCGCCTTCCGCCAGGATGCGCCCCCACGGGTCAACGATCAGTGAATGGCCGAAGGTCTCGCGGCCGTTCTCGTGCTTGCCGCCTTGCGCGGCGGCGAACACGAAGCAGCCATTTTCGATGGCGCGGGCGCGGATCAAAACGTGCCAATGCGCTTCGCCGGTTTGTTGCGTGAAAGCGGAGGGGATCGCCAGCATGGTGGCGCCGGCTTCCGCCAGCGCGCGGTAAAGCGCCGGAAACCGCAGGTCGTAGCAGATCGTCAGGCCCA
The DNA here is from genome assembly GCA_963739825.1 of uncultured Alphaproteobacteria bacterium. Classification (GTDB taxonomy): domain Bacteria; phylum Pseudomonadota; class Alphaproteobacteria; order Rhizobiales; family Xanthobacteraceae; genus Pseudolabrys. The sequence goes on from CAVUBU010000001.1 coordinate 898,375, forward strand.
AGCGACCCCACGGCAGGTCGCTTAAGATCGCCTGCTCGCCCGGCCGATAGCTGTTCGACTCGCGATAGCTCTCGCCGCCTTCCAGATCGACGTCGAACATGTGGATCTTGTCGTAGCGCGCCGCGAGGTCGCCCTTCGGGCCGATCAGGAACGAGCGGTTGGCCGCCTTGTTGGGCAGCAGCTTGATCGCCAGCGAGCCGATATGAATGTAAATCCCGAGCTTGCGCGCCAGCTCGCGGAAGGTGGCAAGCGAAGTATCGGCTTCTTCCTCGACAATAGTGGCAAACAGCCGGTCGCGCTTGACCTCCATGATGTTGGTCATCTCGGGCGTTTGCACATAGTCGGCGCCGGCCGCCTTCGCCTCGCCGATCAGGCGCACGGCGACCTCGACATTGGCGGCGGGCGAAAGCCCGGAGCGCATCTGGATCAGTGCGGCCTTGAAGGTGGACGTTTTCATCACGATGCCACCTCGCCCGCCAGCAGCGCGTCGAGCTTGCCGGCGCGCTCGAGCGCGTGCAGCTCGTCGCTGCCGCCGACATGCAAGGCACCGATGAAAATCTGCGGCACGGTCACCCCGCCATTCGCGCGCTCGATCATTTCGTTACGGCGCTCCCAATCGCGGCCGAGGTCGATTTCGGTGAAAGCCGCGCCCTTCCGTTTCAGCAGGGCCTTGGCCGCATGGCAATAGGAGCAATAGCGGGTGGTATAGATTTCGATAAGCGGCATGGGTTTTCTACGGCCGTCCGGCACACCGTTATATGGGACTGCGCACGGCCGCGACAACCCGGGCAAACACCAGCACGTCGACATGGGCGGCCCCGGCGCGCAGCAAGGCGCGGGCGCAGGTGTCGGCAGTGGCGCCCGAGGTGAGCACGTCGTCGATCAGCACCAGCCGGCGACCGGTTACTTTGGCCTTTTCCTCCGCCGGCACGCGGAAGGCGCCCTGCACGTTATCGGCGCGCTGCGACTTCGACAGCCCGACCTGCTGCGGCGTGGCGCGCACGCGGGCGAGCGCGCCGTGCAGCACCGGCACGCCGGCCATGGCCGAGATCGCCCCGGCCAGCGCCGCCGATTGATTGAAACGCCGCGCCCACAACCGGCGCCAGTGCAGCGGCACCGGGATGAGCGCGTCGGCGCCGGCGAGCAATTCGCGCCCGGCGCGCGCCATCCATTGCCCCATCATGGGCGCGAGATCGAGCCGGTCGCCGTATTTGAACGACAGCACCAGCGCCCGCGCCACATCGTCATAGCGCACCGCCGCGCGCGCGCGGTCGTAGGCCGGCGGATCGGCGATCGCCTCCATCGACAGCAGGCCGGGGCCGGGATCGTAGCTGAACGGGATGCCAAGCCGCGCGCAATAAGGCGGCTCAATGAGCGACAATTTCGACCAGCAATCGGCGCACAAACCGACCCCGTCGCCGAGCGGCGCCCGGCAGGCCGGGCAGAGCAGCGGCAGCGCCACATCGAGGGTCAGCCGTCCGGCCCGCCGCAGCGCGGCAACGGCGCGCCCGATCGGCGCGCGCAACTGGCTGACCGTCGCTGTCATCGGCATGCCATGAGCTTAACGCTGCGACGCAGCGTTCTCAACGGCTCCGCGGCATTGCGTCCCGCTATGCAGAAAGGCTTTCTTTTGAGATGATTGGACATCCAACAAATATACAAAAACGAATGGATGAGGGAGGACGACATCATGCGCAAGGACAAGGCTACGACCACCATCGCTGCCAGCCGCCGGCGGATCCTGCAGACAGCCGGCGCCGCCACTTTCCTGGCCATGACGCCGGCCGTATTGCGCGCGCAGAACCGCGCCATCCGGATCGGACTGGTGACGCCGACAACCGGCCCGCTGGCGATCTTCGCCGAGCCCGACGCCTTCGTGCTGCGTGCCTTCCGCAAGTCGATCGGCGGCGGCATCAAGATCGGCATCAAGACCCATCCGGTCGAGCTCTACGTCAAGGACAGCCAATCCAATTCCAATCGCGCCGCCGAGGTGGCGAACGAGTTGATCAACGCCAACAAGATCGACCTCATGGTGGTCGCGCACACGCCGGATACGGTCAACCCGGTGGCGGACGCCTGCGAGATCAACGAAGTGCCCTGCGTGTCGACCGACGCGCCGTGGCAGCCCTATTTCTTCGGCCGTAAGGGCGATCCGAAGAAGGGCTTCAAGTGGACCTATCATTTCTTCTGGGGCGCCGAGGCGCTGATCTCCACCTTCATCAATCTCTATGACGAGTTGCAGACCAATCATTTGGTTGGCGCGCTATGGCCGAACGATTCTGACGGCAACGCGTTCAGCGACGCCGGCCACGGCATGCCGCCGGTCCTGGAGAAGCGCGGCTACAAGGTGGTCAATACCGGCAGCTTCGATCCGTTCGCGGAAAACTTCACCTCGCAGATTTCCGCCTTCAAAGCGGCCGGCTGCGAGATCGTCACCTCGGTACTGCCGCCGCCGACCTTTACCAGCTTCTGGACGCAGGCCGCGCAGCAGGGCTTCAAGCCGAAGATCGTCACCCCCGGCAAGTCGGCGGAATTCCCGGCCGCGGTGCGCGCGCTCGGGCCGCTCGGCAATAACATCGCGATCGAAGTCTGGTGGTCGCCCTACCATCCGTTCGTTTCGCATCTGACCGGGCAGTCCTCGGCCGCGCTCGCGGCCGCCTACACAAAGGCGACCAACAAGACCTGGACCATGCCGCTCGGCTTCAAGCATGCGCTATTCGAGGTCGCCGCCGACGTGCTCAAGCGTTCCAAGGCGCTGGAGCCTAATGCGATACGCGAGGCGATCGCGGCAACGCAATACGAGTCGATCGTCGGCCCGGTGCAGTGGAAGAAGGGTCCGGTGCCCAATGTCTGCACCACGCCGCTGGTCGGCGGCCAATGGCAGCCCGGTGCCGGCGGCGAGCTCGAGCTCAAGATCGTCAACAACAAGGACGCGCCGCAGATCAAGACCAACGGCACGCTGGTGCCGCTCTGATGGGGGTCCTTCTTCTCCCTCCTCCGCTTGCGGGCGAGGGTTGCGGAGGGGGCTGCTGACCGGCGCTCGATCTGTGTTAATCCCCCTCTGTGTCTCTCCTCCGCAAGCGGGGGCGAGGACGACGACGGTGAGGGGAATGCCCAGTCCCGTGATCTTCGATCGCTCTTTGCTGCGCGCGCGCCAGCAGCGCGCGCGGGCGCTCGGCCCAGAGACCTTCCTGATCGAACGGGTTGCCGCCGAACTGGGCGAGCGGCTGTCCGTGGTGAAGCGCCAGTTCGAGTGTGCCGTCGATCTCGGCACGCCGACTGATGCGGTGCGCCGCGCGCTCGCGGCAACCGGAAAGGTCGCGGCCGTCATCGCCGCAGCGCCTGCGCCGCGCGCTGCCGCGTTGCAGGTCGCCGCCGACGAGGAGGCCTTGCCGTTTGCCGACGGTGCGCTTGACCTCGTGGTCTCCGCGCTGGCGCTGCAATTTGTCAACGATCTGCCCGGCACGCTGATTCAGATTCGCCGCGCGCTCAAACCGGATGGCTTGCTGCTGGCGGCCATGATCGGCGGCGACAGCCTCAACGAATTGCGTGAGGCCTTCGCACAGGCCGAAAGCGAGGTCGAGGGCGGCGTCTCGCCGCGCGTGGCGCCATTCGTCGACCTGCGCGAGCTGGGCACGCTGTTGCAACGCGCCGGATTTGCCCTGCCGGTGGTCGATTCGGATCGGCTGACGGTGCGCTACAATTCCGTCTTCGATCTGATGCGCGACCTGCGCCGTATGGGCGCGACCAATGTGCTGGCCGAGCGCCGCCGCACGCCGCTCAAACGCGCGACCCTGCAACGGCTGGCTGAGATTTACGCCGAACGCTTTGCCGATGCGGATGGCCGCTTGCGCGCGAGTTTCGAGATCGCTTGGTTATCGGGTTGGGTGCCGCATGAGAGCCAGCAGAAGCCGCTCAAGCCCGGCTCGGCCGCACGGCGGCTGGCCGACGCGCTCGGTACGCGGGAAATTCCGGCCGGCGAGAAGCCGCGGCCGTGACCGCGCCGAGCGTCAGTTCAGGCTGGTGGATACGCTCGTGTACATGCCATTGAGCGAGGTGCCCACTGCCATCACGATCGCGATGATGGCGCCGGCGATGCCGGCCGCGATCATCGCATATTCGATGGCGGTGGCGCCGCCCTCGTTGCCGAGGAAATCGTGCAGCCTGCGCATCGTTTGGGACCTGGTCATGGACGCGTCCTATTCAATCGTTGTCGTGACGGCCTTCACAACAATGCCGTCAGGTGCGAAATCAGCGGAACGTCCGCCGGTGGCATTTCGTAATCCCGAAGCCGGTTCGGCTTCACCCAGGCAAGCTGCTGCCCTTCCGTGGCGGTGACCTGCCCCTCCCAGCGCCGGCAAACGTAAAGCGGCATCAGGAGATGAAAGTCGGGATAGGCGTGGCTGGCGAATGCGAGCGGTGCCAGACAAGCCTCATTGACGACGATGCCCAGTTCCTCCTGCAACTCCCGGATCAGACTTTGTTCCGGCGCTTCGCCGACCTCGACCTTGCCGCCGGGGAACTCCCATAAGCCTGCCATCGGCTTGCCGGCGGGCCGCTGCGCGATCAGAACGCGGCCGTCGGCATCGACGAGCGCACAGGCGGCAACAAGAACGAGTTTACTCACGAGCCTTGCATCCTTGACGATAGGCAGCCGTGGTTAAGGGGGTATTCAGCTGATTGGCGAGGCACCCCCGTCCTGCCGCCACGGTTAATCCTTGGTTTATGAGCGATAGTCGCCATTGATGGCGATGTATTCCTTGGTGAGGTCGCAGGTCAGCACCCGGTCGCGGCCCTTGCCCAGGCCGAGCGCGACCTTCAGGCTGATCTCGGGTTTCTGCATCGCCGCGCTCACCGCGGCCTCGTCGTAGTCGGGATCGCGCGCGCCCTTGTGTGCGACCCTGATGCCGCCGAACCAGATGGACAGTTTGTCGCAATTCGCCGGCTCGCCGGCCTTGCCGACCGCCATCACCACGCGGCCCCAATTGGCGTCCTCGCCGGCGATCGCCGTTTTCACCAGCGGCGAATTGGCAATCGACATGGCGATGCGGCGGGCGGAGGCCTTCGACACCGCGCCTTCCACCACGATCTCGACCAGCTTGCGGGCGCCTTCGCCGTCGCGCGCGACCTGCTCGGACAAATCGCTGAGCACCGCGTGCAGCGCCTTTTTGAAACCTTTCAGCCGTGGATCGGACGCGCGCGCGATGCGCGCATGGCCGGCTTTGCCGGTCGCGAATGCCATCAGCGTGTCGGAGGTCGAGGTATCGCCGTCGACGGTGACCGCGTTGAAGGTGTCGGCGACGCTGTCCCTGAGCAGCGCCTGCAAGGCGCTGCTTGAAATCGCGGCGTCGGTAAACACGAAGGCGAGCATGGTTGCCATGTCGGGCGCGATCATGCCGGCGCCCTTGGCGATGCCGTTGACGGTCACCGTCGTCTGGCCGACGCGTGCGTTGGCGGTCGCGACTTTCGCAAACGTGTCGGTGGTCATGATCGCCTTGGCCGCGGCCAGGAAATCGCCGGGCTTGGCGTTCGCCACCAGGCCGTCCATGACGCCGTCGAATGCCTTGGCGTTCAGCGGCTCGCCGATCACGCCGGTCGATGCAAGAAACACCTCAGCCGGCTTGATGCCGGCGGCGGCGGCAGCGATTGCCGCGGTGAATTTGCAGGCCGAGCGCCCCGACTTGCCGGTGAAGGCATTGGCGTTGCCGGAATTGACCACCAGCGCGCGCGCCAGTCCTTTGCTGGATTTGAGATACGCGCGGCACCATTCGACCGGCGCCGACGGGCATTTTGATTTGGTGAAGACGCCGGCCGCGACGGTGCCGGGGGCAAACAGCGCCAGCAAGACGTCGGTGCGCCCGGCATAGCGGATGCCGGCGGCAGCGGTCGCCAGCCGCACGCCGGCGACCGCCGGCAGGTCCGGCACGTGCTTGGGGGCGAGGGGGGAGATGGCGGCGGACATGACATTCTCCAGGAGCCACCGGCATAAAAGACGTCAATGGCCGGGACAAGCCCGGCCATGACGATAATTTTTGATGAACGGTATCGTTTCTATTTCTTTTCCGGAGCCGGCGCGGGCTTGGCCGGCTCTTCGGTCTTGTACATCTTCTCGATCTTGGCCTCGGTGCGCAGCTTCTGCACCAGTTCGGCCTGCGCCTTGCGCACCACAAATTGCTCGATCTGCGGCTTGACCTGCTCGAACGTCGGCACCGGCTTCACGCGCTTGTCCTCGACCTTGAGCACGTGCCAGCCGAACTGGGTCTTCACCGGCTCGGAGATCTGGCCCTTCTCCAGCTTGAAGGCGGTGTCGGAGAATTCCGGCACCATCTGCTCCTTGCTGAAATAGCCGAGGTCACCGCCATTGGCCTTGCCGGAGGGATCCTCGGTGACCTCTTTGGCGACTTTCTCGAAGTCCTCGCCCTTCTTCAGACGCACGATGATCGCCTTGATCTTGTCCTCGGCCGCTTTGCTCGCCTTCTCGTCGCCGGCGGCGGCGCGGATCAGGATGTGGCGGGCGTGCACTTCCTGTTCCGGCTGCATCTGCTTGACGGCGTCGTCATAGACCTTGTGCATGGCCGCGTCGGTGAGCGCTTCCTTGCCGACCGATTGCAGAATCTCCGCCATCAGCAATTTGTTGCGGGCAAAGGCGAGCTTGCGCTTGAAGTCGGCGCCGTCGGCCATTTTCTTGTCCTCGGCCGCCTTCGACACCAGGATCATGTCGGCCATGAACTGCACCAGGTAATCCTTCTTGGCGTCCGGCGACATCGGCGGAATCTGCCCGGCCTCCTCCTCGGCGGCGGCGAGATCGTTTTCGTGGATCTCGATGCCGTTGACCTTGGCGATGAGCGGGTCCTTGTCCTGCGCGGCGACCGGGCCGGCCGCCGCCAGCAGCAGCACCAGGCAGGCGGCGCCGATACCGGCGGGGCGGGTGAAAAAGCTGATCGTCATGACGCTGTCCTTGGAAATGGATGGCCCGCAAGCTGCGGACGGCGGCGGACTTGTCGCCCAACAACAATGGCTTTGCAATGGCGGACTGGCGCCAGGGCTTAACGTCCGCGTGACCGGCCGAGGTTAAGGCCGCGGCAAGCCGGCAATTGACAATAAACCGACCCCCTCCTATCTCTCCGCTGAGATCGGCTGGTTACGCTTTGCGCGCGCGTTCGCGTCGAATTTGCCCGAAAAGTGCCGCATTTCCGGAGCGCCGGAAGCAATATCCGGCCGTAGCGGCGTGTTAGAAGCGTCCGGCATAATTGAGGAACCCCTATGATCGGCGCCGTTGCCCGCAAGCTGTTTGGCTCCGCCAATGAGCGGCGCATCCGCAGCTATCTGCCGCGGGTGGCCGAGATCAATAACCTGGAGAAAGAGCTGGAAGCGCTCTCCGACGAACAGCTCAAGGCGCGCACCGACGAATTCAAGAAGCAGGTCGCCGAGGGCGCCGAGCTCGACGACATCCTGGTGCCGGCCTTCGCTACCGTGCGCGAGGCGGCCAAGCGCACCATCGGCCAGCGCCATTTCGACGTGCAGTTGATCGGCGGCATGATCCTGCACGAGGGCAAGATCGCCGAGATGAAGACCGGCGAAGGCAAGACGCTGGTCGCAACGCTCGCCGTCTATCTCAACGCCTGCGCGGGGCGCGGCGTGCACGTGGTCACCGTCAACGACTACCTGGCCGGGCGCGACGCCGAATGGATGGGGCAGATCTATACCTTCTTAGGGCTCACCGTCGGCGTGATCGTGCACGGGCTCGACGACGCGCAACGCAAAGACGCCTATGACTGTGACGTCACATACGGCACCAATAACGAGCTCGGCTTCGATTATCTGCGCGACAACATGAAGTACCGCATGGAGGACATGGTCCAGCGCGGGCACGTCTTCGCCATCGTCGACGAAGTCGAACTCGATCTTGGTTGACGAGGCGCGCACGCCGCTGATCATTTCCGGCCCGCTCGATGACCGCAGCGAATTCTACAATACCATCGACAGCTACATCCCGGCGCTCGACAAGGCCGACTACGAGGTCGACGAGAAGCAGCGCACGGTGACGTTGACCGAAGCCGGCATGGAGAAGCTCGAACAGCGCCTGCGCGCGGCCGGCCAGCTCAAGGGCAAGTCGCTCTACGACGTCGAGAACGTCTCGGTCGTGCACCACGTCAACCAGGCGCTGCGCGCGCACAAGCTGTTCCAGCGCGACAAGGATTACATCGTGCGCCTGGGCGAAGTCGTCATCATCGACGAATTCACCGGCCGCATGATGCCGGGCCGGCGCTATTCGGAAGGGCTGCATCAGGCGCTGGAGGCCAAGGAGCAACAGCCGGTGCAGCCGGAAAACCAGACGCTGGCCTCGATCACCTTCCAGAACTATTTCCGCATGTACGAGAAGCTCGCCGGCATGACCGGCACGGCGCTCACCGAGGCCGATGAGTTCCTCGACATCTACAATCTCGAAGTGCTGGAAGTGCCGACCAACATGCCGTTGGTGCGTATCGACGACGACGACGAGGTCTACCGCACCGCCAAGGAAAAATACCACGCCATCATTACGCTGATCGAGGATTGCAAGAAGCGCGGCCAGCCGGTGCTGGTCGGCACCACCTCGATCGAGAAGTCCGAGCAGCTCGCCGACATGCTGCGCGAGGCCGGCTGGGAGGCGCACGACTTCAGCGACCCGAACGCCTTCGCCGCGCTTTATTCCGGCGACGACGGCGCCATGAAGACCAAGGTGTTCGCCATCCTCAATGCCCGTTATCACGAGAAAGAGGCCTACATCGTCTCGCAGGCCGGCGTGCCGGGCGCCATCACCATCGCCACCAACATGGCCGGCCGCGGCACCGACATCCAGCTCGGCGGCAATGCCGACATGCGCATCCGCCAGGAAATTACCGAATTGGAGCCGCGCGCGCGCGAAAAAGACCCGCGCGCCGACGAAATCCGCGCCCAGGTCGCCCGCCTTAAGCAAAAGGCGCTCGCCGCCGGCGGCCTCTACGTGCTCGGCACCGAGCGGCACGAAAGCCGGCGCATCGACAATCAGCTGCGCGGCCGTTCCGGCCGCCAGGGCGACCCCGGCCATTCCAAGTTCTTCCTGTCGCTGGAAGACGACCTGATGCGCATTTTCGGCTCCGACAAGCTCGACGGCATGTTGCAGAAGCTGGGCCTGAAGGAGAACGAGGCGATCGTCCACCCTTGGATCAACAAGGCGCTGGAAAAGGCGCAGCAGAAGGTCGAGGCGCGCAACTTCGACATCCGCAAGAACCTGCTCAAGTTCGACAACGTGATGAACGACCAGCGCAAGGTCATCTTCGAGCAGCGGCTCGACCTGATGCGCGACGAGGCGGTGGACGAGACCGTCGCCGACATGCGCAATTCGGTGATCGAGGAACTGGTCGCCAAGCACATTCCGGCGAATGCCTATGCCGAGCAGTGGGACGTAGCCGGTCTCGATGCCACGCTGCGCGAAGGGCTCACGCTTGAACTGCCAGTGAAGGATTGGGCCAAGGAAGAAGGCATCGCCGACGAGGAGATGCGCGAACGCATCACCCGGCGCGCCGACGAGTTCATGGCGAGCAAGGTGGCCAATTACGGCCACGACGTCATGCGCTACATCGAGAAAACGATCCTGTTGCAAACGCTCGACCATCTCTGGCGCGAGCATCTGGTCATGTTGGAACACCTGCGCCAGGTGATCGGCCTGCGCGGCTATGGCCAGCGCGATCCGCTCAACGAATACAAGGCGGAGGCGTTCAGCCTGTTCGAGGCGATGATCGCGCATTTGCGCGAAGCGGTGACCGCGCAATTGATGCGCGTGGAGGTCGTGCACCAGGCGACGCCGGAAACGGAAGCTCCCCAGTTGCCCTACATGGAAGCGCACAAGGTCGACCCCACCACCGGCGAGGACGAGATGGCGCTCGCGATGGCGCCGCTGACCGCAGTGTTGGCCGGCAACGGCCAACAGGCCGAGCGCAATCCGAACGATCCCAAGTCTTGGGGAAAGGTCGGCCGCAACGAGCAATGCCCGTGCGGCTCCGGCAAGAAGTTCAAGCACTGCCATGGCAAATACGCGTAAGGCCGCGCGGCGCGGACATTTCGCAATGAAAAACGCCGGCTAGTCCGGCGTTTATTTTTCTAACTTTTGCGCCAGCTTTTTGCGGAACTTGCGGTCGCGCTTGAGGTGCCACTCGCGGCTCATCGCCGCGCGCTTGCTCTTGCAGCGTTCCGAATGCAGCAGCACCCAATGCCGCCCGCGCGTGCTGCGCGCGCCTTTGCCGGAATTATGCTGCGCCAGGCGGCGGGCGACGTCGCTGGTCCAGCCGACATAGGTCAGATGGCGATTTTTTCCGACGGTGCCGAGGACGTAGACGTAAGCGCGCATGCGGCGCCTGGCTTCATCGTCCGCACGCCCGGCCATGACGCTATGGAAATCCCGACGATCGAAGCTGCTTAGCGCAGCGCGGTCCAGCGGCTTTCGAATGAACTGGCCGGAACCACCGGCTGCGCGCCGGTCAGCAGGTTCTCGTTGTTCGGCGGCGTTGCCGAATAGGCGGTGCGCATTTCCGGCGCGGGCGCGGGGGCCGGAGCTTTGGCATGTACCGGCGCGGGCGGCTTCGGTTGTTCGCGGGCCTGCTGCACCGGCGCCGTTGGCTCTTGCCGCACTTGCTCTACCGGCGGCGGCGGGGCCGGTGCCGGAGCAGCGGTCGCGATCGCTTCAGGTTTCCGCGGCGGCACCGCTTCGCGCGGCCTTGCGTGCGGCACGATCGGCGCGGCGGCGGTGCGCACCGGGGCGGCGCGTCGCGGCTTGGCCGCCAATTCGGTATCAGTGCCGCGCAGCACGACCGGTTCGCTGGCGGCGGCCGGGGCTACGGGTTCGGCTTGCGGCTGCGAGCCGCCAAACAGAGCGCCGAACAGTCCGGCGATCGAAGTCGACTGCGGTTGTTGCGGGGCTTCGCCTTCCTTCGGCTGCGGCGCCGCCTGCGGCATCGGAACGCTCGCCAGCACCACAGGACGGTCCGGCGGCGAGGCCGCCTGCCGCGGCGGCACCACGAGGGGGGGCAGCCGGTTGGATTTGCGCGGCAGCGCGCCCGGCGCCAGCGTGGCGAGCACGAGCTGGCCGTTTTTGTCGTATTGCTCTTGCACGGCGAGCTTGGATTCGAACACCGGGTTCATGCCGCCGTCGATGCCCGTGCGCGCCGGCACCACATCGACGCCGCGCGCGATAAACTGGGCCATTTGATATTGTTCTTGCCGCCGATGGTCGAGCACCGCGCTGGCAATGGTCGGGTCGAGCTGGAACACCGGGCAAGCGCTGCGGGAATTGAAGGAAAGCGGCCGCTTCGCATTATTCGCCGGCGCCGGATCGAACACGTAGCGCTTCTCGCAGACGGCGACCTTCGGTTCCTGATGGGTGGCCTCGAAATGATCGTAGCCTTCTTTGATCATCTTCCAGAACGCGAAATTCGGATTGTCGCGGTGCCGGGCCATGTTCATCGCCGTCATGCGGAACGGAAAGGCCTCGAGCTGGAAGCTCTTCTGCCCGCCGAAGAACGACTCGCGCGCCAGCGCGTAGATTTCCTGCATCTGCTCGTCGGTCATGGCGTAGCAGCCGCGCGACGAGCAGTCGCCATGCACCATCAACTCGGAGCCGGTGCGGTTCAATGAGCGGTCGAAGGCGTTCGGATAGCCGGTGTTGAAGGCGAGGTAGTAATTGGAATTCGGATTCATCTGCCCCGGCGTGATGGTGTAGAAGCCCTCCGGCGCCTGGCGGTCGCCTTCCTTCACCTTGGGCCCGAGATCGCCGGACCAGCGGCAGATCGGATAGGTCTTGAGCAGCGCGAATTCGCCGTCGCGGCTTTTCTTCCAGATCTCCATCTCCGCTTCTTCCTTGAAGATGCGGACCAGGATCGGCGAATCCTTTTCCATATTCTTCGCCGCGATGTCGGAGAGCGTCTTCTCGGAAATCGGCGCCTCGGAGCGGCCGGTCGGGGCAATGGCATCGGGATCGCAGCCGGCAAGGGCAATCGCCGCGGCAAAAGCCGCCGATGCAAGCAGCGCGCGTGCATAGGGTCGGTTCAAACGCGGTACTCCCCGAAGGGGCGGGCCCTCATTGAGTAATCGTTATCCTTAAGATGTGGCCTCTGCAAGGCAAACAAGGCGGTCCCCCGGCCCTGCCTAAGGCCATGGTGAATCAAACTTAAGCGCCGAAAAATCGTTTCGATTCAGGGCCCTTGGACGCGTTGCTAGGAAGGAATCCACAAGCCCGCGCTGCCCGCATGCTAGCCCGGCGTGCGGCCCATATTGAGAAATTTCTCCCGCCGCTGCCGGCGAACCGCCGCACGGTCTAGTCCGCGCAATTCGGCCAGCGCGCCGGCGATCGCGTCGCCGGTGGCCGCGATGGCGGCGGTGGGCTCGCGGTGGGCGCCGCCGGTCGGTTCCGGCACCACCGAGTCGATCACCCCGAAGCGCACCATGTCCTGCGCCGTGATCTTCATGTTGGTCGCCGCCTCCTGCGCCTTGGCGGTATCGCGCCACAGGATGGAGGCGGCGCCTTCCGGCGAGATCACCGAATAGATGGCGTGCTCCAGCATCAGCACCCGGCTGGCGGTGGCGATGGCAATGGCGCCGCCCGAGCCGCCCTCGCCAAGGATGACGGCGATATTGGGCACGCCGAGCGCCAGACAGGCGTCGGTCGAGCGCGCGATCGCCTCCGCCTGGCCGCGTTCTTCCGCGCCGATGCCGGGATAGGCGCCGGCGGTATCGACCAGCGCGATCACCGGAATGGCGAAGCGGTCGGCCATTTCCATCAGCCGCACCGCCTTGCGGTAGCCTTCGGGCTTGGCCATGCCGAAATTGTGCTTGATCCGGCTCTCTGTGTCGGAGCCCTTCTCGTGGCCGATGACGCAGACACTGTCGCCGCGGAAGCGGCCGAAGCCGCCGACGATGGCGGCGTCCTCGCCGAATTTGCGGTCGCCGGCAAACGGAATGAAATTGTCGATCAGGCCGGCGATATAATCGAGGCAATGCGGCCGCTGCGGATGGCGCGCCACTTGCGTCTTCTGCCAGGGCGTCAAATCGGCATAAAGCTCCTTGAGCGCGAGCGCGGCCTTGACCTCGAGCCGGCTGATCTCCTCGCCGACAGCGACTGCGCTGTCGCTCTCGCCCATGGCGCGCAGTTCCTCGACCTTGGCCTCCAGTTCGGCCACCGGCTTTTCAAAATCGAGGTAGGTACGCATGGTTCCGGCTAGCATTTGATGTTCCGGCTAGCATTTGATTGGGGTGTGACGCGGACCGGCCGCTTTAGTCAAGCTCATCGGGTAAGCAGGTTAACATGGTGCTTACGGGCCCCCGCCGCTACTCCTCCGCCAGCGGATGCAAATCGCGCACCAGCGCCTTCAGCCGTTCTTCCAGCACATGGGTGTAGATTTGCGTGGTCGAGATGTCGGCGTGGCCGAGCAAGGTTTGCACCACGCGCAGGTCGGCGCCGTTGTGCAAAAGGTGGCTGGCGAAGGCATGGCGCAGCACGTGCGGGGAGAGGCGCGCCGGGGCGATGCCGCAGGCCGAGCCGAGCGTCTTCAATTCGCGCGCGAAATGCTGGCGGGTGAGGTGGCCCTCCACGCCGAACGAGGGGAACAGCCATTTCGACGGTGCGTCGGGCTCTGCCTTGCCGCGCAGGTCGAGGTACTCCGCCATGGCGCGCTTGGCTGCCTGGTTGAGCGGCACCAGCCGCTCCTTGCCGCCTTTGCCGCGCACCACCAACATTCTTTGATCGCGTCGCGCCGCCGCCGCCGGCAGCGCCACCAGTTCGGACACGCGCAAGCCGGTGGCGTAGACCACTTCGAGCAGGCAGTTGAGCCGCGCCGAACGCAGACGCTGCACCGGCGGGCATTCTTTGTCTTCCATGTCGGCGCGCGCCTGCACCATAAGTCTGTCGACCTCGGCGATGGTGAGCACCTTGGGAACGTTGCGGCCGCGCTTGGGCCCCTCCAGCACCGCGGCCGGATCGTCGCTGCGTTTTCCTTCCGCGTAGAGGAAGCGATAGAGCTGGCGCACCGCCGACAGCCGCCGCGCCAGCGAGGAAGCCTTGAAGCCGCGCGCGGCGAGGCTCGCCAGAAATCCGCGCAAGGCATCGGTATCGGCGTCGGCGATGCTGCGGCCGGCGGCGCCAAGATGCGCACTCAGATCGGCGAGGTCGTTGCGATAGGCGGCCAGCGTGTTGGCGCCGGCGCCGCGCTCGGCCGCCAGCATGTCGAGGAACAACTCGGCCAATGCTTCGTCGGATGCTCGGCGGGTCATCGCCTGGTCGGCGCTAATGGTTCTTGAGGAATTTGTCGGGCGGAATCGTCACCACGATCTCGCGCGGCTGGTACTTGACGAAATTGGCGAGCGAGAACACCGCGACATAGGCCAAACCGCCGAGCAGGCCGACGAAAACTAGAAATCTGAAGAGACTCGGCATAATCGAGGTCCGGCCGGGGCCCGCGGCAAACGGGCGCAGTTCGCGTGTGTACGACCGCTTTCCTTAACCAGGGTTAAGACCCGCCAAGGCGGTTGTCGCAATTGCTGGTATAAGGAATCGTAGCGTCGATTTGGGACTCTAGCATGGCTAACAATGCCATTCAAAAAGCCGCGGAAAACGGCGTGGAAGCGGCGATCGTGCGCGCGCTCGCCGCGCGTTCCATCGTGCTGGTCGGCATGATGGGTGCCGGCAAGTCGTCGGTCGGCCGTAGGCTCGCCGCCCGGCTGGGGATTCCGTTTGTCGATGCCGATAGCGAGATCGAAACCGCCGCCAGCATGACCATCCCGGAAATCTTCGAAAGGCACGGCGAATGCTATTTTCGCGCCGGCGAAGCGCGCGTGATCGCGCGAATCTTGGATAGCGGCCCGCAGGTGCTGGCGACCGGCGGCGGCTCCGTCATGGACCAGAAGACGCGCGACCTCATTCACATCAAGGGCGTCTCGGTCTGGCTGAAGGCCGATCTCGACGTGCTGATGAAGCGCACCAAGCGCCGCAACGACCGCCCGCTGGCGAACAAGATCAAGGACCTGCTGCCGAAGCGCGAGCCGGTCTACGCGCTCTCCGATATCGTCGTGCAGTCGCGCGACGAGCCGCACGAGACCATCGTCGACGAAATTATCGCCAAGCTGCCGAAGGCGCTCGGGATCGCGGAGACCGGCCCATGACCGCGCCACTGCGCCATAGCGAGCCGATCGTGGTCGAGGTCGCGCTGGCCGAGCGCGCCTACGACGTCGTCATCGGCCGCGGTCTTATCGCCACGCTCGGCGAGCGCATCGCGGCTCTGCGACCGGGCGCCAAATGCGCGATCGTCACCGACGCGACCGTCGCCAAGCACCACCTTGCCGCAGCCGAAGCCGCGCTCAAATCCGCTGGCCTCGAAAGCTCGGTGATCGAGGTACCGGAAGGCGAGGGCTCCAAGAGCTACGCGACTTTCGAGACCGTGTGCGAGGCCATCGTCGCCGCCCATATCGAGCGCGGCGATCTGGTGATCGCGCTCGGCGGCGGCGTCATCGGCGACCTGGCCGGCTTTGCGGCGGCGAGCGCGCGGCGCGGGCTCGACTTCGTGCAGGTGCCGACCACGCTGCTGGCGCAGGTCGATTCATCGGTCGGCGGCAAGACCGGCATCAATTCCCGCCACGGCAAGAACCTGGTCGGCGCCTTCCACCAGCCGATCCTGGTCATCGCCGATACGGCGCTGCTCGACACGCTGCCGGCCCGCGAATTCCGCGCCGGCTATGCCGAAGTGGCCAAATACGGGCTGCTCGGCGACGCAACGTTCTTCACTTGGCTTGAAGCCAACTGGCAGGAGATTTTCTCCGGTGGCAAATCTTCCGGGAGCTTGGCGCGCGAGCACGCCATCGCGGTATGCTGCCGCGCCAAGGCGGGCATCGTTGCGCGCGACGAGCGCGAGACCGGCGAACGTGCGCTGCTCAATCTCGGCCACACCTTCGGCCATGCTCTGGAGGCCGGCGCCGGCTTTTCCGGCCGGCTGTTGCACGGCGAGGCGGTGGCGCTCGGCATGGCGCTGGCGTTCGAATTCTCCGCCCGCAAGGACCTGATCGGTGCGGCCGAGGCCGCGCGCGCCTGCGCTCATCTTGCGGCGGTCGGCCTGCCCACTTATTTAAAGCAAGTCCCCGGCGGCGTGCCGGGCATCGACGCGCTGATGGACCTGATTTCCCAAGACAAGAAAGTAAAGCGCGGCAAGCTCACCTTCATTCTGGTGCGCGGCATCGGTCAGGCCTTCGTCGAGAACGACGTTGCTGCGGCCGAGGTGCGCGCATTCCTCGCCGATAAGCTCTCAAGCGCATGATCCCGAAAAGTGGAAACCGGTTTTCGGATAAGATCATGCGCCACGAAATAAAATTATGACCGCGAACGACTGGCTTTCCGTTGTTATCGTCGTGATCTGCCTGCTGCTGTCGGCGTTCTTCGCCGGCAGTGAGACCGCGCTTACCGCCTCCTCGCGCGCCAGCATGGCGCGGCTGGAAAAGCAGGGCAACAAACGCGCGGCCATCGTCAACCGCCTGCTGGAGAGCCGCGAACGGCTGCTCGGCGCGCTGCTGTTCGGCAACAACGCGGTCAACATCGCGGCCTCGGCGCTGGCGACCGGCGTGCTGCTGGCCTGGTTCGGCAAGGCCGGCGTGGTCTATGCCACGGTCGCGATGACCATCCTGGTCGTGGTGTTTTCCGAAATTCTGCCGAAAACCGCCGCGTTCAACGCGCCCGACCGCATCGCCCTCGGCGTGGCGCGGCCGATGTATTGGTTCGTCAGATTTTTTGGCCCGGTGCTGATGGCGATCGAAGCGCTGGTGCGCTGGCTGCTCAAACTTGTCGGCATGACGGTGGGCGAAGACCAGCAGGTGTTGTCGGCGCGCGAGGAATTGCGCGGCGCCGTCGACCTGTTCCACCGCGAAGGCGGCGTGGAAAAGCTCGACCGCGACATGTTCGGCGGCGTGCTCGACCTGCGCGAACTGGTGGTGTCCGACGTGATGGTCCACCGCACCAACATGATCAGCCTGAAAGTGGACGATCCGCCGGAAGAAGTCGTCAATGCGGTGATTGCCTCGCCGGTAACGCGGCTACCGCTCTGGCGCGGCAATCCGGAAAACATCGTCGGCATTTTGCACGTGAAGGATCTGTTGCGCGCGCTGCACGCGGTCGACGGCGATGCCGGCAAGGTCGATATCGCCGCGCTGATGACGGCGCCCTGGTTCGTGCCCGACATGCGGTCGGTGTCCGAGCAGCTCAAGGCCTTCCGCCGCCGCAAGACGCCGTTCGCGCTGGTGGTGGACGAATATGGCGAGGTCGAGGGTCTGGTCACGCTCGAGGATATTCTGGAGGAGATCGTCGGCGACATCACCGACGAGCACGACGTTGCCATGCCGGGCGTGCGGCGCCAGCCCGACGGCTCGGTCAATGTCGACGGCGCGGTGACGATTCGCGACCTCAACCGCGTCATGGACTGGAACCTGCCGGACGAGGAGGCGACCACCATCGCGGGGCTCGTTATCCACGAGGCGCGCTCGATTCCCGAAGTCGGCCAGAGCTTCACCTTCCACGGGTTCCGCTTCCGCGTGCTACGGCGCGAGCGCAACCGCATCACCGCGCTGCGCATCCAGCCGCTGCCGCGCAAAGTTACGGCGAAGGCGGGCTAGATTTTTTCATTGAGTGTGGCATTGCGGCGACTGTACACCGTCGCGCGACCGCATGTTCTTGTTCTACCGGCGGTTCGCGTCCGCTCTCGTCGGCGCGCTTGAGAATCGCGGAAGGAATGTGGCGGTTGGCGCCTCAGTTCCGTCCGAATGTGACGATTAATTCATTTTCACGACATCGGTACCTGCCGCGCGATTCACGACCTTAGCCTTCAGATTTTTTTCTTTGCGTCATGTGGGGCGAGTAATGCGTGATGAGACCGTTGGATGCGGTTGAACTCGAGGCGCTTACTTTGTTTGCCGCGGGGAAGACCGCCGATGAGATTGCCGCAGCACTTGGCGTGAGCAAAAGTATGGCCGCGCATTATCTGCGTGTTGCAGCGCGAAAGCTTGGCGCGCGTAATCGCGTGCATGCGGTCGCCATCGCGATCCGCAAGGGTGTAATCGGGTCGTCCGGCGGCGGCGAAATCAGACCGCCGGACGGCAGCGAATGATCCGCTTGCGTTTCCCGCCTACGCTGCGTCGGCTTGGGCGCTGCGATCGAGCGTTTGCACGGGCGCGCCCAAGAGCGCGGCGATGAGGTCTTGCACTTCCAGCTGCGCCGTCACGTGCGACATGGTCGGACGCGTGCCCAGCGTAATTTCGTCGAGATCGTCGACGGCGGTCAGCCCGCGCGGGTAGAATTCGCGGAAGACGACCCGCTCGGCGAAGCCTTCGATGCAGCGAAAGCCCAGCTTTTGCGATAGATCCTGTAGGGCATCGCCGACGAAACGCTTGTTGCGCGAGGTCAGCGTCGAAAGCCGGTTGCGCAGCACGATCCAATCGGTGTCGGATTTACCGGCAATCTGCCGCTCGCGCCGGGCGTCCTCGACGAGGCGGGCATAGTGGCTGATGCCGTTGACGCTGAAAGTCTCCGGATCGACGCTGCCGAGCACGTCCAGATCGACGAAACTGTCGTTCAGCGGCGTGATCAGCGTGTCGGCCATCATATGGGCCAGCCGCGCCAGATAGTGATTGTGGCCCGGCGTGTCGATGACGAGGTAACTGTGGTTGCTGGCCAGGTTCTGCAATGTGGCGACGCAGGCCGCGCGTCCCGCCGTCTCGTTCTCGGCGCTCAGGAACTCGGACTCCTCATCGAAGCAAACATGCGTCGGCGTCGGCAGCTCTTTGCCGCGTTGCCGCGCCCAGGCCAACCGGTTGTCGATGTAGTGGGTGAAGGTCCGTTGCCGCCAATCGAGGTCGACCGTGGCGACGCTTTGCCCCGACCGCATCAATGCGATGGCAATATGCATTCCGATGGTGGATTTGCCCGAACCGCCTTTTTCATTGGCAACGACGATGACTCGAACGCACGGCGCACAAGAGGTATTTTCATAGGTCATCAGTGTGCTCCATTGGCCGGCTGTCGAATACGGCGAATTTTTGTCGCAAATTCAACTTGCGCTGATTCGTGGATTTTGCGCGCAAGTTTTTCGCGCAACATTCCGGGTGAAATTTCAACGACATGTGTTGGGTCGATGCACCAAGCGCATTTTGCCGCGCGCCTCTATGGGTCGGCGCTTGCTCGAAACGGCCGTGGCCCCGCGTGCTAGGCGGTCCCGGCTTCCCCCGGCGCCGTGGCGTGGATGGCGAGCGCGTGCACGCCACCGGCCAGCTCACCCGAAAGTGTTGCGTTGATCAGGCGATGGCGTTCGAGCCGGGTCTTACCTTTGAAGGCGTCAGCCAAGATATAGACCCGGTAATGAGTTTGCCCGCCCGGCCGCGACCCGGAATGGCCGTCATGCCGGTCCGATTCGTCCACCACCTTGAGGCTTTGCGGCGCGAAAGCCTCGGTCAACTTCTTTGTGATGAGATCGGCGGTCCGCATACTGCCCGCTTAGGAGACGCCAGGCTGCGGGTCAATGGCTGCTATATGGCGGTTTAAAGTCGTATTGCATCTGTCAAGTCTTGAAGGTGACACGCGTAACGGCGCATAATGTTCGGTCATGAAATTCGACTCGCCCCTTTTCGATAGCGTCCGCGTCAAGCCGGACAAGGACCGCCGGGCCAAAACCGGCGGGCCGGCTTGCCAATGGGCGGGCTGCAAGGAAAAGGCCAGCCATCGTGCGCCCAAGGGACGCGATAACGAGAAGGATTACTGGCGCTTCTGCCTGGAACACGTGCGGCAATACAATCAGTCGTATAATTTCTTCAAGGGCATGAACGACGCCGCCGTGATGGCCTATCAGAAGGACGCCATGACCGGCCATCGCCCGACCTGGAAGATGGGCACCGGCAAGGCGAATGCGCGGGTGGATTTTCGCGCTTTCGGCAACGCCCCCGACGCCGATCCGTTCAGCCTGTTCGGCGACGGTGTGCGCGCCGAGCAGCAAGCGCGCGCGGAAACCCGGCCGATCCGCAATGCCGAGCGCAAGGCGCTCGATACGCTCGGGCTCGACATCGGTGCCACCCCGCATCAGGTGAAGATGCGCTTCAAGGAACTGGTGAAGCGCCACCACCCGGACGCCAATGGCGGCGATCGCTCGAGCGAGGACCGCCTGGTCGAGGTGATCCAGTCGTATAATTACCTGAAGTCGGTCGGTTTCGGCTGAATCGGCCGGCGGCGGCCAGCGCTAGCAGCCACTATCTCTGGGAATGAAAAAACACGCCGTGCGCGCCCGTGTCGACGCTGACGGCTCCGCTGAATTGGTAGAGCCCGGTCGCAACCAGCGCGATGACTGCGATCGCCATGCTAAACCGCCCCAATTGATGCGCCATATTGGTCCCCCGGCCTTTGTCCTTAACATTTTCTTAGTGCTGCACTTAATTGCGGGTAAATACGCGCGCCGCGCCTGCGAACGCGGTAAAGCGTCCGTTAAATAAGGCAGCGCCCGCGCCCATGGAACTTTGCGCGAGCGGTCCGTCGGTTGCGGCGGGCCAATCGCGGCCGACTCCTGGAAAATTTATGGCGGAACTTTGGCACGCGTGCGCTTCGCGTGTTTCCGCCGCGTTGGTAGACCGCATCGGCGGTCACGCGGATGCGAAATTATTTTTGTTTGGCGCCGCGCACGTTCGATTTCTGCTGCGCGGCGTGGCGCCGATTTTACCGTCAAGTTTGCGCTGGCGTTTTGCGCATGACGGATTTAGCCTGCTGTGAGTTGGGGAGTTGAACATGCGGGCGTATTTAGTAGGCGCAGTTCTCTCGGCCGTCCTCGCATCGCAAGCTGCCGCCCAATTAGCCGTCGGACCGATCGCAATCGAGAACAATGTCAACGGCGTGCCGATTACGGTAATCGCGACCTCGTGGATCAATGTCAAATTCGAAGACAACGAGCTTGTGGTGAGCGCGCGAATTCTCGCCGATCTCATCGATCTTCAAAAAAAATTCCCGGACGTGGTCGGCACGTTTAAGCCGCCTGCCGATAACTGCGCAAACCGAACCGTCGATAGTCCAAATCCGGTCGTCGCTATCGAGAACGGTTCGCTCTGGCCGCGTGCCGATCAACTTGTCATATTTGTCCGCGGGCATGTCGATATTTGGAACTGCGTTGTTGGACCCTCGAAATCCGAAATCAAATGGCAGAAGAAGAAAATCGGATTTATCAATATGAAGGTTCCGGTGCTTCATACCTGGACGAATCTGAAGAAAAACAAGAATGACACGCAGCCGTTCGATGCCAGTCTGCCGGTTTATTTTGTTAGAAAAGATAATGAAAAGATCGCGTTGGAGTTTGCCAAGTCAAACATAAAGCTGGGCGGGCAATACGCGGATACGGTTCTCAAGCTTGCCGATATCGACATCAACAAGAAGGCCTACAACGCGTTGCAAAGCGCGATCGACCCGGAGAAACTGAAAGCGGCGCTGCCCAAAGAGCTGCAAAAATTGAACATGCCCATTATTTCGGCCCGCTTTAGGGATTATGGCGGTCATGCGATGGCGGAGATCAATCTGGCCACGCGAGTCTCGGGCACATCCACGACACAGCTGCTGCAGCAAACCTCGGCAAGCCCGGCAGATTGAAACGGCCGCCGTAATTCTCCGTCCCGGTAGCCGGCACCGCGAGCAACCCAGCCCCGCCTTCCGCTCAGGCCCGAACGTACCTATCTCATTGATATTGTTGATGGGGGCATTCGCCGGCCCTGGGTTTTTCGCCGGCGCGCCGTCTGCTAAGTTGCCGCCATCAGCCGGCCGGACGAGTCGAGGCGTAAACAGGCTTCGGGATAGCGCGAAGCCACGGAGGTTCAATTGACTGCTGCAACTCAAGAAATGGCCGGCGACGGTTACGACAACTTGCCCGACATGAAAGTGTCGATCCGCCAGCAGTTCGGCATCGACAGCGACATGGAAGTGCCGGCTTACTCCAAGCCGGACGAGCACGTGCCCGAGCTCGACCCCGACTACCGCTTCGACCGCCCGACCACGCTCGCCATACTCGCCGGCTTTGCCAAAAACCGCCGCGTCATCGTCACCGGCTATCACGGTACCGGCAAGTCGACCCATATCGAGCAGGTGGCCGCTAGGCTTAATTGGCCCTGCGTGCGCGTCAACCTCGACAGCCACATCAGCCGCATCGACCTGATCGGCAAGGACGCCATCGTCATCAGGGACAACCAGCAGGTCACCGAGTTCCGCGACGGCATCCTGCCGTGGGCGCTCAAGCACAATATCGCGCTCTGCTTCGACGAATACGACGCCGGCCGCCCGGACGTCATGTTCGTGATCCAGCGCGTGTTGGAAGTCTCCGGTCGGCTGACGCTGCTTGACCAGAACAAGGTGATCAAGCCGCATCCCTGCTTCCGCTTGTTCGCCACCGCCAATACGGTCGGCTTGGGCGACACGTCCGGCCTCTATCATGGCACCCAGCAGATCAACCAGGGCCAGATGGACCGCTGGTCGATCGTCACCACGCTCAATTACCTGCCGCACGACAACGAGGTCGAGATCGTGCTGGCGAAAGCCAAGCACTATCGCAACGAGCAGGGCCGCGACATCGTCAACAAGATGGTGCGGGTCGCCGATCTCACGCGTAACGCCTTCATGAACGGCGACATCTCGACGGTGATGAGCCCGCGCACGGTGATCACCTGGGCGGAGAACGCCGAAATCTTCAACGATATCGGCTTTGCTTTCCGGCTTACCTTCCTCAACAAATGCGACGAGCTGGAGCGCCCGATCGTGGCCGAGTTCTATCAACGCTGCTTCGGCGTCGAATTGCCGGAATCCTCGGTCAACGTGGCGTTGAGTTGATGAGCGTGCGATGCCCGAGGTCAAAATCGAGCGAACCATTGGGCCGGCGCGCCGCGCGGTCCTGAAGGGTCTGCGTGCCTCGAACAGGCAGGTCCTGGGCGATTTCGGGTTCAAGCCTCTGGCGATCACGCTCCGGCACAAGCGCGCCATCGTTGGCGGTCTTCTGGCGGAGACTTATCTCGGCTGGATGTTCATCGCGCTGCTTTGGGTGGCGGACGAGTTTCGCGGCAAAGGATTCGGGTCGAAGGTCATGCGTCTCGCGGAAAAAGAGGCCCGCCGCCGTGGCATCAAGAATGCCTATGTTGACACCTTCAGTTTTCAAGCGCCCGGCTTCTATCGCAAGCTGGGATATCGCGAATTCGGAAGGCTGGCTGGATTTCCGCGCGGTCATCACCGAAGTTGGCTAAGCAAGGCGCTGTAATGGCCTCGAATATCAGAAGCAAACCGTCGCCCAAGGACTCGCCGACCGAGCCGTTCAAGCGCGCGGTTACCGGCTGCCTGCGCGCGATCGCGCGCAAGCCCGATCTGGAAGTCGCCTTCGCCGCCGAACGCCCCGGCCTGATGGGCGGCAAGGTCCGCCTGCCGGAGCCGCCGCGCAAGCTCGGCCGCGGCGAGGCGGCGATCGTACGCGGCCACGCCGACGCGATTGCCCTGCGCATTGCCTGCCACGATCCGGCGATGCATCGCCGCCTGCAGCCGGGCGGCCAGCAGGCGCGCGCGGTGTTCGAGGCGGTCGAGCAGGCCCGCGTCGAGGCGATCGGCGCGCGCCGCATGGACGGCGTCGCCAAGAATCTGACCGCCATGCTGGACGAGCGCTTCCACCGCGGCAAGTTCGACCAGATCACCGAGCGCGCCGACGCCCCGATCGAGGACGCGCTGGCGCTGCTGGTGCGCGAGCGGCTGACCGGCATGGCGCCGCCGCCAGCGGCCAAGAAGCTGGTCGATCTCTGGCGGCCGCTGATCGAAGCGCGCGCCGGGCGCGATCTCGACCGGCTGGAGACCGTGGTCGAGGATCAGCGCCAGTTCGGCGACGCGGTGCACGACCTGCTCGACGCGCTCGAAATGGGCGATGACCGCAGCCGGGATTCCGAGGACGAAGAAGAGGAAGGTGAGGACGATCGCCGCAAGCAGGACTCCGGCGAGGACGGCGACGCCGCCGACAGCGACGAGATGCAGCGCATGAGCACGGAAGACACGCAAGTATCCGCCGAGGACATGCCCGATAGCGCCTCCGAAGCGGCCGAAGCCCCGACCGCCGACATGGCCGACGACAGCGAAATGGGCGACGCCGAGAACCCGGGCGAGCCGCAGCGGCCGCGTCATTTCGGCGACAACCAGCCGCGCGGCCCGGATTATCGCGCCTTCACCATGAAATTCGATGAGACCGTGGCGGCCGAGGAACTGTGCGAGCCGGAGGAACTGGATCGCTTGCGCGGCTATCTCGACAAGCAGCTGTCGAATCTGCAAGGCGTGGTCGCCCGTCTCGCCAACCGCCTGCAACGCCGGCTGATGGCGCAGCAGAACCGCTCCTGGGAGTTCGATCTGGAGGAAGGTCAGCTCGATCCGGCGCGGCTGTCGCGCATCGTGATCGATCCGCTGCATCCGCTTTCGTTCAAGGCCGAGAAGGACATGCAGTTCCGCGACACCGTGGTGACGCTCTTGCTCGACAATTCCGGCTCGATGCGCGGGCGCCCGATCACGGTCGCCGCCACCTGCGCCGATATTCTGGCGCGCACGCTGGAACGGTGCGGCGTTAAGGTCGAGATCCTCGGCTTTACCACGCGCGCCTGGAAGGGCGGGCAGTCGCGCGAGCAGTGGCTCACCGCCGGCAAGCCGGGCAATCCCGGCCGGCTCAACGATCTGCGCCACATCATCTACAAGTCGGCCGACGCGCCCTGGCGGCGCGCGCGCAAGAATCTCGGTCTGATGATGCGCGAAGGCCTGCTCAAGGAGAACATCGACGGCGAGGCGCTCGACTGGGCGCATAAGCGGCTGTTGGCGCGCACCGAGCAGCGCAAGATTCTGATGATGATCTCCGACGGCGCGCCGGTCGACGATTCGACGCTGTCGGTCAATCCCGGCAATTATCTCGAGCGCCATCTGCGCTGGGTGATCGAGGAGATCGAGACCCGTTCGCCGGTCGAATTGATCGCCATCGGCATCGGCCATGACGTGACGCGCTATTACCGACGCGCCGTCACTATCGTCGACGCCGAGGAGCTGGGCGGCGCCATGACCGAAAAGCTCGCCGAGCTGTTCGAGGAGCATGCCGCCGCCGAGCCGCCGCGCCCGCTGCGCAGGAGGCGCGTAGCGTGATCGCGGGCGCGCCGCGCCGCCGCTGGCTCCTCGCCGGCATCGCAATGGCGGCGCTGTCGATCGTCGCCGGCTCGTATGCGCTGGCTGCGCTGCGCACCAGCCAGGCAATCACCCACATCGCGGTGCGTGCGCTGCCGATCGAGTCCTTCGACAACCGCGATCCGACGCGCGTGCGTTTCGGTGCGCTGGAGTTCCGCGGCGGCCTCGAACTCACCTCGCCATACGAACCCTTCGGCGGCATTTCCGCGCTGCTGGTCGAACCCGACGGCAACCACTTTTTGAGCCTCACCGACAACGGCTCCTGGCTGCGCGGGCGCATCGTCTATGACAACGGGCGGCCCGCCGGCATCGCCGATGCCGAGATGGCGCCGATCCTCGGGCCCGACGGCAAGCCGCTCGCATCGCGCCACTGGTTCGATACCGAGTCGCTCACCGAAACCAACGGCATCCTTTATGTTGGCATCGAGCGGGTGGAAAAAATCCTGCGCTTCGACTATCGCCGCGACGGCTTGCTGGCGCGCGGCGAGCCGATCAAGGTGCCGGACGATTTCAAGACTTTCACCTACAACAAGAGCCTGGAATGCCTGACGGTGCCGCCGAAAGGCGCCCCGCTCGCCGGCCAGCTGATCGTCATCACCGAGCACAGCCTCGATGCGCACGGCAATCATCGCTCGTACATTCTCGACGGCAACAAGGTCGCGCGCTTTTCGGTCCAGCGCAGCGACGATTTCGACGTCACCGACTGCACCATCCTGGCCCCAGCGGATCTGTTACTGCTCGAACGGCATTATTCGCCGCTGCGCGGCGTCGCCATGCGCATCCGCCGCATCCCGCTCAGCCGTATCAAGCCGGACACGACGGTTGATGGCAAGCCACTGATCGTCGCCGATCTCGGCTATCAGATCGACAACATGGAAGGCATCGCGGTGCATCGCAACGCCGAGGGCGAAACCATCATCACGCTGGTGTCGGACGATAATTTCTCCGCCATCCAGCGCAACCTGCTGCTGCAATTCGCGCTGGTGGGGGAGTGAGGCAATCGCCCACAAACGAAATGGCCGGGACAAACCCGGCCATGACACCTAAATCGCGCGTTGAAAAAACTCAGCCCGCCGCGGCGGCGACGGCCTTCTTCTTCATGATGGCGCGCTTGAGCTCGAGCATCTTGGGCGCGAGTTCGGCGTCCTTGGCCTTGAGCAGGAAAGCGTCGAGCCCGCCGCGATGGTCGACCGTCTTGAGCGCATTGGCCGACACCCGCGCCCGCACCTTGCGCTGGAGCGAATCGGAAATCAGTGTGACGTTGCGCAGGTTCGGCATGAAGCGACGCTTGGTCTTAATATTGGAGTGGCTCACTTTATGACCGGACATCGGCCCCTTGCCAGTCAATTCGCAACGCCATGCCATGGCACATCCCTCAAAATTCGCCGGCGCCCGCAAGCGCCGGTCAGCTCGGTGATCGTGGAAGTCGGGCGCACGTATAAAGAGCGGGTGGGAAAGCGTCAAGCCGCGCAATATGGCGGGATTTTAGCCGTTTTCGGGCCCTGCATCGATCCTGTGCGCCGTCGGCCGGCGACCCAACATTCGACTTAATCGGCGCCAACTTATTGCGCCGCGAACCCGGCGGCCGCACCGCTTTCCTGTGGGGCAATGGCCGCTTCGACCGGCGCGCCCCTTGCATGCCGGTCGGCACTGCCGGCTATATGTCCGGCGTCGGCCGGCACCTGCGCGAAGCATTCGCCTCGGTGCCAAGGAGGATGAAAGTCCGTGCTGGCAAAGCGCTGCCATTTCCGCCTCGTGCCGATGCTCGCCATGGCGCTCGCGCTCGCCGCGCCGGTGGCCACGCGCGCGCAGGGCAGACTGGACGCGCGCTACTCGGTAACGCTCGCCGGCATCACCATCGGCAAGGGTAGCTGGGTCATCGATATCACCGACACCCACTACATGGCGGCGGCGAACGGCGCGACCACCGGCCTGGTGCGCGTGTTCACCCGCGGTCAGGGCACCAGCGCCGCCAATGGCACGCTGCAAGCCGGCGCGCCGCTGACCTCGAATTACGTGTCCACCGTCGTCACCAGCAAAAAGACCGACGACGTCCGCCTCACGCTCGACAATGGCGACGTCAAGGACTCGCGGCTCGATCCGCCGATGGAAACCGAGCCGGATCGCGTGCCGATCACCGAGGCGCACCAGCACGGCATTCTCGATCCGATGACCGCGGTACTGCTGCGCACGCCGGGCAAAGGCAATCCGCTGTCGCCGGAAGCCTGCCAGCGCTCGCTGGCGGTGTTCGACGGCCGGCTGCGCTACGACCTGCAACTCGCCTTCAAGCGTATGGACCACGTCAAGGCGGACAAGGGCTATGCCGGTCAGGTGGTGGTCTGCGCGGTCTATTTCTCGCCGGTCGCCGGCTTCATCCCGTCGCGCAAGACCATCCGCTACATTGCCAAGTTGCGTGACATCGAAGTCTGGCTGGCGCCGATCGCCGGCACGCGCGTGCTGGTGCCGTTCCGCGCGCAAGGGCCGAGCCCCATCGGCAAGGTTGTGCTGGAAGCCACCCAATTCGTGTCGGTGCCGATCACGACCCGGGCTTCCGCCAATGGCGTGAAGGCGCAATAAGGCTGGCCGGGCCTTGACTCTTGCGCCGGAGCCAACTCGCGCCCCTGTTAACGTTTAGCGGGGCTAAACGGCGCCCGGAATCGCGCGGCGCTACCCGATCTGGTAGCTTGCCGGGAATCCCTTGCCAGATGTCGCCGTGAACGAAGCCGTATTGCCCCTGAGTCAGTGATTCGGGCGCGTTTCGTTCCAGACTCGTTCTAATGCTTAACCGCGGGCTTGTGTGCCGTCGCATTGTGATACAGGAAGCTTCCCTTCGTCATGCCCGGACCCGAGTCGAGTGCCGGGCATGACGCATAAGTTGGGCGCGTAATGGCCATCTCGTTTTCCCCGCAGCCGAACCGTGGATCGCGCGCCCGTGGCGCCGGCGTCACCGCCGTGCTCGGCCCGACCAATACCGGCAAGACCTATCTGGCGATCGAGCGCATGCTGGCGCATTCCTCCGGCATGATCGGGCTGCCGCTGCGGCTGTTGGCGCGCGAGGTCTACAACAAGGTGGTCGACCGCGTCGGCGCAGCCAGCGTGGCGCTGATCACCGGCGAGGAGAAGATCAAGCCGGCCAATCCGCGCTTCTGGGTTTGCACCGTGGAAGCCATGCCGCGCGACCTCGACGTGGCGTTCCTGGCGGTCGACGAGGTCCAGCTCGGCGCCGATTTCGAACGCGGCCATGTGTTTACCGACCGCCTGCTCAACATGCGCGCGCGCGAAGAAACGCTGGTGCTGGGCGCCGCCACCGTGCGGCCG
Source organism: uncultured Alphaproteobacteria bacterium (assembly GCA_963739825.1). Lineage (GTDB taxonomy): Bacteria > Pseudomonadota > Alphaproteobacteria > Rhizobiales > Xanthobacteraceae > Pseudolabrys. Next base: position 926,933 of record CAVUBU010000001.1, read on the forward strand.
ATGGTGGAGAAATTGCTGCCGGGCGCCCATATCGTCAGCCGACCGCGGCTGTCGATGCTCACATTCGCCGGCGAGAAGAAGCTGACAAGGCTGCCGTCGCGCTCGGCGATCGTGGCGTTTTCGGCCGACGAAGTTTACGCCATCGCCGAATTGATCCGCCGCCAGCGCGGCGGCGCCGCGGTGGTGCTGGGCGCGCTCAGCCCACGCACCCGCAACGCGCAGGTCGCGCTCTATCAGTCCGGCGATGTGGATTATCTGGTCGCCACCGACGCCATCGGCATGGGCCTCAATCTCGACGTCGATCATGTTGCTTTTGCCAGCGACCGCAAATTCGACGGCTACCAGTTCCGCAAGCTCAATCCGGCCGAGCTGGCGCAGATCGCCGGCCGCGCCGGACGCGCCACCCGCGACGGCACGTTCGGCACCACCGGGCGTTGCGATCCGTTCGAGCCGGAACTGGTGCAGGCGCTGGAGAGCCACACTTTCGAGCCTATCCGCCAGCTGCAATGGCGCAATTCCGATCTCGATTTCGCTTCGATCGGCGCGTTGCAGGCCTCGCTGGCGGCCACGCCGAACGAGCCAGGGCTCACGCGCGCGCCGATCGCGGAAGACATTCTCGTTTTAGAACATGCCGCGCGCGACCAAGAGGTGCGATCGCTGGCAGTCAAGCCTGCGGCCATCGAGCGGTTGTGGGATACTTGCCAGGTCCCCGATTATCGCAAGATCGCGCCCGCCACCCATGCCGAACTGGCGGTCACCCTCTATGGATTTTTGATGCGAGAGGGTAACATCCCGGTCGACTGGTTCAATCAACAAGTGGCGCAGGCCGACCGGATCGACGGCGGCATCGATACTCTCTCCAACCGGATCGCGCATGTCAGGACCTGGACTTTCGTTGCCAACCGCCCGGATTGGCTCGCCGATCCGGAGCATTGGCAGGGTGTCACCCGCGCGGTTGAAGACAAGCTGTCCGATGCGCTGCACGAACGCCTGGCCGAACGTTTCGTGGATCGCCGCACCAGCGTGTTGATGCGGCGGCTGCGAGAGAACACGATGTTGGAAACTGAAATCGGAAAGTCTGGCGAGGTGACCGTCGAGGGCCATGTGATCGGGCGCCTCGACGGTTTCATGTTCGCGCCCGATGCTTCCGCCGCCGGCTCCGAAGCCAAGGCCCTTAACGCTGCCGCGCAGAAGGCGCTCGCCGGCGAGATCGAGCTGCGCGCCACCAAGCTGTCGCAATCGTCGAATGACCATATCGTGCTGGCGAACGACGGCGCGCTGCGCTGGACCGGCGACGTGGTCGGCAAACTGATCGCGGGCGACGACGTGTTGCGCCCGCGCGTGCGCATCGTCGCCGACGAGCATCTGACCGGGCCGGCGAAAGAACTGGTGCAAACCCGGCTCGACCTCTGGCTCAAGACGCATATCGAGAAGCTGCTGGCGCCGCTGTTCTCGCTCACCGCCGCCGACGACGTGACCGGCATGGCGCGCGGAATCGCGTTTCAATTGGTCGAAGCGCTCGGCGTTTTGGAGCGCCAGAAGGTGGCCGAAGAGGTCAAAGGCCTCGATCAGCCGGCGCGCGCCATGTTGCGCAAATACGGCGTGCGCTTCGGCGCCTATCACATCTATCTGCCGCTCTTACTCAAGCCGGCGCCGCGCGCGCTGGCAACACAACTGTGGGCGCTCAAGCACGAGAGCCCGGACGCCAAGGGCGTTTCCGATCTGCTGCATCTGGCGGCGTCCGGGCGCACCTCAATTCCGGTCGACAAGGAAACGCCGAAGCCGCTCTACCGCACCGCCGGTTATCGCGTGTGCGGCGAGCGCGCGGTGCGCGTCGATATTTTGGAGCGGCTCGCCGATCTGATCCGTCCGGCGCTGTCCTGGCGCGAAACCTCGCCGGGTACCAAACCGGACGGCGTGTTCGACGGCCGCGGCTTTACCGTCACCGGCGCGATGACCTCGCTCACCGGCGCTTCGGGCGAAGATTTTGCCTCCATCCTGCGTTCGCTCGGCTATCGCATGGACCGCAAGCCGAAGCCGGCGGAGGCCAAGCCGGCCGAGCCGGTGCCGCAAGCCGAGCCGGCAGCGGCCGAAGCGCAAGCGGCCGATTCAACCGCCGCCGGCGCAGCGATCGCCGAGATGGCCGCGCCAGTGCTCGACCCATCCATCGTCCCGCCGGACGTCGAGCCGCTGGCGGCCGGGTCGCCGCCGGTCGAGGTGGCGGCAAGCGAGCCGGTAGAACAAAAAACACCCGTGGCCGATGGTCTGCCGGCGCCGGGCGAAGTTCGTCCAGAAGAACAAGTTGCTCCGGAACAATCTGCCGCCGGTTCTTCTGACGTCTGGCAGACGAACAGCGCAGCTCCGGCGGGTTCGGCCGCGGCCGTCGAGCCGGCCATGATCGAGGTCTGGCGTCCGGCCGGCCGCTTCGAGAAGCGGCCCAATCGGCCGCGCCGCCCGCGTCGTCCGGCAAAAGCGCCCGTGCAAGTGGCCGCGCCGGCGCCTGCGGAAGCTGAAGCGGTCGTTGCTACGGCGGCTGCAGCGGATGCTGCGGCAGCGCCGGCATCCGCCGAAGCCACTGAAAAACCACATGTTTTTCGCCCAACGCGCGACCGCGATCAGCGTCAGCAGCGGCACGAGCGCCAGCAGCGCATGGAACGCCAAGGCCAGCGTCCCGAGCGTAAGGATGGCGGGCAACGCCGCGATCGTCCGCCGCGCCGCGACAAAGGCGATCGTGTGGAGCGCGCCGAGCGCGAGCAGTATTACGCAAAGCCGCATGGCGGCTCGGAAAATCGCAACAAACAGCCGGATCCCAATTCGCCCTTCGCCAAGCTCGCCGCCCTCAAGCAGCAGCTCGAACAGAATACCAAAGAGTCCTGAGCCGCTTGGACCGGCAACGCATCGACAAATGGCTGTGGCACGCGCGCATGGTGCGCACGCGCAGCGCCGCCTCCGCGCTTGCCGAAGCCGGCTTCGTGCGGCTCAACGGCAAGCGGATGACCGCGCCCAGCCAGCCGGTGCGTATCGGCGATGTGGTGACGCTGGCGCTCGATCGCGTAGTCAAGGTGGTTGCGGTTGAGGGTTTTTGCGAAAAGCGCGGGTCCGCGCCCGCTGCCCGCGCGCTTTACCGTGATTTGACAACGAGTTCCGGGGTCAAGGCCTGCATCTTCGGCGGCAGTCCCCGTAAAGTCTCGCCCTGAAAAGACCGCTAAGCCCAGGCGAGCCGTAGCGGCAGAGTGCCTTGCGGCCTATCTGACGTTACGATAGGCAGCGCTGCTGCATATTGTCCGGAGCCGGAATGACCTACGTCGTCAACGAAGTCTGCATCAAGTGCAAATTAATGGACTGCGTGGAGGTTTGTCCGGTGGACTGCTTCTACGAAGGCGAAAACATGCTGGTCATCCATCCGGATGAATGCATCGATTGCGGTGTCTGCGAGCCGGAATGCCCGGTCGAGGCGATCAAGCCGGATACCGAGCCGGGCCTTGAAAAGTGGCTGGAATTGAACGCCGAATACGCCAAGGTCTGGCCGAATATAACGGTCAAACGGGAACCGCCGGCCGACGCCAAGGACTGGGAAGACGTGCCCGACAAGTTCAAGAAGTTCTTTTCGCCCAAGCCGGGAACAGGCGATTAATCCGTGCGCTTGCCCCTAATCTGCCACCTCCGGTTGTATGCGAGACAGCCGTGCAGCGCTAATTTTAACCGATATGTCAATTTTGCAGGCACGTTACTTCTGAATTGCGCTTTTGCGATGCCATAAGGCTTTGATTTTGGCCAAAAATGTGCTATATGCGTGAAATCCGATGAAGATGAAAAACGCCGCTACGGATGCGCTCCCCCTCTCGGGAGCCTTATTTTTCGCGGCTATACCCAAGGGTTTGGCAAGAGGGCGTGCAATCCACGCGTGAGCAGTGGCAGGAAAACCGCGTCAAAAAGCTAAGAAAGGTTCCACCGGTATGAGCCGGAGACCGAAAAAGTCTGCCGAAGCGCGGCGGACCTCCCATGCCTCGCGCGGCGCTGTCCGCAACGGGGCTCCCGCAGCCAAATTGGCCGGCGGCCGTAAAGGCGCCGGTGAAGGAGTTTTGCCCGGAATGCCCAGCAAGAAGACTACCCAACGACAAGGCTTCAAGACCAACGAGTTCATCGTCTATCCCGCCCACGGGGTCGGCCAGATTCTGGCTATCGAGGAACAAGAGGTCGCGGGCGCCAAGCTCGAACTGTTCGTCATCAACTTCGTCAAGGACAAGATGACGCTGCGGGTTCCCACCGCCAAGATCGTGTCGGTCGGCATGCGCAAGTTGGCGGAAGGCCCGCTGGTCAAGCGTGCGCTCGAAACGCTCAAGGGACGCGCGCGCATCAAGCGCACCATGTGGTCGCGCCGGGCGCAGGAATACGAAGCCAAGATCAATTCCGGCGACATCGTCGCCATCGCCGAGGTGGTGCGCGACCTCTACCGCTCGGAGACGCAGCCCGAGCAGTCCTATTCCGAGCGGCAGCTTTATGAGGCCGCCCTCGACCGGCTGTCGCGCGAAATCGCGGCGGTGCAACGCATCACCGAGACCGAAGCGATCAAGGAGATCGAAGGCGCGCTGGCCAAGGGCCCTAGGCGTGGGCCGAAGCCCGCCGATGAGGCGGACGGCGAGCCCGCCACCGAGGAAGAGGCGGCCTGATATCCTCTCGATCGCGGCGCCAACCAATGACGAAAAGCCCGGCAGCGATGCCGGGCTTTTTATTGTAGACTGCCGCCTGATGGACCGGTAGCCGCTGACGACTGGAGGCGGTGTCATGCAATATCGATCGATGGCGGCTCTTGCATTGCTCGCGCTGGTGGCTGCCGGCGACGCCGAGGCCCGCGCCGAAGACGCCGGCAAGGACAATGGTTTTGCCAAGCGGCTGTTTGCGGGGCCGGTCGGAACCGACAGCAAGTCTAATGCTTGTTTCACGCGCCACTACGATACCTCGCATCTCGCCCAGCACCGGCTGCAAAAAATCCGCGCCATGACGTTGCTGATCACGGCCGAGGTGGTGCCGGAAGACAAATTGCTCAACTATTCCTTCCGGCTCGGTCTCAGCTTCCGCGACCGGCCCGGCAAATTCAATTCCAGCGGCGACTGCGGCCATCCAATGACGTCCGAAGTGTCCGCCGATAAGCTGCAGCTCGGCTGCGGTGTCGACTGCGACGGCGGCGGGATCTCGGTGGAGCTGGCGCGCGCCGACAAGTCCACGCTCATCCGCCTCGACCGCATCCGCATCTGGCACGACAACAAACCGGACGATGAGGGTCTCGATCTCAGCGGCGGCGCCGACGACCGCGTGTTCCGGCTCGATCGGGCCGATCTCGACGAATGCCGGGCACTCATCACCGATCGCAAGGAACTCGCCGCCATGCGGCACAGGTGACGGTATGACGCCGTCAAAGAAATCACGGAGGGAGCAAACCATGGATCGACGCAACATTCTCGCCGCCGCGCTCGCCAGTGCCGGCGGATTGCTCGCGGCCGTCAGCAGTGCGCAGCGTGCCAAGGCGGCATCCGGCCCCGACAAGTCGAAGGTCGTCTATCATTTGTCCGATCTCGACAAGGTCAATTTCGTGTTGGGAAATATCCGCAACCACTACCAGGGCGTGGGCGGCCCGGACAAAGTGACGATTTCGCTGGTCGTGCACGGGCCGGCGCTCAAGGCGTTCCAGGCGGCTTCGGCACCGCCGGATTTGGCGCGTCATGTCGGTGAATTCGCCAAGACCGGCCTCGAGCTCAATGCTTGCGGCAACACCATGAAGGCGCAGAAAATCACGCTCAAGGATCTGCTGCCTGGCTTTATTGCGGCCGATCAGGGCGGCGTGGTCCGCATCGCCGAGTTGCAAGCGATGGGCTACGTGTATTTGCGCCCCTGAGCGGCAGCCGCCGCGATTTGCCCGCCGCGTTACGCCGGTTAGGATGCAGGTCCTGGTAGGGGCGACGAGCAGGGGAGCGATCGATGACCGCCAATCTCGGCTATGTGGCGCCCACGACGGAAGCCGATGCGCTCGGCGTGCATTCGCTCGACCAGTTCGTGCTGGCGGTGCCCGACGTCAATATCGCGCAGGAATTCTACGACAATTTCGGCCTCGACACCGCGCGCGACGGCAACACGCTGGCGATCAAGACCTTCGGCCACGATCACCGCTGGGGTTCGGTGGTGGAGGGCAAGACCAAAGCGCTGCATCATCTCTCGTTCGGCTGCTACGCCGAGGATCTGCCGCGGCTGAAGGCGCGCATCGAAGGTAGCGGCGTCAAGCTGATCGATCCGCCGCCCGGCTTCCAGAGCAACGGCTTCTGGTTTCGCAATCATGAAAACGTGCTGATCGAGGTGAAGGTCGCGCCGAAAGTATCGCCCAATCAAAAAACGGAAAGCCAATGGACGCCCGCGACGGGTGGCGTTGCCGGCGCCGCCATTCGTGCCAAGAATCCGCCGGTGCGGCCGCGCCGGTTGTCGCATGTCCTGACCTTCACCGCCGATGTCGACGCCTCGATCAAGTTCTACGAACGCACGTTGGGCCTGCGCCTGTCCGATCGCGCCTCCGACCTGGTAGCATTCATGCACGGCATCCACGGCAGCGATCATCATATGCTGGCGCTGGTGAAGTCATCCGCGCCCGGCTTCCACCATTGCAGCTGGGATGTGGCCAGCATTGGCGACATCGGGCTCGGTGCCATGCGGATGCATGACAAGGGCTACACCAAGGGCTGGGGCCTCGGCCGCCACGTGCTCGGCTCGAACTATTTCCACTATGTGCGCGATCCCTGGGGCAGCTTCGCGGAATATGCCTGCGATATCGACTACATCCCAAAGGAGATGCGCTGGCCGGCGGCCGATCACAAGCCGGAGGATTCGTTCTATCTCTGGGGTCCCGACGTGCCGCCCGAATTCACCATCAATTACGAGGCTGGGGAGGGCTGAGCTTCTCAGGCGTTCCCCGGGCGCAGCGTAGCGCGTTAGCGGTACGCTGCGCCCGGGGTCCAGCTTTTTTTAATGTAGATAGTCTCGGTCCCAGATTTGCGGTGCACCACTTCGTGTTGCACCGCGTCCGGGACACGAGAGCCGCTAGTCCACCACCAACTTCACCTTCTCGCCCGGCTTCACCCGGTCGTGGGCCCCGAGCCCGTTGAGCACGCGGAAACGGTCGAGCCCATGACCGGAACTCGCCATGCGGCGCGCCAGCGATTCCACCGTGTCTTTGGCGCCGACGGTGACGATCTTCATGCGCAGCGGGTGGACCTGCGCGCTTTCCTTCAGGCTCATGCGGCGGAAGGTCTCGATAGAGTCGCGGAACGTGTGGTCAATCGGGGCGGTCATATTTTTTGCCGCGAAAATGAAGCGATAGACGTCGCTGCCGAAACGCACGGCAAACAGCCGGAACGACCACTGGTCGCCGGTCGCGGTTGCAGTCGCCGTCGGAAAACCGTTGACGGTGAATTCCTCGAGGCTCGTCGGGTCGACATTCTCCATCCAGCCCGATTTCAGGTAGTCGGGCAGCGACTGCTCGGCCGGCACGCTGACCACGTCGAGCCGCATCGCCTCGTTGCCGCCCTTGAGGCCGAGCACCGCCTGCGCGGTGTTGTCCAGTGAGAATCCGGGCGGCGCCACGAAAGTGAAGCCGAGCTTGGGATGCAGGAAGCGGCGGCCGCGCGCGAAGCCCTCGCTTGGGTCCTCGCCATAGACCATTCCGTTGAGGATGCCGAGATATTCGTTGCGGTCGCGCTCGCCCGCGCCGGGGCCGCTGAACTGCCGCGCGTTGGCGAGCGCATTCTTGACCCGCTCGGGCGTCGCCGGATGGGTGGCAAGAAAGTCGAGGCCGCGCGCGTCGGTGCTGCCCTCGGCCGGCTTGAGGTCGGCATTGCGTTGCATGTCGGTGAGGAAGCGCGAGGCGCCGAACGGATCGAAGCCGGCGCGCGCCGAAATGCCGACGCCGATACCGTCGGCCTCGAATTCCTGCGCGCGCGAAAAGCTCGCCAGCGTGAGCTTCGACTTGGCGAGCGCCAGCGCGCCCATCTGCGGATCGCTGAGCACGTCGCTGACCACGTGGCTGATGAGCGCGGCTTGCCGCGCCTGGTCTTCGCGGATCGCGGCATGCCGTGCGATCACGTGGCCCATTTCATGCGCCAGCACGGAGGCGAGTTCGGCCTTGTCGTTGGCGAGCACGATCAGTCCGCGGGTGACGTAGAGGTGTCCATTCGGCAGTGCGAAGGCGTTGATGGCCGGCGAATTGAGGATCGTCACCTTGTATTTCAGGTCCGGCCGTTCGGAGGCTGCCACCAAACGGCCGACGGTTTTTTCGATTGTCGCCTGCAGGCGGGCGTTCTCGTAAACGCCGCCATAGGAAGCCAGGATGCGCAGGTGCTCGCGATCCTCGGCCGGCTGCAACTCGGATTGCGCGGAGGCCTGCGGTACCGGCAGCGAAACCTGGCGGTTGTCCGGCGTGCTGGTGCAGCCGGCCAGCAGCACTGCCAGCAGGGTCGCAATTCCGCGCAGCCGGTACGCCGTTGTCACTACTGCAGCCATGGCTGCGTTACCCCAGTTGCCTCAGTCTACCAATTCGATCTGCTCGGGCGCCTCGGCCGCGATGATCGGGCCGCCGCGCTGCTCGATCCAGCCGCGCACCCGAATGCGATGGCCTTCGAGCTTTTTCGGTTCGATACCGGCGGCCGTGAATGTCCGCCGCATGCGTTTAAGAATCGTGACGGAAAAGTCCCGGGTCCAGCGCCGCCCGAAGTTAACATATATAGTGGCTCCGCTCTCGTGCACCGACAAGACCTTGCCTTCGACCAGCGCGAACCGGCCCCGCTGGGCCTGAAGCCGGGTAAGATTTTCAGCCGACAAAGGGGCGAAATTTGGATCGGCCCATAGCCCACGGCCGGCCGCGCGCGCCGCGCGTTCGGCGCTCAACAGGCTGTCGGCGCAGGCCTTGCCGCCGACGCGCCCCGACACCCGCGCGCGGCCTTGCTCCAACATGGCCTGCTGCACGGACTGCTGGGCGTCATCGACGAAAGCAAAAGCGACCAGGCGACCGTAACGGTCGCGTTCGGGCCCAATTCGCCCGAGCCGGATCGCATGGCCGGCGGCAAGGGCTTGCAACGCGGCGCGGCTGTCATCGCCGACTTCGATGCCGGCGAGCCGCAGCTCGCGGCCGTCGGCGAGCAGCAGCGTGCGTCCATCACGCACTGCGGCGACCTTCGCCGTGCCGATGGCGGTGAGGGTGCAGCCATCCTGGGCTGCCGCATGACACAGCAGGCAAACATAAGCGGCGGCCGCCGCAGCGATTGCCGGATGGCAACGCGCACGACGTTTCATGATGGCGGCCATTGCCGAATATCGTTCCGTCGCATTTGTTCGCCCCGTGCGCGGCGCGCGAGCTTGTGCTAAATCGCGCCGAACGGTCCCGTAGCTCAGCAGGATAGAGCAGCGGTTTCCTAAACCGAAGGTCGGAGGTTCGACTCCTCTCGGGACCGCCATCCTTTGTCACCGGCATCAAATACCCCAGTCTTTTCGGCCGACTTGGCCGGGCAGTTGGTAACAGGGCCGCGGCCGCCGAAAATACTTCAGGATTAGATATTTTAGACTTGTAATAATTCATCGATTGGGGGATGCTGCCCGGCCGACCACGAAGAAGGAGCCGACCATGCGTGCCGTTTGTCTCGGGGGCGGGCCGGCCGGCCTCTATTTCGCGATTTCCCTGAAACGACGCGATCCCACCCATGAAGTGGTCGTGATCGAACGCAACCGGCCGGACGATACTTTCGGCTGGGGTGTCGTGCTCTCCGACGAGACGCTCGCCAATCTCAAAGCCAACGATCCGGAGAGCGCCGAGCTTATTCGCAAGGATTTCGTCTATTGGGATGACATCGCGGTGCACTATCGCGATACGGTTGTGACTTCGACCGGCCACGGCTTCTGCGGCATCGGACGCAAGCGGCTGTTGAATATCCTGCAGGACCGCGCCCGCGCCCTCGGCGTCGACCTGCAATTCGAGACCGAAGCGAAAGAGCTCGATGCCTACAGCGGTTTCGACCTCATCGTCGGGGCCGACGGCGTGAACTCGCGCGTGCGGACGGCCCACGCCGATATGTTCAAGCCCGACATTGACGCGCGCGCCTGTAAATATACCTGGCTCGGCACTCACCAGCGTTTCAACGACGCCTTCACTTTCATATTTGAGGAAACCGAGCACGGCTGGATCTGGGCGCACGCCTATCAGTTCGACGCCGGCACCGCGACCTTCATCGTCGAATGTTCGGAAGCGACTTGGCGGCGCGCCGGTTTCGATCGCATGGGCATCGACGAGACCATCGCCGCCTGCGAAAAGATTTTTGCGCGCAATCTTGACGGTCACAAACTGATTACCAACGCGCGTCATCTGCGCGGGTCGGCCTGGCTCAATTTCAACCGCGTACTATGCGAGCGGTGGAGCTACCGCAACATCGTGCTGCTGGGCGATGCCGCCGCCACCGCGCATTTCTCCATCGGCTCTGGATCGAAGCTCGCCATGGAGAGCGCCATCGCGCTGGCGGAGGTCCTGCACACCGAGCCGTCCATGGCAGCAGCCTTCAAGCGCTATGAGGATGAGCGCCGGCTGGAGGTCTTGCGGCTGCAAAGTGCGGCGCGCAATTCGACGGAATGGTTCGAGAACGTGGAGCGCTATCTGCATCTCGATCCGGTGCAGTTTAATTATTCGCTGCTCACGCGCTCGCAGCGCATCGGCCATGAAAATCTACGCCAGCGCGACAGCGCGTGGCTTGCCGATGCCGAGAAGTGGTTCGAACAGCAAACCACCGGGCGGACGCCGCAAGTCAATCGGGCACCGATGTTCGTGCCGTTCCGCGTGCGCGGCGTCGAATTAAAGAACCGCGTCGTGGTCTCGCCGATGGCGCAATATCGCGCCATCGACGGCAATCCGACAGATTGGCATTTTGTTCACTACGCAGAGCGCGCCAAGGGCGGCGCCGGGCTGGTCTTTACCGAGATGACCTGTGTATCGCCGGAAGGCCGCATCACGCCCGGCTGCACCGGCCTTTATCGTGACGAGCATGAAAAGGCATGGAAGCGCATCGTCGATTTCGTCCATGCCGAAACCGACGCCAAGATCGCCATTCAGCTCGGCCACTCCGGCTCAAAAGGCTCGACCCAGCTCGGCTGGGAGACCATGGATGCGCCGATGGTTAGCGGGAATTGGCAAATCGTCGGTCCCTCGCCGCAACGCTGGAGCCCCGCCAACCAGCTGCCGCGCGAGATGAATAACGCCGATATGGCCAAGGTGCGCGATGATTACGTGCGTGCCGCGCAAATGGCGGTGCGCGCCGGCTTCGACTGGCTGGAACTGCACTATGCCCACGGCTATCTGATGTCGTCGTTTATTACGCCGCTAGCCAACAAACGCGCTGACCGTTACGGCGGCAGTCTGGAGAACCGCATGCGGTTTCCCCTCGAGGTGTTTCATGCCGTGCGCGCGGTCTGGCCGGACGACAAACCGATATCGGTGCGCATTTCAGCGAACGACTGGGTCGGACCGGACGGCATCACGCCGCAAGACGCGGTTGCGATTTCGCGCATGCTCGTTGACGCCGGCGTTGACCTCATCGATGTTTCGGCCGGACAAACCTCGGTGCGCGCCAAGCCGATTTATGGCCGCATGTTTCAGACGCCATTCTCCGACCGCATCCGCAATGAGGCTCGATGCGCCACGCTGGCGGTGGGAAACATCTACGAACCCGACCATGTCAATTCCATCCTGATGGCGGGCCGGGCCGATCTCGTGTGCCTCGCGCGCCCGCATCTGGCCAATCCCTATTGGACGCTGCATGCCGCCGCCGATCTCGGCTACCAGGGCGCAACTTGGCCGAAGCCCTATCTTAACGGTCGCGATCAATTATACCGGCTCAAAGCGCGCGCCGAAGTCATGACGGGGAAAGTGTGATGGGCGCGCTCACCGGCCGGCACGCATTGATAACCGGCGGCGGCACCGGCATCGGGGCGGCCATCGCCCGTGCACTCGCCGGCGCCGGAGCGGCGGTCTCGATCGCCGGTCGACGGCGGGCGCCATTGGACGAGGTCGCTGCGGGCCTGAAAAATGCCGTCGCCATTGTCGCCGATGTGACGCGGGAAGCGGATTGCGCGGCCATGGCGACCGCCGCACGCGAGCGACACGGACCGATCGACATCGTGATCGCCAATGCCGGCATGGCCGAGAGCGCGCCAGTGGCGAAACTCGATTTGGCGCATTGGCAGCGGGCGATCGATGTCAATCTGACCGGTGCGTTTCTCACGGTGAAGGCTGCGCTCGCCGACGTCACACGGAAAAATGCCGCAGCATCCGGCCGCATCATCTTCATCGCCTCGACCGCGGGCCTGAAAGGCTATCCTTATGTGGCAGCCTATTGCGCGGCCAAACACGGTGTCGTCGGCCTGGCGCGCGCCCTGAGCCTCGAGCTGGGCCCGACTGGCGTAACGGTCAACGCCATTTGCCCCGGCTACACCGACACCCCGTTGCTGGCGAACGCGGCTGCTACAATCGCCGGCAAGACTGGTCGATCGGTTGAGCAAAGCCGATCGGCGTTCGCGTCGGACAACGATGGGGGCCGTCTGATTTCGCCCGAGGAAGTCGCGCAAAAAGTGTTGTGGCTTTGCCTGCCGGATGCCAAGGCCGTCAACGGCCAGGCGATCCTGATGTCCGGAGGCTCATCATGACCGCCGCCCTCCGCGCCCGCGCGCGAACCGCCGGCCGGCTGGAAAGCAGGCAGCGGCTGCGGCTATGGGTTCGATTAATTCGCACCGCGCGCGCAATCGAGGCGGTATTGCGCGCGCGTTTGCGCATGGAATTCGCGACAACGTTACCGCAATTCGATGTAATGGCGGCGCTCGCCCGCAAGACCACCGGTATGACCATGACCGAATTGTCGCGTTTTCTGATGGTATCGAACGGCAATGTCACTGGCATTATCGATCGGCTGGTGGCTGACAAGCTAGTATCGCGTGCGGCCCCGGCCGAGGATCGCCGCGCCTTTATCGTGCGGCTGACGCCAAAAGGCGCGGCGCAGTTCGCTTGCATCGCCAAGGCGCATGAAGGCTGGGTCAACACGCTGTTGTCGGAATTCGGCAGCACCGAAACCGACGCTATGATCCGGCATCTCGATGGGCTTGCCGGCCGTATTCGCAATGGAGGATTGCGCGCATGACAATGCCTCGTATTGCAGCGCTTGGCCCGTCCGCTCATGTCGACAGTTTTGCGCGCGATAATCTCCCGCCCTTCGATCAGTGGCCCGAGTTCATTCTCGATCGGCCCGAGTTCCAATATCCGGAACGCCTTAACGTCGCCGTCGAGTTGACGGACAGGCTGGTGCAGAAGGGCTTCGGCGATCATGTGGCGCTGATCGGCAATGGACGGCGGCGTACCTATAAGGAACTGACCGACTGGTCGAATCGGCTGGCGCATGCGCTGGTCGAAAACCACGGTGTCAAGCCGGGACACCGGGTATTGATCCGCTCCGGCAACAATCCGGCTTTGGTCGCGGCCTGGCTTGCCGCCACCAAGGCCGGCGCGGTGGTGGTCAACACCATGCCGCTGCTGCGTGCCGGCGAGCTCGGCAAGATCATCGACAAGGCCGAGATTTCGCTTGCGCTGACCGATAGCCGAATTGCCGATGAGCTGGTGGCCGCGGGCAAAACCAGCCGCTTCCTCAAGCAGGTCGTCAGCTTCGATGGCACCTCCAATCACGATGCCGAACTCGACCGCATCGCGCTGGACAAGCCGGTGACGTTCGATGCGGTCAATACCGGCCGCGATGACGTGGCATTGCTCGGCTTCACCTCGGGGACGACCGGCGAACCGAAGGCCACGATGCATTTCCATCGCGATCTGCTGATCATTGCGGACGGCTATGCCCGCGAAGTGCTGAATGTGACGCCCGACGACATATTCGTCGGCTCGCCCCCGCTCGCCTTCACGTTCGGCCTCGGCGGGCTGGCGATTTTCCCCTTGCGGTTTGGCGCCACTGCGACGCTGCTGGAGAACGCATCGCCGGCCAACATGATCGAGATTATCGAGACCTATAAGGCCACGATTTGTTTCACCGCTCCGACCGCCTATCGCGTCATGATGGCGGCCATGGACAAGGGCGCCGATCTGTCGTCGCTGCGCCTTGCGGTGTCGGCCGGCGAAACATTGCCGCCGCCGGTGTTCACGGAATGGACGCGCAAGACCGGTAAGCCGATCCTCGATGGTATCGGTACCACTGAAATGCTGCATATTTTCATCACCAACCGAATTGGTGATGCGGTCGCAGGCGCGACCGGACGGCCGGTGGCCGGCTATCAGGCCAAGATCGTGGATGAGAGCATGAATGAGGTAGCGCCGGGCACCGTCGGGCGGCTCGCGGTGCGCGGGCCGACCGGCTGCCGCTATCTCGCCGACGGGCGGCAGAAATCCTATGTGCGCGACGGCTGGAATCTAACCGGCGACGCCTTCGTCTGCGATCCCGAGGGCCGCTTTAAATTTGCCGCCCGCACCGACGACATGATCGTGTCGGCCGGCTACAATATTGCCGGCCCGGAAGTCGAGGCGGCCCTGCTCCAGCATCCCGATGTGGCCGAATGCGCCGTGGTCGGTGCCCCCGACGCTGAGCGCGGGCAGATCGTATCCGCCTATATCGTGCTCAAGCCCGGCGTGACCGGCGACGCGCTTTGCGTCAAGCGGCTGCAAGACCACGTCAAGGCGGTGATCGCACCCTACAAATATCCCCGCGCGGTGGAATTCATCGACGCCCTGCCGAAGACCCAGACCGGCAAGATCCAGCGCTTTAAATTGCGTCAACAACCGTGATAGCGAATACGGACAAAAAACATCCGCCAGCTTTGGCGTGCATCAGCCGGCGCCGGGCGTGGAAGCCGTTCCCTGCGCGTCGCGCTGGGCTTTGCGGCGGACGCTGCTTGCATCGGTGACGCCCACATAGGTTTCCAGCAGCGCCCCGTCGGCCTTGAGCGCGGCACTTTCGCCCTGATAGACGATGCTGCCGCGTTCGATGATGATGGCCTGATCCGTTACCCCCAAAATCTTTTGTGCATTCTGTTCCACCAGGATGGCCGAAAGACCTTCCTCGCGGATGATCTTGCGCAAGGCGGTCAGCAGTTCCGCAATGAGGATCGGCGCCAGCCCTTCAAGCGGCTCATCGAGCAATATGATGCGCGGATTGAGAATGAGGGCACGCGCGATTGCGAGCATTTGCTGCTCGCCGCCGGAAAGTTGGTTGCCGAGATTGCGTCGGCGCTCGGCCAGGCGCGGGAACAAGGTGTAGACCTTGGCGAGCGTCCACGGTCCCGGCCGCTCGATCGCGGTCATGTTCTCTTCGACCGTCAGCGAGCGGAAAATATTGCGCTCCTGCGGCACCCAGCCGATGCCGGCATGCGCGCGCTGGTCCGGGCGCAGCCCGGTAATATCGCGGCCATCGAGGCTGATGGTGCCGCTGATGTGACGCGTGACGCCGATAATCGAATTGACCAGCGTGGTTTTGCCCATGCCGTTGCGGCCGAGCAGTGCCAGCGCGCGGCCTTCGGCCATCTTGAAGGTGACGTCCGTCAGCACGACCGCTTCGCCGTAGCCGGCCGTCAGGCCTTGCACATTCAGGAGGTCAGGCATCGACCACCTCCTCGCCGAGATAGACGGCCTTAACGCGGGGATCGCGCGCGACCTCCTCGGGGCTGCCCTCGACGAACAGGGCGCCGTTGACCAGAACCGAAATGCGGTCGGCGAACGAAAATACGATGTCCATATCGTGCTCGATCAGCAACACGGTAACGTCTTTGGGCAGTTCCGCGACCGCGGTCAGAATTTCATGCCGCTCGTCCTCGGGAACGCCCGCCGCCGGCTCATCGAGCAGCAGCACGCGCGGACGGCAGGCGATTGCGACCGCGATTTCCAATAGCCGCTGCTTGCCGTAGGGCAGCACCGCCGTGCGTTTGTCGACGACGTCGTTGAGGTGAAAACGCTCGAGGATTTCGACTACTTCCGTCACCAGATCCGGCCGGCTGCCGACAATTCGCCACCAGTCGAGGCCTTGCCCGCGCCGTTCCGATACCGCCAGCCCGATGGTCTCGAGCGGCGTCAGGTCGTTGAACAACTGGTTGATCTGGAAGGTGCGGACGATCCCCAGCCGCACGCGCTGGTGCGTCGATAGATTGCTGATGTCATTCCCGTCGAGCAAGATACGGCCGCCCGTCGGGCGCAGCACGCCGGTGAGCAGATTGATCAACGTGGTCTTGCCGGCGCCATTGGGTCCGATCAAGGCGTGCCGGGCACCTTTTTCAATGCGCAACGATACGTCATTGGACGCGACGATGCCGGTGAACCGCTTCGTCAGATCGACCGTTTCCAGCACCACGGGCATCGTCAATGTCCCTCGGTCGGCGAGGCGGCCATGCGGCGCGCCAACACTCGCCAATCCAGACGCGACGCGATGCGGCGGAAAGGCGCCGTCCACATCGTGATGCGGTCGCGGCCGACCAGCACGATCACCACCAGCACGAGGCCGATCCAAAACGGCCAGTACTGCGGCGTCAGCACCGACAGATAATCCTGCATGAATTTAAAGATGATGGCGCCGATCAAGCCGCCATAAAGGTAGCCGGCACCGCCGATGATCAGCACCAGCAGCAGGTCGGCCGAGCGGTCGAACGAAAACACTTCAAGCGAGGCAAACGCGGTCGTTTGCGCTAGCAGCGCGCCGGCGATCCCGGCATAGCCGGCGGCAACCGTGTAGATCGCGATCAGGCGGGCATCGACCGAGATTCCGATCGCCGAAGAACGCAACGGATTGCCTTTCACCGACATGAGCGAAAGCCCGAAGGGTGAATTCACCAGGCGTCGCGCGAGCAGGAAGAGGATGAAAAGCACGATCAGGCAATAGGTGTAGCCGGTATGGCCGAACATATCGAAACGGAATATCCCGAGCACCGGCTTGATGCTGACGCCCTGCAGGCCGTCGGCGCCGCCGGTGAGCCAACCATATCTGTTCGCCAGTTCGCGCAGCACCAGCGCCACGCCGAGCGTTACCATCAGCCGCGTCAGGTCGGAGCCGCGCAGCACCAGGAAGCTGGTGATGAAGCCGAGCAGCATCGCGGCAAAACCGGCGACCAGCAATGCCAGCACGGGTTCGTTGACGATTTCGTACTTGGCAAGTAGCGCGGCGGTATAGGCGCCCAAGCCGAAAAAGGCGGCATGCCCGAGCGAGATAATGCCGGCATAGCCCAGGATCAGATCGAGCGAAAGCGCGAACAGGCCGAGCCAGGCGATCTCGGTGAGGATGAGATGACGTTCGGGAAACAGGAATATGGCGGCAAAGGCACAAAGCCAAAAGACCACTTCGAGCGGCTGCCAGCGCGCGCGCGCGGCCAGCCACTCGGTAGCAACGCGGATGGCAATAAGAGGTGGTGTCATGGCGTGCCCGTCATCGCGATGCGCTGCGCGCGAACAGGCCCTGCGGCCGCCAGATCAGCACGACGATCATGATGGTGTAGATGACGAAGGAGCCGAGCGTCGGCACGTAATACTTGCCGGCGACGTCGCCGATGCCGAGCAGGAGTGAGGCAACGAAGGGCCCGGTAATGCTCGAGGTGCCCCCGACCGTTACGACGATCAGGAAGTAGATCATGTATTTCAGCGGGAAGGTCGGATCGAGACCCAATATTTCGGCGCCGAGCGCACCGCCGAGGCCGGCAAGGCCCGACCCGAAGGCGAAAGTGAGGGCGAAAACCCAATTGACATTGATGCCGAGCCCGCTTGCCACCCGGCTGTCGTCAACCGCGGCGCGCAGGCGGCTGCCGAAGCGCGTGAAAGCCAGGATGGACTGCAACGCGATCGTCAACAGTCCGCAAATGACGATGATCAGGAGCCGATAGCGGCCGATGCCGATTCCGTAAATCTCGAACTGGCCCTGCAAAACGCTGGGTATCTGCACGAAGACCTGACTGGAGCCCATGACAAAGTCGACCGCCGCCACCGACATGAAGACAAGGCCGATCGTGAACAGCACCTGGTCGAGGTGGGGCTTCTTGTAGACGTGCACATAGAGCGTGCGCTCGAACACGAATCCAACAAGCGCGCTCGCCAGGAAGGCGATCGGCAAGCCGGCAAAAAATGGAATGCCGAGGCGGTTGACCAGGACGACGGTGATGTAGCCGCCCGCCATGGCGAAGGAGCCGTGCGCGAGATTGATGAAATTCATCAATCCGAGCGTCACCGCCAGCCCGGATGCGAGCACAAACAGCAGCATGCCGTAGGCAATTCCATCAAACAGAATTGTAAGCATGTTGTCGCCGCGATATCGGCTCGCCTCCGGAATATCGTGCATGACTGCACGATGGCGTACTGGCTATTGACGGCCGCCGGTTCGCCGTTTGATGAAAAACGCGCGGCGGCGTTCGGCCGCCGCGCGTTGCAGGGCTGTCAGATTATTTCTTCATCGCCGCCTTCACCGGATCCTTGACGGCCTTAAAGGTCTCGAACTCGACGTTGTAGAGTTGCCCGTTCTTTTTCTCGACCTTGCGCATGTAGACGTTCTGGATGATGTCGCGAGTTTCGGGATCGATCTCGATCGGCCCGCGCGGACTCTCCCATTTCATGCCTTTCATCGCCCCAATTAGCGATTCGACGTCGGCCTTGCCATTGGTCTTCTTCAGCGCCGCGTAGATCAGGCTCATGCCGTCGTAGCCACCGACCGACATGAAGTTCGGCCGGAAATGGTTGGCTTTCTCGAAAGCGGCAACATAGGCCTTGTTCATCGCCGAGCCGTGATCGGCGGAATAGAAATGCGCGGTCACGGTGCCGATGGCGGCATTGCCCATGCCCGGTAGCAGATCGTCGTCGGTCACGTCGCCCGGGCCGATCAACTTGATGCCGGCCTTGTCCAGGCCACGCTCGGCGAATTGCTTCATGAAGGTGCCACCCTGGCCGGACGGCACGAAGATGAAGATGGCGTCCGGCTTGGCGTCGGCGGCACGTTGCAGGAACGGCGCGAAGTCCGGGTTGGCGAGCGGCACCCGGATCGCTTCAGCTACCGTGCCACCGGCTGCCTTGAAGCGCTCGGTGAAGGATTTCTCCGCGTCGAAGCCCGGCGCGTAATCGGAGACGATGGTGACGACTTTCTTGATTTTGTTCTTCGCCGCCCAGTCGGCGACGATGACGCACGACTGCGGCACCGTGAAGCTGGTACGCACGATGTAGGGCGATTTCATAGTGATGATCGAAGTGCCCGCCGCCATGACGAGCTCAACCACTTTACCTTCGGTGGCGAGCGGGGCCACCACGAGCGCGGCCGGTGTAATCTCGAAACCGGCGATCACGTTGACTTTGTCGTTGACGATCAACTCCTGCGCCAGGCGCTTGGTATTGTCGGGCACGCTCCCGGAATCGCGGAGAATAACCTGGATTTTCTTGCCGGCGACCTTATCGCCGTGCTGCTTCATGTAGAGATCGACCGCGGCCTTGATCTGCTTGCCGGTCGAAGCCTGTTGTCCCGTCATCGCCACGATGAGGCCGATTTTGACGGTGTCCTGCGCGAATGCGCCGCTTGCGGCGAACGTGCCGATGGCGAGCGCGGCAATCGCGCCGGTCGTGTATTTGAACTTCATTGTGTTTCCCTCCGCTTCTTCGGTTTCATTTTGTGATTGCGGCGCCAGTTTGTTTGGCTGCAACCATGCCCAGATACTAACCAGTACAATATCTTAGTAAGTAGATTTGCCGGAGTCACCTGTCGCAGTTGACACACCTAGGCCGTATGGGCCGACCGCCATGGGAGGTCTGCCGGCGGCACTAAACAACTTTCGCTGCGATCCTTTCCTTGATTGAAATCAAGCGAAAGTGCCGTGAAATGGGCTTATCTTGCACGATGGCAAAACGCATTCGGGTCCCGTCTGACCCAAATCAGGCAAAAAATTGCACCAATGAATGTCCAGCAGCCTAGTTTGATATCCAACAATTCGGCGACCTCGGTGCTAAAAAGCGTCTGCCGCAGTTGCCATGGCGGCTGCGGCGTTCTGCTGCATGTGCGGGACGGCATGCTGGTGAAGGTCGAGGGCGACCGGGAATCGCCGCTCAATCACGGCCGCCTATGCCCGATCGGCACGGTGACGACCGATCTAGTTTACCACCCGGATCGGCTGAAATATCCGCTGCGCCGCAAAGGCAAACGCCAATCGGGCGAGTGGGAGCGTATTTCCTGGGACGACGCGCTCGACGAGATTTCACAGCGCCTGCTTGCCATTCGAGAACGGTACGGACCGGAGGCCATCGCGCTTGGCACCGGCACCGGCCGCCATCATATCCGCTGGGTGTCGCGCTTCGGCCATGCGCTCGGCACGCCGAACTGGTGCGAGCCGGGTTTCGCCCAATGCTTCCACCCGCGGGTGAACACTTGCAATCTTACATTCGGCGACTTTCCCGTCTCGGATTTCACCGGCGGAACGCCGCCCGCGTGTATGCTGTTCTGGGGCCACAATCCTCTCAACTCCGGCCCGGACGGCGAAACCCGCTTCAATGTGCGCGAGGCGCTCGATACCAATCCTAAAATCATCGTCGTCGATCCGCGCGCGACCGAACTAACGCGGCGCGCCGAGGTATGGCTTCAGCTCCGCCCCGGAACGGACGACGCCCTGGCGTTGAGTATGCTCAACGTCATTATCGGCGAAAAGCTCTACGACGAACCGTTTGTCACCCAATGGACGCACGGCTTTGCCGAACTCGCCGCGCATGTGAAGAATTTCACGCCGGAATGGGCCGAGCCGATCACCTGGGTCGACGCTGAAAAGATTCGCGCCGCCGCGCGCCTGTTCGCACGCACCAAGCCGGCCTTGCTGGATTGGGGCTGCGCCATCGAACATACGCCGAAATGCATCCAGACCATCCGCGCGATCTCGATGCTGCCGGCGCTCACCGGCAATATCGATGTGCCGGGCGGCTGGGTATTCGGGATGAAAGGGCTCGGGCGCTTCCCGAGCCTGATCGAGAACCTCACGCCGGAAGCCAATGCCAAGCGGCTCGGTGCCGACCGTTTCAAGCTGCTCGGCGGGGAGGGCGCCGATCTGCCGGCCGCCCATATCCCGACGCTGCTGCGCGCGATGCGCGAGGGCAAGCCTTACCCGGTGAAGGCCTTCCTGGTGTTCGGCAACAATACGCTCACGACCTATGCCAATTCGTCCGATGTCTACGACGCTTTGATGAAGCTCGATTTCATGGTCTGCGCCGACCTGTTCATGACGCCGACCGCGCAGCTTGCCGACATCGTCCTGCCGGCGGCGTCCTGGCCCGAGATCAATCAGCTCGCCGGCCTGCCGACTGTCGCCGCTAACGTTGTGCTGGCAAATCAGCAAGCGGTACGCACCGGCGAATGCAAGTCGGATGAGGAGATCTTCGTCGAACTGGCGCGCCGCATGAAGCTGCCGGTCGGCACCGAGGCGGTGGAGGATGTGCTCAATGCGCAACTCAAAGCCGGCGGGCTCGGCATCAGCTTTGACGAACTCAAGCAAAAAGGATGGGTCAAGGTTCCATTTCGCTATCGCAAGTATGAGGACGGCGGATTCAAAACTCCGACCGGCAAGATCGAGCTCTATTCGACGCGGTTTGAAAAGATGGGCTACGCCCCACTGCCGTATTACGAAGAGCCGCCGGAAAGCCCGATTGCCAGTGCTGATATTGCTGCCGACTTTCCGCTCGTGCTGACCACGGGCGCACGCATCCCGAATTTCTTCAATTCCGAACATCGGCAGGTCGAGAACCTGCGCAAAGCGTACCGTTACCCGGTGGCCGAAATCCATCCAGAAACGGCTCGCCGCCACGGCATCAAAAACGGCGACTGGATGTGGATCGAGACCCGGCGCGGCAAAATCAAACAGCGCGCCAAGCTCACCGCCGGCATCGATCCGCGCGTGATCGCCGCTCAGCACGGCTGGTGGTTTCCCGAGGATCCCGCGCCGGAATACGGTGTCTGGCGGTCGAATGTGAACCTGTTGACCGACAACCAGCCGCCCTATGATCCGGCCATGGGCACCTACCAGTTGCGTGCCTTATTGTGCCGGGTGGCGCCGGCGGACGTGCCCACGGTCGACACCGCGAAAGTGGGCGTATAAGAAGGCCCCGGCACGGAGGAACGCCCAATGCAAATCGACGCCTATACGCACTTTTTTCCGAAGAAGTTTTTCGACACCGTGCTCGCGGCCGACAGTCAATATAAGGACATGGGCAAGCGTGTGCGCGCAATTCCCGCGCTGCACGATCTCGACGTTCGCAAGAAAATTGTCGACGGCCACAAGGACTATGCGCAGATACTGTCCTATCCGCAGCCGCCGGTCGAAAGTCTCGCCAAGACGCCGCAGCAGATCGACGAATACTGCCGGATCATCAACGACGGATTCGCCGAATTGTGCGCCAAGGAACGCGATCATTTTCCAGGCTGGGTCGCGCAAGTTTCACTCGACGCGACCGACGCCGGCGCCGCCGAAGCCGACCGCGCCATCAACCAGCTCGGCGCGCTCGGCGTGCAGACCTATACCAACATCGCCGGCAAGCCGCTCGACCGGCCGCAATACCTGCCGTTCTGGAAAAAGATGAACGAACTCGGCAAGCCGGTCTGGCTGCATCCGGCGCGCGGCGCCAACATGCCGGACTACATCGACGAGAAGAAATCGCTGTACGAAATCTGGTGGACATTCGGCTGGTCGTACGAGACGGCGACCGCGATGGCGCGTCTTGTGTTCTCCAAGATCATGGACAGCCATCCCAACCTGAAGATCATCACGCACCATTTCGGCGGCATCGTACCGATGCTGGAAGGCCGTATCGGGCCGGGCTGGGACGTGCTCGGCTCGCGCACCACCGATGAGGACTACGTTGCGCTGCGCAAAAGCCTGAAGAAGCGCCCGCTCGATTATTTCAAGCAGGACTTTTATGCCGATACCGCGGTGTTCGGTGGCACGCCGGCGACCAAATGCGGTCTGGAATTCTACCCGATCGACAAGATCGTATTTGCTTCCGACTGTCCGTTCGATCCGGAGAACGGCACGATGTTTCCGCGCGAGACGTTGCGCATTCTGGAGTCGCTTCAGCTCGATAAGGAGACAAGCGACAAAATATTCTACAAGAATCTCGAACGTATCACCGGTAAGAAGCTGGTGAAGTGAGCACTTAGCCCGCGCCGCGTTCCGATGCGTCTATCGTCTGGGCGACGGCTTCCGAACGGAAGTCGCCGGAGAGGCCGTGGCTGCTCATCAGGCTCGGATAAAATTTCAGGAAATCGGCCTGAATGGTATCGAACGGCACGTCGGCATAGGTGCCGCGATCATTCAAATATTCCATATGCTGACGGCCTGACCGGTCGAATGGTTGCAGCAGCGAATCGGTTTTGCCGTCGAACTCGAGCGATTTCAGTTCGAGCCGGTCGCACAACGCGCGATCAAAGGCCGGCGTCGCCTTGACCCAACGGCCCGACAAGTAAAGCTCCGTGTAGGAATGCCAAATGAATTTGTCGGTCTTGGCTTTTTCGTAAAACCGCGGGGAGGTGAGATGATTGCGCACGTCGGCATAACCGACGCGCGCCGGCACGCCGATCGCGCGTGCGCTCGCGGCCAGCAGCGCCGATTTGCCGATGCAAAAACCGCGGCCCATGGCGAGAACGCTGCTCGCGCGATAGTTCGCCGGATCGGCAAGATTGACATAGGGGTCGTAGACGATGCCGTCGCGCACGGCGGTATAGAGTCGCAAGATCGCGGCGGACGACCCGGTCGCCCCTTCGACGGCTTGTTTGGCGAACGCGATGACTGGCGGCGCGCCGCTATCGATGAAGGCACCGGGGGCAAGAAATTGAGCCAATTCCATTGTGTTGTCTTTCCGTTATCGTCGCATCTTGGTTTCGCGCCGGCTATTGCGGCGGTCGGAATGCCTTGCAGCGGGCAGGGTCGGTTTCGATGCGCGCGGCGCCGATCAGGTCCAGGCAATAGGGGATCGCCGGAAAAACCGCCTGCATCGTCATCCGAATTGAGGCCGGGCGGCCGGGCAGGTTGACGATCAATGTGGATCCGCGAATCCCGGCGGTCTGGCGCGACAGAATTGCGGTCGGCACCTGTTTCAAACTTTCCGCGCGCATCAGTTCGCCAAAGCCCGGCATCAACCGCGAGCAGGCGGCGACCGTGGCTTCCGGTGTCAGATCGCGTGGCGCCGGTCCGGTGCCGCCGGTCGTGAAAACGAGCGCGCATTTTTCGCGGTCCGCCAGATCGATCAGGGCATCGCGCACGCTTTCAATGCCATCGGGAACCAGGCGGCGCACGGCACGCCAAGGCGTCGTCACCACCTCGCGCAAAAACGCCTCGATCGCCGGGCCGCTGATATCGCTGTAGGTTCCGGCGCTGGCGCGGTCGGACACGGTGACCATGCCGATCGCGGCGATTTCGTTTTCATCCATGGCCGAGGCTCTGCATGTAGCCGGCCGGCGGCAATTCGCCGCGCCGCGCGGTCCTCGATTGCCGCACCAATTCTCGGCACCAGGCGAGAACGGCGTCTAAATCGGCGGCGAGATCGACCGCAAGCCGTCCGTGGAAGTGCGACCATGCTTCGACATATGGTTGTCTTATCGCCGTCACCGTCGGAATGCCGGCTTCCATAGCGCGCGCAAAGACCGAGCGCAGACCGCCGCCCTCGGCTTCGGCCTTGCCGAACCGGTTCAGGATGATCAGCTCGGCATCTTGATTGAATGTCCGCTCGAGCAGCGGGGCGATTTCGGCGATGCCGCGCGCGTCGAGCCGGCAGCCCTCGGCCTGCGATCCGAGATCCTGGGAAATCCTGAAACGGCTGCGCGTCGTGAGGTCGACGAGCGTCATCGCCGAGCAAACGCCGGCGACGTCCCGCGTATTTTCCTGCAATACCCCGGCTACTTTGACGCGATCCGCCCGCAGCCGGTCGGCGAGACGGTTCAAGAAATCGTCGATTTTAAAGCCGGATTCATAGACAACGGCCGCGAGCTTTATGCTGCCCGTTAGCGTCATAGCATTGCTCCAGCGGACAAATTTCCGTAGCCAGCGCCCAGCGACTATCTCCTTGCCCGGGTGGCGCCTGCCTTGAATTTAGTCAAGTCCTGGTTTTGGCCGCTCTGATATGCATCAATATCAAAATCAATGTAAAAATGGGGGGAATCCTATGAAGGCATTGCAACATCTGACGGCGGCCGCTGCGGTTGGTCTTGGTGCGCTGCTCGCGGGCGGACTGCCGGCATCGGCGCAGATCAAAGTCGGCGCCGTCCTGTCGGTGACCGGGCCGGCTTCCTTTCTCGGCGATCCGGAAAAAAAGACGCTGGAAATCTACGTCGATGCGATCAACGCGAAAGGCGGCGTGAACGGCCAGAAACTGCAGTTGATCGTCTACGATGATGCCGGCAATCCCAACAACGCGCGCACCTTCGCCACCCGTCTGGTCGAGCAAGACAAGATCGATGCCATGGTGGGCGGCAGCACCACCGGCGCGACGCTCGCGATGATCCCGGTGTTCGAAGACGCCAAAATACCGTTCATCTCATTGGCCGGCGCTATTCAGATCATCGAGCCCGTGCGCAAATGGGTCTTCAAGACGCCGCACACCGACACCATGGCCTGCGAGAAGATCTTCGCCGATCTTAAACATCGCAATCTCACCAATGTCGCGCTGATCTCGGGCACTGGCGGTTTCGGCAAATCGATGAGCGCCGAATGCCATAAGGTGGCGGGGAAAGACGGCATTAAGATCGTGACCGAGGAAACCTACGGGCCGCGCGACAGCGACATGACCCCGCAGCTCACCAAGATTCACAACGCGGCCGGCGTGCAGGCGGTGGTCAATCCCGGCTTCGGCCAGGGCCCGGCTATCGTGACGCGCAATTACGCCCAACTCGGAATCAAGCTGCCGTTCTACCAGAGCCACGGCGTCTGCTCTAAGGATTACGTCAAGCTCTCCGGCCCGGCGGCCGAAGGCGTAAGGCTGCCGTGCGCGGCGCTGCTCATCGCCGACAAACTACCGGCCGGCGATCCACAGAAGCCCGTCGTCGTCGCTTATGCGCACAATTACCAGGAAAAGACTGGGCAGCCGGTGTCTACCTTCGGCGGTCACGCTTATGACGGCCTCATGATTCTGGTTCAGGCGATGCAGCGCGCCAAGAGCGCCGACAAAGCCAAAGTCCGCGACGAGATCGAGAAGACCAAGGGCTATATCGGCACCGGCGGGATCGTGAACATGTCGCCGACCGACCATTTGGGCCTCAACCTCTCGGCCTTCCATATGCTGGAGATCAAAGGCGGCGACTGGACGCTGGTCCCCGGCACATGAGATAACGACCGGGCAGGCTCGACAGAGCCTGCCCGCTCCGTCCTGCTGTTAATGAACCGAAGCCCCGCGAGGCCTTCGACGCGATGGCCGAGTTGCTGCAGTTTGTCTTCTCGGGATTGACCGTGGGTGCCATCTACGCGCTGGTCGCCCTCGGCTTTACGTTGATCTACAACGCGTCGGATATCATCAATTTCGCCCAGGGCGAGTTCGTCATGCTGGGCGGGATGATCGCCGTATTCGCCGGCCTGGCCGGCTTTCCGTTGCCGATCGCCTTCCTTATCGCCATCGCCGCGACGACCGCGATCGGCTTCGCCCTGCATCGTCTGGCCATCGAGCCGGCGCGCGGGGCGAGCCCGGTGGCGCTGATCATGATTACCATCGGCGCCTCGGTGTTCCTGCGCGGCGTGGCTCAGATCGTTTTCGACAAGCGTTTCCATAGCCTGCCGCCGCTGTTCGGCGCCGATCCGATCCAGTTCGGCGGCGCGGCCATATTGCCGCAAAGCCTTGTCGTGCTGGCCGGCGCCACCGTCATCGTGGTTTTGCTTTGGCTGCTGGTCGACCGCACCTTGCTCGGCAAGGCGGTGATCGCCACCGCGGCCAATCGGCTGGCGGCGCGCCTGATTGGCGTCAATACGCGGCACATCGTCGATTTCTCATTTGCGGTTTCCGCGGCCATCGGGGCGATTGCCGGCATTCTCATCACGCCGATTTCGCTGACCAGCTACGATGCGGGGACGTTGCTGGCGCTGAAGGGGTTCGCGGCAGCCATGCTCGGCGGCATCGGCAGCGCGCTCGGCGCCGTGGTCGGCGGCCTTCTGATCGGGATGATCGAAGCCTTGAGCGCGGGATATCTCTCGTCCAATTACAAGGACGCGGTCGCTTTCCTGATTATCCTCGTCGTCTTGGTTGCCATGCCTCAGGGCCTATTCGGACGCATCAAAGTCGAGCGGGTGTGAGCTTGCGCGCGCTACTGGAAACGCGGTGGCTGCCGGCGATATTGGTCGCGGCCATCGTCATTGTGCTGCCGCTGTTTTTTCCCTCGGCCTATTACTACCGGATCGGCGCGCTGGTTTTCATTTTCGCGCTGGCGGTCGTGGGCCTCAATCTGCTCATGGGTTTTGCCGGTCAAGTCAGCCTGGGCCATGCCGGCTTTCTCGGTATCGGCGCTTATTCCGTCGCGATCGGTCCCACTCAATTCGGCGTGCCGTCTTGGTTGTGCCTGTTCGCCGGCGCCATGCTCTCGGGCGTCGTCGCCTTCCTGGTGGGGCGGCCGATTCTCAGGTTGAAAGAACACTATCTCGCGGTCGCGACGCTCGGATTCGGATTGCTCGTCGCCATCGTGTTGACCAACGAAGCGGGCTGGACCGGCGGTCCGGACGGCATGAACGTTCCGGCGCTGACGCTATTCGGCTGGCGCGCGCATGGCTCGGATACCTGGTACTGGATTGCCGGCGTGACCTTTGTCGGCGGCTATCTGCTTGCGCTCAATCTGATGGAAAGCCCAACCGGCCGGGCTCTGCAAGCCATCCATGACAGCGAAATCGCCGCGCGCATGCTCGGCATCGACGTGGCGCGCAAGAAGCTCACCGTTTTCATCATCTCCGCCATGTATGCCTCAGTGGCGGGTTCGTTTCTGGCCCTGTTCAACGGCCTGGTTACGCCGGACGAGGCGGGCTTTCTGCGCTCGATCGAATTGGTCGCCATGGTCGTGCTCGGCGGCATGGGCTCGATCTTCGGATCGCTGGTCGGAGCGGCCGTACTGGTGGTGTTGCCGCAGGTGCTCACCGTCTTCCACGAATACGAACAGGCGCTGCTCGGCCTCATTGTGATGGTTTTCATGATCTTCCTGCGCCAGGGCATCGTGCCATCGCTTGCCGTGGCGTTCGCGGGGTGGCGCAAATGATGATCCTGGAAGCCGACCGGCTGTCGATTACCTTTGGTGGCGTGCGGGCGATCGATGGCGTCAGCATCTCGATCGCGCCAGCGCAGGTGTTCTCGATTATCGGGCCGAACGGTTCCGGCAAGACGACACTGCTCAATCTGGTATCGGGAATCTATACGCCACTTGACGGCGACATCCGGCTCGCCGGCGAAACGGTGACCGGC
The DNA here is from genome assembly GCA_963739825.1 of uncultured Alphaproteobacteria bacterium. Classification (GTDB taxonomy): domain Bacteria; phylum Pseudomonadota; class Alphaproteobacteria; order Rhizobiales; family Xanthobacteraceae; genus Pseudolabrys. Next base: position 955,401 of record CAVUBU010000001.1, read on the forward strand.
TTGGCGCCCGACTGGCTGGCGCGGCGCGGGCTATCGCGCACATTTCAGAATCTACAGATATTTTCCCGCATGTCGGTGCTGGAAAATGTGATGGTCGGCCGTCACCGGCACGAGCGCACCGGCATTCTGGCCGAACTGCTGCATTGGCCTTCGGTCGCGCGCCAGAATCGGGCAACCGGCGAAGCGGCGCGTGCGGCGCTTGCCCGCGTCGGCCTTGGCGATGCCGCGAACCGTCCGGCCGGTTCGCTCGCCTATGGCGCCCTCAAGCGCCTGGAAATCGCGCGCGCGCTGGCGAGCGAACCGACGGTGCTGCTGCTCGATGAACCGGCCGCCGGCTGCAATCCGGTGGAAACCCAGGAAATCGATCGCGTCATCCGCTCGATCGTGAAGGACGGCATCACGGTCGTTCTGGTCGAGCACGATATGCGACTGGTGATGAATATCTCCGACCGCGTCCATGTGCTGGCGAGAGGCCGCACGCTTGCTGAAGGAACTCCCCAGCAGGTGCGGGCGAACGCCGAGGTGATCGAAGCCTATTTGGGCGTGCACGGTTCGCAGGAGGCCGCGCATGCTTTCAGTTGAGAATGTCCGCAGCGCCTACGGCCGCATCGAAGTCCTGCACGGCGTTACGCTGCATGTCGAGGCCGGCGAAATCGTCACCTTGATCGGCGCCAACGGCGCCGGCAAGACGACGCTGATGCACGCCATTTCCGGCGTGCAGCCGATCACCGATGGCGCCATCCGCTTCGAAGGCGCGTCGATCGAGAAGCAGCCGGCCCATGAACGGGTGGCATCCGGCATCTCGCAAGTGCCGGAAGGCCGCCAAATATTCGCGCCGCTGACCGTGATCGACAACCTGAAACTCGGCGCATGGTGTCGCCGTGACGGCGATCTGCAGTCGTCGCTGGCCCGCGTCTGCTCGCTGTTCCCGATGCTCGATGCGATATTGGAAATGCCGGCCGGCGCCTTGTCCGGCGGTCAGCAGCAGATGCTGGCGATCGGACGCGCATTGATGGCGAAGCCGCGGCTCTTGTTGCTGGACGAGCCGTCGATGGGGCTCGCCCCCAATCTGGTCGACCAGTTGCTCAACGTTATCCGCGCGCTCAGGGATGACAACCTGACCATCCTGCTGGTCGAGCAGAACGCGCGCGCGGCGTTGGCAATCGCCGACCGCGCTTATGTGCTGGAGACCGGACGCGTGACGCTGAGCGGGCCGGCTGCGGAAATCCAGGCCGATCGCCGGGTCAGGGAAGCTTATTTGGGGATCTAAAAACGCTTGCGGATTGACCTTGGTCAAGTGGACCGGACGGCAAGTCAATTTAATTGCGCCGTGGTCGTGACTGAATGATTGGGAGGATGCCGATGAAAGAGAGTCTTCGTCCGGGGGTGTCGCGGACCAACCGTGTTGAAATCGATCGCGACCGCACCATCGGATTCATGGGCGACGAAGGCCGCGTTTACGCTACCCCCCGGCTGGTGCACGACATCGAACACACCTGCCGCGACCTCCTGCTCGAGCATATTGACGCCAGTGAGGATTCCGTCGGCATCGAGGTGTCGATCCGCCATCTCGCCCCGACGTTGCCTGGCATGACGGTCGAAATCACCGCGACCGTGAGTGCGGTCGAGGGGCGTAAAGTCACCCTTGAAATCGCCGCCAAGGACAATCTTGAGCCGATCTGCGCCGGTTCGCACAGCCGTTTTGTCGTCGACAAGACCAAGACCTTTGAACGGATCAAGGCTAAGGCCGCCAAATTTGCCGCATCGCGATAACCGCGGCCGCCGCTAGCCCGCAAAGCGCAAAACGCGGACCGTCGCCTGCAAAGGGCAACCAATTGATTTAGCTCAATTACGGCGGCCGATGTTTCAAGAATGATGGTGGATTAGGCAAAAAAGGCGAGCTCCGCCATCTGGGGGGAATAGATGCACGAAGCATTGCAGGCGGCGGCGCTATCGCCCGGCGAGGCGAAGGATCTGCGCCCGCTGACCGGTAACGAAGCGATCGCGCGCGGCGCCTGGGAAGCCGGCGTGAAGGTTGCCGCCGCCTATCCCGGCACGCCGAGCACCGAGATTCTCGAATCATTGGCCGACTATCCGGCAGACGACCTGCACGCGCAGTGGTCGACCAACGAAAAGGTCGCGCTCGACGTCGCGATCGGTGCGTCCTTTGCCGGGCGGCGCGCGCTCGCTGCCATGAAGCATGTCGGATTGAACGTCGCCGCCGATGCTTTCATGTCGATAAACTACATCGGCGTGAATGGCGGGCTGGTGCTTGCCGTATGCGACGATCCCGGCATTCACTCATCGCAGAACGAGCAGGACACGCGAATTTACGGCATCCTCTCCAGCGTGCCAGTGCTCGAGCCGAGCGATGCGCAGGAGGCACTCGATTTAACCCGCTTTGCGTTCGATCTGTCGGAGACATTCGACACCCCGGTGATCGTGCGCTCGACAACACGGCTTTCGCATACCCGCAGTCCGGTGGCGATCGGCACCCGCAAAGAGCCGCCGCCGCGCGCATTTATCGAGAAGCCTTCGAAGAACGTCATGATCCCGGCCTATGCCCGGCCGCGCCATGGTGTGGTGATCGAGCGTGAAGCTCGGTTGAAGGCCTACCTTGCCGAATCGCCGATCAATCGTTGGGAGGAAGGCGATGCGAGCTTCGGCGTCGTCACGGCCGGGACTTGCTACCCCTATGTGCGCGAAGTGCTGCCCGACGCGACCGTATTGAAGCTTGGCGCCTCCTGGCCGCTGCCGGACGCGCTGCTGCGCCGCTTTTGCGAATTGGTCGGTCGCGTCTTTGTGGTCGAGGAACTCGAGCCGGTCATCGAGAAGGAAATCCGCGCGCTCGGCATCGACGTCGAAGGCAAGAAATTTTTTCCGCGGGCCGGTGAATTGTCTCCCGAGTTGGTGCACGCCGGATTCGAGCAGGCCGGCATTCTAGAACCGCGGCCGCAGCAAAGCGGCTGGACGCCGGAACCGCTGGTGCGCCCGCCGGTGTTGTGCGCCGGCTGCCCGCACACCTCAAGTTTCATGGCGGTGCGCGCGTCCGGCGCGCGCGTGGCCGGCGATATCGGTTGCTATACTTTGGCTTGCCTCGATCCGTTGCGCGGCATGGATACGACGGTGTCGATGGGCTCCTCGATCGGCAACGCCATCGGCATGGCGAAAGCCGGCGAGAGCAAACCGGTGGTCGCAACAATCGGCGACTCGACCTTTCTGCATGCCGGAATCCCGCCGCTCATCAACGCGGTCTACAATCAGGCCAACATCACGGTGCTGCTGCTCGACAATCATGTGACGGCGATGACCGGCGGCCAGCAGCATCCCGGCACCGGCAAGACGCTGCGCGGCGAACCGGCACCGAGCGTCGACTACGAAGCCCTGGTGCGCGCGATCGGCGTGAAATGGGTGCGCAAGGTCGATTCCTACGATCTCGCCGCCATGCATCAAAACCTGCGCGACGCCATCAACTATCGCGGCGTAGCCGTGCTGATCGCCGACCGGCCTTGCGTGCTCGATCCGGTCAAGATCAAGGGCCCGCCGTTCGAAGTCGCCGTCGAGCAATGCAATGCCTGTCAGGCCTGTATGAACCTCGGTTGCCCGGCGATCACCTGGAGCGATCAATCATTCGAAGGCCGGCATAAGGTGCAAATCGACCAGTCGCTTTGCATCGGCTGCACGCTCTGCGCGCAGGTTTGCGCCGTGGACTGCATCAAGACCGTTGCGCCGGTGATGCAATGAGCGATCCGACGACCACCGTTCGGCCCACCGCTGCGTCGCCGGAATTACCGGCAGTGGCGGCCGACACCGCACAGGGCGCATTCAACGTCCTCATCGTCGGCGTCGGCGGGCAGGGCGTCATTATGGTTTCCAAGGTGCTGGCTTTGCTGGCGCAGACGCAAGGCTTCGAGGTCAAGCAAAGCGAAGTACACGGCATGGCCAAGCGCGGCGGCTCCGTGTTCAGCCATGTGCGCTTTGGCCGCCAGGTCTGGTCGCCGACCATCCCGAAGGGCGAAGTCGACATCCTGGTCGCGCTGGAATGGGCCGAAGGATTGCGCTGGCTGCCGTTCCTCAAGCCCGGCCGCGGAATTTTCATCTGCGACACCAAACGCATCGTGCCGCCCTTCGCCTGCCTCAACCGCCATCCGGGCGCGCCGCTGCGTTATTCGAAAGAAACGCCGGCCCAAGTCATCGCGCATGTCGGCGAAGGCTACGCAATCGATGCCACCGACATGGCAGAAAAGCTTGGCAACGAGCGCGCGGCCAACGTCGTCCTGCTCGGCGCGTTGTCGACCGCATTGCAGTTTCCGGCCGCCGATTGGGAGCGAACGGTTGCTGAGTTCGTGCCGAAAAAAACCGTCGCCGTAAATCTGGAAGCATTTCGTCGCGGCCGCGGTTGGATCGAGGAAGCGCGCACTGCCACGCCGGCCGTGCAAGCGCCGGTGGTGATGCCGCCCCCGCCAGCGGACGCCGCTTACCAGGTGCGCCTCGAAATCAATCCCGCCTGGTGCAAGAGCTGCGATATCTGCGTGAAGCTGTGCCCGGAGCATTGCCTGCGGCTCAACGCCGACCGCATCGCGGAACTGGCCGAACCGGACAAATGCACGGGTTGCCGGCTGTGCGAATGGTTGTGCCCGGATTTTGCGATCCGCGTGCATCTCGATGCCGCCGCTGCGCAAGGGGGAATGGCCCGATGAACGTCGTCGATACCGCGCTGACCGGCAAGAACGCCGTGAAACTGATCTCCGGCAACCACGCCTGCGCGCTGGGCGCGATCGCTGCCGGCTGCCGCTTCTTTGCCGGATACCCGATCACGCCGTCGTCGGAAATCGCCGAACGGCTGGCGCGCCATTTGCCGGAAGTCGACGGCGTGTTCATCCAAATGGAAGACGAAATCGCTTCGATGGCCGCCGTGATCGGCGCCTCGATGGGCGGCGTCAAAGCCATGACCGCGACCAGCGGTCCGGGATTTTCGCTCAAGCAGGAAAACCTCGGCTACGCGGCCGGCGCCGAAATTCCCTGCGTCATCGTCAATGTCATGCGCGGCGGCCCCTCGACCGGCATGCCGACGCGGCCGTCGCAGGCCGACGTGATGCAGGCGCGCTGGGGCAGCCATGGCGATTATCCGATCATTGTGCTGACGCCCGCTTCGGTCGGCGAAATCTACAGCGAGACCATCCGCGCCTTCGATCTGGCGGAGCAATGCCGCTCGCCGGTGGTGCTGCTCTATGACCAGGTGATCGCGCAACTGTCCGAAACCGTCGCGCTCAATAGCGCCGGCCGAGCGACCATCGAACGCAAATGGGCGAGCGGGCCGCGCGCGGCTTACAAGCCCTACGGCGGCGAAGATATTCCCGCGATGGCCAAGCCCGGCGACGGTTACCGCGTTCACACCACGGGATTGACGCATAGCGAAAGCGGTTTCCCGACGCAGAACCCGGAAGCGGTCACCCGCAACCTGTCGCGGCTTTTTTCCAAGCTGGAACGCCACCGCGACTTGATCGATTCCTGGGAAGAACTGCATTGCGCCGACGCCGACGTGGTCATCGTCGCCATCGGCATCAGCGCGCGCGCCGCACGGCGCGCCGTCGAACTGTGCCGCGCGCAAGGGCTGCGCGTCGGACTGTTCCGCCCCATCACGCTCTGGCCGTTCCCGGAAGAGCAGTTGCGCCGGGCCACGGAGGGGGCACGCGCGGTGCTGGTTCCCGAGATGAACACCGGCCAGCTTCGGCTTGAGGTCGAGCGTGTGCTTGGCGGCATGCCGGTCGAAGGTATGCATCTATTCAGTGGCGAGGCGATCACACCGGCGGATATCGCCGCGTGCGCCGAAGCGCTTGTGAGGGGGATGTGATGTACATCGATACCGCCGCTGAATTCGATGTGCGGAATTATCTCCGTCCGGAGATGATGCCGCACTTCCTCTGTCCCGGTTGCGGCCATGGCATCGCGTTGCGGGCGCTGTTGTGGGCGATCCATGACTTGCGTCTCGACAAGGACAGACTCGCGGTTGTCTCCGGCATCGGCTGCGCCGGCCGGCTGTCCGCCTATATCGACGCCAACACCTTCCATGTGACGCATGGCCGGCCGCTCGCCTATGCGACGGGCTTGGCGCTGGCGCGTCCCGATCTTAATGTCGTCGTCATCACCGGCGACGGCGACTGTCTTGCGATCGGCGGCAATCATTTAATCCACGCCTGCCGCCGCAATCTCAAGCTGACCTGCTTGATGCTCAACAATGAAGTCTACGGCATGACCGGCGGCCAGGTTTCTCCGACCACCTCGGAGACGCGGCTGACCACGACGACGCCGCTCGGCAATCAGGAGCCGCATTTCGATGCCTGCGCGCTTGCCACCGCGGCTGGAGCGAGTTTTGTCGGACGCGAGGTGACGCACCATGTCCCCAAGCTCAAGGAGTTGATCAAGGCCGGGCTCGAGCATCCGGGCTTTGCCTTCGTCGAAGTCCTGTCCGACTGCACGGAGATCTTCGGTCGCAAGAATGACATGGGCTCGTCGTCGGAGATGATCATGCGGCAGAAGAGCGGCATCCGCCCGAGCGCCTACCGCGACACGGTGGATACGCCGTTCCGCCCGAACAACCTGCCGACCGGTATCTTGATGAAAAACGAACGACCCGAATACGGCGCGGCCTATCGGCGCGCGGCGGCGGCCCGCAAGGGAGCCTCGTGATGCGCGGGCAGCGGATCGAAATTCGCATCGGCGGCACCGGCGGGCAAGGTCTGATCCTGAGCGCCAAGATGCTGGCCGATGCGCTTGCCGCCGGCGGCAAGTGCGTTGCTCAATCGCAGACCTATGAGCCGACCTCGCGCGGCGGCTTCTGCAATGCCGACCTCATCGTCTCCGATGCCGAAGTGGATTTTCCGCTGACCACCGCCATCGATTATTTGGTGCTGCTCGACCGCCTCGCGGTCAAGCCGTCTTGGCCGCTGCTCAAGCCCGGTGCGCTGGTCATCGCCGACACGCGGCTCTGCCCGGAACTGCCGGCGGGCGACTACCGCCGCTATCACCTGCCGCTCAGCCGCACCGCCTTGCAACTGGGCAGCGAACGGGTGACCAATATCGTTGCGCTCGGCGCCCTGGTCGCGCTCGGCGGAATCTGCGATCATGATCGGATCGAGCAGGCGGTGCGCGCCGAGGCGCCGCGCGGCTTCCTCGATCTCAACATGGACGCGCTCAAGGCGGGCTACTCGGTGCACGAACCAGCCGTTGCCCGGGAGGAAATCGCCGCGACTGCCGGCACCTGACGTCACTGGCGTCAGCGACTAGACAAGTCATCTGCTCGGACTGAGGATGCGGCATGCCGGGAAGCAAGCCACCGCAGGAGCGTATCGTTTCGACCTATTGCTACCAATGCGTAGCAGGGCCGGACCTGTTGACCGTGCGTATCCAGGATGGGGTCGCCACCGAGATCAATCCGAATTTCTCCGCCGCCGCCATTCATCCCGGCGGCGGTAAGGCTTGCGTCAAGGCGTTTGGACTTGTGCAAAAGGCTTACAATCCGAACCGCGTGCTCTACCCGATGAAACGCACCAATCCGAAGAAGGGCCGCAACGAGGATCCGGGCTTTGTGCGCATCTCCTGGGACGAGGCGCTTGACCTGGTCGCCGGCAAGCTCAGGCAAGCGCGCGCGGCCGGGCTGCTCGACGAAGGCGGGTTTCCGCGGCTGGCCGCGAGCTTCGGCGGCGGCGGCACGCCGACCGCCTATATGGGCACGCTGCCGGCATTTCTCGCGGCTTGGGGACCGGTCGACCTCAGCTTCGGCTCCGGCCAGGGCGTCAAATGCACCCATTCCGAACATCTCTACGGCGAGCTTTGGCACCGCGCTTTCACCGTTTGCCCTGACACCCCGCTCTGCGAATACGTCGTCTCGTTCGGCGCCAATGTCGAGGCTTCCGGTGGGGTATGCGGCGTCAAGCGCCACGCCGACGCGCGCAGCCGCGGCATGAAGCGTGTGCAGATCGAACCGCATCTCTCGGTGACCGGCGCCTGCTCGGCCGAATGGATCCCGATCAAGCCGAAGACCGACTCTGCCTTCCTGTTCGCGATGATCCATGTGCTGCTGCATGAGACCGCGCGCGAGAAGCTCGACATTCCGTTTCTCAAAGTGCGCACTTCGTCGCCCTATTTGATCGGCAACGGCGGATTTTTCCTGCGCGACCCGGAAACGCAGAAGCCGCTGGTATACGATCTCATCAGCAAACGCGCGCTGCCGTTCGACACGCCAAATATCGATCCGGCGCTCGAAGGCACCTTCACGGTCGACGGTATCGAGATCGGCGCCGATCGAGAGACCGCTCCTCGCAGTGCGGCCACTGTCAGTCCCGCCTTCGCGCACCTGGTCGCCCATGTGAAGACCTATTCGCCGGAATGGGCGGCGGCGATCTGCGATGTCCCGGCCGCCAGCATTCGCCACGTCACCGAAGAGTTCCTGGCGCATGCGCATGTCGGCGAGACGATCGAGATCGAAGGCATGACGCTGCCGTTCCGGCCGGTTGCCATCGCCTTCGGCAAGACCGTCAATAACGGCTGGGGCGGCTACGAATGCTGCTGGGCGCGCACGCTCATACCCTGCCTGGTCGGCGCCCTCGACGTGCCGGGCGGCACGCTCGGCACCACCGTGCGGCTCAACCGTCCGGCCGACAATCGCTGGTCGAGCGTCACGCCCGGCCCCGACGGCTTCATGCATTATCCGATGAATCCGACCGGCAAGGACGATTGGATTTCGCGCCCGACCGCGCGCAGCGCCCATCGCACGCTGGTGCCGCTGGTCGCCAACTCGGCCTGGAGCCAGGCGCTCGGGCCGACGCATCTTGCCTGGATGATGCAACGGGAAGATTTCGAGCATCTTCCGCATGCGCCGCCGCCCGACGTTTGGCTGGTCTATCGCACCAATCCGGCGATCTCGTTCTGGGATACCAAGGCGGTCGGCGAGACCATGGCGAAATTCCCGTTCACCGTCTGCTTCGCCCTGACGCGCGACGAAACCAATCATGTCGCCGACGTGCTGCTGCCCGACTGCACCGATCTCGAAGGCCTGCAGCTGATGCGCATTGGCGGCACCAAATACATCGAGCAGTTCTGGGATCATCAGGGTTTCGCCTTGCGCGATCCGGCGGTACCGCCGCAGGGCGAGTCGAAGGACTTCACCTGGATTTCGACCGAACTCGCGCGCCGTACCGGCCTGCTGGAACAATACAATACGGCGATCAATCGCGGCGGCGCCGACGTCAAGCTCAAGGGCGGCAATTACGATTTTTCGCTCGACGTGACCAAGCCGCACAGCGTTGAGGAGATTTGGGACGCCAGTTGCCGCGCCGCCAGCGCGGAGCTCACCGACGGCGCCGAGACGCACGGGCTCGACTGGTTCCGCGCCCATGGTTTTCGCGTCAAGCCGTTCTCGCGTCTGATGTGGTACCTCTATCCGAAACTGGTCGAACAAGGCCTGCGCTTCGAGCAGCCCTATCAGGAACGCTTGCTGCGCGTCGGCAAGGAGCTCGAACGGCGCCTGCACGAGCACGGCATTACCTGGTGGGACAAGCAGCTTGCCGAATATGAGCCGCTGCCGCATTGGCGCGACTTGAGCGGCCTCTGGGAGGACGCGCTCGCCAAGCATTTCAAGGTGCAAATCGCCGACTATCCGTTCTGGCTCGTCACCTCGCGCAGCATGCAATATTCCTGGGGCAATAATGTCGGCCTCCAGGTCATCAAGGAAATGGCGGATAACGTCATCGGCCACGGCAGCGTGGTGATGAACGAGACCGCAGCGGAAAAGCTCGGCATCGCCGACGGCGATCTGGTCGAAGTACGCTCGCCGCTCAACAGCACCAAAGGCAAGGTGATGTTGCGCGAGGGCATCCGCCCCGACACTTTGTTGATAATCGGCCAATTCGATCATTGGATAACGCCATACGCCAAGGATTTCCACGCGCCGAGCATGAACGCGCTGGTGCCGATGCTGCTCGATCTCACCGACGCGACCGGATCGAGCGCCGACCTGGTCAAGGTCAAGATTACGCGGCTGGCGAGGGCGGCATGACGCGCTGGGCGATGGTCGCTGATCTCGAGCGCTGCGTGGGTTGTCAGACCTGTACCGCGGCCTGCCGGCATGCCAACGCCACCTCGCCGGCGGTACAATGGCGCAAGGTGCTCGATGTCGAGGCCGGCTCGTTCCCCAACGTCAATCGCACCTTTGTGCCGGTCGGCTGCCAGCACTGCGCCGATCCGCCCTGCATGCATGTCTGCCCCTCGACCGCGACGCGGCAACGCGCCGACGGCATTGTCACCATCGATTACGACATCTGCATCGGCTGCGCTTATTGCGACGTTGCCTGTCCGTATCAGGCCCGCTTCAAGATCACCAAGGAAGATTTCGCCTACGGCGACGAGGCCATGCAGAATGAACTTGAACGCGAGGATCCTGCGCGCCTCGGCGTCGCGCAGAAATGCACGTTCTGCTCCGATCGCATCGATTTCGGCATCGAGCACGGTTTGACGCCGGGGAGCGATCCGCGCGCGACGCCGGCATGCGTCAATGCCTGCATCGCGGACGCATTGCACTTCGGCGACCTCGACGATGCCAACAGCAACGTTTCCCAGTTGCTGCGCAGCCACAAAAATTTCCGCATGCATGCGGAGCTCTCAACCGAGCCGGGCTTTTATTATCTCTACGACAAGGCTGCCGCGCCGCCGGCACCGGACATCCCGCCCGCGTTCTCCGACATGCAAGCCGGGCGCATTCGCACCCGCGGGGTCGAGCCCTGGCATCAGAAACACTGGGATTGGAAAGCCTCCGCCAATTTCCTGTGCGGCGGCGCCGGCACCGGACTGCTCGCTTTTGTCGGTATCGCCGGGCTTGCCGGTGCGTCGACCGTGTTGCCGGGCTTGGTCGCGCTCGCCTTCATCGCGCTTGGCCTGATGCTGTTGATATTCAAGATCGGCCGGCCGCTGCGTTTCATTTACGTGCTGCGCCAGCCGCAGCGCTCATGGATGTCGCGCGAAGCCTGGGTCGCCGGTCTGCTGTTCCCGCTCACGCTCGCGGCGCTATGGTCCGGCCAACGAATTGTATTATTGGCCGCCGCGCTGGTCGGGCTGATTTTTCTGTTTTGCCAGGGCATGATCCTGGAGCAGGCCAAGGGGATTCCGGCCTGGCGCCAGCCGCGCGTGATCGCCTTGATCATGGCGACCGGACTGGCCGAAGGCTGCGGCCTGTTCCTGGTGCTGGCGGCGTTGCTGCCCGGCTTGGCCGGCACCGCCAAGCCGATGGCGGTCGCGCTTGCGGCTTTGGCCGCAATTCGGATCTGGACCTGGTGGCGGTACCTAGGCGCACTCGAAAGCGATGGTGCGCCAACCCGCACGCTCGAAATCTTTACCGCCTGTCGAATTTGGTTTTTCGCGGCCGGCCTCGTGCTGCCGGTGGCGCTCGTCGCCTTTGGCCTGATCCTACCGGCCGCCGGCGCGGTTTTGTTCGCGCTCGCCGGGCTATCGGTTTTTGCCAGTGGCTGGGCGATAAAATTTATTCTCATCACGCGCGCCGCCTATAATCAGGGCTTCGCGCTTCCGCACACCCCCATACGCGGGTCCGGCGTGCCTGGACCGGCGGTCAAACCGGGATGGACCGCGCCATGAGTTGGTGACGAGCGATTCCGTCTCGCAAAAAAGCGCCGTAGCGCGCCAAAATTCAACGATCTCGACCGGGAGGTTCAATCATGAGTACGCAAAGCGCGATTGGCGATGCGCCCAGCTATATGTTCGAGCGCGCAGCCGAGACCATGGCGCGCGACGAAATAAAGGCATTGCAGCTTTCCCGCCTCAAGACCACGCTCGAGCGCGCCTATAACAAGGTGCCGCATTACAAGCGCAAGTTCGATGCCGCCGGCGTCAAGCCCGGCGATTTGAAAACGCTCGCCGATCTGGCGCGCTTTCCTTTTACGGTGAAAACCGATCTGCGCGACAATTATCCGTTCGGCATGTTTGCGGTGCCGCGCGACCAGGTGCTGCGCCTGCATGCCTCTTCCGGCACCACCGGCAAACCGACCGTGGTCGGGTATACCAAAGGCGATCTCGATTTGTGGGCCAATCTAATGGCGCGCTGTCTCGCCACCATGGGGGCGCGGCCCGGCGACATTGTTCATAACGCCTATGGTTACGGACTGTTCACCGGTGGGCTCGGCGCGCATTACGGCGCCGAGCGGCTCGGCTGCACCGTGGTGCCATTGTCCGGCGGCGGCACCGAACGGCAGGTGACGCTGTTGCAGGACTTTGGCGCCACCATCCTGTGCGCAACGCCCTCCTATGCGCTCAACATCGCCGAAGTCGCCGAAGGCATGGGCGTCGACATCCGCAAATTGCCGCTGCGCACCGGTATCTTCGGTGCCGAACCGTGGACCGACGCCATGCGCCGCGATATCGAGGCGCGGCTCGGCATCGAGGCGATCGACGTCTACGGCCTGTCGGAAATCATCGGGCCGGGCGTCGCCTGCGAATGCCATCAGATGAAAAACGGATTGCACGGCTGGGAGGATCATTTCCTGTTCGAGATCATCGACCCCGACACCATGCAGCCGAAGCCGATGGGGGAAGCAGGCGAACTGGTGATCACCACGCTCACCAAGGAAGCGCTGCCGATGCTGCGCTACCGCACACGCGACATCACGCGGCTTTCGGACGAACCATGTCCGTGCGGGCGCAGCCATGTGCGCATTCTGCGCGTGACCGGACGCAATGACGACATGCTCATTATTCGCGGCGTTAACGTCTACCCCTCGCAGGTCGAGGCGGTGCTGGTTGGTTTCCCGGGGCTGGCGCCGCACTACCAGATCGTGCTGTCGCGCGAGGGCGCGCTCGATGCAATGACCGTTGAGGTCGAGTTGGCGCCCGGCTTTACCGGCGACCGTCTACGTAAGGCCGACGAAGTTACTCACCACATCAAGTCGATGATCGGCGTGACCTGCAAGGTGGTGACCAAGGCGCCCGGCGAAGTGCCGCGCTCGCAAGGCAAGGCGGTGCGGGTGCGGGACCAGCGCCCGAAAGCGAATTGATCGCGCGTCGTTCAACCTGCGCGGGGTTGTACGGCTCGCGTTATTCCTGCGACACCGGCGGATCCAGATCGTCGGCCCAGTTTTCGCTCGGCTTCGGATAACGCTGTAACAGCCGATGCACAAGATTGACGTGCTCGGCTTCTTCCTCGACCAGTTCCGCGGCCAGCGCCTTGACCTTCGGGTCCTTGGCCGACTCCACGATGGCGGTGAAATAGGCGAGTGCGCGCTTTTCGCCGGCAAGCGAGAGCTGCAAGGCGTGCCAAGGCGTCATCATGTAGTGCGCGGCGCCGAGTTCGGCTTCTTCGGGGCTTTCGGCGCGGCTGAATTTTGCAATTTCGCGGGCGTGGCTGACGATGTCGAAATCGCCAGCGAGACGGCGGATTTCCTCGCCATGGATGCCTTCGGCGCGGGCCAGATCGCGGAAGATTTTGACCAGTTCGGGGTTGTTGTGCGTTTCCATCTGGTCGGCCAGCAGTTTGTAACGGTCGACCGCGTCGATCTCGATCTGGTAGGCGACCGCCAGCAGATCGTTCAGATTGGAGACCTTTGGGGTGCCCGGTGATTTGCTCATAATTCGAAGTCCTTCTCCAGCTCCGCTAATTCGGTGACGCGCGCCCCGGCCGCGGGTTGATACGGCGTGCGATCGCCGCGGTACAGAATGCCGATGTTGAAACCGTCGTCGGTCATCAGCCGGCGCGCCGCCTTGCCCTGATCGGCGGTCTCGGCAACCGGGGCCGGGTGCACCATATCCTTCCACGCCTTCTCGTCGGGCCGGAAGGTCACGCAGGGGCTGAGGATTTCGACGAACGAAAATCCCGGATGCTTGATCGCTTCCGCCAGCACAACGGCGGTCTCGTTCGGATTGCCGGAGTAGCAGCGGGCGATGAAGTTTGCCCCCGAGGCGAGTGCCACCACCAGCGGGTGGAACGGCCGCACCTTGGTGCCGCCCGGCGACAGGGCGGTGTCGAATTCCGGCTCTGTGGTGGGCGAGGGCTGGCCCTTGGTCATGCCGTAGATGTGGTTGTCCATCACGACATAAGTCATATCGATATTGCGGCGGCAGGCGTGCAGGAAGTGGTTGCCGCCGATCGAATAACCGTCGCCGTCGCCGCTGGCGACCACGACCGTGAGGTCGGGCCGCGTCACTTTCAGCCCGGCGGCGACGGCGAGCGAGCGGCCATGCACGCCGTGAAAGCCGTAGCAATTCGTGTAGGCGGGAATCCGCGACGAGCAGCCGATGCCGGATATCACGGCGATCTGTTCGGGCGGCAGGCCCAATTGCGTGAAGGCGCGCGTGAACGACAACAGCACGTGATAATCGCCGCAGCCGGGGCACCAGATTGGCTTCACGTCGGATTTATAGTCGGTTTGTTTGTAGGCGACGCTCGACATGGCTATCTCCAATCCGTGATCGCACGATGGATTTCACCGGCTGTGATCGGCAGCGGTCCCGGCCGGTGGAACACACGAACGGGAGCCGGCAGGTCGTAGTGGGCGCGCAGGTATTTGTTGAACTGGCCGCCATGCGTCTGCTCGACCACCAGGATGCGTTTGACGCCGGCCAACGCGGCAGCCATCTGTTCCGGCATCACCGGCATCAGCAAACGTGGCGCTACCAGGCGGGCCTCGATGCCGTCGGCGGCGGCATGTGCGACCGCTTCGCGTCCGGCGCCCGTAAGCGAACCCCAGGTGATGACTGCGAGATCGCCGCTTCCTTCAACGCTCGCCCATTGGTCGCCAAAATTGAAGCGATCGAGCTTGTCGCGCCGTTTGTCGAGCTGGGCCAGATGGTCGTCGGCGCCGCTGGTCGGCGTCGCGCGTTCGGTATGGGTGAGACCGTCGGCGGTATATTGACCGCCGAGCGTTCCCGGAATGGCCATCGGCGACACGCCATTGGCGGCCATGGCATGGCGTTTGTAGCCGCCGGCAAATTCAGTGGCGATGCTGCGGGCGCCGATGAAGGCGACGTCGGCCGGCCGTTCGATGGCCGCGCGCGATTGGCCCATGAACTGATCGGATAGAATGATGGTGGGGACTTGCAGCGCTTCGGCAAGATAGGTCGCCCATTGCGTCGTGAATACGCAGTCGCCGATCGTTTGCGGCGCCAGCACCAGATGCGGCGCGTCGCCGTGCATGCCGTAGATGGCGATATTAAGATCGGCTTGTTCGGATTTGGTCGGAATGCCGGTCGACGGTCCGCCGCGCATCACGTCGACGACGATAATCGGGATTTCGGCCGAGGTGGCGAGGCCGAGCGCTTCGATCATCAACGAAAGTCCCGGCCCGGAAGTTGCCGTCAGCGACGGCGTGCCGCCATAGGATGCGCCGATGATCATGTTGATGGCGGCGAGTTCGTCTTCGGCTTGCAGCAGCGTGCCGCCGACTTTGGTAAGGTTCGGCGCCAGCCATTCGAGGACTTCGGTCGCCGGCGTGATCGGATAAGCGGCGGCAAATCGAACGCCGCCGCGGATGGCGCCGAGCGCGGTCGCCTCGTTGCCCGATAGCAACCACCGGCGCGCGGTGCTCGGTTTCGGTTTGGCCAACTGCAGATCGAACGTGACGCCCTCGGCGGCGTCGAATCCAGCCTTGATGCCGGCACGGCTGGCTTCGATGGCAGCCGGCCCCTTGTCGGCAAGCCGCTTCTCGATCGGCGCGAAGACCTGTTCCACGCTGAAGCCGAGCAGCCGCCCGGCAATGCCGAGCGCGATCATGTTGGGGCGCCCGTCGGGAATGGCCTTGGCCATCTCCTTCATCGGGATATCGACGACGCGGGCACCGGATTGGGTCACCACCGGCGGCAAGTCGCCGCCGCGCGGATCGCTGATCACCAGGGTCTGCGGTCCGGCCTTGATCTCGGCGCCGAAACGAGCGGCGTTTAGCCAATCGATGCCGACCAGCAGGTCGAAGTGGTCGGGCAGGGATTCGACCGGATGATCGGCCAGGCGGAGCAAGGCTGCCGCCTCACCGCCGCGGATCTGGGGTCCCATGGTGCGGGTAAACAGGCCATGCCACCCGGCGGCGCAGGCCGCCTCGAGCAGGCTGTCGCCGGTGGTCAGCGCGCCGGCGCCCCCGCTGCCGATGATTGCGATCGAAACGCTCGGCGAGACTGCCATGGCCATTGTCCCCTGATTAGAGCCCATTTCACGGGCATTCGGCTCCAATATGTATTTAAGTACTAGAATGCGTTTTTTTGCTTTTCCTTGACCTTGATCAAGGAAGTCCACCGGTGGCCGAACGAAGAATGAAGCCGCGGCCGCCTGTGGGTCCGGCGACGGGTGAAGCGGCCATTCTGGAGGGCAACGCCATGAGTGCCAAGCCGGTTCGTTGGATGATGACGGGCGCGGGCAAGCCATTTGTCCCGATGGAATTCGAAATCGGCACCCTTGCCCCCGATGAAGTCCTGGTCGAAATCGCGGGTTGCGGGGTCTGCCACACCGACCTTGGCTACTATTACGATGGCGTGCGCACCAAGCACGATTTGCCGCTGGCGCTCGGGCACGAGATCAGCGGCCACGTCGTCGATACCGGCACCGATGCCCTGTGGTTCACCGACCGCGCGGTTATTATTCCTGCGGTAATCCCGTGCGGCCGCTGCGACGCCTGCCAGCGCGGCAAGGCGACGATCTGCCCGAACCAAAAGATGCCGGGCAACGATATCCAAGGCGGCTTTGCCACCCACATCGTGGTACCGGCGCGCGGTCTATGTGTCGTCGATGAGCACCGACTGGCCGGTGTCGGCATAGACTTGGCCGATCTTTCGGTGATCGCCGATGCCGTGACCACGCCCTATCAGGCGGTGGTGCAGGCCGGCGTCGCCAAAGGCGATCTGGTCGTCGTCAACGGGGTTGGCGGGGTCGGCGGCTATGCCGTGCAGATCGCGGCCGCCATGGGCGGCATCGTCGTGGCGATTGACGTGAACGAGGAGAAGCTCGCCGCCATTCGCGGGCAGGGCGCCGCGCTCACACTGAATGCCAAGACGTTGACGCCGCGCGACCTCAAAGCGGCGATCCAGGCCTTCGCCAAGGAGCATGGGTTACGCCAGACCGAATGGATTATTTTCGAGTGTTCCGGCACCAAAGCCGGCCAAGAGACGGCCTTCAGCCTGCTCAACCACGGCGCCACGCTCTGCGTTGTCGGTTTCACCATGGATAAGGTCGAGGTGCGGCTCTCGAACTTGATGGCCTATCACGCGCGCGCAATCGGGAACTGGGGCTGTCCGCCCGATCTCTACCCGGCGGCCCTGGAGCTGGTGATGAACGGCCGCGTCAAGGTTACGCCCTTCGTTGAAAAGCATCCGCTCAGCGAGATCAATCAAGTGTTCGAAGCAGTCCATGCCGGCGCGATCAAGCGCCGTGCCGTGCTCGTTCCAGCAGCGTCAGGAGCGTCTCAATGAGCGCCGAAGTTGCCCGCGCCGCCGTGCAGAATTCGCAAGCCAAGGATCACAATCTGGTCGCCGAGCAAGCGCGCGAGGCGGTCTCCAAAGGCGTGCACTACGAGAAACGGCCGGTGAAGGGATCGGACGGCAAGCCGGTGGCCGGCCTGTTCAATGCATGGATCACGCTCGACAATCCCAGCCAATTCAATTCCTACACGACCGATATGGTGAAGGCGACGATTTTCGCCTTTCGCGCGGCAAGCGCGGCGCGCGATGTCGTCGCGGTGGTGTTCACCGGTTCCGGCGACAAATCATTTTGCACCGGCGGCAATACCAAGGAATACGCCGAATATTACGCCGGCAATCCGCAGGAATACCGCGGCTATATGCGGCTGTTCAACGACATGGTCTCGGCCATCCTCGGCTGCGACAAGCCGGTGGTCTGCCGCGTCAACGGCATGCGCATCGGCGGCGGCCAGGAAATCGGCATGGCCTGCGATTTCTCGATCGCGCAGGACCTCGCCCGTTTCGGCCAGGCCGGGCCCAAGCACGGCTCGGCGCCGATCGGCGGCGCGACCGACTTTCTCCCCTATATGATCGGTTGCGAGCAGGCGATGGTTTCCGGTCTGCTGTGCGAGCCGTTCTCCGCGCACAAGGCCTATCGTCTCGGCGTCATCAGCGACATTGTTCCGGCGCTGAAAGTCGACGGCAAATTCGTGGCCAATCCGACGGTCATCACCGATCGTTTCCTCGATGAATATGGCCGCATCGTGCACGGCGAGCCGAAGACCGGCGCGGCCGCCGCCGACGGCCAGGCTTTGTTGAAGGGCGGCACCGTCGATCTCAGCCTGCTTGACGAGAAGGTCGAAGCGCTGTGCACCAAGCTGCTCTACACCTTCCCGGAATGCACGACCAAAACGGTCGAGGAACTGCGCAAGCCCAAGCTCGTGGCGTGGAACGCCAACAAGGAAAATTCGCGCGACTGGCTGGCCCTCAACATGATGACGGAAGCGCGCGCCGGTTTTCGCGCCTTCAACGAAGGCACGCGCGAGACCGGCCGCGAAGTTGATTTCGTGGCGCTGCGCCGGGCGCTCGCCGCCAATACGCCATGGAGCGACGAGCTCACCGAAAGCATCATGCCGCGGGCGAGGTCCTAGCTGTGGATCAGCAGCTCAAGATTTGGCACGAGGCGAACGGCCGTTTGCTGCGGCTGCGGCTCAATCGTCCGAAGGCCAATCTTGTCGATGGCGCCATGATCGCGGCGCTCGATGCGGCGCTGGCCGAGCATCTCGGCAACGGTCAACTGGGCGCCGTGCTGCTCGATGCCGAAGGGCCGCATTTTAGTTTCGGCGCCAGCGTCGAGGAGCATCTGCCGGATCAATGCGCCGCCATGTTGAGCGGGCTGCATCGCCTGATCCTGCGCATGGTCGAATCGCCGGTGCCGATTTTGGTGGCCGCGCGCGGCCAGTGTCTCGGCGGCGGGCTCGAGCTCGCGCTCGCCGGCCATCTGATATTCGTTGCTCCCGACGCCACGCTCGGCCAGCCGGAAATGAAACTCGGCGTGTTCGCGCCGGCGGCCTCCTGCTTGTTGCCGGAGCTGGTCGGCCCGCAACGCGCATTCGATCTGTTGTTGTCCGGCCGCAGCATCACCGGCGCCGAAGCCGCCGCCATCGGCATCGCCTACCAGGCGGTCGCCGATCCGGAGCACGCCGCGCTCGGCTATTTCGAAGAACACCTGAAGCCAAAGAGTGCGAGTTCATTACGCCACGCCGTCAAAGCGGCGCGGCTCGACTACGTCACGCGCGTCAAGAACAAGATCCGCGCCGTTGAGCGGCTTTATCTTGACGAGCTCATGGCCACCCACGATGCGGTGGCGGGTCTCGAAGCCTTTATCGAGAAGAGGTCGCCACAATGGCAACATCGTTGAACCCTTCGACTACAGCCGACATCGTCGCGCGCGCAACCGCGCTGTTCGACGATCTATCCTTCACCTCCGCCCGTGAGTGGAAAGCGGCGAAGCCCGGCCGCAAGGTGATCGGCTACATGCCGATCTACGTACCGCGCGAACTCATTCACGCCGCCGGCATGCTGCCGCTCGGCATCGTCGGCGGCGGCGACCAGCTCGAGGTCATCCACGGCGACGCCTATTACCAGAGCTATATCTGCCGTATCCCACGCTCCACCATTGAGCTCGGCGTATCCGGCCGCATCGATTTCGTCGACGGCATGTTGTTCCCGTCGATTTGCGACGTGATCCGCAATCTGTCCGGCATGTGGAAGATGATGTTCCCGCATGTCTATTCGCATTATTTCGACGTGCCGCAAAACTACCGCGATGACATCGGTGGAAATTTCTACATCAACGAGTTGGCCGAACTCAGGCACGATCTCGGCGAACTGCGCGGCAAGCCGGTCACCGACGACGAGCTTCGCCAATCGATCGCGGTCTACAACGAAAACCGCCATCTGGTGCGCGATCTCTACACCTTCAGGGCGGAGAAGCCGTGGCAGGCGCCCGCCGCTGAGGTCTATTTGATGATACGCGCCGGCCTCGTGCTCCCGGTCGAGGAGCATACCGTTATGCTGCGCGATTATCTCGCCGCCGCGCGCGCCGAGGAGCGGCCGATGCGCGACAACTGCCGCATCGTGCTGACCGGCATGTTCTGCGAGCAGCCGCCGCTCAATCTGATCAAGTCGCTCGAATTGTCCGGCTGCTATGTGGTCGATGACGATCTCCTGCTGGTCACCCGCTGGCTCACCGGTGACGTTGCGCTTGAGGGCGATCCGCTGCGCAATCTTTCGGACGCCTTCCTGCATCATTCCGAATCGACGGCGGCCAAGTACGAGCCCAACCAGAAGGAAAAGGGCCAGCACCTCGTTCGCGCGGTCAAGCGCACCGGGGCGGAGGGCGTGATCTTCGCCGCACCGAGCTTCTGCGATCCGGCATTGCTGGAGCGGCCGATGTTGCAGCACGTGCTCAAGGACGCCGGCATTCCTTACATCGCATTTAAATATGCCGAGAACTCCGGCCAGATGCAGCCGATCAGAGAGCAGGCCGGCACCTTTGCCGATTCAATCAAACTATGGAGCGCAGCATGACGCCCCCGACCAAGATCGTTACCTCCCGCGCGCCGGCGAAGGAGGCCGTCAAGGACGCTTCCATGCTGAAGCAGAAGGAGATGATGGCCAAGCATTACGATCGGCTGACCAATGTGCCCGAGACCGGCGACAAGGTGGCCGCCACTTTCGTGCCCGGCAATCTCAACGAGCTGATCATGTGCTTCGACCTCCTGAACAATCTGCCGGAGGTCAATGCCATCCAGAACGGGCTGCGCCGCACCAGCGGCAGTTTCGTGCTCGAAGCCGAGAAGATCGGCCATTCGGAGGACGTCTGCACCTATGTGAAGTCGGACATCGGCATGATGGCCAAGGGCAATCTCGCGCCCAACGGCAAGAAGTTTCCCAATCCCGACGTGCTGCTGCTCTCCTACACCGGCTGCTTCACCTTCATGAAGTGGTTCGAACTCCTACGCGAGCAGTACAAGTGCGAAACGATCATGCTGCACACGCCCTATATGGGCGACGGCAAGATCACCAAGAACATGATCGAGTACATGGTGAAACAGCTCAAGGATGAGGTGATCCCGACGCTCGAGCGCGTCTCCGGCGTCAAGTTCGATATCGATCGCCTGCGCCAATACCTGAAGGCCTCGACCAAGGCCGAGGACGATCTGGTGCGCGTGCTGCAAAGCGCCAAGTCGAAGCCCTCGCCGATCGACGCCTATTTCGGCGGTATCTATTATATTGGGCCGATCTTCGGCGCCTTCCGCGGCACGCAAGACGCGGTCGACTACTACCGCTTCCTGCGCGAAGAGGTCGAGGACCGCCAGGCCAAAGGCCTCGGCCCGGTCACGCCCGACGGCGACATGGGCAAGGAGAAATACCGCCTGGTCGTCGAAGGGCCGCCCAACTACACCAGCTTCCGCCAGTTCTGGAAGATGTTCTATGACGAAGGCGCGGTGGTCGTTGCGTCGAGCTACACCAAGGTCGGCGGCGTCTACGATTTCGGCTTCCGCCACGATCCGGACAAGCCGCTGGAGACGCTCGCCGAATATTGCCTCGGCGTCTACACCAACCGCAGCCTGCCGATGCGTATCGACATGCTGGTCAACTACATCAACGAATACGAAGCCGACGGTCTGCTGATCAACTCGATCAAGAGCTGCAACAGCTTCTCGGCCGGCCAATTGCTGATGATGCGCGAGGTCGAGAAGCGCACCGGCAAGCCGGCCGCGTTCGTTGAATCCGACCTGGTCGATCCGCGCTACTTCTCGGCGGCCAACATCAAGAACCGTCTGGAGAGCTATTTCCAGATGATCGATCAAAAGCGTGCCGGCGTGGACGCGGCGGCCTGAGGAGGAATCCATGAAGACTTTCGTCGGCATCGATCTTGGTTCGACGACCACCAAGGCCGTCCTCCTCGACGAGGACCGTAAGGTGATCGGACGCGGCATTACTAATTCGCGCTCGAATTACGCCACGGCCGCGCGTGTGGCCGGTCAGGAAGCAAACGTCGACGGGCAGTTCACGCTGTTCCGCCGGGCGCTCACCGAAGCGCATGCGCAGATCGACCTCGATACCTTCCTCGGCGCACTGGAGCGGGCCTTCCGTCTCGAGCAGTTTCTCGAGCAGCTCAACGATCTCGAGCAGACTTGTGTTGGCCAGATCCAAGGCGAACGCTTCGCCAAGGTCGAGTCCGGCGTGAAGGATTCGCTCGGCGAGGTGTTCAAGCGCCTGCGGGCGGAAGCGCCCGAGCTTTATGCACCGGGCGCCAAGCGCAAATCCGATTTCTTCCGCGATATCGCGGGATCGCGCTACCACACTCACGCCGAAGAAGTGGCGCGCGATGCGAGCCTGCCCTATGACCTGTTGCTCAACGTCTACGACAAGTCGATTATCGAGGTGGAGAACCGGCCGCCGGCGGGCGAGCTGAGCGATAAATTTAGGCGCGCGCTCGGCCGCGTACTGTCGTCCGAACCGTCGGTCAAATCGGCGGCGGCCGACATCCAGAAGATGATCGAACAGGCGCTCGCCATCAATCTGGAGGAAACCTACCTGGTCGGTACCGGCTACGGCCGCGTGACGCTGCCGTTTTCCAAGGAGCATATCCGTTCGGAAATCCTGTGCCACGGCCTCGGCGCCCACTTGATGTTTCCGAAGACGCGCACCGTGCTCGACATCGGCGGCCAGGACACCAAGGGCATCCAGGTGGACGAGAACGGCATCGTCGCCAATTTCCAGATGAACGACCGTTGCGCCGCCGGCTGCGGCCGTTATCTCGGCTACATCGCCGACGAGATGAACATGGGACTGCACGAGCTGGGGCCGCTGGCGATGAAATCCGAACGGCCGGCCCGCATCAACTCGACCTGCACCGTGTTCGCCGGTGCCGAGCTGCGCGACCGGCTCTCGCTCGGCGAAAAGCGCGAGGACATACTGGCCGGCCTGCACCGCGCCATCATATTGCGCGCGATTTCGATCATCTCGCGCTCGGGCGGGGTCACCGACGAATTCACCTTCACCGGCGGCGTGGCCAAGAACGAAGCGGCGGTGCGTGAGCTGCGCAAGCTGATCAAGGAGAATTACGGCGAGGTCACCATCAACATCGATCCGGACTCGATCTACACCGGCGCGCTGGGCGCGGCGGAATTCGCGCGCCGGGCACATTCGGGTCTGGCGGAAGGGAGTGCACAATGACCATCGCGGCGGGAATTGACATCGGCACCAGCACCATCAAGGCGGTGCTGTTCAAGGCCGAAAACGGCAAGGAAACCTGGTTGTCGCGCTACGTGATGCGCATCCGCCAACGCGATCCCATGGAACTCGCGCGCGTCGCCTACGACGCCGTGCTGGAAGATGCAAAACTCAAGTCGGAAGACGTCGACTATGTTGCGACCACCGGCGAAGGCGAAAGTGTGCCGTTCCATACCGGACACTTCTATTCGATGACGACGCATGCGCGCGGCGCCATTTATCTCGAACCGCAATCACGGGCGGCGCTCGACATCGGCGCGCTGCACGGCCGTGCGATTCAGATCGACGGGCGCGGCAAGGTGCTCAGCTACAAAATGACCAGCCAATGCGCATCGGGCTCGGGGCAATTCCTCGAGAACATCGCGCGCTATCTCGGCATCGCGCAGGAAGAAATCGGAACGCTTTCGAGCCAGGGCGATAATCCCGAGGTCGTGAGCAGCATCTGCGCCGTGCTGGCGGAAACCGACGTCATCAACATGGTCTCGCGCGGCATTTCGGCGCCGAATATCCTGAAGGGCATCCACCTGTCGATGGCGGCCCGGCTGTCCAAACTGCTGAAATCGATCGGCGTGGTCGACGGCGCTGTGATGGTGACCGGCGGGCTCGCGCTCGACAAAGGGCTGGTCGCCGCCCTGGAAGAAGACATTTCGCACATCAAGGACATGAACGTCTCGGTCCGCAGCCATGCGGATTCAATATATGCCGG
Source organism: uncultured Alphaproteobacteria bacterium (assembly GCA_963739825.1). Classification (GTDB taxonomy): domain Bacteria; phylum Pseudomonadota; class Alphaproteobacteria; order Rhizobiales; family Xanthobacteraceae; genus Pseudolabrys. The sequence goes on from CAVUBU010000001.1 coordinate 979,354, forward strand.
CGCGATCGGCGCCGCATTATGGGGCGCATTCCGTTTTGATAAACTCGCCGCCGCAAACCGGGCGCCTAAAGCGGCCTGAGAATTTGAGGAGATGACGCTATGGCACTTTTGATCAACGATGCCTGCACGGCATGCGATGCCTGCGAACCGGTGTGCCCGAACAAGGCCATCACCGCCGGCAATCCGATGTACGTCATCGATCCGCTGAAATGCACCGAGTGCGTTGGCGCCGAGGACGAGCCGCAGTGCAAGCTGGTCTGTCCGGCCAATTGCATCGAGCCGAACCCGGACTGGAACGAAAGCAATGAAGACCTGCTCGCCAAATATGAACAACTGCACGGGTAAATCATGAACTTTCAAAACCGCGTCTGCCAGAAACTGCACGAGGAACATGCCGCCGTCTTCGCCTTGATGGACCGGCTGGTGCAGACTATCGCGCGTCACCGCAATGACGTTCCGGACGCAAAAGATCCGATGGTGGCCAAGCTGTTGAATGACCTTGCAGCCGAGCTGCCGGGCGAAGTCGAGCGCCATTTCGCCTTCGAGGAGGCCGAACTGTTCTCCTATCTCGGCGAAGCGGGCAATCAGGGCATCGGCGCGCATCTGACTTACGAGCACGGCATTATCCGCCCGATCGGCACCGCGCTGGTCAAACTTATCGGCGATGTGCGCGGCCAAGGCTTCGATGCCGCGCGCTGGGCTGAATTCCGCCAGCTCGGCCAGCAGCTGAACGACTGCCTGGTGCCGCACGCGCAAAAAGAAGACATGGCGCTGCTGCCGATGCTGGAAGACTTGATGGATGCCGAGAAGGAAATGCAGCTTTACGAGAAATACGTCGAAAATGCATGAGGCGATCGCATGAATAATGCTGCCGTAAACACGGACAATGCCGTCCGCCCGCTCCGTCCCGCCGATCTCGAACGCGTGATCGCCATCGATTCGGGTTACGTGGGCGAGCCGCGCCGCCGCTTCTTCGAGAAACGGCTGGCGCACGCCCAGCAGCATCCGGAAGATTTCGCGCATGTCGGCGTTGTCCGCAAAGGCGCGCTGGTCGGCTTCGCCTTCGCGCGCATTCTGCGCGGCGAATTCGGCCGCGAGCAGGCCATTGCCACGCTCGACGCGGTCGGCGTCGAGCATGACAACCAGGAGCGCGGCGTCGGCCATGCGTTGATGGACGCGCTCACCAAGGTCATGCGGGACAAGGGCGTGCAGTCACTGCAATCGCAAGCCGACTGGACCAACCACGCCGTGCTGCGCTTTTTCGATGTTTCCGGCTTCCGGCTGGCGCCGCGCATGGTGCTGGAGCGTTCCGTTCTGCTGCCGCTGGCGGAACCTCTCGAGGACGAGTGACGACAAGGCAAGGAGCGACCGCATGGCTCAAAAGAACGGCATCACCATCCCGCGCCACGTGGGGGAAGCCGCCGAAGTCAACTACAGCGAACAGCCGGCCGCCGACTACGGGCCGCTTGCGCGCGACAAAATCCCGGTGCGTTCGATGGCCGAAAGCGATCTGCGTGCGCTGGTGGCGATCGATCGCCGCATCACCGGGCGCGACCGCGCTGCCTATTTCCAGCGCAAGCTGGCCGATGCGTTGACCGAATCCGACGTGCGAGTCTCGCTGGTTGCCGAACTCGACAGCGTGCCGGTCGGTTTTATCATGGCCCGCGTCGACCTCGGCGAATTTGGCCGGGTCGAAACCACGGCGGTCATCGATACGATTGGCGTCGATCCGGACTATCAGAACAAGGGCGTTGGCCGCGCTTTGGTGTCGCAATTATTGGCTAACCTCGGCACGCTGCGCGTGGAAAAGGTGCGCACCGAAGTCGATTGGCAGGATCAAGACCTGCTCGGCTATCTCGATCGCAGCGGGTTTCTTCCCTCGCAACAGCTGTGTTTCGACCAGCCGCTCGTTTGAGGCCGTCGTCGATGCTCGTCGAATCGAAGCTTGCCTGCCAGCCGCGCTTCGATTTTCGCGGCCACCGGGCCATCGTCACCGGCGGCAGCCGCGGCATCGGCCGGGCGATCGCCGACGCGCTCGGCGAGGCCGGTGCGCAGGTCTATGCCTTCGATGTCGGCGAACCCGAGCGCCTGGATGGCTTCCCGCATCGATTCGTGCGCATCGATATCGCCGATACCAACGCGGTGAAAGCCGCCATTGCGGAATTCCCGCAAGCCCCGACACTGCTGGTCAACAATGCCGGCATCACGCGCGACCGCTCGATCGCCAAAATGAGCGATGCCGATTGGGCGGCGGTGCTTCATGTCAATCTCACCGGCGCCTTCAACATGATCCGTGCGGTGGCGCCGCTGATGGCGGGGCAGGGCTTTGGCCGCATCGTCAACATCACCTCGATCAACGGCTTGCGCGGCAAATTCGGCCAGGCCAATTACGCGGCCGCCAAGGCCGGCCTGATCGGCCTGACCAAGACCGCGGCGCGCGAATTCGGCAAGAAAGGCGTCACCGTCAATGCGGTGGCGCCCGGCATGGTGATGACCGACATGGCGCGTGCTTTGCCGGAAGAAATCCTGGCGCGGGCCGTCGCCGAGGCGGCGATGCCCGAGCTATGCAATGCGCAGGACATCGCTAATGCGGTGCTGTTTTTACTGTCCGACGCCGCCCGCGCCATTACCGGCGAAGTGCTGCGCGTCGATGCCGGGCAATATATCTGAGCGTGGCGCGCCGCAACCGACGATCGCCGCGACGGGCGTCAGCCCCAACGCACCATGCGCAGCATGAAGCCGCCCTCGCAGTCGCCGCAGTGCGACTCGATGATTTCGTGGCTCCAGCCGCGCTCTTCGAGTTCGGGATAGAGTGAAATCGGTTCGCGGTCGAAATGGCCGACCAGTGCGGCATCGACCGTGCCGCCTTCGATCGTGCTCAGAACCGTGTCCGTCAGTTCCGGCGGCTGTAGGCCGCGCAGATCGAGATGGATGCCCTCGGCGGTCCGCCACGTCCGGGACGCATCCGGCGGCCGGGCGTGATCGTGGTGGTGCATGGCAGGGCTCCTTCCGGGCGGCCGGACCATAAATCGGTACCACAATGCCTAATTATGCGCTATGGGTTTGTGAATCGGTGCGAAAGGCCGGGTCACTTGGCGACAGCCGCAAGAGCGCGCGTGAGCGAGGCCGAGGCCGACGCCGCGGTACGGGTCCGGCGCGTGCGCGCCGCCGACGTCGCCAACGTGATCGCGCTCGATGCCCATATCACCAAGCTCGCCAAGCCGGACTATTGGACCGATGTGTTTCGCCGCTACGGTAAGCAGCGGCTGCACGAACGGTTCTTCCTGGTGGCCGAGAGCAGTGTCGGTACAGCCAAGCCGCGCGTGCTGGGATTTATCATCGGCGAAATCCGCGCCTGGGAATTCGGTTCGACGCCCTGCGGCTGGGTCTTTGCATTGTCGGTCGATCCGGAAGCGCGCCTACATGGCATCGGGAGCGCTCTGTACGAAGCCATCTCCAATGAATTCAAGAAGGCGGGCGTCGGCAAGATGCGAACGATGGTGGCAAGGGATGCGTCCCTGCAGATGCTGTTTTTCCGCAGCGAAGGAATGATGGCAGGACCCTATCTGCAGCTCGAAAAGGACCTCGAGTGATGCAGCGGTCCGGCCGTCGGGAGATCGGCCGGCGCGGCATGCGGATGATATTGTCATGAAGTTGCAGATTTCGACCCGGCTGGCCATCTTTGCGGTGCTCGAACTGACCGCACGCGAAGGCCGTCAGCTTTCGGTCGCCGATATTGGCGAGAAGTACGGCATTTCCAGTCACCACCTGGCCAAGGTCATGCATGTCATGGGCCGCGCCGGCCTCGTCCGCTCGGTGCGTGGCGCGGGCGGCGGCTATATATTTTCCGGCAATGCCAGGCGAACGACGCTGCTGGACGTGGCGCAACTGTTCGAGGACTTGAACTCCGTTGAGCATGACGCTTTGGCCGCCGGCGTAACGCCGGAAGACCAGGCCCTGCGCGAGGTGCTCACCGAGATCGACGATATCGCGCGGGCGACGCTCGGCTCGATCACCATTGCGACGATGCAGAAGCTGGTGGACCGCCGTCGCAACGGCAGCGGGGAACGTCCGAAGGCCGGCGCACCAGGACGGCGCAACCAGCCGCGCCTTTGATTTGCCCGGCGAAATTTTATTGCGCGGGTCCGGCGACCCAAAAACCGTTGGTTTGCCGCCCAACTAATTCTCTATTGTGCGCCGCAACATAAATGAATAACCGAGTGCCCGCCAATCGTTGATCGAGATCAAGGCGCTGAAGCCGGTCATCCTCATGAGTCTGCCTGGGTGGATTTGAGGCGTTCTTCATGGCGTCGAAACTCACGGCCGGCGATCTTCAAATCATTAGCCGCATCGCGGTATTTCGCGGCCTCAAAGCGGAAACCGTCGAGCACATCATCGCGCCCGCGACCGCCGTGATGTTGCGGCCGCACGAATGGATCATTCGCCAGGACGATCCGGCGACGTCCTTCTTTATCGTGATCGACGGATGGGTGAAGCTCTACCGCAGTACGCCATCCGGCGATGAGACCGTGATCGACATCATGACCAAGGGTCAGAGTTTTGCGGAGGCGGTGGCGTTCACTGGCAGCCGATATATGGCGACCGCCGAAGCGGTCAGCGAAGCGCGCGTCGGACGCATCCCCGCCGATCATATCGTCCGTTGCATCCGGCAAAGTCCCGACATTGCCTTGGCGATGATCGCCTCGGTCTCCCAGCACATGCATCATCTCATGCAACAGGTCGAGCAGCTCAAGGCACAAAGCGGCGTGCAGCGGGTCGCCGAGTTTCTCGCCTCGCTGTCATTGGCCGAGCAAGGCCATTGCGCGCTCGCACTGCCTTATGACAAAGTTTTGATAGCCGGACGGCTTGGCTTGACGCCCGAGTCATTGTCTCGTGCCTTTGCGAGACTGCGCAGCATCGGCGTGGTGGTCGACGCTTCGCACGTCGTGGTCAAAGATGTTGCCAAGCTGCGACAGCTCGCTGCCGACGATCGCAGCGCCGTCCGCGGCACTTTGCGGGCGGTGCGCTGACGCGAAACCGGAAAAGACTTCTTCAAAATGCCTAAATAGAGGGGCATGAAAGCCCGCCATTATCACTAGGGGGCCTTCCAATGTCAGCGCAAATTCTCCAGCCATCTGGATGGCTGCCGCCGATCGGCTATGCCAACGGCATCAGCGTGGTGGCTGGCCGCATCGTATTCATTTCCGGTCAAGTCGGCTGGGACGTCGATCAATATTTCCAAAGTGAAGAGCTCGTCCCCCAATTCGAGCAAGCGCTCAAGAACATACTCGCCATATTGGCGGAGGCCGGCGGCAAGCCCAACCATATTTTCCGGATGACGGCGTTTTGCATCGATAAGCCGGCTTATCTGGCGGGCCGGCGCGACCTCGGGCGAATTTGGAAATCGCTGTTCGGAAACCATTTCCCCGCGATGAGCATGATTTTTGTGGCCGATCTGCTCGATGCACCGGCCAAGATCGAGCTGGAAGCGACCGCCGTTATTCCCGCTGTATAGAAGCGGGCACGCTCAAGCCGTTTGTTCGGCGAAAAGCCTCGCAGTCAGACGCCGTGCCAGCGCGGCGGCAGCGACGCGGCGATAATTAGCCGAGGCAATCGTCGTGCGCATAGGCTGGACCTGCTTCTGCACCAGCCGGTCGATCTCCTGCAGCAGTTTGTCGTCGACCGAACGGCCGGCAAAGGCCTCGGTACCGGCAAGCAGGAACGGCCGCGAATTGGTGCCGGTCAATGCAATGCGCAGCGAACCGATATGTGTTGCGGATCGCGCGAGCGCCACCGCCACGCCCGCCAAAGGAAAATCGACAGCCCCGCGCACCCGCACTTTTTCATAAGCCGAAGCGGGCGGCGCGGCCGGCAGGTAGACCGCCACGACGAGTTCGCCGGCGGCCAGAGTGAGATGGGCCTTGCCGTCTTCGACATAGAGGTCGCTTAGCGGAATTCGGCGTTTGCCCTGCGCACTTTCGATTTCGACTTCGGCGCCGAGAACGAGCAGAGCCGGCGCCAGATCGCCGCTGAAGGCGGCATGACAGCGCTGGCCCTGCGGCGCGACATGACAGGTATCGCCGCGATATTTCAGACAATAGGCGTTGGCGCTGCGCCACCATTCGCTTTGATTGTAATAGATGCAGCGGGTATCGAGGCACAGATTGCCGCCGACCGTCGCCACGACGCGGTGCCCGGGTCCGGCAATCGCGGCGGCCGCTTGCGCCAGCGCGCGATATTGATCGGCAATCGCCGGATCGCGGGCCAGCATCGCAATCGTCACGCCCGCGCCAATGGTCGCGCCGCGTTCGCCGGTCTTGAGTTCGGTCAGTTCGTCGATGCCGGAAAGATCGACCAGCAGATCGGGGTTGCTGATGCCGCGCCGCATGTTGACCAGCAGATCGGTTCCGCCGGCGATGAAGCGGCTGCCCGGATGCTTGAGACACGCCGCAATCGCTTCTTTGACGGTGCTCGGCTGCGCTAGATGGAACTCGGCCAACGGGGGTGCAGTCATGATGCGGCCTTTACGGTGCGGGCGAGCCTTGCCTGCCGCCGGCGCTGGATCATCGCCTCCATGACGCGGTCCGGCGTCACCGGCAATTCATCGAGATCGATCCCGATCGCATTGGCGATGGCGTTGACCAAAGCGGGCGGAAAGCCGGCCAAGGCGCCTTCGCTCGCTTCCTTGGCGCCGAATGGCCCGTTGGGATCGTGGCTCTCGACGATCTGGACCTCGATCGGCGGGGATTCCGCCATGGTCGGCATGCGATATTCGAGCAGGCTGGCATGCGCCGGCAGGCCCTCGAGATAGCGGGTCTCCTCGCACAGGGCTTGTCCCATCCCCATCCAGACCGATCCCTCGACCTGTCCTTCAACCGCCAGCGGGTTGATGGCGTGGCCACAGTCGAGCGCGACCCAGACCTTGTCGACGGTGACCAGCCCGGTAGCGTCGTCGATGCTGACCTCGACCACCTGGGCGGCGTAGCTGAAGCCCATGGTCGAGCCGACGGCGCCGCCGCGGTGTTTGCCGCCCTGCGCGTCGGGCGGGGTCGTGAAGGTCCCCTTGACGGTGATGGCGCCTTCGTCGACCAGCGCGGCAGCCACCACATCGGCGAACGACAGGCTCGATTGATCGCCTTTGCCGACGCGGAACGTCTCAGCGGCGCACTCGATATCTTGCGGGCGCGCCTCGAGCTTGCGCGCAGCGGCGGCAACAAGCACCGCCTTCAGCTTCTTGGCGGCGTCGATTGCCGCGTTGCCCACCATGAAGGTGATGCGCGACGAGTAGGCGCCATTGTCCTTGGGCGTGACGGCGGTGTCGCCGGCGACGACGCGAATGCGGTCGAGCGAGATGTCCATTGTCTCCGCCACCGCGATTGCCACCATGGTGGAGGAGCCTTGGCCGATTTCGGCGGCGCCGGTGAGTGCCGTCACGCTGCCATCGAAGTCGAGCTTGAGATTGACCACCGCATGCGGCTCGCCGGTGCGGTGGATCGGCTTGGCGGCGCCGCTGACATAATGCGAGCAGGCCATGCCGAGGCCCTTGCCGGGCGGCAGCTTGCCGAGGCGGTCGCGCCAGCCGCTCGCGCGCTCGACCTTGTCGAGGCATTCGGCGAGACCGTAGCTGTTCACCGTCAGATCGTTGAGCGTGCGGGTGGGCGCCTGCAACAGATTGGCGCGGCGCACTGCGAACGGGTCGAGCCCGAGCTCGCGCGCCATGCGGTCGACCAGACATTCGAACCCGTGCCGCATGTTGACCGACCCGTGCCCGCGCATGGCGCCGCAGGGCGGCAGATTGGCGTAGACCCGGTAACCGTCGTACTTGACCGCGGGAATATCGTAGATGCCCTGCAGCAGCGCGCCGGCATAAAGAATGGTGATGATGCCGTAGCCGGCATAGGCGCCGCCGCGCTGCACCACCTCGCATTCGCAGGCGGTCATGCGCCCGTCTTTGTTCATGCCAAGCTTCAAGCGGATATCGGTCTGCGGGCGGGCGCGGTGGGTGATGAATGTTTCCTCGCGGGTGAGCTGCATCAGCACCTTGCCGGCGCTGGCGCGCGCGAGCAGCGCGGCGATGATCTCAAAATTCAACGTTTCGACGCGCGCGCCGAAGCCGCCGCCGATGAACGGCTTGATTACGCGGATGCGCGAGGAATCCATTTCCAGGCATTGGGCCAGCATGAGATGCAGGTAGTAGCCGACCTGCGATACGGTTTGCATCGTCAGGCGGCCGGTCGCCGGATCGTATTCGGCAAGGCTCGCGTGCGGCTCAATCTGCGCGTGATTGATCTCGGCGCAATCGAATTTCTCTTCGCGCACCAGATCGGCGGCGGCAAATCCTTGGCGCACGTCGCCGAACTCGTTGTGGACGTCGCGTTCGATATTGCCGGGCTTGTTGTCGTGCAAAAGCGTGGCGCCCGGCGCGCGCGCCGTCTCCGAGGTATAATAGGCGGGGAGTTCGTTTACCTTGAATTCGATGAGGCCGAGCGCCCGCTCGGCGGTCTCTGCGTCGATCGCCGCCACCGCCGCGACCGGCTCGCCGCGATAGCGCACGCGGCCGCGTGCCAGCGGATATTCGTTCATGGCAATCGGCAGCACGCCGTAGGTGTGCGGACAATCCTCGCCGGTGACGACGGCAACCACGCCGTCGAGCGCGCGTGCCTTCGATACGTCGAGCCGCACGATGTCGGCGTGGCTATACGGGCTGCGAAAGATGCGCCCGATGAGCGCATCGGCATGGTCGAGATCGGCCGTGTAACGGGCTTTGCCGGTTACCTTGTCGATACCGTCGATGAGCGGAACGCCCGGCCGTTTTGCGAGGCGCGCTTGATCCGGAGCTGTCGTCATGATGCCGATTCTGCCGCCGCGTGTACGGAGTCGATGATCTTCACGTAGCCGGTGCAACGGCAGAGATTGCCGGACAAAGCGGCGCGGATGTCCGCATCGCTCGGCTTCGGGTTGCGACGCAGCAGCGCTTCCGCCGCCATGATCATGCCCGGCGTGCAGAAGCCGCATTGCGTGCCGAGCTTCTCGTGAAAGGCGCGCTGCAACCGGCTGAGGCGTCCTTGCGTCGCCAGGCCTTCGATCGTCTCGACGTGGCGGCCCTCGCAGCGCAGCGCGAGCGTAATGCAGGAGGGCACCGCCTCGCCGTCGATCAAGACGGTGCAGGCGCCGCACTCGCCGCCATCGCAGCCGGTTTTCACGCCGGTGAGATGCGCGACGTCGCGCAAATAGTCGACAAGTAACTCACCTTCGGCGACGGCGTCTTCACGCCAGCGCCCGTTGAGTTTCAATCTCAGCAGGCGCTTTTGCGGCCGCGGACCCGGTGCATGCATTCGAGCACTCCTAGACTAAAAAAATTGCGCCGTTTGGCGTCTTTTTTCCATGACAAAAATCAAGACGAAGCGCCCGAAATGGCGCGTTCGCGCGCGGATTACCTGACCGAAGTCAAGGATAGAGCCGCCCCGAGCCGGTAAATTTTTCCAGGTTGGAATTCACGGGCGGGGCCTGGGATGACGCTTCGCGATCGCAATGCCGCCGTCGACTTTGTGGATCGGAATTTCGCCGAAGGCCACGGCGACAAGACCGCCGTCATCGATCTCGCGCGCAAGTTAATTTTTTACGTCATTTGGAGCTAAGCATGCTGACGCATACGACGCGTGCGGGCAAGGAAGCGGTTCGCGCAGCGCAAGACGGAGCAGCGCTCAGCGTGTTTTTCAATCCGAAAAGTGTCGCTGTGGTCGGCGCCTCGTCGGATCCGAAGAAGCCGGGCAACACCGCGCTGCGCCACATGATCTCCATGGGCTACAAAGGCAAATTGTACCCGGTCAATCCGCGCGAAAAAGGCATCCTGGGACTGCCTTGCTACAAAAGCGTGAGCGACATCCCCGAACCGGTCGAGCTGTGCATTCTGATGGTGGCGGCCGAACTGACCGTGCCGGTCGCCAAGGAATTGGCGGAAAGAAAAAAGCGCTTCAACGACGTCAAGGGCGCCATCTGCATGTCGGCGGGCTTCGGCGAGATCGACACGCCCGACGCCAAGCAACGGCAAAAGGATCTGATCGACACGCTGCGCTCCGCATCGATCCGGCTGATTGGCCCGAACTGCGTCGGCGTCATGGACACGGTGAGCGGCTTCAACACCAATTTCGACATCGGCTCCTATCCGCGCGGCGGCATCAGCGTGCTGACGCAGAGCGGCGCCTTCGGTAATTCATTTTTGTTTGCGTCCGGCACCAGCGGCCGTGTCGGTCTCAACAAATATGTTTCCATGGGCAACATGGCTGATGTCCAGATGGCCGAACTGCTCTCCTTCTTGAAGGACGATGAGTCGACGCGCGTCATCGGCATCTATCTCGAAGGCCTGTCCGATCCGCGCGCTTTTTTCCAGGCGGCACGCGAAGCCGCAGCGGTCAAGCCGGTGGTGGTGCTCAAAAGCGGCCGCAGCGAATTGGGCACGACCGCAGCCCTCTCCCACACCGGCGCGATCGCCGGCGCCGAGGCGATCTACGAAGGCGCCTTCCGCCAGTTCGGACTGATACGCGTGCGCAGCGTCGCGGAGTTCTACGACACCCTGCGCGCGTTCTCGCTGCAGCCGGTGCCGAAGGGCAACCGCGTCGCCGTGCTCACCCACATGGGCGGGCCTGGCACAATGTGCATCGACGAGATTTCCGAATTGCCTGGCCTCAAGATGGCCTCGTTCACCGACGAAACCAACGCGGCGTTGAAGGCGATCCTGTCGCCCGCCGCCAATATCGGTCATCCGCCCGGTTATATCGATCTCACCGCCGCGCATTTTGAGCGCTTGCACCGTCAGGTGCTGCAGATCTTGTTCAATGACTCGAATGTCGATTCGGTGATCCAGATTCTGGCGCCCAGCGCCTTCCTCGATCAGCCGCTGCTCGCCAAGGAAGTCGCCGGCGCGTTCCAGGCGCAAGGCGCGACGCCGAAGCCGCTGCTCAATGTCATCACCTTCGGCGACTTTGCCGACGAGTTGCGCCGCGGCCTGGAAGGCGCCAGCCTGCCGACTTTCGATTACCCGGACACGGTCGCGCGGGTCGCGGCCAACCTCGCAAACTACGGCGCCATTCGCGCGGCGGCCGCGCAAGCCGACGGCAGGACTCAAACTGCCGCGACGCAAGGCCCGGCGGCGCAATTGATTGCTTCCACGGTCAAAGCGGGACGCGTCAGCCTGCTCGAACCGGAAGCCTATGCGGTGTGCAAGCAATATGGCATCGAGGTGCCGCCGTTCAAAATGGTCAACTCGCCGGCAGCCGCCTTGGCGGCCGCCAAAGAGATCGGCTACCCGGTCGTGATCAAAGTGGTGTCGGCGCAGATTCTGCACAAATCCGACATCGGCGGCGTCATGCTCGGCATCGGTTCCGACGGTGCGCTGGAAAAATCCTATGCGCAGCTCGTCGACAACGTCCGCAAGGCGGCGCCCGCCATCAGCAAGCCGGCCGTGCTGGTGCAGAAGATGATGCCGGCGGCGACCGAGCTGGTGCTGGGCGCGATCCGCGACCGACTGTTCGGCCCGGTGGTGATGTTCGGCCTCGGCGGCATCTTTGTCGAAGTGCTCAAACGCGTCGGTTTCCGCCAGGCGCCGTTCGGCCTCGACGAGGCGCGCGCGCTCATCCTCGACACGCTGCCGCCGAAGATCGTCGCCGGCGCGCGCGGCCGCAAGAAACTCGATGTCGACGCCATCGCCGCCATGCTGGTCGCGCTTGGCCACATGTTGGAGGAGCACCCGCAGATCGAGGAGGTGGACCTCAATCCGTGCCTGGCGCTCGACGATGGCTGCCTGGCGGTGGACGCGCGCATTATCCTCGCCAAGGCCAAGTGATTTAGGTCAATGACCGCCATGTACCCGCAATATTTACTGGTATTATCAAAGGGCAAGCCGCAGGAATGACCGACGTTCGCGACTATAATGCCGCTGTCGATTTCGTGGATCGCAACGTCGCCGAGGGACGCGGCGAGAAGACCGCGTTCATCGACCCGTCGCGCAACCTGACCTATGGCGAGCTGCGCGATAACGCGGCGCGCATCGGCCCGATGCTGACACGCATGGGGGTTGAGCCGGAAAACCGGATTGCCCTTGTTCTGCTCGACACCGTCGACTTTCCCGTGCTGTTCTGGGGCGCCATCCGGGCCGGCATTGTGCCGGTGCTGGTCAACACGCGGCTGACCGCCGACCAGTATCGCTACATTTTCGAAGATTCGCGGGCCAAGGCGGTGTTTGTCTCGGCCGCGCTGCTGCCCGTCATAGAGGAAGCGGCGGCTGAGCTGCCGAATATGAAGGCTATCGTCGTCGTCGGTGGAGGCCCGGCGTCGGTGCCGCGGCTCGATACGCTGTTGGCGGCCGAGAACGAAGGCTCGGCACCCGCGCGAACCTGCGCCGATGAAGTCGCCTACTGGCTCTATTCGTCCGGCACCACCGGAATGCCGAAGGGAACGATGCATGTGCATTCGACGCCGATGAATATCGCGCGCACTTCGGGGCAGGGCCGCATCGGCATCCGCGAAGGCGACGTGATTTTTTCCGCGCCGAAACTGTTCTTCGCCTACGGACTCGGCGATGCCATGTTGTGCCCGATGTCGGTCGGCGCGACCTCGGTGCTCTATCCGGAGCGGCCGACGCCGCAGACCGTTTTCGAGACGCTGCGCGCATACCAGCCGACCATGTTTTTCTCGGTGCCGACGCTGTATGCCGCCATTCTCGCCGATCCCGAATGCAAGCCGGAATACATGCCGAGCCGGATGCGACTTTGCTTTTCGGCGGGCGAGCCATTGCCCGCGCATGTTGGTATGGCCTGGAAGAAAAAATTCGGCCTGGACATCGTGAACGGTGTCGGCTCGACCGAGTTGGGGCATCTGTTTCTGACCAATCTGCCGGATGCGGTGGAGTACGGCACGTCCGGCGTGCCGGTCGAAGGCTACGAACTCCGGCTGGTCGATGAAAACGGGCAGGACGTCGGCGACAATGAAATGGGAGAGCTTTTGGTCCGCGGTAAATCGGCCGCCGCCGGCTACTGGAATCAGCGCGAGAAATCACGCCGCACCTTTGTGGGTGAGTGGACCCGCACCGGCGATAAATATGTGCGGCGCGCGGACGGCGTCTACACCTTCTGCGGCCGCACCGACGACATGTTCAAGGTCAGCGGTATTTGGGTGTCGCCGTTCGAGGTCGAGGACGCCTTGGCTTCGCATCCGAAAGTGCTTGAGGCCGCGGTCGTGCCGGTCGAAGATGATAACGGCCTGATCAAGCCAAAGGCATTCGTCGTGCTCAAGGATCAAGCGGACAACGATAAGAGCCGCTCGCTCTACGAAGAGCTCAAGGTGCACGTGAAGCGCTCGATCGGGCCCTGGAAATATCCGCGCTGGATCGAATTCGTCGATAGTCTGCCGAAGACCGCGACCGGAAAAATCCAGCGCTACATGCTGCGCGACAAACCGCTCAATATGAATGGTGGTGCCCGCTGATGCCGTCGCTCGCACATCTTGCTTGGCCGTTTTTTGAGGAGAAGCACCGGCAATTTGGTCCAGCGCTCGCCGCTTGGGCCGGCAAAGAGGTCGGCCAATATATTGATCACGCCGACGTGGACCGGTCCTGCCGCGCGCTCGTGCGTGCGCTGGGCGAGGCCGGTTGGCTCAAGGCGGTGGTGCCGGCGGCTTATGGCGGCCTGTCGGAAAAACTCGACGTGCGCACGCTTTGCGCCGCGCGCGAAATCCTGTCCTGGCATGACAGCCTGGCCGATTTTGCCTTCGCCATGCAGGGGCTGGGCACCGGCTCGATATCGCTCTACGGCAGCGACGAAATCAAAGCCAAATATCTGCCGCCGGTGCGCGAAGGCCGTCATCTTGCGGCGTTCGCGCTCTCGGAACCGGAAGCCGGCTCCGACGTCAGCGCGCTCGCCACCACCGCGACCAAGGACGGGCCCTCGCATGTGCGTATCGACGGCTTGAAGACCTGGATTTCCAACGGCGGCATTGCCGACCACTACGTCGTGTTCGCGCGTACCGGCGAAGCGCCCGGTGCCAAGGGACTTTCCTGTTTCATCGTCGACGCCGATACGCCGGGTCTCGAGATCGCCGGCCGCATCGATGTCATCGCGCCGCATCCGCTCGCCGCGCTTCGCTTCACCGGCTGCCGCGTGCCGCTGAGCCATCGTCTCGGCGGCCCGGGCGAAGGCTTCAAGGTCGCCATGGCGACGCTCGACATCTTCCGCTCGACTGTTGCCGCCGCCGCGCTCGGGCTCGCCCGTCGCGCTTTCGACGAGATGATCGACCACGCCGCCAAGCGCAATCTGTTCGGGGCGCCGCTCGCCGATCTGCAGCTCACGCAGGCCGCGCTCGCTGACAGCGCCATCGATATCGATGCCGCGGCTTTGCTGGTCTACCGCGCCGCTTGGGAAAAAGACCGCGGCGCCGCGCGCATCACGCGCGAGGCCTCGATGGCCAAGGCCTTTGCGCCGGAAATGGCGCAACGGGTGATCGACCGCGCCGTGCAGATTTTCGGCGGTAATGGCGTGCGCGTCGGCGTCAAAGTCGAGGCGCTTTACCGCGAAATTCGCGCGCTGCGCATCTACGAAGGCGCCACCGAAGTGCAGAAGCTGATCGTGGCGCGCGAAATGTTGAAGGCGCGGCAGACCGCGCGGCGCCAGGCCACGGAGTAGCGATGATGCTGCTGACCGAGGAACAGGAGCAGGTTCGCGACACGGCGCGCGAATTCGCGCAGAGTTTCCTGGCTCCGCATTCGGCCGAATGGGATAGCCAGGCGGTATTTCCGCGCGCGGCGCTGCGCGAACTCGGCAAACTCGGCTTCATGGGGATGACGGTTCCGCCGGAATGGGATGGCGCCGGCGCGGACTACGTCGCCTATGCGCTTTCGCTCGAGGAGATCGCCGCCGGCGATGGCGCCGTCTCCACGATAGTGAGCGGCCATAATTCGGTCGGTTGCATGCCGCTGGTAGAATACGGAACGCCGGAGCAGAAGGAGAAATATCTGCGGCCGATGGCGCGTGGCGAAATGCTGAGCGCCTTCTGCCTCACCGAACCGCAGAGCGGCTCGGACGCCGGCTCGATCCGCACCCGCGCCGAACGGCGGCGCGGAACCTACATTCTTAATGGCACGAAACAGTTTGTCACCTCGGGCAAGAATGCCGACGTCGCGCTGGTGTTCGCCGCGACCGACCTCGGGCTCGGCAAGCAGGGCATCAGCTGCTTCATCGTCGATACCAAGCAAGCGGGCTATTGCGTCGGCCGCATCGAAAGCAAGATGGGACAGCAGGCCTCCGATACCTGCGAAATCCGTCTTGAGGAGCTCTGCGTGCCGGCGGCGAACCGGCTCGGCGCCGAAGGCCAGGGCTACCGCATCGCGCTCGCCAATCTCGAAGGCGGCCGCATCGGCATTGCCGCGCAAGCCGTCGGCATGGCGCGTGCGGCCTACGAGATCGCGCTCGCCTATGCGCAACAGCGCGAGAGCTTCGGCAAGACCATCATCGAGCATCAAGCCGTCGCCTTCCGCCTCGCCGACATGGCGACCCAGCTCGAGGCCGCGCGCCAATTGGTGCTGCATGCCGCCGCCTTGCGCAGCCAAGGCTTGCCCTGCCTCAAGCAGGCGTCGATGGCGAAACTGTTCGCCACCGAAGCGGCCGAGCGCATTTGTTCCGACGCCATCCAGACGCTGGGCGGCGCCGGCTACATGACCGATTTCGGCGTCGAGCGGATTTACCGCGCCGTGCGCGCGAGCAAGATCTACGAAGGCACCAACGACATCCAGCGGCTGGTGATCAGCCGTGCGCTCGTCGCCGAGGCCGTGCAGGAAAAGCGGGCCTCATAATGTTTCAGACCTCCACCAGCGATGCCGTGACCACGCTGACGCTGAGCAGCCCGCCGGTGAATGCGATCAGCGAAGCATGGGTGCGCGCGTTCGAGGAAAAACTTGACGAACTCGCCCACGGCCCGCGCTTTACCGTTTTGCACATCCGCTCGGACCAGAAAGTGTTCTGCGCCGGCGCCGATCTGAAAGAAGTTCGGGCGCGCATGGACGCGCCCGACGGCGCCGACCGCATGTATTCCTATGTGGCGAGCATCCAGCGGCTTTATGCCCGCATCGAGCGGCTGCCGCAGGTCACGCTGGCCGAGATCGGCGGCGCGGCAATGGGCGGCGGGTTGGAACTCGCCTTAGCCTGCGACCTGCGCATCGCTGCGGCCGAGGCGAAACTCGGATTGCCGGAGGCGCGGCTTGGCTTGATTCCCGGCGCCGGCGGCACCCAGCGGCTCACGCGGCTTTGCGGCCCCGCGCTTGCCTCCCGCGTCATTCTCGGCGCCGAAATTCTCGATGGCGCCGGCGCCAGCGTGCTTGGCGTGGTGCACTGGGCGGTGCCGCGCGCCGAACTTCCCGCACGCGCCGCCGAGAAGGCGCGTGAAATCGCGCGCCTGCCGGCAGCGGCGCTGACCGCCAGCAAGCAGTGTATTGCAGCGGCCGCCGACAACGACCGTGGCGGATACACCGACGAATTGGAATTCACCCGGCTGCTGCTCAACGATCCCGAGACGCGGCAGCGCGTTCAAGCGTTTCTCGCTGGGACAGCCGAATCTTCGGGACAGACGAAAAAAGGGGCTGCGCGATGAGTTTTGACGGCAAGATTGCACTGGTCACCGGCGGTGCCTCCGGTATCGGCAAGGCAACGGTCATGGCATTTGCCCGCCAGGGAGCGACGGTGATTTGCGCCGACGTGAACGCCGCGGCCGGCGAGGCGTTGAAGGCGGAAGCGGCCGGCGCCAAGCTTAAGGTCGATTTCATCGCCATGGATCTGTCCAATTCCGCCTCGATCCGCGCCGCCGCCGCCGAGGTGCTGAAGAAATATCCGCGCGTCGACATCCTGGTGAACGCGGCCGGCTGGGGCGACATCCAGCCCTTCATGCAGAACACGCCGGAGTTCATCAACCGCGCCATCGCCATCAATCTCGCCGGCCCGGCGCATCTGTCGCAGGCGCTGCTGCCGGCGATGATCGCCGCCAATGGCGGCAAGATCGTCAATATCGCCAGCGACGCCGGCCGCGTCGGCAGCGGCGGCGAGACGGTTTACGCCGGCGCCAAAGGCGGGCTGATTGCCTTCACCAAGTCGCTGGCGCGCGAGGTCGCCCGCTACTCGATCAACGTCAATTGCGTGTGCCCGGGCCCGACCGATACGCCGATGCTCGCCACCCGCTCGGAGAAGCTGCGCGAAGCCTTCCTCAAGGCGATCCCGTTCCGCCGGTTTGCCAAGCCGGAGGAAATCGCCGACGCCGTCGTGTTTTTCGCCAGCCCGCAAGCCGCCTACATCACCGGCCAGGTGATCAGCGTGAGCGGCGGGCTCACATTCGCCGGCTGAATTCAGAAACAGTTATCGAGAGGACAAAAGCCAATGAACGACACTGCCAAGCGGTTTGCTCCCGCCGGACTCGATTTTTCAAACTACAAGCCGAAGCATTTCCTCTGGAGCGTTGCGGGCAAGGTGGCGACCATCACCTTGAACCGGCCGGAGCGGAAAAATCCGCTGACGCTGGAGTCCTACGCCGAGTTGCGCGACTTGTTCCGCAACCTCCAATACGCCGATGGCATCAAGAACATCGTGATCACCGGTGCCGGCGGAAATTTCTGCTCGGGCGGCGACGTGCATGAGATCATCGGGCCGCTGGTCGAGATGCAGCGCAAGGACGACATGGCGGGCTTGCTCGCCTTCACGCGCATGACCGGCCAACTGGTCAAGGAAATGCGCGCCTGCCCGCAGCCGATCGTCACTGCGATTGACGGTATCTGTGCCGGCGCCGGCGCGATCATCGCTATGGCGTCGGACCTGCGCGTCGGCACCGCGCGCAGTAAAGTCGCCTTCCTGTTCGTGCGGGTCGGCCTGGCCGGCGCCGACATGGGCGCCTGCGCTATGCTTCCGCGCATCATCGGTCACGGCCGCGCGTCGGAACTGCTCTACACCGGCCGCGCCATGGATGGCACCGAGGCCGAGCGCTGGGGCTTCTACAACAAGTTGAGCGAGCCGGAGACCGTGCTGGCCGACGCGCAGGCGCTGGCCAAGAATTTGTCGGATGGCCCGACCTTCGCCAATGCCATGACCAAGAAGTGCCTGCATCAGGAATGGAACATGGGCGTCGACGAGGCGATCGAAGCCGAGGCGCAGGCGCAGGCGATCTGCATGCAGACCAAGGACTACGAGCGCGCTTACGAGGCCTTCGTCGCCAAGCAGAAGCCAGTGTTCCAGGGGAATTAATAGACCCAAAGAGATCGAGGAAACGACAAGCGGACGGGACGCCGCGGCTGTCATGGCCGCGGCGTTTTGCTGTTGCGCCCGATCGCTTGCTGGTCACATTCGGGCGGGAGTGATAGAATTTTACGATCACCCGGTGGGGCGCCGATGAAGCCATGAAGCTCAGTCAATTGCGCAATTTCACCGCCGTGGTCGAGGCCGGCGCCGTCCGCCAGGCGGCCAAGGTACTGAACCTGTCGCAGTCGTCGGTCACCAAGAGCATCCAGCAACTGGAAGCCGATCTTGGCGTCGAGCTGCTGCATCGCGGCGCCCACGGCGTCGCCGCCACCGCGGCGGGCCAGGCGCTGGTCGCGCGCATCAAGACCATCGAGGCTGAGCTCCGCCATGCCCGCAACGACGTCGAGACGATCCAGGGTGCCGGCATCGGCGAGATCCGCGTCAGCGCCTCGCCCAGCGTTGCCACCGGATTGCTGCCGCGCGCCGTCATCGCCTTCCAGCGCACGCATCCGCGTATCAGCTTTCACATCCTGGAAGGCGTCTATCCCGACATGCTGCCGGCGATCCGCACCGGCGATCTCGATCTCGCCATCTGCCTGGTGCCCGGCCGCCCCAAAGACGACAGCTTGAGCTTCATCAGCCTGGTCAAGGACCGGCTGGTGCCGGCGGTGCGTGCCGACCATCCCGTGCTCGGCCGGCGCAAAGTGACGCTGGCGGATCTCGCCGAACTCGATTGGATCATCTACCGCCGCAGCCACACCGGCCTCGATGTGTTCGAGCAGACCTTCATCGCCAACCGGCTGGAGCCGCCGAAAAGCACGATCGAATGCACCTCGTTCGCCTGTGCTTTGGCGCTGGTCGAGAATGGCGACTATGTCACCCTGGTGCCCTCGCAAATCTTTACCGGCAATAACGCACCGTCGATTGCCCCGGTGCTGCTCGATGCCCCGATGCAGCCCTGGCAGGTGATGGCGATTTCGCGCGCCAAGCCCGAGTTGTCGGCGGTTTGCCGGGCATTTCTTGCCGATTTGCAGAAAACTGCGGCCAAGATCGATGTTTCTGTCGGCCATGTGCGGCGGGCGGCACGGCCGCGGTTCTGAACCGCCCCGCCGGGCGATCGAAATATTCGATCACTTTGCCCGCAAATTGCATCAATAAACGATAGCCGGAAATCCTATAATCGCGCCCTATGGCGGCCGCACCCGTTCCGGGCTGGCGGGCGAATGACAGTCATTATGCGTGTCAGGCGGGCGCGCAACGATCTTGGCGGGGAAGCGCACGATGTTCTCACGAATGAAATTCGCACTCATTCTATTCGCGCTCGCGCAGCTGCTCAGGTTTGTGGCCTGGCGGCATCCGCATTTTGCCGCGCGTCTGAAGGAGCGCAATCTGGTGGCGCAGATCAAGGCGCGCGACGAGGGCATCGGCCGCTGGATCGAACTGCGCGACGGCAAAATCAAATCGGGCGCCGGTTCGCACCCGAAACCCGATATCCAGCTCCTGTTCAAGAACGCCACGATCGGCGCGTCGCTGCTGACGCCGCCGATCAATTGGCTCAATCAGATCAACGCGCAGAAGGATTTCGTTCTTGGCGTCGAAGGCTCCGAGGACCTGACCAATTGGTTCGCGCAGACTTTGATGATGATGCAGACCGCGCACTGGAAATTCGGCACGCCGATGCCGGACGGCACCATGCGTTATTGCAACATGGCGAACGGCGGCCCGCTTTTCGTTTATGTCAAAGACGGAAAGATCATTCGCACCACGCCGATCGATTTTGACGAAACCGACCCGCAGCCCTGGACTATCCGCGCGCATGGAATGGATTTAACGCCGCCGCGTAGGACGTCGCTCGCCCCGCACGGGCAGAACAGCAAGGCGATGATCTATTCGCCCGATCGCCTGCTTTACCCGATGAAACGCGTCGACTTCGATCCGAAGGGTGAGCGCAACCCGGAGAACCGGGGCAAATCAGGCTACGTGCGGATCGGCTGGGAAGAAGCGCTCGACATCGTCGCCAACGAGATCAAGCGCGTGCGGCACGATCATGGCCCGGGCGCCATGACCGTCTCGCACGGATCGCATCATACCTGGGGCCACATTGGCTATTACCTCAGCGCTTTATACCGTTTCGCAAACGCCGTCGGCCACACGCCCGTCCACCATAATCCGGACAGCTGGGAAGGCTGGTACTGGGGCGCCGCGCATCACTGGGGCTACACGATGCGCGTGGGCCAGTGCGAGACTTACGGCACCGTCGAGGATCTCCTGCAGAATTGCGAAATGGTCGTGTTCTGGGCGGCCGATCCCGACACCACGAGCGGCTCCTATGGCGCACAGGAAGGCACGGTGCGCCGGCAGTGGCTGAAAAAGCTCGGCATCAAAGTTGTGCACATCGATCCTTACTATAATTCGTCCGCGCAATTCCTGCCGGGCAAATGGCTCTGCCCGAAGCCGACCACTTCGCCGGCGCTCGCCTTGGCGATCGCTTACGTTTGGATCAAGGAAGGGCTCTACGACAAGGAATACGTGGCCACGCACACGGTCGGCTTCGACGCCTGGAAAGCTTATGTGATGGGCGAGCGCGATGGCGTGCCCAAGACGCCGGAGTGGCAGGAGAAGGAGACCGGCGTTCCCGCCAAGGATGTGCGGGCGCTGGCCCGCGAGTGGGCGTCCAAACGCACTTATCTGGGCTGCGGCGGCTGGGGCAACGGTCATGGCGGCGCTTGCCGCAATCAAACCGGCATCCAATGGGCGCGCACAATGGTGTGCCTGATCGCCATGCAGGGTCTGGGTAAGCCCGGTATCAACATGGGCAATCTGCAATGGGGCGCCCCGGTCGATCTCAACTTCTTTTTCCCGGGCTATGCCGACGGCGGCATGTCCGGCGACGTTGAGAAGACCGCGATGGTCGTCGAGCTGTATCAACGCATGCCGCAGCTTCCGACCATGAATACGCCGCAGCAGAAAATTCCGCGCATCTATCTTCCGGAAGCCATTCTCGACGGCAAAGCCGACGGCGGCTACCCGTGGAACGGCAAATCGATCGAAATGCAGTTCGCCAAGTTCAGCTACCCGGCGGCCGGTCACGCACCTGTGCGGATGATGTTCAAGTACGGCGGTTCGCTGATTCCGACCATGAACAATACCAACCGCCACGTGAAGATGTTTCAGTCGCCGAACCTTGAATTCGTCGTCAGCCAGGCGATCTGGTTCGAGGGCGACACCAAATTTGCCGATGTCATCCTGCCGGCCTGCACTAATTTCGAGCGGGTCGACATCAGTGAATGGGCGGCACTCGGCGGCTACGGCCATCACGGCCAGCAGCAACTCAACCATCGCGTCATCATTTTTCAGGCACCCGCCATCGAGCCGCTCGGGGAGTCCAAGTCCGACTATTGGATCTTCAACGAGATCAGCAAGCGGCTCGGGCTCGCCAATTATTTCTCCGAAGGCGTCAATGAACTCGATTGGGTCAAGCGCCTGTTCGATGCATCCGATTTGCCGAAAAGGATGTCGTGGAAGAAGTTCATCGAACGCGGCTACTACGTCGTTCCGGCGGAGAAGGAGAAGCTGCGTGTGCCGGTGTCATTCCGCTGGTTCTGGGAAGGCCGCAAGAAAGATGTCCCGGAGCCGCATCCCATGCCGTCCGACTATTCGGTGGAGTTCCTCAAAGGCCTGCAGACCCAATCGGGCAAGCTCGAGTTCGAATGCAACAGTCTCAAGCGTGCGAATGACCCCGAGCGGCCGCCTGTGGTCGAATACGTGCCGTCGTGGGAGGGGCCGCAGTCGGGTGAGCTGTTTGAGAAATATCCGCTGCAATTGCTCACGCCGCACAGCAAATACAGCTTCCACACGCAGGGCGACGGCAAGGACAGCTTCCTGCTCAACATCCCGGACCACCGCGTGAAGGTGAAGGATTGGTACTATTGGATTGTGCGCATGAATTCGCAGGATGCCGCGGAGCGCGGCATCAAGCAGCACGATCTGGTCAAAGTCTTCAACGACCGCGGCGCGGTGATATGTGCGGCGGTGCTGACTCAGCGGCTGCCGCGCGGCGTCGCCAGCAGTTACGAGTCCTCGGCGCTGTACGAACCGATGGGTGAGCCGGGCCGGTCGGTGGATCGCGGCGGCGTAATCAATCTGCTGATGCCGCACCGGTCGCAAACCAAGTCCACGCATGCGCTTGCCGGCGCACATGGCTTGGTCGAAATCGAGCCGTGGGACGGCAGCACCGAACACATTTCGGAAGCCTTTGCCCAAGCTGACAAAGACACACAGGTGAAGCGCCCGCGCGTTGCGGCGCCGGCGTTGGCGAAGTGATGGTTGATGTGAAATCTATCGTTCGGTGGCTCTGATCCGCCGCGCGAGTCCTACAACAGAAGGAGAAATTCGGATGGCTTATGTGTTCAAGGAAGGCGACTTGCCTTCGCTGATCGATTCCAAACAGGCGCGCGAGCGAATCTTCTTCGTCAATAAGGAACTTACCAACATTGACGACATGCTGGCCGGCGTCATGCACTACAAAGACGGCGCGGCCTCGCCCCTGCACCTGCATAAGAACTGCGAGCACTTCTATTTCATTATCAACGGACATGCGACGGTGGAATCGGACGAAGGCGTGCGCCCGGTCGGCCCCGGCGACATGATCTTCATCCCGGCCGAGGAGAAGCATCGCCTGCGCGCCACCGAGCCGCTGTTCTATTTCGAGTGGCAGGCGCCCAATCGCTTCCAGACCACAATCCTCGAAGGCACCGACGCCGATCTGCGTTGGGACCGCAAGGACGGCAAAGTTTGGATCCAGAGCTGAAATTATTCCGACAGTAGAGGAAAACGACTATGTCGCTGACATTCATCGATACCAACAAGCAGCCTAAAACGGCCACGGCCGGCCAAGGCGAGGTCGCGGAGATACTCAACGAAGCCCTCTGCGGGGCCAAGAATGTGCTCGGTTCGCTGCGCTGGCTCAAATCGGCTGAGACTTTCAAGCCGGCCGCGACCGACAAGCACCAGCTCATTTACCTGATGGAAGGCAAGGGCAATATCCGGCTCGACGGCAAGGACTACAACGTCGAAAAAGGCGCCGGTATCTACCTCGGCCCGTCCGAGACCGCGACCATCCAGGCCGGCAGCGGAGCGTCGTTGAAGCTCTTCCATCTCATCGTGCCGAAGCTTCCGCAGTGAAGGTCGCGCGTCGCCTGAAGTCCTGAAGCAAGCGAGATAGACGATGAATAAATGGAACCTGATCGTCGACGTCGCCGAGTGCACCAATTGCAATTTGTGCACACTCGCGGCCATGGACGAATATGTCGGCAATGAGTTTCCCGGCTATTCGGCGCCGATGCCCAAGCATGGCCACAAGTGGATCAACATCCTGCAGAAGGAGCGCGGCCAGGTGCCGATGGTCGACGTCGCCTTTGTGCCGACCCTGTGCAACCACTGCGACAATGCGCCTTGCGTCGCCAAGGGCGGCGGCGCGGTCAGCAAACGTGGCGACGGCATCGTGCTGATCGATCCGGTCAAGGCCAAGGGCCGCAAGGACCTGGTCGAGGCCTGCCCCTATGGCCACATCTGGTGGAACGAGGAGCTGTCGCTGCCGCAGGCCTGGACCTTCGACGCGCACTTGATCGACCAGGGCTGGAAGCAGACGCGCGGCCAGCAGTCATGTCCGACCGCTGCCATGCGCGCGATCTGCGTCGATGACGATGCGATGGCCAGGCTTGCGGCCGAGCAGGGGCTCGAAACTTTGCAACCCGAGCTCGGCACCAAGCCGCGCGTCTATTACAAGAATCTGTGGCGCTATTCGACCTGCTTCATCGCCGGTTCGGTATCGAGCGAAGCGAACGGCATGGTCGATTGTGTCGAAGGCGCACAGGTGCGCTTGCTCAAGAACGGCGCCGTGGTCGCGGAAGCCGCAACCGACAATTACGGCGATTTCAAACTTGACCGGCTGGGCGAGGCCTCGGGCGACTACGTCGTCGAAATCTCGGCCGCCGGTAAGCCCAAGAAAACCGTCAACGCCAAGCTCGGCGCCAGCATCAATCTCGGGGAAATCAGGCTATAAGCTTCTGCATGCCTGATCCTTCGATTCCGCTCGTGTTTCCCCCGCTCGAAGGATTCTACCAAGCCTTCGGCCCGCTGGCCGAAGCGCTGTTGCGGGTCTGGGTCGGGCTTGCGCTGGTGCCGCACGGTTTGCGTAATACGTTCGACTGCTTCCCCTCTACCGGACAACCGCTGCGCAGCGTCAGGGCGCTCGCCGACTATATGGACAAGCAGGGCTATCGCCCGGGGATCGTGTGGGCACCGGCGATCTCGCTTACCCAGCTCATAGGCGGCCCGCTGCTGGCGCTCGGCCTGTTCACGCGGCTCGCCGCCCTGCCGATCGTGCTGTTCCTGGCGGTGTCCAACATCGAACGCTGGCGCGTCGGCAAGTATTTCTGGAACCAGCTCGGCCTCGAATACACGCTGATGTGGACGATTGCAGCGCTCTATTTTCTCGCGCATGGCGGGGGGCCTTACTCGCTCGATCGTCTCATTTTGGGCCGTGAATTCTGATGAATTTTCAGCCTGAAAGACGCGTGACTTTGATATAGAATAGCGCGATATAGCCGCTTATTCTGTCGGCCTGCCAGCAGGGATAGAGACCGGATGAAGGCGTTCGGATTTGAATCGGCGAAAGACCTCGCGCATGCCGTGGCGCTGCTCGCCGAGCACGGCGCCGCTGCCAAAATCCTGGCCGGCGGCACCGATTTGCTGGCCGACCTGAAATTCTCCGGCCACGCTCCCGGCGTGGTGATCGACATCTCGCGGGTCGACGAACTCAAAGACATCGCCGTCGCCGACGACGGGCTGCATATCGGCGCGCTGGTCACCCATAGCGAGATCATGCGCTCGCCGGTAATCCAGGACATGTTTCCGGCGCTGGTCGAGGCCGCCCATACCATCGGCGCCGTGCAGACGCGCAACCTCGGCACCATCGCCGGCAATCTGGTGACCTGCGTGCCGTCGATGGACAGCGGCCCGACGCTGATGGCGCTCGAGGCGGCGGTGACCGTCGCCAGCGTTAAAGGTCAACGGAAAATGCCGCTCGCCGAGCTATTCGTCGGCCCGCGCAAGACCAGCCTCAAGCCCGGCGAGCTGATCGTCGACATCGTCATTCCCAACGACAATCTCGGCAAACCGGCAGCGTTCGAGAAATTTGGTTTGCGCAAGGGCCAGGCGCTCGCGCTGGTCAATGCCGCGGCGGCGTTCTGGGTCGACCATGCCAAAGGCGCGTTCAGGGCGCCGCGCATCTGCGCTCGGCGCGGTCGCCCCAACCGTCATTCGCGCGCCGAAGGCGGAAGCCTATCTCGAGGGTCTTGCGATCAGCGCCGAAGCCATGGCCGAGGCCGGCCGCATCGCTGCGACCGAAGCAAAGCCGATCAGCGATTTCCGCGCCAGCGCCGATTACCGGCGCGAATTGATTGCCGTGCTGGTGAAGCGGGCGCTGGCCAATGCGCATGCGCGCGCGCAAGCGAAAACCATGGAGCTTGTCTCGTGACCGACGTAACGGTGATCGTCAACGGCCAGGTTCGCGGTGCCACCGTGCCGCCGGAAACCACATTGCTGACGCTGTTGCGCGAGCATTTCCATTTGACCGGCGCCAAACTCGGCTGCGATGTCGGCGACTGCGGCGCCTGCACCGTGATCGTCGACGGCATGGCGGTGAATTCCTGCCTGATGCTGGCCGGCCAGGTGAACGGGCGCAGCGTGACCACCATCGAGGGCCTCGCCACGCGTGACCGGCTGCACCCGATCCAGAAGGCATTCGAAGATAGCGGCGCGCTGCAATGCGGCTTCTGCGGACCCGGCGCCATCATGGCGACCAAGGCGCTGCTTGACGAGAACGCCGATCCCGACGTCAAGGAGATCCGCGACGCGCTCTCCGGCAGTCTGTGCCGCTGCACCGGCTACACCAAGATGATCGAGGCGGTGCAGGAGGCGGCCCGCGTTCTGCGTAGCGAATCTCCCAACCTGCTCACTCACGCGCGAACTTAAAAGGTCAAAGCGCCATGGATGACAAAACCAAGGTCGTGGAACGCGAAGCGCTCGATATCGCCGAGCGGCTGCGCGGCTCGGAAGTCGATCTGCGGCTGCCGGCGGTGCTGCCGCGCGAGCCCTATCCGATCGAGCCGTTGAGCGTCGATGCCCGCCAGCAGACCCGTGCGGTCGGCCAGCGCGCCACCCGGCCGGACGGCCGCCTGCACGGCCTCGGACAGACCAAATATATCGACGACCTCAAATTCCCCGGCATGCTCCATGCGCGCATCAAGCGCGCCGGCATCGCTTCCGCCCGCATCAAGAGCATCGATACCAGCGCGGCCGAGGCCATGCCCGGCGTGATGGCGGTGCTGACCGGCAAGGAAATCCCGACCAATTCCTTCGGCCCATCGTTCCAGGACCAGCCGGTGCTGGTCGACGAATTTGTGTTCCACGCCGGCGACGGCGTCGCCGCCGTAGCGGCCGTCACCGAGCAGATCGCCAACGAGGCGCTGGCAAAGATCGTAGTCGAATACGAGCCGCTGCCGGCCGTGCTCGATCCGGTCGCGGCCATGCGCGAGGATAGTCCCAAGGTGCACGCGCCCAACAGCAACATCTATGCCAGCAAGGTGGTGCGCAAAGGCGACGTCGAAAAGGGCTTTGCCGAATCCGACCATATTTTCGAGAGCCGGTTCTCGACCCAGATGATCGAGCACGTGTCGCTCGAGCCGCACGCGGCGATCGCCGACTGGGACGCCACCGGCCGCATCACCGTTTACGCGACCATCGGGCGCATCACGCTGGCGCGGGCCGACATGGCGCGCACGTTGAAGATGCCGATGAGCCGCATCCGCATCGTCGCTACCATTGTCGGCGGCAATTTCGGCGGCAAGAACGAGATCACCCAGGAGCCGGCACTGGCGCTGTTGTCGAAGAAGACCGGCCGGCCGGTGAAGGGCGTGTTCACGCGCAGCGAGGAATTCACCTCGACCACCACGCGCCACCCCATCATCATGGATTACAAGACCGGCGTCTCCAAGGAAGGCCGCATCATTGCGCGCCAGATCAGGCTGGTGCTCGACGGTGGTGCCTATTGCTCGTGGAGCGAAACCACGCTCGGCAAGGCCTGCATCCTGTCGCCCGGGCCCTACAAGATCGACAATCTGGTGGCGGAAGCCTTCGTCGTCTACACCAACAAGACCATGACCGGCGCGATGCGCGGCTTTGGCGCGCCGCAGGTATGCTTCGCCTACGAGTCGCACATGGACGACATCGCCAAGGCGCTCGGCAAGGATCCGCTGGAAATCCGCCTGCTCAATGCCTTCGATGAAGGCTCGCCCAGTCCGACCGGGCAGGTGCTGCACAGCGTGGTGGTCAAGGAAACGCTCAACAAGGCGGCCGATCGCTTCGGCTGGCGGGAGCCACGCTCATGAAGCGGCGCGGACGCGGCATTGCCTGCATGTGGTATCCGATCGGCTTCACGGTCTCCGCCAATCCGAGCGCGGCGGTGGTGAAAATCAACGAAGACGGCACCGCCACCGTGCTCACCGGCACGGTCGAGACCGGGCAGGGTTCGCTCACCGTGCTCGCGCAGATCGCGGCCGAGGCGCTCGGCATCGCGACCGACGATGTACACGTCGTCTCCGCCGACACCGATACGACCCCGATGGACACTGGCGCCATCGCCAGCCGCACCACTTACGTCACCGGTAACGCCATCTTTCTTGCCGCCGAAGCCGCCAAGGCAATCCTGTTCGAGACGGCGGCGCCCATGCTGGGCGTCAAGGTGAGCCAGCTCGAAGCCAAGGACCGCAAGATCCAGGTGAAAAACTACCCGCAGCGCGCGGCCGCCATCGGCGACGTGGCGCAGCGCTCGCAAGTTGTGCTCGGCCAGCCCGCCATCGGCAGCGCCTCGTGGAATCCGCCGACGGTCGCCATGGACCCGGAGACCGGGCAAGGCAAGCCGTTCGCCACTTACGTCTACGCCACGCAGATCGCCGAGGTCGACGTCGACGACGAAACCGGCGAGGTCGAAGTGCTGCGCATCTGCGCCGCGCATGATTGCGGCACCGCCATCAATCCGATGCTGGTCGAAGGCCAGGTCGAGGGCGGCATCTCGATGGGCGTCGGCATGGCGCTGCAGGAGGAAATGCTGTTCGACGCGCAAGGGCGCCACGTCAATCCCAATCTCACCAATTACATCATGCCGACCTCGCTCGACATGCCGCCAATCGAGGTCGACATCGTGCAGGGCTTCGATCCCACCGGGCCGTTCGGTGCCAAGGGCGTCGGCGAGCCGACCGCGGTGCCGACGGCGGCGGCGATCATGAATGCGATCTATGACGCGGTCGGCGCGCGCATCTTTTCGCTGCCCGCTACGTCGGAAAAAGTGCTGGCCGCGATCAAGGCCGCGCGCGCCGGCGAGCGCAAGCAAATCCCGGCTTAACCCTATCGCCGTCACGGCCGGGCAAAAGGCGCGAAGCGCCGTCCTCGCGCCTGACGGCGCGAGCCCTGCACGCCTTGATTTTTTCAGCATAACGACGCCGATACACGGCGCCTTGAATTAAGAAAACAGGCGATAAATCATAATTTTTTTGAAAAGAGCCATGCGGCGATGCAAGCCACGAGTAACGCGAGAGCGATGATTGTCCAAATCTGGATCGTAATCCCGAACAGGGTAAAATCGCCGGCTAATAGGTTGAGGTAGTCATCCATCCGAAAAATATATCTGCTTTATTGAGTAAAAACCTCATATTTTCTTCGGGGCGAGCTGGCCTAATGGCATTCGGCTTTAAAGGTTGGAGGCCGCCCCTCTTGGCGGCCTCTTCCATTTCAAACAAAGCCTAGAAGTTCGCACTTGGCACATAGCGGAAGGCCCGACCGCGCCGGCTAAGGTCCGCTTTCGAGGGAAAGGTGGGCAGCGGCTAACCGCTGTTGCCCCATCGCGATTTTCGGGTCCGCACCCAAGCGCCGCCAGCCGGGGTAGGGGCCGGCTAGCGCTTAAGCAACTGGCTGCCGAACAGCCCGGTCGGCTTGATCAGCAGGATCAGCAGCATGATGGCAAATGGTGCCATCTGGGCAAGCGGCGCGTAGACCAGCGCGCCGATCGAAACCACCTGTCCGACCAGGAAGCTCGACACCAGCGTACCCTTGATGCTGCCCAGCCCGCCGATGATCACCACCATGAACACAAAGGCAAGCACGTCGAGGCCCATGTTCGGATCGACCATGATCAGCGGCGCATAAAGCCCGCCGGCCAGGCCCGACAATCCGCCAGCGATGACGAAAGTGATGGTGAACAGCCGATAGACGTTGATGCCGAGGCCCTCGACATGCTCGACGTCCTCGGTGCCGGCGCGGATCGCCTTGCCGATGATGGTGCGGTTGAGGAACAGCCAGATGCCGACATAGACCAGGGCGGCGACCGCGACGATCACGAGACGATAGACCGGGATATCCGTGCCGATGATGGCGACCTGGGCGGAGATCGGCTCCGCCACCGGACGCGGCACCAGCCCCCAAAAATACTTGATGACGCCGACGCCGCCGATCAGCACGCCGAACGACGTGATCATGGTGAACGGCAAATCCCGATCGTAGATGCGGCGGAATACGATGCGTTCCACCGCCAGGGCGGATAGCCCAGCGACGACCGCTCCCGCCAGCACGCCGAGCCAGATATTGTCCAGCGCCAAGCTGACCGAATAGGTGATGTAGGCGCCGACCGAGTAATACAACAGCTGGTCGAGGCTGATGATGCGCATCAGGCCGAAGCAGAGCGACAGCCCGATCGCCATCAGGAAGAAGATGCTGCCCAGGCTCAGGCCGAAGATGATGCCGGAGGTCAACAGTTGCATGCTGATCATTGGCCGCTTCCTCCGCGCTCAGCCGCCTTGCCGGTTAGGCGCAGCACCATCTTTGACAGCAGCGGCTCGAGCGAGCCCCAGATGCCTTTCTCGCCGGCGAGCATGATGAACACCAGCACGAAGCCGATGACCAATTCCCAATTGCCCAGGATCTTGCTGAGCACGTCCTTCATGCCGGTGTAGACGATCGAGCCGACCAACGGACCGTACAGCGTGCCGACGCCGCCGAGGATCGTGACTACCACCGGGTCGGCGGCGCGCGCCGGGCTGGTGATTTCCGGGCTGACGAAACCGAGATAGACCGCATACATCGCGCCGGCGAGCGCGGTGGTCGTATTGGCGATGACAAAGGCAATCAGGCGGATGTTGAAGCTCGAGTAGCCGAGGAATTTCACCTTGTCCTCGTTGATCTTGGTCGCCAGGCAGCAGGCGCCGAAGATCGAATCGTCGAGATATTTGAAGAACGCCCACACGGCGAAGGCGACCAGGAAGGCGAAGATGAAGAACTGGTCGGGCCGCGACAGGTCCAGCACCGGCGTCGAGGCCAGGTTGGTGAGGAACCACAGTCCGTTGTCGCCATGGGTGATGTCGGCCAGCACCTTTTGCATGAGGTAGAAGATGATTACCGCCAGCGCCAGATTGACCAGGGCGAAGTAGTCGCCGCGCAGCCGCACGAATAGCGGCCCGACGGCAAAGGACACCACGATGCCGGCGAGGATGCCGATCAGGATGCCGACATAAGGATTGGTGCCGAAGTAAAACAGATAAAACGCCGCGGCGTAGGCGCCGACCGCGAGATAGGCCGGCTGGCCGAACGAGATGAAACCGATACGGCCGAGCAGGTAGTTGCAGCCCATGGTGTAGATCGAAAATATGATGATCTCGTTGGCGAACGGTAGCGGCAGGAATATCCGCACCAGCGCCACCAGCGCGAACGCCAGCAGCAGGCCCCACCACCATTTCAAAGCGCTCATCGCCGCTGTCATCATCGGTCCCGCTCTAGAGATAAATTTCGCACGCCTCGGGCGTGATCTGCTCTGGCTCGGTCAGCTCGGCCATTATGCGCCCCTCTTTCAGGGCGTAGATCTTGTCGGCGATGGCGCAGACCAAAGGCAGGTTCTGCTCGACGATCACCAGCGCGGTCTTCTTGGCCAGTTCCTTGAAGACGTCGCGCAGATGCATCACGATGCTGGGCGCCAGACCTTCGGTCGGCTCATCCACCAGCAGCAGTTTGGGCCCGCCCAGGATGGCGCGGCCGATCATCAACATTTGCCGCTCGCCGCCGCTCAAATAGCCGGCCTTGCGGTCGATCAACACGTTGAGCTTGGGGAAATAGTCGAACACCGGAGCCCAGTCGTAATCCTGGCTGGCGTAGCTGCCAAGTTCGAGATTTTCCCGCACCGTTAGATCGGAAAAGACCTTCTTGTCCTGCGGGATATATTTGATCCCGCGGCCGGCGACGGCGAAAGCGGTCATGCCGACCAGGCTGGTGTCGCCGGAGACGATCGATCCTGAAGTGGGTTTGAGAAATCCGGCGACGCTTTTAAGCAGCGTGCTCTTGCCGGCGCCGTTGCGGCCGACGCAGGCGACCACCTCGCGCGCGCGCACGTGCATGTCGACGTCGAACAGCGCTTTCGATTCGCCGTAGGCGACGTTGAGTGCGGCGACGGTCAGGATATTGTCGGTATCGGTCATGTCACCACCGTCCTGTCCTGTTCGGCGGCCGGATCGATCTGCCAGTAACTACGCCGCACTTCGGGGTGGTTCAAGGTTTCCTCGTAGCCGCCATCGGCGATGATGCGGCCTTCATGCATGACCGTGAGCCGCTGCAGGAAATCCTCGACGTGCGAAATCTTGTGCTCGACGATCAGGATGGTCTGCCGGCCGATGCGCTGGCGCAGCACGTTGAGCACGCCCTTGATCTCCGACTCGGAGAGCCCGGCGAGCGGTTCGTCGAGCAGCAGCACCTTGGGCTCGGTTAGCACCGCCATGGCGATTTCCAGACGGCGTTTTTCGCCCAGGCTCAGGTTCTTCACCAGCCGGTCGCGCAGGTCCTGCAGGTTGAAGGTTTCCAGCGTCTCGACGATCTTCGGATCGTTGCGCTGGCCCTTGCAGGTGTTGAGCAGCATCTGCAGCAAGGATGATTTCCGGTGCGCGCGGAAAAAAGCCAGCACCAGATTGTCGACCACGGTGAGATTGTCGAACGTGGCGGTCAGTTGGAACGTCCGCATCAGGCCGCGCGCGACGCGCTGCTGCGGCGTCAGACGGGTGACGTCTTCGCCCTTGTAGTGAATGGTGCCCTGATCTGGGTGGTAATAGCCGGTAATCAGATTGAAGAAAGTAGTCTTGCCGGCGCCGTTCGAGCCGATCACGCCGGCGACTTCGTTTTCGCGCAGCAGGTAATTGACGTTGTCGACGGCGGTCAGGGCGCCGAACCGTTTGGTAATGCCTTGCGCTCGGATGATTTCGGCGCGCGCGTCAGTCACGTCTTGGCCTTTCGACATTTTCCGCCCCGACGCTTGCTTCACGCAGGCGCCGGGGCGGAGTTGACGGTGTTCATCGACCGATTAAGCGAACGCCGCCCGGTCGAAGCGTGAGATCAGTAGCCGAGGGTCTTGAGCGACGGCAACACGGATTCGCCGCCCAAGGAGCCTTCCACGGTAAACAGATCCCACTCGTTCTTCCGCTCGG
Source organism: uncultured Alphaproteobacteria bacterium (assembly GCA_963739825.1). Classification (GTDB taxonomy): domain Bacteria; phylum Pseudomonadota; class Alphaproteobacteria; order Rhizobiales; family Xanthobacteraceae; genus Pseudolabrys. Next base: position 1,012,193 of record CAVUBU010000001.1, read on the forward strand.
CGGCGCCTTTGCCCTTCACCAGGAAGGCTGCGTATTTGTAGGCAGCCGAGTGATCCTGACGCCAGTTGGCCGGGCCCTTGACGGTGTCGAACTTGCCGCCATTGGCCATTAGAGCCGCCGAGACCTTTTTCGGATCAAACGATTTCGCCGCTTCGAAGCCGCGGAACATCTCCATGTAAGCGACATAGGCGATGGTCGCGTAGGCATCCGGCGGTGTCTTGTACTTCGCGCGGAACAGTTCGGTAAACTCTTGCGCGCTCTTGGCCACCGCCTTGTCGGCGAAGTTGCTCAGGTCGTAGTAGAAATAGTGCATCGCATAGACGCCCTGCAGCGCTTCCGGCGGCAGCCCTTTGGCAACCACGTTGGTGATGAAGGCGTTGAAGATGGTCATCTCCTTGCCGAGGCCCATCTGCTGGACCTGCTTGAGCAGTGCCACCGAATCGGCGGCGAACTGCGCCGCGATCAGCACGTCGGGCTTGGCGGCCCGCACCTTCTGCAGGATGGTGGTGAAGTCGGCGGTGCCGAGCGATGCCTCGTCATAGCCGACGACCTCGGCGCCGAATTCCTTGGCGGCGGCATAGGCGCCGTCGCGCATGTCCCAGCCCCAACTGTCGGAGCGGGCGAGGAAGAAGACGCGCTTCTTGCCCAGCGTCTGCACCGCAGACTTGCCGGCCATATAGCCGACCGTCCACGGGCTGTAAGCGGCGGCGAAGCTCGAATCGGCGAGCTTGCCTTTCATGAACGCTTCCTTGGCCATCACGCAGACCGGGAAGTAGGGCAGCGGGTCCTTCGACACGATGGCGTTGACGGCATAGGCCAGCGGCGACCAGGTCTGTCCGCCGACGCCCTTGACGCCTTCCGATACCAGATAGCGGAAGCGGCGAACGCCGACATCGAGCTTGGCTTCGTCGTCGTCGACCACGCCTTCGACCGTCACCTTGCCCCAGGGCATGTTGAGACCGCCCTTTTTGTTGATGACGTCGACGGCCAGCAGCGCGCCTTGTTTCTGAGTTTCCGCCACTGCCGCGAACGGCCCGGTGAGCGGAAGCAGGATGCCCACTTTGATCTTGGTCGGCTCAGCCGCCTTGGCGGGGCTGAATCCAAGCATGCTGCAGAGGGCAAAAAGCGCAGCAAAAGCCCAGCGCATTTTCATTTCCGATCTCCTCCAATTGATTTTTGATTGGCTGTGAACGCTCACGCAGATGTCTGTTTCAGTCGTTTCGAGCTGCTGGCCATTCGCGCATCGTCGAGGGGCGACGTCACGGTTGCGAATGCCGATTGGCACACGAATGCCGGCGCAAAACCGGCCTGGTGGAAACGCTAACAACCGGCCTGCATACGACCTTTGACTTACGTCAAGGAGATACAACAATTGATCAGGCTTTACGGGCGTTTCTGGCTACCACTATTGGCCGCCGGCCGCCGACATCCAATGAATGGCAGCCAAGTTCACGGACTATTCTTTGATAAGACTAAGTTGCACTTGAAAATGAGAACGGAACGAAAATAAATGCGGACCGCGGCGGCAAATCTCGTCGCGCATGGCGACATGACGGAGCGGCTTCCTGAAGCGCACGGTGCAGCGTAGCATCCGCTCGACAACGTCGCGGGGGCGCGCAACCTCAAGCCGGAGACCGCCTGCCATGAGCTTCCTTACCAACCGGGCGCGCCGAGCCGCGCTCGCCGGCGGCATCGCCGCCTTGCTGGCGCTTGGCCTGCCCGCAGCGGCCGCCGACTATCCGAGCCGGCCGGTCACGCTGGTGGTGGCGTTCCCGCCCGGCGGCCCGAGCGATGTGCTCGCCCGCATCGTCGGCAAGAAGATGGAGGAATTGCTTAGGCAGCCCTTCGTGATCGAAAACAAGCCCGGCGCCGGCGGCAACATCGCCGGCGACGCGGTCGCTCATGCCACCCCCGACGGCTACACGCTGCTGATGGGCAACAACGGCATCCTCGCCACCAACGAGAGCCTGTACAAGAATCTCACTTACAGTCCGGGAAAGGATTTCGCGCCCATCACCCTGATCGGCACGCAGGCCAATATCCTGGTGGTCAATCCGGAGTTGCCGGCGCATTCGCTCAAGGAACTGATTGCGTTGTGCAAGGCGCAGCCCGGCAAAATCAATTTCGCTTCCTCCGGCTATGGCGCCGCCGCGCATCTTTCCGGCGAATTGTTCAAGACCGAGGCGCATGTCGATATCGTGCATGTGCCTTACAAAGGCGCGGCGCCCGCGCTGCAGGACGTGATCGCCGGTCATGACCAGATGATGTTTGCTACCGCCGCCTCCGTGGTCGGCCACATCAGGAGCGGCAAGGTGCGCGCCATCGCCGTGACCACGCTCAAGCGCACCGCGATCCTGCCCGACCTGCCGACCATGGACGAAGCCGGTCTGAAAGGTTTTGACGCCAGCACCTGGCACGGGCTGGTGGCGCCGACCGGCACGCCGCCGGACATCGTCGCCAAACTGCATGATGCCGCCGTCGCTGCGCTGCACGATCCCGGCGTGCAGGCTTCGCTTGGCCGCCTCGGCGTCGATATCGTCGGCGATACGCCGGGTCAATTCAAAGCCTATATCGCGGCGGAAATTCCGAAATGGACGGCGATCGTGAAGGCCTCCGGCGCCACCGTGGGTAAATAAGGATGAGCAAGATCGACCGGCCGAACGGCGCGCTCGCCCGCAATGTGCGGCGGCTCGGCCATCTCGATCTGCCCGGCGCCGGCCAGGTCAGCGTCGCCGGCCATTACGCCTATGTCGGGCATATCCCCAACAAGCAGCAGCTCGGCACTTCGATCGTCGATATCGCCGACCCGGGCAATCCGCGCCTCGCGGCAACGGTCACGCTCGACGATCCGGCCTCCCACAGCCACAAAGTGCGCGTGGTCGGCGATCTGATGGCGGTCAACCACGAGCGCAACATGACGGCGGTCGGCCGGCGCGCCGAACAGATGCCGGGCGTGCGTCGGAGCTTGCGCGCGGCGCTCGGGCGCGAACCGACGCGCGCCGAACTGGCGGAGAGGCTCAGCGTGAGCGAAGCCAATATCGTCGAGATCGAAGCCGCCGAAAAGCAGCCCTATCGCAATGGCGGCTTCCGTCTCTACGACGTGTCCAATCCAGCGGCGCCCAAGCTGATCCATCACCAGTTGACCGGCGGCATCGGCGTGCATCGCTTCGATATGGACGCGCGCTACGCCTACATCTCCACCGAGATGGAGGGCTTCATCGGCAATATTTTGGTGATCTACGACCTGCGCGATCCGCAACGCCCGAACGAAGTCGCGCGCTGGTGGATGCCGGGGCAGCACATCGGTGCCGGCGAGACGCCAAGCTGGTCCGGCAAGCGCCACCGCCTGCACCATGCGCTGCGCTTCGGCGACGAGATGTTTGCCAGTTGCTGGCATGGCGGTTTCCGCATCGTCGACGTGGCCGACTTGGTGAAGCCGAAAACGGTGGCGTCGTACAACTACCATCCGCCGTTTCCGGAGCCGACGCACACGGTCATGCCGGTGCCCGGCAGGATCGGCGGCAAACGCATCGCACTCACCATCGACGAAGAGGATGCCGCGCAGAGCGCCGGCGAAGAACAGGCGCGGCGCGGAAGGCCGCACGCCGGCATTTCCGTCTTTGACATTTCCGACTATTCGAACGTGAAGCCGCTGTCGCTTTTCGAGGTGAGCGAGCTCGATTCGCCGTTCGCCCGCACGCCGGGTGCGCGCTTCGGCGCGCACCAGTTCCACGAACGCATGGCGGGTACGCTGGTGCATGCGGTGTGGTTCGGCGCCGGCCTGCGCATCATCGATGTGGCCGACCCGACGGCGCCGCGCGAAGTGGGCTTTTTTATCCCTGAGCCGGTCGGCGGGAACAAAGCGCCGCAGAGTAACGACGTCGTGCTCGACGCGCGCGGGCTGATCTATCTGGTCGACCGCCACGTTGGCTTCGACGTGCTGGAATACCGCGCATGAATCCGAAAAGTGGGAACCAGTTTTTGGACAAGATCATGCGCGATAGAAAATACGGCGCAGCCTAGTTGACGGCGCCCGCCCGATAAAACGCCGCGGCGTCAGCGCTGAATGCCTTGCGCGAGGCCGGATCGAGATAAAGCATGTGCCCGCCGCGATAAAGCTTGAGCTGGGCGCGGCCGGGCGTGGCCTGCGGCAGATGATCGAGCACGTAGCGCGTCATGCCGTAGGGCGTGATCATGTCGGACAGTCCGTGCGCGATCAGCAGGCGGAACGAGGGGCCGAAGGCAAGCAGCGTGCGCAGATCGTCTTCCGCGCTCGCCTGCAGGCGGCCGCCGTGCCAGTCCCAGTGGCTGGTGACGTCGCCCGCGAGCAGCGCATAGGTCATCTCGGTCTTGAAGCCGAGCTCGTTGCGCGCGTAAGCCGCCATGGCGCCGCCGTAGGCGCGCGTCACGCCGTCGAGGATCGGATCGGCGCCGCGCGCCGAGCGCCGTTCGGGATAGGGATCATCGACCGCGAAACTGGCGTCATAGCGGCTGACGATCTTGCCATCGGGGCGCAAGGTTTTCACGAAAGCGCCCTCGACGAAACCGCGCGCCTGCGTCACCACCTCGAGCGGCAGCCCGGTCATTTGCGCGACGCGGGCGAAGAAGGTCTTGCCCGCTTCGCCTTGCGGCGGCGCGCCCGCCATGGTCGTGAGGTACTCGGTCATGGCGAATTTTTCCGCCGCTGCCAGCGCGGCGCGGCTGAACGCGTTCTTGCGCTCGAGTTCGGTGGCAACCAGCGACGGCAATTGCAACGCCGCGCGCAACGCGGATTCGTCGTCGCCAAAGGTCAGCCAGCCTTCCAGCATCGGCGATAGCATCACGATGCCGGAGACGACGATGCCCTGGTCGCGTTGCAGCGCGCGCGCCACTTTGGCGGCGCGGAAGCCGCCATAGCTTTCGCCGAACAGATATTTCGGCGAACCGGCGCGGTTGTTCTTGGCGACGTAGAGCGCGACCGCTTTCGCCATGGCCTCGGCGTCGCTGCGGATGCCCCAGAAGTGCTTGCCGTCTTCCGGCTTTACGGTGCGGCTCCAGCCGGTGCCGATCGGATCGATCAACACTAAATCGGTAAAGGCGAGCCAGGTGTCGGGATTGTCGCGCATCGCCGCGGTCGCCGCGTCGTGGCCGAGATCGAGAATGCGCGGGCCGACCAGCCCGAGATGCAGGAAGGCCGAGGCGGCACCGGGCCCGCCGTTGAACACGAAAGTGAGCGGGCGGTTGGCGCCGGCATCCTTGGCGACATAGGCGGTATAAAACACCGCCGCGCTCTGGTCGCCGGACTGGTCGTAGAAGGCAAGCGTGCCGGCGGTCGCACTATAGGCGAGCTTGCCTTTGCCGGTGGCGATGGAATGGTCGCTGATGGCGTCGCCCGGCAGCAGGCGCAGCACGCCTTTGCCGGCCTCGTGCTGCTCGGCATGCGCCGGCTGTCTTTGCGCGGCCGCTTTCGGCGCGTCTTGCGCGGCGGCCGAACCGAGGGCACCGGCGAGAATTGCCGCCAGCGCCAGACGCAGGATCGAAGCTGTTTTCATGACAGGCCCGGTATTGTGTTGCGCGCCGCCGGCGGCAGCGAGCGATGATAGCATGCTCTATCCGCGTAGAGGTGCCGATCTAGCCGGCGGCAATGTGGGGTTTGTGGGGCAAAGCCGCGCACGCCTGCCGCCGCGCGGGCGATAGTTATGTCTTGATTTCGCCCGCGCGGCGACGCTACGCCATCAAAATCGAGCGTGGGAGGAACGGGACGCGGGGCAAAATCATGGTTTCGCAATTCGAGGTGCGCATCGTCTGGGGCGACTGCGACGAGCAAGGCATCGTCTTTTACCCGAATTTTTTCTACTGGATGGACAGCGCTTTCCAGGCGCTGCTGCGCGATGCGGGGCAGAGCTTGCGCGCGATGCGCGAAGGCTTTGGCATTGTCGGCATCCCGATCGTGGAGGCCAATGCTCGCTTTCTCTCGTCGGTGGCGCACGAGGAAATCCTCCGCATCGAATCGACGATCGGCCATTGGGGCAAAACCAGCCTGCGCGCCGAATACAAGGGATTTTGCGGCGACCGGCCGATTTTCGAGGGGTTCGAAGCGCGCGTCTGGCTGGGGCGCGCGAGCAGCGGCCAGCCGGCGGCGGCCGCCATCCCGCAAGCCTTCAAGGACGCGTTCGGCGCATCGTAATCGGCGCGGGGCACGCAGCCGCCCGATGCGTCAGGCCGTCGGGCATGCAAGGCGGCAATTATTGGCATGCACTTGCCGGCGCACCGGCAGGTAGGCGCGCTCGGCGGCGATCATGATTCCTTCGCCATCCACCAGCGCATTCAATAAAGCGACCTCGGCGTCGGCAAAGGCATCGATTTTTTCGGCGATCATGCGGTCGGCTTCCGCGGCCGCTTGCGGCCCGCCTTGCGCCAGCCGCGTCAGCCGCATCGCGATCACGTCCTGCACCTCGCAGGCAAACCGCACCGATTCAAACCAGCTGTTCCATGCTTCGAGCACGACGGCCTCCGCTCGACCTGCCGTCCGGAACGGTCGTGCCGGAGCGGCGAGCGGGCACTATCGCGCAATGTTTACAAGGATGAATTACGTCGTTGATTAAAACTGTCGGGATATCGATAGGCATACCGGCGGGCACAGCGCGCCGGCGAAGTTTTTTCATCGCCGTGGCGGCCGCTCGACGGGCGGCGATCCCGATCGATAGGATGCTGCAAATCATGCTTTTGGGCGTCTTGCCAATAAGGGCAATCTATATTATATGCTGTCATGCGCATATGCGCCTAAGAGGGTACTGCAATAAATCCAGTTGTGATTTTGTCGGCGCTTGCGGAACCGACCCGGCTCGAAGCGCTCCGGCGGGTATGGGATGGCCGCGAGCATTGCGTCTGTGAATTGATGAACGCGCTCGGCGCCAGCCAATCCCGCATGTCGCGCCATATGGCGACCCTCAAGTCTGTCGGACTGGTGACCGATCGCCGCGATGCGCAATGGGTGCGCTACCGCCGCGCGCCAAATCTTCCGAAACCGGTGATCGCGCTTGTCGACGCCGCGCTGGCGATGCCGCCCGACCGGGAAAGGCATGCCGCATGAGCCTCGGCACCGTCACCGGCCGCGCGCCGCGTACTGTTCCCTCGACGGTCAAGTGGGTGGCCGCGACGATCGCCGCTCTCATTATTTGGGGCGTCATCTACAGCCAGTTGGTTCCGTTCTCGGATTGGGTCTCCGCATCGCTGCCGGTGCCGCCCGATAGCCAACTCGGCCAGGCGATCAGCTTCTTCGCTTACGATACGCCGAAGGTGCTGCTGCTGCTCACGCTGGTGGTGTTCGGCATGGGCGTCGTGCGCAGCTTTTTCTCGCCCGAGAAGACGCGGGCGCTCTTGGCCGGAAAGCGCGAGGGCGTCGGCAACGTGCTGGCCGCAGGTCTTGGCATCGTCACGCCGTTCTGCTCCTGCTCCGCCGTGCCGTTGTTCATCGGCTTTGTCAGCGCCGGCGTGCCGCTCGGCGTCACTTTCTCGTTCCTGATTTCCGCGCCGATGGTGAATGAGGTCGCGCTCGGGCTGCTGTTCGGCCTGGTCGGCTGGCAGGTGGCGCTCACCTATCTCGGCTTCGGTCTCGCGGTCGCCATCGTTTCCGGCTGGGTGATCGGCCGTTTGCACCTCGAATCGTGGCTGGAAGAATGGGTGCGCAATCTCCGCTCGACCCCGGCCGATCTGGCGCCCGAGCAATTGACCGCCCGCGATCGCATCAAGGCCGGCATCGACGCCGTCTACGAAATCGTCGGCAAGGTCTGGCCCTGGATCATCGCCGGCATCGCCGTCGGCGCCTTCATCCACGGCTTCGTGCCGGCGAGCTTGCTGGCCTCGATCATGGGCCGCGACGCCTGGTGGTCGGTGCCGGCTGCGGTATTGCTCGGTATTCCGATGTATTCGAGCGCCGCCGGCATCATCCCGGTGGTCGAGGCGCTCATCACCAAAGGCGCCGCGCTCGGCACCGTGCTCGCCTTCATGATGTCGGTGATCGCGCTGTCGCTGCCCGAGATGATCATCCTGCGCAAGGTGCTGTCGATCCGATTGATCGCCGTGTTTGTCGGCGTCGTCGGCACCGGCATCCTGGCGGTCGGCTTTTTGTTCAACGCGCTGTTCCAGTAAACGGAGAAGGTCCCATGAAGGATATCAAGGTTCTCGGCCCCGGCTGCAAGCGCTGCGTTACGACAGCCGAGCTGGTGCAAGCCGAAGCCGACAGGCTCGGCGTCCCGGTCAGAATCGAGAAGGTGACCGATTATGCGGCCATTGCCGGCTACGGCATTGCCTCGACGCCCGGCGTCGTGATCGATGGCAAGGTCGTGCATGCGGGCGGTCTGCCGAAATCGGAAGACCTCGCGCGCTGGCTTGCGGCTTAGGAAGGTGCGGCAGGCGGTCGTGCCGCCTGCCGGAATTACTTTATTGGCGCATGAACTTTTTCCGACCTTCCTTCGCCCGCCGAAGCGGACCTCGCGAAGGCGGGAAAACGGTACCCACCCCCGATCAAGTCGAGGGCAGGCTTTTTCGGGATCATGCGCGTTAACGCCGGCGGAAGTTCGGGCGGCGTTGCTGCGGGGAGGGGGACGGGGCGTCGCCCTTGTGGCGGAAGCTGATGCGTCCGCGCTGCAAGTCGTAGGGCGACATTTCCACGATCACGCGGTCGCCGACACCGGTGCGGATGCGGAACTTGCGCATCTTGCCGGCGGTATAGGCCAGCACCTCGTGCTCGTTATCGAGCTTCACCCGGAAATTGCCGTCCGGCAGGACCTCGGTCACCGTCCCGTCGAACTCCAGCAGTTCTTCCTTCGCCATCCAGTCGTCTCCCGATCGGCTATCGTGCGCGGTGGCCGGCGTTGCGGCGCGGCTCATGCGGGCGCTGCAGGAATGTAACATTTCCGATGCCCTTTGGCTCCCCTTGGAGGGGCTCTACCGAGGCAACCTGTGAATGGCCGGTCTGCGGGCCATTGCGGCTCGGGCGTCCTTGATGGCCGCCGCCGCCGCCCTTGGCGCGGTGGCCGTTATTGCCGTTGCCGCCACCAAATCCATTACCATGTCCACGCTGCTGGTGATTGCCGCGTTGCGGCCGGCCATTGTGCCGATGCCCGGCATTTTGCTCGGCCGGGCGATGGGCGGGACGTTGCCCGCTACGCCGGTCGGTCGAGGGGATAGACATGCGGATCAGCCGCTCGATATCGCGTAAGAAAGGCGCTTCCTCGTAATCGCAGAACGAGATCGCCACGCCCGCGGCGCCGGCGCGCGCGGTGCGGCCGATACGGTGGACATAAAACTCGGGGATATTCGGCAGGTCGTAATTGAATACATGGCTGACGCCATCGACGTCGATGCCGCGGGCGGCGATGTCGGTGGCAATCAGCGTGCGCAGCTTGCCGTCGCGGAAGGCCGCGAGCACGCGCTCGCGCTGGTTCTGCGACTTGTTGCCGTGGATCGCCTCGGCGGAAAAACCGGACTTTTGCAGGGCGCGCACGACCTTGTCGGCGCCGTGCTTGGTGCGGGTGAAGACCAGCACGCGGTCGACCGGCTCGCTCTTGAGCAGTTCGGCCAGCAGCGCCGGCTTCGACGCTTTTTCGGTGAGGATCACGCGCTGCTCGACCTTTTCGACGGTGGAGGCCTGCGGCGTTACCGCCACGCGCACCGGGTCGCGCAGCATCGCATCGGCGAGCCGGGTGATTTCGGCCGGCATGGTGGCAGAGAAGAACAGCGTCTGCCGTTCCTTGCGCAGCATGGCGACGATCCGCTTGATGTCGTGAATGAAGCCCATATCCAGCATGCGGTCGGCTTCGTCGAGCACCAGCACTTCGACCTGGTCGAGGCGCAAGGCGCGCTGATTGACCAGATCGATCAGCCGGCCGGGGGTCGCCACCAGCACTTCGACGCCGTGCGCCAGCGAGCGCACCTGCTTGTTGATCGGCACGCCGCCGATGGCGAGCGCGATGGCGAGCGGGCGGATGTGTCGGCCATAGGTGCGGAAGCTGTCGGCGATCTGGCCGGACAATTCGCGCGTCGGCGAGAGCACCAGCACGCGGCAGGCTTTTTTGTCGGGCCGAAGGCGCTGGGTGGTGAGGTGATTGATGATCGGCAGCGCGAAGGCCGCGGTCTTGCCGGTTCCGGTCTGCGCGATGCCGATGACGTCGCGGCCTTGCAGCGCGATGGGGATGGTCTGGGCTTGGATCGGGGTGGGAGTGAGATATTTTTCTTCCGCCAGAGCGCGGATGATCGGCTCTACGAGGCCGAAGTCGTTAAATGAAGTCAAAGAGTCTCTTTCTTATATGGCGAAGCGGCCGGCTCGCTGTTGCGGGCGGCGGCATCGCGGGGTTTTAAAGACATCCCGCGTGGCCAGGGTTGTCGTTAGGCGTGAGAAACGGAAGAGGCGGGGCGAAATTCGTTTTAAAGAGTTTCGTGCACGCAAGCCCGCAAACCCGAGATCGGGTTATTCATCCGTGCCGGTCATATGACAGGCCGCCGTGGTCTTTTCAAGGCAGGGATATCCCTTATTCCGCCAAATGATGAATAATGTGGTCGCAATGGCACATTCGGCCCGATAGACAAGCCGCCTTGGATCGGGGAATGTCGGGCCCTAAATCGGTGTTTACGACCGTAATTAAGCCAGCCGGAGCCGTCGTTATGCCGTTCCCCAGGGCGTCCCAGGCCCTTTCCCGCTTCACCGTTCTCGATCTGACGCGCGTGCGTTCCGGGCCGACTTGCGTACGCGAACTCGCCGATTGGGGCGCCAATGTCATCAAGGTCGAGACCCCGGCGCGTCTGGAGAAGGGGGAGAACCCGGGCGGCCCGCGCCAGGGGCCGGATTTCCAGAATCTGCACCGCAACAAGCGCAGCATGACGCTCGACCTCAAGTCGCCGCAGGGCCATGCCGCCTTGCTGCGCATGGTCGAGAAGGCCGACGTGGTGGTGGAGAATTTCCGTCCCGACGTGAAGAACCGGCTCGGCATCGATTACGACGCGCTGCGCAAGGTCAACAAGCGCGTCATCCTCGCCAGCATTTCCGGCTTCGGCCAGGACGGCCCCTATCGCGATCGGCCGGGCGTCGACCAGATCGCGCAAGGGATGGGCGGGCTGATGTCGATCACCGGCCTGCCGGGTCAGGGCCCGGTGCGCGCCGGCATTCCGATCGCCGATCTGTGCGCTGGCCTGTTCTGCGCCGTGGGCATCCTGATCGCGCTGCTCGAGCGCGAGAATTCCGGCGAAGGACAGTGGATCACCACCTCGCTGCTGCAGTCGCAGATTTTCATGCTCGACTTCCAGGCCGCACGCTGGCTGCAGGCCGGCGAGGTGGCCAAGCAGGCCGGCAACAATCATCCGACCACCATCCCGACCGGCGTGTTCAAGGTGAAGGACGGCTACATCAACATCGCCACCGCCGGCCACGTCATGTGGGAACGCCTGTGCCGTGCCATCGGCGCGCCCGAGTTCGTCGCGCGCGAGGATTTCAAGACCGGCGCGCTGCGCTCGAAGAATCGGGTTGCCGTCAATGCCGCGATCGAAGAAAGAACGGTCGCCAAAACCGGCGCCGAATGGATCGCTATCTTCAGTGAGGCGGGCGTGCCGTGCGGGTCGATCAATTCGATCGACCAGGTGTTCGCCGACGAACAGGTCAAGCACTTGGGCGTCGCGCAAAAAGCCAAGCGGCCCGACGGCAAGGAGCAAACTTTCGTCGGCCAGCCGTTCGCGCTGTCGCGCACGCCGAGCAAGATTGCGGCGACGCCGCCCGAGCTCGGCCAGCACACCGACGAGGTGCTCAAGGAATTCGGTTTTGCCGACAAGGAAATCGCTGCGCTGCATGAGGCAAAGGCAGTTTAGTCCCGGTCATTCCGGGGCGGCGCGATGCGTCGAGCCCGGAATCCGGACGCGAGCGCGGTGTTTGTTTCTGGATTCCGGGTTCGCTCGCCATAGCGCGTCAAAGACGCGCGTAAACGCGCTCATGGCTCGCGCCCCGGAATGACGCTAGAATGGGTGGAAAAGGAAAGTTGCACATGAACGCACCGGCCAAGACCGACAAAATGCTGTCCCGCAAAGAGGGCGGCGTCGGCTTTATGACCTTCAATAATCCCGAGCGGCACAATGCGGTGTCGCTCGACATGTGGGAGGCCGCGCAAGGCATCCTCGCCGATTTTGCCGCCGACAAGGCGGTGCGCGTGGTGGTGGTCACCGGCGCCGGCGGCAAGGCCTTCGTGTCGGGCGCCGATATCTCCAAGTTTGAAAGCGAGCGCTCGAGCAAGGCGGCGATCGACCGCTATAATATCTCGGTCGATAAGGCCAACAGCGCGGTCTATGATTTCCCCAAGCCGACCATCGCCATGATCCGCGGCTATTGCATTGGCGGCGGCGTCGGGCTGGCGCTCTGCTGCGATTTGCGCATCTGCTCGGACAATTCAAAATTCGGCGTGCCGGCCGCCAAGCTCGGCCTTGGCTACGGCTTCAAGGGCATCAAGAAGCTGGTCGATGTCGTTGGACCTTCCTTCGCCAAGGAAATCTTCTTCACCGCGCGCCAGTTCAACGCCGCCGAAGCTTTGCAGATGGGCCTGGTCAACCGTGTGTTGCCGGATGGCGAACTGGAAAAATATGTCAAGGATTATGCCGAAACCATCAGCGGCAACGCGCCGCTCACGGTCAATTCGGTCAAATTCATTGTCGGCGAGGCGGTCAAGGACGAGAGTGCGCGCAACTTGCAGAAATGCGCCGACCTGGTGGCGCAATGCTTCGCCAGCAAGGATTACACGGAAGGCCGCACGGCGTTCATGGAAAAACGCAAGCCGGCCTTCACCGGCTCATAAAAATCTCCCCACGAAGGGAGAAGTATAAAGACAAAGGGAGGATTCGCGTGGCGTCGGTCGAGTTGCGGGGCCTGACCAAGCGGTACGGTGCGAACGCGGTGGTCGACGACATTTCGCTCGCCATCGAGCACGGACATCTGGTCTGCCTGCTCGGCCCCTCCGGCTGCGGCAAGACTACCACGCTGCGGCTGATCGCCGGCTTCGTCGAGCCGAGCGAAGGCGAAATCCGCGTCGGCGACAAATTGATCTCCTCTCCCGCGCATTCGCTGCCGCCCGAGCGGCGCAACATGTCGATGATCTTCCAGAGCTACGCGCTGTGGCCGCATATGACGGTGGCCGAGAACATCGTCTACGGCCTCAAACTGCGCAAAATGGACCGCGACACGATCAGGCAGAAGCTCGACTCCATTCTCTCGACCACGCGGCTGGCTCCTTTGGCCGAGCGCTATCCGGGCGAATTGTCCGGCGGCCAGCAGCAGCGCGTGGCCTTGGCGCGTGCGCTGATTGTCGAACCCGAGACGCTGCTGCTCGACGAGCCGCTATCCAATCTCGACGCCAATTTGCGTGAGGAGATGCGCTTCGAAGTGCGCCGGCTGCACGATGCCTATCGCTACACCACGGTCTATGTCACTCATGACCAGTCGGAGGCGATGACCACCGCCGATCTCATTTGCGTCATGAACGGCGGCAAGATCGAGCAATCCGGCTCGCCGGAAGACATCTACGACCGGCCGCGCTCGGAATTCGTCGCGCGTTTCATCGGCTCGAGCAACGTGGTCAAGGGCAGGGCGCAGGACGATTGCCACATCGGGCTTGCCGGTGCGGCGCTGCGCTGCGTCGGCGGCAAGCTCAAGCCCGGCAGCGACGCCGCGGTCTCGATCCGACCGCACGACATCAAGATTTCGGCGAACGCGCCGCAACAAGCGGAAAACAACGTGCCGGGAACGGTGACGCGGCAGGTCTTTCTCGGCGGCAGCCGGGATTATATGGTTGAGCTCAAGGACGGCACGCAGCTGCGAGTCGTCACCGCCGCCGGCGAAGCCATCGCGCAGGCGAGCTCCGTCTGGCTGCACTTGCCGCCGGAAAAATGCCGCGCATTGATGGGATAGAGAAATTTCGCGGAAGGCTAAACGACAAGACTAAGGTCACAACGATCAAAAATTGGAGGATACGCCGATGAAGGGTTCCAAGTTTTCTCGCCGCGGCTTGCTGATCGGCTCGGGCGCGCTCGCCGCCGGAGCATCGTTTTCGACCCGCGTCTTGTCGGCCGCGCCGCCGGCCAGCGCCGTCACGCCGGCGCTGATCGAGGCCGCCAAGAAGGAAGGCAAGGTGGTCTGGTACACCTCGGTCGATCTCAAGCTGGCCGAGCGGATCGGCAAGGCGTTCGAAGCCAAATATCCCGGCATCGCCTGCAAGGTCGAGCGCACCGGCGCCGAGCGCCTACTGCAACGCATCGGCCAGGAATATAAGGCCAGTGTGCATGCCGTCGACGTGGTCAACTCGTCGGACGCTTCGCATCTGGTCTACTGGAAGGACGAGGGTCTGCTGGCACCTTACGTTCCGGAGGACGTCGCCAAGTTCTATCCGGCCGCGCACAAGGATGTCGACGGAACCTATGCCAGCTTCCGCATCTTCCTCTGCGTCATCGCCTACAACACCAATCTGGTGAAGAAGGAAGAGGCGCCCAAGAGCTTCGCCGATCTGCTGTTGCCGAAATGGAAGGGCAAGATCGTCAAGGCGCATCCCGGTTACAGCGGCACCATCATGACCGCGACCTACCAGACCTCGCGCGATCTCGGCTGGGGCTATTTCGAGAAACTCGCCCAGCAAAATATCATGCAGGTGCAGTCGGCCGCCGATCCGCCGAAGAAGCTCGCGCTCGGCGAGCGCGCGATCCAGGCCGACGGGGTCGAATATCTGATTTTCTCGGAAAAGGAATCCGGCAAGCCGGTCGAGCCGGTCTACGCCACCGAAGGCACGCCGCTGATTGTCGGGCCGAACGGAATGTTCAAGGCGGCGCCCAATCCGAACGCGGCGCGGCTGTTCCAGAGCTTCTGTTTCTCGCCCGAGTGCCAGCAGCTCTGCATCGATGTCGGTGGGCTACGCTCGGCGCATCCGCAGGCCAAGGAAAAAGCCGGCCGCACCCCGCTCGGCCAGATCAAGCTGATGAAGGACGATCCGGCGGCGGTATTGAAGATGGGCGAAGAGATCAAGGCGCATTACGTCAAGCTGTTCCATGTTTGATGGAAGCAGAAGTGCTGCCGCGTCTTCCCTCTCCCCGCGTGCGGGGAGAGGGAACTAGGGCCGCGCTATGACCACGCTCGCCCCCACCGCTCCGGTCGCAAAGCTGCGGTTTGGTTTCGACCTGTCGAAACCGGTGCTGCTGGTGTTCGCGGCTATCCTGTGCGTGCTGATCGTGATGCCGCTGTCGTGGCTGGTGTTCTACGCCTTCAGCGACAAGAGCGGCGCCTTCACAGTCGCCAATTTCCAACGGCTGGTGTCGGACGCGGTCTACCTCGATCCGCTGCTCACCACATTCGAGCTCGCTACATTGTCGGCGCTGATCTGCTGCGTCGTAGCGGCGCCAATGGGCTGGCTGGTGGCGCGCACCGACATGCCGCTGCGCCGTACCGTGCGTATATTGGTGACGGCGTCGTTCGTCACCCCGCCCTTCCTCGGCGCCATCGCCTGGGAGTTGCTGGCGGCGCCCAATAGCGGGCTGCTCAATCAGCTCTACCGCGAGATTACCGGTGCGGCGGCGGATTCACACCTGCTCAATATCTACAGCTTCGCCGGCCTGGTCTTCGTCATCAGCTGCTACACGTTTCCTTATGTCTTCGTGCTGGTCGCCAATGCGCTCGACCGCACGCCCGGCGATCTCGAGGACGCCTCCGCCATTCTCGGCGGCAAAGCCTGGGACACCGCAATGCGCATCACCATCCCGCTGGCGCTGCCGGCGGTGCTGGCCGGCGCGCTGGTGGCGTTCCTGCAGGCGATGACGCTGTTCGGCTCGCCCGCGATCCTGGCGATGCCGGCCGGTTTCCACACCATAACCACCAAGATCTGGAGCCTGTTCCAGTTCCCGCCCAAGCCGGAGCTCGCCGCCGCCGCCTCGCTGCCGTTGTTGGTGCTCACCGTCATCCTGCTGCGCGCCGAGCACGTGGTGCTGGGCCGGCGCGGCTATTCGGTAGTCGGCGGCAAGAACAGCGAGCCGCGCATCGTGCGGCTTGGCAACTGGCGCTGGGTCATGCTGGTGATCGCGCTTACCGTGTTGATGTGCCCGGTATTCCTGCCGTATTTCGCGCTGCTCAATGCCTCGTTCTCCAAGGTCGCCTCGCATCTGGTTTGGTTCAACAATTTCACCTTGCAGAACGTGCATTTCGTCTTCTACGAATTGTCGGCAACGCCGCTGGCGCTGCGCAACACATTCATCCTCGGCATCATGGCGGCGACCTGCGGCACGATCCTGGCGCTGGTGATCGCTTACGTCACCGCGCGCCAGGCGGTTGCCGGCTGGCGCGCACTCGGCTTCCTCGCCACCGCGCCGGTCGCCATTCCCGGCATCGTGCTCGGCGTCGGCCTGTTCTTCAGCTATACGCGGCCGCCCTTCGTGCTTTATGGCACGCTCTGGATATTGCTGATCGCCTTCGTCACGCTGGCCATGCCGGCCGCCTATCAGCAACTACAATCAGCGTTTCGCTCGGTGCATCCGGAACTGGAGGACGCCAGCCGCATCCTGGGCGCAACGCGCCTGCGCGCGCTCTGGCAGATCACCGCGCCGCTGCTGCGCACCAGTGTGATCGCCACCTGGTGTTTCATTTTCGTCGGCGTCATCCGCGAATTGTCGGCGGCGATCATGCTGTTCACCTCGGAGACCAAGGTGCTGTCGGTGCTGATCTACGATCTCAACGAAAGCGGCGATCTCGCCGCCATTGCGGTGCTCGGCCTGTTGATGCTGGTGATCACCTTCGCCGTGGTCGCGCTCGCCAACAGCCTGCGCGGTGGCAATGCGCGCCGCAACGTCGCGGTCGGGTGACATTTTGTGAGCGGCAGCCTCCCCAAAGCTTCCGTCGCCGAGCGGCTGGCCGCTGCGATCGTGGCGCTCGACGGCAAGGCGCTGCCGGCCGCCGTACATGCCAAGTGCGGGGATTTGGTTGTCGACGTCGCCGGACTTTGCGTCACCGCGCGCCATCAGGATTACATCAAGGCCGCGCTCGCCGGCTGCGACGACGACGGGCCGTGCACGGCGATCGGCCATGCCCGCACGCTGAGCGCGGCTGGCGCTGCCTTCGTCAATGGCACGGCCGCGCATGGCGAGGATTTCGACGACACCTTCGAGGGCGGCCCGGTGCATGCCGGCGCGGTGGTGGTGCCGGCGGTACTGGCGGCCTGCGAGCGGCACAAGCCGGACGGCGGCGCGGCTCTGCTCGGTATCGCGGTCGGCACCGAGACGATGTGCCGGCTCTCCACCGTGGTGCCGAAGGCGGTGCACAAAGCGGGCTTCCACCCGACCGCGATCTTCGGCGTCATGGGCGCAGCCGCCGGTTGTGGCGCCGCGCTCGGCTTGAACGCCAAACAGATCGTCGATGCGCTCGGCATCGCCGGAAGTTTTGCCAGCGGCATCATCGAATATCTCGCCGAGGGCGCCTGGACCAAGCGGCTGCATCCCGGCTGGGCGGCGCAATCGGGCTATCGCGCGGCGCTTTTAGCGCGCGGCGGCTTCCTCGGCCCGCGCACGGTGTTCGAGGGCGTGCACGGATTGTTTCACGGCTTCGCGCACACCAGGCAAGGCGACTATGCCGCGCTTGACGATTTCGGCGCGCGCTGGGTGATCGAGACGCTTGCCTTCAAGCCTTACCCGTGCGGCACCATGGCGCATCCTTATATCGACTGCGCAAGACGATTGGCCGCGCGCGGCATTAAGCCGGCCGACGTCAAGGAAATGATCTGCGAAGTCGCCGAAGGCACCGTGCACCGGCTATGGGAGCCGCTCGCTGCCAAGCAGCACCCGCCCAACGGCTATGCCGCGAAATTTTCGACGCCCTTCATCCTCGCCAGCGGCTTTGTGCGCGGTGGCGTCGGGCTCGATGCGTTCACCGACAAAGCGGTGCACGATCCGGAGGTGCTCGCGCTGGCAGCGAAGGTGCGCTACGTGATTGATCCGGCCAATCCTTATCCGAACGCCTTTACCGGCCATATCCGGTGCGTGCTCAATGACGGTAGCGTCGTGGAGCAGCGCCAGCCGCATTTCCGCGGCGGCGTCAACGAGCCACTCACGCGCGCCGACATCGAAGAGAAATTCGCGCTCAACGTCCGCCACGGCGGCTGGGACAGCGCGCGCAGCGCCGCCGTGCTCAAGCTGCTTTCCAAGCTGTATGATGGCAAGATCGATTTGAAGGAATTGCGAGGATGACGCGCTTTCGATTGTCATCGCCGGGCTTGTCCCGGCGATCCCGATCGTTGGGCACGTCTTTGCCAACCTAATCGGGATCACCGGGTCACGCCGCTTCGCGGCGGCCCGGTGATGACAAGGAGAGGGTATGACTGACAACAAAGAACTCGCCGGCCAAGAACTTAAAGGCAAAGTCGCCATCGTCACCGGCGCCGGCCGCAATATCGGGCGCGCCATCGCGCTGCAATTGGCGCAAGCCGGCGCGGCGGTGGTGGTCAATGTGCGCTCGAACAAGGCCGAAGCCAATGCCGTCGTCGCTGAGATCGAAGCGGCCGGCGGCAAGGCGATTACCGTGCTGGCCGATGTCGCCGATGGCGCCGCGGTCGAGGCGATGGCACAGGCCGCGCTGAAGGCCTTCGGCCGCATCGACATTTTGGTCAACAACGCCTCGCTGCGGCGCGAGAAACCGATCGGCGAAATGTCTTACGCCGACTGGCGCGAGGTGATGAATGCCACGCTCGACTCCGCCTTCCACGGCGTGCACGCCTGCCTGCCGGCAATGAAAAAAGCCGGCGGCGGCAGCATCGTCAATATCGGCGGCTTGAGCGCGCATATTGGCTCGAAAAATCGCGCGCATGTGATAACGGCGAAAGCGGCGCTGGTCGGCTTCTCGCGCGCGCTCGCGCATGACTTGGCCGCCGATCGCATCACCGCCAATTGCGTAGTGCCGGGCGCCATCGACACCGCGCGGCCGGCCTCCTCATCCAATCCGGCGCATCATCTCACCCACGGCACCATCACCGGCGAGCGCGGCAAGCCGGACGACGTCGCCGCCATGGTGCGCTTTCTCGCCGGCCCCGGCGGCCGCTACGTCACCGGGCAGGCAATCCACGTCAGCGGCGGCGCATTTCTCGGCTGATGGCAGCCATGCCGCGCGCCGGGCAGGGTGGCCGCTCGCTTCCGAAAGTGCTAATCCACGGCCCGACAGTTTTCCCGTGAGTAATGAGGTCCCCATGTATTCCGAGCTGGCGCTTTACATCGACGGAAAATGGCTCAACGGCGAAGGCCGCAAGGGCGAGGACGTGGTCAATCCGGCCACCGGCAAGACGCTGGCGCATCTGCCGCATGCCTCACCCGCCGATCTCGACGCCGCGCTCGAAGCCGCCGCCAAGGGCTTCCAGGTCTGGAAGGCGACCTCGGCCTATGACCGCTCCAAGATCATGCGCAAAGCCGCCGATCTGGTGCGCGAGCGCTACGATCACATCTCCAAGGTGCAAACCCAAGAGCAGGGCAAGGTCTATGTCGAGTCGCGCGCCGAGGTACTCACCAGTGCCGACATCATCGACTGGTGCGCCGAGGAAGGCCGCCGGACTTACGGCCGCGTCATCCCCGGCCGGCAGAAGGGCGTGCGCCAGCTCGTGCTGCAGGAGCCGGTCGGCGTGGTCGCCGCCTTTACGCCGTGGAATTTCCCGACCCTGACGCCGATCCGCAAGATTGCCGGCGCGCTCGCCGCCGGCTGCTCGCTCATCATCAAGGCCTCGGAGGAAACCCCGGGCGGCTGCGTCGAACTGGTGAAGTGCTTCGCCGATGCCGGCCTTCCCGCCGGCGTGCTTAATCTGGTGTTCGGCGTGCCGGCCAATGTGTCGGAGCACCTGATCCCCTCCAAGATCGTCAAGAAGATTTCCTTCACCGGCTCGATCCCGGTCGGCAAGCATCTCGCCGGCCTCGCCGCCAAAGGCATGAAGCGCGCCACTATGGAACTCGGCGGCCATTCGCCGGTGGTGGTGTTCGACGACTTCGATCCCGAAAAAGCCGCCGACACCATTGCCGCGTTCAAATATCGCAACGCCGGGCAAGTGTGCATATCGCCGACGCGCTTCTACGTGCAGGAGAAGTCCTACAATAAATTCGTCGCCCGTTTCACCGAATATGCCAAGGGCCTCAAGATGGGCGACGGGCTGGAGAAGGGCATCACGCTCGGCCCGCTCGCCAATCCGCGCCGGCTCGACGCCATGGAATCGTTCGTCAACGACGCCAAGAGCCGCGGCGGCAAAATTCAAACCGGCGGCTCGCGCCAGGGCAACCAGGGCTTCTACTTCCAGCCGACCGTGATCACCGACGTGCCGGACGATTCAAAGATCATGACCGAGGAGCCGTTCGGCCCGCTCGCCCCGATCGTGCCGTTCAAGACCTTCGACGAGGTGGTCGAGCGCGCCAACTCGCTGCAATTCGGGCTTGCCGCTTACGCCTTCACCGCGTCGGACAAGACGGCGGCCGCCATCGGCGACGCCATCCAGTCCGGCATGGTGGGCGTGAATTCCATCTCGGTCTCGACGCCGGAAACGCCGTTCGGCGGCGTCAAGGAGAGTGGCTACGGCTCGGAAGGCGGCATTGAGGGCCTGCAGGCCTATTTGAACACCAAGTTCATCTCGCAAGGGTGAATCACGCTCTGTCGTCTCCGCGCGAGTGGAGGACGCCTACGCCGCGGCATCCTCTTTTGCCCTCTCCCCGCGTGCGTGGAGAGGTGAAGAGAAAATTCACGCGTTGTGATCGCTGGCGTTCGGATAGAACAACTGCTCGCCGTTGATCTTGTAATTGGCGATCGCCTTCTGCCCTTCCGGTGAGATCAGGTAGTCGATGAATGCCTGCCCGAGGTCTTTCTTCACGTTCGGGTGCTTGGCCGGGTTCACCAGAATCACGCCATACTGGTTGAACATGCGCTTGTCGCCTTCCACCAGAATCTGCAAATCGCCCTTGTTCTTGAAATGGATCCAGGTGCCGCGGTCGGACAGCACATAGGCATTGCTGGCGCCGGCGGTGTTGAGGGCGGCGCCCATGCCCTGGCCGATCGCCTTGTACCAGGGGCCTTTAGCCTTCTCGATGTCGACGCCGGAGGCCTTCCACAGCCGCAACTCGGCGCTGTGGGTGCCGGAGCGGTCGCCGCGCGAGATGAAATCGGCCTTCTTGTCCTTGATGGCGACGAATGCCTTGCCGACGTCCTTCATCCCCTTGATGCCGGCCGGATCGCTCTTCGGCCCGATCAGCACGAAGTCGTTGTACATGACCGGAAAGCGCTTCACGCCGTTGCCCTCGGCGAGGAATTTTTCTTCCTGCGATTTGGCGTGCACGAACACTACGTCGGCGTCGCCGCGCCGGCCGGTGTCGAGCGCCTGGCCGGTGCCTTGCGCCACTACTTTGACCACGATGCCGGTCTTTTTGGTAAACAGCGGCAGCAGATATTCGAACAGGCCGGAGTCGCGCGTCGAGGTGGTCGAAGCGACCACGATCGATTTTTCCTGCCCGAAGGAAGGCGGCGCGGCGATGACGATGGCGCCAAATCCTATCGTACAAAGCGCGGCGGCGGCGATGAATGAGCGGCGGTTGAACATTTGAATCCTCCTCGTTTTGTTTTCTCTTACCTCAGTCATGGCCGGGCTTGTCCCGGCCATCTCGCTTAGGAAGGCAAAGCGTTGCTTGGAGTCCCCTCTACCCTCGTGGGAGAGGGTGCAAAGCGAATGCCTACAGGGCATTCGCGTATTTACGCCACGAACGGCCAGCGCGAAGCGTTGGTCTATGCGGAGGCGAAGCCGAGCGAGTGCGGGTGAAGAGGCGTGTATTTCGTCTAGTCCTGACCCCTCACCCGGCTCGTGCTCGCTATCGCTCCGCACTCGCCACCCTCTCCAACAAGGGGAGAGGGGAAGTGGGGTTGCCTCGCGGTCAGAGTCATGCCTCGTTTTCACACCAACAACTCTCCCGCGATAAACTTGCGCGCTTCCGGCGTGCGCGGGTTGCCGAAAAAATCCGCAGCCGGACCGGTCTCGATCAACCGGCCGCGATGCAGCAGCACCACGTCGCCGGCCAGACGCTTGGCCTGGCCGAGATCGTGGGTGGACATCACCACCTTGACGCCGCGCGCGGTGACGGCGCGCACGATATCCTCGATCGCCTTGGTGGCGGCGGGATCGAGGCTGGCGGTCGGCTCGTCGAGGAACAGCACCGCCGGATCGCGCGCCAGCGCGCGCGCCAGCGCCAGCCGCTGCTGCTCGCCGCCGGACAGACGGCGCGCCGGACGGCGTTCGAGTCCGGCGAGGCCGACTAGCGCCAGCAATTCGGCGGTGCGTTCGGTTCGCGCGGCGCGTGGCACGCCGGCCGCGGCCAGCGCGTAGCGGACATTGCCGGCGGCGCTGCGGCGAAGCATGGCCGGGCGCTGAAACAGAAATGCGCGGCGGCCGGGTGGCGAGGCCTCGCGCCCGCCCCGGGTGATGGTCCCGCACGTGGCGGGGATGAGTCCCATGGCCGCGCGCAACAGCGTGGTCTTGCCGGCACCGTTCGGGCCGATCAGAACAGTCGGCGCGCCGGGGCCGAGCGTGAGCGAGATATCGTCGAGGACCGGCACCTCGCTGGCGAGGATTCCGACTTTTACGAACATGACCGGCAGATCCGAGGCGGGTGCGCGCATGGTCATCCCGCGTAACGTTCGCCGGCGCGGCGCGCGCCCCAGGCCAACGCGTTGATCACGATCACGATGGAAATCAGCACCATGCCGAGTCCGACCGCGAGCGACAGGTCGCCTTTGCTGGTTTCCAGCGCGATCGCCGTGGTCATGGTGCGGGTGAAGCCGTCGATATTGCCGCCGACGATGATGATGGCGCCGACTTCCGCCGCCGCCCGGCCGAAGCCCGCAAGTAGCGCTGTGACAAGGGAAAATCGCGCGTCCCAGACCAGCGTTATGACCCGGCCGACGGGCCCGACATTCATGGCAGCCAACTCGTCACGGTACTCGACCCACAAATCCTCGATGGTTTGCCGTGTGAGCGCGGCGATTATCGGAGCCACCAAAATGGTTTGCGCGATCACCATGGCTTGCGGCGTGAACAGCAGGCCCCACGATCCGAGCGGGCCCGAGCGCGACAGCGCCAGGAACACCGCCAGCCCCACCACCACCGGCGGCAAGCCCATCAGCGCATTGAGGAAAACGATGGCGCCATCGCGCCCGTGAAATCGCGTGAGCGCCATGAACGCGCCGACCGGCACGCCAATCAGCGCTGCGAACAGCACCGCGCTCAAGCTGACGATGAGCGACAGCCGCACGATGGCGTAAAGGCCCGGATCGCCGGTGAGCACCATGTGAAGCGCGGAAACGTCGCCCGTCATTCGGTCTTCCTAGGTGTTCCGCGCCCCGCCAATGGCCTGAAAATGATGGCTTTGAGTCCGGATGATATCTTGCGCTTTTGCTCCTTAATAGGTCAAATTTTGTAAAATAAACATAATTACGCAGATAAAACGCCATGTCCTTCCTAGCTTGAAAAAGGCCGCTTGCACCGGCATGACCTACCCAACAGCTGGCGTGCCGGGCTGAAGGCGCGACAGCGCGCCTTGCGCGCGTCTTCCTGTAAAAGGCGTGCGCCGTTGCGAGGGCTGGTGAGGAGGGGTGGCCGAGTGGCTGAAGGCGCGACAGCGCGCCTTGCGCGCGTCTTCCTGTAAAAGGCGTGCGCCGTTGCGAGGGCTGGTGAGGAGGGGTGGCCGAGTGGCTGAAGGCGCGACAGCGCGCCTTGCGCGCGTCTTCCTGTAAAAGGCGTGCGCCGTTGCGAGGGCTGGTGAGGAGGGGTGGCCGAGTGGCTGAAGGCGCACGCTTGGAAAGCGTGTTTACGGGAAACCGTAACGTGGGTTCGAATCCCACTCCCTCCGCCACCATCCCTTCGCGAACGGATCTCTGTCGCGATTTTGCCGCGAGAAAACGCGAGGAATTTGCAGCATCTTGAGACCGACCTCTGCACCTTGAAACGCGGCTAGCGCCCAAATCCGTTCTCTAGAGCGCCGCTTTCTCTAGAGCTCTGTACTTTGCTTCGGTGATACGGTTTCGAAGAAGCTCTTGAAATGGGTGTTTTAGAGCGGCCCAACAGAAGTCGAGTTTGAGATGAACTCGCTCGACCAATCGTCCCAACAACTCGTCTGGTTTGTAAAACGATTTCTAAAACCGGTGCGTGCTTGCTTGAGCGATTTCGGCTGACCCGCTGAACTCTTAATCAGCGGGTCCCAGGTTCGAGCCCTGGTGCGCCCACCATCATATCAAACACTTAGCTTTGATTTAGGACTCCGGGGCAACGGCATATAGAGCCGGGGCAACAGCCGGGGCAACAAACGCCTAGCCGCCGAGCGAATGCGGCTTACTGCCTGGCAATATGGTTCGTGCGGGGCCAGAATTTGGTTGGACGGCGTGGAAGGAGTTGAGGTCGAGGGCGGAGGCGGGGGTGGTGAGGAAGGCGCAGGTGGGAATCACAGCCATACGCGCGACGCATTGGATGGTGATTGGTGTATCAATCATAGCGGCTGGTCTCCGCTGCTCCCATCTTTTGTGGTGGAGTTTCCCGAGTCTGTTATGAAAAGTGCTCCCAGTCCACTGCAATATCCATTTGTGAGATTGATGGCAGGGCAAAAGTCACGCCCGATTGATTATTGCAAATTGGAAACGATCCCTTAGCGCGCAGAAAGTCACTCAAGAAAAAACTTTCAATCTCATACAAGTCAGTAGCCCCCAAATTGCGCAGCAGTTCAAAGGTATGAAATGTAAACTTCGCTTGGTGTCGTTCTACGTAGTTTTTTATACCTTGGTTCCCGGAGCCGCCGGTGTGGTGTGAATATAATCTTCGACCAATACTATTTTGCTTTGACTTCGCTTAATCCCAAATAGATTAGCCGTGAATATCCGAACGGATAGGGAATTCTCAATTCTTCCAAATAAATGAAATAGATACCAACAACCCCCTGTACGAGTTTGATGGACTTATCGTTGAAGTTGTAGTCTTGTGGGAATGTAATCGCCGTCATTTGTTTCGGACCCTTTTTGCAAATGGGACATCCGCATGCCCACTGAGGAAATTAAGTCAGGAGCTGAGGTCGTCAGTGATTTTCTGACTTCCCTAAAGGGTAAAAAGGCGATTGACGCGCAAACACTTGCTGCCGTCCAGACTCTTTTTAAGTCGAAGAAACTAAGCAAGCAGCAGCTTCTGCGCGCCCTTGAGACGTCTAGGGCCAAAGCAGTTATCCATGTGTCGGCATCTCCGAATGAAAAAGACTCGACGTCATGACTAAGTTACGCAGCCTGAGTATCAAAGGATTTCGCGGCGCGCGTTTCGATCTACCCATAGACTTCACCAAAAACAACAACAGCATTTCAATATATGGCGAGAATGCCACCGGCAAGAGCACAGTCACAGACGCGTTGGAATGGTTTCTGCTTGGAAAAGTGGAACACTTGTGGCGCGAAGACTGCAAGGAGGAAGCGCTACGCAACGTTTTACTCGACGCGTCCGGTGCATGTGAGGTATCGGTTAAATTCAGCAATGCAATCTTAAATGGGACGAAATCAATAAGCTCAGATTTAAAAATTAAAACGCAAATTGGGAACGCAGAGTTTCGCTCCTTTTTGGAAGGCTTGCGCGCCGAACGTGTTTTCTTAAGACATGCGCAAATAACTAAATTCATTGGCGAAACAAAAAGTAAGAAAAGAGAAGAAATAGCTGCAATCATTGGCTATCAGGATATCGTCGGCTTCCGTGACACCATCCAAGGAGCGACGAATACGCTCCGGAAGGACCCAGCTTATACGACGGCGAAGCAATATGCCGAAGATGCAAAGAACAAAATATTCGGGCTTACAAAAACTATCATCAGCACTAAGGAAGAACTTTTCAAGAAAACAACTGTGCTCACCGCCCAATTTAACCTCGGTATCACGATCTCAGACGACGCGAGCTATGACGAAGCGTTAGAGCGGATGCATGCCAAGATTAGCAAGCCGGACAGTGCAATGGCCTGTACCCGGTTTGGTTGACACCCGCCTAAGCTAATCCCGCCTGCCGTTCGAACTCCATAGGGCTCATATAGCCGATCGTCGAGTGCCGGCGTTTCGGATTGTAGAAGCGCTCGATGTAATCGAACACGTCGGCCTTTGCCTCATCCCGCGATCGGTACATCTTGCGCGCCGTGCGTTCGGTCTTCAACGACGAGAAGAAGCTCTCCATCGCCGCATTGTCCCAGACGTTGCCCGAGCGGCTCATCGAGCAGACGACGCCGTGATCTGCCATCAGCCGCTGGAACTGCTCGCTGCTGTATTGGCTGCCGCGGTCGGAGTGATGCAGCAGCGCGTCTGGCTTGCCCCGTCGCCAGATCGCCATCACCAGAGCGTCGGTGACGAGTTGCGCTGTCATCGCTGCGTTCATCGACCAGCCGACCACGCGCCGAGAGAACAGATCGACGACCGCAGCCACATAGAGCCAGCCCTCTGCTGTCCAGACATAGGTAAAGTCGGCAATCCATTTGCGGTTGGGAGCGGGCGCTTCAAAGCTGCGATCGAGCACGTTGGGAGCGATGGCGGCGGCCTGCCGCTCACCCAGGTCGGGCGGCAGGCGACGCCGTCGCGGACGCGCTCTGAGAGCCTGTATTCGCATCAATCGCTGGATCTTATGCAGCCCACAGGACACACCCTCGGCGAGCAGGTCGTGCCACACCCGCCTGGCGCCATAGGTCCGGTCGCTCGCCAGGAAGCTCGTGCGAACCTTCGCAGCGAGCTCTTCATCGCTCCGGCTGCGCTGACTGCGCGGTCGTGTCAGCCAGGCATAGAAGCCACCCCGCGAGACACCGAGCGCCCCGCACAACCAGTCCGCCGGCCAGATCCCCCGGTGCTTCGCAATGAAGGAGAACTTCACGTCAATTCCTTCGCGAAGTAGGCCGCGGCTTTTTTTAGAATGTCTCGTTCGGCCTTCAGCTTGGTAACCTCGCGCTTGAGCCGCGCGATCTCCAACTGCTCCGGCTTCATCTGACCTTGGCCGGGGAAGGCATACTGCGGGTCGTCTGCAAACGCCTTCACCCAGCTGCGCAGTTGCGACTCGTGAACGCTCAGGTCTTGCGACGCCTGCGCAAATGAGACGCCACGTTCCTTGATCAGCCGCACCGCCTCAAGCTTGAACTCTCGTGTAAACTTCCGCCTCTCCATGACGCACCTCCGGTCCCCATCAAAACACCTAACTCGGTGTCTTCGAAACCGGGTACAGGCCAGGCTCTGGCAGGCAAAGACAAGAAAAAGGCGGCCGAACTTGAGGTGGCTAGCATCGAAGAAGCCATAAATACTCTCGAGCGTGAAAAAAAGAATATTGAAGACCTATTGGGCGAGAGCGAGGACCGCGGATATGTGGGGCCCCGGGCTCCTGCACTGCCTCCAACGTTTCGTTCGATGACTGTAAAGGATTTTACGCTTGAAGCTTTCAAGGGACTCGGCATTAAAGTAGCGCCAAATCCTCCGGACCTCTATGCAATAGAAGAAAACGGAAATCGGCACTACGTTCGTTTCGAAGAAGCTTCGAGTGCGAATGTTAAAAGCACATTGTACAACGAAGGAAGTAGCGCGTTTCAGCGGCTCGTAGATCAAGTCACCGCGACTGCCCTTCACCGCGTCGAAGATTTAGATCGCGATTCCGAACAAAACAATAGTGAAATTGTCCGTGGTTGGGTCGAGAGCTTTGGCGGCATCCCCAAAGAGGTAGACATAGAAAAAGTAAGCCGAAAATTTGAAGGCAAAGCACTTGTTCGCGTTCGCGCTACGGTACTCCATGACAGTTATGAGCGGTTAATCGAAGTAGTTTGTTTGCCTGGTGAGCATCTTTACAACGATGGTCGTCCGGCTTTAAGGGCGCTTGCCCCGACGATTACTGAACTTTCTGAGATCGGCATTGACTTAGAAAAAATTGCTGAAGCGGCGAGTCTCGATGAAGGCATAACCGAATTCTCGCGTTTTTATCTTGAGCGGCGCGAACAAGAGGTTCGTTTTGCGGGGAGCGACGAGCGCAAAGGCCGAAAATTATACGATGAATTTACGCCCCGGTTTGCGGCAACCGTGGTTGCTCTGGAAGGAAAAGTCTACCGTGAAATTTCTGCGCGGGCACATTTCGAAATCGATGAAGGTGTTGATTACCAAAGCATTGTTGCTGCTATTCCCAGTTCCGGCCAAATAAGTAAATCACCACCCACCGACCTCTGCACAAAGTCCGGCCGAAACGTGCCGAAAAGTTGTCTTGGCCGGTGTCAAATCACCGGCGCTTATGTGCTGCGGCACCTTCTCGTAAAATCTGAATTAAGTGGGCGAGAAGTTCTGCCCGAGTATATGGAGATATGCAGTTTAACCGGAAAGCGTGTCGTTCAAGATGAATTGGCGGTTTCAGATGTTTCAGGCCAGAAGGTCATCGCCAATATGCTTCGGAGATCTGAAATTTCTGGGAAGCGAGCTGAGCCTCAGTACTTTTCGCACTGCTCGTTCACCAACGCAGAAGCACTCAAAACAGAATTGTCAACAAGTGATGTGTCGGGGCGAATGTATCGTCGCGATCAAGAAGCTGTATCTAGCTATTCGGGTAAGAAAGGTCACGTAAGCGAATTTATAAGTTGCTTCGAAACCCGGCAGCTTATCGCTGTGGCTGAAGCTGAAAAGTGTCAGGAAACTGGAAAATTTGTACGGCCCGGAATCTTAGTGAAATGCGAGGCGACCGGAAAACGCGTTCTTCCTTCTGAGTGCGGCAGGTGCTCAGTCTCCAATAAAGTCGCGCTTAAACGGATCTTAGTGTCCAGCAGTATTTCACAGACCTCTGTTCTGCCAGACTTTGCCATCCGATCTTCTGCGGGCAAGTTCTGTTTGCCCGCCGAAGGCCAATCTTGCGCTTGGAGTGGTCAAAAATATCACCCGGATGACCTCGGAACATGCACGTTAACGAATTTCCCGATTTACAATGAGTTTTTGACCAAACAGAACTCGCGCTTGAGGCCGCTCTTTGAGTTGCTTAATGACGTTGATTGCACAGCACGCGATGAACATTTTCCGACTTTGGAAGCGGCGCTGTCGGACGTGCTAAATGGCCAAAAATGTCGGATAGTTTCGGGAGCAATCTCGCCAACAAAGAACGCGTTAGCCGTTTGTGCCGAAATAAAGACCTTGTTGGGCTTAAAGACAAACTACTTGGGCTTTGTCTTCTCGCCTCACAAGCGGGAAATTATTGGAAAGATTGCGCAAGGTAAGCGCACAAAACGAGGCTGGTTCGAAATCTAACGACCCTCACACCCTGTCTACAAAACTATCCACCGCCCGCTTTTTATAAGATTCCGCATCGGATCATTTTCCGCCATTTCTGTCACCACTGACAGTGCCTCTGATTGCAAAAAAAACGGGCCGGACGCGAACATTCGCGAACTGACCCGCTGAGCCGCACTACGACGGCCTCAGACTTGTCGGTTCCTAGGCCGCCGCGTCATTTGCGCCGACCAGCACGTGCGGGCCTCAATTGCGGAAAAATTCCATAATGGAGCTTACGCGCAGATTGAATGATGCGCGATCAGGGGTGACAATTGGTCCCGATATAGGGCAATGACCGCGACCCTGCTGCTCGCGATCTTTATTTCTTCTTGATATCCGGCATCCGCAATTCGTATCGTTTCTTTATTGCGCAAAGCCTATTTGCGAGTTCGCTCCGACACATTTGAAAGGGAGCAACCATGCTCGATCTCATCATGCTGGCAATTGGAATTGGCTTGTTCGCGTTGTCGATCGGCTACGCTTACGCGTGCGATCGGCTCTAAGGGGGCTGCCATGCTCATCGACTATACGCTCGCCAGCCTCGTGACCGCGGGGCTGCTGATCTACCTCACTTACGCTCTGCTGCGTCCCGAGCGGTTTTGATCTGAGAGGCGTGCCATGACTACGATTGGCTGGATCCAAATTGTACTTTACTGCGCGATCATCGTCGCGATCACGCCGGTGCTTGGCGGCTACATGACGCGCGTCTTTAACGGCGAGCGCACATTCCTGTCGCCGGTGCTGCGGCCGGTCGAGGGCGCCATCTACTGGGCGGGCGGCGTCGACGAAAAGCGCGAGCAGCACTGGCTGACCTATACGGTTGCCATGCTGCTGTTCCATGTCGGCGGCTTTCTCATCATTTACATTCTGATGCGCATGCAGGCAGTGCTGCCGTTCAATCCGGCCGGGCAATCCGCGGTGGCGCCGGATCTTTCGTTCAATACGGCCGCGAGTTTCATCACCAACACCAACTGGCAGAACTACGGCGGCGAAAGCACGCTGTCTTATCTCGTGCAGATGCTCGGCCTCGCGCACCAGAACTTCCTGTCGGCTGCGACCGGCATTGTGCTGGCGGTCGCGCTCATTCGCGGCTTCGCGCGCGCCTCCGCCAAGACCGTCGGCAATTTCTGGGTCGATATTACCCGCTGCACGCTCTACATCCTGCTGCCGATCTGCATCGTGTTCACGCTCTTCCTGGTCTGGCAGGGCATGCCGCAGACGCTCGGCCCCTATGTCGATGCAACCACGCTCGAAGGCGCCAAGCAGACCATCGCGGTCGGCCCGGTCGCCTCGCAGGTCGCGATCAAGATGCTCGGCACCAATGGCGGTGGCTTCTTCAACGCCAATGCCGCGCATCCATTCGAGAATCCGACCGCGCTGTCGAATTTCGTGCAGATCATATCAATCTTCGCGCTCGGCGCTTCGCTCACCAATGTGTTCGGCCGCATGGTCGGCAACCAGCGCCAGGGCTGGGCCATTCTCGCGGTGATGGGCGTGCTGTTCATCGCCGGCGTGGCGGTCTGCTATTGGGCCGAAGCCAACGGCACGACCGCAATGCATGCCTTGGGCATCGGTGGCGGCAACATGGAAGGCAAGGAGTTGCGCTTCGGCATCGTCGCCTCGGCGCTGTTCGCGGTGATCACCACCGCGGCCTCCTGCGGCGCCGTCAATGCCATGCACAACTCGTTCACCGCGCTCGGCGGCATGATCCCGCTCACCAACATCCAGCTCGGCGAGATCATCGTCGGCGGCATCGGCGCCGGTCTTTACGGCATGTTGCTGTTCGTCATCCTGGCGATCTTCGTCGCCGGCCTGATGGTCGGCCGCACGCCCGAATACGTCGGCAAGAAGATCGAGGCGAAGGAAGTCAAGATGGCCATGCTCGCCATCCTGGTCCTGCCGCTGATGATCCTTGGCTGGACCGCGGTTGCGGTGGTCTATCCGCCCGCGGTTGCCTCCATGAATAACGCGGGGCCGCACGGATTTACCGAAGTTCTCTACGCCTATAGCTCGCAGACCGGCAACAATGGTTCTGCCTTCGCGGGTCTTACCGGCAACACGCTGTTCTACAACATCACCGGCGCTATCGCGATGTTCGTCGGCCGCTTCTTCATGGTGATCCCGGCGATGGCGATCGCCGGTTCGCTGGCGGAGAAGAAGAGCATCGCCGCCTCGGCCGGCACTTTCCCGACCACCGGCGGCCTGTTCGTCGGCCTGGTTGTCGGCGTCATCCTCGTCGTCGGCGGTCTGACATTCTTCCCCGCGCTCGCGCTCGGACCCATCGTCGAGCATCTGGCGATGCAGGCAAACACGCTGTTCTGATCAGGATTCATTCGGAGTTACGGCAATGGACACTTCTAAACTGCGCAAGCGGATGCCGGTCTCGACGCTGGTTGACCCCAAAATCGTGCTGCCTGCGATCGGCCAGGCTTTCGCCAAGCTCAACCCGGCCACTCTGATCAAGAATCCGGTGATCTTCGTGCTCGAAGTCGTTACCACGCTGACCACCGTGCTGTTCGTGCGTGACCTCGCCGAGCACCATGCCGGTCTCGGCTTCACCTTCCAGATCATTCTGTGGCTGTGGTTTACCGTGCTGTTTGCGAATTTTGCCGAGGCGGTGGCGGAAGGACGCGGGCGGGCGCAGGCCGACACTTTGCGCAAGACCCGCACCGAGACGAGCGCCAAGCGCATTCTGATGCCGGTCAACTACGAGGTCTATCAGGGGGTAGCGGCTGAAGACCTGCAAGCCGGCGACCTTGTTATATGCGAGGCCGGCGACATCATCCCCGGCGACGGCGACGTGATCGAGGGCATTGCCTCCGTGAACGAAGCCGCCATTACCGGCGAATCCGCGCCCGTCATCCGCGAATCCGGCGGCGACCGCTCGGCGGTGACCGGCGGCACAACCGTTATTTCCGATCGCATCGTGATCCGCATTACCTCCTCGCCGGGTACGTCCTTCCTCGACCGCATGATCAAGCTGGTCGAAGGCGCCGAGCGGCAGAAAACGCCGAACGAGATCGCGCTGAACATTCTGCTGATCGGGCTCACCATCATCTTCGTGTTCGCGACCGCGACCATCCCGAGCTATGCCGCCTATGCCGGCGGAACGATCTCCATCGTCATTCTGGTGGCGCTGTTCGTGACGCTGATCCCAACTACGATCGGCGCGTTACTATCGGCTATCGGCATCGCCGGCATGGACCGTCTGGTGCGTTTCAACGTGCTGTCGATGTCCGGCCGCGCGGTCGAAGCCGCCGGCGACGTCGATACGCTGCTGCTCGACAAGACAGGCACCATCACTTTCGGCAACCGGCTGGCGACCGAGATCATTGCGGTACCGGGCGTGACCGAGCGTGAGGCCGCCGAGGCGGCGTTGCTTGCGAGCGATTCCGACGAGACCGCCGAAGGCCGCTCGATCATCGCGATGGTCCAGGAAAAATATAACGTGCGACGTCAGGCGGCGCCCGCCAGCGCCAAGTTCATCGAATTCTCGGCCATGACACGGCTGTCCGGCGTCGATATCGGCGAGCGCCGGCTGCGCAAGGGCGCAATCAATTCTGTGCTCGAATTCGCACGCAAACAGGCCGGCCGCGACGTCCCCGAGCCGCCGACTTTCCGTGCGGCCGTCGACAAGATCGCGCGTTCCGGCGGCACTCCGCTCGGTCTGGTCGAAGGCAGCCGCATCCTCGGCGTAATCCACCTGAAAGACGTGGTGAAGCCGGACGTGAAAGATCGCTTCGCCGCGCTGCGCTGCATGGGCATCAAGACCGTGATGATCACCGGCGACAATCCGGTGACGGCGGCGTCGATCGCGTCAGAAGCCGGTGTCGACGATTTCATCGCCCAGGCCACGCCCGAGGACAAGCTGCGCTACATCCGCAATGAGCAAACGAACGGACGGCTGATCGCCATGTGCGGCGACGGCACCAATGACGCGCCGGCGCTGGCGCAAGCCGACGTCGGCGTCGCCATGCAGACTGGCACGCAGGCCGCGCGCGAAGCGGGCAACATGGTCGATCTCGATTCCGATCCGACCAAACTGATCGAAGTGGTTGAGATCGGCAAACAACTGCTGATGACGCGCGGCGCGCTCACGACGTTCTCGATCGCCAACGATGTGGCAAAGTATTTCGCCATCATCCCGGCGATCTTCCTCGCCTTCTACCCGCAACTGGTCGTGCTCAACATCATGCATCTGTCGACGCCGCAGAGCGCGATCCTGTCGGCGATCATCTTCAACGCGCTGATCATTATCGCGCTCATTCCGCTGGCGTTGAAGGGCGTCGTCTATCGTCCGATCGGAGCCGGCGCGCTGCTGCGGCGCAACCTGCTGATCTACGGGCTTGGCGGCCTTGTACTGCCGTTCGTCGGCATCAAGGCGATCGACCTCCTGGTCAACGCGTTGCATCTGGTTTGAGGAGAGACTGTCATGCTGAAAGAAATCCGTCCGGCCATCATCCTGCTTGCGGCTTTGACGCTGATTACAGGCTTGGCCTATCCACTCGCCATGACCGGGATCGCAAACGTGATCTTCCCGCGGCAGGCGCAAGGCAGCCTGATCGAGAAGGACGGCAAAGTCATTGGCTCCGCCCTGATCGGGCAAGTGTTCGCCGACGACAAATACTTCCACGGCCGGCCGTCGGCGACCAATACGCCCGACCCGAAGGATCCCACCAAGACTATCGATGCGCCCTATAACGCCGCCAATTCGGGCGGCTCCAACCTTGGCCCGACCAGCAAGGCGCTGATCGAACGCGTCAAGGCCGATGTGGATAAGCTCAAGAAGGAAAACCCGTCGGCGGCGATCCCGGCCGATCTGGTAACGACATCGGCCAGCGGGCTTGACCCGGATATCTCGCCCGAGGCGGCCATGTTTCAGGTGCCGCGGGTGGCGAAAGCCCGTGGGCTGCCGGTGGAGCGCGTCCGCGCTTTGGTCGAGGGTCAGGTCGAGGGACGCACTTTTGGCCTCATGGGCGAACCCCGGGTCAACGTGCTCAAGCTCAACCTCGCGCTTGACGGGCTGAAGTCGTAAGTTGCTGCAAAAGGAGCCACATGCCCGGTGACGAAGCACAACGAGCTTCGCCTGATGCGCTGCTCGCCCTCGCCAAGAAGGAGGGGCGGGGCCATCTGAAGATTTTTCTCGGCGCCGCGCCCGGCGTCGGCAAGACCTACGCCATGCTCACCGCCGCCCAAACCGAGAAATCGGGCGGTCGCGACGTGGTCGCCGGGTTGATCGAGACCCACGGCCGGCGCGAGACAGAGCAATTGATCGCCGGCTTCGAGGTTCTGCCGCGCAAGCCGATCGTCTACCGCAACCAGGTCATGAAGGAGTTCGATCTTGACGCGGCACTCGCGCGCCGGCCGAGCCTGTTGCTGGTGGACGAATACGCCCACACCAATGTGCCCGGCAGCCGCCATCCCAAGCGCTGGCAGGACGTCGACGAAATTCTTGCCGCCGGCATCGACGTCTGGACCACACTCAACATCCAGCACCTGGAAAGCCTCAACGACGTCGTGCTCAAGATCACCAAGGTCCGCGTGCGGGAAACCGTGCCCGATACGGTGTTCGACAAGGCGGACGAGATCGTCCTGGTGGACTTTCCGCCCGACGAGTTGCTCAAGCGTCTCGCCGAAGGAAAGGTCTACGTTCAGGATACCGCCGCCCGTGCAGTCGAAAGCTTCTTCAAGCCGCAAAACCTGACCGCCTTGCGCGAATTGGCGTTGCGGCGCGCGGCCGAGCGCATCGATGCCGATCTGATTTCCCGCATGCAAGCGCAGGCGATCGAAGGACCGTGGGCGGCCGGCGAGCGCATCTTGGCCTGCATCGGGCCAGACACGATCTCGCCGACAGTGGTACGCACCGCCAAGCGGCTCGCCGATCTGATGGACGCGCCCTGGCTGGCGGTCACGGTCGAGCGGCCGGGTACGAACCTCGACGAGGCCGCGCGTCTCCGGCTGGACGACGCCATGAAGCTCGCGCAGGCACTCGGCGC
Source organism: uncultured Alphaproteobacteria bacterium (assembly GCA_963739825.1). Classification (GTDB taxonomy): domain Bacteria; phylum Pseudomonadota; class Alphaproteobacteria; order Rhizobiales; family Xanthobacteraceae; genus Pseudolabrys. The sequence goes on from CAVUBU010000001.1 coordinate 1,047,512, forward strand.
CGAGACCCAAACGCTGACCGGCGGCGATCTGCCGGCCGAACTGCTGCGCTTCGCCAAATTCGAGAATGTCACCCAGATCGTGATCGGCCGCTCGCATGGCGGCTTCTTCAGCGAACTGCTGCACCGCTCGTTGCCGCACGAATTGGTGCGCCGGACCCAGGACATCGCGATCCATGTGGTGACGCGGCAAGTCGAGACGGCACTACCTACGGCGACGCGGCGACGCACGCGCTTTGTCTTGCAGCCGCTTCCGTTCCTCTATGCCACACTTGCAATCGGCGCGGCGCTGGCGATTGGCGAAGGGCTGACCGCGCTGACGCCGATCCCGAACCTGTCGATGCTGTTCCTGGTGGCGGTGCTGCTGATCGCCGTGAACTTCGGCATCTGGCCGGCGATCTATGCGTCCGGCCTGTCGTTCCTGGTCTACAATTTCTTTTTTATCGAGCCGCTCTACACCTTCACCATCGCCGAACCGTACGAACTGCTGGCCCTCGTGATTTTCCTGGTGGTGGCGGTGATCACTTCGGCTTTGGCGGGGCGGGTGCGCGTCCAAGCGGATATCTCGGCTGGCCGCATGCGGGCGATGCGGCGGCTCTACGAATTCACCCGCCGTCTGTCAGGCCTTGCCTCGCTCGATGCCGTGGCCGAAGGCGCGGCGAGCGAAATCAATGCAAGCCTTGGCCGTGCGGTGGTGGTGCTTTTGGAGCAGGACGGTGATCTGGCGCTCATCGCCGCCTGGCCGCCGGAAGACGTGCTCGACGCTGCGCCGATGACAGCGGCGCGTTGGGCCTTTAGCCATGGCGAGCCGGCTGGCGCCGACACCGGCACGCTGCCGATCGTGCCGTGGTACTTCGTGCCGGTGCGAATCGGCGACAAGACGCTGGGCGTCATCGGCGTAGCCAAACCAGAGGGCGTTGGCCCACTCGATTCAGAAGCGCGCGCGCTGCTCGATGCGCTATCCGAACAAACCGCTGCCGCGCTGGAACGCGCCTCGCTCGCGCGCGACATGGTGAGCGCCAAGACCGCGACCGAAACAGAACGGGTCCGCAACACGCTGCTGGCGTCAATCTCGCACGATTTTCGCACGCCATTGTCGTCGATCCTCGGCGCGGCGACCAGCCTGATCGATTATGGCGACAAACTCAATTCCGCGGCGAAGAAGGACCTGCTGCTGCAAATCAAGCAGGAAACGGAAGGGCTCGATGAGATGGTGCGTAACCTTCTCGCCATCACACGGATCGATGCGGGAGCATTGGAATTGCGGCGCGACTGGATCGACCTGCGCGAAATCGTCGACCGCGTCACCAGTGCTGCCCGGCGGCACGGCGCGCGACAGCACATCGATGTCAGTTTGCCGTCTGATTTGCCCTTGGCGCGCGCGGATGCAACGCTATTCGAGCAAGCCATCGGCAATGTCATAGGAAATGCCATCGCGCACACGCCGCCAGAGACCCGCGTCGTGGTGGACGCGATCGTCGTCCCGAATGAGGTCGTTTTGCGCGTGACCGATGACGGTCCGGGTATTCCTCCACAAGCGCTCCCGCACGTGTTCGATAAATTTGTCAAGGCCGATACGACTCAGGCCGACGGCGGCCAGGGAACCGGACTAGGTTTGGCAATCGCCAAGGGCATCATGGAGGCGCATGGCGGCACGATCACAGCCGAGAGCCCCCACGCATACGGGCGCGGCACCCGCATAGCCTTGACGTTTCCACGGCTGGACGTGCCGGCATGAGCGCGAAGACGCAAGTCTTAGTCGTGGATGACGAGGCGGCGATCCTGCGCTTCCTAAAGCCGGCGCTGGAGGCAAACGGCTATGAAATGGCGACCGCCGGCAGTGTCGCTGAGGCGACCAAGCGCATCGCCGCCGAGTCCCCGGACATCGTGCTGCTTGATCTCGGCCTGCCCGACGGTGATGGCAAGGATGTCATCAAACGCGCCCGCGAATGGTCGGACGTGCCGATCATCGTTTTGTCGGCGCGTGAACGCGAAACGGAGAAAATCGAGGCCCTCGACCTGGGCGCCGACGACTACATCAATAAGCCTTTCAATGTCGGCGAACTGCTGGCTCGCATGCGCACGGCGCTGCGCCATCGATTGCAGCGCAAGGCGGAAATACCGCTGCTGCGCGTCGGCAATCTCGAAGTGGATGCCGTTCGCCACCGGGCGACGCGCGCTGGCGCCGAAATCAAGCTGACGCCCAAGGAATTCGAGCTTCTGTCGTTTCTCGCTAGGCATGCCGGCCGCGTGGTCACCCACAAGCAGATTCTCACGGCGGTCTGGGGGCCGGCGCACACCGAAGACACGCAATATCTGCGCGTCTACGTTGGTCAGCTTCGGCAGAAGATCGAAGAACACGTCGACGATCCGCGCATCATTCTGACCGAACCTGGCATTGGCTATCGGATTGCAGAGAACTAGTGGCCGAACAGGCATCGAAAGAGTGATGTCTGCTTCGGGGACGAGATGGAGGTCACGTGCAGGAGACGAAGATCGTAACGAAGAGCCATTTTTGCCTTGAAGAGGCGACGATCGACGAGATGCACCGTGCAATCCACTCCGGAGAGATCACGGTCGTCGAAATCGTCCAGCACTATATCGCCCGAATTCGCGCCTATAACGGCGTATCGAGCGCACTCGTAACGGCGGATGGCAAGCCGGTAGCGCCGGCGACGGGTACCGTGCGGGCAGGGGCGCCGCTCGCGTTTCCGACCGCGACCGTGAAGGTTTCGAAGATCCTGCCCGATCTCGGCAAATACAAGGGCAAACCGCTCGAGTTTGGCCGTATGGAGCCGACCAGCTCGGATCCGGGGGTGCAGCAGCAGTTCGGAATGATCACCGGCATTCCCAATTCCGGTCAACTCAATGCGCTCGCGACCCTCAACATCCGTGGCGAGCGCTCGGTCACCTGCCGCGGCGACTACGACCGGCATCCCTCGCAGGGTCCGCTGCCGCCCGGCGCACCGGCTGTGTGCGAGTTTTTCCGCCGCCTGCCCGACGCGCTCGAGACCGCAGCCGAGCTTGATGCCAAATACGGGCGCAATCCAGACCTTGAGAAAATGCCGATGTACGGCGTTGTGTTCTCGTTCAAGGATCCGTTCGACACCAAGGACATGCGCTCGACCGGAGGCGGCGACGCGGCTTACGACATTGACTTCCCGGCGCGCGACCACACGCTGGTCGAGCAGTTGCGCAACAAGGGGGCGATTATTTTTGCCAAGGCGCTGTGCACCGAATACAACGGCCGCGCCGGTAATCCGGGCGGCAGCCACCAGCCTGACAAGGTGTTGCCGTCGACGCTCGGCTATCAGCGCAGCACTTGGGGCGGCAATCCCTCGAACGTCTACGATACCGCGCGCTCTGCCTCGCTCGGCTCCAGTTCCGGCTCGGGCTCTTCTGTCAGCGCCAACCTGGTGATGGCAAGCCTGGGCGAGGAAACGCGGGCATCCTGCCGCGGTCCCGCCAATCACAATGCGGTGGCGCTGATCCTGCCGCACAAGTCGATGCTGAGTTTCCACGGCGGCGCAATCGGAGCCGACATCCACGTCGACCGCACCGGAATTCTGTGCCGCTCGATCGTGGACTGCGCCAAGGTTCTCGACGCACTCAAGGATCCGCAACAGGGCTACTACGATCCACGCGATCCCTGGACAACCGTACCGCGATCGTCGGTGCTTGATACCGGCTATGCCAGTCACGCCACGATGTCAGGCGCCAAGGGCGCGCTCGCCGGCTTGCGGGTCGGGATCATCCGCGAGTCAATGATCTACCCAAAAGGCTCCAAGACCGAAGAGCCGATCGTTACCGCGGCCGCCAAGGAGCTCAAATCGATGCTCGGCGGGCATCTCGGTGCGACCCTGGTCGAGTCGTCCGATCCGCGTTGGACGCCGGACCCTGACATTGAGCAGATGACAGTCGATTTCCGCCGGGCATTAGCCAGGCTCATTCCCTTGATCATGCCCGACATGCTCTATCGGCTCGGCACGGACAGTGAGCCAGTATTTAAGGATTTTGCCGCAGCCATCGTGCCGACCGAGTTTGCCCCTGGCAAAGTGTTCGGCAGCGGGACGATGCGGCCGATCGACTACATGGTCGCGCTGGCAGACGGGCGGGTCCTGCTTCCTTCGAACCTCGATATCGCGACTGTGCAGCATCAGGCGCTTGCGAACGGGTTTCGCTTCCATATTTCGCAGTATCTGTCGCGTCGAGCCGAGGACTGGAAAGCCAAAGGATTCGCCGAGACGCTCACCGATTGGGCTGCATTAAATGCGCGGTCTAAATTCTGGGGTGACGATCAGCGCGCCGCGTTTCAGAATTGGCAGGACATCGCCGATATGCGTAATCCGCTTGGACAGCGCCAGGGCGTCAACGAACGAATCATGCTGCGTGAGTTGTTGCGTCGCGTCGATATGATGGTGATCTGCGAGAATCGCCTTGATGCCCTCGTGCGACTCCACACACCGTGGCCGCCGGGGCTGATTGGAGGGGCCTATCAGTACGACATCGTCTCCAACCTGCGGCCTGAAAGCTTCAATGGTCCAAATGCTGGATTAACCGAAGTGCTTATTCCGGCCGGCTACGTGACGACCGTTTACGATCCGGTCTTCACTCTGAACGCCGACGGCACGCGATACGTTTCGGCGGCCTCAAATCAGCCAACCACCATCCCGCACCCAGGGCTGCCATTCTCGCTTGTGTTTCGCGCCGAACCCGGCAAAGAGGACGTGCTTCTGAAAATCGCCTCGGCTTATGAGAGCGCCTCGAAAAGACGCATTCCGCCGCCGGCCTTCGGCCCACTGCCGCGGAAGTGAATCGAGATACTTTCACATTATTGCGAACTAAGATATTCCATAACGTGAGTTACGCGCTGTCGCCAGATTTGAGAACCGCTATCTGCTCGTTCCATTGAACCGGCAGTGGCCTCATAAGTTGCTTGAGCATGACGTCCGAGCCAGACCGCCCATCGAGAATTTTGGTCACGATGCTCGGTGAAAGCAGGCTCAGGCGCAACACCCGGCAGGCATAGGATTGATTCACGCCTTCGGCTTTGGCTAGCTCTGTGATCGAAGCATATTCGCCGCCTTCGATCATCCGCCGCCAGCGATGGGCACGAGCCAGCGCCTTCAGCAAAGCATTGTCAATTCTCGGCTGCGGCGGTATCGGCACGAGATCGGCGATCACTGTCTTGCGGCCACTGTGAACAGTGAATTTCATCGGAACATGCACGGTGATCTAGCGTCTGGTCAGTGGCGCTCATCGCTTTCATGCCGCTTCCATTTCGTCGTTCTAGTACCCACCTGTAGTTCTTGCATCAGGCTGACTAGCCCTTCGGTCCGCAGCGTGATGTCGGCGCCCTCGTCCGGAGATATCGACGCGGGCGACCAGCAATTGAACAATTCTGGCTTGTTCTGCAGGGAACAGTTCAGACCAGAGCGCGTCAAAGCGGTACAATTCATCACGGACCTGCCGCTCGGTCAGGTCCTTGATCGTTTGTTTGGCGGCCCGCCACGTGGCGACGATGATCTCGGGGGACTGAACCATGGTTTTGATCTGCGCGATCACGACCGCTTCGATCTGCGCCGCCGGCACCCGCCGGATCGGGCACTCGGAGGCCCCATTTCTGAGTGACGTCCATTGAAACGTAATACCGATACAGCCTGCCGTTCTTTCCGGGTGTGGGCTGGAGTCATGGCCACACCCAGTGGGGCCGAAGATCAGACCTTTCAACATGGCCGGCGTGCGCCCCCTCGGGCGGGTGGCGCGTTTGCGTGCGCTTTCCGAGATCAATTCATGAACCTGGTCCCACAGCCTCCGTTCGATGATCGGATCGTGTTCGCCGGGGTGCGCTGTGCCCTTGTGCATCGCGTCACCCAGGTAGACCCGGTTATTGAGGACCCGATAGAGATAGCCCTTGTCGATCGACTTGCCCTGCTTGTTGAGTGCGCCTTCCATTGCCAAGGCCTCGATCAATTGGAGCGGCGGGTATCCCGCGGGCGAAGCGGGTGAAGATCGAGCGGACAAGCTTTGCTTCCCGCTCGTTGACGATCAGCTTGCGGTCCTTGATGTCGTAGCCGAGCGGGGCCCAGCCACCCATCCAAATGCCCTTGCGTCGGGAGGCCGCGAACTTGTCGCGGATGCGCTCGCCGATGACCTCGCGCTCGAACTGGGCAAAGGAAAGCAGGATATTGAGCGTCAGCCGGCCCATCGACGTGGTGGTGTTGAAGGATTGAGTGACGCTGACAAACGTGACGCTGTTGCGGTCGAACACCTCGACCAGTTTTGCGAAGTCCATCAAGGCCCGGCTCAAGCGGTCGATTTTGTAGACCACCACCACATCGACCTTGTGCCCTTCGATATCGGCCAACAGCCGCTTTAGAGCTGGCCGCTCCAGCGTTGCGCCCGAGATACCGCCATCATCGTAGTGGTCGGGTACCAGGAGCCAGCCTTCGGCCTTTTGGCTCGCTATACAGGCCTCACAGGCCTCGCGCTGGGCGTCGAGACTATTGAACTCCTGCTCCAAGCCCTCCTCGGACGATTTGCGGGTGTAGACGGCGCAGCGGAGCTTCCGTTTGACGGCGAGCGGCTGCTTCATGGCTTAGCTCGAGTATTCTTCATGCCGAAAAAGACGAGGCCATTCCATCGCGTCCCCGTAATCTGCCGCGCGATGGCCGAGAGCGATTTATAGGGTCGGCCTTGATACTCGAAGTCCTCCTGGCGGACCGTCACGCTGTGTTCGACGCCGCGCCATTCGCGGATCAGGCGCGTGCCTGCGATCGGGCGGTTCTCAAGTGGGCTGCGGCGTTTGGGCTTCTTGCCATCAAGTTCATCGGCCATCGCATCCAGGCGTCCGAGTGTTTCCTCACTGAGCCCGCCATAGGCCAATTCTTGAATCCGGTAGGCGAGCCGGTTCTCCAGGAAGCGGCGATTATAGGGCGGCGGCTCGCGTATCGAATAAATCGCGCCATTTTTGCTTGAGAGCGCCGACTGGGGCGGCCTTCAGGGCCGCCAATTGCGCCAAAACGGTATCAGCCATCCGTAATTCTCAGGTTTGATGGGGTCGGATGACCGCTCTCGGCGGGCGAGATGTCGAGCGAAATATCTCCGTCGGTTACGGAGATTGGACTGGACTTCCGGGCCATAAGACGCATGAGGCCGGCCGCCAGGATATTGGCGATTTCGGCAAGGTGTTCGGCTGAGGTTTGCGGAATTCTCTTGGCCAGCATCGCGCCAGACTGAACGAAAATCCAAAAATATCTAGTGGGCGCAATGGACTAGCGTAATCAAACTGGCGCGATCGAAATAGATAGAAAACAAAGGGGCAGAATGGCTGTGCAAAACGGGCCGTGCTGCGAACCTATGATCGGCCAGTAATGTGAAAATCGATTCGGATGATTCGGGTCGGAGTTCTCGCATATGAACTCAAAATTCGCAGGCTGGTCACAGGCTGAAGCCGTCAAGCGCACCACCGGTTCCAAACATCCAGATGATCCTCGATTCTGGCCAATGGTGGAACGCGGTGAACTCGTAGTGTTCGGACGACGCCATAATCAATCCAAACACGAGTGGATGCCGTCAGCCACCTACAAGTCCCTACTCAAACAAGACCTAGACACGTCGAGCGCAACTGGGCCGGATGTTAAACATCCGGCTTTTTTTGATATTCTGATTTACCCGGTCCTGCATGCACCAAATGCGGTGTATTTTCTCAATGACATGCCTCTGAAGGATGCTTTCTGGCAGTTCGTCTTGCGCGATCCTGAAGTAGAGTTCTTAGCCAGTGAAGCAATCGAAGCAAGCCCTTATCTAAAGCGAGTTTACCTAGAAGGAGATTGCGCTCAGAATGTTTATGTATGGCCAGTCGTATTTGAACCAGGCTCACTTGCCGGAGGCGCGTCAAAGAATGATGAATGGTACGATTCTACGGAAAATCCACCCGAGGTGCAAAGAGCTGCGGACATTGTGTGCCTCCGTTACGGCGCGCTTCTCACGCTGTTGAGAGACGAAAAACTTGATGCCTTCGGAGATCCTGTTCGGGCGAACAGAACAAGTCAAATCCCGTCGTCTATTTGGTCGCGTCGCTCATATTATTTTGATGCCAGGCGTGGCGATCTACTCAAGACAAACGACCCCGAGCCTTCAGATTGGTTCCATATCAGGTTAAAGCGGTGGCGTGCTGTCACACTGAAGAAGCCACAGCCGCTTCAGTCATTTCACGTGAAACCGCCCACATCCGACGCTGCACTGCCTGGTACTATGGGGCACGCATCTGCGGAGTCTGGTCGTCAACTCAGCGCCGTCCGCGCGAGCATCGCGCAGGCCATCAATGCATTATGGGCAAATGACATTCCTATGGGCGTAGCCGTCAAAACGAGAGACGAAAAAATTCGTAAATGGCAAGCAGATAACGGGTTTGCAGTGGCCAGCACGAGGACAATCGATCGCTATCTTAAGAATAAGAACTAGCGATCCACCTCACGGCCATTATTGTCCAAGTTTGTCCAAATTTGGCGGATGCACGAGTTTCTCTCCGGACCCATTGTCTCCCTTCACATCGTAACCGATGCGAAGGAATACCGATGCACTCGACGCCAACTGAATTAGATAGTTATCCGCTTTTAGGAGAAGTGCAAGCAGCGCGATTGCTAAATCTTTCTGTGCGAACACTTCAAGCTTGGCGAACCAAACGTAGCGGGCCGGCGTTTGTCCGCGCAGGCCGCGCGATCCGTTACCGCAGGCGTGACCTCTATGCCTGGATGGACGCTAACACGGTGTGTTCGACACCTCCGCATGTTGCCTCGCGACGGCAAGAGTCATGAAAGTCGAATCACTCAGCGAGCAAGTGAATCGTGCCAAAGCGCGGTGGCTCAAACGCGTAATGCAGGATCCGTCCGTTACATCAACTCAAAAGTGCTTGGCTTACGCAATCACAGATTATCTAAATTGCGTAACATTGGATTGCTGGCCCTCCCAGCCAACGGTCGCGCGGGTTCTCGGGTATAAATCCGTAAAAACGGTTCAACGTGCAGTTCGTGGTCTCGCGAAGCTCCGTTTGATTACTTTGAAACGCGACGCATCGAAGAGGGCAGGGTGGCGATATGCACCCGTGTTTTGGCCTGAGGACATGGACAAACCTGTCCCGAAGAATGGACAGCGAAGTTCAAAAACCGTGGACACGAATGGCAGGGAATCCTTCTTAAGTATCCGTACTAGATCTTGCTCAACGGAGGTGGCCGTCGAGCGAAGCATGCCGGCTCCTCCGCCGAGGCCTTTATTCAATCCTAGGGAGCGCGGCTCTATCGAGATCAAGCTTGCCGAGATGTTTGGCGCAAACGGACTCGATTTACTCGCACGTCTCGCCTCGATCGACGACGCGATCTTAGAGCGATTGTGCCGGGCATTTGCCGAAGGTGCACTTAGCGAACGTGATTTAGCTGCGGCGCGTCTCGCTGCCGATCAGACGTAACGGTCATGTGGATGACTATCCAGTTCATGTCTGGGGGAGGGGGTTTAAATCCTCCACGCTTTCGGGGGCTAGGACCGGTTGGGGCCTTCGCACGCGAAATTGCAAAATTAAATACAAAAGGCCCATGTCAGGGGGGAGGGGGGTTTAAATCTCTATGACTTTTGGGGCGTCGACCGGTCGGGGGGCGCGCGCTGATATCCGCATAGTACGAATTTTTTTTCTCCCGGGAGGGGGAGGGGGGTCGGTGAGAAGCAGGAAACGACATGAGAAATCAGACGAGCAACAAAATGAACAGCACTGGCGCGGTAGCCACAGTCGATCGCTTGCGTCTGGAAATCTGGCCGGTAGCGCGGCTCATCCCGTCGGCGCGCAATGTGCGCACCCATAGCGACGCGCAAATTGCGGAGATTGCCGGCAGTATCAAGGCGTTCGGATTTTCGAACCCCATTCTGGTTGGCGTCGATGGTGACGTCATCGCAGGTCATGGTCGGCTCGCCGCCGCGCGCCAGTTAGGCCTCAGCGAAGTGCCAGTCGTTGTCTTGAGCGGACTGACCGACCTGCAAAAACGGCAACTGATGCTTGCCGACAACCGCATTGCGCTGAATGCCGGCTGGGATCTTGAAATGCTCCATCTCGAGCTCACGGATTTGTCCGTGCTCGGGGCCGACCTGGCAGCATTGGGGTTCACGGCTGAAGAGCTTGCCAAGGCGCTCAATCCCGCAGGTAGTGCCGGTCTTACCGGCGAGGATGAGGTTCCGGCACTCCCTGAAAATGCCGTCACCGCAGTCGGGGATATCTGGTTGGCGGGCTCTCATCGAATTGTCTGTGGTGACTGTACCGACGCTGCTGCGGTCGCCGCGCTGCTGGGTAGTCTGGCACCGGAACTCATGGTCACCGACCCGCCTTACGGGGTCGATTACGACCCAGCTTGGCGCCATCGCCTCGGGGTGAACCGGTCAGCCCGACGCGGGAAGGTCCGTAACGACGACCAGGCCGACTGGGGCGCGGCTTGGGGGTTGTTCCCCGGCAACATCGCCTACGTCTGGCATGGCGCCCTGCACGCGACGACCGTCGCCGAAAGCCTCGTTCGCCAGGGTTTCAGCATCCGCGCTCAGATTATTTGGGCGAAGGAACGGCTTGTCATGAGCCGCGGAGATTACCACTGGCAACATGAACCCTGCTGGTATGCCGTTCGAACGAAGGGTCATTGGACCGGCGATCGTAAGCAGACCACGCTCTGGACCATTGCCAGCGGCGGCCAGGACGCCGAAACCTCGCACAGCACTCAAAAGCCCGTCGAATGCATGCGACGGCCGATGCAGAATAACAGCAATCCCGGCCAAGCGGTCTATGACCCGTTCCTCGGCAGCGGCACGACGCTGATCGCGGCCGAGACCACCGGCAGAGTCTGTCTGGGTATTGAGTTGGAGCCCCGCTACGTCGATGTGGCCGTGCGACGTTGGCAGATGTTCACGGGCATGGCGGCGTGCCTTCACGGTGACGGCCGTTCATACGACGTGATTGCCGCCGAGCGGCTCTCCGGCCCTCAAGACAAAGATCCCGGGCCTGATCCAGCACAGCCAATCGAAACCGCGATCAAGAATGACCCGGCTGCGGCATAGGGTGACGCACATGCAGGAACGAGGAACCAAGCCCAAGGGCCTGAAGGAGATAACGTCCAGCCAACTTAAGCCCCCGCCGGGTCCGAAAGAAACAAAGCAGTCTCGCATTCTTGAATGCCCGCCAGAGCTCGGGCCCCTCGCACGGCAGGAATGGGACCGAATTGTTGGCGAGCTGACCCAATTGGGAGTGTTGAGCAGCTTCGACCGCGGCCCGCTTGCAGCTTATTGTACGGCCTATGCTCTATGGATTGATGCGATGGAGATGGTTTGCAAACACGGCGCGATGCTCAAATCGCCGAACGGATTTCCAATTCAATCGCCGTATCTTTCGCATCTCAATAAACAGGCGGAAATAATGATACGAATCGCCTCTGAGTTCGGCTTCACCCCGGCGAGCCGCAGTCGCATCTTTTCATTTACGCAGAAAAACGCGATGCTGCTGGACGCCGCGGACGAGTCTAATGATGGAAAGCTGTGGTGAATGCTCACCATTCCCTAGGGTGTGCAGTGTTCGACCAGCGCATAACACCAGATTGTCAACTCAGCATCACGCAAAGTGTAAGGCACAACGTGCGAATTGGTAGCCGCTGTTAGCTTACGGATTAATCCGGAATCGCCGCCGGATATCCTGTCCGAATGCGTTCAAATCAGCAGCCAATTATGTCTTTTCGCCTGCTTGCCCTAACGCCGTGGCTGCGCGAACATGGCTGCCAAGGCCGCGCCGATAGCGGTCGCCACGCGGACGAAAAATCGAAAAGAGGAGTAGGGGTGATGATCAGGATTGGCAAACGGGCCACAACTGGCCTCACGGTATTAGCATTGGCGCTCGCAGTTGGCGCGGCTAGCGCTAAGGACAAGGTGAAGGTCGGCTTTATCGGGCCGCTTACGGGCGGAGTGTCGGTCAACGGCCTCGGTGGCCGCAATTCCGCTGATTTAGCCGTGAAGTTGCGTAACGCCGACGCGAAGGCGAAATACGAATATGAGCTGGTCGTGCTTGACGATGAGTGCAAGCCGAACGTCGCGGTACAGGTCGCCACTAAAATGGCCGCCGACAAAGACATCATCGCCGCAGCCACGCATTATTGCTCGGCGGCGGCGATCGCAGCCGTCGATGTCTACCACAAATTCGGTTTACCGGTGATCGTATGGGGCGCCGTGCTTCCCGACATCACCTATCGCAACAAGTATCCGGAAGTTCATCGCGTCAATGGCACGATGATCAACCAGAATGATGCCAATGCGGAGCTGATCTCCAGGCTTGGCTTCAAGACCGTGGCGGTGATCCACGACACCACGGATTACGGCAAGGGCCATAATGAATATTTCAGCAAGGCGTTGGCCAAGATCGGCAAGGCCAAAATCGTGGGCACGTTCGGCGTCACCGCCGACCAACAGGATTTCACCGCCGAGCTCACCAAGATCAAGGCGCTCAACCCGGACGTGATTTATTTCGGCGGCTTAACTCCCATCGGCGTGCGGATCCGCTCGCAGATGGACAAGCTCGGCATCAAAGCCGTCTTCGATGGTACCTCGGGCATCGTCTCCGATGCCTTCATCCAGGGCCTCGGACCATTGGCCGAAGGCACGCTCGCCTTCCGTGAAGGTGCGCCGACCGAGAAGCTGCCGGGCGGCAGATTCTTCATGGAAAAATACAACGAGCAGAAATACGACAATCCGCCCGAAGCCTATGGCGCCTTCGCCTATGCCGCGATGAACATGATCCTCGATTCGATCGAGAAGGTCGGTCCCGACCGCAAGAAAGTCATCGCCGATCTCGGTAACGTGAAGGACCGCGCTTCGATAGTCGGCAAGATCACCTTTGATGACCACGGCCAGAACACAGTGCCGGTGATCACCACATATGTCGTGCAAGGCGGCAAATTCGTGGAATGGGATGCGAGCGAATACGCTAGCGGTCTGCGCAAGCTGCCGGGGCAGAAGTAGTATGACTAAAGCGGGGTCGCCCATGTGCGGCCCCGCTTCATGGCTGTCATCAGTCGAGCGCAAGACCTAAGCAATGGACGCAGGCCTGTTCGCGCAATACGTCATGAACGGGCTCATGCTCGGCATGATGTATGCCTTGGTTGCGGTTGGCTTTACGCTGTTCTTCGGTGTGCTTGACGTTATCCAATTCTCGCATGGTGACGTATTGACCGTCGGCGCCTTCACGGCGCTGGCAACCTTTGCTGGGCTGCATGTGCTCGGGTTGAATTCACAGTGGTTCGATCTCGTCGTCATGCTCTTGCTAGCGATTCTGACCATGGCGCTGATCGGCATGCTGATCGCGCGTTATCTAGTGATGCCGTTGCGCTCGGCGCCCCCACTCAACACGCTGCTCCTCACGCTGATGCTCGGCACGGTCCTGCGCGAAAGCGTGCGGTTATTCTACCCGCAAGGCGCCAATCCGAAGCCGTTTCCTGCCTTGCTACCGAAGAATTCCATCGATCTCGGCGACTTTAATCTGCGTCTCGACAACGTGCTTATGCTTGCGGCCGGCGTGCTGGCGATTGTCGGGCTGCAGTTTCTGCTTAACCGCACAAAGCTCGGGCTAGCAATTCGCGCGGTTGCGCAGGACGAGGAAACCGCGCGCACCATGGGTATCAATTTTACGGCGGTTGTCCTCATTACCTTTGCCATCGGCTCGGGGCTTGCGGCCTTCGCCGGGGTGATGAATGGGCTTTATTACAACGAGATCAATTTCGGTATCGGCCTATATCTCGGCGTCATCGGCTTTTCTGCCGCCATTATTGGCGGCCTCGGCAGTATCTACGGCGCAATTCTCGGTGGCTTCCTGTTTGCGGCCCTGCAGACCATTGGCACGGTCCTCTTGCCTTTCGCAAGCGCCTACAAAGACGTGTTCGCCTTCGCCGTGGTGATCGCCATCATGGCTTGGCGGCCGACCGGACTGATCCCAGAAAAAATCAGTGAACGGGTCTGAACCGATGGTGGGGGAGGCCAGCAAGAAACGCGCGGGTCCATGGCCCGGCTTGGTCGCACTGGCGCTTGCAACTACCTACATGATCGCGCTGCTTGCCGCCGAGAAGCAGTCAATCATAATGTTTCTGCTCGCGTTTGGAATAGCCGCCGTGACCGCTACGGCCTGGCTAGGCCTAATAGATCGTGTGAGCCGCTCGTTTGCCGATCACGAGGACGCTATGGGCGCCTTCGCGGTTGTCGCAGCGCTCGCGCTCGCGGCATTCTTTCATGAGGATCCTTTCGTTCTCCTTCTGATTATTACGGTGCTGCTCTACAGCGTGGCAACGCTTGGGCTCAATATCCAGTTTGGCTACGCCGGCGTGTTGAATTTCGCCGGCGCGTCGTTCTTCGGAATCGGTGCTTACACGTCAGCCGTACTCAATGCCCATAGTGCACTGCCCCATCTTCTAGTGCTTCTGGTCGGCGGCCTGTTGGCCGCGTTGATCGGCTCGTTGCTGCTCTTGCCGGTACTACGCACGCGCGGGCATTACGCTGCGGTGGTGACAATCGCCTTCGCGCTGCTTTTCAAGACCTTCCTCGAGGTTAATGACGTACTCGGGGGCCCGCAGGGCATGCAGGTCAAGGGTATGAATGTCCTGGGTTGGTTGTTCAACGACAATATCGAGATCGGCGGGATCGCACTTGCTTTCTACATGAATTATTTCGCTGTTAGCCTGCTAATGCTGATAGGGGCGTTCGTGTTGGTACGGCGGCTGGAGCGTTCCTGGATCGGGCTCAATCTCGACGCACTGCGGCTGGACGAGACCGCAGCCGGTTGCTTCGGCCTCGACATTGCGCGCTGGAAAATCACCGCCTTCGTGCTCGGCAATTTCCTGATTGGAACGGCCGGCGCGCTGTTTGGCATGGTTGGCGGCTTCGTCGGGCCGAATAATTATACCTTCGCCGATTCGCTTATTCTGGTGTCGATCCTCCTGCTCGGCGGCATCGGTAATCCCTGGGGGCTCGTGGTCGCCACTTTCATTGTCGTGGTCGTGCCGGAAAAGCTCCAGACAATCCAGGAATACCGTTTCTTGCTGTACGCGCTGTTGGTGATCGGAGTCCTGTTGTTTCGGCCGGACGGTTTGCTGCCGCGCCCGGTGCGCCGGTATTTTCCGGGGTGGCGGCCGTGACGGCGCTGCTCGAAGCCAACGGCTTGATACGCCGCTTCGGCGGCGTGGTCGCACTTGACGGTCTCGATCTTGCCGTCGCACCGAACGAAATCCTCGGCCTGATCGGCCCGAACGGATCCGGCAAGACCACGTTTTTCAACGTGGTCACCGGCATTTATGGCGCCGACGCTGGGACCGTATTATTCGACGGCGTCAACATAACCAAAGCGGCGTCACGCGCGGTCTTTCGGGCCGGAATTTCCCGCACCTTCCAGCGCTCGCGGTTGTCGCTGCCGTTGTCGATATTCGACAACATCATGATCGGCAATCATATGCGGCTCAATCAGGGGCTATGGTTCAATCTAATCAAGCGCGCCGAGTTCAAGCGGGAATTCGAGGAAAACTATGCTGCGGCCCGCGCGCTGGTCGAGGTGTTCGAGCCCGCACTAGCAAACCGCATGTTTGAACCGGTCGCCGGACTACCGATGATCGACCGCCGCCGAATCGAAATATGCCGCGCTCTCATCAGCGCACCAAGACTGCTGCTGCTCGATGAGCCGTCCGCCGGCATGACCCACGACGAAACGGCGGAGCTGATGAATGACATTCTGCTGGTCCGTGATCGCAACAAGAATCTGACGATAGTCATCGTCGAACACGAGATGGGCGTGATCGAACGCATCACCGATCGCTGTGCCGTGCTCAATTTCGGCCGCAAGATTGCCGAGGGCCCGTATCGCGAGGTCGCGGCCGACGCGCAAGTCCAAGAAGCCTATCTCGGGGTGGAATAATGGTAACAATGCTCGAGATTGATGGTGTCTACACGGCTTATGACAAGGCCGACGTTCTGCAAGGCGTCTCGCTCGCCGTGCAGCACGGCAGCATCACCTGCCTGCTCGGTTCCAACGGCTCCGGCAAAACCACCTTGGTGCGCTCGATCCTTGGGCTGACGCCCGCGCGCGCCGGGCGCATCGTGTTCAACGGCGTCGACATCACGCGGCTGCCGACCCATAAGATCATCGCGACCGGCATTGCCTGCATCCCGGAAGGGCGCAAGGTATTTCCAAAACTTACGGTCGAAGAAAATTTGCGCGTTGGCGCCTATCAGGAGAAATCGGACAAGGCCACGCAGGCACGTATGGCCGATATCTTGCAGATTTTCCCGCAATTGTCCGAACGTCGCAACCAACTCGCCGGCACCATGTCGGGCGGCGAGCAGGCGATGGTGTCGATCGGCCGTGGTTTGATGTGTGCGCCCAAGCTGCTGCTGATCGACGAGCCGTCACTTGGCTTGTCGCCACGGCTGGTGAAGGAGAATTTCAACATTATCCGGCAAATCAAGGAACACGGCATTACTGTACTCCTGGTCGAGCAAAACGTGCACCAGACCCTCGCTATATCGCAATTTGGCTTCGTTCTATCGAAAGGCCGCGTGGCGACCAGCGGCGCGCCATCCGAGCTTGCGGGCCGCAAAGAGGTGCGCGATGCTTATTTCGGTTAGGTCATGCATTCTTCGGTCGAACTGACACGCGAACTCATTCGCTTTAATACCGTCAACCCACCTGGCGCCGAACAACCTTGTGCGGAGCATTTGGCGCGGTTGCTGGAGAGGGCAGGATTCGCGGTTGATCTCGTACCCTTCGGCGAAGGGCGGGCGCAGCTGCTTGCGCGGCTCGGCGGGACGCCAGATAGGCTGCCGCTCGGATTCACGGGCCACCTCGACACCGTACCGCTTGGTGCGCAACCCTGGTCATTCGATCCGTTTGCAGCCGAAGTTACGGATGGCAAGCTGTATGGGCGCGGTGCATCGGACATGAAGAGCGGTGTTGCGGCTTTCGTCAGCGTTTGCACGGCGCTCGCCGATCAACTCGCAAGCTCGCCCGGTGTCATGCTGGTGATTACCGCTGGTGAGGAAACCGGTTGTTCCGGCGCCGAGGCGCTTGTCCGCGCTAAAGCGGGGCTCGACCATGTCGGTGCTCTCGTCGTGGCCGAGCCGACCGGAAATAAGCCGCTCGTCGGCCACAAGGGGGCGCTCTGGCTGCAGGCGGAAACGAAGGGCGTAACCGCCCACGGCTCGATGCCGGAGAAGGGAGTAAACGCTATTTACAAAGCTGCACGCGCTGTCGCCGAGCTACAGGAATTCGACTTCAACGTGGCCCGTCACAATGTGCTCGGCGCGCCGACACTCAACGTCGGCACGATTCACGGCGGCCTCAACATTAATTCGGTTCCTGACCGGGCTTTGATCGGCGTCGATATCCGCACAATACCCGCACAAGACCACGCGCAAATCCGCGAGCAGCTCTCGAGCTATCTTGGGCCGAACGTTGTGTTGACCACCTTGCTTGACGCCAAAAGCGTCTGGACCGATCCGAATGATCCCTGGATCAGCGAAGTATTTCAAGTCGCACGAAACATAGAAACTGGCGATAATAATATTGGAGCTGCGCCATACTTCACAGACGCTTCCGCATTGACGGCGGCGCTCGGGTCGCCGCCGACCGTGATTATCGGACCTGGTGAATTGGAGCTTGCGCATCAGACAGATGAATATTGCTTAGTATCCCGCGTTGAAAACGCGGCAGAAATATACTCGCAACTTATTCGTAGATGGTGCCGGCTCTAATTGGTCCTTCCGATAATTCTATCCGGTCTGGAGTAAGTGTAGTGGGGGAGATCAATGGGTGCTCGCTACCATAAGTCAACGCTTAACCCCGCCAATTTGCTCGCACCGCTTGCTCAGTTTTGAGCGAACGGTGCAGCGTCGAAAAGTCAGTTTGTTTCGCGATTCTAATGCGCATAACAACAAATTATGCCCCCGACGGCGTTTTAGGGTGCAGTAGACGAAAAGGGTTGGCGGTAGTTCAGTCAGCGCCAAATTGCGTTGGCTGCTTCCACGACGAGTGTTAATTTTGCGCGCTCATCAGATTCGGAGAGTGGATTGCCCGCGACCGTGCTGGCGAAGCCGCATTGCGGACTGATGGCCAGGCGATCAAGATCGATATAGCGCGTTGCCTCATCGACGCGGCGCTTTAGCATATCCAGAACTCTCGAGGACGGCCGTTTTCGAACTGACGATACCAAGTACTACGCCCTTATTTTTTGGCACGAACCGCAGCGGCGCGAAATCACCGGCGCGCGGTGTGTCATATTCGAGCAGGAAGTGATGGACCTTCGTGTTGGCAAAGAAACGTTCGGCGACGGATTCGTATCCGCCGGCGCCAAGATAATGACCTTTGAAATTGCCGCGGCACATATGAACGCCGATTGTTACTTCTGGTGGGCAGGTAGCGACGGCCTGGTTGATGCTATCGATGTAGAGATCGACCAACATGTCGGGATCGTTCCTCGTCCTGGCAATCTGGTCACGGATTGTAGGGTCGCAAAGCAGGGCTACCGCAACCTCATCGAGTTGAATATAGCGACAGCCAGCCTGCGCGAGTTCGCTGATCTCCTGTTTGAAGACCCCCGCTAAGTCGCCAAAGAAACTCTCGACGTTTGAATAGATCGCTTGATCGGCAAAATCCGCGCAACGATAAAAATGCATGGTCGACGGCGCGGGCAGGGTGATTTTTCCCGTCGCTTTGGTCTCGCCGCTCAAGAAGATGTATTCGTCGAGTGCAAGCGGCTGAACGCGCTTAATCTTGCCTCTCGCATAAGGCGCGGTGAATTCGACCTCATGGCCTTGATCGTTGCGGAATTTGAACAAGGCCGCCTTAATCTCGAACCCATCGACGCGCTCGACGAAACGACTCCAATAGGAGCCGCGGCGGAATTCCCCGTCACTCACCACCTGCAATCCGACCCGTTCTTGCAAGGCGACCACATCACGAATGCACTGATCCTGTAGCTTCTCAAATTCCGCCTCACCAAGTTCTTTGGCGGCATGGCGGCGAAAGGCCTGCCGCAAAGCCGGCGGCCGGAGCAGGCTCCCGATGTGATCAGCACGAAATGGCGGACGGCCTTGCGAGCGCGTGGCCATGCGAGCGGTCTCCCTAAAGATGATTTTCTATAGCTCGATAGATGGAATTTAGACCGCCGCCATGGCAGAACACAATGGCCTCTTTGGCGAAAGGCGCGTATCGCTATCGTAGCCAGCTGGGACCCGCTAAGTCAGGCCATGAACGAGCTATCGCGATGAGCGTTTTAACCCTCCCCTCAACGCGGCGCAGCTCGAGCCAGCGCCGCCGGGCGCCGCAGATCATCGAAGCAGCCGCGCGCGTTTTCGCCGAGCGGGGCTTTCATGGCGCCACCACCCAAGATATCGCCGACGTGCTCGGCATTCGGCAGGCCAGTCTCTACTACTACTTTTCCTCCAAAGAAGCTGCGCTGGAGCTTGTGTGCCTGAAGGGTGTCGAGGGCTTCTTTGAGGCGGCCAAATCCATCGCGGCCAACCGCGGCTCGGCGCGGGAACGCCTATCGTTATTAATCAATTCGCACTTATCGCCGCTGCTCGACCGCGGCGATTTCGTGAAGGTATTTCTCAACGAACGTCAGCATTTGCCAACCGAGAGCCGCAGGCGGATCGGGCGCTGGTCGCGCGGCCTCGAGCGTATCTTCGAGGAAGTCATCAAGGAGGGCGTGTCGGACGGCGAATTCCGCGCCGATCTCGATGCGCGCATGGCAACTCTCGCCATTCTCGGAATGTGCAATGCAGCATCGAGTTGGTATCGCAAGGAAAATACCGCGATTACTCAGATCAGCACTGAGTTCGCACGGCTGGCAATCGATGGGTTGGGCAAGCAGCCCGTCGCGCGCCGTCGGCGCAAGGGATGACCTACAGCGGTTGTTTGTCGGCCTATAGAATTTGGAATTCGATTGAGCTATAGAATTAAATAGAGGATACGCGCGAACCAAGAGCGCCGAATGACCGCGTCCGTCACACTCGAACGCGAACGGCTGCGCCGCACCACTGCTCCGCATCTTTTGTGCGAGCGGGCGCGCACGATGCCGGATTCGGTGGCCTTTCGCTCCAAGCATTTCGGCATTTATCGAGAGCGGCGATGGCGCGACTTTGCGGCGCTGGTCGCCCAAGCCGCGCGCGCCTTGCAGGGTCTTGGCGTCAAACGTAGCGAGCGTGTTGCCATCATGGGCGACGTTTGCGAAGAGTGGATGATCTGCGATCTTGCCGCGCAATCGCTGGGTGCGATTGTGTATGGCATCTACCCCACCGCCTCGGCGGAGGAGGTTGACTTCCAGATGCGCGATGGCGGCGCATGCGTGTTTCTCGCGGAAGACCAGGAATACGTCGATCGGATATTACGGATTGCGGACCAGTTACCCGAACTGCGCAACATTGTGGTGCTCGATCATTCTGCGATGTTCGGGTACGAGCATGCCAAGCTGCGGCGGTTCGGCGATTTACTCGACGCTGCTGGCGAGCCCGATATCGGTTGGCTCGAGGCGCAGACTGCTGCGCTTTCGCCCGACGATCCAGCCTTTATCGTCTACACCTCCGGCACCACGGGTCACCCAAAAGGCGCGCTGGTTACCCACGGCAAGCATCTCGCCGCCACCGATACGCTCGTTGGTCAATATCCAACCTTGCGTGATAAACCGCATCGCACCGTCGTCTACCTGCCGATGTGCCATGTGCTGGGCCGCGACGTCGCGATTACCCTACCGTTAATCTCCCAGCTCGTGCCACATTTCGGCGAGGACCCAGAGGATTTTGCTACGGCTTTTTTCGAGGTCGCGCCTACCGTGCTGTTCACGGTGCCGCGCTATTTGCAGAAATTTGCCTCCCATGTGCTGGTCAGCATTCTTAACTCGAGCCAAATCAAGCGTGTCATTTACAATGCCGCCATGCACTTCGCCCGCTACCATGTCCGCCGACGTTGGGACGGCACGGCGACCGCGGCGCAGGAAGCGCTGTACCTAGGTCTTTGGGCTGCTGTGTTCCGTCCGATCCTCAACAAGCTCGGCTTCGACCAACTGGAGCTTGTAGTCAGCGGTGGCGCCTCGCTACCCGCAGAGACTATGGCGCTCTGGCATATGTATGGCGTCAACGTCGTGGAGATGTACGGACAGACGGAGGAAGGCGGCGGCATCATTGCCGGCCAGCGCGGTCCGTTCCCGCGCCCCGGCAATGTCGGCTCGCCGGTCGATGGCTGCGAGGTGCGGCTTGCGGAGGACGGTGAAGTTCTGGTGCGCAGTCGCGATCATTTCGAATGCTATTGGCGTAATGAGGACGCCACGCGGGAGGTGAAAGGCATTGATGGCTGGCTTCGCACGGGCGACGTCGGTGAATGGCGCGATGGGGCCTTGCGGCTGGTCGACCGCGCGCGCGATTTCATTGTTACCGCCGGCGGCAAGACGATCTCGCCCTCATTCGTCGAGAATATCCTGCGCGCTAGCCCCTATGTCGCGGAGGCAGTCGTGTTTGGTCACGGTCGCAAATATCTTACCGCCATCGTCGAAATCGAATTCGATACGGTCGCCGATTGGGCACGCGCCAACGATGTGGCGTATACCGGATTTACCAGTCTGACTGCGCATCCGCGCATTGAGCAACTGCTCAGAACTGAGATAGCCAAAGCCAATGCCTCCCTCGCGCGCGTTGAGCAAATCAAAAGCTTCCGCATCTTACCCAAGGCGCTCGATCCCGAAGAGGAAGGCGAACCGGTTACCCCGACCCGCAAGGTGAAGCGCAAGCTCATGTATGAACGCTTCAAGGAATTGGTCGAGGCCATGTATGACGACAGCGATGAACGCCTGGTCGCCGCCGGCATAGGCGGCGCTCTGACGTTGTGACAATTGCGATGAAAGCGAAGTCAACAAGATGAAAATGGGAGGGATGATATGCTCAAAAGGATTCTACTGGGCGCGATAGCCGCGTTTGCCGTCGTGCTGCCAGCTGCAGCGCAGGATGCTTATGTGGTCGGATTGACGGGTGCGCTGACGGGCCCGCCGTCGAGTACATATGCACCGGCCGTTGATGCGCTACGCATTTATATCGACCGGGTCAATGCTGCCGGGGGCGTCAACGGCAAGAAGATACAGCTCATTCTCGAGGACGATGGCGCGCAACCCTCCAAGGCTGCGGCCAATACCAAGAAACTGATCGCACAGGACAAGGCTGTGTTGATGGTCAACGCCAGCCTGTCTTCAACCTACGCCCCCGTGATCGCGGAAACCAAGAATACCGGCGTGCCGCTGCTTTTCGCCAGCGGCGTCTGCCCGCAAAGCGTCTATCCGCCGGCCGACCCGCTACAGTTCTGCACCACCGGCTATGCCTCCCATTTCGACAGCCGGGCAACGCTGGATTTCGTCAAGGCGACGGCGAAAGGGCCGGTGAAGATCGGCTTCTCGGCTATGGCGATACCGCTCTCGCGCGGTGAGATGGACTATGCGCAAGGGTTATCGAAAACCATGGGCATGACCCCGGTCAACGAGGAGGTTATCCCGCCGCCGACCGCCGACTACACGCCATTCGCAACCAAGCTCAAAGATGCCGGCCCGAACTGGGTCTACTCTTGGGCGCCATGGGTCACCCAAGTGCGCACGCTGGAAGCATTGCGCAAGCTCGGCTGGCAGGGCGACTACGTAGCCTGGGGGCATCTTGAGGCAGAAGGTGAACTGGCGCGCCTCAAGGACGACAAATTCTTCGTGGTCAACGCTAATGCGCTGTTCCAGGAGGGCCTGCCGATCCAGCAGGAGATCGCAGCGGCGGCCAAAAAGGCCGGTTCGAAATATCCGGCGGCAACCATGACCGAAGGCTGGATCGGCGGCATGGCGATCGAAGCGGCGCTCAAAGGCGCCGGCTGGCCGGCTGACGCCGCCAAGGTGCGGGCCGCGATGGAAAAGCTCAAGATCGACACCAAGGGCCTGCGCGGTGGCTCGATCGAATGGAACAAGGACAACCATTTCCGTACGCGGCTATATTACCGCGTCTATAAGTGGTCGGGCGACAAGATTGCCCGGGTGCAGGACTGGAAGACCTACGACGTGAAGTGAAATATTGCCGCCTCCATCTTGGGGAAGGGCGCGTACGCCCATCTCTAATGATGGAGGCGACCGCATTTTGCGCGTGTCGTATCCGGCGATGAAGAAGATTCTAGCGAAAGTCCCGCCGTGCAACTCATCGTCAACATCGTCGTTCTTGCCTCGATCTACTCACTAATCGCCTGCGGCTATGTGCTGATCTACCGGGTGAGCCGCGTGCTCAACCTCGCCCATGGCGAGCTGATGATGCTCGGCGCTTATCTGTTACTGGCGACAGCGTCGTTGTTCACGGGTCATCCGGCGATGGCGCTGGCCGCAGCCGTCATCCTGAGTCTTATGGTCGGCGCCCTGGTCTATGTCTTCCTCATGCGCAAGATGACCGGCGAAATGGTGCTGGCGGCAATCCTGACCACAGTTGCGCTGGGAATCTTGATTCGTGGGCTGGTCGTGCTGTTCTGGTCGGCCCAGCAGCAATATCCCGCGCAAGCGCTTGGGTTGGCCAACCCATCGTTCGTGCTTCCAGGCGACGGGCATATCTCGTTTTGGTCGGCTGCGCTGGTGCTGACGAACGCCGCGGTTTACGGACTACTATTCGCGTTCTTGCGGTTCGGCCGCTGGGGCATGCGGATGCGTGCCACCGGACAGAACCCGCTGCTCGCCGCGCAACGCGGGATCAACCTGCATAGCGTCTACGCGCTGGCCTGGAGCCTCTCCACGCTCACTGGTGCGCTCGCTGGCATTCTGATGGCGCTCGATTCCGGATTGACGAGCAGCATGCCGGTGATTGCGCTCAAGGCATTCCCGGCTGCGCTGGTGGGCGGGCTTGACAGCCTGGCCGGCGCGCTGGTCGGTGCGCTGATCGTCGCCGCTGCCGAAGTTCTGCTGATCTATTACGTCGATCCGCTGCTGTCCGATGTGGTGCCGTTCCTCGTACTGGTCGCCATGCTAATCGTGCGGCCGTGGGGGCTATTCGGCACGCGCGAGGAGCTCGATCGTGTTTAGGCCGACACCGCGCGCCAGCGGCTACTTCCATACCGATTACGCGCAAGATTTAGCATTGGTGCAGACCAATATCGAGCGAGTGAGCCTCACCGTCTTTGCAGCAGTGCTGGTGACGCTTCCCTTTATCGCGTCGCCTTTTTTGCTCGATCTCGCCTGCCAGGTCTGCCTTGCTGCAATTGGGGCATTGTCGCTGATGCTGCTGACTGGTTATGCCGGCCAGATATCGCTTGGCCATGCCGGCCTGCTCGCGGCCGGCGCCTTTACCACCGGCATCCTAGCCCGCGAAATCCATGCGCCGTTTTGGATAACGTTACCCGCTTCGGCGCTGACTGGCGTCGTGCTCGGTCTCATCTTCGGCCTGCCGTCGCTGCGGCTGCGTGGGCTCTATCTCGCGGTCAGCACGCTCGCGCTCCATTTCATCGTCATCTATCTTGGCGGTGAATATGAAACCAAGCGCGGCTATTCAACCGGCATCTTAATCGATCCGCCCGCAATTGCAGGCGTCAAGCTGACCGACGGCCGCGCCTGGTACTTCGTGTTGCTCGCCGCGGTCGTCATCAGCCTGTTCATCTGCATCAATTTGCTGCGCAGCCGCAGCGGACGCGCATGGCGCGCCATCCATTCGCGCGAAACGGTGGCGGAAGCACTCGGCATCAGTGTTACCGGCTATAAGCTGCTCGCTTTCGTAATTTCTTCGAGCATGACGTCGGTCGCCGGCTGCCTGTTCGCCTATTACCGTGGGTTTGTTTCAGTCGAGGCGTTTGACCTATTCCTGTCAATTCAATATGTCGCGATGATCATCATCGGCGGGATGGGCTCACTGCTCGGCGCACTGCTCGGCGCTGCCTTCGTTACCGTCTTCCCCTATGCGATTGAATCCTTGCTCAAGCTGCTGCCGAATGTGCAGAAGCTCGCCGGTGACGTGTTCGCCGTCAACTACGCCTCGTTCGGGATGGTGATGATTTTGTTTCTGGTGCTGGAGCCGCTCGGTCTGGTCGGAATTTGGCATCGACTGCAAAGCTATTTCCTACTCTGGCCGTTCAAATACCGGCCGCTTGCGGGCGCGCGCAAATGACCAACTCGCTATTGCACGTCGAAAAGATTGAGGTCGTTTACAAGCGCGCCATTACAGCCGTGCAAGGAATTACGCTGACGGTGCGGAACAAACAGATCGTCGCGCTACTCGGCACAAACGGCGCCGGCAAGACCACAACACTACGCGCGATCTCGGGCTTTCTCGGCATCGACGACGCGCGCGTGACCGAAGGGTCCATAACTTTTAGCGGCCTGCGGCTCGACAATCGGCCCCCGCATGAAACCGCAAACCGCGGTGTCGTTCTGGTGCCCGAGCGCGACAAGGTGTTTCCCAATCTTACGGTCGCCGAGAACCTCGCCGCACCGGTGCCGCGGGCCGCCAATGCTGCTGAACGGCGGCGGCAAGAGGAGCAAACCTTTTATCTCTTTCCGCGGCTCGCCGATTTACGCCAGCGAACAGGCGGGCTGCTTTCGGGCGGTGAACGGCAAATGCTAGCGATCGCGAGCGCGCTCATGTGCCGACCGCAATTATTGCTGATCGATGAGCTGTCGCTGGGCTTAGCACCGGTCGTGGTCGAGGATCTTACGCATAGTCTCACCGCGATTCGCGATGAGCTCGGCATTGCCATCCTGCTGGTCGAACAGAGCGCCGCCGTCGCGCTTGAGATCGCCGACTATGCTTACGTGTTGGAAAATGGCCGTATCGTGCTCGATGGCGACCGCGAGCGGCTCAAGAGTCATCATGACGTGCAGGAATTCTACCTCGGCCAGACTGGTGGCGAGCGCCGCTCCTACCGCGACGTCAAGCAATATCGCCGATCACGGAGGTGGTATGGCTGAGCTGGCGGTGGAACATCTAAGCCTACATTTCGGCGGATTGACCGTGCTCGACGATGTTTCGTTCGTGGTCGAAACCGGCGAACTGTTTGCCCTTATTGGTCCGAATGGCGCCGGCAAGACGAGCGCGCTCAATTGCATCAGTGGCATTTATCGCGGCACCGGCAAGATCCGCTTTCGCGACACCGACATTGCAGGCTGGGCGCCACACAAGATAGCCCGCCTTGGCCTTGCCCGCACGTTCCAGCACGGCGAGCTCTTCGCGCAGATGAGCGTGCTGGAAAACCTCCTGACTGGGCGGCATGCGCGCATCGGCACGAACCCAATCGCCGAAATGCTGTTCCTGCCAAGCGTGCGCCGCACCGAGGTAGCGCACCGCAAGGCGGTCGAGCGCATTATCGACGTGGTGGAGCTGGAACGCTACCGGCATGCCGCGGTTGGCGCATTGCCGTTCGGTGTGCAGAAGATCGTCGGTTTTGCACGGGCGCTCGCGTTGGAGCCGACGGTTATGTTGCTGGATGAACCGTCGGCCGGACTTAATCGCGAGGAGCGAGAGGATTTGGCACGCTTCATCCTGCGGATGAAACACGAACTGAAGCTGACGATCGTGTGGATTGAGCACGATATGCAAATGATTGCCGACCTTGCCGATCGCATCCATGTGCTTGACTACGGGCGGACGATTGCGAGCGGTTCACCGCAATCCGTTTTGAACGACCCGAGTGTGTTGGCTGCGTACCTTGGCACGGTAACAGCTAAAAATAGCGATGCAAGATATTAGGGATTACCCAGGGCCACGGACAGAAGTGACTTGAAACGTCTGCACTTGGAATGAAACGTAATTTCCGAATTGATCTAGGTTTGGTTGGGGCAAACCGTGCGCCAAAATAAACTTGAACCAGCAAAATATTGAGCAAGGGACTCAGATTCGCATAATGAAAGGTTATGGAATAGGCGGGATGCCAATCTCCCACATCGCTTGGTTCAAAAGAGCCGAGTTTGATCGATCAGCAGTACCTGGCTTTTTATGGATAGTCCGTGAGAGGTCAGGTCATGTCATTATGCTGCGAGCTTCGTCTCTTTTGCCTCGATGACCTCAAATTTCAGCGCCATTAATAGCCTGTACAAGGCATCGATTTCTGCCTGTTTCGGCTTTGGCATCGGCGAGCGCATGAACGGGTTGGGAATCAGCCCGCGCAGCCACGTCGCGGTTTTGTATCGGATATGCAGCCGCCTGTCCCTGTCGTAAATTTCATCCGGTTGGCGTACGCACTTGGCATTACAAAAAATTGCGCCGTTTTGTCGAGCCATCCAGCGGTCTGGCGCCATGGCTGCCATTCCAATATTGGCCGGGTTACATCATCAATACGTCCGGATATGTTTTTCGGAAAGGACAGGGCTGCATCATCAATACGTTCGGACGTGATTTTCGGAAAAGACAGGTATTTATCAGCAGGCACGCCTGCACTTCGCCGCCTGTCGGCAAAAGCCGCGTAGATGTCCGTAGAGCGTCCTGGGTCCGCCCGGCAATGGCGGATACCAGGCCACTGGCCTGGCGCCCTGCAAAATCATCTGGCGGGCCTGGAAGCCGGAACGGACCGGCGACTGACGGGCGCTAGGCCGGGCCGACAGTCGATCCTGGGCCGACCAAAATATGGCTACCGGCGCTCCCGGTGTGTTTCTTTTTTATCGACCTCCTGGACTTTTTTTCCCAACCTTTTTCTTCGGGGTCCGCTTTGCTTTCCGCGTGCGCTTGGTCCAGGTTAATTTGAACTCGTCCTCGGCCGCCAATTCAAAAACGCCGATCTCCGAGCCGGTCGCCGCTACGCTCGCGGCATTCGCAACGTCGCTAACTGCTTCGCCAAGCACCCCCACGATCGACGCTCGTTTCTTCTTCGCCATAATCCCAGTCTCTTATGTTCAAATGTAAAACGCCGTGCTGACGCTATACTGACGGCCTTGCACCTCCAATTCAATGCGCTGAGTCGGACAATCGGCATGCGTCATACGTATCCACCCATGACGCTCGGCAACATGCGCGTGAACGGCGTGCGCACGCTCGGCGTCTGGTGCCTCGGTCGTAGCTGCGGCCACCATCGCGTGGTCGACGTGGAGCGCTACGGCGACGATGTACCGGTGCCGTCGTTCGGCCCGAGGTTATGCTGCGAGCGATGCGGCCACCTGGGCGCGGACGCGCGGCCGAACCGGCCGGAGCGGCCAGCACCGGACTATCGCTCGCGTGCGCCGCGCGGACCACACGCTTTAGGGCAGCCGATTAAGTGTGGGCTATCTCCAACTTCACAGGAGCAAGCCCAGAAAAGCCCAAGGCGCGCGCTCCCGCCGGAGTGAGGTCAATCACACGGCCGCGCACGAACGGACCACGGTCATTGATTCGCACGGTGACGCTGCGTCCGTTTCGCTGATTGGTCACGCGCACATGCGTACCGAACGGTAACGTGCGGTGTGCAGCGGTAAGTCCGCTGGGAATTGCATGTTCGCCGTTTGCGGTCTTTTCGCCGGAATACGCATAAACGGAAGCAATCCCAGCTTCAGCCATTGCGGCTGATGAGCAGGCAAGCACAATCGCGGCGCCCAAGCGCATGACCATTTAAACTCTCCTGGATTGGCCCCCGCCGAAGGCCGGGCTGATAGATACCGGGTCGGACGGTTTGAAGGCGAGAGTTAGGCCATTTCTGGAACGTATTTGTTCCAGCGACGCGCGGCAGATCCGAAGGAACTCGCGTTCGCAATCAGCCGTCATGTACTCATCGCGGCCTCTTTTGGGCCGCCGCCCTCGGCCTTCGCCATCGGCCGTGGCCGTCGATCGTAATTGTGTTTCGCGACCGATCGACGACGCTTCACCACTCGGCGAGCGTCTCTATCCTATCGAGGTCAAGCTTTCCCGCAGCGCCCCATCCCGCGACACCCGCGGCGATTGGCGGGCGAAACTGTTCGTAGAGCCGGTAGGCGCGCGCCGCGATCTCCCGCCGCGGCAACGAGCGAGCTAGCATCCCCATCGCTCGCCGCGCGGGTTCAAGATTCTCACCAAATTTGCTCTCCAGATAGCGCTCAACGCTGGCCGGTGAGATCGGCCGGTCCTTGCTCACCGCTCGGAGCCCTTCGGGCGTTCGGACCACAGGGATCGCGCGATGAAGTATATCGACCTTGAGCGTGGCTCCGCGCTTGGCTTTCTTGAGGTGCTCATCGACCGCCTTCTTCGACGGCTCGAAGAGGCCTAGCGACACGCCCTTGGCGTGCGCGTTGAGCCCAGCCACGGCGCGTCCCAGCGTCAAGGCGGCGTCGTGGTCGAAGCCGAGCCGCTCAGCAACGACGGCGGCCCATAATGTGAGGACCGGCGCCCTGTTAATGCGGATCGTTCTTCCCAACGCCAAGCCACCCCCCACGTTGTTGTTAGCTATTGCCTGTCGGCTCAATCAGTTCCAGCGCGTGACGCGACAGTGCCTTCAGCTCCGCTTCCGCCTCGACCACTTCGGCCTCGGTCAGCGCCTCCGGCGACCGGAACATGCCGGGCGGCGTCCAGCTCGGGAGCCGCCGCGCCGCGACGAGGCCGCGCTTGGCGGCGGCGTGGGCGATGGCGCGGGGGAGCGTGTAGACGCGGCCGGCCTCATAGAGCCGGAGGCAGTTTTCGCGGCCCATGTAAGTAAAGTCGGTGAGTACGAACCGGCGTTCGGACATGTCACGCCTCGACGGATCGAGGTGCCAGTATAGCCCAATCGAAGCCCCGAAAAACCCCAGCGCTTTGTGGCAGGAAGCCCTTTGAACCGCGACTATCGTTTGCCGGGCAGCCGCGCCGCCGCGACGAATAAGGTCGCGACGGCGCTCACCCTCTAACGGCGATGACCGATCCTAATGCCGAGAATGCGCGCCTTCTGGCGCAGCGCGCCGACCGTGCGTTTCATCAACTTCGAAATCTTTGCGACCGACAACTGGTCCTTCGAATACTTTCGCAGCTCAGCAAAGTTCGCCTTTGTCCAAGGCTTCACCCGACGTCTTGTTCTTTTAGCCACTATGCTCTCCAAAATGTTGCAACACGGGCGTTCCGCTTACCAATTTGGTGTGAACAAAGAAAGGCCGCCTCGCGGGCACGCGGGCGGCCTCTAAGTCAGACAAGGGCTGGGGTTGGGGGGCATCATAGACGCTTGTCTGTTGATCAAACAGATAGTCATGCCTAGGCCAGGTTCAAGGCGTCGCCCGCCACGCGAACAATCAGTCATTGCGATTGGGACCATGGAGAGCGAGGATGGAGCGGCGATGAAATCGCGAATGCAAGGAGGACCGACGCCTGATGCCAAAGGGTGAGAGACCGCGCCACGAGCCGGAGATCATTCCGCCCGGCCGCGCGGGAGAGCGAGCGGAAAACGGCGCGTCGTGGGCGCGGGTCTTCTCCGACGCGCGCGGCACGGAGCGCGTCTACATCGCGCGAGTGCGACCGCTCGGCGTGGTCCTGGCAGTGCTGACGACCGCCATCATGCTGGCGGTATTTTTCGTCCTTTTGCTGGGCGCGCTGCTGTTCTGGCTGCCCTTATTCATCTTCATTACCGCGGGCGCCATCATCGCTGGGTTCCTGCGCGTGTACTACGGGCGCACGCCCTGACGGCGCGCTGGCAGCAAATCGTGCGATGCCGTTCAAGCACCCGATAAATGACCGCTACCTCGACGACTACGTCGAGGGCGACGTGCACGAGTTCGGTGAGATCGCAGTCGATGAGACCGAGGTGCTCGCGTTCGCCAAGCGGTTCGACCCGCAGTCGATACATACCGATCCCGAGGTGGCCATGCGCGGCCCCTTCGGCGGCATCATCGCCAGCGGATGGCACACCGCGGGCCTGATGATGCGGCTCTATGTCGAGCACTACCTCACGCACGCCGCGAGCCTGGCCTCGCCCGGCCTCGACGAATTGCGCTGGCTCAAGCCGGTTCGTCCGGGCGACATGCTGTCGGTGCGCGTGACCGTGCTGAAAAACGTGCCGTCGAAATCGAAGCCGGATCGCGGCGCGGTCACGTCGTTCGTCGAGGTCATCAACCAGGCCGGCGAGACCGTGATGACGTTCACGGTCGTCAACATCATCGGCAAGCGGCCGTCGGCGGATTGATGCTCGGCAGAGGTATGCTCTCTCGCCGATGCAGAGCTGCGTCTTTGGGTGATTGATTTATTGTGCAGTGCAGCATAGATCGAGGTTGTGCCGGTCGTCGGGACAGGCAAATGGGCTTAGGCCGGAAAAGGAACGCCATGGTCAAGAATTTCGATGAAATGCAGAAAGTTGGACAAGAGAATGCCGACACGGCGATGAAGTCGTTCGGCGTGATCTCAAATCACATGCAGACGATCGCGACCGAGATGACCGATTATTCGAAGAAGTCCTTCGAGGAGGCCACCAAGGTTTTCGAACAGCTGCTCGGCACTAAGTCGGTAGAGAAGGCGATCGAGCTCCAACAGGGCTACTTCAAGAGCGCCTACGAGGGCTTCGTCGCCCAGGCAACCAAGTTCGGCGGGCTCTATTCCGACCTCGCTAAGGAAACCTACAAGCCGCTCGAAGGCTTTGTAGCGAAGATCACGCCGGCGAAATAGCTCGACGGCAACACTGAAGTGCAGGAGCCCGGCCTCGAAGCCGGGCTTTTTGTTGCTGTGGCTCGAAACTCACTGGCGTGCAGGGATTTTGATCCAAGGTTTTTGTCTGTGTGTACCGAAAACCTCATCCGCATTGATTAGCTGACGGAATCGCCTAACGTCAGCGCACCATGATTGCGCTGCTATATTTCATACTCGCCGTCTTAGCCGCACCAATCAAGTCGAAGAGTAGGCTTGAGGCGGAGAATGCGGTTCTCCGTCACCTGTCGTTTCCGAAAACGCCATCCGGAGTAGATTCGCCTTGTGAGGCAGAATCATCGCATCATTCTGGGCGATGTTTGCGATCTTGCACGCGCTAGGAATATTCGTCGCCGACATGTTCAAGTCGCGGTGGCGGCTTGAAGCCGAGAACCTTTTCCTTCGTCATCAACTTGGTCAGCCCCCATCGAGTGGCCCAAGTGGAATGTTAGTTAAGAGTTGGCCGTTGCGCCAGCGTGGCTGGCGAAGCCGGTCGACGTAGCGCAGCCGGCCACGCGGCGAAAGTTGGCACGAACACCTCGGGCGCCGGTGGCTTGTAGCCAAGAACTCATGCGGTCTGATTGCGTTGTAGTGACGCCGCCAGCTTTCGATGATGATCTGGGCCTCCCGCAATGTGTAGAAGATTTCGCCATCGAGCAGTTCTTCGCGCAGGCGGGCATTGAAGCTCTCGACATAGCCATTCTCCCAGGGGCTGCCTGGTGTGATGGAGGCGGTCTTTGCTCCGACCGCTGTGATCCACTCCTGCACGGCCTTGGCGATGAACTCAGGGCCATTATCGGATCGGATGTGGCCAGGGATGCCACGCAGGATGAAGAGGTCAGAGAGAACATCGATTACATCGATGGCCTTGAGTTTGCGGGCGACCCGAATCGCCAAGCATTCGTGGGTAAACTCGTCGACCACATTGAGCATGCGATACTTCCGTCCATCGTGGATGCGGTCCTCGACGAAGTCGTAAGACCAGACGTGATTACGATATTCGGGCCGCAGCCGGATGCACGATCCGTCCGCCAGCCAGAGCCGGCCGCGCTTGGGCTGTTTATGGGGAACCTTCAGCCCCTCCCGTCGCCAGATCCGCTCGACCCTCTTGTCGTTGACGATCCAGCCCGCCTGTTCCAGCAGCCCGGCGATCTTGCGATAGCCGTAGTGGCCGTATTGGTGGGCCAAGGCAATAATATCAGCGGTGAGCCGCTCTTCGTCGTAACGGCCCCGCGGTACCTTGCGCTGTGTCGAGCAATGCTGCCCGAGCGCCGCACAAGCACGGCGCTCGGAGACATGCATGACTTCTATGACCTGCTCGATACAGGCGCGTCGGCGCGCGGGGCTTAGAAGTTTCCCCGGGCGGCCTCCTGCAGAATGAGCTTGTCCAGCGTCAGGTCCTAGACCGCCTTGCGCAGGCGGCTGTTCTCGATCTCGAGCTCCTTCAGGCGCTTGACCTGTTCGGTCTTGAGCCCGCCGTACTCCTGGCGCCAGCGATAATAGGTGACCTCGCTCACGCCGATCTGGCGAATGACATCAGAAATGTCCTGCCCCTGCGATATAAGGACATCGGCTTGTCGCAGCTTCGCGACAATCTCTTCGGGCTTGTGCTTCTTCCTCGGCATCTCGGTCCTCCTTCATGTCAAATGACATAGTTCAGGTCGGACCACTTTTCAGGGGGAGGACCACCATCGCCGACGCGCTGGCCGCGCGCGGCGTGCCCTTCGTCTTTGTGACCGGCTATGACAAGGGCAGAATTCTAGACGGTTACCAAAGCTTTCCGGTGTTGCAGAAGCCGTTTCACCGGTCCGAATTGAGCGACATACTCGCGCGACTGTTGACGCCAAAGGAGCCGAGCGTCGAATCGGTGACAGCTGCCGTTGCGAAAACGTCGCCTAAGTAATGCGCTGATTTCGCTATTAGCCGCTTTTACTGGTTTCCAATGAAATCGTCACCACCCCCAAAGGCAGCCCGCCATGTCCAAGGGGCTGTTGGGTCATGGTCACGAGCATTGTATGGCTTTAAGCGGAGTCATTCGTGTCCAATCATTTATAGTCCAGCCGGAACCCGTTATGGGCTCAAACCGGACCGTGGAATGGATTGTTCGTGAAATAACGCGGCCATTTACCTAGGATGATTCCCCGCAACACCTCATTCGCGATCCGGATTAGATTTGCGGCAGACTGACGTTATCATTTCATCCGCGTTGCTAGCGATGGAACGTCAAAAGATGGCGGAAAAAACCATCGCGAAGCGGTGCAACAGTATCTTGGCCGCTTTGTTGGGGCGGGGTGCCACTAAAGCAGCCGCGAAATTTGATAATTCTCCAGATCAGCGGATGCCAGTCGTGCCAGACGGCTTCGGCATCGCGTTCAAGAACTCCACCTATGACCAAGGGCGCTTTACCAAAAATCTCCGGAATGACTGCTGAGAGTTCTTTGTCCTGAAGAAGCTTCCATTTTGAGAATCCGCCCATGATCGGAGATCTAATGGCATAGACGACCCTACTTATGCGGGTCTCCCGAATGCAGTAGGAACACATGGCGCACGGCTCCACGTTCGAATAAAGCGTGCAACGAGAGAGTTTCTTTTTCCCAAGCTTCCTCTGCGCTTC
Organism: uncultured Alphaproteobacteria bacterium; assembly: GCA_963739825.1. Taxonomy (GTDB): domain Bacteria; phylum Pseudomonadota; class Alphaproteobacteria; order Rhizobiales; family Xanthobacteraceae; genus Pseudolabrys. The sequence goes on from CAVUBU010000001.1 coordinate 1,081,722, forward strand.
CGAAATGGCGACCACTTCGGCGTGTCTGGTAACATCCGCGTCTCGTTTAACTCGGTTTGTCGCTTCGACGACAATTTCGTCGTCCTTGCTTATCACACATGCAAACGGTAGCTCCCTTTGAGTTGTTGCCTGTCGAGAGAGCTCAATACAGCGCGCCATCATCTTTAGGTCGCTGTCATTCATGACCGATGCGTTCATCTGACATTTCCCGAATTGTTTGGATGGCGAATATGAGAGGATGGCCGGAGGGGTTACTCGTCCGCTTGATCGCCCCTCATAAAGTGCGGACGAAATAGGCGAAGGGCGATGACTTTCATACTCAGCGATGTTTGAATCGCAAAGAGATAGCCAAGGTCGCCCCGTGACGTCGCTATTTCGACTGGCGCCGTCATATCGATCTTCTGACGCGCTTTGTTTGCGCCAAAAATGTAAGCCACGACAATGCGAAAAGCACCGCCTCGTGGATTATCCGATTTGCTGGTGTCCATAGTTGTCTGAGCAACGATCCGCGGCGGGTACTGGCGAATTTCAATATTCTTGCCAATCCGTTCGATCACGTCGTAGCCCTGCTGCTCACTACTCATATTGACTCCGAAAACGGAGGTAACAAAAAAGGCAACAGACGATAAGAAGTTGAGAACGGATTGGAGCATGTCGGTCTTTTCCGTAGGCTAGACCTATATTCGAGCGGTATTTTCATATCGGTGAATAAATTGCGCACGGCTTTAAAGATGCTGAACGACTGACCTGACGGATTTTTTGAACCAGCGGTATAGAGATTCCTGCATTGGCTGGTCCGCTTCGGATATTTGGACCGATTTAAATGAGGTCTTCTGGCACGGTTGAGCCCATCGGGGTATTCCGATGGGCGGTAAACATGGTCATCGGCGGCCGATCACCGATTGCACTGTGCGGTCTCACATCGTTGTAGTCTTGACGCCAAAGTTCGATCTTTGTCCGGGCGTCGTCAAGGTCCAGGAACCAATGCTGGTTCAGGCATTCAAGGCGAACGCGTGCGTTGAAGCTTTCGATGAAGGCATTGTCCGTGGGTTTGCCAGGTCGGCTGAAGTCCAGGACGACGCCGTTCGCATAGGCCCACAGGTCGAACTCGCGCGAGGTGAACTGGCTACCGTTTGTCCACCCTGATGCTTCGCGGTTTGCCGAACGCGGCGACGGCCTGATTGAGCACTGAGACTGCGTCGGATGTTTTAGCCTGTTGCCCAACCCAAAGCGCGGGGCACACCCTGGAGAAGTTGTCGACCAGAGTCAGAACCCAAAGCCGTCTTCCATCGAAGAGCTGATCGGGGACTGTCAGGAATCTTGTGTGTGAGGCCATGATGATGAGAACCAAAGGAGCATCATATGGCAATCGAGAAAGACCTACTGGACCAGCTACTGGCCGGCCGCGATCCCAAGGACGTGTTCAATAAAGATGGATTGGTCGACGAGCTGAAGAAGGCGCTCTCCGAGCGGATTTTAAATACCGAGATCGACGAGCATCTGGACGGGGACGGTGCTGAGGGCAAGTCCAATCACCGCAACGGCTACTCCAAGAAGTCGGTTCTGACGGGCACCTCGAAGATGACGCTGTCGGTGCCGCGGGATCGAGCTGGCACCTTCGATCCGAAACTGATCGCCAAGTACCAGCGCAGGTTCCCGGATTTCGATGACAAGATTATCTCAATGTATGCGCGCGGGATGACGGTTCGCGAGATCCGCGGCCATCTCGAGGAACTCTATGGCATCGATGTTTCGCCAGATTTGATCTCGGCGGTCACCGATGCGGTGCTGGACGAGGTCACGGAATGGCAAAACCGCCCGCTCGATATCTGCTACCCGCTGGTGTTCTTCGATGCCATCCGGGTCAAGGTCCGCGATGAAGGCTTCGTGCGCAACAAGGCGATTTACATCGCGCTCGGCGTCCTGCCGGACGGCACCAAGGAGATTCTCGGCATCTGGATCGAACAGACCGAGGGCGCCAAATTCTGGCTGCGGGTCGTCAACGAGCTCAAGACCCGCGGCGTCCAGGACATTCTCATCGCGGTCGTCGACGGCCTGAAGGGCTTTCCCGAGGCCATTACCGCCGTTTTCCCGCAGACCATCGTACAAACATGTATCGTCCACCTGATCCGCCATTCGATGGATTTTGCCTCCTGGAAGGATCGCAAGAGTGTCGCCCAGGCGTTGCGCACGGTCTATCGCGCGGTTGATGCCGCCGCCGGCCAGGCCGCCCTCGACGCCTTCGCGCAAGGTCCGTGGGGTGGAAAGTATCCGGCAATCGCGCAGAGTTGGCGCCGCAACTGGGAACTCGTGATCCCCTTTTTTGCTTTCCCTGAAGGCGTGCGGCGGATCATCTACACCACGAATGCTATCGAGGCGTTGAACTCAAAACTACGCCGCGCCGTCAGGACCAGGGGGCATTTCCCCTCTGACGATGCCGCGATGAAGCTGTTATACTTGGTCTTGAACCACGCCGCTGCGGAATGGAAACGGCCGCCGCGCGAGTGGGCCGAGGCGAAGACGCAATTCGCCGTCATGTTCAAAGAGCGTTTCGTGCGTGCATGACGGATAACCGCCTCACACAGAAATTCTGACAGTCCCGCTGATCGAACATCCAATCCATGGACCAACAGTCATTGGGTGCAATAGCCGTCGCACGGTCGTCTCGAAGCTTGGCCATGACCCTACGCCGGGGCGGTTTGTGGCGCATTTGCAGCCCTTCAAACCTATAGAGCCGGTACACCCGGGTTCGACCAACAGGCCAACCCTCGCGTTGCAACAGGATGTGGATCCGCCGATATCCGTACCGGACCCGCGTCTCCGCGATCTCACGAATCCTTTTGCGTAACACGGCCTGCTCAGGTCGCCTCGATCTATACAAGTACATCGATCGATGCAGGATCAGCACACGGCAGGCCCGCCTCGTGCCGACCCGAAAGCAGGTGCGGATATGATCCACCAGCTCCCGTCCCTGGGCAGGCCTTAAACTTTTTTTCTGAGAACCTCCTGCAACATCTCCTTATCCAAACTCAGATCCGAAACCAGTCTGCGCAGCCGGGCGTTCTCTTCCTCGAGGTGCTTTAGCTTACGCACCTCCGAGGGCATCAGCCCACCGTAGCGTTCCTTCCAACGATAAAACGTAGCCTCGGATATCCCCAGCTTCCGGCAGACATCCGCAACAGACGTCCCCGTCTCCGCCTGTTGCAGGGCAAAGGCGATCTGCTGATCGCTAAATCTCGACTTCTTCATCGGTCAGGCTCCTTTCAATCAAAGCCTAACCGGAAAACTCTCATTCAAATTGGTCCAGTTTCCTCAATGCAGACCACACGGCGGTCGCTACTTGTCCTGAGATGTTGATATCTACCACTGCAACGTCAATTTGTTCTGTCGCTGCAAGAAGTATAGCTGCTTGCAGGTTTTCTATCGGCCCAACGACCGAATATCCAAAGTCACCAAGGACATCCTCGATCATCATTCCGACGAGGGCTTCATCCTCGACCACCAGCACTCTTTTGTTTTTGGCCGATTGCATGGTGCGCCTGCACCCGAGAGAATAAATGTCCGGGGTCAGTGGATGAAATGATAGATGCCGTTCAGCCCAATAAGACCGACGATAATGAGGTAAAAGGCGACGACATAGTTCAACAACCTCGGCATAACCAGGATCAAGATACCTGCGATGAGGGCAATGATCGGTGACAAGTGTGCGGCAGTGATAACCATGATGGTCTCCTTGCTGTTGAATGACTGAGATTGCCAGACATCTCGCAGACGAATTCGAATTCATCGAGCCAAGAACGCATAATTCAACCGGATCAATTAAATTCTTCGACACGAGTAGAATTCTTCGACACGAGGGTCCCGTCGAATCGTCCACCATGTCGGTTTTGTGGTTGATCTCCTATTACCGGATAATGCTTGGATTGCTTGGTGAGTTTGGAGCAGGCGCGCCAACGTGGCTTGCTGGGGGCGGAGCCGAGCCAAGCAACACTCCGATCACCGAAAGGATGGCAATCAGGATAATCAACCCCTGACAAACCCGCTTCATGTTGCTTGGTATGGTCAACATCTCGACGACGTAGAACAAGATGATTGCAGCTAGCGCCAACTCCGCCGCATAGATGATGACAGGGATCACGTTCATGGCAGTCTCCGCATGGCGATCGCGACCTTAGAGCTTTCCGAGCAAAACCAAGATCAAGACGATAACGAGCACGAGACCAAGGCCGCCGCCACCGTAGTAGCCTGTCCCGTAAAACGGGCCGCCACCGAACCCGCTAAAGCCGCCTAGTAGTATGATGACGAGAATGATAAGTAGTATGTTTCCGAGCGACATGCTCATCTCCATTGGTGAGACTCATCGAATCTCTGAAACTGATAGGTTCCCGGCTTGTTGCGGGCGTTGGCTATCCGCAGCCTTCCGGTCGCTAGCGTGCATCTCTGACGTCACAGAGCGCGTGCTGGGATTGGCACTTCGCGCGCGCGTCTTCGCAATTCTTGCCGGTCGCAGTGCAGGTCGTCCGCGAGAGCGTGATCGGGAAGGCTGGACAGGCGACGTCGAACTTGTAGCCAGTCATGTTCCGCCAGATCCGCTTTATTTTGTGCTTCACCGTCTCGGACTTCTTCTTGTCCTGCACAAATACGATGGCCGAAAGGCCGTCAATCCGCGAGAGCCCGGACGAACCGGAAACCGCTCCGGCGTTGCCGCCAGGCGCGACCGAAAGCGCGCCCGCAAGGGCAATCGCTGCTAGGAGTCCAGCCATTTGCATTGAAATCGCCGCCTTTTCTAAACTATTGCCTGTTAGGGGTTTTAATTTGAAGTCTATTGACCGCGAAGCGTATCCTTGAGGCCGCCAATCGCGTTCTGAAATCTTTCCGGCAACCTTTTCGCTTTTGCCTTCAGCTTCGAGCTTGGCATCGCCCGTGACTTTGCCAACGACTTCCTTCACGACACCTTTGGCCTGCTGCGCCGATCCCTTGATCCGGTCTTTGTCCATGTGAGTCTGCCTTCCGTTGGGAACTAGGATACGGATAATCTCATCCGCAATCGCCACCGCATATTTGAAGGCTCAAAGCCGCTATTGCGTCATTGACGCAGATCAATGCTCGTTCGCGGCGCATTTTGCCCGATGCCCATGTTTAAAAATAACGCACGATATTCAGTGCACCGCTCATAACTCTGCTGGATCGGACGCTGACCGGACTTTGCGTTTTACTCGCTCGCCGAGCAGCCGATCGAATTCCCTCTTGGAAACGCCGTAACATTCGCACGAGCGCTGCATCAGAGCGCGACGATCGATGATCGTGACATTGCCACGTTTGTAGCGGATGAGGCCGGCCCGTTGTAGAGCGCCCGCCGCAGCCGTCACGCCGGTCCGTTGTACCCCCAGCATCATGGCGAGGAACTCCTGCGTGAGCAGAAACTCATCCGAAGGCATGCGGTCGTGCGTCATCAGCAGCCAGCGGCAACACCGCTGCTGCAAGCTATGAAAGCGATTGCACGCGGCGGACTGGGCCACCTGGTTGAAGAAGGCGTGGGTATAGCGAAGCATCACGGCTCGCATCGAAGCGCTGCGCGCCAGTTCCTTTTTGAACAGGCTCGCCTTCATTCTTAGGCCGGCACCAGGAACCTGGACATAAACGCTTGTAGGCGTCCGGTCGTCACCCAACACGACGGGCAGACCCACCACGCCCTCGTTGCCGATGGTTCCAACCTCGGCTGCCTGGCCGTTCCTCATGGTGTTCACCAGGGAGCCGACGCCAGTCTCGATGAAATAGACAAATTCGATGGGCTTGTTCGCACGGTAGAGAGACTTCCTGTACTCCAGCGGAATACGATGAAGATGCGGGCGGAGCCGTTGGTAATCTCTGGGCGGCAGCAAACCGAGCATTCGGTTGGCATGCAGGCCCGACGCTTTGCGGCTGGCCACCACTTTGCTGCTCATTTTGGTCACGCTCATACGGTTCGACTTGGCGCGTATTGCACACGCCTGGCCTCGGCCAGCGAATTTTCCGGTTTTTGTCGCTAAGTCTCGTCAATGAAGCCCAGCGGCCAATCGCCTGCGAAGGCTGCGCCTGTTTAACGCGGCAAGCAAGGCCAATGTCTCGTATCGGACACTTGGGGCGAGGCTCAGCTCTCCCGCGGCAGCATGACAGGCATGACAGGGTTGCTGCCCTAACTAAAGTGTCTGGAAGCGGACATATCGCTCAACTCCTTCGGTACAAGGGCGCAGCCTGCGCTAGCGGTCCGGTCGCAGCACCAAAGGACCGCCGCTGCGCTTGACCTGGCCAGTTGACCCCCATCCCGTAAGCAGGCCGCTATCGAGCGCATAATTCTCGCAACGGTCGCGCGATCCGGCCGTTTTTTCTCTCTGCGCCAGAAGCCTTCGTTAGTGGCCTGTGCAGGATGGATGTCCGGTATCGGACATAATTGATTTGGATCAATGCAGCTCGGCCGTAATATTCACAGCATTGAATGTAAAGCGTGTCGACGCGGCCGTACTGGTGTCAGGGTTACGGATTCCGCGCCTAGCGTGGGAGGCTGGCGACATGGCCCATGAACATTTGCCGGCCAGCACGGACGCGCCTCCGATCGTCACATTTGAGGGCCCAGAGTGCCGCAGGGTCGCGAGTTGTAAGCGCAGGTTGGCGGCACAAAGACTGACGGAAATCCGGTTGCGAGAGACGCTCGCCCAAAACGAAACTCTGCTCCGTCAAGAAGACGAGTTGCTTCAAAATCAAGTGCTCCTGAGCAAGGAGTCCGATCATAGACTCCTGAACGACCTGCAAGTGATCGTCAGCCTGCTTTCGCTGCAAAGCCGGGCGTCGGCGAATGCCGAGGTCGCTTCGCAATTGGCTGCCGCGGCCGACCGCGTAGCCACGATCGGGCGCATGCATCGCCGTCTCCATTATTGCGATGGCGTACAAAGCGTCGCGTTCAAGCAATTCCTCCATGATCTTTGTCACGATTTCTCCACGATGCTGTCCTCGGAAAAGGGTCTGCAGCGGGTCATCGTCGTCGAGGGAGCCGAAATCACGCTCCCGTCCGTCACCGCCCTTCCGCTCGGCTTCATTGTCAACGAACTGATCACGAACGCGGCCAAATACGGCAAAGGCCGGATCACTGTCAGGTTGCAACGGAATCCCGGTAAGAGCCACGCGCTCTCGGTCTCCAATGATGGCCCAGGTTTGCCGGCGGGATTTGATCCAGCCGCCGGCAAGGGGATGGGAATGAGGATAATTCGATCGTTTGTCGAACGGATCGGCGGTGCATTGCTGATCGGTCGAGACGATAACAACCAAGGCACGCGATTTACGGTGCAGTTCTAATGAGCGCTTACAAATCGAGGGCCGATCGAATTCGATGTAAAAACCGCTCGCAACACTACAACTCGATATCAGGGCAAAACAACAAATGATGTTCAGGCGATGAATGGCAATGTTTTCTAGGTATCACTCTGCAATCCGCTCGCTTCGATAATTATGTCAAAATAGGAGAAATGATATGCTTCGCAATGTAGCAATGGCAATTATGGCGCTGTCGGTGGGCGGGTGCTTCATCCTGACCTCGGCGCCTGCCTCAGCGCAAGTGGGTCAACAACAACAAAACCAAAAACAACAAAAAGGAAAGGCGCAGGGCCAGCCCCGCGGTGGTGGCAATGCAGTCGCACCGCGTGGCGGCGGTGGGACCCACGCGGCCACCCCACGCGCGACCCGCACGGTCACCCCACGTGCGACCCGCACAATCACCCCGCGCGCGACGCGCACAGTCACCCCACGCGCGACCCGCACGGTTACGCCGCGAGCAACCCGCACAGTCACTCCGCGTGCGACCCGCACGGTGACCCCAAAAGCCACCCGCACCGTCACGCCGCGAGCAACCCGCTCGGTGACCCCAAAAGCCACCCGCACCGTCACACCGCGAGCAACCCGCACGGTTACGCCGCGAGCGACCCGCACGGTGACCCCGAAAGCCACCCGCACGATTACCCCGCGTGGAACGCGCGCTGTGACTGCGGGAAAATTGCGCGGCATGCCTGTGAGCAGCGCTGGTCGGACCTCAATTCGTGGCCATAATTATTCGGTCTGGCGCGGCAGACACCGCGTACGCCATGGCAACGGTTGGTGGACGTTTGTCGCGCTCAGCACCTTGGGCGCCATCGCAATCGAATCGAATGAGTATTACCCTTATGCATATATTTCGGCACCCGAGCAGTATTGCGAAGGGCTGACCGAAGACGGTTGCCAGCTAATGTGGCAGGAGGTCGAGACGATTGAGGGAGATGTTGTCGATCAATGCGTGGCTTATTGTCCGTGGCAGTAAGTCCGCTTGATCGGGTCGCGTTCGCCCGGTGTGTTTCGCAGAGTTGCGACACGGCATAAAGGGACTTGTGAGCATAGTCTCGCTCACGATCGGAGCGTGGCCCAGGGCCGGTTGACACGCGACAAGTAGGTGCGAGACGAGGTCGGCGTAATCGTCGGCGTGTGCGTTTCCATGAGGCGCACAATAAGGCGATGAAAGGTTTTGCATTTTCAAAGCGCATGGTCGATGGGTGGCCCTAATGTCGTGAGTATCGTCGACCAGGCCTCGTTACGGCACTTACACAGGGGATTGCCATGCTTTCAATCTTGATCGGGGTTCTGATCATTTGCGTTGTCGGCGCGATTTGTTTCTGGGCCATCGATAAGTTCGTTAACGACGGTCGATTGGCAAATCTTCTCAAACTGCTCGTGGTGCTGGTCTGTGTGGGGGCGATCCTTCAGCGAGTGCTCCCGCTAGCGGGAAATTATTGGTTTTAGCCACGGCTCACGACGATGCCGCCAGAAGCTGTCATCTCGGTTGCTTCGACTGGACATCGCATGTGGAGCGCAACGCGCCCGAAGCTGAGAATGGGTTAATCTGAGTAGGCGTTTCCGGGACCAAAAGGGGGAACCAGACCATGAATCGTAACATCCTCTACCTCGTCATCGGCGTTCTTGCCGTCGTCACCGCGGTGATCGGTTATCAGCTCTACCAGGAGCGGCAGAAGACCACTGGCATCGAGATCAACGTCGGCAAAAGTGGAATTTCTATCGAGAAAAAGTAGTTTGGCATTTCCCGGAATTTGCCGTCGATAGCGCCTCATCCGGAAAACGCCGACCGAGAGCGTCAGTCGGAGTGCGAAGAAGATCAATGTTCAGTTAGGTGCTGCAACGGGAGATAGATCATGTCGCTCGGCCTCATACTCATCATCATCCTTGTCATCTTCCTGCTCGGGGGTTTCAGTGGCCGCTTCGGCGGCTACGGCTACGGTTATGGTCATGGGGGCATCGGTGTCATCGGCGTCATTCTGATCGTCCTCGTTGTGCTCGTTCTGATGGGGCGGCTCTGATCCGGTGGGCGGAAATCGGATGAGCCGCCTTCGCCGGCATCCAGAGAACCACTTCGTCGACCGCGTCGGTTGGCTGCGAGCCGCTGTGCTTGGGGCCAACGACGGTATCATCTCGACCGCCAGCCTGATTGTCGGCGTGGCCGCAGCGGCCGCTAACCAGAACGCCGTCTTGGTCGCAGCCGTTGCCGGACTGGTGGCCGGCGCCATGGCGATGGCCGCCGGCGAGTATGTGTCGGTCAGCTCACAATCCGATACCGAACGGGCGGATCTTGCGCGCGAACGCAAGGAGCTGAGCGAAAACCCGGCATTTGAACTCAATGAGCTGACGGAAATCTACGTCCACCGCGGTGTCGATCGGGCGCTGGCGGGGCAGGTTGCCGAGCAGCTGATGGCGAAAGATGCCATCACCGCGCACGCGCGCGATGAGCTTGGAATATCTGAAACCACCAGTGCGCGTCCGGTGCAGGCCGCACTGACCTCGGCCGTGACGTTTTCCACCGGCGCGGCCATGCCCTTGCTTATGTTGGTCGTGTCCCCCGCCAGTTTGCTTGTCCCTATCGTGTCCGCCGCGTCATTGGGCTTTCTCGCGCTTCTGGGGGCGATCGGGGCAAAAGCCGGCGGCGCAAACGTTCTACGCGCCACGGCCCGCGTGACATTCTGGGGCGCCTTGGCGATGGCCCTCACCGCCGGAATCGGGAAGTTGTTCGGCACGGTTGTCTGAAAATTGCGACGCGGCGCAAAAGACAAAGTCATTATGCTCGCTAATAACAGTGGCTCACATTTGAACCGGGAGAGAGAATGTGGCGCTTTGGCAGAGATTGTTGATCACACTGGTGACCATGCTGCTGACGAGCCTCGTCGCCGGCCTGCTGTGGCGCTGGCTCTTCAACACCGATATGCCGAGCTATCTGAGTGGGATTGTTGGTGGAGTTACGGCGGTGCCGATCTGGGAAATGCTTAAAAGAATTGAAATTCGGTGACGGCTTGCACCGACACGGCATTTCCAACCGCGGCAATTCGTAAGGGGCGGCAATGATAGGGCACATTACCCAAAAGGGCATCGATCAATCTTATCTTGACCTTAAGGAACGCGCGAAAATCGATCTCGATTTCTTGCTGCTTACGGTCGCAGCGGCCGCCATTTGCGCCCTGGGCTTCAAGATGAACAGCGCCCCCGTCATTGTCGGCGCCATGGTGATTTCCCCGCTGCTCTATCCGGTCATTTGCGCCGGCGCCGCAACCTACCAGGCCGATTGGAGCGCATTCATTCGGGCCGCTAGTACATTTGCAGTGGGATTTATCGCTGCCGTTGCTGCCGCGATCACCGTTGGCCTTATTTCCGCGACGACATTCCGGTCGGAGATTGTCGATCGATTAGGCGGGGCGGGATTGGATTATTTTCTCGTCGCGCTTTTTTCCGGCATAGCTGGAACGTATGCATTCTATTCGCCTAAAATTCACGAAGCCGTCGCCGGCATCGCGATTTCCGTAGCGGTGATACCACCAATCGTCATGCTCGGCATCGGGCTGGGTATCGGGATAGCGAAGCCGGACAACAATCTCATGTATGTCAGCGGCATGATCGTGCTCGGCAATGTTATCGGAATTTACGTCGGCTCTCTCGTGATGGTCGCTGTTCTGCATCGCATCTCAAAGGATTAAGTCGCGAGCTAGCGGCACGCGCCGCGGGGGCTGTATGTACCGAAAACATTATCCGCATCGATTAGGTGAAAGAATCGCTTAACGTCAGCGCACCATGATCGCGCTGCTGTGTTTCGTAATTGCCGTCTTGGCTGCGCCATTCAAGTCGAAGAGCCGACTTGAGGCCGAAAAAGCGGTTCTCCGACATCAGTTGATCGTACTGCGGCGTAAGGTTTAGGGCAGGGTCCGGCTGACGGACAGTGACCGCAGGTTCTTTGTCCGGCTGTATCGATGGGTTCCATCGATTTGCAGGTCCTCACGATTGTCCAACCTGAGACACTGGTGCGCTGGCATCGTACCGGCTTTCGCTATTACTGGCGTTGGAAGTCGCGCCCGCGGGGAAGGCGGCCACAGATTGAGGCGGATACCCACCCGAAGACAATGCCTTCAATGGCCGCGTAAATTGCGTGCTTCTCTTAATTGCCGAGGATAAGGGCTACCATTAGATCGACCCAGCCGACGCAATTCGCATCGCACTGGCGCGGCAATAGTCTAGGCATTGTAGACGGGAATTCGCGAAAGCGAACATGTCGGCGATCTCCCGCGATATCTGCTAATGATCGATTCCGTTGAAAAAGGCAGCAGTTGCGACGCACGACGTTCGCTGATTCAGTCGCTGCGAGAGGCAGGACTGAAGATCATGATGGGACATCGGCAAGTCGATCAGGCTGCTCTGTTCTACGAGTTCTCGCTCGATAGACATGTTCCGGCTGATCATCTCTTGCGGTCGATCGACAGGTTCGTCGAACTGGGCGAGTTGAGGCGGGAGTTGGCCGCCTTTTACAGCGTCATCGGTAGGCCGTCGGTCGACCCCGAACTGATGATCCGCATGCTGCTCGTGGGCTACTGCTTCGGCATCCGCTCCGAGCGGCGCCTATGCGAGGAAGTCCACCTTAATCTGGCGTACCGCTGGTTCTGTCGGCTCGGGCTCGACGGCGGTGTCCCCGATCATTCCACGTTCTCGAAGAACCGGCACGGCCGCTTTCGGCAGAGCGACCTGTTCCGACGGCTGTTTGAGACGGTGCTGCGGCGCTGCATTCGTGAGGGTCTGGTCGGCGGCGAAGGCTTTGCGGTCGATGCCAGCCTGATCAAGGCGGACGCCAACCGGCAGAAGGGCACAGAGGGCGAGAAGGGTCTTCCGTCGGAAGCCGCAGGCCGTGCGGTCAAGGAGTACCTGGCCGTGCTCGATGATGCGGCGTTCGGTGCCGCGAGCGAGGTGACGCCCAAGTTTATCTCGCCGGCCGATCCGGCGGCGCGCTGGACCGGAGCCCATGGTGGACAGGCCGGGACTGTCAGAATTTCTGTGTGAGGCGGTTATCCGTCATGCACGCACGAAACGCTCTTTGAACATGACGGCGAATTGCGTCTTCGCCTCGGCCCACTCGCGCGGCGGCCGTTTCCATTCCGCAGCGGCGTGGTTCAAGACCAAGTATAACAGCTTCATCGCGGCATCGTCAGAGGGGAAATGCCCCCTGGTCCTGACGGCGCGGCGTAGTTTTGAGTTCAGCGCCTCGATAGCATTCGTGGTGTAGATGATCCGCCGCACGCCTTCAGGGAAAGCAAAAAAGGGGATCACGAGTTCCCAGTTGCGGCGCCAACTCTGCGCGATTGCCGGATACTTTCCACCCCACGGACCTTGCGCGAAGGCGTCGAGGGCGGCCTGGCCGGCGGCGGCATCAACCGCGCGATAGACCGTGCGCAACGCCTGGGCGACACTCTTGCGATCCTTCCAGGAGGCAAAATCCATCGAATGGCGGATCAGGTGGACGATACATGTTTGTACGATGGTCTGCGGGAAAACGGCGGTAATGGCCTCGGGAAAGCCCTTCAGGCCGTCGACGACCGCGATGAGAATGTCCTGGACGCCGCGGGTCTTGAGCTCGTTGACGACCCGCAGCCAGAATTTGGCGCCCTCGGTCTGTTCGATCCAGATGCCGAGAATCTCCTTGGTGCCGTCCGGCAGGACGCCGAGCGCGATGTAAATCGCCTTGTTGCGCACGAAGCCTTCATCGCGGACCTTGACCCGGATGGCATCGAAGAACACCAGCGGGTAGCAGATATCGAGCGGGCGGTTTTGCCATTCCGTGACCTCGTCCAGCACCGCATCGGTGACCGCCGAGATCAAATCTGGCGAAACATCGATGCCATAGAGTTCCTCGAGATGGCCGCGGATCTCGCGAACCGTCATCCCGCGCGCATACATTGAGATAATCTTGTCATCGAAATCCGGGAACCTGCGCTGGTACTTGGCGATCAGTTTCGGATCGAAGGTGCCAGCTCGATCCCGCGGCACCGACAGCGTCATCTTCGAGGTGCCCGTCAGAACCGACTTCTTGGAGTAGCCGTTGCGGTGATTGGACTTGCCCTCAGCACCGTCCCCGTCCAGATGCTCGTCGATCTCGGTATTTAAAATCCGCTCGGAGAGCGCCTTCTTCAGCTCGTCGACCAACCCATCCTTATTGAATACGTCCTTGGGATCGCGGCCGGCCAGTAGCTGGTCCAGTAGGTCTTTCTCGATTGCCATATGATGCTCCTTTGGTTCTCATCATCATGGCCTCACACACAAGAATTCCTGACAGTCCCGACAGGCCTTCTTCGCCTATTCCACCAATTATCTGATCGATGTCGAGAACGCGATCATTGTCGATGTCGAAGCGACCACGGCGATCCGCCAAGCCGAGGTCCTTGCCGCACGACGCATGATCGAACGTTCAATGGAACGCTTCGATCTCTATCCTGCCAGACTGATGGCCGACAGCGCCTATGGCTCGGCCGACATGCTTGGCTGGCTGGTCCACGAGCATGGCATCGAGCCGCATGTGACCGTGTTCGACAAATCGGCCCGCAAGGACGGCACCTTCTCCCGCGATGACTTCACTTATGACCACGAGCGCGATGTCTACTTCTGCCCTGGCGGCAAGAAGCTAACCACGACGGGCACCTTGGTGAATGACGATGCGACGATGCTTTACCGTGCGAGCAAACACGACTGCGCAGGATGCGCATTGAAGTCCAGGTGCTGTCCGAATAGCCCGACCCGGAAAGTACCGCGCTCGGTCCACGAAGGTGCTCGTGATATGGCGCGTCAGATCGCCAAATCGTGGGAAGGCCGAACGTCTCGACGATTGCGAAAAAAGGTCGAGATGCTGTTTGCGCATCTCAAGCGCATTCTCAACCTCGGCCGGCTTCGACTACGAGGACCGAATGGCGCTCGCGATGAGTTCCTCCTCGCAGCAACAGCTCAGAACCTCCGGAAATTGGCCAAGCTGATCCTCGCACCCCAACTAAAACCGGCCTGAGGGCAGATTGCGCCGCCGATCTAGCGCGTCTCCAATCCGGCGACGCGATCAACCTCGATTGCCTGCGGCCTTTTTCAACGGAATCGTCCAAAAGCGGACATTGCGATCTGTCGCGATGACTGCTGATAACTCAAAATAACTGTAGAGCCATTACCAGCTGGTACACCTAAATTCGCTGGATTACGCGGAATTACCCTGCACTTCGAGTAGAGAATTTGATTAGCAGTTACACTCCCTCCGCGATACCGCCAAATTCGCTCCGATACGCGGAGCCACTCTGCGGTACGATTAGAGAATTTGTTTTGCAATTTTGACGATATCGATCTATGGCCACTAGAGTTAAAGCGGTGCCAAAGGCAATGGGTTCTCGAGAAAAACTGAGGCCTGAGTATGACTAAGGAAGATCGCAGCTTTGAATATGGAATGCCGCAGCCCACTAAAAGAGAACGAGAATGGGCGATCAAAATCGCTAAGATAATCGTGCGTATGGTTCGTGAGCATGAGGGCTCAAAGTCTGAGATCGTATCCCAAATAGCGCGCGAGCTTTATTGCTCGGTCGCGATCCTGAATGCCGGAAATTAACTCGCGCGATAGGAGCTAAGAGGAGCCATCGGTTTGTCATTCGTAGCTAGAATGGTGAAATCGGTTCTAAATAGCGGTCGATCTATTTACAGTTTGCCCTCGAAATCGAGGATAAGGCAATGGAAGCTGTGGGGCAGAACCACCTCCAGGTTCGCGAGAGTACGTACAAGTACTCTGCGTTGCGAGTAGAGAATTTGATTAGCAGTTACACTCCCTCCGCCAACGCGACTAAGCGCGATTGTGTACGATTAGGTACGCTTAGTGAGCATCAGGTAGCATCAGATACCACCAGGCAAGCGGGGATGTCCGCTTTGGTCCAAAAGCGGACAAACGCGGTCGCGGCTGGAATGTCCGCTAAGTGCCACAAGCTGACTTATGCTCCGCAGCAAAAAGGATCGTTATTCAATCACCTCGTCGGCGCGCGCGATCAGCGTGGATGGCACGGTGAGGCTGAGTGCCTTGGCGGCCTTGAGGTTGACCACAAGCACGAACTTGACCGGCCGTTCCACCGGCAAGTCTTCCGGTTTCGTACCCTTGAGAATTTTGTCTACGTATATCGCGGCGCGCCGGTGTATATCGGCATAGCTTGGTCCGTAAGACATCAGACCGCCCGCTTCGACCAATTCCCGGTAGGCATGCACCCCAGGCAAGCGGTGCTGTGCGGCAAATTCCGCGATAAGTTTGCGGTGGTAAAGAAACAGCCGGTCCGCCAGAACAAGAAGCGCGTCCGGTTGCTCCCTGACGATCGTTGTGAATGCCGTCTCGATCTCATCAAGGTTGCGTACTCCCAAAGACAACATCTTCATTCCTAAAACTTTGGCTGCAGTCCGCGTTTGCTGCTCTTGAATGACTTGTATCGGACTGCCCGCATTCCAAAAAACTGCAATATGAGAGACCGTAGGGGCTACCTCTCTGAGCAACTCCAAACGCTTGCCCTCCATCTCCCATGACATCGAGGTCAACCCGGTGATGTTGCCGCCTGGCCGAGCGAGACTCGCGACAAGGCCAGTAGCTACGGGGTCCCCGACGCCAATCATGATCAGGGGAACGGATGTAGTCGCTTTCTTGACGGCGAGCGAGGCGGGAGTGCCGGCAGTCACAATCACATCGACTTTTAAAGCGATCAGTTCGGCGATGAGCGCGGGAAACCGGTCGTATTTTCCTTCAGCCCAACGGAACTCAATGATGAGGTTGCGCCCTTCCTCGTAACCAAGCTCTTGTAGACCCTCGCGGAAGGGCTCGACGAGATTAGCTTCCAACGCCGCGGTGGAATTGCCCATGAAGCCGATGTGCGGAATTCTCCCTGCCTGCTGCGCGTTCACGCGAGTGGCCATGCAGCCGCCGCGCCGCCGAGAAGCGTGATGAACTCGCGCCGTCTCATTCGATTACCTTGTCGGCGCGGAGGATAAACGATGGCGCCACAGCTAGTCCGATTGCTTTGGCGGTCTTCAGATTGATGACGAGGTCGAACTTCGTGGGCCGCTGCACCGGCAAGTCCGCGGGCTTAGCGCCTTTCAGAATTTTGTCCACATAGATGGCACAACGATGCCATAGATCGACACGGTCAGGCGAGTAACTCATCAACGCCCCGGCTTGCACGTGCTGTCTTGGCCCAAATAACGAAGGAATTTTGTGCGTGATCGCGAGTTCAGCGAGCCGCTTGGCCCCGGAGATGAAAAGGGGGGTGGAAAGCACCAGAACCGCGTCAGCGCGTTCCCGGACGATTGCCGAAAACGCCTCGTCGTATTCCGTCGCACTGCGCACGGCCACTGGCTGAATCCGGAGCCCCAGTGCCGGTCCTGCCTCTTTCACAGCGTTCAAGCCCGGTCCATGCGAGGGCGTAGCAGGGTCAAAGATGACGGCGACGCGCGACAGCCCGGGAACAGCTGCCTTGAGCAGCTCCAGGCCTTTGACATTTGTCTCGGTCATCATCAGGGAGAGCCCGGTGGCATTGCCGCCCGGCCGTGAAAGGCTTGCCACGTGGCCGGTGGCGAGCGGGTCTGCGTGGCTCATGAAAATGATAGGAATTGTCGAGGTCGCTCGCATAGCCGCCGCGGTGTAAATGGAACTCGGTGCCATGATGACATCGACCTTGAGCCGGACAAGTTCCTCCGCAAGTTCGCGCATCCGTTCCGGCTTGCCCTCCGCCCATCTGTATTCGATGGCGATGTTCTGGCCTTCCACATAGCCCAGTTCGCGAAGTCCTTGGCGGAAAGCTTCAAGGGCATCCGGAAATACGTCTGGACCGTCCCACAGAAATCCGACGCGGTAGATCTTCCTGGTCTGCTGCGCGTGCGCCGTAAGCGGCCACGCGACCGCCGCACCACCCAGGACACTAAGAAACTGCCGCCGCCGCATGTTCGCCCCTCCGCTCGGCAGACAGGATCGTGCGCCTCAAAGGGGTGCTTTGATAGGGGTCGAAAATGGCTTCGCTATTGCAGCATAAAAGGCGGGCCGATGTCGCAGATGGGTCATAAGCCGAAAGCGGTTCCCGGCCGATTCGATATTTGTCCGATTTGGTCTATATGGGGACATTGCGATCTGTCGCGATGACTGCTGATGACTTCATAAGCCGACAAGCGGTTCCCGGCCAAAATCCATCTTTGTCCGATTTGGTCTAAAAGCGGACATTGCGATCTGTCGCGATGACTGCTGATGACTCAAAATAACTGTAGAGCCATTACCAGCTGGTACACCTAAATTCGCTGGATTACGCGGAATTACCCTGCACTTCGAGTAGAGAATTTGATTAGCAGTTACACTCCCTCCGCCATCATCCCGTGGCGTACTGCTCGCTGTTGCGGATTTGGTGCGAGGATACGAAGCTGAGTCTCGATTGAATATAGTCGGAAATTCCAGCGGGCTTGTCGTGCAGCTTTGCTATTTGTCCCACGCCTTAAGTCGCGTCTTATGTCGCACGCGGCCGACCCAGTCGCAGGCCGGACGAGCCCTTCGCGTTCAAACCTCAAACAATCGGGCGTGGCGACGGGATAGGACGGCGCTCGGATGGGCGCTGTCAAACTTATTCGCGTCCCGGCAAACGTACCAAGCGTAAAAAAATCCACCCCCGGAATTGAGCCCGGGGGTGAATACTGACGTCGGCGGTCGCTCAAGCGTGCCGCAAGCGCATCGGGGTTTCGTTAGCGGTTGCTGCCGCTGCCCTCGGTGCCGGCCTGAGCGATCAGCGGCGTGATGCGCCGCACCGCGACGTAGCGGTTTTCGCGCGACGGGCCGTCGGTCGCCACCTTGAGGTTTTCCTCGCCATAGCCCTGCGTCAGCAGATTTTCCGGCGGCACCTGGAACTGTTCGGTCAAGGCGATGGCGACGGCCTCGGCGCGGCGGTCGGACAAGGAGAGATTGTCCTCCTTGTCGCCGACCGCGTCGGTGTGACCTTCGATCAGGAACACTTCACGCGGATTTTTGTCGATGGCGCGATTGATGCCGTTCGCAATCACGCTGAGTTCGCCGACTTGGTCGGGCGACAGCTGCCAGGAGCCGGTGTCGAAGTTGATGCCAAGATCGACACGCGGCATATATTCGCGCAACGGATAGCTGTAGCGCACCTGGTCGGCGGTGTAGCGGCGATCGAGGGCTTCCACCGGCGGCGCGAGCAGCACCTGATAAATCAGGTCGGGCCTGGCCCGGCGGGCATCGACGATATAGCGGTCGTTATGGCCGCGGACCCGCGGCGGCCGCACATCGACGAAATAATCTCCGCGCCGCGCGCCGGCTGTGCCGTTGTCAATAATCACCACCTCGTGGCCGTTTCGGTCGCGGCGCACGCGGCGGAGCAGATGGCCGCGTTCGTCGGTGGTGCTGACGATGCTGATTCCATTCGGCCGCAGGATGATACTGATCGTCTCATTGCCGCGGTGGTCGACCTTGACATCGCGCGCGCCGACCGCGAAACGATCCGCTTCGTTGTGGCGGATGATGGTACGGTTGCCGTCGCGCTCGATGGTGCGGTTGTCTTCCTGGATGACAACGCGGTTGCCGTCCTTGGTCTCATGACGGTCCTTGCGCACGTCGGCCATACTGCGGGCCGGCTTTTGTCCGGCGCGGAGAATGAACTCGCTGGAATCGCGCGCCTTCGGGGCCGCGGCTGCGGCTTTGCTGTCCGGCTGTGCGCCGGCTGGCGCGGGCGCGGCCTGCGTTGCCTTAGGCTGTGCGGGAGAAGGCGCCGGCGCCGCTTGTTTGTTCGGCATGGCCGGTTCTTGCGCCGACGGAGCGGGCATTTTGTCGGCGGGCTTTTCGGCAACCGGACGGGTCGTCGCCGTCGGAGACTTGCGTTCGGCCGTACCCGCCTTCGGCGCAGCGGCGGCTGGCGCCATTTGATCGTGCGTCATGTCACGTTTCTGCGGCCGGTTATCGTCGGCGTGTTTCTTGTCGTTACCGCCTTGCTCCGCCTTCTTCGTATCCGCGCCCGGCTTGGCCGGCTCGGCTTTGACGTTAGCCTTAGCGTTGGCTTTGTCGTCTTTGTCGGCGCTTTTGTCGGCTTTCTTGTCAACCGACGGCGCGGCCGTCGACTGGGCGACGACAATTGTCCGTTCCAAACGCGCGGCCTGCGCAGCCGATTGCATCGCCGGCGTGGCGAGCAGCGCGGTGCTGGCGAGCAAGCTATACAGCAATTTGGTATGTACCGATTTCATACGTAATTTCATGAGCTCATGACTCCATATCCGATTGAAAATTGAGGGATTGATCGACCGCGCGCTTGCAAATCACGGTGCCCACTGGGATCGCGGAAACGGTCGGCAGTTGCGAATATCGGAAGTTAACGTGCGAGAGACCGAGAAGTTCCCCTTCATCCGTGCGTCAAAGTCGGCGGCGCGGTCGTGCTTACGGTCACTACGTTCCATGCTGTCAAGATTGCTTACGCTACCGCGCTTTTGACTTAGGAGTGTTGCCCAACGAAAAGCCCACCGCGCGGCGCGCGGCGCGCGGCGGGCTCAACGCTCAACAACTTTGACGATTAGTCGCAGACGCGAACGCGGCGGACATGAAGACGACCGTAGCGATCTTCGAAATCTTGCCGCTCTATGCGACAATCGCGGTAGTAGGCGCGACGATGGTGGCGATAGCCGTCATCATCATGCATCTGCGAGCCGACGATCGCGCCGACCGCCAGACCGCCGATCACGCCGGCCGCGATTTCACCGTTTTCCGCGAGCGCCGGCTTGGGCGCAACAGTGACAGCCAATGCCAAGGCAGCAATGGCAGCAGCAGTAATGACTTTCAACATAGTTTGATCCTTGTTCAATGCCTATGATAGCGATGTTCTTAGTCGATAATCTGAACGATGCGGTGCGTGTGCGGATCCACCAGTACGGCATGATCGTTCACGTAGGCGTAGCGGTAGCCGCGCACGTGGTAATCGGCCGGCACGTCGTAATAGGTGACGCCGCTTTCCGGCAACATGGCGCCGACGCGGAATTCATTGTCATAGCGATAGGAAGGGTGCCGTTCGTGAATGACATATTCGCGAAAGCGCGGGCGATCCTCGACGCCGAGAATGCCGCCGATCGTTCCGGCGACCGCGCCGATTGCGCCGCCGACCACCGCGCCAACCGGGCCGGCATCGCGGTCACCCTGCGCCGCGCCTTCTTGCGCGCCGCGCACGGTGCCTTGTGCTTGCGCCGCCATTGGCAGCGCTAGGGTCGCGAGCAGCACCGTTAAGCCCAGAAATTTGGATTGCATGGGTAGCTCCATTGGTTGGGAAATTCCAACCGCTTGGGCTGGACGCAACACCAAGCTCCGGGGAAGGTCATTGGTTCCCTCGGTGGGAACTATCTTTTGGGCGCATTGCGCAATTAAGGCGGGCGGCGCGCGGGTGCCACGCATTGTTTTGGGGCGCGCCAGCGGCCGGTTCGTAGCGTCGCTGCGATTCAATCCGCTTTAGATTTACGTGTCCCTTTAGGCCTACGTGTCCCTCTTGGGGTGCAACACTACATCGTTAAAATTTTCAATCCGGATTAACAAATAGTCAGGTGGCGAACACTATCTCGCGCCACGTGTAATATCGTGTGAACCGTTCGCAAATTCGCTCGATATATTGCGCAACCAGTGCGGCGAGGCGGGCGTTGGTAGGCGGTCCCTACCAAAAACTTCATCCGGCGCCCTGGATTAGGTTCTTGGAACGGCTCAGCTGTAGGGAACTACAGTGGCCTTCGTGCGTTTCCGTGAGCTGCCTCTATGGGCACATTAAAAGAGGAATCGGCGGATGCGTGTCTTATTCGGAATTATTTTTGGAGTCTTTTTGACGGTTGGATTTGCCTATCTGTTTGACGCCTCGACAACCCATCCTTCCGAATCGACGGCTCAGGCCAGCCTTGAGCAGCGGCCGATGGTGAACTGGGACGTTGTTGCCGGGAACTGGAAGGGATGGTCCCTAAGCGTGCGTAACACCTGGAATAAGCTGGCGGCACGTTAAGCTGAAAGGCGTCAGCTTTTGAGGGTCAAGTGGCTCTAACGCGGTGACAGGGGTCAAGTGTGACGGTGGCCAGATAATTCCTAGAACTGCGTAATATTCGTCGCATTACGCCCAATCATCCCTATATACGGTCTTCAATATCCAACAAGCAGACCAAACGGCGCGATCGAGCGGGCGACCACTCGACTTGTGTCACCGACGGAGCCCCCATTTTCACAGCAGACCAATATCGCGCAAAAACTGCAGAGAGCGCCGAAGCACTCAAGCGTACTGATGTTCCCTACGAAATCCGCAAATTTCAACGGTCGAAGCAAAGCTTCAGCGATCTGGCGCAAAATGAGGACTGGCTGACGGACAACTTCGACAAAATGATTCGTTCGCGAGACATCCCTGCGCAGGACGATGTCGCTGGAGAGCGCCTCGACAGCAACGCGGTCGCAGAGATCGAGGAGCATATACTTCGTTGCCTCGGGGCGGCCGTCATCATGCAGTGGAACACCATCCCGACGAAGCTAAAGCGCGAGCTTTTCGATACAGCAGGTTCGCTGGGTGACGTGCCGCAAACGATCGCACTGAGAGGGCAGATTGCCCGCTTTCTGCATGACCACAAGGACGAAGCGAACTCCGCCGACTCCTTTTCAAAATCCAACATAATAAATGGAAAATCTAATGGCGCATAAATTCAAAATCGGTCAGCTCGTCGAGCTCGAGCCGAGCCTGCTTCGATCATTGGCCAAGGGTCCCTATGAAATTCGTCACCTAACTCCTTCTTCAGACCGAGATCCCAACGACCCGATCTATCGCATCAAGAGCACCACGGAAAAACATGAGCGGGTCGCTCCTGAAAGCGAACTCACGCTTTCAGTCAGCGTTTTCGCCTGATTCCATCGGGGGCATCCAAAAGTGCTCCCTCGGCCAATTATGAAGCAGGGTTATGACGATTGAACATGCGCATGCGCATTCCTTGCCGAAGCCTTGGGGTGTTGCGGATCTGCGCCCCTGGAGTAACGCAGGCGATGACGCCAATACGATCGGCGAAATCTGGTACGAGCGTTCCGATTCAACGGCCGTCTCTCCTTCGCTTCTGCTGAAGCTTTTATTCACGAACCAGCCGCTTTCCATCCAGGTTCATCCGGATGATGCGTATGCGCAGTCAATCGGGTTGCCGAACGGAAAAACCGAAGCTTGGTACGTCTTGAGCGCCGCGCCCGAGGCCAAGCTCGCCTTGGGCCTGAAACGGCGCGTTAGCCCGGCGCAATTGCATCACGCCATCGATGATGGCTCAATCTCGGATCTTGTTGTGTGGCAGGCAGCGCATCCGGGCGACACTATTTTCGTCGCTGCTGGAACGATCCACGCGATCGGTGCAGGTCTTGTTATCGCGGAAATTCAGCAACGCAGCGACGCGACATTTCGCCTTTTCGATCATGGCCGCGGGCGGGAACTTCATATTGAGAACGCGCTTGCCGTGGCGAATGCCGGCCCCGCCGAATTTCGCGTCACGCCGACACGGCTTACCGACACACGGACGCTATTGGTCTCGAATTCGCACTTCACGTTTGAGCGAATCGATCTGGCGCCAAATTCTACCTGGTACCTAGAAGCAAAGCACGAGACGTGGCTTTTGGTTGTCAGCGGTAGCGCCTGCGCCGGCTCATTCGACTTGACGATAGGCGACGCCATATTCGCACAGGTGGATTACGTCAACATTCGTGTCGGCAGAGACGGCTTGGCGGGTCTCGTCGCGTACACGGGCCGCATGGTTCCGCAGCTGCTGAAGTGCGTCGACATGGAAACAACTCAATGAAATCGATTCAACGAATAGCATTCATCGGCAACCATCTTCCGCGCCTCTGCGGCATCGCAACTTTTACCCATGACCTCCATCGGGCGGTTTCGATTTGCCGTCCCGATCTTGAGACCGGCGTCGTAGCAATGACAGATCCCGGTGGTACCTATGACTATCCGCCGGCGGTACGCTTGGAAATTCAGGATGAAAATATCGACGAGTATGTTGAGGCGGCTGAGTTCCTGAATAATGCCGACTTCGATGTTGTTTCGCTTCAACATGAGTACGGAATTTTTGGTGGCCAGGCCGGCGGCAATATCACCAAGCTTTTGTCGCGACTCAAAATGCCAGTCGTCACGACGCTTCATACGGTACTCGAAAAGCCAACGCCTACACAGCGCGACGTGATGCAACGCATTATCGATACTTCGTCAAAAATCATCGTCATGTCGGAGAAAGGCCAACAATTACTCCGTTCAGTGCACGACGTGCCGGCCGACAAAGTCGAGATCATACCGCATGGAATTCCTGACCTGCCGTTTCGTGAAACACATAATGCCAAGGCGAAACTCGGCTTCGCCGGAAAGACCGTCATTCTTACGTTCGGGCTACTGTCACCGAACAAGGGCATCGAGACCATCCTCGATGCCATGCCGGGAATCATCAAATCGTGTCCCAACGCTGTCTATGTCATTCTCGGCGCAACTCACCCAAACCTTGTGCGTCAACAGGGCGAAGCCTATCGCGATGGCTTGACGGCCCGCGTGTGCGAGCTCGGCATCCAGGATCATGTTGTCTTCTTCAACCAATTTGTCGAGCAGGCCACGCTTCTGGATTTCATTTCGATGTGCGACGTCTATGTGACGCCCTATCTCAATGAAGCCCAGATGACATCGGGTACGCTCGCCTACAGCTTTGGCTTGGGAAAGGCGGTCGTATCGACGCCTTATTGGCACGCCAAAGAATTGCTGAGCGACGGGCGCGGCATTCTGGTTCCGTTTGGGGATGCCAAAGCCATCGGCAGCGAGATTGCGGCCTTGCTGGCAGACGACGTTCGCCGTCATTCCATGCGCAAGCGGGCCTATGCAGCAAGCCGATCGATGACCTGGCCGGAGACGGCCAAGCGGTACCTCTCAGCCTTCGAGAATGCGCGCGAGGTCACCCGGTCGGAAAAGTTGTTGCCGATCCCGGTCGCCTCTGTGCGTAAGGGCCATGCCATTCCGGAGATGCGAATAGGGCATTTTCATTCGCTTTGCGATAGTACCGGCATCCTTCAACACGCCGTCCACTCAGTACCCGACCGCGACCATGGCTATTGTGTCGACGACAACGCTCGCGCTCTGTTATTCGCAAGCGCGCTTCCGAATTCTGGCGAAACGCCTTTGTCCGGCGAGATCATCGCGCGCTTTGCGGCATTCATCCAGCACGCATGGAATCCAGACACACGTCGGTTCAGAAATTTCATGAGTTACGAGCGCCGATGGCTGGAAGACTCGGGCTCGGAAGACAGCCATGGCCGGACGCTTTGGGCGCTCGCCGAATGCGCACGCAATGACACAGACCCATCTCGGCGTATATGGGCGGCGGCACTCTTCAAGACCGCGCTTCCGGTGGTCGAGGGGTTTTCGTCTCCGCGCGCTTGGGCCTTCTCGCTCCTGGGTTTGGACGCTTATTGCATACTGGAGGTCGGAGATCTCTTCGCCAACGGCATGCGTAAGCTATTGGCCGACCGTTTGATGGCGCTGTTTCTTGCAAGCCAACGCAAAGATTGGCTCTGGTTCGAAGACGTGCTCGCTTACGACAATGCGCGCCTTCCACAGGCTCTGATTCAAACCGGCCTGGCGACCCATACGCCGCGCTACGTCGAGGTCGGCCTCCGATCACTGCGTTGGCTAATGTCGCTTCAGACCACGTCATCTGGATCCTTCAGACCCGTTGGCTCTAAAAGCTTCGGCAAGATTCGCCACAAACCCGACGCGTTCGATCAGCAGCCAGTCGAGGCGTGTGCAACGATTTCCGCGTGCCTGGCCGCGTGGCGCGCGGATAAGGCTGCGGAATGGCTGGTGGGGGCAACGCGCGCGTTCGGGTGGTTTATGGGTGAAAACGACTTGCAAACAGCGCTAATCGACGCCGATACGGGGAGCTGTTCGGATGGCCTTCATCCGGATCGGCCCAATGAGAACAAGGGTGCAGAATCAGTGTTATCGTATCTTCTTGGCCGAATGGAGATGCGGCAGTTTATGGCCACGGCCGTGACAGGCCGGACGAAACCTGCGTCAAAATTATCATTCAACGGCATCGGCACGAACCCAGCGCGATCGCCCCCAGGGAGCATCTTTGTCCCAGTCCCAATTCTTGAATCGCCAGAGCCTCTACCTGCGCCCGGATCCGGCCAGGGTCGTCGTCAGGCCCTTCAAACCGGCGACTGAACCTCGCGACCTCAATCCGACCGACAAGGTCCGCGCCAATCATATCGTTGACCGAGTGCTTCGGCTCGATGCTGAAGCTTCCGCGCAACAGTTGCGCGAGGTGCTCGACAACTTCGCGGGCCGCCACAGAAACCTGCTCGACATTTTTGAATTACGCGCCGCAGAGATGGAGGACGCGCTCGAGCCACATGCTCAATTGAATAAGACGCAGCGCGGCCTCATCGGGGCTTATTTTCTCAGCGAATATTCGTTCGAAGCTTCGGCCTTGTTCAACCCAAGCATCGTCCGGCATCCCGATCAGACGGGCGCACCGGAACATGGCTGCCGATTCATTTTGAGCCTTCGCGCCGTTGGCGAAGGGCATGTGTCATCGCTCACGTTTCGGTCCGGCACCATCGCTGCGGACGGCAGCGTATCCGTCGATCCGACCGCTCGTCTTGCCTCCGTTCCAATAATTCGAAGCCGGACGTCTATGTCGAATGGAGATGATATCGAAGTGATCTTCGGGCCAGACGAAGAACTGAGCGAGCGGGTCATCTTTCCGATCACCGACGCCCAATCGAACGGCATCGAGGACGCGCGTTTCGTGGAATTCAACGACAATGGACAGAAAACTTTCTATGCCACCTATACGGCCTATAGCGGCAGGGCGATCCGCTCTGAATTACTTGCAACGACGGACTTCCAATCGTTCAGAATGACTCCACTCGGCGGATCGGCGTCGCACAACAAGGGCATGGCTTTGTTTCCACGAAAAATCGATGGCCGCTATGCAATGATTGGTCGGCAGGACAATGAGAATCTTTATCTGATCTATTCCGACGACCTTTACTCTTGGGACGGCGGTCGACCCATCCTGCAACCTGAATATCCCTGGGAATTCGTCCAGATCGGCAATTGTGGCTCGCCCATCGAGTTGGACGACGGTTGGTTGTTGCTGATACACGGGGTTGGTCCGGTCCGGAAGTATTCGATCGGCGCCGTGCTCCTGGACAAGAAGGATCCCTCAAAGGTTCTCGCGCGTTCGCGCGAGCCACTGGTTCGCCCCGAGCCTACGGAACGCGAGGGTTACGTGCCCAACGTCGTCTACACCTGCGGCGCGATGCGTCATCGCGACCAGATCATTCTGCCTTATGCCGTGTCTGACACGTTCTCCAATTTCGCGACGATAAAGATAGCAGCGTTGATGCAGGCGGTCGCGAGTTAGGAGCTCGCTGCGATATGAAGGTCGCGTCCTCCAAATTGGAACAATAAGATGAGTACTTTTACAGCGTCCGAGGCCTCCATCGAGCGACTGCGGTCGGAGATTGCGCAGCTTGAAGCCAGATACGACGGGATATTTCCACCGGGTGTCTATGCAGTGCTCGAAGACATGAGGCGCCAGCTCGCTACGCTTCAGCAAGCTCTTTGAGCGGATGTACTGAGATGATGCAGGCTCTCTTTATCGGACAAACCTACATCGACGTGACCTTTTTGACCGATCGGATGCCAACGGGTGACGAGAAATATGTGGCGTCGGCGTATGCAGTCTCGTTCGGCGGCAATGCGGTCACCGCAGCCTTCTGTTGTGCGAAGTTGGGACATATGCCTGATGTTCTCACGACCGTCGCAGATGATTGGCTGGGTCGCATGTTCCTGGATATGGCGGCCAAGTATGGCATCTCGATCCACGCCAGAAAAGTCCACACGTCATCGCTGTCGTTCATCATGCCGAATAATGGAAAGCGAGCGATCGTTCGTTGTCGTGATGACGATTATCTTCACCCGTTCCCAATCCTTCATCTTGCGGGCTGCCGCGCACTTCACCTCGACGGACACCAACCGGACGCCGCGATTCATTACGCAAAGCTATGCCGCCAAGCGGGAATTCTCACGTCCCTCGACGGTGGAGGACTACGGTCGAATACTCACGAACTCCTTACTTTCATCGACGTAGCGATCGTAGCCGAACGTCTCTGCCAACAGATGGGCCATGAGCCGGCAGCGATGCTTGATTTTCTCAAGAGCAGAGGCTGCCGGATTGGTGGAGTGACGCTCGGTGAGCGAGGCATGATTTGGTATGACGAGACAGGCGTCGTTCGGACGCTCCCTGCTCTTGCCGTACCATCGGATCGTGTTCTCGATACCAGCGGCGCTGGAGACGTGTTCCACGGCGCCTACATTCATTCCTATCTCACCAACTCCGGGATGAGTTGGGAGGAGCATTTCCGCTTCGCGCGAGCCGCGGCCGCCTACAAAATCCAGCATCTCGGCAATGAGGCGGGCTTGCCGAACTTGGCGCAGATTGCAGCGGTCAAATCTGAGTTCGAAGCGCCTTTGCTCCACTAATTGCTCCGCCGTAATAGGTACGCCCGTCCTGGGTTATCAGGGCGTGTTGTCCCTGTCGTAAATCAAATCCGGACATATTGGCGTTCACCCTCTCGGCTTTAAGCTGGATCAATGCGAAGTCACGTAATCTAGAGAAAGCATTTTCATTGGAAAAAGCTATCTCCAATTCCACTTGGAACCCAATTGCTACGGCGTCAGGCGGCGTTGAACTGGCACTGCGCGTTTCCGATAGCGGAGAATATCACGCGCTAGTGTTTCCCTGCTGGCGAAATAGCGTAGGCTGGTCCGAAGTGCGCCTGAATAGGATGGAGCCAATTCGACCTACCCACTGGCGACTTTGGCCGCGCGAACACAAGTGACATCCGAGCGCAAGTGACATCCGAGGCCGGCGTCCTGCCCCTCGCCACAGCCTCAAATGTGAAGCGCTCGTCCGGCCTACGACGTGGTCGGCCGTGTGCGGCATAAGACGCGACTTGAGGCGTGGGACGAATGGCAAAGCTGCACAAGAAGCTCCGCTGGGATTTCTGAATCGACCGCGGCGAGCTTTAATGTCGTTTTTTAAAGTCGGGAGTGGGTGTTGTTTTATGACAAATGAAACGCGGTAGGGGCCCGTATGGGGCGGTGCCGAATATCCGCTATTGACACTTCGCTGCATTCGCCGCGGCGCACCATTTTCGCTCGCTATCGGACGGTGGTCTCAACCGGTCGCTGCAACACTTTATCTTTGAGTGAAAAGATGGAGTGTGACGATGGATCGGAGATTTCGTCGCGGTTTTACCGCAGCAGAGAAGACGGAGTTGTGGGATCGCTGGCAACGGGGTGAGTTGCTCAAAGCGATTGGACGGGCGTTTGGTAAGCCGTCGTCATCGATTTATAACCAGGTAGCCCCGCACGGCGGGATTCGACCTTTGCCACGGCGTCGCTCGCGGTTAGCGCTGACGCTCTTGGAACGCGAGGAGATATCCAGGGGTGTTGCGGCGCATCAATCGGCACGATCGATGGCTCGGTTGCTGGGTCGCTCGCCGTCGACGGTGAGCCGAGAACTCAAGCGCAATGGCGGCTATGATGGCTACCGAGCCGCATCAGCGGATGAGCAGGCGTGGGCCCGATCCGGTCGCCCAAAACGGTGTAAATTGGCGACCAGTCCGTGGCTACGGCGGGTGGTAACGAGGAAGCTGAGATTGAATTGGGCGCCGGAGCAGATCGCCGGCTGGCTCAAGAGATCCCATCCTGGTGACGAGAGTCATTGCGTGTCACACGAGACGATCTATCGCAGTCTATTTGTTCAAGCCCGCGGGGTGCTTAAGAAGGAACTGCTGGGCTATCTGCGATCGAAGCGCGCGATCCGTCGATCACAGCGGGTTGACCCCAACGGCCTGGAACCGGGGCGAATCAAGGACCTCGTCTCGATCCGTCAGCGGCCGGCCGCGGTTGAAGATCGGGCGGTGCCTGGCCATTGGGAGGGCGATCTGTTGACCGGGTCGAACAACAGCTACATCGCGACCTTGGTCGAACGTCATACGCGTTACGTGATGTTGGCGAAGGTGGCCAACAAGGACACCGAGACGGTGACCTCCGCACTCATCAAGCAGGCCAACAAGCTACCGAGTGAACTCTATAAGTCGCTGACCTGGGACCGTGGCAAGGAGCTGACGGATCATCGACGATTTACGTTGGCGACAAATATCGATGTTTACTTTTGTGATCCACAGAGCCCGTGGCAGCGCGGCTCCAATGAGAACACCAATGGTCTGCTAAGACAGTACTTTCCGAAGGGAACAGACCTGTCGGTGCACTCGCAAGCCCATCTGAACAAGGTGGCGCGTCAGCTAAACGAACGGCCCCGTGAGACCTTGCAATTTGAAACCCCAGCGGAGAGATTTAACGCCTGTGTTGCGTCGATCGGTTGAGCCGGCAGACCAGCAACGGACAACAGGCGACGCAGGGGCTGAATTGCTACGCAGCGTTTGACCCACAACTTCACTTTGCCACTGTCAATTGACGCATTGCGAATGGTTCATAGGTTATTGAGGGTGGCTGCCCCCGGCCAACATCGTTTGCTAGCGGGATTGGCCGATTTCATTCGGACGCGGACTGCTGCTCTTTAATGGGGTGGTTGCGCTGGAATCCGATGTGGCGGCACCCGCGTTCGGCATCGTTGGCTGATGGTGCGGCATCATGAACGAAAGCGCCAGCGCAAGGCCCAGCCACACCCACCAATAACTTTTTTGTTGTGCGGGGCTTATTGCGGCATTTGCGGTCTTTGTCACCGGCATGGTCGCAGCCTCGCCCGGCTGCGGGAGCAGCCGAACCAGCCGCGCGGCAACGGCGGCTGCTTCCGGCGACTTCCAGGTTCGGCCAGAGACCAGATCGAAGATCGAGAGGAGCGTCTTCTCCGCGATCGCCTTTGGCATGGCCGCCAATCGGCTTGCCTCCTCCCACGGATCGACATCCATGCGCGCCAGAGCGGAAATGACGCTGAGGTACGTCCCGTTTGCGTCCTCGTAAACTGGTGCAAATAGAAATTTATCGTAACTGGCACTAAGGCTCGAAAATCTTGAACGATGATTTACGATGGAGCCGCCTTTTGTTGGCGTTACTGGAGCAACATTTTGTTCAACTGAGCGCCTTCGGACGTCGATCGGGTGGCGGAACAAAAGGTCGCAGGAAGATAACGGCCATCGAGGCACTTCGTTCGGGGTAGCAAGAAAGATATAGTGCTGCGGCAGCCAAATTGCATCCGAAGCACAAGCGTGAGTTCGGCGTGCAAATTTGACCCCCTAACGAGGGTAACGGTGGCCAAAATTGACCCCCAGCCATTCGGTCTGATGCGCTATTGGAGGCATAGCGGACAAAAGTTAGCGCTGTCGCTGGATAGGTACGCAGCGATTGACCTAATTGAGACAAGACATTGAAGGCTCACCGCAAAATGCGCGTGCGTGCATTTCCGCCAATTAGGCGCGCTTCGGGAACATTCAGGCGATAGAGACGTTACAGCAGTGACCGAGACGCCATTTCAAAGCGCCCGGGCCTCCAATTCAACTTGACGGTCGGAACCCATCTGGGTGTCCGTAACCTCGCTCCGAAGCATGTCGGGCGGAGGGAAACATCATGTGGTTACCAAAAATCTTCCAGGGAGAGTCGCTCACGCGTCTATTGCAGGGAGCCTTCGCAGGAGTTGTCGCTACCTTGGTCATCGGTTTTATGTGGGGTGGTTGGGTAACCGGAGGCGCTGCAACAAAAATGACAAACGAGGCGGTCGAGGCAACGCAGGTGGCAATATATTCGCCGGTCTGCGTCGAACATTACATGGCTAAGGCGACCCCCGAGCAACGTGCTGCGTTCGCCAAGGAAAATGACTGGAATCGCGATGCGGTCATTGAAAAGACCGGATTCGCGACACCTCCAGGTTCAAGCTCTCCGAGCGACGCAGTCGCCGACAAATGCGCCGAGACGCTCAGCAGGCTGCTGAAAACGGCCGCGGATAACGCGGATAAGCAGGTTAAGACGAACTAACCAACTCGGCGCTACAGCGTACAGCCTTCAACGCAGTCCATCTCGTGGACGAAACTCCGCCATAAATAAAAAGGCCGCCTCCCAAGGCGGCCTTACTTCTTTAGTCCTGCGGACCGCTCCGGCAAGTTTTCCTGTGTGCACCGAAAACCCAATCCTTATTGATGAGCTGAAAAAATCGCCTAACGTTAACGCACCATAATTGCGCTGCTGTGTTTTATGCCCTCCGTCTTGGCCGCGCCGTTCAAGTCGAAGAGCTGGACCGCCTATTACCGGCAAGACAGCTTCGATGGTCGGCGCGCTTAATAGGGCAGGGCGGTTTGAAGCAAGAATCGTCACATTTTATCGACTTTTCCGGAGAGGGTGCACCGCTCATATCGGTTTGGTCAAAGGTTGATAGTTAATCGGCACGGCGACCAAAGCGGCTGAAGTTGCGTTTTACAATTCACCCGTATCGAAAAGCTGGAAAGTAATTCGAGAAGCCGAAGCCCATCGGCTGGTCGCACACGCGCGGGCACAAGGGTGGCTGCCAGCTAGCTCATAAGAGTGAGTACATCGCCGGCATTCGCCACTGGCCGCTGAAATCCTGCGTTCATACGTGGGTAGATTTGTGGGTGCGAACAGAGGGGGATTCATAATAGATTGATATCACGTAACAATTTCTGATATTAAGAAGACACTCCTTCCGCCAACGCGATTAGGCGCGATTGTGTACGATTAGGTACGCTTAGTGAGCATCAGGTAGCATCAGATACCACCAGGCAAGCGGGGATGTCCGCTTTGGTCCAAAAACGGACAAACGCGGTCGCGGCTGGTTTGTCCGCTAAGTGCCATTAGGCGACATTGGCTGGACTTGGTTCTGAGAACAGTCGCAATCTTTATTGCGAAGGCATCTCGGTCTTAAGCAGTTCGCCAGCCTGTTAGGTCGGTAATCCGGCCTTCGCGAGACCTTCGGCAATCCGCCGCACGTCTTCTTCCCGCTTGAATGGTTGCCGGGAGAAATGTTCGCTAAAGGAGTATTTTGGATTGATCTCTTTAAGCTCACGCCAAACGCGACGCGCCTCATCGATTTCACCGAGATGACCAAGAGCGGAAGCAAGCACGGCGCGTGTAAAATCTGTTCCGGGCACGAGGAAAACCCGCTGCCTTAGCAGAGCCGCCGCTGTTTCGTACTTGCCAGCTAGCAGGTACGCCGAGCCGAGGAAGTGGAGATATTGTTGACTCCAAGCTGGGTCCAGACGCATAGCGCGCTCGATCGCCGGAATCGCTGCCAGCGGTTGCCCCGAGTAGGCGCAAATGGTGCCAAGAGTGGCGTAGGCTAACGCGAAGTTTGGGTTAAGGGAAAGTGCAATTTCGGCCTCGGACTTCGCCCGGTCGAGGTCCTTTCCGAACATTGCGGCCATCGATGCGACAAAATGCGCAAGCGGTTCGTTCGGGTCCTTCTGGACTGCCTGTTCCGCGTTGTGTTTGGCAATCTGCAGCGAGTTATCAGGGTCATCGCTCCAACGGTTAGAATAGTCGAAATTGTGCGCCCAACTGAGACCTGCATAGGCTTGCGAATAGTTAGGATCGAGTTCCAATGCCCTTGTGAAGAGCTTTAGCGACTGTTCGAACTTCTCACGGTTCCTGTTCTCCCCAACCAGGAAGTCGCGGCCGCGAAGAAAATAGTCGTAAGCATCGATATTGTGCGTCCCGCTGTCGGCGAGCCGCGCATTTTCGGCTGGACTGAGAGTCACTTTGAGCGCGTCGACGATCCGGCGTGTGACGTCGTCTTGAATTTCGAAAATGTCCGTCAAGTCCCGGTCGTAGCGCTCGGCCCAGCGGTGTCCGCCGGTTACGGCGTCGATGAGCTGGCCGGTAATCCGGACCCGGTTGCCCGCTTTACGTACACTGCCTTCGAGCACGTAGCGCACGCCGAGGTCGCGGCCGACCTGCTTCGCGTCAATCGCCTTGCCCTTGTAGGTAAAGGTCGAATTGCGCGAGATCACCATTAGACCGGAGATCTTCGACAAGTCGGTAATGATGTCTTCGCTGATGCCATCGGAGAAGTACTCTTGGTCGGCGTCGCCCGACATGTTTGTGAACGGCAAAACGGCAATCGACGGCATCTCGACCCTAGGCTCCGGGTTGGCGGCAGCGGATCGCCTGACGGCGGCAACAATCTTGTCGGGGTGCCACGTCCAGATCCGGATCGGGCGGTCGATATTTTTGACACTTATGTCGCCGCCATCCGCGAAACGATCATCGATCCGATTGCCGACGCTCTCGTTGACGATCGAGGAAACGCAGATGCCACCAGGCTCGGCGAGTGGCTCTAAACGCGCGGCTATATTGACGCCATCGCCGTAAATGTCGTCGTTTTCAATAATAACATCGCCAAGATTTATGCCTATTCGGAGCACGATATTTGGTTGGAGCGCTTTTTCATCCGCCATCGAGGCGCCGGAGCGTTGCACCGAAAGCGCACAGTTCACCGCATCGACTACGCTGCCAAACTCAACGATGGCACCATCGCCCATCAGTTTGACGATGCGGCCGTTGTAGGCAGCAACGGCCGGGTCGAAGATGGTCTCCCGGTGCCGCTTCAAAGCGGCCAGCGTACCCGCCTCGTTGGCTTCCATCATGCGTGAATAGCCAACGACATCGGCCGCGAGAACGGCGACCAATCGCCGTTCGACTCGCGCCTCGGCCATGAAAACTGCCCCTACCTACACGATTTGGGACCAACCTTACGGGCGGGACTGGGGCGTGTCTATCGACCAACATTGTCCGCTTCGGGTTATAAGCGGACAAACGGTGCCGGCCCTTAACCCCACCGTTGTCCGCTTTGGTCCAAAAACGGACAAACGCTGGTGCGGATGGGTTGTCCGCTTTATGCCAATACGCGACCATTAAGGCATGATTCCGAATTGGCGCGATGTGCCAACGGCAACACACATAGGCGTCTTCTTATTTGGCATTTGCGTTCTCAAATACGAAATTAGGCAAAAAGTTCTTCACTAGCTCATATCCCGCAGCCGCCATCATCGTGATCACTTGCTCGCGTGTCTCGAAAGCCTCGATCTGCACCAAACACCAATTCTGTCGCAAGATGCGCGCCATCCCCGCCAAAACATGGCATTCGAAATGCTCAACATCAATTTTGATGGCGAGCCTTCGGGCGGACAACGCGATCACGTCGTCGAGCCGACGGACTTCAACGTCGTAGCCATTGTCTCCCGCGGCAGCCCCATCGACAATCTTCGAAAAGCCGCCGTCTATTTTGCCCGGCACAAGATGAAAACGCCCGGGGGTATCCCCGACACCAACTTCATACAAATCAACTAAATCAAGCAGACCATTGATCAGTAGATTCGCTTTTAATTGAACGAGATTGCGCCGGTCTGGCTCAAAAAGAATAGCCCGTGGCACGCACGCATTCTTGAGCAAGATGCACGAGTATAGCCCGATATTGGCGCCGATATCGATGAACAGCTCAGGCTTTAGCTCGCCGCAACGACGCATGAAATTTTCTAGTTCCGGATATTCGGAGATATTTGCCGAAATTTCCAGCGTGCCTATCCCGCCGGGGCTTAACAGAAAATCAGCCCCACGATAGCGGGAGATGAAGTAGTGTGTGGGATGAAAGAGCTTATTGAAAGGTTTGCGCAATCTTCGGCGAATCTTTAGCGACCACGACTCCAGCCAGGCCATTTGCATCCCTTCCGCGATTTGATTGTGCCGTGAGCCCGGCAATTCATTAAGCCGCCGCGCTCGATATATCTATATTTTTTTGTAGTTCTAATGCCAGCAACGCGTATCCCAGTTGGGTCAAAAGCGGACAAACGGTGCCCGGCCAAAATCCATCTTTGTCCGATTTGGTCTAAAAGCGGACATTGCGATCTGTCGCGATGACTGCTGATGACTCAAAATAACCGTAGAGCCATTACCAACTGGTACACCTAAATTCGCTGGATTACGCGGAATTACCCTGCACTTCGAGTAGAGAATTTGCTTTGCAGTTACACTCCCTCCGCCACCTTCCTTGAGGACCCATTCTCTAGCCGCTTACGGCCGCCGCAAATTGCACTGAATTGGCGCAGGGTCGTCGACAGACCTCTGCGCCTTGACAGCCGCGGTTCCTTATGCGCTCTGGGCGGAAGCCACCGACGCGATCCAGAAATTCGGCACAATGGTCAAGTTGCCGTCCGGTTATCCGATCCAGTCGCCCAATGTCTCGATCGCCAATCGACAGGCAAAAATCATGATGCGGATTGCGTCAGAAATCGGTCTTACGCTGGCCAGCAGAAGTCGGATTTCAACGCCAATCGAAAGCGTGCTTAATTTGTTGGGGCTCTTAGGCGACCCAAAACCGCAACCAGCGCCTGAATGGACGTAAGGCATTTGCGGTAGGTCCTTGCTCCATATGCCGCCTGCTACAACCAGGCCCGCACTCACTAGGTGCTCTGGATAAATACACCGATGTGCCGATCGGTCCTGCGGTGCCGGCAAATCATCGCAATTCCCATCTGGTCCAGATTACATCATCAATATGCGCGGATATCATTTTTGGAAGGTACAACACAGAAGAGTTCCGACGGCAATGCTACCCAGTTTAGCGGGCGCATTGCCGTATCCGCGATCGGCCAACCTTGCCAGCGCTGCGATGTCGAAATGCGCCAAATAACGCTCGGGGATCGTGCGTGAACTCTGATCGGGAACCTGACGCCTTTTCGCACGCCGCGGCGGCGGAACACTAAAATCAGCGCCAACCGCCGCTTTAATTCGCATTCAACTATTTTCCAACCCCAGGCATTCTGTGTGCATAAGTCCACACTTAAATCAGATCGTCTTCATAATATTGCCAGAAGGGAATCTATACTGGCGTTATTCGACTCGAATATTAAACCCGGCGGCGGGCAGCCCGCCGCTTGCCGTATCGCCGGCACCAGCAATTGGCCGATATGCCGCATTTGAAACGCAATCAATCACCGTCCGTTCCGCTCGACCCGCATGGCGATGAGGCCAAGCTTCGCGATGCGATTCAATCAAAACTTACCTACGATTTAGGAAAGAGTTTCAATTCCGCCACCGATAACGATTGGTATCAGGCGACGGCGCTTGCAGTGCGCGACCGGCTTGTCGATATCTGGATGGCGTCCCGGCGCGAAACCAAGCGCGCTAAGAAAAAGCGCGTCTATTATCTATCCATCGAATTTCTAATTGGCCGGCTGCTGCTTGACACGCTAACCAACCTGCGGCTGGTCGAACCGGCACGGCGCGCGCTCGCAAGCATGGGCGTCGACCTCGATCGGCTGCGACGCGGGGAACCTGATGCCGCGCTCGGCAATGGCGGACTCGGACGCTTGGCGGCCTGCTTCATGGACAGCATGTCGGCGCTTGGTATCCCGGCTTATGGCTACGGCATTCGCTATGAAAACGGTCTGTTCGAGCAGCACATTGTGGACGGTTGGCAGAGCGAAGTGCCGGAGGATTGGCTTGCCGCTGGAAACCCATGGGAATTTGTGCGCGCCGATACGAAATTTTCGGTCGGATTCGGCGGTACGGTCGAATATCCCGGCTCCACCGAAGCAACGGCACGCGGCCTCTGGCGTCCGGCGGATTTCGTATTGGCCGTGCCATACGATACCCCGATTGCGGGCTGGCGCGGCCGCCATGCAAATGTCCTACGATTATGGTCCGCGCGCGCGGCCGACCCCATCCAGCTTGCGACGTTCAATCAGGGCGACCTTGTTGGGGCGACGGCAGCGCGCGCGCGCGCCGAAGCCATATCCCGTGTGCTCTATCCTAACGACGGCACCTCGGCCGGCCAAGAACTTCGGCTTCGCCAAGAGTATTTTTTCACGTCGGCCACGTTACAAGATTTGATTCATCGCCATCTCGTCGAAATCGGCTCGCTCGAAGCGCTGCCCGACTATGCTGCGATTCAGCTCAATGACACGCATCCAGCTATTGCGGTCGCTGAACTGATGCGAATTTTGGTGGATGAGCATGATTTTGCCTGGCCGAAAGCCTGGGAAATCACCAAGGCGACGCTGAGTTACACTAATCACACGTTGCTGCCGGAAGCGCTCGAAACATGGCCGGTCGAACTGCTCGGACGGTTGTTGCCCCGCCATCTCCAGATCATTTACACCATCAACTTGCTTCATTTGCGGGAAATCGAGAAGCGCGGGCTTACCAACCCAGAATTTGCCAACCCAGAATTTGTGGCGGCCGTTTCGTTGGTTCACGAGAATGACGAAAGGCGCGTGCGCATGGCGCATCTGGCATTCCTGGGTACGCATTGCGTCAATGGTGTCTCTCAACTCCACACCGAATTGTTGCGTAAAACCGTGTTCGGCGAACTCGCCAAATCCACGCCGACACGTATTGTCAACATGACCAACGGCATTACCTTCCGGCGTTGGCTTTACGAGGCCAATAGTTCCCTCACCGAACTCTTGGTCGGGAAGCTCGGCGAAAGAATCCTCGACGATCCCAGTTGTCTCAAAGAACTTGAACAAGCCGCCGGCGACCCGAACTTCGTCTTACAATATGAATATGCGCGCAGCGCCAATAAATCGAAACTCGCCACTCTATTGGATGCCAAGACCGGCGTTCGAGTCGATCCGCGCGCTTTGTTCGACGTTCACATCAAGCGCGTGCATGAATACAAGCGTCAACTGCTGAATTTGCTGGAAACGATCGCGCTCTATCAGGATATGAGAGCCCGGCCGAACGATGAATTCGTCCCGCGCGTGAAGATATTCGCCGGCAAGGCAGCGGCAAGTTATGAACGCGCCAAGCTGATTATCAAACTGGCGAACGACGTCGCCCGCGTCGTCAATAACGATGCCGCCATCGGCGACCGGCTGAAGATTGTGTTCGTACCGAATTACAGCGCCAGTCTTGCCGAAGCGATCATTCCCGCGGCCGATCTGTCCGAGCAGATTTCCACCGCCGGCATGGAAGCCTCTGGAACCGGCAATATGAAGCTTGCACTCAATGGCGCCATCACGATCGGCACGTTGGACGGCGCCAATATCGAGATATGCGAACACGTGGGCCGCGACAATGTCGTGATTTTCGGCATGACGGCGGCCGAAGTGGCAGAACGCCAGAAAGCCCAATTCAGAGGCGCCGAAGCGGCCGCTGCGTCGCCCCGGCTGGCGGCGGTGATCGAGAGTCTGGGTTCAGGGGAGTTTTCTCCCGATGATCCGAACCGGTTCGTCCCCATCGTGCAAGCGCTGTTGGGCTACGATCGATTCATGGTAGCCGCCGATTTCGACTCATATTGGGATGCCCAGCGTTCCGTCGATCGGTTGTGGCAATCTCCGAACGACTGGTGGCGCGCCAGCATCCTGAATACGGCGCGCATGGGCTGGTTTTCATCCGACCGTGCAATCCGCGAATATGCCCGTGAGATTTGGAACGTACCGGTCGCCGAACGCTAGTTTGCACGGCCGCGGCCGGCTTGCGTGAAAACCTGTTTGACCCGAAGCAACCCAACGTGAGACACGAGGTCATCGACGTCGAGCGGCAGCTTGCGGCGCCAGTTCGGATACTGGTCGACCGTGCCCGGCATGTTAGTCTGTTCGACGACGCCCAGAATATCGTCCAGCGAAACCACGACGAGACGCGACGGCGTGGCGGCGAGAAAGCTCGCCACTGCAGCAAAGTCGCCCTGTGAATAGCCGGCAACGCATTCGGCCAAAACAGCAAGTAGAGCGTCTTGCGATTTTGCCCGCGCCTCCCCGGTTTCGCCGACGGCGATGCCGATCGCTTGCCGGGAGCGCAGATCGTGCCCCGAAAGCCAGCCGCGAAATGTCGGCAAGTCGTGCGTATTGAATGCGGCAAGCGCGTCGGCCGGATAGGCTTGCGGCGGACGAAAGCGCCCATCATGCTCGCGCTCGAACATCATCACCCGATAGGACCAGAGACCCCAGCGCACCAACGTTTCACGAAAGTTTTCCGGCACCGTGCCGAGGTCTTCGCCAATAATGATGCAGCGCAAGCGGTTGCTCTCTTCCGCGATCGCGCCAAGCAATTGCTCAAACGGGTAGCGGACATAGGCGCCTTCGGCGGCCTCGCAGCCATGCGGGATCAGAAACATTCGCATCAGTCCGAGAACGTGGTCAAGGCGAACCGCGCCCGCATACCGCATCGCCGCGCGCATCAGCCGGCGCATCGGCTCGAAATCGTTTACTGCCATCGCGTGCGGATTTAATGGCGCCAGGCCCCAATTTTGACCTGCCGGATTGAATTCGTCAGGCGGCGCCCCAATCGAAATGTCCGCGAGCACTTCGTCTTGCTGGCTCCAGGCGTCGGCACCGTGCGGATCGACGCCGACGGCGAGATCGATATAGAGTCCGATTGAAAGGCCGTGCTGGCGTGCCGCTTCTTTGCATGCCTGCAACTGACGGTCCGCAATCCATTGCACGAATTCGTGGAACTCGCATTCATTCCGATGCGCAGCGCGAAATTCTTGCACGGTTTCGCGATCGGGCTTGTGCCACGGCTGCGGCCATTGCTGCCAAGGTTTAGGTGCGTACTGCTGACGCAAGCACTCGAAACAGGCAAAGCGTAACAGCGCGTCGCCTTGTTCTTCGCGATAGGCTTCGAAATCCGCGCGCCGCTGGTCCGTCGCGGCCGCCCGAAAGCGGGCGTAAGTCAAACGCAAGGCTGCGAGCTTGACTCGAGCGACGGAAGCATAGGCGATCATTTCCGGCCTGCGCAGCGTGGCGACTTCGCCCGCAAGCCCTGCGGGCTCCTGGCCGGGAAATTCAGGAATGGCTTCGATGTCGATGTAAAGCAGATTGAGAAAAAGCCGGCTGTTCGGCCCATAGGGGCTGGCTTGTTCGGCACGATCCGGAAATAGCGCGTGCAGCGGATTCAAACCGATCGCCGAAGCCCCGCACGATGCCGCGAGCGTCACCAACCGGGACAGATCGCCGAAATCGCCGTGCCCCCAATTGCTGCGTGAGCGCACCGCATAAAGCTGTACAGCAAGGCCCCATACACGCCGTCCGTCGCCTTGAAACGCGCGTTGCGGGTCCGCGCGGCTTGCCGGGCGAGGGGAATCCGGAGGAGTCTTTCGCCCTGCCGACAAGGCCGCCATTAAGCGCACCAATGTCGCCTGGCTGGTGCCGTGCCATTTGCCGAAAACGTCGTAGTAACCTCGCTCCACGCCCCATTTTTCGGCGGTTGTCATTAATTCATTCATTTTGACTTCATTTTGATGCCCGACGGCGGCGTGCGGCTATGGGTTACATGGTAACTGTGAAACTTTCGTGTTCTTCTATGGTTCTCTAATGAGACCAAATCGCAGGAATAATATGAACCAGCACGAGGCACGGCGCGGTGCCACAGCCCATGTGGAACGGTCTCCATTGAATGACGCATTGGAGATATCCCCGTCCGATCCGATGGGCCAGCGTTTCCGCATAGAGGATATTTTTCCGTGCGTCGACGGCGGCCGCTATCCGGTCAAACGCATCG
This sequence comes from uncultured Alphaproteobacteria bacterium, assembly GCA_963739825.1. Classification (GTDB taxonomy): domain Bacteria; phylum Pseudomonadota; class Alphaproteobacteria; order Rhizobiales; family Xanthobacteraceae; genus Pseudolabrys. The sequence continues at coordinate 1,122,644 of CAVUBU010000001.1, forward strand.
CCGGTGAATCCGTCGCAGTCTGGGCCGATATTTTTCGCGAAGGCCACGACATCCTCGCCGCCGCTCTGCTGTGGCGGTCACAAAACGGCGGCGATTGGAAGCGCGAACCCCTGCAGCCGAGCGGTAATGACCGTTGGGCGGGCCGGTTCACCCCACCGGAACCCGGCTGGCATTTCTTCGCCATCGAGGCCTGGACTGATCAGTTTGCCACCTGGCGCAAGGGAGTCCTGCTGAAACAGGCGGGTGGTCAGGATATTTCTTTGGAGGCGCGCGAGGGTCACGATTTGCTCGCGCAACTGATGCCGCACGAGCGTAATGCGCGGCTTATCGTTGAGGCCGCGGCAAAGAAGTTTTCCGCTAGCAAGGATCCGGCCGCGCTGCTCGACGAAACACTGGCGGCGGCAATGGCAAACGGCGCCATGCGGCCTGACCTCACCCGCAGCCATGCCGTCCCCTTGGTCGCCGACCGCGAACGTGCGCGCGCCGGGGCTTGGTATGAAATGGTGCCGCGCAGCCAGGGCCGCATTGCCGGCAAACACGGCACGTTTGCCGATTGCGTGGACCGGGTGCCCGAAATCGCTGCCCTCGGTTTCGACGTGCTCTACCTGACACCAATTCATCCAATCGGCCGCACCAACCGCAAGGGCAAGAACAATGCGGTCACCGCCAAAGCCGGCGATCCAGGAAGCTTCTATGCGATCGGCAACGAGCAAGGCGGTCACGATGCAGTTGAACCAGCGCTCGGTACGCTCGACGACTTTCGCCTGCTGGTCGAAACCTGCCGCAAGCACGATATGGAGATTGCTCTCGATTTTGCCGTGCAGTGCTCGCCGGATCATCCATGGCTCAAAGAACATCCTGAATGGTTCCGCCGGCGGCCGGACGGTTCGATCCGCTATGCCGAGAACCCACCCAAAAAATACGAAGACATCGTCAATCCGAATTTCAGCTGCGACGATCCAATCTCGTTATGGAAGGCGCTGCGTGACGTGGTGCTTTTCTGGGTCAGGCAGGGCGTGCGGATATTCCGGGTCGACAACCCACACACCAAACCACTGCCGTTCTGGGAATGGATGATCCGTGAGGTCCAGGCACAAGATCCCGGCGTAATCTTCCTGGCAGAGGCCTTCACCCGTCCGAAGGTGATGAAGGCACTTGCCAAGCTCGGATTTTCACAGTCCTACACCTACTTCACTTGGCGTACCGAGAAGGACGAGCTTCAAGCCTATCTGAGCGAGCTCACTGGCTATCCCGAACGGGAATATTACCGGCCCAACTTCTTCGTGACGACACCGGACATTCTGCCGGTCCAGTTGCAGACCGGCGAGACGTGGATGTTCAAGTCACGCGCCGCGCTCGCCGCGACATTGTCGTCCAACTACGGAATCTACAACGGATTTGAACTGATCGAGTACAAACCAATTCCCGGCCGGGAAGAATATATCGAACTCCGAAAAATACGAGATCAAGACGCGGAACTGGAACAAGCCCGGCAACATCAAGGACTATCTGCAGCGGCTCAATTTAATCCGCCGCGCAAATAGCGCGCTGTTGCAGACCGCCGATCTCCGTTTCCTGCAGGTAGACGACAACGCAATCATTGGATTCATCAAGGAATCCGTCGCCGGCGACAATGCGGTTGCCGTGGCCATTGCGCTCACCGCCGCGCCGAAGGAATTCTGGCTGCATTTCGGCGACTATCTGATCGGATCCGATGACGAGAAACGACCGGTACGCTTGATTGAGAATCTGGTGACGGGCGAACGTCACATGCTCGAATGGAACGGTGTGCGTTTGCGCATCGACCCGGCCGCCGATCCGCTCCTCATTTTCCGTTGTCACGTTTAGGACGCCGCCATGAACGTCCGCCCTACAGTCGATAATGATGCTCAGCAGGCGATTGACGACCCGCTTTGGTTCAAGGATGCGATCGTTTATCAGCTGCACGTGAAGGCATTCCACGACAGCAATGGCGACGGCATCGGCGATTTCCCCGGCATTACCGAACGGCTGGATTATCTGCGCGATCTCGGCGTCACGGCGATATGGCTACTGCCGTTCTATCCAAGCCCGGGCCGCGATGATGGGTACGATATTTCCGACTACGGCGACATCAACCATGACTTCGGCACCATGAGAGATTTTCGCCGCTTCATGCAGGAGGCAAAGCGGCGCGGGTTACGGGTCATTACCGAGCTCGTTGTGAACCACACCTCCGATCAACACGACTGGTTCAAGCGTGCCAAACGAAGCGCGCCGGGTTCGAGCGCGCGCAATTGGTACGTCTGGAGCGACACCGACCAGAAATACCAGGGTACACGGATCATTTTCACCGACACCGAAAAATCGAATTGGACTTGGGATTCCGAGGCCGGCGCGTTTTACTGGCACCGCTTCTTTTCGCACCAGCCGGATTTGAATTTTGACAATCCGCGTGTCGTCAGGGCCGTGCTGCAAGTTATGAAGCGGTGGCTTGACGCCGGCGTCGACGGCTTCCGTCTCGACGCGGTGCCCTATCTGTGCGAACGGGAGGGCACAAGCAACGAGAACTTGCCGGAAACGCACGCCGTGCTCAAACGTTTGCGGGCGGAACTCGATGCCTATGCACCCAACAAAGCGCTGCTGGCTGAGGCCAATCAGTGGCCGGAAGATGTGCAGCAGTATTTTGGCGACGGCGATGAATGCCATATGGCTTACCATTTTCCGTTGATGCCGCGCATTTACATGGCGATCGCCCAGGAAGACCGTTTTCCGATCGCGGATATCATGCGGCAAACGCCCGAAATTCCGCCGAACTGCCAATGGGCGATGTTTTTGCGCAACCACGACGAATTGACGCTTGAAATGGTGACCGACGCCGAACGCGATTACCTTTGGTCAACTTACGCGTCCAATCCGCGCGCGCGTATCAACCTCGGAATCCGCCGTCGGCTGGCGCCTCTGATGGACAACGATCGGCGCAAGATCGAACTGATGAATTCGATATTGATGTCGATGCCCGGCACGCCGATTATTTATTACGGCGATGAAATCGGTATGGGCGATAATATATATCTGGGCGATCGAAACGGCGTTCGCACGCCGATGCAGTGGACGCCCGACCGCAATGGCGGATTTTCACGTTGCGATCCTGCCCAGCTCTACTTGCCTTGCATCATGGACCCCGTCTATGGCTATTCCGCCGTCAACGTAGAGGCGCAAGCGCGCTCGCTGTCGTCGCTGCTGAGTTGGATGAAACGCCTCATCGCGGTTCGCAAGTCGAGCAAGGTTTTCGGACGCGGCACCCTTACTCTCATCCGGCCGGCCAATCGCGCGGTGCTGGCCTATGTCCGTCAACTGGAAAACGAGACCATTCTCTGCGTCGCCAACCTGTCCCGCGCGGCACAGGCGGTCGAAATCGATCTGAGCCCATGGAAAGGCCGCATCCCGAAAGAGATGCTCGGCCGAACCGACTTTCCGCGCATCGGCGACTTGCCCTATCTGGTCACCTTGCCGCCCTACGGTTTCTTCTGGTTCCGGCTATCGGATGACGCCGAAGCCACACCGGTGGCCGCACTTCCGCTTGAAATCACCACATTGGTTCTCGGTTCGGGCTGGGACACGCTTATTTCCGGCTGGGCACTACGCACATTCGAGACCGATGTCCTGCCGGGATTTATTTCCGACCGCCGCTGGTTTGCCGACAAGGGATCGCACCGGGTAACGGCAACCGTTTCCGCCGCCATCCCGATCGAACATGGCAACAACAAATTTCTCACTGTGATCGCAGACGTCAGTAGCGCCTACGGTTCCAGCCGTTATTTTCTTCCATTGACGATCAATTGGACCCGCTACACCGCGATCGACAAAGGTCCGGCCGCGGTGCTTGCCGCCGTGCGCCGCGGGCCGCGCGAAGGTACCTTGCTCGATGCCGCCGCCGAGCCCGAATTTGTGCCGGCGCTCATGGCGAAAATCCACGCTGGCGAGACGATCGACAAAGGCGCGCATAAAATAGAATTTCGTCCGACAGCCGCGTTTTCCGGAACGCCACTGCCGGAAATCACTACGATCAAAGCGATCGATCGCGAGCAGTCCAACAGCAGTATAATTGTGGACAACAAATTTGTTGTGAAACTCTTGCGCCGGATTTCTTCCGGTACGCATCCCGAAATCGAAGTCGGCCGGTTCTTGACCGACGTTGCCCAGTTCCAGAATGCCCCCGCATTGCTTGGCTCCGTCGAGCTGGTGGAAGGCGAAGACCGCAGCGCGCTTGTGGTTATGCATTCCTTCGTGGAGAACCAGGGCGATGCCTGGAGCGTGACGGTCGCATCACTTGACAGGTTAATCGACGAGTTGCGCGTGGCGCCGACTCAAGCACTGATCGAGACGGCGGACAGCGCCTTGATGCTTCAGCGGATGCGGCAGATTGGGCGCCGCACTGCCGAACTTCATCTGGCGTTTGCCTGCCGAAACGACATTGAGCAGTTTGCACCCGAACCTATTTCTACTGCCGATGTCGCGCAGTGGACCGGCACCCTGAGCGCGCGCGCCGCATCCGGATGTGAGCTGCTTGAGCGAAATATGGGCCGGCTTCCGGAACCTACCGCGCTGTTGGCGCGACGCTTGCTCGACAATCGTGACGCCCTCGTGAAGCATATCGAAGAGGGCAAGAATGCCACTTTCGACGGCACCAAGATTCGTCATCACGGCGACTTCCATCTCGGGCAAATCCTGATAGCGAAGGATGATGCATACATTCTTGATTTTGAGGGCGAGCCGCGCCGCACACTTGAGGAACGGCGACGCAAGGCGCCGCCGGCGCGCGACGTCGCCGGCCTCATCCGCTCCGTTGACTATGCCACAAGCACCGCGATCGACCGGGCGCCACATCTCAGTCCGGAAGAACGGGCCGGGCTTGCCCCGCAAATTCGATCTTGGGGCGAACGGCTGGCGGCGGCCTATTTCGAATCCTACCGCGAGACGCTAGGCGATTCTCCGCTGTGGCCGGCCGACGAAAACCAGACTCGCGAGCTTCTCGATCTGTTCCTGCTTGAGAAGGCGCTCTACGAGATAGAATACGAGCTGACCAACAGGCCGTCCTGGTCGCATATCCCGCTGGAAGCAACCTTGCGGATTCTCGAACAGCGCGGAGTCATCGGTCCATGACTAAGCTTTCGCCCACTGCGCGCGCCATCCTGGCCGGCCGCCACGCCGATCCCTTCGCCTATCTCGGTCCTCACACCGAAAACAATAAAACTGTCGTGCGCGTTTTTCTGCCCGATGCAAGCCGCGTGATTGCCGTCAGCGCGGGCGAAGAACGCAAGCTCGATCGCATCGACCCGGCCGGACTGTTTGCCGGGCCGCTGAACGGCTCGAAACAATATCGCCTGCGCGCGCGCTTCGGCGACAAAGAGGTCGAGTTCGAAGACCCTTACCGGTTTCCGCCGGTGCTTTCCGATTATGATCTATTCTTGCTGGGCGAAGGTAACCAGTTGCGGCTCTACGACAAACTCGGCGCGCATCCGATGGTGCTGGAAGGCGTGGAAGGGGTCGCGTTCGTGGTATTTGCGCCGAATGCGCAACGCGTCAGCGTGGTTGGCGATTTCAATTTTTGGGATGGCCGCCGGCACGCCATGCGCGTGCGCGGCAACGGTTATTGGGAAATTTTCGTGCCGTCGGCGTGCGTTGCGGACAGATACAAGTATGAGATCGTCGCGCGCTCCGGCGAACTGCTGCCGCTGAAGTCGGATCCGGTGGCTTTCGCGGCGGAAATACGGCCGTCGACCGCCTCCATCGTTGTCGATGCAACGTCTCTCCCGCGCCCGGCTCCCGCCCGCGACGGCATCAACGCGCTCGACGCGCCGATGTCGATCTATGAGGTCCATCTCGGCTCCTGGCGCCGAAGCGCTGAACGGGATGGCGGCTGGCTGACTTACAAGGAACTGGCGGAGCAGCTCCCGGCCTATGCCACCGACATGGGTTACACGCATGTCGAATTGCTGCCGGTAACGGAGCATCCCTTCGACGGCTCCTGGGGCTACCAGCCGACCGGCATGTACGCGCCGACCAGCCGGTTCGGCACACCGGCCGAGTTCGCTTTGCTTATCGACGCTCTGCACAAAGCCGACATCGGCGTGTTGCTGGATTGGGTGCCCGGCCATTTTCCCGACGACCCCCATGGACTCGCACGGTTCGACGGCACCGGTCTCTACGAGCACGAGAACCCGATGCAAGGGCGCCACCTCGATTGGGGCACGCTCATCTATAATTACGGGCGCGTCGAGGTCGTCAATTTCCTGCTGGCCAACGCCTTGTTCTGGCTCGATCGCTACGGCGTCGATGGCCTGCGGGTCGATGCCGTGGCATCGATGCTCTATCTCGATTACAGCCGTCCCTCCAATGCCTGGATTCCGAACAAGCACGGCGGACGCGAGAATATCGAGGCCATCGAGTTCTTGCGCCGCACCAATATCGAAGTATTCCGCCAATTTCCGAATGCGACCACGGCCGCCGAGGAATCGACCGCGTGGCCGCAGGTTTCTCGACCGGTCGATGGAGGCGGGCTTGGATTCGGCTACAAGTGGAACATGGGCTGGATGAACGACACCTTGGACTACATGTCCAAGGATCCGATCTACCGGCGGCACCATCACGGCAAGATTCTGTTTGGCCTGCACTACGCCTTTTCGGAAAATTTCATTCTTCCACTGTCGCATGACGAAGTCGTGCACGGCAAACGCTCGATCCTCGGCCGCATGCCGGGAGACGCGTGGCAGCGCTTTGCCAATTTGCGCGCCTATTATTCGTTCATGTTCGGCCATCCCGGCAAGAAGCTGATGTTCATGGGTTCCGAATTCGGCCAGGACAACGAATGGAACCACGATACCAGTCTGCCATGGCACCTGCTGGAGAGGCCCGAACATGCCGGCATCCAGCGGCTGGTGCGCGATTTGAACAAGTTATATCGCACGACGCCGGCCCTGCATGCGCTCGACTGCGACGCCGCCGGCTTCGAATGGCTCGTAACCGACGACGCCGACAACAGCACCTTTGCCTGGTTACGCAAGGGAAAAAATCCGACCGACCGTTGCGTCGTCGTCGTCAACTTTACTCCGCAAGTTATTCGCGACTATCGCCTCCGCGTGCCTTTCGCGGGAAAGTGGCGCGAAGCGCTCAATTCAGATGCAGCGACCTACGGCGGAAGCAATGTCGGCAACGCCGGCGCGGTTTCCACCGTTGTCACGCGCGACAGCCCGGAGCTTCACATTGTTCTCCCGCCCCTTGCCGCCATCTTTTTCATCCCCGAGGTCTAACGGAAATACATCCGCTGGCTCTCCTTATCCGCTCGGGGCAACCTGGGACGGACGCGGGACGAATTTTGCCCTATTTTCCGCCAACGCCACCAAAGTGGAGCTATGCCTTTTCAACCGCGAAGGCCGGCGCGAGATCGAGCGTATCGCGGTGCCGGAATGCACCGACGATGTCTGGCATATTTATCTTTCCAATGTCGCGCCCGGCCAGCTTTACGGCTTTCGCGTCCATGGGCCCTACGAGCCCAACGCCGGCCATCGATTCAACGCCAATAAGCTTTTGATCGACCCGTATAGCAAGCAATTGGGCGGTAAATTCGCCTGGAGCGATGCGCATTTCGGATATCGTGCCGGCAGCAAGCAGCAGGACCTGTCGTTCGACCGGCGCGACAACGCGCGCGGCATGTACAAATCTGTCGTCGTCGATGTCGCCCACAGCTGGGCGCATGAGCGCAGGCCACAAATCCCCTGGGAAGACACGATCATCTACGAAGCCCATGTCAAAGGCCTCACGCAGCGGCGTGAAGATCTGCCCATCGAGGCACGCGGCAAGTTTCGCGGGCTGTCCGAGCCCGGCATGATCACGCATTTGCGCAAGCTTGGTGTCACGGCGATCGAATTGCTGCCGGTCCAGGCTTTTTTAGACGACCGCCATCTGGTCGACCGGGGGTTAAGGAATTATTGGGGCTATAACACGCTCAGTTTCTTCGCGCCGGAAGCGCGCTATGCCAACGGCAATGAGATCAACGCGTTCCGCTCGACTGTCGCCGCGCTGCATGATGCCGGCATCGAAGTCATTCTTGACGTCGTCTACAACCATACCGCCGAAGGCAATCACCTCGGGCCGACGATGTGCTATCGCGGCATCGATAACGCTTCCTATTATTGGCTGCAGCCGGATGCGGCGCGCTATTACGACGATTTCACGGGGACCGGAAATTCGCTCAAGCTAGCGCATCCACGCGTGCTGCAGATGGTCATGGACTCCCTGCGGCACTGGGTCGAAGCCTATCATGTCGACGGGTTTCGCTTCGATCTCGCCAGCACGCTCGGGCGCGGCCCCGCTTTCAACCGTAATGCGCCGTTTTTCGCAGCCGTCAGGCAGGACCCGGTGCTCGCCAATGTCAAATTGATCGCCGAGCCTTGGGATATCGGCTCCGGCGGCTATCAGGTCGGCGGCTTTCCCAATGGTTGGTCGGAATGGAACGACATCTATCGTAATACGCTACGGCGCTTCTGGCGCGGCGATGAGGGTCTCGCCGGCGATTTGGCCCACTGCATGACTGGCTCGTCCGTGCAGTTCCAACATGACGGCCGCAGCCCCCGCAGCAGCATCAACCACGTCACCGTGCATGACGGTTTCACACTCGAAGACCTGGTCAGCTTCGAACATAAGCATAATGAGGCGAACGGTGAAGACAATCGAGACGGATCGGACGACAATCTGAGCATCAATTGCGGCGTCGAAGGCGCAACCGACGATCCCGATATTCTCGCACTGCGTCGGCGGCGCAAGCGCAATCAACTTGCTTGCTTGCTTCTCGCGCAAGGCGTGCCATTGCTGCTGGCGGGCGACGAGGCCGGCAACGGGCAGGGCGGTAACAATAACGCCTATTGTCAAGATAATGAGATCGGCTGGGTGGATTGGTCGAAGGCCGGCAGTGAAGACGATTGCACTGCGCTGATCGGCGAACTGACGCAGCTGCGTCGCGACTTCCCCCAGCTCAGACCGCGCCACTGGGCGGTCGGTCGGAAGGCGGACGGCTCCTATGACTTGAAATGGTTGACGCCGCAGGCTGGCGAGATGGCGGAAGCCGATTGGAATTTGCCGCACTCGCGCTTTCTGGCTTATGTGCTGGCGGCACCGGTCGAAGGCGGTAAGCCGCTGTTCGTCGTGCTCAACCGCACCGAAACTGAAATCGAGATCGTCTTTCCGGAGTGGCCGGACGTGACCAACTGGTGCTGCGTGCTCGACACCTCGGACGGACACGAGCCTGCGGTGAAGCCGCTGCCCGGAACAAATTGGAGCGTACCGTCGAGATCCGTCCTAGTTTTTGCGGGTCAGCCGTGACCGGCAATCCCAGCTTCGGGCCGCTGGTCGCCGATACGGGCGTTACTTTTCGCCTTTGGGCGCCGGCAGCGCGCCAGGTCAGCCTCGTCCTCGACGGTCCGCATGAAATGCGCAAGCGCGGCGGATGGTTCGAATTGCAGGTGCCGCGGGCCGGCCCGGGCGCGCGCTATCGCTTCATGATCGACGGCGAGATCGAAATTCCCGATCCGGCGTCGCATTTCCAGCCGGACGATGTGAATGGCGCCAGCGAGGTGATCGACCACCGTTTCGCCTGGAAAACGGAAGCCTGGAAGGGCCGGCCCTGGGAGCAAGCGGTGTTCCTGGAAGCGCATGTCGGGGCCTACACGGCCGCGGGCACTTTCCGCGCCATGAGCGAGCGGCTCGATCATCTGAATGAGACCGGCATTACCGCGCTTGAACTGATGCCGCTGGCGGATTTTCCCGGCCGCTGGAATTGGGGTTATGACGGCGTGCTGCCGTTTGCGCCCGACTCAAGCTACGGCCGGCCGGAAGACCTCAAAGCGCTGATCGACGCCGCCCATGCTCGCGGGCTGATGATGTTTCTAGATGTGGTCTATAATCACTTCGGTCCGGAAGGAAACTATCTCGGCCGCATCGCGCCATCATTCTTTTCCGACGCGCATACGCCTTGGGGCGGCGCCATCGACTTTCGCGTGCCCGAGGTGCGTGCCTATGCCATCGAGAATGTGCTGCATTGGCTAAAGGACTACCGCTTCGACGGATTGCGGCTCGATGCGGTGCACGCCATCGTGACGCCGGGTGAACCCGAGGTGCTCAGAGATTTGAGTGCAGCCGTCGGTGCGCTCGCGGCCGAAACCGGCCGGCATATCCATCTCGTGCTGGAGAACGACGATAACCGGTCGAGCCTGCTGGCGCCCGCGCAAGACCCGCCGGCAGGGCGATATCGCGCACAGTGGAACGACGACTACCATCATGCCTGGCACGTTTTGTTGACCGGCGAGACCTCCGGCTACTACCGCGATTATGAAAATGCCGAGGTCTACATCGCGCGCACGCTGGCAGAAGGCTTTGCCTATCAGGGCGAACCGTCGCCACACCGCGGCGGACAAGCGCGCGGCGAGCCAAGCGCAAATCTGTCCCGCGCCGCCTTCGTCAATTTCATTCAAAACCACGATCAGATCGGCAACCGGCCGATGGGCGAGCGTTTATCGGTGCTGGCCGCGCCGGCTGCGCTCGAGGCTGCGTTGGCCGTGCTGCTGCTGCAGCCCTCGCCGCCGCTCATGTTCATGGGTGACGAATGGGGCGCGACCGAACCATTTCCATTCTTCTGCGATTTCAGCGGCGAACTGGCGCAGGCCGTGCGCAACGGCCGCAAAAGAGAATTTGCCGAAGCCTATGCCAAACACGGCGACGCAATTCCCGATCCCATGGCGAAGGAAACGCGCGACGCCGCGGTCATCGATTGGAACGCACGCGAGCATCCGGTCCATGCCAAGCGGCTTTCGCTCACGCGTTCCCTGCTGGCCGCTCGCAAGCGTTGGATCGTGCCGCTGCTTCCGGCGATGACCGGTGCTGGCAGCGCGCGCATCAATTCCGGCCTTGTGAACGCGCGCTGGCCTGCCGGCAACAAGTGCCTGATGCTATTGGCAAACCTGTCGGGCGCCGCACAAGTCTGTACGGAAACCCTGCAATGGGGTCAGGCGATTTGGGGTACGGTTTCGCCACAAATACTGCCACCGTGGTCGGTCTACGCCGCCATTGAAGGCTGAATTATGTCGCCCGCCGTCCCGATCGCAACTTACCGAATCCAGTTCACGAAGGACTTCGGTTTCGACGCTGCCGCGGAACTGGCGCCCTATCTCAAACAACTCGGCATCACGCATCTGTATGCCTCGCCGTTTCTCAAAGCCCGGCCCGGCAGCACGCACGGCTACGACATCGTCGATCACGACCGCCTCAATCCCGAGCTCGGCGGCGAGGAAGCATTTGCGCGCCTGAGCGACGCCCTCAAGCAACAGGACCTCGGGCTCATCCTCGATTTCGTTCCCAACCATATGGGCGTCGGCCATTCCGATAACGCCTGGTGGCTTGATGTGCTGGAATGGGGACAGAAGTCGCGCTTCGCGATGGCTTTCGACATCGACTGGGAAGGGCTGCCGTATCGGCGTCATCCCGGCGTGCTGTTGCCGATCCTCGGATGCTCGTATGGCGATGCGCTGCAATTCGGTGAGATCAAACTCAAATACGATACAGTGACCGGTAGTTTCGCGGCTTGGTACTTCGATCACAAGCTACCGATCAATCCGCAGCGTTACAGCGAAATGCTCAGGACGCTGGTGGCCGAAGCCGATGCGGCGAACCTGCCGGCCGGTCAAGTGCTTGTCGCGCTCGCCGAGCAATACCGCGATCCGGCCGCACCGGCCTATCGCGACGCCGGCGAGCTCAAACAGCGCCTTTCGGAAATCGGCGGCGCGGCGGAAGTCATCGAGCGCGGCCTTGTCGCCTATCGAGGCACCAGCGCGGGCGGCGGCGCCAACCTGCATCGATTGCTCGAACGTCAAAATTATCAATTGGCTTCTTGGCGCGTCGCATTCTCGGCCGTGAACTACCGCCGGTTTTTCGACATCAACGATCTGGCGGGACTGCGGGTGGAGCACCCTGCGACATTCCGGGCGATCCATACATTGGTCGCGCGTCTGATCGGCGAGGATAGCCTGCAAGGCCTGCGGCTCGATCACATCGACGGCTTGCGCGACCCTGTGCAATACACCCGCAGGCTTTCGCAATTGATCCGTAAGTTGCCCGGCGGCGACACCCGTAGCGGTCCGTTTTATGTGCTGGTCGAGAAAATCCTCGCCGAAGGCGAAGAGATGCCGCATCTGCCCGGCGTTGCCGGCACCACCGGATACGAATGGCTCAATGTCATTTCGCGCGTATTGGTCGACGGCAAGGGCCTCGGCCGGCTGCAACAGACCTGGCGCGCGTTCACCGGCGAGACCGCGGACTTAGCTGCGATGCTGGATGCCGCCAAGCTGCGGGTGATCGACACCATGTTGGCGAGCGAGTTTACGGTGCTTCGGCGCGCATTGGCGCGCATCGCTGCCGGACATTTCAGCACGCGGGATTTCACACTCGATCGCTTGCGCGCGGCTCTGCAAATCTATGTGATGGAGTTCCCCGTCTATCGTACCTATGTCACCGCGGCCGGTGCCTCCGCCGGCGATCGCAGGACAATAGAGGCCGCGATTGCGCGCGCCCGCGCCCGGTGGCAAGGCCCGGATCCTGAGATTTTCGACTTTCTCCGCGACGTGATCACGCTCGATCTGGCCGCCAACACAAGCTACAGCGCGCCGCGCGTGCAAAATTTCGCGCTCAAGCTGCAACAGTTCACCGGCCCGCTAATGGCCAAGGCGATGGAGGACACGGTTTTTTATCGCGACCATCGCTTGCTGGCGCTCAATGAAGTCGGCGGCCATCCCGACGCGGGCGAACTTTCGCTCGGCGGCTTTCATGACGTTCAGAAGAAGCGGGTCGATACGGCGCCCGACAGTCTCACCGCTACCGCCACGCACGACACCAAACGCGGCGAAGACGCGCGCGTCCGCATCCTGGCGCTCTCTGAACTCGCGGACGACTGGGCGGCGGCGGTCAAGGACTGGCAGGGCCGCAATACCGCGCTCGTAAAATATCGCGACGGCAAGCGCAGGCCGAACAAGGCGCATGAATACATGCTCTATCAGGCGCTGATCGGCGCTTGGCCAAAGGTGATTGACGGCGTTTTCGTCGAGCGCATGCAGGCCTATGGGCTCAAGGCCGCGCGCGAGGGCAAACAGGAGACGAATTGGACCAACCCGAACGAGGAATACGAAACAGCGCTTCGCGACTATGTCGGCGCTCTGCTCGATCCGGCCATGTCGGCGGGATTTCTGGCATCTTTCGGTCAATTTGCCGAGCGTACGGCGATGCTCGGGGCGCTCAATGGGCTTTCGCAGCTTGCTTTGAAGGTGCTGCTGCCCGGCGTGCCGGATTTTTATCAGGGCACGGAATTCTGGGACTTGTCGCTGGTTGATCCGGACAACCGGCGGGCGGTCGACTTCGCCGCACGCCGACGGGCGCTGCCTTCTGGGGTGCTCGACTGGGCGGATCTCGCCGCGCATTGGGATGACGGTCGCATCAAGATTGCGCTCACCCGACAATTACTGCGCTTGCGCCACGAATACGCCGACTTGTTCAAACGCGGCGCCTATGAATCAGTCGAGGTGACAGGCCCTGATGCCGGCCATGTCATCGCTTTCGCGCGGACATTAAAGAAACAGCGGCTTATTGTTGCGATCGGGCGTCATTTTGCGCCCCTAACTCGTGGCGGGTCGCAATGGCCGAAAGGCTTTGACGCCTCCATGAATCGCAGCCTTAATTCGAGCTATCAAGACGTCCTCGGCACAACACCCAAGTTGCACGGCAACGAACTCGACCTCAAAGTCCTGTTTAGAAACATTAGCGTTAGCGTGATCCGACGGGTTTGATCCAGCCAAATCAATTTTGCACTTGGCGGCTTGCTCGCTTTCAGCGGTCTTAGAGCACCGCGTGATTACGAATGCGATCAAGCAATTTGAACAGGACCGGGGGTTTCCTCGGCGACATAATCGCTTTTCGGCATAACCTCGGCTGACAGGGCGGATTCAGTCTCAAAATGGTTTCCGCAGACCGTACACGACCAAAAATGAAAAATGACCCGCTCCTCGCTAAAGTTTTCTGAGCAGTCTGGGGCGATAATTTTGTTGCCGCAATTTTCGCAATTCAACCAGCAAGCGCTAACGCGAATGGGTGAAGCCATCGTCATAGGGCGCCCCGCTTATTTTTGCTACTTTGAGACCGTATGATAACGAATATGTCGGCAAAAAGTTCCTTCATCTGGGCTTATAGCCGTTCGTTTTATTTCTAATAAATTGTGGGATTTTGCTTGTATCGATCCGTTCTTTCCGAAAATTCCATCCATCGCCTAATTCGCACATTGAGTGGGAATCAGGGCGCCATTAAAAGTGACGCTGGCGATACTACACGCGATTGGAATATTCGTTTGCGATGGGGGCAAGCCGCGGCGCCGGCTTCAGGCCGAAAACCAGTTTCTGCGCCCTCAACTAAATATCGTATAGCCGTGGGCCCGCCTCAGCCTCGATTGGATGGTGGCGACTGGGCCCTGCTGGTCGGGGCAGAATTTGTTTTGCTGTATTGCTCCCGCCGCCACGTTGTTGTCAGATACCGTTCTCCGAGCCCGAGTTGGCCGAGAATTGGCGCTGATTCTAAGGCAAATCGAGCCCGCCTATTGGACGTCGCGAGGAACCTCTACTGGCCGTCAAGCGAGCCGACGGGCCGGCCATATCGGCCGGCCCGTTTTTTTGGTCGCCTCAGCTCGCCTGTAGCTGTTGCAGTGTCGGGCAGGTGCGCTGCTCGACCGGCGTCTGATAGGGCTGGAAGTTGGTCTTATCGATGACGATCGGCTTCAAGATCACTTCCTTCGGCGTCGCCTCTTTACGTAGGTTGCGCACGGCGATCTCGGTGCCGACGCAGCCTTGGATGAAGCCGTTGAAGTCACCGCTCGCCAGCAGCTTGCCGGACTTGATCAGTTCGACCGCCTCCTTGCTGCCATTGATGCCGACCACAAGCGCCTTGCGATTGGCGCCTTCGAGCGCCTCGATCGCACCGACCGCCATCGGATCGTTCGCCGCCAGCACGCCGTCGATCTTGGGGAACGACTGCATCAGGTTTTCCATGACCTGCAGCGCCTGTAGACGCTGGTAGTTGGCCGGCTGCGAAGCGAGCAGCTTGACGCCGGAGTTTTCCTTGATCGCATCGTTGAAGCCGCGCACGCGGTCGGTATTGGTGAGCGAACCCTTCACGCCCTCGAGGATGAGCACGTTGCCCTTGCCGCCGATGGCCTTGAGCAGGCTGCGCGCGGTGGCGAGCCCGATGCTGTAGTCGTTGGCGCCGACATAGGCGACGAATTTGCCGCCCGCCGAGCGGTCGGTGATGTTGGTGACCGGAATGCCGGCGGCATTGATCTTCTCGACCGCAGGAACCATCGCCTTATAGTCGACCGGGATGAAGATGATCGCGCTCGGCTTCTTGACGATGACGTCCTCGACCTGGCTGAGTTGCTCCGGAATGCTGTCCGGCTTGGTCGGGATATATTGAATGACCTTGACGCCGAGCGCCTTGGCTGCGGTTTCGGTTCCGACCCGCACCGCCTGGAAATACGGGTTGGTTTGATTCTTAGTGAACACCGCGATCGTTTCGCCGGCGGCAAATGCCGGGCTCGTCGACAGCGCCGCCAGAACTGCGGTTACGCCTATTGCCAGATACTTCATGCTTATTCCTCCTCTTTCCTCTTCGTTGTAGCGGGTTACGGGTCGTGAGTGCCTATTCGCCGATTCGGCGCGTACGGGTGTCGATCCAAACCGCGAGTAGAACGATGACGCCGGTGGCAAGCGGCTGCCACGACGAATTGATCTGCAGAAGATTCATGCCGTTGAGCACGAGCGTGAGGATGAGCGCGCCGATCAGCGTTCCCGCCACCGTGCCGGAGCCGCCGAACAGCGACGTGCCGCCGACCAGAACCGCGGCGATCGCAGGCAGCGTCAGGTCTTCGCCGATGTCGCCTTGCGCCGAATTGATGCGCGCCAGAATGATCAGAGAGGCGAGGCCGGCCATCGCGCCGCTCACGGCGTAGACCAGCACGAGCCGCCGTTCGACCGGCACGCCGGATAGTCGCGCGGCGGTCGGATTGGCGCCGATCGCATAGATCTGTTGGCCCCAGATGGTGCGCTGCGCGAACAGTCCGCCGATCAGTAGGAACAACACCATCACGTAGACCGGCATCGGCACACCAAACATATGGCCGCTGCCAAGCTGCCGGAACCCGGGCGGGAAGCCGTGAATGGTCTCGCCGGCCATGTAGTAATAGGTGACGCCGGTGAGCATCCACATCATGCCGTAGGTGGCGATGAACGAAGGAATCCGCAGCGCCGTCACCAGGATGCCGTTGGCGAGCCCGATCAGCGCGCCGCAACCGATGCCGGTAGCGACCCCGAGCAACGGTGAGCCGGTGATCTTGATCACGCTCGCGGCCAGGCAAGCGGACAGCGCGACGTTCGCGCCAATCGACAGGTCGAGGCCGGCGGTAAGGATGACCAGCGTGAGGCCCGAGGCCATCAGGAACAGCAACGCCGCTTGCCGCAGCACGTTGAGGACGTTGTTCGTGGTCATGAAAACGTCGCTCAGCAAGGTCAGCACGGCGCACAACAGCGCCACGGCGAGCAACCGATAAATAGCCTGCATGACGTCGCTCGATAGCGCGAAGCGTGAGCGGACAACCGGGGGCGCGGCAATACTCATCGCTCAGCCCTCATTCCGTCGATAAACAGCGCGATGATGACAAGTGCGCCGATGCAGGCGACCTGCGTGGACGACTGCACCGCCAGCAGATTGAGCCCGTTGCGCAGTACGCCGACGGCGATCACGCCGAGCAGCGTGCCGAGCAGCCAGCCGTTGCCGCGCTCGAACGAAGTGCCGCCCACTGCAACGGCCGCGATGGCGTCGAATTCCATGCCAATGCCGGCGGTCGGATGCGCCGAGTTGAGCCGCGCCGTCATCAACAGCGCCGCAAAGCCCGCCATCAAGCCGCCGAAGACATAGACCCGGATCAGCATGCCACGCACGGAAATGCCGGCAACCCGCAACGCTTCACGGTTGCCGCCGAGCGCGAACACGTAAGTACCGAAGCGCGTGTGATAAAGCAGGGCGTGGGTGACCAGATAGGCCAGCGCGGCAATCACGATCGGCACCGGAATGCCGGCCAAGGTCCCGGAATAGATGGCCCCGATGGAACGCGGAATGCCGACGATACTTTGCCCGTCGGTCACCAGCAGCGACAGGCCTTGGGCGATACCGAGCGTGCCAAGCGTGGTGATGAAAGGCGGAATGCCAAACGCTGCGATCAGCACGCCGTTGCCGAAACCGAAGCACAGTCCGACAGTCAGTCCTGCCAAAAAGCCAAGGACCACCGAGCCGGTCGCGACCACGGTAACGGCCAGCACGATGGAGGCGAAGGTGAGCACCGCACCGATCGACAGGTCGAGGCCCTCGGTCATAATAATGACCGTCATCGGCAGTGCGAGCAGCAGCAGGATCGTCGATTGCGTGAGGACGTTGGCGATATTGGCGGGCGTGGCGAAGCCGGGGCTGGTCACGCCGAAAATCGCGCACAGCACGACCAAAACGATCGCGACGCCCGGCACGCCCGACAGCCGTGGCAACGCCAAAGTGAGCCCGCGCGCGCTCATCGGTGGACCCCCAAGCGGACGATATTGGCCTCGGTGAGTTCGTTGTGCGCGAGTTCGCCGGCGACACGTCCGCCGCGCATCACGTAAGCGCGATCGCAGATATGGACGATCTCAATCTGCTCGGAGCTGATCATCAAGACGGCGGCGCCGTTGTGTACCAGGCCGTCGAGCAGGCGGAATATTTCGGACTTGGCGCCGACGTCGATGCCGCGCGTCGGCTCATCGAAAATGAAGAACCGCGCGTCGGCGTTCAGCCATTTACCGATGACGACTTTCTGCTGGTTGCCGCCGGACAGGTTGCTCACCGGCCGGCGCGGCGACGGCGTGGCAATACGCAGCTTGTCGATGATCGCACGCGCCGCCTTAAGCGCCCGTCCCGGTCTGAAATATCCGGACGGGAACAATTTGCGCAAACCCACGAGAACGATGTTGTCGCTCACGGAACGTGCCAGCGCGAGCCCTTGCGTCTTGCGGTTCTCCGGGATGAGCGCCATGCCGCGCGTGGTGGAATCTTCTATCGATCCGCCGATGCGTTCGCCGAAAAGACGGATCTCGCCTTGCGTCACGCGGTCGGCGCCGAAGATCGCGCGCGCAACTTCGGTGCGGCCGGAGCCGACCAGGCCGCTCAAGCCCACGATCTCGCCGGCGCGCACCGTCAGATTAATGTCGGAAATTCCGCTCGGGCCGGAAAGGTTTCTGACTTCGAGCGCCACCTCGCCGGGGCTAGGGCGCGCCGGACGTGTATAGGTCGTGTCGACCGGCCGGCCGACCATCAGAGTGACGAGCTGATCCGGCGTCGTCTGCGCCGGCAGCAGGTCGGCAATCTTGCACCCGTCGCGCAGGACCGTGATGTGGTCGCCGAGCGCGAACACCTCGGACAGGCGATGCGATATGTAGATGATCGCGACGCCCTTTGCCTTCAAGCGCGCGATCATTGCGAACAGCAGTTCGGTCTCGCGGTCGGATAGTGCCGCGGTCGGCTCGTCCATGACCAGAATGCGGGCGTCCTGCGACAGCGCCTTGGCGATTTCGACCATCTGCTGCTGGGCGACGCCGAGGCCATGCACCGGCAGGCGCGGATCGATATCGAAACCGATCGTCTCGAGCACGCGCTTGGCTTCGCTATAGATGCGTCGGCGGTCGATGAAGCCGGGCAGCCGGCCCGGAAATTCGCGGCCGAGGAAAATGTTCTGCGCAATGTCGAGGTAGGGGACGAGCGTAAAGTCCTGGAAGATGACCGCGATGCCGAATTTGCGGGCGTCGGCGGCGTCCTCGATGGTCACCGGTTCGCCGTTGCTGAAAAACGTGCCGCTGTCGGCGCGATAGGCGCCGCACAGAATTTTCATCAAAGTCGATTTTCCGGCGCCGTTCTCGCCGACCAGCATGTGCACTTCGCCGGCGCGTATTTCAAACGACACGTTGTCGAGTGCCTTGACGCCGGGGAATTCCTTGCAGATCCCACGCAATTCGAACAAAGGAACGACCGCCACGCGCCACCCATTCGCTCAGAGCAAGAGCCGACGCGACATCGCCTTGCCGACTTTCATGTCTCGGACAGGTTATGAGAATACGAGGCGCCATTGGCGCGATACTTGATTTAAATCAATGGTCTCGCGCGACAGCGCACGCAGCACTTGAATATTGGGCAAACTGCATCCGAATTCCGAAAATTTCATCCGCTAGTCGATTCGTGCGGCGAGGGAAAATTGGGGCATTATCAAAATGGCAATTATGAGAGGCTGATCGGTAAGTTTATCAGCCTGACTGACGAACTCGAATCCGCACATTCCAGATTTTCCGAGATTATGTCATAGTTCATGCGCCGTTCGCTTGCCGCACTTTCAAACCCGCATTCGCCATTCGTATTTCACCGCATCGTCTCGGGGACTTTTCGCATGACAGACTTCAGTCAGGTCGACACCCTGTTTCAGCTATTGTCCATCGCTAAGCGCAATCTCTCGCCGGGGGCCTGGGATTACCTGATGGGCGGGGCGGAAACCGAGACGACCCTCAACCAGAACCGGCGTGCGCTCGATTGCCTTGCGTTCCGGCCCCGGGTGCTGCGCGATGTCGCGCATGTCGACACCGGCACGACGCTGCTCGGGCAGAAGCTCAAGCTGCCGATCGTGCTC
The DNA here is from genome assembly GCA_963739825.1 of uncultured Alphaproteobacteria bacterium. GTDB lineage: Bacteria > Pseudomonadota > Alphaproteobacteria > Rhizobiales > Xanthobacteraceae > Pseudolabrys. Next base: position 1,142,457 of record CAVUBU010000001.1, read on the forward strand.
GCGCCTATCGGCTCGATGCAGGACATCATCGCCGTGGGCGGCGTGGCGCCGACGCGTGCGGCAGCGCGCACCGGCGTTGTTCATATGCTGAGTTCGGTCTGCGCGCCCGGGCTGGAGGAGGTCGCCCGTGCGGCCGATTACCCCAAATTTTTTCAACTCTATGTGCGCGGCGACCAACAATGGGTGGAGGCCACGTTAAAGAAGGCGCTGGCCTGCGGCTATCGCGCGATATGTCTCACCGTCGATCGCGCCAGTTACGGCCGCCGTGAACGCGACATCGCCAAGCGGCACAGCCCGACCGCGCGCAAAGGCGCTGCCGGCGAGTTGTTCCAGGCTGCGCTCAATTGGAACGATGTGGACCGCATCCGCTCCTATGTCGACGTTCCGCTGATCCTCAAGGGCATAGCGACGGCCGAGGATGCCGAAATCGCGCTCGCGCGCGGGGTGGATGGCATTTATGTCTCCAACCATGGAGGCCGGCAACTCGACCATTCGCAAGGTTCGGTTGCGGCGCTGCCCGAGATCGTCGCGGCCGTCGGCGGACGCGCCGAGATCATCGTCGACGGCGGGTTCATGCGCGGGACGGATGTGCTCAAGGCGCTGGCGCTCGGGGCAACCGCTGTGGGGTTGGGACGGTTGCAGGGGATTGCGCTCGGCGCCGGCGGCGAGGACGCTGTCGTCCGCATGATCGAGATTATCGAGGATGAGATCCAACGCGCCATGGCGTTGCTCGGAGTGGCAAGACTGTCCGAACTTAGCGCACATTTTCTGGCACCGGCCGAGCCGCTGGCCCGCAACTGGATAGAGAGCGCCTTTCCACTCATGCGCGAAGGGTACGGCGCTGCGGCGAGCGAAATCGGCGATCTGTCGCTCAAGTTGCCCGGCTAGGCTGCCGCGCCGTCAAAATGGCCGGATATGATGTCCGGATAAGGACAACTGCCGCACTTGGCATTTGTGCGCCGTCGACCAATAATGTGACCATGGGGTGAGCCACCCGCCGATCAAAATGCGGCGCCATAAGCCGCGGGCTCAATGGAGGAGAACGCCACATGCAATGGTCTCAAATTGCCCGCGCCTGGACAGCGTCGGCCACACTAGCGGTTGCCGGCTTTTTGCTCGCCGCGCCGGTCGTAAAGGCGCAGGAAGCGCCTGCGCTTGCGGCAATCAAGGATGCGAGTGAAAAGGCGCGGGTCGCTGCGCTGATCGAAGCAGCCAAAAAGGAAGGGCAGCTCTCTTGGATCGGCGTGCAGATCGAGCCCGGTCATGCCAACGCGATTCTGACGGAGTTCAAGCGCTACTACGGTCTCGACGACCTGAAGGGCGAATACACCTACGCCGCCACCGGCGCGATCGTCACGCGCGTCGAGCAATTGCTCAAGGCCAAGCGCAATAATTTCGATATTGTCTGGAACGCGTCGTGGGCTTGGTACAAGGACCTGCTCAAGCGCGGCGAGATCATGAAATACGAATTGCCGGAATACGCGGCCTATACGTTGTCCGACAAGAATGGCATGTCGCAGAAGGGCTATTGGGCTGCCGACGCCTATGCCTTCGCGCCGATCTACAACACGCAGGCGATCGCCTCGCAGATCAAGGATTTCCATCCGACCAGTTGGCATGACTTCGTCGATCCGCGGCTGGCCGGCCACCTCTGCATGATCAATGTTTTGATTTCGACTTCGGCGGCGCCGGTGGTGGCCGGCATCGCCAAGGCCATGGGCGACGACTGGCTCAAGGCCCTCGGCAAGCTCAAGCCGACGTTGCACAGCAAGGCGGCGCAAGGGCGCGATTGGGTTGGCTCGGGTGAGTTTTCCGCGACGCTCTTGAACAGCCCCAAGGACGCGTTGTCGCTCGTTGAGCGAAAACTGCCGACCAAGCAGGTGTTCCCGAAGGAAGGCATCGTGCTGATCCCGTTCCCGGCGATCATCATGGCCAGCGCGCCGCATCCGGCTGCGTCCAAGCTGTTCATCGACTTCGTGCACAGCGCGCACGGCACGCAGACGGCGATGGACGCCGGCGCGCTGCTGTTCTTCGGCCGGCCCGGTGTGAAGCCGAAATATCCCGACCTGCTGCCGGCCGCCGAGCACGTCAAGGCGATCCCCTTCGACTGGGACAAGGAAGCGACCAACGACGCAATCAAGGCGTTCCGTGCCAAGGCCTCGTCGTACGGGATCGGCAGCAAGTGACCTAACGGGAATGCACACATGCGTGCGGCACTGACAAGCGCCGCACGCTCTTTCTTTATAAGGATAGCCCCGTGAGCCTGGCATCGGCCGCGACGAACCCGTTTCGCCTTCCGGCGCTTCGCGGTCGTAGCTACGCGATCGTGCTGCTGATCTATGCGGTGTTGGCTGTCACCGTGGTCTATCCGCTGCTCGCGGTTCTCATCCAGTCGTTCTCGGAAAGTTCCGGGCTGACGATGGAGAAGATTCGCGATGTCTTCAGCACGCCGAAAATCATCGAAGCGGTTTGGAACACGCTGATCATCAGCGTGCTGACGGTGATATTCGCCGGCACGGTCGGCGTCACGCTGGCCTGGCTGATCGCGCGCTCGAACATGCCGTTCCGGCGCGTATTCGATCCGCTGAACATGATCCCGTTCTATCTGTCGAGCGTGGTCGGCGCGCTCAGCTGGCAGATTGTGGCCGCGCCGCGTTCGGGCATTATCAATGAGTTGTTGAAGCCGATATTCGGCGGACCAATTTTCAATATTTATTCGGTCGGCGGCATCGCGCTGGTGCTCGGCCTGTTTTACTCGCCTTATGTCTATCTGTTCACGCTCGGCAGCCTGCAGAGCATGGACGCCTCGCTGGAAGAATCCGCGCGCATGTCCGGCGCCTCGAAGTTCACGACGGCGATCCGTATCACGCTGCCGCTGTCGGCGCCGGCGATCCTGTCATCCTGCATCCTGGTATTTGTCACGGCGGCGGGAATTTTCGGCGTCCCGCTGGTGCTCGGCGTTCCCGGTAGCATCAATACGCTGTCGACGCTGATCTATACGGCCATCAACGAATATCCGGCGGATTTTGCCAAGGCCGCCATTCTGTCCTCGGCCCTGTTCCTGTTCACCGCGGTCTTTACGGTTGCGCAGATTCTGCTGCTGCGCGGGCGTCGTTTCACCACCGTGACCGGCAAGGGCTATCGGCCGCGCCGGGTCGATCTCGGCCGTTGGCGCTGGGCCGGCGTTGCCGCCAACAGCCTCTATCTGGTTTTCGTCATCGGGCCGTTCATTGCCTTGCTGCTGGTGTCGTTTCAGGACGCCTGGACCGGCGGCTTTGCCTGGAGCCGGCTGACGTTGGCCAACTACCACAAGGTAATCTTCGTCGATGCCATCGCGCACCGCGGCCTGATCAACAGCATTTTCATCTCCACCATCGGCGCGACCGTTGCGGTGGCCGTCTGCATGGCGCTGGCGCTGGTCATCCATCGCACCCGGCTGCCGGGCCGCGCAGGCCTCGCGCCACTGGCCATGGTGCCGGTCACGGTTCCGGGCATCGTGCTGGGGCTTGGTTTCCTGATCGCGCTGATCGCGACGCCGCTCTATGGCACGCTGTGGATCATCATGATCGCCTATGTCGTGCACTATCTGCCGACCGGCCTGCGCAATGGCGAGTCGCTGATACAGTCGGTGTCGCGCGAGCTCGATGAGTCAGCGCGCATGTCGGGAGCGTCGTGGTCGCGGGCGATGGTCCGCATCGTGATGCCGCTGGTCGCGCCCGGCATGATTTCGATGTGGCTGTTGCTGTTCGTGACCTATATCCGAGAGGTGAGCTCGTCGATGATGCTGTTCACCTTCGGCACCGAGACAATCTCGATTGCGCTGATCCAGATCATGGAATACGAGCCTTACGGCGTGTCGGGCGCGTTCGGTGTGTTGCAGACCCTCTTGGTGCTTACCTGCGTCGCATTCATTCGCCAGGTCTCGAGCCCGCGCCAGAGCAATGCATGACCGCGCCAGAAAAATGTCAGGCCAGTCGATGCGCGAGGGCGTCGTGAGCGCGCATTCCGTGCCGGTGACGGTCGAGCGTCTGACCATGTTCTATGGCGCGGTCCCGGCGGTCCGCGGCATCGACTTCCATGTCGCGCCGGGACGCATGGTCACGCTGCTCGGTCCGAGTGGCTGCGGCAAGACCACCACCTTGCGCTGCATCGCCGGCCTGGAAGTGCCGACCGCAGGCCGCATCACGGTCGCCGAGCGGGTGGTCTTTGACGACGCGAGCAACACCTTCGTCGAGCCGGAACGCCGCAACATCGGGATGGTGTTTCAATCCTACGCCATCTGGCCGCATATGACCGTTGGTGGCAATGTCGGCTTTCCGCTGGCGATTGCCGGTGTATCGAAAGACGAGGTGCAGGAGCGCACCCATGCGGCGCTGGAGATGGTCGGGCTCGGCGACTTGCAGCGTCGCTCGGCGGCGGACCTGAGCGGCGGGCAGCAACAACGGGTGGCTTTGGCGCGTGCCCTGGTGCACGAGCCAAGCGTGGTCCTGTTTGACGAGCCTTTGTCCAACCTCGATGCCAATTTGCGCGAGCGCATGCGCTCCGAGTTGCAGCTCCTGCAAACTCGGCTCGGGTTCACCGCGATCTTCGTGACCCACGACCAGAAGGAAGCTCTGTCGCTGTCCGACCATGTGGTGATCATGAACAAGGGGCTGATTGAGCAGGCCGGAAGCCCGCAAGAAATTTTCGCCAATCCGGCAACCGCGTTTACCGCGCGCTTCCTCGGCTATTCCAACGTGTTTCCCGGCCGGGTGGCTGCGATTGGCGATGCCGGCGTAGTGCAAATCGACCTCGGCGACAGCTTGCGCCTTTCAGCCGTCTGGCGGTCGCCTCAACCGCCGCGCAATGGCGAGGACTGCACGGGGGCGTTCCGCGCCGACCGGGTGACGGTGCGGCCGGCCAGCCAGCAGTCCGGCGAGAACGTGTTTACCGGCGAAGTCGAAACCGCGGCCTTTCTCGGCACAAGTTTCGATTACGCGATCAAGTCGGGCAAACTGGAAATTGAAGCCGAAGGGTCGGTCGATCACCCGGTCGCGCGCGGCCAAACGGTGAGCATGCATATTCCGGCCGAGCATTGCCACGCGTTCTCGGCAACAACGGCGGCTTAATACAGTCCGGCGCGCGATGAAGCGGGAAGGTGAGCCGCTTCACTCCCTCCGCCAGCTAAACTAACGCGCCGCGCTTGCCGGTTCCTGCCGCAGCAATGACTGTCCCGGCTGCACCCGCGTGAACATCACCGGTTCGCTGCTCACCGCCGGCCGGTCGCCGGCAAGGCGCACGCGGGTGTAGCGCGAGCCGGCAAGATCGGAGGCTTGCGGAAAATCCTCGCGGAAATGCGCGCCGCGGCTGTCGCGGCGGAAGTCGGCTGCGGCACAGATGGCGCGGCTGACCAAAGTGAGGTTTTCCAGATTGAGCCGATCCATCCAGGTCAGATTGTAGCGGCGGCTTTCGTCGGCCACGCCGCTGGCGGCGATGTCGCGCGCGAGATCGTCGAGTGCCGCCATGCCGCGCGCCAGGCTTTCGGCGGTGCGCAGGATGCCGACGTCGTTCCACATAATATTGTAAAGCCGCTCGCGCATTTCCGGCAGATGGCCGCCCTTGCGGCCAAGCGAGCCGAAGGCGCGCTCGTAGGCGGCCGCGATCATATCCTTATCCGGCTCGGGCAGCGCGCCTATGCGCCCGGTGCGTGCGCCCATCACATCGCCGGCAATGCCGCCGAACACCGTGGAGTTGGCGACGCCGTTGCCGCCCAGCCGATTCGCGCCGTGCACGCCGCCGGTGTCCTCGCCAGCCGCATAAAGTCGCGGCAGTTCCGTCGTGCAGTCGGCATTAAATTCGACGCCACCCATCATGTAATGCGCGGTCGGGATCACCTCGACGCGGCCGGCGGCGAGATCGAAACCGCAATCGGCACAGCGCTCGACCATGCCCTTGAACTCCCGCCGCACACGCTCGGGGCCGAGATGGCCCATCTCGATGTAGACGCCACCATGCGGCGAGGCGTGGCCTTTGCGAATGCGGTCCATGATCGAGCGGGAAACGATGTCGCGGGTGGCGCGCTCGCCACGCGCATCGTAGTCGAACATGAAGCGCGCGCCCTTGGCGTCGGTGAGATAGCCGCCGGAGCCGCGCAGGCCCTCTTCCAGCACGGTGCCGGTCATGCGCGTGCCTTCGCCCGCTAAAAGCCCGGTCGGATGGAACTGCACCATCTCGATGTCGCGCAAGGGGAGCCCGGCGCGCAGCGCCATGGCGAGGCCGTCGCAGGACTTGTCGCCGGACGGCGTGTGGTAGCGATACATGGTCGGCCCGCCGCCGGTCGCCAGCAATGTTGCCCGCGCGCGCACCAGCAGCGGCTCGCCCGTGCGCATGTCGAGCATCAGCACGCCGGCGAGCTCGCTGCCGTCGGCGCTCGGGATAAGATCGAGCGCGCGATGGTCTTCCAGGCGGTGCACGTCGTGCCGCCACACCTGCTCGGCCAGCCGGTTGATGATCTCGATGCCGGTCAAATCGCCCTTGTGCACGGTGCGGTCGAAAGTCTGCCCGGCGAAGGCCTTCTGGTGCACGGTGCCGTCGGGATTGCGGTCGAAGAAGCAGCCGAGCTCGGTCTCCAGTTCGCGGATGCGGCGCGGCGCCGTCTCCACCAGCAGCCAAGCGAGGTCCTGGTCATTGAGCCAGCCGCCGCCCTCGATCGTGTCCATGAAATGGCGCTCGACCGAGTCTTCGGGAGAGAGCGCAACGTTGTAGCCGCCCTGCACCATGCGGGTGCAGCCGCATTTGCCGAGCAGGCCCTTGACCGCGATGGTGACGTCGAGTTCGGGATTGGCTTTCTTGGCGTGCAGCGCGGCGAACAGACCGGCGCCGCCGGCGCCGAGGATGAGGATGTCGGTTTCGAGCATTGGAATTTTCTGCACGACCGAGCTCCGCGCTCAGGCGCGCTCCCTCCCCCGCTTGCGGGGGAGGGTTGCGGAGGGGGCAAGCTTCCAGGCCACGTCGCGGAACATTCCCTCTCCCTGTCCCTCCCCGGCGCGCGGGGGAGGGGACGATGAGGCGATCGCCGAAGTCACTTATTGGCTCCGATGCTTTCCAATACCGCCGCGCGGCGCGCCACCGCCTCGGCGTTTACCTGTGCATGCAGAGAGCCGCCTGCTGAATCCATCGTGACCAGAAGTGGGCCAAAGCCTTTGATGCGGAACTTCCACAGGCTTTCGGGATGCAGGTCGTCGAAATCGACTTCCTCGATTGCCTCGATCCAGGTCGTCTCCAGCGCGGCGGCGCCGCCGACCACGGCGAGATAGGCCCCGCCGAATTCGCGGAACGCCTCGAGCGTCGCTGGCCCCATGCCGCCCTTGCCGATGATCAGCCGCACGCCGTCGCGCTGCATCAAGGGCTTCGTGAAGCGCTCCATGCGCATCGACGTGGTGGTGCCGATACAGATCGGCTCATAGCCGGAGGAATTCTCCGGGCGCGGGTCGACTTTACGCACATTGGGCGCGGTATGGATGACCGCATGGCCCTTGAGATTGAACCGCGTGGTGCGGCCGCGATCGAACATCTCGATCAGCGTGGCGTCGCGAATGCCGAACAGGGTCTTTCCCAGCGTGGCGGTGTCGCCGACGCGCAGCGCGCGTGTCTGCTGCTCGCTGACCGGCGTGTCCAGCACGTGGTGCGTCATGGCGCCGGCCTCATTCGAACGCAATCCCGCCCGGCGTAATCACCGCGCTGGCGCGGCGCGCCGAGTGGCATTGGATGTTCACCGCCACCGGGTTCATGGTGATATGCGTGGCGGCAACTTCTACATGCACGCGGAACGCAGTGGCGCGCCCGCCCAGGCCTTGCGGGCCGATACCGAGCTGATTGACCGCTTCGCTCAACTGCGCCTCGATCTTGGCGCCTTCCGCATCGGCGCAGGCCGTGCCGAGCGGCCGCGTGGCGGCGATCTTGGCGAGATGCATGCACAGATCCGAGGTGCCGCCGACGCCGACGCCGACAATGGTCGGCGGGCAGACACGGCCGCCGCATTCGATCACCTTGTCGACGACGAAGCGCTTGATGGCGGCGACGCCATCGGCCGGGATCAGCATTTGCAGGAACGAGCCATTCTCCGAGCCGGAGCCTTTCGGAATCATCTCGATCTCGACGGTCTCCTCGCGTTCGGAGAAATCGACATGGATGACCGGAATGCCGACGCCGCAGGAGGTCTGCTCGTTCTTGCGCGTGACCGGATGCACGACCGAGGAACGCAACGGATGCTCCTTGGTGGCGCGTTCGCAGCCGCGGCGGATCGCTTCTTTCATCGCGGCGCCATCGAACTCGACATGGCGGCCGATGGTGATGTTGTAGATCGGAATGCCGGTGTCCTGGCAGAGCAGGTTCTTGGTGCGCTCGGCCACCGCAATATTCTCGACCATGGTGCCGAGGATGGCCTTGCCCGTTGAGTCGGTTTCTTCCATCAGCAAGCGCTCGAAGCCCTGCTTGATGTCGTTCGGCAGCAGCTTGAGCGCGCGGATATAAAGCGTCTTGGCGAGCTCCTCGATTTCCTTAAGATCGAGCTGCATGGCTTTGTCCTAAAGAATCAAAGTTAAGCCCGAGACGATCAGCAACACGGCAAGCGCCTGGCGAAAGCGCCGGTCGTCAAGCTTGCCGTAGAGTTGCCAGCCGATCCAGGTTCCCAGCAACAGCGGCGGCAGCACCGCCACCATCATTATCACGCCGGCGCGGTCCAAAGTCACCCAGACGATCCCTGCCAAAGCGAGGGCATGCATCACGATGATGTAGGGCTGGTAGACGGCGCGGGCCGTCGCCTTGGGCCAGCCCCGCAACTGCGTCCAGATCGTCGGCAGCACGCCGGAATAGCCGCCGATTCCGCCGAGAATGCCGCCGAGGAAGCCGACGCCGGCGTCGGCAATGCGGCCGCCGCCTGAAACCGTGGGCAGGCGCGGGGAAAGCAAGGCGTAGGTTCCGAATATCAACAGGAAAATGCCGATCGCCGCTTTAAGAACGCCGGCGTCGGTAAAGACCAGCAGGCGCACGCCGATCGGGATGCCGGCGATGCCGCCGATCAGGAACGGCCATAGCTTGCCGATTTCGATGTGCCGGCGCTGCGGCCAGATCGTGGTCGAATGCAGCAGCACGCCGCAGCCGGTGACCATGAGCGCGCAATGTACCGGATCGATGCGGTGCAGCCAGATGGCGGAGGCGGCGACCCCGAAGGCAAAGCCGCTGCCGCCGGCGGCGACGCCGCCGAACAGCGCGCCGAGCCAGAGAACTGCGATGGTGTCGTAGGGGAGGCCGCCGATCATCGCGTCAGCCGGCGTTGAGGATGAAGATGACGCCGACCGCCAGCACGGCGGCAATACAGACCGACAGCGCCGCAAATGTCTTCTCGCGAAAATCGAGAAATTCGATCGCCAGCACCCGCAAGCCCAGCGTCATATGGATGGCGAGTGCGACCACCACGACGAATTCCGCCAGCATGACGACGGGTTGGCGCGTCACCGCCAGAAACGTGTCGAGCGCCTTGGCACCGTTGAGCGCGGTCGCAAGCGCGAGGAAATGGATGGGGAGGAATATCGCCAGCGCGATGCCGGACAGGCGGTGCAACATCGCGGCCACAAAACCGCGTTGTCTGTGCGAGGCGCGTATCATGCGGTGTACACCGCAAACACGGCGCGTAGGCCGAGGACCAGCAAAAGAATTGATAACAGCGCCAGCGCCAGATCGAGCGACCGGCCGCGCCATTGCGTCCATTCGTGCAGCACATTGCGCAAGCCGATGGGCGCGTGGATCGCGACCGCGACCACGAAGGCGGCGTAGAACAGCAGGAAAGCGAGATTGCCGTGGGTGCGCGCGAGAATTTCGGCTGCGGTGAGCCCGCCGCGTGAGGCATAAAGAATCGTGCCGAGATGGACGGCGACCGCAAACGCCAGCACAAAAGCGGTCGTCCGCTGCGCCAGGAACAGGATTGCCGTCACAGCCCGCTCCGCAGACTGCGGCGCAGCACCGCGCGTTTGAGCCCGGCGATCGAATAAGTCGGCGCAATCGCTTTCGGGCAGAACGATGTGCAGCTCATATGGGTGTGGCAGGCCTGGCAGCCCGAGCGGCCGGACACGGCAACAAGCCGGGCCTCGCCGCCGCGGTCGCGTACGTCGTTGACTAGCGTCCAGGCGCGATTGAGCGCCGCCGGGCCGAGATAATCCTGGTCCCACGCCACCACGTCGCAAGCCGAATAACAGACGCCGCAGCCGATGCATTCGATACCGGCATCGGCGGCCTGGCGTTGCGGCGTTGCCGGCGGCACTACGGCGAAATCCTGTTGCGGCTGCGATCCGGGCTCGAAAAACCCTTTCGCCGCTTTCCATTTGTCAAAAAACTGCGTCATCTCGACCACGAGGTCTTTCACCACCGTGAAGTTATGCAGCGGCTCCAGCCGCAGCCGCGCGCCATCTGCCACGACCTCGCGCACACGCGTGCGGCAGGTCCAGCGCGGGCGTCCGTTCACCACCATGGCGCAGGAGCCGCACATGCCGACGCGGCAGGCGAAGCGATAGGACAGCGTCGCGTCATGCTCGCGCTGGATCTCGATCACGACGTCGAGCACAGTCTGATGTTCGCGGCGCGTAATATTGAAGGCTTGGAAGCGGCCGGTCTCGGTTCCGCGCCAGACGTCGACGCCGAGCGTTTCGGTCATCGCTAATTTTCCATCAGGCTACATTCCGCGCGGCGATCTGCACGCGGTGCCGCCGCACGCGATCTTCGTCGACCTCGATCCCGAGCCCGGGCCGATCGATGCTGTCGGCGTGCCCGCGCATGGTCGCGATCGGCTGCGCGGTCACGTCCTCGGCGAGCGCGAGGTGGGTCAGCGTCAGCGCCCAAGCGATATCGGGAATGACGGAGGCAACATGCAGCGCCGCCGCGCAAGCGATGCTTGACTCGCCGGTCTTGCAGGAAATGTTGACGTTCATGCCGAGGCGATCGCACAGCCGGGCGGCCTCAACCACCGCCCGCATGCCGCCGAGCTTGATCGCTTTCAGGCTGACGCCGCGCGCGGCCAGGCGCTCGTGATGGCGGGCGATGTCGGCGAGCGAATGAATGCCTTCGTCGGCGCCGATGGCGATTTCCGGCGCTGCCGCAGCGACCGCGGCCATGCCGGCGAGGTCGGAGGCTTCGACCGGTTGCTCGAAAAAGTCGAGGCCGGAGCCTTTGACCGCGCGCACATAGGCGATGGCTTGCTCGGTCGTATAGCCCTGGTTGGCGTCGGCCGAAATCAGCAGGCCGGGGCCGAGCCGCTGGCAGATCGCGCGCGTGCGGGCGGCATCGTTCGCCGCCGTGTCGATGCCGACCTTGATCTTGTATGCGGTGATGCCGGCCGCCTTCTTCTTTTCCGCGTCTTGCAGGTCGCCCGCAAGATCGCCGCCGCCGATCACGCTGAGCAGTGCCACGCGGTTGCGTTTCCGCTCGCCGAGCAGTGCGTGCACCGGCATGCCGGCGGCGCGGCCGGCAAGATCGTGCAGCGCGATCTCGATCGCCGCCTTGGCGCCGAAATTGCCGTACATGCGGCCGTCCATGGCGACGAGCGCGCCTTCGATGTCGCGTAGATCGCGCCCGCGCAAAGCGGGTTCAAGATAATGCACGGCGGAAACGATGCTCTCGAGCGTATCGCCGGTCATCACCGGCGCCGAAGCCGCTTCGCCCCAGCCGACAAGGCCGTTCCCGGCTTCGATCCGTACCAGCACATTGTCGGCGCGGTGCACTTCCTCGCCCGCCATGATGACGGGCTTGAGCATCGGCAGGCTGACCGCAATCGGCTCGATCGATTTGATCCGCACGGTCGTTTCCTTCTTGCAGTTGCGCCCGCCGTCAATCGTGCGGTGACGGCGGGCGCCTCAGGTTCCGTGTCGGCTGCTACATTTTCTTGATATGCGCCTTCTCGATAATGTCCTTGAACAAAGCGATTTCGTTGTGCACCCGCTTCCAGGCGGCATCGGCGCCTTGCGGCCGCACCAGGAAGCCGGCTTTGTGCAGCTTGTCCTGGATGTCCTTGCTTTGGAGAACTTTCAGCGTTTCCGCCTCCAGCCACTTGACTGCCGCGGGCGGCGTCTTGGCCGGCGCCAGCAGCGCGCAATCGACGCCGAACACGAAATTCTTGTAGCCGGCCTCCACCATGGTCGGCACGTCGGGCATGTCGGGCCAGCGCTGATCGCCGGTGACCGCAAGACAGCGCAGCGTGCCGGACTTGATGTGCGGCAGCGCCGGCGCGAGAGAGCCGGAACTCAATTGCACGGTGCCGCCGAGCAGCGCGGTGATGGCGTCGCCGCCGCCCTTGAATACGACGTCGCTCAGCTTCGGCAGGTTGTCGATGTATTTCAAATACTCGAGCTGCAATTGCGACGAGGTGCCGATCGGCGGCGTCGCGCAGTTGAATTTGTCCGGGTTGGCGCGGGCGAGCGCGACGAATTCCTTCATCGTCTTCGCCGGCAGATCTGATTTCACCGTAAATGTATTGGGCGAGCTCACCAGTTCGCTGATCGCGACAAAGTCATCCACTTTGTAGGGCATCTGGTGATAGAGGTTGACGTTGACCGAGAAAGAGTTGGTGATTTCCAGGATCGTATAGCCGTCAGGTTCGGCCTTCGCGGCATAGCCAAATCCGATATTGCCACCGGCGCCGCCGCGGTTTTCCACGATGAAGGTCTTGTCGGTGTTTTGCTGCAACGCGGCGGCGACGACGCGCGCGGCGATGTCGGACGGCCCGCCGGGCGTATTGGCCACAACGATCTTGACGGGGCGGTCCGGATAGGCGGCGTAGGCCGAGCGGACGCGCAAGAATGCCGGTGCGGCAATGCCGGCCACCAGCACGCCGGCAGTTTTGATCACATGACGCCGTGACGGCGTCGAATTTCCATTTGATTTCTTCATTTTCCTGCCTCTATTGTCCGGCGGCGTTTGAAGTATGCGCCGGTGTCGGTAACAGCGTAAACTTTTGCGATTATTGGAGCAATGGCGTCGAACGCGGTTGCAAAATTTATGACGGAAACGCAGACGCGCGCGGCTAACTGGCATGAGACCGTGCTGGCCGGCCTCAAAAGCAATGACGTCAAATTGGTCACCTATGTGCCCGATCGGGTGTTCACGCCGTTGATCAAGGCGCTGCACGTGGACCCGTTTTTCACCGTTTTTGCCTGCACCCGCGAGGAAGAGGCGCTCGGCATCGTGACCGGCGCCTGGATGGGTGGCTTGCGCGGCGCGGTGCTAATGCAGACCTCGGGCTTTGCCACTATCCCGAATGCGCTCGCCTCGCTGGTGGTGCCGAGCCAGATCCCGGCGCTGATTTTCGTGTCGGAGCGCGGCACGCTCGGCGAGTTCAATCTCGGCCAGGCTATGGTGTTAAAGACCATGCGGCCGGTGCTCGATGCGCTTGCCATCGAAAGCCATACCATCACGCGCCAGGACGAACTCGCCTTCATCATCGACCGCTCGATCAAGCAGGCGATCGCGACACAAGCCCCGGTCACGTTCATCCTGTCGCCGCTGTTGACCGGCGGCAAAGTGTTCGAGGCTTGACATGACCGACATGCAAACCGGCGCCGTCGGCGCGCACAACGCCAAGGTGATGAACCGCTTCGACTTGACCAAGCGGCTGGTCGAGAAGCTCAAGCACGATGAGGCGGTGGTCGGCGGTATCGGAAACGCCAATTTCGATCTGTGGGCGAGCGGGCAGCGGCCGCAGAATTTCTACATGCTGGGCAGCATGGGGCTCACTATCCCGATCGCCTTCGGCGTTGCCATCGCACAGCCCAAGCGTCACGTGATAGCGCTTGAGGGCGACGGCTCGCTGCTGATGCAGCTTGGCTGCCTGTCCACTGTCGCCATGCAGGCGCCGAAAAATCTGACCATGGTGGTGTGGGACAATGGCATCTACCAGATCACCGGCGGGCAGCCGACGGCGAGCGCCTCCGCCGCCGATCTGGTTGCCATCGCGCGCGGCTGCGGCATCGCCAACAGCGCCTGGGCCGCCGACGAGGATGACTTCGACCGGCTGTTTACGGCCGCACTCAAAGGCGGCCCGAGCCTGATCGCCGTGCGCACCGACCACAAGCCGGGGGTCGGCGCCACCGATCGCGATCCGGTGCAGATCCGCGCTCGGTTCATGCAAGGGCTCGGCGTCAATCGCTCGCATTAGGTAGGGCAGGCCCGTCAAGCGTCGTTTAGCGCGCGCGCTTGCCGGAATTGTCCATAATGCCCGCCGTCATCGCCATGCGCACCAGATCGGACAGGCTGTTGGCCGCCATCTTGGTCATCAGATTGGCGCGGTAGATTTCGACCGTGCGCGGGCTGATGCCGAGGTCGAAAGCAATCGTTTTGTTGGCATTGCCCGCCACCAGGCCTTCGAGCACCTGCCGTTCGCGATTCGACAGCGCCGCCAGCTTGTCATGGATTTCCGCAAGCTCGGCGTTGCGCTCGGCCAGGCCGGCGTCGCGGCTGAGCGTCGTGCGCAGCGCGCCGAGCAACTGGTCGTCATCGAAGGGCTTTTCCAGAAAATCGGCGGCGCCGATCTTCATGGCTTCGACTGCAAGCGAGATCTCGCCGTGGCCGGTGATCACGATCACCGGAATATCGACGCCGAGTTCCTTGACGCGGCGCAGCAGATCGATACCGGAAATTCCCGGCATGCGTACGTCGGTGATGATGCAGCCGAAGCGTAATTCCTGGGTGATTTCGAGAAAGGCTTTGGCCGACTCGAAGCTGCGCACCGTGAACCCGGCGGTCCGCAGCAGAAATTCGAGCGATTGCCGGACGGCATCGTCATCGTCGATCACGTATATGACCGGCTCAGGCTGCATCGTCGACATCCCCTTCGTTTACGACTGCAAGCGTGAAATGGAAAATCGTTCCACCTGTAGGATTGGGCTCCACCCAGATTCGTCCATTATGCGCCTCGATGATGGCGCGTGAAATCGACAGGCCGATGCCCATGCCGTGGCGCTTGGTGGTGATGAACGGCTGAAACAGTTGCTCGGCGATCTCCGGTGCTATGCCCGAACCGCTGTCGGCCACGCTGATCTTGACCTGGTTGCCGTCCGCCGGCGAGATCATAACCACGAGGTCGCGTGTCGGCGAGTTTTCCATCGCGTCCATCGCATTGAGGATCAGATTGAGCAGGACCTGCTGGACCTGCACCCGGTCGGCGAGTACCAGATCGGTGCCCGGATTAAATTGCAACTGCACGCGGATGCCGCGGTCCTTCACGCCGACCAGCGCCAAAGCGCTCGCTTCCTCAACCAGCTTGGTGATGCTCTCCACGCGCTGCTCGCTTTCACCGCGCGCCACGAAATCGCGCAGCCGCCGGATGATCTGGCCAGCGCGCATCGCCTGGTCGGCTGCCTTGTCGAGGGCGTCGCGCGCGGCCGCAAATTTTTCGTTGTCGGAGCCCTCCAGCAGGCGGCGCGAGCCTCTCAGGTAGTTGGCGATCGCTGACAGCGGCTGATTAAGTTCGTGCGCGAGCGTGGAGGCCATCTCGCCCATCGCGGTCAGCCGGGAAATATGCACCAGCTCGGACTGTAGTTCCTGCAAGCGGGCCTCTGTCTGCTGGCGCTCGGTCAAATCGCGGATGAAGCCGGTGAAAAAACGCCGGTCGCCCGATTTCATTTCGCCGACCGCAAGCTCCATTGGGAAAGTCGAGCCGTCCTTGCGCTGGCCGACGACCACGCGGCCGATGCCGATGATGCGGCGCTCGCCCGTGTCCATATACCGCTGCATGTAGCCATCGTGGTGTCCGCGGTACGGCTCAGGCATCAGCGTTTTGACGTTCTTTCCAAGCACCTCGTTTGCGCGGCATCCGAATAGTCGCTCGGCTGCGCTGCTGAACGATTGCATGATGCCATGCTCGTCGATGACGATCATGGCTTCCGGCACGGTGTCGAGAATCGATTGCAGATGCGCCTCGCGCGCCAGCGCGTCGCGCGTCATTAGGCTCGCGCGCCGGCGGCTGACGCGCAGCAGTTCGCCGACCCAGGACGCGCCGATCCCGATAACGCCAAACGCCGCGCCGTTGGCGATTGCCGTGGTTGAAACCGCCGCCGCGCCGGTCAGCACAAAAAACGCGGCCGCCAGGCTCAGTGCGGTCGCCAGCAATCCGGGCCCGAGGCCGCCAATGCCGGCCGAAATCAACACCGCCGGCACGAAATAAAGAAATATCGTGTCGTCGTGCAGAATCGGCGCCAGCAGGGCGCGCGCCGCAAGTGCCAGGGCGACCGCCGTTGGGGCGACGCCATAGCGTAGAATCCGGCCCCGTTCGGCGGTCGAGGAACCTTCTGAATTTTTAATAATATCAGACATTTAGACCGGCTTGCGCTGTCGCCTTTGGTCCCCGGCAAGGCCCTCTGATCGCCTCCGGTAAACCCCCTATGGAGATTATCTGAATTTCGAAGGCCCGGCTGTAGCGATACCGATAACCATCGAATTTATCGAGGAGCCAGCGCCATGCTCACCCCCACACTGATCGACCGCAGTCATTCCCGTCGTCCGGCAGGCCATGCGGCGCGGCCGGTTCCAGCGGTGAATACACGCCCGCTCGGCACCTCGATCGAAATGATGGGCGCGCCGATGCCGTTCGCGCGCAATGCCGAAATCTACGGCGAGAATGAACCGGCGGAATATCTCTACAAGGTGGTCACCGGCAGCGTACGTACCTACAAGGTGCTCAACGACGGCCGGCGCCAGATCGGCGCCTTCTATCTGTCGGGCGACATGTTCGGCCTCGAAGTCGGCGACGCGCATACCTTCTCCGCCGAAGCGATCGTCAACAGCAAAGTGCTGGTCATCAAGCGCAGCGTCCTGGTCAATCTGGCGGCGCGCGACAACGAGATCGCCCGCAAGCTCTGGACGATGACAGCCGGCGAATTGCAGCGCGTGCAGGCCCATATCCTGCTGCTGATCAAGACCGCGCAGGAGCGGGTGGCCGGGTTCCTGTTGGAAATGGCAGCGCGCGTGCCAGCGGGCAATGAAATCGATCTGCCGATGTCGCGTCAGGATATCGCCGACTACCTCGGCCTCACCATCGAAACCGTGTCGCGTACGCTGACGCAACTTGAAAATACCGCGGCCATTGCGGTGCCGACCTCCCGCCGCATCGTGTTACGCAATCGCGCGGCGCTCAACCGGTTGAATGCCTGACACGCGCTGATCGGCTCACGGAGCCGGTCGCGTGCTCGGTCTAGAGTTTGCCGAACTTCGTTCTCCCTGACTCCAGTTCGGCACACTGCCCCGGCACCGCTTCGCCGGGGCATTTTCTTTTTGCCGCGCCCTCAGGCCGGCCATTTGGCGCGCGCTTGCAGCCCGGCGACGGCATCGGCCGCTTCGCGCATGACCTTCTCGTGATCGAGCGTCGTGAATTGGCCGTTCCGGCGCATGATACGGCCGTCCGCCACGACTGTGTCGACATCCGAGGGCTGCGCCAGTTGCACCAGCGCGTCGTAGGGGTCGCCGGTCAACCCCATGTTTGGGCCGCCGGTGCGCACCAGGATCAGGTCGGCGCGCTTGCCCGGCGTCAGCGAGCCGGTCTTGTCGGCAAGGCCCAGGTCCTTGGCGCCGTCGATGGTGGCAATCTGCACCAGGCGCTTCGTCGTTATCTTGATCTTGCCGCCCGTGCGATGCTTGTTGATCGCTTGCATCATGTGCATGCAGGCAAAACAGTCGCAACGTTCGGCCGTGACATTGTCGATCGACATGCTCACCAGCACGCCCGCCTGCACCAGTTCCGGGAACTGCATCTCGCCTGAGCGCCCGGATTCGCCCAAAGGCGAAACGCTGTAATGCACCTTGTGCTTGGTCAGCGCTTCCCAGTCCGCGGCGTTGGTATTCAGCGGGTGGACAAGTTGCACGTCGGGACCGAGCAAGTTGTTAGTATTCAGCAACTGGATCGACGCGCTGCCCGAGGTATGCAGCGTGATCGGCAGGCCGAGATCGCGCGCCGCGCCCCATTCTTTCTTTGCCATATCGGCATTGATGGCGCCGCGCGCGGTATTATTGCCGTCGATGTTGCGCGAGCAGATACCGAGCGAAATCATGTCGTCCTTGCCGATGTCGCGCTTGAGCCGCGCCCAGTCGGCGATATCCATCGGCTTGTCGTTGGGCATGCCGAGCGCCGGGCCATAGGCAAAGCGTCCGCGGATGCCGGCATCGCGCATCGCCTTCACCTCGGCGTCGGCATGCGCCGGGCTGCGTACGTTGTGCGCCCAATTATGCGTGGTGGTGACGCCGGCGCTGATCGCCTCGGCCAGGCCAAGCCGCACGGCACGGTAACTGTCCTCCGGCGTGTAATGCAGGCCGACAGCGAAAGTGACCGGAAAATAGGTCCGCTTCGGATTGTCGGCGCGCATCAGCGGGCGAAGGAAACTCGTCCAGTGATGCCAATGCGTGTCGACGAAACCGGGCATGCAGATCATGCCCTTACCGGAAATAACTTGCGCGCCCGGCGCATTCACATTGGCGGCGACCGCGACAATCGCGCCGTTGCGCACATGCACGTCGCCGCTCGGCAGATCGCCGATAGTCTCGTCCATCGAGAGCACGTGGGCGCCGCGCACCACGAATTCGCCGCGCGCCGGCAGCGAAGTGGCGGCGCTTGACGCCGGCGCCGCGCCTTGCGCCAGGGCGCCGCGCGGCAACAGGCCGCTGGCGCCAAGCGCCGTTGTTGCTGTGAGAATCGTTCGCCGATTGAATCCGTCCTTGCGCATGATTTGTTTCTCCCAAGGATTGCTCGCGTCGCGGGCGAGGCTCTTGTTGCTTTGCAGAGGCGACCACTGCCGGTGCCGAGGCTAACGTCATATGAATTAGGAGAGCAATGGCGTTGTGCGCTGCCCACATTGCTGCCCAACTTTGCACCGTCTAGGCTCATGCTGCCCTTTGTCGTTATTGGCCGCTAGTCCGGGGGGAACATGGCAAATTTCGATGGGATCGTGATCGGCGCCGGGCACAACGGTCTGACGCTCGCCGCCTATCTGGCGCGCGCCGGCTTGCGCATCGCGGTGCTCGAACGCAACGCCAGTGTCGGTGGCGGCTGCAGCACCGACGCCGACCGGCTGCCCGGTTTCCGGCTCAACCTGCACGCCAATTTCTACATGGGCATGAGCCATTGCCCGCTGATCGAGGACCTTGAGCTTTATCGCTATGGTTTTTCGTATATCGAGCCGCCGGTGCAGCAGGCCGCCGTATTCCGCGACGGCACCGGGATCGTCATCTACAAGGATCTCGACAAGTCTTGCGCCTCGCTCGCGCGCTTCTCCAAGCAGGATGCCGAGACCTTTCGCGCGCTCTGGCAGACCTATTGCGTCGAGATGCGGCCGCTGCTGGCCTCGCTGCTCTATAACGCGCCGCTGCCGCGTGAGCAGCTCATCGACCGGCTGAGCGGGCCGCAGGCCAAGGAACTGCTCTCGCACGCCCAGCACGATCTGTTCAGTGTCGTGCGCAAGCACTTCGTCGACGAGCGTATCCGCACGCTATTTACTTCCTATATGCACGTGATCACGACCGAGAACGTGGCCGGCGCCGGCATCGTGTTCCCGGCGATTTTCGCCAACATCGCCAGCTTCACGCTGCCGGTCGGCGGCGCGGTGTCTTTGGTGAACGCGCTGGCGCGGGTGGTGGAAGCCGGCGGCGGCGAGGTGGTCACCGGCGCCGAGGTCAAGGAGATCAAGGTCGCGGGTGGCCGCGCCACCGGCGTGAAGCTCGCCGACGGGCGCGCCATTGCCGCCACCAAATTCGTCGCCAGCGCCATCGATTTCCCGTCGACCGTGCAGATGGCGGGCGAAGAGCTGTTCTCGGAGCCGGTGCGCGAAAAGGCCAAGGCCTGGCACTGGGGCAACCATAGCCTGGTTACGCTGCATCTCGCGCTGCGCCATGCGCCGGTCTATCGCGCCGCCGCCTTCGATCCAGATATCGCGCGCGCCTACAATATTTTCTTCGGTATGGACCATATCGACGAGGTGGCCAGCTGTTTTGAGGACTGCGCGGCCAAGAAATTTCCCAAAGTGCTGATGGGAAACGGCGCCTGTAACAGCCAGTTCGATCCGACCTATGCGCCGCCGGGTCAACATGCGGCGTTCTGGTGGCCGTTCGCGCCCTATTCGGTCGACGGCGGGCCGCAGAATTGGGATCGGCGCCGCGCCGAATACACCGATCAGCTGCTCTCGGTCTGGCGCGAATACGCCTCCAATCTCGACGACCGCAATGTGCTCGGCAGCACACTTTTCACGCCGCTCGATGTCGAGCGGCACAATATCAACATGCGGCAGGGGGCGGTGCGCATGGGCGCCTATGTGCCGAGCCAGCTCGGCATCAACCGGCCGCATCCGCTGCTGCCCGGCGCGCGCACGCCGGTTGAGGGGCTTTATCTCTGCGGTTCGTCCTCGGGCAACGGCGGCGGCGTCAACGGCGCGCCCGGCTATATCGCGGCCAACGCCATTGCCGACGACCTGGCGCTCAAGCGCAGCTGGACGCCGCTTCCGCAACCGGAATGGAAACATTAGGCCGGTTCGTCAGTTGACCTGAATCAACGGCCGCAGGCGCCTTTCGTGGTATCCGGATCAGGCAAGTGATGGAGGCTGCCATGAAGGCCGAAGACGTGATGACCCGCGACGTGATCTCGATCGATCCGGGCGCAACGGTGTTGCAGGCGGCGCGGCTGATGCTGCAGCATCACATCAGCGGCCTGCCGGTAATCGACAAGAGCGGCAATCTGGTCGGCGTGCTGTCGGAAGGCGACTTCCTGCGCCGCAGCGAGACCAGGACCGAGCGGCGGCGCTCGCGCTGGCTCGAATTCCTGATGGGCCCCGGCCGCATCGCCTCCGAATACAGTCATTCGCACGGCAACCGAGTGTCCGAAGTGATGACCCGCGACGTGCAGACCGTCGACGTGACGACACAGCTCGAAGAGATTGTCGATGTCATGGAGCGCCGTCGCATCAAGCGCGTGCCGGTGCTATGCGGCGGCCTGATGGTCGGCATCATCACGCGTTCCAATCTCATGCACGCCATGGTCAGTCTGGCGCGCGTGGCGCAGCCGGCCGCCAAGGACGATGCCGCCATCCGCGAGCGTCTGCTGGCGGAGATTCAAAAGGAGCAATGGGCGCCGGCGGCGACCGTCAATGTCGTGGTGCACGACGGCGTGGTCGAGCTGTGGGGTGTGATCATCGACGAACGCCAGCGCCAGGCGCTTAAAGTGGCGGCCGAAAACATTCCCGGCGTCAAGGACGTGAAGGATCACCTGGTCTGGATCGAGCCGACCTCCGGGCTGACCATCGAGCCGACCGATTCCACGCTCATGCATTGACGGCGCACGCATTTCGGCGGCACCGTCACCGGCTATATTTTGCTGTCATTGACCTGGCGCAAGCCGCGCGCGTGGCAATTGTGCCTTCATAATATTTGACGCCACAAAAAGATGGCGCCGCAGAATGCGGAGGTTTTCCATGAATCTCAGATCATTGATACCGGTCGGCCGCGACCGCAATGTCGCGCGCAGCGAGAGTCCGTTCATGCCGATGCAACGCGAGATCGACCGGCTGTTCGGCGACTTCACGCGCGGGTTCCCCGCGTTCTCCAGCGGCGGCGCTATCGATTTGCTGCCGAACATAGACGTGACGGAAGCGGACAAGCAGATCGAAATCACCGCCGAACTGCCCGGCCTCGAGGACAGGGACGTGCAGGTCAATGTCGCCGACAATGTGCTTACGATCCGCGGCGAGAAGAAGACGGAAAAGGAAGAGGAGGACAAGACCTATCGGCTGGTCGTGCGCAGCTACGGTTCGTTCGTACGCTCGCTCGAATTGCCGGCAGGCGTTAATCCCGATGCGATCAAGGCCAGCATCGACAAAGGCCTGCTCAAGGTGACGGTGCCGAAGCCGGCGCCGGCGCCGGCGCAGGTCAAGAAGATCGACGTCAAAGCCGCCGCTTGAACGGAGCGGCCGCCGCCTCAGTCGGCGGCCACGATATAGACATGCCCCGCAGCTCGAACGAGCCGCGGAGCGCGCTTTTTTGTCAAATTCAACACCGGCGCAGCGGCTTATTTGACCTGCGTCAAAAAGGCTACCCGGGCCTTGGCCGATATTTATCGCTGCGGCCCTTCGTTTTCCAGGCCAGCCAGACAACGGGATAGCAGTATGGCGAACGCGCTCGCTCCACAGAAAACCATGAACCTCGGCGAGGGAGGCTTGGCGCTGGTCTTCGCTGCGCTGGCTGTGCTTTCGATCGTGATCGCGGCCAAGGCCTATACGCCGGAATACGCGTTCCATGCCTATCTGTTCACCGCCGGCAGCATTGCGGCGGTGTTCGCGATCATCAATCGCTATTACGACCGCCCGGCCGGCGCGCCGCCGCTGACGATCGACGGCAAGCCCAACTACAACATGGGCCCGGTCAAGTTTGCCACCGTCGCCGCCGTGTTCTGGGGCATCGCCGGGTTCACCGTCGGGCTCTACATCGCCTGCGAACTGGCGTTTCCGCTTCTCAATCTCGATCTGCCCTGGACCACCTTCGGCCGCTTGCGGCCGCTACACACCTCGGCGGTGATCTTTGCCTTCGGCGGCAATGTGCTGCTCGCAACTTCGTTCTACGTCGTGCAGCGCACCTGCCGCGCGCGGCTCGCTGGCGATCTGGCGCCCTGGTTCGTCGTGCTCGGCTACAATTTCTTTATTGTCATCGCCGGCACCGGCTATCTGCTCGGCATCACGCAGTCGAAGGAATATGCCGAGCCGGAATGGTACGCCGATCTCTGGCTGACGGTCGTGTGGGTGACCTATTTCCTGGTCTATCTCGCCACCATCTGGCGGCGCGCCGAGCCGCACATCTACGTCGCCAACTGGTTCTATCTTGCCTTCATCCTCACCATCGCCGTCTTGCATCTCGGCAACAATGCGGCGGTGCCGGTGTCGCTGTTCTCGCCGAAGTCCTACATCGTCTGGTCGGGCGTGCAGGATGCCATGGTGCAGTGGTGGTACGGCCACAACGCGGTCGGCTTCTTTCTTACCGCCGGCTTCCTCGCCATCATGTATTACTTCATTCCCAAGCGCTGTAACCGGCCGGTCTACTCCTACCGCTTGTCGATCATTCACTTCTGGGCGCTGATCTTCCTCTACATCTGGGCCGGCCCGCATCACCTGCACTACACCGCGCTGCCGGACTGGGCGCAGACGCTCGGCATGACCTTCTCCATCATGCTGTGGATGCCGTCCTGGGGCGGCATGATCAACGGCATCATGACGCTGTCGGGCGCCTGGGACAAACTGCGCACCGATCCGGTGCTGCGCATGATGGTGGTGTCGGTCGCCTTCTACGGCATGTCGACCTTCGAAGGTCCGTTGATGTCGGTGAAGATCGTCAACTCACTCAGCCATTACACCGATTGGACCATCGGCCACGTGCATTCCGGCGCGCTCGGCTGGGTCGCCTACATCTCGTTCGGCGCCATCTATTGTCTGGTGCCCTGGCTGTGGAACCGCAAGCTCTACTCGCTCAAGCTGGTGAACTGGCACTTCTGGATCTCGACCGTCGGCATCGTGCTCTACATCACCGCGATGTGGGTGTCGGGCATCCTGCAAGGCCTGATGTGGCGCGCCTATACCTCGCTCGGCTTCCTCGAATATTCCTTCGTCGAGACGGTGGAAGCGATGCATCCGTTCTATGTCATCCGCGCGCTCGGCGGCCTGTTATTCCTCGCCGGCGCGCTGATCATGGCGTGGAACCTCTGGAAAACCATGAACTCGGCGGAAACCGCCGAAGAAGCCGGCCTCGCGCTGGCGCCGGCGGAATAGGCGGGGACGAATATGTCGCTCTGGCAGAAACACGCCATCTTCGAGAAGAACTCGATCATCCTCGTTATCGGCATCCTGATCGTGATCGCGATCGGCGGTCTAGTCGAGATCGTCCCGCTGTTTTACCTCAAGAACACGATCGAAAAGGTCGAGGGCGTACGGCCCTATACGCCGCTCGAACTCGCCGGCCGCAACATCTATGTGCGCGAGGGCTGTTATCTCTGCCATTCGCAGATGATCCGGCCGCTGCGCGACGAGGTCGAGCGCTACGGGCATTATTCGCTCGCCGCCGAGAGCATGTACGACAAGCCGTTCCAGTGGGGCAGTAAGCGCACCGGGCCCGATCTCGCCCGCGTCGGCGGCAAATATTCCGATAACTGGCATCGCGACCACCTGCGCGATCCGCGCTCGGTGGTGCCCGGCTCGATCATGCCGGATTATTCCTTCCTGGCGCAGACCGATCTCGACTACCAGCACATCGCCGAGGATTTGAAAGTACAGGCGTTGCTCGGCGTGCCCTATAGCGCCGACATGATCGCGCACGCCACCACCGACGTCGCGATCCAGGCGACCACCGACAGTCCCGACGCCGCCGATCTCCTCAAACGCTATCCGAAAACCAACGCGCGCGATTTCGACGGCAATCCCCGCCGCATCACCGAAGCCGACGCCCTGATCGCCTATCTGCAGATGCTCGGCACGGAAGTGGATTTCAAGCTGTACGACGACAAAGCCAACATCCGGTGACCGCGATGGACGAAACCTACAAAGCCGTTGCCGAATTCGCGCAGACCTGGGGTCTCGCGTATTTCGTTGTAATTTTCGCGGGTGTGCTCGTCTACGCGCTGTGGCCGTCGCGCCAAAAGCAGTTCGACGAGGCGGCGCGCATTCCGTTGCGGGAGGATTGAGTCGTGGCTGACGAACACAAAGAAATTGACCCGCTGACCGGCACCGCGACCACCGGCCATGACTGGGACGGCATCCACGAGCTCAACACGCCGCTGCCGCGCTGGTGGCTGTGGACGTTCTACGCCACCATCATCTGGGCGGTCGGTTATTGGGTCGTCTATCCGGCCTGGCCGCTATTGACGTCGGCGACGCAAGGCAGTTTCGGCTGGCACGCGCGCAGCGCCGTTGAGACCGATCTCGACGAGCTCAAGGCATTGCGCGGGCCGATGATGGTGAAGCTCACCAACGCTACGGTCGCCCAAATCGTCGCCGATCCCCAATTGCTCGATTTCGCCCGTGCGCAGGGGCGCGTGGCTTTCGCCGACAATTGCGCGCCCTGTCACGGCGCCGGCGGCGGCGGCGCCAAAGGCTATCCGAATCTCAACGACGACGATTGGCTGTGGGGCGGCAAGCTCGCAGAAATCGAGCAGACCGTTCGTCACGGCGCGCGCTCGGGCGACAAGGACGATCACGAGGGCAATATGCCGGCGTTCGGCCGCGAAGGCATGCTGAAAGCCAATGAGATTTCCGCGGTCGCCGATTTTGTCCGCACGCTGTCCGGCCTTGCGGTGGACAAGGACGCCGACCTCGCCCTTGGCAAGAAAGTCTACGCCGACAACTGCGTGACCTGTCACGGCGCGGAAGGCAAAGGCAACCGCGAACTGGGCGCGCCCAATCTCACCGACAAGATTTGGCTCTACGGGTCCGACAAGGAAACCATCGTGCAGGGCCTGCAAAACGGTCGCGGCAGCACGATGCCGGCCTGGCAAGGCCGTTTGAGCGATCCCATCATCAAGTCGCTGGTGGTCTACGTTTATAGCTTCGGCGGTGGAGAGAAGTGATTGTGCAAGCCGTCCGCACCCTCTCGCTCGATCCGGCGGCGCCCGCGGCGCCGGATCTGGCGCGGCTGGTAGCATCGGCCGAAGTCGGCGCCCCGCCGCCTGACGAGAATATTCCGCTTTACGCGCCAAGGCGGAAAATCTATCCGCAAAGCGTGCACGGCACTTTCCGCCGCGTCAAATGGGCGGTGCTGCTTGTCACCCTCGGCATTTACTATCTGCTGCCGTTCGTGCGTTGGGATCGCGGCCCGCACGCGCCCAGTCAGGCGGTGTTAATCGACCTATCCAATAGCCGGTTCTATTGCTTCTTCATCGAGATATGGCCGCAGGAAGTCTATTACATCACCGGCCTCCTGATCGTCGCCTCGATCGTGTTGTTCCTGAGCAATGCGGTCGCCGGCCGCGTGTGGTGCGGCTATCTCTGCCCGCAGACTGTCTGGACCGACCTGTTCTTCGCCATCGAGCGCCTGGTCGAAGGCGACCGTCGCGACCACATGCTGCGCGACGGCCGCAAGTGGACGCTTGAGACTTGGGCCCGAAAGGCGGCGAAGCATTTTCTCTGGCTGATGGTGGCGTGGTGGACCGGCGGCGCCTGGGTGCTCTATTTCGCAGACGCGCCGACGCTGGTGAAGGATCTCGCCACCTTGCAGGCGCCGTTCGTCGCCTATGTCTGGATCGGCATTCTCACCTTCACCACCTATACGCTCGCCGGCCACATGCGCGAACAGGTTTGTCTTTACATGTGTCCGTGGCCGCGCATCCAGGCCGCCCTCACCGACGAATATGCGCTCAACGTCACCTACCGCTACGACCGCGGCGAGCCGCGCATGGCGGCGGCGCAGGCCAACGAATTACGCGCGCGCGGCGAGGCCGCCGGCGACTGCGTCAACTGCAAGCAGTGCGTGCGCGTCTGCCCGACCGGCGTCGACATCCGCAGCGGCGCCGATCTCGGCTGCATCCAGTGCGGGCTGTGCATCGACGCCTGCAACGCGATGATGGTGAAGCTCGGCCGCGCCACCGGTCTCATCGGCTACGACACCGACATCAATATCAAGCGCCGTATGGAGGGCAAGCCGGCCTTCGTCAAGATCATGCGCCTGCGCACGGTGCTCTATGTCGCGATCATCGCCATTGCCGGCGGCATCATGATCTACACGCTGGCGACGCGCGAGAGCGAGGGCCTGAGCAGCATCCACGACCGCAATCCGATGTTCGTGCGGCTCTCCGACGGTGCGGTGCGCAACGGCTACACCATCCGCATCGTCAACAAGCAGCTGCGCAAGCGCGATTTCATCCTGGCGCTCGACGGCTTGCCGGCGAGCCTGATCGATTTCGTCGGCGTGCCGCCGCGTGGCGACGGGCAATTGCTGATCGACGTCGGCCCCGACCAGACCCGCGAAGTGCGCGTGCTGGTGACCGACTACGGCGCGCCGCCGCCGCCCTCGACCCGCATCGTTTTCCGGCTCACCGATGTGGCGACCGGCGAACAGGCCGAGACGCGCGACCACTTTTTCGGCCCGTGACATAGGCAAACCATGCAAGCCGCCCCGCAACGAAAAGTCCGCCAACTGACCGGCCGCCACGTGTTGATCTGGCTGGTGGTGTTTTTCGGCATCGTGTTCGCGATCAACGCGGTGCTGGTGCGCGCCGCGATTTCGACTTTCGGCGGCGTGGAGACCGCAAGTTCTTATAAGGCCGGCCGGCAGTTCGCGCATGAAGTGGCGGTGGCGGAGCGCCAGGATGCGCTGCATTGGCACGTCGGCGGCAAACTTACGCGCGACGCCGGCGGCCAGGCCGTGCTCGATATCACGGCGCGCGACGCCCGCGGTGCGCCGCTTTCCGGTTTGCGCGCCGACGCCCGGCTCGCGCATCCGGCCGACGAGCGGCTCGATCGCACAATCGAGGTCCGCAGCGTTGCTGCCGGCGTTTTTCACGGGGCCGCCTCGGCGCAGCCGGGGCAGTGGGACTTGGTCGTCGATCTTTATCGCGGCGACGCGCGCGTGTTCCGCTCGCAAAGCCGCGTAACCCTCAGGTAGCGCTTGATCCCGAAAAATGGGAACCGGTTTTCGGAAATGATCATGCGCAGGGAAAATGTCATGGCGGAGGCCCTCGACCTTTCACTCTTCACCAAGCCGGGCGCTGACGGCACGCTCGGTATGGATCTGGCGGTCGAAGGCATCGTCTGTGGCGCCTGCATTGTGCGCATCGAAGGCGCGGTGAAGCGGCTGCCGGGCGTGACTGAGGCGCGGGTCAATTTCACCAATCGCCGGCTGCGCGTGGCCTGGGCCAACGGTGCGCTCAAGCCGGCGCAGATCCTGCAGACGCTGGAGGCGATCGGCTATCACGGCCACCCGTTCGCTCCCTTGCGCGCCGAACAGGAGGAGGCGGCCGAGATGCGCCGCCTCACGCGCTGTCTGGCGGTCGCCGGCTTTGCGGCCATGAACATCATGCTGCTGTCGGTGTCGGTGTGGTCGGGCAATGTCACCGACATCACGCCGGAGACGCGCGATTTCTTCCATTGGGCCTCGGCGTTGATCGCACTTCCCGCCGCCGCTTATGCCGGCCGGCCGTTCTTTGCTAGCGCCTGGCGCGCGCTGCGATCCGGCGCGCTCAATATGGACGTGCCGATTTCTCTTGGCGTGATCCTGGCGCTCGCCATGTCAGTGGTGGAAACCGCGCATCATGCCAAGGACGCCTATTACAATTCCGCTATCATGCTGCTGTTCTTCCTGCTGGTCGGGCGCACGCTCGACCACGCCATGCGCCGCAAGACGCGGGCGGTCGCCGGCAATTTGGCGGCGTTGAAGTCGGAAAGCGCGCACCGCTTCATGGGCGACGAACTGGTCAGCGTACCGGTGGCGGCGCTCAATCCAGGCGATCGCCTGCTGGTCAAGCCCGGCGAGCGCGTGCCGGCCGACGGCGTGGTGCTCAATGGTGTCTCCGAGCTCGACGACAGCTTGATCAACGGCGAGACCGCACGGCGCAGGGCCGAAGCCGGCGCCACCGTTTATGCCGGCAGCATGAACTATTCCGGCGCGCTCACCATGCGCGTGACCGCCGCCGACCGCGCCACGCTGCTGGATGAGATCGAGCGCCTGCTGGAAAAGGCGGCGAGCGCCAAGTCGCACACCATGCGGCTCGCCGACCGCGCCGCGCGCTTCTATGCGCCGATGGTGCACGCGGCGGCGGCGTTGACATTACTCGGCTGGTGGCTGGCGGGAGCGTCGATCCACGACGCGGTGGTGACCGCCATCGCCGTGCTCATCATCACATGCCCTTGCGCGCTGGCGCTGGCGATCCCGGCCGTGCAGGTGGTGGCCTCCGGCGCCTTGTTTCGTGCCGGGGTGATCCTGAACGCCGGTGACGCCATCGAGCGGCTGGGCGAAGCCGACACCGTCATCTTCGACAAGACCGGCACGCTCACGTTGCCGGAGCCGCGCGTGGTCGACGCCGCCGCCATCGATCCCGAGCTGTTGCAATTGGCGGCGCGGCTGGCGCTGTCGAGCCGTCATCCGCTGGCGGTTGCGCTGGCGCGCGAAGGCTTAAGCCGCATCCCCTATGACGGCGCCACTGAGGAACCGGGGCAGGGCGTGCGTGCCAAGCTCGGCGGCGTTGCCGCGCGGCTCGGCAGCGCCGAATTCTGCGGAGTCGCGCCGGGTGCCGCGCGCGAGCCGGGCGCCTCGCATATCTATTTTGTCTACGGCAGCCGCACGGCGACCATCGCCATCAGCCAGAAGCTGCGGCCGGATGCGGTCGATGTGGTGCAGGCGCTGGCCCACCTCAAGCTCGAGCTGCACATCCTGTCCGGCGACCGCAATGACGCCGTGCGCCCGGTGGCCGAAGCGCTCGGCATCGCGCAGTGGCAGGGCGAATTGAAGCCGGCGCAAAAGATCGAATTCGTCGATAAGCTGAAGGCGCAAGGCCGCCGCATCCTGATGGTGGGCGACGGACTCAACGACGCGCCGGCGCTTGCCGCCGCGCATGTCTCTTTATCGCCGATCGCCGCTGCCGATGTGACGCAGGCGCACGCCGATGCGGTGTTCCTCGGCGAGAAGCTCGCCCCGGTGCTCGACGCCATGACCGTCGCCCGCCGCGCCCGCGCGCTGATGCGGGAAAATCTCCGGTTGGCCGTGGCCTATAACGTCATCGCGGTGCCGGTCGCCATGGCCGGCGCGGTCACCCCGCTGATTGCCGCATTGGCGATGTCGGGCTCTTCGCTCATGGTGACGCTCAATGCACTCCGAGCAAGGAGAGCGCGGTCATGAACGTGCTGGTCTATCTGGTGCCGATGGCGCTCGGCCTCGGGCTCGCCGGCCTGTTCGCTTTCCTGTGGGCCTTGCGCAGCGGGCAATACAGCGACGTCGAGGGCGCCGCGCTGCGCGTGCTCTCCGACGACGATATCGAGAAATAATCAACCGATTGTCTGTTTCACTGTAGCGCCAGTCGCGATAGGTTCTTGGCCGCCCGCCGGAATCAAGGATCGCGCGTGACAGCAGAGAATTCGCAAAGTTTGCGGCTGGCCATGGCGCTCGCTGCCGACTACGCGCCCGGCGTGGTCCTGTCGGCCCTGGTCGCCGCGATCGGTTACCTCGCCGCGCCCTACATTGCCCATGTCGTTCCGATCCCGAGCATGGTGATCGCGCTGGTGGTCGGCATTGCGCTTAATCCGATCGCCGCGCGCCCGGCGATGCAGCCCGGCATGGCATTCTGCGTGCGCACGGTGCTGCGCTGGGCGGTGGCGCTACTCGGCTTGCGCGTGGGCTTCGCCGATATCGCGGCGCTCGGGCCGGCGGCAGCCGGCTTGATCGTGGTCGCGATGCTGGCGACGCTGCTGTCCGGTTTTGTTTTTGCGCGCTGGAACAGCCGCGGGCCTGGCTTCGGCGCGCTGGTTGGCGTGGGAACGGCGGTCTGCGGCGCCTCGGCGACGCTGGCGGCATCGACCGTGGTGCCGGACTATTCCGGCAAATCGGCCGACATCGCCTTCGTCGTGGTGGCGGTCAACACGCTCGCGACGCTCGCCATGCTGGTCTATCCGCCGCTCTGCCTCCTGCTCGGTTTCGACGCGCAGACCACCGGCGTCATGCTCGGCGGCACCATTCACGACGTCGCCCAGGTGGTCGGCGCCGGCTACGCCATCTCGGTGCCGGTCGGCAATACCGCGGTGATCGTCAAGCTATTCCGCGTTTTTTTGCTGCTGCCGGTGGTGCTTGGCGTCGGCTGGCATTTCACGCGGCTGGGACAGAAGCACGGCGAGGCGCGGGTGCCGGTGCCGGTGTTCGGCATCGTGTTCCTGGCGCTCTGCGCGTTGAACAGCGCGATGCCGCTGCTGCCGGCGTTGCTGCCGGCCTATGCGCCGGCCAAGGGCGCGCTGGTGGAAGCCTCGACCTGGGGCCTGCTGCTGGCGATCGGCGCGCTCGGCCTCGGTACGTCGGTCAAGACCATTGTCGGGCTGGGCTGGCGCCACGTCACCACCGTGCTCGGCTCGACCGCCGTGATTTTCGTCATCGTTACCGGCGGCCTGCTGCTGCTGCGGTTTGTTTAGGCCAGCGTCACCGTCGCGAAATCCGCCGGCAGCACGATCTCGAGCAATTCGCAATCGTCGGAATAGCCGCGCACGGTATGCTTGATCTTGGGCGGCTGGATCCAGCACGAACCGGCGTGGAACGTATGAACGCCCTGGCCCTCGAATTCACTCTGGAACCAGCCCTTGAGTACGTAGACCATCTGGAACTCGACGTCGTGATAATGCGGGACGGCAACTTCGGCCGCGTTGAACGGTTTGGTCATGCGGATGACATGCGCCTGCACCATGCCGCCGGTTGCCGGCGCAATGCCGAGGTCGCGGTAGGCCGAATAGGCGCGTAAGCCCTGATCGAAATCCTGCTCGCGGTGGTGGCTGACAATAAAACGTTGCGGCTTGCGCGCTTTGGCGCGCGGCTTCGCCTTTTTGACGCGCCGGGCGGCAGCTTTGCGCTTTGTCTGGACTTTCTTGTGTGCCTTGGCCATTGATCGCTCCCTGACGTTTCTGTATGTGGCGATTGGACCACGATGCCCGAACCTAAGGAAGAGCCCAAACCGCAGGCCATCCGTATCTTCGTCGATGCCGATGCTTGCCCGGTGAAGCCGGAAATCTATCGGGTGGCGGAGCGATATGGCCTCAAGGTTTTTGTGGTGGCCAATGCTTTCATGGCGGTGCCGCGCGGCGAATTGATCGAACGGGTGATCGTGGCCGAGGGGCCCGACATCGCCGATGACTGGATCGCCGAACGCGCCGGCGCCAGCGATATCGTCATCACCGCCGACATTCCGCTCGCCGGCCGTTGCGTACGCAAGAGCGCGACGGTGATTGGCCCGACGGGCAAGCCGTTCACCGACGATTCCATCGGCATGGCGTTGGCGACGCGCGACCTGCTGACGGATTTGCGCTCGGCCGGCGCGACCACGCGCGGTCCGCCGCCCTTGAGCCGTCAGGATATTTCGCGGTTTCTGTCGGCGCTCGACCTGGCGGTAACGCGGCTTAAGCGCAAATTGCCTTAGACGCTCACTCCGCTGCTTCCGCCGCCCCGCCATGCGCTTTCGACCAGCCGGCCGGGTCGTCGATGAATTTCTCGACCTCGGCCAGCATCTTCGGCTCGAACTTGTTCATCGACTTGGCGACGGCAAGCAGATCCTTCCACGTCGTGAGCCAATGCAGCTTAGCGCCGAGATCGCCGAAGATTTTCTTGGCCTGCGGATAGATGTCGTAGAAGAAAATCACGAAGCAGTGGTCACAAGTGCCGCCGGCCTCACGCAGCGCTTTGATGAAGTTCACCTTGCTCTTGCCGTCGGTGGCCAGATCCTCGACCAGCAGCACGCGCTGGCCGGGGATCAGCTGCCCTTCGATCTGCGCGTTGCGGCCGAAGCCTTTGGCTTTCTTGCGCACATATTGCATCGGCAAATTGAGCCGGTCGGCGACCCAGGCAGCGAACGGAATGCCGGCGGTCTCGCCACCCGCCACGGCGTCGATCTGCTCGCGGCCGATATCGCGTGAAATCGCGGCAATTGCGAAATCCATCAGCGTCGAGCGCACCGCCGGGAACGAGATCAGCCAGCGCGAGTCGTTATAGACCGGGCTCGCCCAACCGCTCGTGAAGATGAACGGCTTGTCGGCCATGAAACGGACAGCGCCGGTGTCGAGATACATGCGCGCAGTCAGTTCGGCGATGGTTTTCTTGTCGAGGAAATGGGCGTCCATGGGCTAACGGATAGTCCAGTGCGAGGGCGAAACCAAGAGGCGCGGCTGTTTCTTCCCCGTCATTCCGGGACGGCGCGATAGCGCCGGACCCGGAATCCGGAGCTACTCCCAGTGCCTGAGTCTCCGGAATCCGGGTTCGCTCGCCATAGCGCGTCGAAGACGCGCGTAAACGCGCTTATGGCTCGCGCCCAGAAATGACGAGTTTACGGCGCCGCCGGCCCCACCTTCTTGTACCAATCTGCGATCTGGGCGCCGGTCCAGAACAGCACGTCGCGCTTCTTCCTGATCTTCTCGAAGATCTTGCGGAAATATTTGACCCGGTGCGGCGCGCCCATGATGTAGGGGTGCACCGAGATCGCCATCACCCGCGCCGAGCCTTTGGCGTCCTTGTAGATCTGCTCGAACTGGTCCATCGCCCGCTCGTAGAATTCGCTCGCCTTGTGGTGCTGGATCAGCATCATGGCGACGTCGTTGCATTCCTGCGTGTAAGGAATATTGAGGATCGGCTTGCCGCGCGTCTTCAGCCACGCCGGCTGGTCATCGAGCACCCAATCGGCGACATAGTCGTAGCCTTCCTCGGCCAGCACGTCGGGCGTCTCCCAGGTTTCGGTGAGGCCGGGACCGAGCCAGCCGCGCGGGCGTTTTCCGATCGTCTTCTCCAGCACCTCGACGCATTTGCGGATGTCGGCGCGCTCGTTCTCCACCTTCTGCATATTGCGCTGGGTGTAGCCGTGCCCGACGAATTCCCAGCGGCGCTCCACGCAAGCCTGCACAATGTCAGGGAAGGCCTCGACGGCGACGCCGTTGATGTTCATCACGCCGGGAACCTTGAACTCGTCATAGACCTGCAATAGCCGCCAGAAACCGACCCGGTTGCCGTATTCGTGCCAGCACCAGTTCGGAATGTCGGGCATCGGCGAGCCGCCGGCCGGCGGCGTCAGCACCGTGCGCGGCATGGTCTGGGTCGGGTCCCATTCCTCCACATTGGTGATGGTCCACACCGCCATGCGTGCGCCTTTCGGCAGCTTGAGCGGCTTGCGCTTGACGATGGGCGAATAGGTGAGGCGGTCGTTCGGCAGCATGCCGACCGCGGGCTTGGGGAAATTCATTCGGCGGCCCTCATTTGCTTGTGCGCGATCGGTTGGTACCAGTCGAGGATCTGCTCGCCGTTCCAGTGCAGCACGCCTTCGTGTTTGTTGACGTAGTCGTAGATCGCCTCGAGATATTTGATCCGGTGCGGCTGGCCGCTGATGTAGGGGTGGATGGCGAGCGCAACGAATTTCGCGCGCTTTTCGCTCTCGGCATAGAGCCGGTCGAACTGGTCCTTCACCAGCTGCAAAAGATAGTCGCTGTTGTGATGCTGGATGATCATCACCGGAATGTCGTTGCACTCGATGGTGTAGGGCAGGGTCACCAGCGGCCCATTGGCGGTGCGGATCACGGTCGGCTCGTCGTCATAGACCCAGTCGCCGATATATTTGACGCCCGCCGCGGCGAGCAGGTCCGGCGTCTCCAAAGTTTGCGTCAGGCCGGGGCCGAGCCAGCCGACCGGCCGTTTGCCGCAGAATTTCTCCATGATGGCAAGCGTCCGGTTGATCATGCCGGCCTGGTCGCTCTCCTTGTGGATCGGACCCTGCTCATAGGCGTGACCCATGAATTCCCAACCGTCGTCGCGCGCGGCTTCGGCGACGCGCGGGTAGTCTTCGCAGATGCGCGCATTGGCGGCGAGCGTCGGCTTGATGCCGAGTTTCTTGAACAACTCGAAGAAGCGCCAGCAGCCGACCCGCATGCCGTATTCGTGGAAGCCCCAATGCACCACGTCGGGCATCAGCGGCGCGCCGGTCGGCGCCGGCAGCAGTTGGCGCGCCATCGGCTTGCCGATGTCCCACACCTCGTAATTGACGATGGTCCAGAACACGATGCGGGCCTTGCCCGGCAGCTTGAGCGGCGGCCGATCGACGATCGCCGAATAGTCGGAGCGTTCTTTGGGAATCATTGGACCGGCCATAGATTATCCTCGACTTTCAGGAGTGCTGGAATGCCGCGCCGCCGCCGCTTCAATGCGCCGGCACGTGCGCCTCTTTGATCACGTCGCCCCAGACCCGTGTCTCGTTCTTGATGAAGGCCACAGCATGGGCGGTGGTGCCGCCGGCGGCGTGCAGGTTGATCTTGTTGAATTTGTCCTGCACCTCCGGGCTGTTGAGCACCTCGTTGATCGCCTTGTTGAGCTTGGCGACAATGGCCGGCGGCGTCTTCGGCGGCGCGGCGATAGCATTCCAGGTGCCGGACTCAAATCCCTTTACGCCGACTTCGTTGAGCGTCGGAACGTCGGGCAGATTGGCGATGCGCGCGGATGTCGCGACCGCCAGAATGCGTGCCTTGCCGCTTTGGTGCAGTTTGATCGCCGCGGCGAGCTCCATGAAGATCATGTCGACGTGGCTACCAATGAGCGCATTGAGCGCCGGCGTCGTGCCCTTGAACGGCACGTGAACCATCTTGGTGCCGGTCACCCGCTCGAACAAAGCGGCGGTCAGGTGTGAGGTAGTGCCGATCCCTTGCGAAGCATAATTGATCTTGCCGGGATTGGCCTTGGCGTAGGCGATGAATTCCTGCGCGGTCTTGGCAGGGAAATCCGGCCGCACCAGCAGCACATTGGCGATCGAGGTCATGATCGCCACCGGCTCGAACTTGGTCGGATCGAAGCTCATGGTCTTATAGAGCAGCGGATTGACCGTGAGCGGCGCCGGCTGCGCCGCCAGCAGCGTGTAGCCGTCCGGTTCGGCGGTGAACACCGCTTCGGCGCCGATATTGCCGGCGGCGCCGGCTTTGTTCTCGACCACGACGGTCTGGCCGAGCCGCTTTTGCAGGCCATCGGCGACGATGCGGGTGACGGTATCGACGCCGCCGCCCGCCGGCACGCAGACGATGATGTAGATCGGCCGGCTGGGATAATTGGCGGCGGCGTCCTGCGCCAACGCACCCGACCCGAATGTGAGACCCGCGAACAGCAAAGCCAGAACGGCGCGCATATCGTCCTCCCGTCGCCGCTTCCATGGCGGCGTTAGCGCCGAATTATGCCACCGAACCAAGGGCCGCGGCAACGCCGCGCCCCGTGCCGCGGCGTATCTGGCGCTGCCCGCCTTGATATGATCGAGTAGATAAACGCAATTCTCTTGAGCGGGATTTGGTGATGAAAATCGTCGATCTGAGCCATGTCATGAACGTGCACACACCCGGCTGGGTCGGTTATGCCGGCAACAAGATGTATTACGCGCAAAATCTACAGACCCAGATGATCGTGGCGCAGCGCATCGACACAGCCTTGCATGTCGGCACCCATTTCGACGGCGCCATGCATGCGACCGATAACCGTAAAGGCGATATGGCCTCGTTGCCGCTCGATTACCTGGTCAACCGCGGCGTGGTGGTCGACATCTCCAAGCACATGCGCGACTGGGCGGTGATCACGCCGGAGATTATCGAGTTTTCCGGCGCCGACATCCGCGAGGGCGACATCCTCATCCTGCACACCGGCTGGCATAAGCATTATGAAGGCCAGCCGCAGCAAGACCTGGTGAAGTACTTCTGCTATCATCCGGGCCCCGATCTCGCCACGCTGCATTGGATGCTGCAGCGGAAAATAAAATGGTGGGGCATGGACACCGGCTCCTGCGACCACGCCATGAACACCTCGATCCGCACTATGCGCCCCGATCTCACCGCGCAGTTCACCAAGCAGCACGGCAAGACGCCGGGCGAATTCTTCGGCACATTCGAATTCACCCATAAGAAATCCGGCCGCCGGGTGACGCAGGACGTGTTCCCGTTCCACAGCTGGGCGTTCCAGGAAGGCCTGCTGCACGCGGAAAATCTTGGCGGCGATATTGAGATGATGCTGGGCAAGCGCTGCCTGATCGGCGCCTTCCCCTGGCGCTACGAGGGCCTGGAAGGCTGCCCCTGCCGCATTGTGTGCTTCCTCGACACCGATATGTCGGTCGAAGCCGTCGGCGACGCGGCCAAGGCGATTATGCGGAGTTGATGGCATGCCGCATATCGCAGCGAAAGACGGTACGCGGCTCTATTACGAGGAGGCCGGCGAGGGCTCCCCCGTCGTCTTCGTGCATGAATATGCCGGCGACTGGCGCAGCTTCGAGGCGCAGATGCGCTACTTTTCGCGCGCGCACCGCTGCGTCACCTATAGCCAGCGCGGCTATCCGCCCTCCGACGTGCCGGAACAGGCAGCCCGCTACGGCCAGGATATCGCGCGCGACGACGTGCTGGCGCTGATGGACGCGCTCAAGATCGACAAGGCGCACGTGGTCGGCCACTCGATGGGGGCCTACACGGCCTTGCATGTCGGCATTCACTATCCGGATCGGTGCCTCTCGGTCACCGCCGCCGGTTGCGGCTGGGGCTCGACGGCGGACGTCCAGCAGCGCGAGGCGATGAAGGCGCTCGCCGCCGAGACCGGCAAGATGTTCGCCGAGGAGGGCATCGCGGCGGCCGCGGCGAAATATGCCGAGGCGCCGATGCGCCAGGCACAGAAACACAAGGATCCGCGCGGCCATGCCGAATTTGCCCGCATGCTGGCCGAGCACTCGGCGTTGGGTCATGCGCAGACCATGTTCAATCTCCAGCTCAAACGTCCGACGCTTTACGAGATGGAAGCCGGCTTGAAGAAATTCTCGGTGCCGCTCTTGGTGATCGTCGGCGACGAGGATGCGCCCTGCCTCGACGGCAGCGTATTCTTGAAGCGCACCGCGCCGACCGCCGGGCTCCTGGTGATCCCGCGTTCGGGCCATAACATTCCGTCCGAAGAACCGGCTATGTTCAACGCCGCGCTCGCCGACCTGTTCGCCGCGGCGGAAGCCGGCCGCTGGCTGGCGCACCGGCCGGCAGGCGGCTGAGGGCCTTCCATGCAAAGCGCCCATCTCTCTGAGGCATGGCACGATCTTTACCTGATGCTCGGCACGTCATCGGCTGCCCTGATCGGCCTGCTCTTCGTCGCCTCGACGCTGCATGTGCGCGAGATCGTCAGCGTCGAGCTGTTCAAGGTGCGCGTGCAAAACACCATGCTGGTCATGGTGGGCACGCTGATCCAGGCTTCCGCGATTCTGACGCCGCAGCCGTTGTGGCTTCTCGGCGTCGAATTGCTGATGCTCAACCTGTGGGGACTATGGTTTCCGCTAAGCCTTCTCTATAAGGCGATCAAATTGAGCGCGGCCGAGCGCGGCGGTTTCTCGATCTACCGCGGGATATTTTTCACCACCGGCTATCTGTTCGGCATCGCCGGGACGATTGCGCTCGCCGTGGGCGCGGAATGGGGCCTCTATCTGGTGACCGTTTGTTATGTGAATTCCTTAGTCGCCGGCATTTGGAACGCCTGGATGATGATGTTGGGCATTGGGCGGGGTGAAAGAAAGCGCAGGCGGTAAATCGCAAATGGAGCAATCGCAATGGACCTCAAGCTCAAAGGCAAGACGGCGCTGGTGACCGGCGGCAGCGAAGGAATCGGCAAGGGCATCGCGTTGGCGCTGGCGAAAGAGGGCGTCGATGTCGCCATATGCGCCCGCAGCAAGGAGCCGCTCGAAAAAACGGCAAACGAAATCGCGAAAGCAACCGGCCGCAAGATCGTCGCAATCCCCGCCGATCTCAGGAAAGACGCAGACGCCAAGAATTTCATCGAGCAAAGCGTCAAAGCGCTCGGCCGCGTCGACATCATGGTCAACAATGCCGGCTCGGCCGCTGGCGGCGTCATCGAGCACCTGACCGAGGACGATTGGGAAAAAGGACTTCAGCTCAAATTCATGGGTTACGTGCGCTGCCTGCGCTACGTGCTCCCCATCATGGTCAAGCAGGGCGGCGGCCGCGTGGTGAACCTGATCGGCAACGACGGCGTCAAGCCGTCCTACTGGGAGATCTGCCCGGGCGCCGCTAATGCGGCGGGCCAAAATCTCACGCTGTCGCTCGCCGGCCAATATGGCCGTGACAATATCAGCTTCGTCGCGGTCAACCCGGGGCCGGTTCGCACCGAGCGCTGGGCCGGCCTGGTCGATGCCATGGCACGCGACATGAAAATCCCGCGTGAACAGGCCGACAAGCTCGCGCCGGCCTCGATTCCGATGGGCCGCATCGCGGAAGTCGAGGAGGTGGCCAATCTCGTCGTCATGCTGGCCTCGCCCATAATGGAGATGGTCAACGGCACCATGATCGAGATCGACGGCGGTCAGGACAAGGCACTGATGGATCGCTTCCGCGACCGGCCGAAAGGTTGAGCGCATCACTTTCCGCTCGTGCCCGTGCAAGCGGAAGCCCGGATTTGCTTACTGGATTCCCACTTGCGCGGAGAATGTGCGGCTAATTGCATCATTCGTTTGCTTGACAAGCTCGGGCCCGCGGTCGGACTATTTGCCGGCAAATTACTTCGGCAGGGAGCCATGTCATGAACACGCGTCTCATCGCGTATCTCGCGCTCGCCATCAGTCTCGCCACGCCCGCGACGGCGCAGCAGACCATCAAGATCGGCGAGCTCAACAGCTACAAGGCGTTTCCGGCCTTCCTCGAGCCTTACAAGAACGGCATGGCCATGGCGGTCGAGGAGATCAACGCCAAGGGCGGCGTGCTCGGAAAGAAGATCGAACTGATCTCGCGCGACGACGGCGCCAATCCGGGCGAGGCAGTGCGCGTCGCCGAGGAGCTGATCACCCGCGAGGGCGTCAGCATGCTGGCCGGCACGTTCCTGTCCAATATCGGCCTCGCGGTCACCAATTTCGCCGGCCAGAAGAAAGTCGTGTTTCTCGCCGCCGAGCCGCTCACCGACAAGATCACCTGGGAGAACGGCAACAAATACACCTTCCGCCTGCGCGCCTCGACCTATATGCAGGTCGCCATGCTGATGCCGGCGACGGTCGCCGCCGGGAAAAAGCGCTGGGCGCTGGTCTATCCCAATTTCGAATACGGCCAGGCTGCTGCCGCTGCCTTCAAGAAACTGTTGAAGGAGAAGCAGCCCGGCGTCGAATTCGTCACCGAACAGGCGACCCCGCTCGGCAAGGTTGACGCCGGCGCGGTGGCCCAAGCCATCGACGACGCCAAGCCCGACGGCATTTTCAATGTGCTGTTCGGCGGCGACCTCGCCAAGTTCGTGCGCGAGGGCAACACCCGCGGCGTGTTCAAGAACCGCACCGTGGTCAGCCTGTTGTCGGGCGAGCCGGAATATCTCGATCCGCTCAAGGACGAGGCGCCGGTCGGCTGGATCGTTACCGGCTACCCCTGGAACAAGATCAAGACGCCGGAGCATTTCGCCTTCGTGAATGCCTATGAGACGAAATACAAAACCTATCCGAGGCTCGGCTCGGTCGTCGGCTACGTGACCATCAAGTCGGCGGTGGCGGCCATTGCCGCGGCGAAGTCGACCGATCCGGAAAAGCTGGTGGCCGCCTTCAAGGGCCTGCACGTCGCCAGCCCCTTCGGCGCGTTTTATTACCGGGCAATCGACCACCAGGCCACCATGGGGTGCTTTGTTGGCAAGATCGCGCTGGAGGACGGCAAGGGCACCATGGTCGATTTCAAATATGTCGACGGCGCCGCCGTTATGCCGCCCGACGCCGAAGTCAAGAAGATGCGCCCGGCGACTGATTGATTCAAACGCAGCCGCGGGGTTGCTTCCCTCTCCCC
The DNA here is from genome assembly GCA_963739825.1 of uncultured Alphaproteobacteria bacterium. GTDB lineage: Bacteria > Pseudomonadota > Alphaproteobacteria > Rhizobiales > Xanthobacteraceae > Pseudolabrys. The sequence continues at coordinate 1,182,959 of CAVUBU010000001.1, forward strand.
TTGTGGGAGAGGGTGGCGAGTGCGGAGCGATAGCGAGCACGAGCCGGGTGAGGGGGCTGTGCCCCACGATAGGTCAAACCCACTCACCCGCCTCGCTCACTTCGTTCGCTCGGCACCCTCTCCCAGTCGAAGTCGGATATATCCGACTTCGACCGATCTAAAACTGCAGACCTCGGGTAAACCCGAGTTCTGGTGGGAGAGGGAAAAATGGCTGTGACGCGCATCCGATGACTCTCACCGCCTTCCTGTTCCAGGCCCTCAACGGGCTGTCGACCGCCTCCGGCCTGTTTTTTATCGCCGCCGGACTGTCGCTGATCTTCGGCGTCACCCGCATCGTCAATATCGCGCATGGGTCCCTCTATATGCTGGGGACCTACATCGCCTACACCTTCGCCACCCGCATCGGCGGCGCGCTCGGCTTCTGGGGCGGTATCCTCGCCACCGCGCTGGTGGTTGGCGCCATCGGCGCGCTGATCGAAGTCGTGCTGCTGCGCCGGATCTATCGCGCGCCCGAACTATTCCAGCTGCTCGCTACGTTTGCGCTGGTGCTGGTCATCAATGACGCCACGCTCTACCTCTGGGGCCCGGAAGATCTGCTAGGCCCGCGCGCGCCCGGCATGCGCGGGGCGATCGAAGTGCTCGGCCGCCAATTACCGAGCTACGATCTGTTCCTGATCGTCATCGGTCCGCTGGCGCTGGGCGCCTTGCATTTCGGACTGGCGCGCACACGCTTCGGCCGGCTGGTGCGGGCGGCGACGCAGGACCGCGAAATGGTCGGCGCGCTCGGCGTCAACCAGGCGCTGCTGTTCACCGCCGTGTTCGCGCTCGGCGCTGCGCTTGCCGGTTTCGGCGGCGCGCTGCAGGTCGCGCGCGAACCGGCCAATCTCGCCACCGACCTCACGGCGATCAGCGATGCCTTCGTGGTGGTGGTGGTTGGCGGCATGGGCTCGATCAGTGGCGCTTACCTCGCTGCCGTCATTATCGCCGAGGTCAAGGCGATCTGCATCGGCATCGGCGTGGTCGATTTCGGCTTCATCAGCGTCAATTTTTCCAAACTGACGCTGGTCGCTGAATTTCTGGTAATGGCTATCGTGCTGATCGCGCGGCCCTACGGCTTGCTCGGCCGCGCGCAAAGCCAGGTGCGCTCGATCGCCGAGCCGGAAGACCCTATCCGCCCGGCGACGCCGGCCCTGAAGGCGCTTGGCGTCGCGGTGCTGGCGCTGCTGCTCGCGCTGCCGCTGTTGGCACAGAGCTCGCCCTATCTGCTCATTCTCGGCATCGATGTGCTGATCGCGGTGCTGTTTGCCACCTCGCTGCATTTCATTGCCGGGCCCGGCGGCATGCATTCGTTCGGCCACGCCGCCTATTTCGGCCTTGGCGCCTATGGCGCGGCGCTTTTGGTGAAATGGCTCGCCGTCCCCATGGGGCTGGCGCTGGTGGCGGCGCCATTGGTCGCACTGGCAGGTGCGCTGTTGTTCGGCTGGTTCGCGGTGCGGCTCTCCGGCGTCTATCTCGCCATGCTGACATTGGCCTTCGCGCAGATCGTGTGGGCGGCCGTGTTCCAGTGGGAGGTGTTGACCGGCGGCTCCAACGGCGTGATCGGCGTTTGGCCGCCGCCGCCGTTCGACCGCTCATGGGTCTATTTCCTGTTGACGCTGGCACTGGCGGTTGCCGGCGTCTTGCTGCTGCGGCGGTTTCTGTTCGCGCCGTTCGGCTATGCTATGCGCGCCGGGCGCGATTCCGCCTTACGCGCGGAAGCCATCGGCATCGACGTCAAGCGTGTGCACTGGCTCGGCTTTGCCGTCGCGGGCTGCGTCTGCGGCGTGGCCGGCGGATTGTTCGCCTTCGCCAAGGGCTCGATCTCGCCGGAGACCATCCATGTCGGTCGCTCGATCGACGGCCTGGTCATGGTGCTGCTCGGCGGCATCCAGACGCTGACCGGGCCGGTGGTCGGGGCCACGGTCTATGCCACCTTGCAGGATACCGTGATGCGGCAGACCGAATATTGGCGCGCGCTGCTCGGCGCCATCATCCTGCTGCTGGTGTTGGCATTTCCAAGCGGCATTGTCGGCGGTTTCGCCGCGCTCTGGCGTAAAGGCGGAGGCGCCGCATGAGCGTGCTCGCGGTCCGCACGTTGTCCAAAGCCTTCGGCGGCGTGCGCGCGGTCAGCGAGGTCAGCTTTACGCTCGGCGAGGCCGAGTTCCTCGCCATGATCGGACCGAACGGGGCGGGCAAATCCACCTGCTTCAACATGATCAATGGACAGCTTGCGCCGGATGCCGGCGAGATTCTGTTCGAAGGCCGGAACATTGCCGGGCTGGCCTCGCGCGAGATTTGGCGGCTCGGCGTCGGTCGCACATTTCAGGTTGCCGCCACTTTCGGTTCGATGACGGTCGCCGAGAATGTGCAGATGGCGCTGATCTCGCATGCCGGCGAAACCTACCGGCTCTGGCGCGCGGCCGCCGCGCTGCATCGCGCGCGCGCGCTCGAATTGCTCGACCAAGTCGGCATGGCGGCTGCCGCCGACCGGCCGAGCCGCGAGCTCGCTTATGGCGACGTCAAGCGGGTCGAGCTCGCCATCGCGCTCGCCAACGAGCCGCGCCTGCTGCTGATGGATGAGCCGACCGCCGGCATGGCCGCGCGCGAACGTTACGGGCTTATCGAACTGGTCAAGCGGCTGGTGGTTGAGCGCAGGATTTCGGTGCTGTTCACCGAGCATTCGATGGACGTGGTGTTCGCCTTCGCCGATCGCATCGTCGTGCTGGCGCGCGGCCGCTTGATCGCCGACGGCGCCCCCGCCGCGATCCGCGATAACGCGCAAGTACGCGAAGTCTATTTTGGCACCGGCAAGACCTTCGCCGGAGCGGCGCCATGATCGACAGCATGCTCACGGTCGAAGCTTTGAGCGCCTGGTATGGCGCCGCGCGCATCCTCTACGATCTCACCTTCGACGTCGGGCGCGGCGAGGTGGTGGCGCTGATGGGCCGCAACGGCGCCGGCAAATCGACCACCTTGAAAGCCATCATGGGCCTCATCGCCGAGCGGACCGGTACGGTGCGGTTCAACGGCGTGGATATTTCGCGCCTGAAGCCGTTCGAGATCGCGCGGCGCGGCTTGGGCTTCACGCCCGAGGACCGCCGCATCTTTTCCGATTTGACCGTCACTGAAAATCTCGACATCGGCCGCCAGCCGCCGCGCCGCTTCGCCGACGGCCGGGCGGCGCCAGCCTGGACGCCGGAAAAGCTGTTCGCGCTGTTTCCCAATCTCGCCGAAATGCCGGACCGCCCGGGCGACCGCATGAGCGGCGGCGAGCAACAGATGCTCACAGTGGCGCGCACGCTGATGGGCAATCCGCTCTTGGTACTGCTCGACGAGCCCTCGGAAGGCGTGGCGCCGCTGATCGTGGAACAGATGGCCGCAACCATCGTCGAATTGAAGAAGGAGGGGCTGTCAATCCTGCTGTCCGAGCAAAACATCCATTTTGCGCGGCTGGTATCCGACCGGGTCTACGTACTCGAGATGGGCCATATCCGCTGGCACGGCCCGACCGCACAACTCGATGCCAACCTCGACGTGCAAAGGGCCTATTTGACGGTGTAGCCGGCCGCGGCGGCGTGCCCGAATTTTCGGCCGCGGCAAAGTTAAGGCTTTCGCAGCGCCGCGATCCCGGCCATGATTTTTCTTTCATCGGAACGTGCCTGTCGGCGGCAATTTAAGAGCAATGGACCGACCATGCGGCGTGAAAAACTGTAAGTGGTCATGCCCGCGGATGCAGGCGAGCGCATTCGCTATGTGTTCGACGAGCAGGTCGGTTTCCTGCTGCGGGTTGCCATGCAGCACCATACCGCGATCTTCACCTCGCGCATGATCGATGGGCTGACGCAGACCCAGTTTTCCGCGTTCGCCAAGCTCTACGAGGTCGGCCCCTGCGCGCAGAATCATCTTGGCCGGCTGATTTATCTCGATGCCGCCACCATCAAGGGCGTGGTCGATTGCTTGAGCGCGCGCGGTCTGGTCGGCGCGCTCAACGATCCGAGCGACCGCCGCCGCCGTACCGTGGCACTCACCGAGCGCGGTCGCCGCACGACCGCCGCCGCCCGACTGGTCGCCGCCGAGATCACCGCGGCGACGCTCGCGCCGCTGAACGAGGACGAGCGGCGGGTCGTGCCAAAACTTTTAGAGAAGCTCGGCTGACTGTCTAATGCCGGCGCGTTCGGCAAAAGGTATTATGCCACGGCACGGCCTTCCCATTTTCATCGAATGCAACGCATGGCGGAAGGGTCGCGGCAATTGTATCGGCGCGATGTCGCTGCATTATCCGAATTTTCATTCAATGGTCGTTAGGATCGCAAATATCGAGCGCCGCACTCATTGCCAATTTTTTCCATGGATAGCAGACAATGCAAATCGGTTTAGACACGCTTCTGCTGATGACCGTCGACATTGAAGCCATGCTTGGGCTGCTTTTATTGTTTGCCTGGGTGCAGGACACGCGTATTCAAGCGGTGGCCTGGTGGGGATTTGCGTATTTGTTGCGGGCTTGCTCCATCTTTCTTTTTGGCCTGTATGGCACGATCTCCGAACTGATCTCGATCGATCTTGCCAACGCGACATTGTTTATCTCGTTTGCTCTGACCTGGGTCGGCGCTCGGGTGTTTGGCCGGCGCTCCGTGCAACCGCTTTGGCTTTTCGCCGGCGCCGCGCTGTGGCTGCTTGCCAGCCGGACGCCGTTGCTGATCGACTCGCAGAATCTCCGCGTTCTGCTCGGCACCGGAATCATCACGGCCTATACCTGGCTTACCGCATACGAATTCTGGCGCGACCGCAACGATCCGTTGGTCTCACGATGGCCGACCATCTTGGTATTGGGCGCCTATGGCGCTGTCGTTCTGCTGCACACCCCGCTCAGCGCAATATTGCCTTGGACCACGGACAACCAGATAATCACCAGTGCGTGGCTGACGACGCTCAGCTTCGGGGCGCTGTTGTTTACCATCGCGGTCGCGTTCCTGTTGCTGGCGATTGCCAAGGAGCGCACCGAGTTGAAGCAAAGGACCATCACCGCGCGTTTGTGGCGGTGGCCGTCCTACCTTTCGCGCGCCAAGTAAGCTCGCCGGACCTGAGGCCGGGGACAATGGCCGCGATTCGGTGCCCCCGGTCGGTCATCGCCACAGCCCCTTCAGCCGCCCGCCGCCCATGTTGAGCGACCCGCCAGCGATGTAGCTGGCGCGGTTGTCGGTATAGAGTATCCTGATCGCCGCCGCCGACAGCCAGCGGCTCATTCCAAATGGAGATGCCGGTGTTCAAAGTGGGCGAGGCCACCATCACGCGCGTCGAGGAGACCAACGTCCCCAGCTACAAACTGCGCGATGTCTTTACCGAGATGACGGACGCGCAATTCGCCGAGCACGAGCATTGGCTGGCGCCGCATCACTACGAGGCCGCCAGCGGCTGCATCAGGCTCGCGGTGCATAGCTGGCTGCTGAAGGTCGGCGGCAAGACCATCCTGATCGATAGCTGCTGCGGTAACAACAAGGTCAAGCCCGGCCGGCCGTTCTGGCACATGCTCAACGAGCCCTATCTGGAGCGCCTGGCCGCCGCCGGCGCAAGGCCGGACGACATCGACATGGTGATGTGCACCCACCTGCATCACGATCATGTCGGCTGGAACACGCAGCAACGCGACGGCAAATGGGTGCCGACCTTCCCCAATGCGCGCTACGTCTTCTCCAAGCCCGACGTCGACTATTTCTCCAAACTCGACGCCGATCCGAAGGAGGGCCCGGCGGAAATGGGCACGTTCCGCGAATGCGTGGTTCCGATCCTCGAATACGGCAAGGCCGATCTGGTCAGCGGCGGCCCGTACCGGCTCAACGATTTCATCGAGATCGATTCGGCGCCCGGCCATTCGCCCGGCCATGTGTTCTTCAAGCTCGAAAGCAAGGGCGCGCGCGCCGCCTTCATCGGCGATGTCTGGCACCATCTGCTGCAGGTCTACTATCCCGACTGGAATTTCCCGAAGAACTCGGACGCCGCGCAGGCGCGCGTTTCCCGGCGCAAGGTGCTCGACTATTGCGCAGCCTCCGGCGCGCTGGTGATGCCCGGCCATGTCGGGGCCCCGTTCGCCGGCCGCGTCGAGAAAACCGCGGACGGCTACCGGCCGCACTTCGATCAGGCGGCGTCACGCTGAGCGCTTGCGGGGTGCAAAGCTTAGCGTCGATCGCCGGCGTCTTCAGTGAACGGAGCAGGGGGCCATGGGGAAAGATCGTCTGACCGCGTTCAGCGATGGCGTCATCGCCATCATCATCACCATCATGGTGCTGGAACTGAAAGTGCCGCACGGCGCCGATTGGCTGGCGCTGAGTGGTGTGCTGCCGAACTTTGTCAGCTACGTGTTGAGCTTTGTCTATCTGGCCATCTACTGGAACAATCATCACCATCTGCTGCACACCGTCACGCGTGTCGATGGGCTCATCCTGTGGGCAAATTCCAACCTGTTGTTCTGGCTTTCTCTCATCCCGGCGGCGACAGCCTGGATGGGCGATAACTTTCTAGTGTCGATACCGGCGGCGGTCTATGGCGTCATATTGTTGATGCCCGCCATCGCCTACTACGTGCTGCAAAAGGCGATCATCCACCGGCAAGGGCCGCATTCCGTGCTTGCCAATGCGCTTGGCAACGACCTCAAGGGCAAGATTTCGCCGATCCTCTACATCGCGGGAATCTGCCTCGCGTTCGTCGATGCCTGGCTGGCGATCGCGATCTATGTCCTGGTCGCCGTGATTTGGCTGGTTCCCGATCGGCGGATCGAAAAGATATTGCGCGAAAGTTGAAAGGCCGTTGCAGCCGGTGCGCAAAAACGCCCGCAGCCTTTGCGACGCGGCCGGCGGCGTCCACTTTGCTCTGTGTTATGTCCGATTTTGCATTAGCGTTGGATGACGGTGAGTAGGCGCGTTTCGTTTGCTCCTGAAACGGAAAGGCCGCCTTCCGGCGTACTGAACGACGGAATTTGTCCCGGCAGGATAATATTATCGCGGCTAAGAGAAGCGATGTTGCAAACGCCGATATTGCCCATGGTGCGGCGTATCTCGGCATCGAAAATGGCGATCGCGCGGCGCGCTCCGGCTTCACCCGCTGCACCGACGCCGTAGAGCGAGGCGCGACCAATCGCCACCGCATCGGCACCGAGCGCCAGACCCTTGAGGATGTCGCTGCCTCGCCGGAAGCCCGAATCTACGATGATCTTCAGCCGGTTGCCGGCCGCCGCGGCGATGTGCGGCAGCATCTCGATCGGAATGGCTGCGGCATCGAGCACGTTGCCGGCATGGTTTGAGACGATAATGCCGTCGGCGCCGCACTCGGCAGCTTTCATCGCATCGTCGGGATGAAGGATGCCTTTGACGACAAGCGGCCGCGGCCAGAGATCGCGCAACCGGCGCACAAAATCCCAATCGAGCGTGTCGTTGCGGCTCATGAAGCCGGCCACTTTGCCGGCCGTGTAGTCCGTCTCGCCGGCGGCCTCCGGCGGAAAATGGATGTTGGGAAAGCGCGGCAGGCGTCCCTCTGCGAGGAGGTAGCGGCCGATGGTACCGAACAGCCAGCGCGGATGGCTGAGTCCGTCGATCGCGCTCTGCAGCGTGACCCGCGGCGGAAAGTTAGCGCCGTTACGAATATCGAATTCGCGGTTGTTGTAGGTCGGCGAGTCGACGGTGAGGACCAGTGCCTCGAAGCCAGCGTCGCGCGCCCGCGCTACGGTAACCAGTGCGGCCTCGGCGTCTCGCCAGACATAGAGTTGGTACCACTGGGTGCCGCCGCCCTCGGCCAGGACTTTCTCCATTGCGGTGCTCGACGTGCTCGCCAGGGTAAAGGGGATGCCGGCGGCCGCTGCAGCCCGCGCCAGTGCGATCTCGGCGCGGTACCAGACCCAGCCGGCAATTCCGGTCGGGCCGATCAGCAACGGCAGCGCGTGTTTTTTGCCGAACAGGGTGATGCTCGGGTCGCGGCCGGAGACGTCGTTGAGCACCCGCGGCAGAAGTTTAATGCGGTCCAGCGCGGCGCGGTTGTCGCGCATCGCAATCTCGTCCTCGCTGCCGCGGTCGCAGAACTCGAATACCGCCTTCGCCAGGCGCCGGCGCGCCATATGGCGCAGATCCTCTATATTAAGTGCCTTGCGCGTCAGATCGCCCATGCGCACTCCCCGGAACAGAAAACCGTCGTCGCGGCTCGTGCGAAAGGGAGCATGCGGCCAACTTCGGTGCAAGGAGAAGCGGGCGATGATTTAGAGATCGTCACTCTGGTCGATCGGCAAGCTAAGAAAAAGCTGGGGGCAGCTTGATCGCGCGCTACCGGCTGCTTTCGCCGTCACGTCTCCTGCAACTGGCGGCGGCCCTCCAGCGGCATTTTCGGCGGGGTGGCCGGCCGGTCCGGTCCCCACAGCCGGCTGTAATAGGTGTCGGCCAAATTGAGGGCGCCGATCGGGTTGTGCGCCAGCACCCGGTCTTTCGCCACCAGCACCGTGGTCAGTCCCGCGGCGTGCTTGAAGAACAGGCTGTCATGGCCGACGCAGAGGCCGAGCACGACGTTGAATTCGCAGCCGGCGCGCTTGAGCAATTCGGCCTGGCCCACCGGGTTGCAGATCGGTTCGAACTTGCCGGGGCGGATTTTCTCCGCGTCCTTGAGACCGATCTCCTCCTTGGGGATGCCGCCGTGCTTGCAGGCGACCGACGCCACCTCGAAGCCGTGGCTCTCGAGAATGCCGCTCAGGATCTTGGCGTGATCGACAAAACTGATACAGGTGGCGATGCCGATTTTCTTGAAACCCATGCGCTTGGCGAATTCACAAATCTCCTGCACGCGCGTCCACTGGCAGTAGCCCTCGGCCTCGACCACGGCGGAAACCTGCGAGACGCGGCGAATCTCGGCATCGTCATATTTGCCGGCCGCCTCGTCGATGCCGTCCGGATCGACCTTCGAGGGGCAATAGGCCGGCCCGCGCTCGGCCGCTTCGCCGGCGCGGCAGGCGCGTATGACATCCGGACAATAGGCGCAGGAGGGATCTTCGTAATTCATGGCCGTGTCTCCGGCTCCCGGCCTCGGTCGCCGCGACAGGTGCGGCGATCGACCGTGGCCCGGAGTGTGGTCCGTTCGTGGGCGATGACGTTTGACCCAGATCAATGGATGAGCGTCGTCAATCACCCTGCGCCAGCAGCGCCTTCAGCCGTTGCGGCGTGACCGGCAGCCGCGTCACCGCGCCGGGGCGCCCGATCGCGTCGTCGATGGCCGAGGCAATGGCCGCACCGACCGGATTGGCGCCGCCTTCGCCGGCGCCTTTCAGTCCGAGCGGATTGAGCGGGCTCGGCGCATCTTCACTGACCAGGATGGAAAACGCGGGGATTTCGTGCGCCGTCGGTATCAGATAGTCGGCGAAGGTCACCGAGAGCGGCTCGCCGTTTTCGTCGTAGATAAATTCTTCCAGCAGCGCGCCGCCGATGCCTTGCGCCAGCCCGCCGGCGATCTGGCCCTCCACCAGTTTCGGATTGACCGCCTTGCCGATGTCGTAGGCGACCGCGTAGCGCTCGATGGTGACGCCGCCGGTGTCGGCATCGACGCGCACGGCTGCGATGTGGACGCCGTAGGGGTAGACCATGTGCGAGGATTCGAAAGTCGCCTCGGCGGCGAGGCCGGGGTGCTGACGCGCGAGTTCGGCGAGCGCAAGAACAGGACCGGAGGGAAAATCGAGACGAACAATTTGTCCGTCGCGAAGCGTGAGCGCTTCCGGCTTGCTCTGCATCAGTTCGCCGGCAAGCTCCAAGATTTCTGCGCGCAATTTTGTCGCCGCCATGCGCGTGGCTTCCCCGCACATCACGGTGACGCGCGAGGCGAAGGCGCCCATGCCTTGCTCGATGCGGTCGGTCTGCCCGTGGATCACTTTGATGGTGCTGTAGTTCACGCCGAGCGCGTCGGCGCAAATTTGCGAGATCACGGTTTCCACGCCTTGGCCGAGCGAGGCGACGCCGGTGACGATTTCGATCGAACCGTCTGATTTCGCTTCAATTCCGACCGTATCAAACGGCCCCAAGCCGCTTTTTTCCACGAACATCGCAATGCCGGCGCCGACTTTTTCGCCCTTGGCGCGGCGTTTTTTCAAATCGCGTTGCAGTCTGTCCCAGGCGGCGGATTCGAGTGCTTTATCAAGCAGTAGCGCGTAATCCCCGGAGTCGTAAACGATGTGCGTGCCCAGCGTATCGAGCCCAAGCTTGTAGGGCATCGCACTCTTGCCGATCAGATTGCGCCGGCGGATTTCGATTTTGTCCACGCCGACTCTTTCGGCGATCGCGTCCAGTAACCGCTCTCGCACAAAGGAGGATTCGTAACGGCCGGGCGCGCGATAGGTGCCGCAGGGCGTCTTGTTGGTGAGCCGGATATGGCCAGTGGCGCGATAGGCCGGCACGCGATAGGGGCCCGGCAACATCGCCGCCGCGAGATCGGGCACTGTGGCGGCGTGCGTGCGCATGTAAGCGCCGTTGTCGTGGAAAAATTCATTATCGATTGCAAGGATGTGGCCTTGTGAATCGATGGCGGCGCGCACGCGGTGATGTTGTTCGCGCGAATGATTGGCCGCGATCAAATGTTCGCGCCGGTCCTCGATCCATTTGATCGGACGGCGGAATTTCAGCGCGGCCGCGCAGACCAGCACGTCCTCCGGATAGATTTCGCCGCGGATGCCGAAGCCGCCGCCGACATGCCCTTCGTAGAGCTGAACGGATTCGCGTTTGCGCCCAAGCATTTGCGCCAGCGTATCGCGATTCCAGTGCGGCACTTTGGCGGCGCCATGCAGTTCCAGACTGTCGCGCGCCTCGTCATAGCGCGCGATGGCGCCGCGCGTCTCGAGCGGCACGCCGGAGTGGCGGCCGACCGAAAGCTCAAGCGCAACAATGGCATGCGCGCCACGGAAGGCGGCCTCGACGTCGCCATAGGATTTTTGCAGGACTGACGCCTCGGTGCTCAGTTCCGTGCCGTCATGCTCGTAGATGCCCGGTTGCTCGGTAGCGATAAGTGTTGCTCGGCGCTGTTCGACGACAAGTTCGACCAAGTCGGCGGCGTCTTCCGCCAGATATGCGTTTTCCGCAAAGATGACGGCGACCGGCTCGCCGACATAGCGCACGATGTCCGTCGCCAGCACCGGCTGGCGGTACGGCTCCAGCGATTTCAACCCGGTGAGCCGAAACGGGATCGGCGGAATGTGCGCGACGTCGGCGGCGGTCCACACCGCATGCACGCCGGCGAGCGCCAGTGCGGCGCTGGCGTCGATCGATTTTATTTTTCCGTGCGCGAGGCTTGCGCGCACCACGCGCATCGTCCACTGGCCGGGAAACGAAATGTCGGCGGCGAAGCGGCCCTCGCCCAACAGCAACGGGCGGTCTTCCAGGCGCGGGACGGAGCGGCCGACGAATTTGGCCGGGGCCGTCATTTCCCGCGCATTTCTTTGGCCGCCGCGCGCACGGCCTTGACGATATTCTGGTAGCCGGTGCAGCGGCACAGATTGGACGATAGCACGTCGAGCAAGTCGTCGTCGCCGATGTTGGGCTCGCGCTCGAGCACGGCGACCGCCAGCATCAAAAAGCCGGCCGTGCAGAAGCCGCATTGCAGGCCGTGATGGTCCATGAAGGCCTGCTGCATGGGATGCAGCGTGTCGCCTTCTGCCAGGCCTTCCACGGTGCGGATTTTCTTGCCCGCCGCCTGCACGGCGAACATCAGACAAGAGCGCACCGGCTCGCCGTCGACGATCACCGTGCAGGCGCCGCAGATGCCGTGCTCGCAGCCGATATGGGTGCCGGTCTGCCCGCAGTCTTCGCGGATGGCGTCGACCAGCGTGCGGCGCGGCTCGACGGCGATGGCGTGGTCGGCGCCGTTGATGTGAAGCGTTATGGGAGTTTTGGCGCTCATGCTCGGTCTCTTATCCGTTCGTCCTCGCGCAAGCGGGGACCCAGGGCGAAATATTGCAGGCTTTCTTTCTGGCCCTGGATTCCCGCTTGCGCAGGAACGAACGGAGTTTGCTTCGCGCTCATGCGGCATTACCTTTGGCGCGCAACGCCGCGCGGATGCGCTGCGGCGTTGCCGGCATCTCGTCGATCGCGACGCCGAACGGCGTGAGCGCGTCGTTGATGGCATTGATCACCGCTGCCGGCGCGCCGATGGTGCCGCCTTCGCCCAGCCCCTTGGCCTGGGTGATCGATTGCGTGCTCGGCGTTTCCTTGTGATGCAGCTCGATCGGCGGAATTTCGCGTGCGGTCGGCGGCATGTAGTCGGCGAGATTGGCGGTGAGGATGCCGCCGCTCTCGTCGTAGACGATTTCCTCCAGCAGCGCGTTGCCGATGCCCTGCGCAATGCCGCCGTGCACCTGGCCGTCGGCGATCATCGGATTGATGATGCGGCCGGCGTCTTCGGCAACGAGGAATTTTTCGACCGTCACGCGGCCGGTTTCCGTGTCCACCTCGACGATGGCCGCGTGACAGGCGTTGGAGAAAGTTCCGGGCGGATCGTAGGAGCCGGTTTCGGTCAGGCCCGGCTCGATCTCGCCCTTGAATCGGTGGGTTTGCGTGTAGGCCTCGCGTGCCATCTGCGCGATCGGGACCGAACGGTCGGTGCCGGCCACGCGTGCCGCGCCGTCTTCCAGCACGATATCGCCTGCCGCGGCTTCCAGCATGTCGCCGGCGATCTGGATGAGCTTGGCGCGAATTTTGCGCGCGGCGATCAGCGTGGCGCCGCCCGATATCACCAGCGAGCGGCTGGCAAAAGTGCCCCAGCCGTAAGGCGCGCGGTCGGTGTCGCCGTGCACCACCTTGATGCGGTCGGGCGCGATGCCGATCTCGTCGGCGATAATCTGCGCCAGCGTGGTGCGCAGACCCTGGCCGTGCGGCGAGGAGCCGATGCGTGCCTCGACAAAACCGGACGGATCGACGGTGAGGATGACGGTCTCCCAGCCGGGCGTGATCGCCATGCCGCGCGCGGCGAATGCCGGACTGCCGTAGCCGGTGCGCTCGCAGAAGGTGGCAAAGCCGATGCCGAGATGGCGACCTTGCGCGCGCGCCGCTTTTTGCCGGGCGCGGAAGGCGGGCAGGTCGATGGCTTTGACCGCCATTTCCAATGTCTCTTGGTAACTCGCCTCGTCGTATTCGAGACCCATCGCCGAGGTGTAGGGAAACTTGTCGATCAGGTTGCGGCGGCGGATTTCGACCACGTCGACGCCGCACGCGGCTGCCGCTTTGTCCATCAGCCGTTCGAGCGCGAAGGTGATGACCGGCCGCGACACGCCGCGATAGGGCGCCATGGTGCAGGTGTTGGTGATGACGCCGCGCGCGCGGCATTCGTAATGGCGGAAATCGTAGGGCCCGGGCATTTCCGCCATGGCCATCAGCGGCTCGACGCCGCAGGTGGTGGGGAAGCATGAATAGGCGCCGACATTGGCGACGACATCGGCCTTCAGCGCAATCAGCTTTGCGTTCTTGTCGAAGGCGCCGAGGAGCGTCACGTATTGATCGCGGGCGTGGAAACCGGCGATCAGGTTCTCGCGCCGGTCTTCGGTCCAGGCCACCGTGCTTTTTAGTTTGCGCGCGAGCCACACCAGCACGACATATTCGGCGGCGAGCGACATCTTCTGCCCAAAGCCGCCGCCGACATCGGGCGCAATCACGCGCAAATCCGCTTCCGGCATGCCAAGCAGGTCGGCGATGGCGGTGCGCATCAGATGCGGCATTTGCGTGGTGCAGGTCAGCGTGACGCGGCCGGTCGATGCGTCGAAGGCGGCGTGGCCGGCGCGCGGCTCCATCGGGGTGGCGTTCTGTCGGCGCGAGCGCGCTTCGAGGCTGACGATTTTGGCCGCGCCGTTCCAAATCGCATCGAAGCCGGGCGACTTGAACTGGCCTTCCAGGATGACGTTGCCGGGCGCCTCGGGGTGGATTTGCGGTGCGCCGGGTTCAAGCGCGGTGCGCGCATCGATCGCTGGCGCCGTCTCGTCGATCGACAATTCGATCTGCTCGGCGATGTCCTCGGCCGCCGCCGTGCTTGCAGCGACCACTGCAGCGACCGGTTCGCCGACAAAGCGCACTTGCGCCTCGGCCAGCACCGGCTGGCCGACCGGCTTGTAGTTGAACTTGTGCAGCATCGGCAGAATCTTGCGCACGCCCGCGAGATCGGCGGCGGTCACGACCAGCGCGCCCTTGGGCGCTTCGATCTTGGCAATCCTGCCGGCGGCGAGCGGGCTGCGCACAAAGCGCACCCAATGCGCGGCGGCGAGATCGGCGGTGAAGCGGCCGTGCCCGGCAACCAGCGCCGGGTCTTCGACGCGCCGGATGGCGCGCCCGACCCATTTGAGCCCGGAGCCTTTGGTATGCGCGGTCATGCGCTTGAATGCTCCAGCGCGCGGCGCACCACCGCGCGCACCAGGTCGCGGCGATAGTCGGCATTGGTTTGATGATCCTCGAGCGCATCGATAGCCGCCGCGGCGGCCTCGGCGGCGACGCGGAAAATCTTATCGCCCGGCGCCTGACCGTTGAGCGCGGCCTCGGCTGGCGCAATCCGGCGCGGGCTGGCTTCCGCGCCGCCGAGGCCGACGCGCGCATCGGCGATCTTGCCATTGGCGAGGCGATAGGTGGCGAGCGCCGCGGCCATGGCGAAGTCGCCGGCGCGGCGGTTGAATTCGTTGAAGCCGAATCTGACGTCGCGCGCGAGCAGCGGCAGGCGAACTTCCGCCAGCAATTCGTCTTCCTCGAGCGCGGTCGCCATGATGCCTTGAAAGAAATCCTTCGCCGCTATCAGCCGTTCGCCGCGCGTGCTCTTGGCGACGATGGTGGCATCGAGTGTCGCCGCCACCAGGCACCATTCCGAGGCCGGATCGGCGTGCGCCAGGCTGCCGCAGAAGGTGCCGCGCATGCGGATCGGATAGTGCGCGATGTGGCGCGCGACATGAGCGAGCAATTTTCCGAGCGGATTATCGACGACGGATTTATGGAACGCGGCATGGCGCACGCAGGCGCCGATGCTCAGCGTCTTGCCGTCGCTTGCAATCCGGTCGAGGCCTGCGACTTCGTTGATGTCGACCAGATGCGCCGGTTTGGCGAGGCGGAACGCCATGATCGGAACGAGACTCTGCCCACCAGCCAGCACGCGGCCGTCCTGCGGCGCCACCTCGGCCAAAATCTTCAGCGCCTCGTCGAGCGTGCGCGGCACGTGGCGGGTGAACGGCGCTGGCTTCATGCGGCAGACCGCCTGGCGTCCGGGCTGAAAATTTGTCGGCAAACGATAAGCCGCGCGCCCGGATTGTCAAAGGGCGTTTGCCCGCCCGGCGTGGGCGGCATTCAGGCGGCGAATTGCAAAGATGGCAGGCGCTTCACATGCCTTCGCAGGTAATGCCGAACTGCGCGAGCCCCTCTTCGAGGTGATCGCCCAGCATGGGTTTCGCCAGCAGATAGGCGGCGGTGCGGTTGTTGTGCAGGCCGGCGGCTTCCTCGCGTATTTCGTCCCAATCGCCGATTGTGCCGTCGCCGCGGCCGAGCCAGGTCAGCGCCACCAGGTCGATCTGTTCGTCTTCGGTGAGCCCGTTGATGAACGCCGTCAATTCCTGAAACGTCGCGTCGTCGACGACACTGGCGCCGGAATCGGGATCGATGACCTCGTCCGCGGCGTCATATTCATGCGCCTTGGCGATGAAGAAGCAGACCTTCTCCGGCGAGATCGACAGTGTGGGCGCGGCGGCCATCGAGCGGCTCCTATCGGGATCGACAGCTTTCATTTTTTGAAGTCTAGGGACGCTGCTGGGCTTCACTTTGAGCCAGATCAAACCCCGCCGGCAAGGCCATGGGTTGCCGGGCGAGCGAGCCGCGTTACCGCCACTCGTCGAGGCGGTAGCCGTCGTCGGTGAAACGGACCGCTAGGCCGGCGGTTTCGATGCGCTCGCTCGGGCCCGCGCTGATGCCCCAATAATCGAGCCGGCCGGGGGGCCACCTCCATTGCTCTGGCGTCTTGGCGCGGTGGCTGGCGTCGATCTGCTGCATTTCGGCGGTCATTTCCAGGGGCATGGCCTCGGGGCCAAGGAAATAGCAGAACACGTTGTTGCCGGGCCCGTGGCGGCCGGGGCCCCATTCAATCGGGCGGCTGTCGTCGCGCATGCGGCCGGCCCCGCGCATCACCGATTCCAGATCGGGCATTTCAAAGGCAATATGGTTGAGCGTCGGCCCGCCGGTGAAGCCGAGCACCATGCTGTGGTGGTCGGAATTGCAGGACAGAAAGCGCAAGCGCGCGGTGGTGTCGGTCAGCGTGAAGCCGAGCGCATCGCGATAGCAGCGAAAAGTCGCGTCGCTGTCGCCGGCATTGACGTTGATATGCGACAGCTTGCGCGGCCGGTCCGGCCGGTCGGCAGCGTCCTGGTGGTCGTTGACGCCGCAGACTACGGCGATGTTGCGGCCTTCCGGATCCTTAAAGCCGAAGCCGTAGTCGCCGTGCGGCTGGCGCAACTTGCCGGGCGCATCGACGGTGTTTAGCCCGTGCGCGAGCACCTGCGCGTGTAGCGCGTCGATACTGGCGCGGCTGTCGGCATCGAGCACCATGCGGATCAGCGCCGGCCGCGCCGTCTGCCGCAGCGTGAGAATGTGATGAAAGCCGCAGGTGCCACGCAGATAATGCACGCCGGCACTTTCGCCGACAGGCGTGAGGTTCCACACTTCGGTGAAAAAGCGCAGCGACTTGTCGGGGTCGGAAATTCCCAGCTCGACGCTGCGCAAGGCGCGGATTTTAGCGCGAACCTGTGCCTTGCTCATGCAGCCTCACCCAGAAATCGCGCGGCATTGTCGTGCTGCAGCAGTTTCACATCGCCATCTGCGAGCTGCAACTCGGCGAGCGCCGCAATCGGCGCGCGCTCGTGGATATCGAACGGAAAATCGGTGCCGATGCACAGTTGGCGCATACCGAAGGTTGCGATCAGGTGGCGCAGCGTCGCCGCGTCATAGACCAGCGTGTCGTAGTAAAGCCGACGCGCGTGCTCGTGCGGCGAGACGCCGATCGCGGTGGCAAATTCCGGCTTGAGCTTCCAGCCATGCGCCAGCCGCGGCAGGATCGAGGCGAAGGCGCCGCCGCCATGGCTGAAGGCGAGCCTTAAGCGAGGGTGGCGCGTGAGCGTGCCGCCGGTCATCAAGGATGCGATGGCATAGGCGGTCTCCAGCGGAAAGCCGATATAGGCCATCAATCCGGGCGGCCCGACGATGCGCTCCTTGCCGGCAGGATGCAGGGCATGGACGAACACGGCGGCGCCCAGCTGCTCGGCCGCGGCGAAGAACGGCTCGAAACGCGTGTCACCGAGCGCGGCGCCGTTAACATTGCTGCCGAGCTCGACGCCGCGGAAACCATCGCGCATCAGCCGCTCCAGTTCGCGCGCCGCCGCTTCGGGGTCCTGCATCGGCACGCCGCCGAGGCCGATGAATTTGTCGGGTGCGCGCGCCACCATGGCGGCGATGGCGTCGTTGACGTGGCGGATGAGCGGGACCGCGTCGTCGAGCGGCAGCCAGTAGGACAACAGCTCCGGCATCGGCGAGAGCACCTGGCGCTCGATGCCCATCTCGGCCATCGCCTCGGCGCGTCGCGCGATGTCCCAGCATTGATCGCTGACGGTGCGGAAATTCTTACCGTCGATCATCACGTTCTTATGGTGGCAGTCGTGCGCCGCCTGCATCGATGGCCAATGCGCGCCGCCGTGCCGGCCGACATAGGCGGGAAATTCCGCCGGCACGATGTGGGTGTGGATGTCGATGGCCGCGTGCGTCATTGGTCTAGTTACGTCTTCGTGTGGAATAAGCCGGGACCCGGCTGATATTTTTACTTGAGCATGATCTTGTCCGAAAACCGGTTCCCACTTTTCGGGATCATGCTCTGGCAATCGGCACGAGCGTTCCCTCGATGATGCGGCCATGGCCGCGGAATTCGGCGACCACGGTGCCGTCACCGCGCTTGACCGCGACGTCGTAGATGCCGCCGCGCCCCTGCCGCTGGCGCTCGGTCGCATGCGCAGTGAGACGCTCGCCGCGCCGTACCGGGTTGAGATAACTGATGCTGCAATATTGCGCCACCATGCGCTGATTGTGCGTATTGCAGGCGTAGCCGAAGGCGGTGTCGGCCAGGAGATAGATGTAGCCGCCATGGCAGGTGTTGTGCCAGTTGACCATGGCCGCGCTCGCCGTCATGGCCAACACCGCTTGGCCGGGCGCGACCGAAATCAATTCGATGCCGAGCGCGCGGCTGGTAGCGTCGTCCTCCCACATGGCATCGGCGCAAGCGCGGGCGAGCAAAGCGGCGTCCATCAGCTTTTTCCCTTGCGGCCGGTGAAATTGGGTTTTCGCTTTTCCAGGAAGGCGCGCACGCCCTCGGCGTAGTCGGGGGTAAGGCTCGCCGCGCGCTGCAGGTCGCGCTCGAGATCGAGCTGGGCATCGAGGCTGTTGCCGGCGGACGCATTGAGCGCGCGCTTGATCAGCGCCAAACCTTGCGTCGGCGCGATCGAGAAATGCTCGCAGATGCGGCGCGCCTCGTAGATCAGCGTGTTATCGTCGACGCAGCGCCAGATCAGGCCCCAGTCCAAGGCCTTTTCCGCCGGCAGTTCCTGCGCCAGCAGCGCCAGGCCGCGGGCGCGGGCCTCGCCCACCAGGCGCGGCAGTGTCCAGGTGCCGCCGGTATCGGGCACCAGTCCGACGCGGGCGAAAGACTGGATGAAGCGCGCCGATCTGGCGGCGATTACAATGTCGCAGGCGAGCGCGAAATTGCAGCCGGCACCGGCGGCGACGCCGTTGACCGCGGCGACCACGGGGAAGGGGAGCTCGCGCAATTTGCGCACCAGTGGATTGTAGTGCGCCTCCTGCGCGGCGCCGAGCACGACGGTCTCGCCCGGCTTGGCGAGGCGCTCGCTCAGGTCTTGCCCGGTACAGAAACCGCGGCCGGCGCCGGTGATCATGAGCGCGCGGCAGCCTTCGTCGGCTTCCGCCTCCTCGATCGCCTGACGCAGCGCCACAAGCATCGCATCGTTGAAGGCGTTGAGCCGCTCCGGCCGGTTGAGGGTGACGATGCGATAACCGGCGTGCTGTTCGGTGAGGACAGATTGATCGGTCATGACTTGAGAAACTCATCCATCGCGCCGACTTCTTTCTTGTCCGCCTCGACATCGGCGGCGATGCGCTCGTAGAGCCGCGCCGCGGCGCTGAGCATGGCGTGCTCGGGATGGTCCTTGCCGACGAACTCGGAAATCTCCTCCAACTCGGCCACCCAGCGATAGGCTTTTGAATACATCGCCGGCACCTGCCGCGTCAGATAGCCGAGCAGGTCGGGCCGGCTTTCGGCGAGCTCCGCCTTCAGCGCCTCGGCCGAGCCGCCGCGCGTGGCGGCGAGCACCATGGCGGCGCCGAGCGCGGTGAAGCCCTTGGTGATGCCAGCATAGGACATCTTCAGCGCGGCGGCGGCGGTGAGCGGGCCTTCCAGCACGCGCACGATCAGGCCGAAGTCGTTGAGCCTGGCGAACAGGCCGGCAGCGGGACCGGAGGCATAGAATTTGGTGTTGGTGCTGCCGGGCTTCGGCGGCGGGCCGATGATGCCGGCGGCGACGAAGGCGCAGCCGGTTGCGCCCACCACCTCGGCGATGTCGAGCATGGTGCGCGGGCTAACCGCGTTGCATTCGACATAGACCGGTTTCTTGTTGGCGGCGGCGAGCACGCCCGACAGGCGCTCCGCCAGGCCGAGCGCGTCGCCCGGCGGCACGATCGAGAGCAGGAAATCGCATTCGGTCAGTTGCGCATCGGCGACCTCGATCATGCCGGCGGCGCGCGCGCGTTTGGCGCTCACCGCGCTGCGGCCGGCGAGCGAGGTGAGCACCTTCACTGTGTGCTCGCTCAGGCGCTGGCCGACGCCTGCGCCCATGTTGCCGGGCGCGATGATGGCGACAGTCGGTGTCATGCTTGGTCTCCCGCGCTGCGATGGCCTGGCCGCCACCGCCAAATACCACTTTGTCCGGTAGCCGGCACAAAAAAACCGTGGTAGCCTGTCGGCCTGTTGTTTCCACGAAATAACGAAGTACGTGAGTGCGACAGCCCTGCGGCTGTTCGACCTGCGCACCATTTATACTCATAAAGGGCGACAACTTGGACATTAGACAAGATCCCGCCGGCGCGGGACGAGCGACCGACGCGCGTGCCTGGACCCAGATTCTCATGCGCTACCGCGAACCGAGCGGCGCGCGCAGCCTGATCGAACTCGGCATCACTTTTGCACCGTTGGTGGCGCTGTGGGTGCTGATGTGGGCGTCTTATTATTTCGGCTTTTGGTGGCTGACGCTGTTGCTTGCCGTGCCGGCCGCCGGATTCCTGGTTCGCCTGTTCATGATTCAGCACGACTGCGGGCACGGCGCCTTCTTCCGCCATCGCCTCGCCAACGACTGGATCGGTCGCGCGCTCGGCGTGCTCACCTTGACGCCCTACGACTTCTGGAAGCGGACGCATGCCATTCATCATGCCACCTCAGGCAATCTGGAACGCCGCGGCATCGGCGATGTCGATACCCTGACGGTGCGCGAATATCTGGCGCTGTCGCGCTGGCGCCGCCTGATGTACCGGTTCTACCGTCATCCGGCGGTGATGTTCGGCCTCGGGCCGGCCTATCTTTTCGTGCTGCGGCATCGGCTGCCGTTTGGCTTGATGCGCTGCGGCTGGCAGCCTTGGCTCAGCACTATGGGCACCAACCTCGCTATCGCGGTCATCGTCGCCACGTTGATGTGGCTGGTCGGCATTGGGCCGTTCCTGCTCGTGCATGGCCCGATCATGCTGCTCGCTGCCGCCATGGGTGTGTGGCTGTTCTACGTACAGCACCAGTTCGAGCATACCGTGTGGGATCACGACGAAAGCTGGAATCTGCACGAAGCCGCGCTGCACGGCAGCTCGTATTATGTTCTGCCCGGAATTCTGCGCTGGTTCACCGCCAATATCGGCGTGCACCATGTGCATCATCTGTGCAGCCGGATTCCGTACTACCGGTTGCCGCGGGTGCTGCACGAGCACCCGGAGCTGCGCGACATTGGCCAGCTCACGTTGTGGCAAAGCATCAAATGCGTGCGCCTGGTGCTGTGGGACGAGAGCCGCAAGAAGCTGATCTCGTTCCGCGAGATGCGCCGGATGCAAGGGGCCGCCCAGGCCGCGTGATAGTTGCGAACGATTTGCGCCGCGTGGGGCCGCTTGCGGTAATAGGCTAGAGCGGCGGGACGCCCGGCGGTCCGGTCAAAGGCCGCCATTGCATGGCCAATAGGCTCCAATTTCTGGCCATTTCCACGCATGCCGCAAACTGCGACGGTTACGCCGGTAGACCTTTGGCCGCCGATGCCGGTACATTGGTATCTTGAACCAATGGGCCAAAAGGCCCTCCGGGGAGGAAGCACATGCGAAAAACTCTATTGGTCGCGGGCGCCGCTTTATTGCTCGCAGCGGGGCCGGCCACGGCCCAGCAAAAATCGGTCAAGATCGGATTCGTCTCAACCTTTAGCGGCCCGGTTGCCGTGATCGGCAACAATATGCGCGAACTCGTTCGAGCTCGCGCTCGACCATCTCGGCCGCAAGATGGGCGGACTGCCGGTCGAAGTGATCTACGAGGACGACGGCTTCAAGCCGGAAGTCGGCAAGCAGAAGACTCAGAAGCTGATCGAGTCCGACCACGTTGATTTTATCACCGGCTATATCTGGTCGAACGTGCTGCTGGCGTCGGTGAAGCCGGCGGTCAATTCCAAGACCTTCATCATCAGTGCCAATGCCGGTCCGCATCAACTCGCCGGCGAATTGTGCTCGCCCTATTTCTTCTCGACCTCGTGGCAGAACGACCAGACGCCGCAGGCCATGGGCCTTTACATGAACCAGAAGGGCGTCAAGTCGGTGTTCCTGATCGGGCCCAACTATGCCGCCGGCAAGGACATGCTGGCCGGCGTCGCTCACACCTTCAAAGGCAAGGTGGTCGGGCAAGAGCTCACCACCTGGCCGGCACAGCTCGACTTCTCGGCCGAGCTCGCCAAGGCCAAGGCCGCCAATCCGGACGCGATCTTCGTGTTCTATCCGGGCAAGGCCGGTGTGCAGTTCCTGGCGCAATATGCGCAAGCCGGGTTGAAGGGTAAAATCCCGCTCTACACCGCCTTCACGATCGACGAGCTGTCGCTGCCGTTGCAGAAGGACCTCGCGCTCGGCGTGCCCGGCGCGCAGGAATGGGTCAACGACCTGCCGAACGAAGCGAACAAGAAATTCGTCGCCGACTTCGAGAAGAAGTATCCCGGCCATAAGCCGTCGTTCTACGGCGCGCAGTCCTACGATGCCGCCAATCTCATCAACTCGGCGGTGGTTGCCACCAAAGGCAACCTGAGCGACAAGGCCGCGGTGCAGAAGGCTATGGAGAAGGCCAACTTCAAATCGGTGCGCGGCAACTTCAAGTTCGGCAACAATCACATCCCAATTCAGAATTTCTACCTGCAGGATGTGGTGAAGGACGCCAAGGGCGCCTTCGTGCTCAAGACCGTGGCCACCATCGTCAAGGACAATCAGGACGCTTTCCACGACAAGTGCCCGATGAAGTAATCCTCGGCCGCGAAACGACGGCGGCGGCGCTTCGGCGCTGCCGCCGTTCGTTCGCTGGAAGCTTAAGAATTTCCACCATCGACGCGCCATGACGCTGTTCATCGAGCAAAGCCTGAACGGGTTGCAGTTCGGCCTGCTGCTGTTTCTGCTGGCGGCCGGATTGACGCTGGTGTTCGGCATCATGGACCTGGTCAATCTGGCGCACGGCTCGCTCTACATGATCGGCGCCTATTTCGCCGCCACCTTCGCGGCCTGGACCGGCAGTTTCGTGCTCGGCGCAGTATTGGCGCTGTTTGCGACCTTGCTGGTCGGCATGGCGGTGGAGGTGATCGCCATGCGCCGGCTTTACGGCCGCGATCATCTCGACCACGTGCTCGGCACTTTCGGCCTGATCCTGTTCTTCGACGAGACGGTGCGGCTGATCTGGGGCCCCGAAGGGATGAGCCTGCCGCTGCCGTCCTGGCTTAATCGCTCGGTACAGATTTTGCCCGGCATTCAGTATTCCGCCTATCGGTTCGCCATCATTGTCGTCTCGCTGGCGGTCGCCGGCTTCCTCTATGTGCTGGTGATGCGCACCCGCATCGGCATGCTGATCCGCGCCGGCGCCAGCAACCGCGAGATGGTCGGCGCGCTCGGCGTCAACATCAAGCTGCTCTACACGCTGGTGTTCGGGCTGGGCGCGGCGCTTGCGGGGCTTGCCGGCTTGATGCAGGCGCCGATCCTCACCGTGCAGATCGGCATGGGCGAAAACATTCTTATCCTCGCCTTCGTCATCACCGTGATCGGTGGCATCGGCTCGGTCCGCGGCGCGTTTATTGCTGCGCTTTTGGTCGGCTTCATCGACACTGTCGGCCGCTCCTATTTGCCCGATATGCTGCGGCTGGTGCTGAGCCCGAATGCCGCCTCGACCGCGGCGCCGGCGCTCTCCTCCATGCTGATCTATCTGTTGATGGCCATCGTGCTGGTGGTGCGTCCCGAGGGATTGTTTCCGGCCGGTAAAAAATGAGCAGCGCGATCAATATCCGGAATATCGCGGTTGTGGCGCTGCTGGTAGCGCTGGTGCTGCTGCCGGTCTATGCCTGGCTTGCCGGCGACCGCTTCCTGCTCACGCTGTTCACCCGCATCATCATCCTGGCGCTCGCCGCCGTCAGCCTCAATCTCATCCTCGGCTTCGGCGGGATGATGAGCTTCGGCCACGCCGCCTATCTCGGCATCGGCGGCTACGCCGTCGGCATGCTGGCGCATGAGGGGATTTACTCCGGCTTCGTGCAGTGGCCGGTGGCGCTCGCAGCTTCGGCGCTGTTCGCGCTCGTGATCGGCGCGCTGTCGTTGCGCACGCGCGGCGTTTATTTCATCATGATCACATTGGCGTTTGCGCAGATGGCCTATTACGCCATCGCCGGCCTCGCGCGCTACGGCGGCGACGACGGGCTTACCATCTACAAGCGCAGCCAGTTTTTCGCGCCGCTCGACCTGTCGAACAAGGTGCAATTTTATTACGTGTGCCTGGCGCTGCTTTTCGGCACGATCTACCTGGTGTGGCGGCTGGTGAATTCGCGCTTCGGCCTGGTGATCCAGGGCTCGCGCTCCAACGATCTGCGCATGCGGGCGATCGGCTTCCCGACCTATCGCTATCGGCTGGTTTGCTTCGTCATCGCCGGAACGCTGTGCGGGCTGGCCGGCGCGTTGATCGCCAACCACACCGATTTCGTCAGCCCCTCGATGATGTATTGGACGCGCTCGGGCGATCTCATCATCATGGTGGTGCTCGGCGGCATGGGCACGGTGGTCGGTCCGCTGATCGGCGCGGTGGCGCTCCTGGTGCTGGAGGAGGCGCTGTCCGGCATCACCGAATATTGGCAGATCATTCTCGGCCCGCTGCTGCTCTTGGTGGTGCTATTCGCGCGCGGCGGCATCGACGGGCTGCTGTCGAAGATCCGCGCCAGGGTCAGCTTGAGGGCCGCCCCATGAGCGCGCCGATGTTGCAGGTCGAGAATCTGGCCAAGCGCTTCGAGGGCATCGTCGCCACCGACGATATCGTGCTCAATATCGAAGCCGGCGAACTGCACGCGTTGATCGGGCCGAATGGCGCCGGCAAAACCACGCTGATCGCCCAGCTCTGTGGCCAATTGACGCCCGACTCCGGCCGCATCCGGTTCGAGGGCCGCGACATCACCGCGCTGCCGATGTACACCCGCAGCCGGCTCGGGCTTGCCCGCTCGTTCCAGATAACCTCCCTGTTCCTCGATCTCAGCGTACTCGACAATGTGGCGCTGGCGGTGCAGGCGCGGGCCGGGCATTCTTTTCATTTTTGGCGCGATGCCCGTGTCGAAACGGGGTTGCGCCGGCCGGCGCGCGCGGCGCTCGAACGCGTGGGATTGATCGATCGCGCCGACACGGTGACCTCCGCGCTCAGTCACGGCGAGCATCGCCTGATCGAACTGGCTATGGCGCTGGCCGGCTCGCCGCGCATGCTGCTGCTCGACGAGCCAATGGCGGGCCTCGGGCCGGAAGAATCCGCCCGCATGGTGGAGATGCTGCGTGCCTTGAAAAAGGAACTCACCGTCCTGTTGGTCGAGCACGACATGGAAGCGGTGTTCGCGCTCGCCGACCGCATCACGGTCTTGGTCTATGGCCGGGTGATCGCGACCGGCGCGCCTGCCGATATCCGCGCCAATACCGCCGTGCGCGATGCCTATCTCGGCGAGGCCGACGCGGAGGGCGCCGGCCATGACTAATAATTCGGCTGATAACGTGCTCGCGGTCGACGGCATTGAGACCTGCTACGGCTTGAGCCAGGTGCTGTTCGGCCTGTCGCTCACGATCGCGCCCGGCGAAATGGTCACGCTGATGGGGCGCAACGGCATGGGCAAGACCACCACCGTGCGCTCGATCCTCGGGCTAACGCCGGCGCGCGCCGGCACCATCCGCTTCGCCGGCCAAGAAATCCGCGGCCTGCCGTCCTACAAGGTTGCCAAGCTCGGCATCGGCCTGGTGCCGGAAGGCCGGCAGATTTTTCCGAACTTAAGCGTGCGCGAGAATCTGGTGGCGACGGCGGTTGCCCGCGGCAGCGATGGCTGGACGCTCGACAAGGTGTTTGAGCTGTTCCCGGTGCTGTCCGCGCGCGCGACCAGCATGGGCAACCAGCTTTCCGGCGGCGAGCAGCAGATGCTGGCGATCGGCCGCGCGCTGATGACCAATCCGCGGCTGTTGATCCTCGACGAGGCGACCGAGGGCCTGGCGCCGCTGATCCGCGCCGAAATCTGGCGCTGCCTCGCCCGGCTCAAGGCCCTGGGCCTCGCCATTCTGGTGATCGACAAGAATGTCGGCGCGCTCACCCGCGTCGCCGACCGCCATTTCCTCATCGAGCGCGGCCGCGTGGTATGGAGCGGCGCCTCGCGCGAGCTCGCCGCCGCGCCGGACGTGCAGCACCGGTATTTGGGGGTTTGACTTCCACTGTCATCGCCCGCGAAAGCGGGCGATCCAGTTCGTCGCAGCTTTGCAGTTCGGATTGAAACGTCAGTGACTACTGGGTCCCCGCTTGCGCGCGGACGACAACAGAAGATTACTCCGCCGGCTGCGCGCGCCGCGGCGGGCGGCGCACGAAAGTGAAGGTCGCGCCGCCCAGCCGCCGGTGCAGGCGGTCGAGCAACAGATAAATCGCCGGCGTGGTGTAGAGCGTGAGCGCCTGCGACACCAGCAAGCCGCCGATGATGGTGATGCCGAGCGGCCGGCGCAGTTCGGAGCCGGGACCGGTCGCGATCACCAGCGGCAACGCGCCGAGCGCCGCCGCCAGCGTCGTCATCAGGATCGGCCGGAAGCGCGCGATGCAGGCTTCATGAATGGCCTCGCGCGGCATGAGTCCGCGCCGGCGTTCGCTGTCGAGCGCAAAGTCCACCATCATGATGCCGTTCTTCTTCACGATGCCGATCAAGAGAATAATGCCGATGAAGGCGATCACGGTGAGCTCGGTGTTGAACAGCTGCAGGGCAAGCAGCGCGCCGAGGCCGGCCGACGGCAGCGTGGAGATGATGGTGAGCGGGTGCGCCAGGCTCTCGTACAGCACGCCGAGCACGATATAGACCGCCACCAGTGCTGCCAGCAGCAGCAGCGGCTGCGCGCCCACCGAGCGCTTGAAAGCCTGCACGTCGCCGGCAAATTCCGCATGGATCGTGTCGGGAATATGCATCTCCGCCACCGCCTGCTCGATGGCCGCGGTGACGTCCTGGATGACGGCGTCGGGCTGCAGATTGTAGGTGATTGTGACGGCAGGGAACTGGCCTTGATGGTTGACCACCAAGGGCGCGATCGACCGCTCGACATGGGCCACTTGCGATAGCGGCACCTGCGTATTGCCCTTGCCCACGACATAGACGTGGGTGAGGTCGTCCGGGTCGCGCTGGTATTTGCGGTCGACTTCCAAGACCACGCGATACTGGTTGCGTTGGGTATAGATGGTGGAAATCTGCCGCTGCGAGAACGCGTCGTTGAGCGCGTTGTCGATGTCCTGAATGCGCACGCCGAGGCGCGCGGCCGCCGGCCGGTCGATGCTGATATTGGCCTGCAGGCCGCCTTGCTCGCGGTCGGTGTTGACGTCGGTCACGCCGTCGACCGCCTTCACCCGGTCGAGTGCCTTCGGCACCCAAGCCTGCAGCGCTTCGATATCGGCGCTCCACAGCGTGAACTGGTATTGTGAATCGCTCTGCCGGCCGCCCATGCGCAAATCCTGCGACGGCACCAGGAACGAGCGGATGCCGGGGATCTCGTTGAGCTGGGCGCGCAGCCGTGCCACCACGCGTGGCGTGCTCACATTGTCACGCTCGGCCAGCGGCTTCAGGCTGATGAACATGCGGCCGCGATTGACCGAGGCGTTGAAACCGGAGGCGCCGACCGAGGAGCCTAAGCCCGCCACCGCCGGATCGGCCAGCACGATGTCCATCGCCTTCTGCTGCAATTTCAGCATGGCCTCGTAGGAAATATCGGTGGAGGCCTGCGTACCGCCGAAGATCAGCCCGGTGTCGTCCTGCGGGAAATAGCCCTTCGGCGTCTTGATGTAGAGCCCGACGGTGAGCGCTACGGTGGCGACGAACACGATCAGCGCCAACACGTTGTGTTCGAGCACGAAAGTGAGCGTGCGGTCGTAGAATCGCAGCACGCGCGCCAGCGCGCCTTCGACCAGGCGGTCGAGCCAGGTGGCGCTATGGCTCGGCGCCGCGCGCACGAAATAGGCGCAGATCATCGGCGTTACCGTCAGCGACACTACGGTCGAGACGGCGATGGCGAAAGCGAGCGTCACCGAGAATTCGCGGAACAGCCGGCCGACGATACCGCCCATGAACAACAGCGGAATGAAGGCGGCGATCAGCGACACCGAAATCGACACCACGGTGAAGCCGATCTGCTTGGCGCCTTTCAGCGTGGCGCGCAGCGGCGAATCGCCTTTTTCCAGATAGCGGAACATGTTCTCGATCATCACGATGGCGTCGTCCACCACGAAGCCGACGCAGACGGCGAGCGCCATCAGCGACAGATTGTCGATGGAAAATCCGGCCGCCCACATGGCCGCGCAGGTGCCGGCAAGCGACAGCGGCACGGTAATGCCGGCGGCGATCGTCGGCGCGGTGCGGCGCAGGAACAGCGCCACCACCAGCATCACCAGGATGACGGTTGCGCCGAGCGTAAGCTGCATGTCGTGCACGCTGGCGCGGATGGTCTGCGTGCGGTCGGCCAGCACCGAGATTTCGAGCCCGGCCGGCACCCATTGCCGCAGTTCGGGCAGCAGGTCGTAGATGCCGTCCACAGTGTCGATGACGTTGGCATTGGCCTGTTTGGTGATGATCAGCAGCACGGACGGATCGCGGTTGAACCAGCCGGCGGAGCGGCTGTTGCGCACGCTGTTACGGATCGAGGCCACGCTCGACAGGCGGATCACGGAGCCGTCGACGGTCTTGACCACCAGCGGCTCGTATTCTTTGGCGTCGCGCAGCTGGTCGTTGATGCCGATGGTGACGCCGCGCTTGTCGCCGTCGAAGGAACCGAGCGGGCCGACCGTGTTGGAATTGGCGATCGCCGTGCGCACTTCCTCCATGCTCACGCCCATGGCGGCGATGCGCGCCGGATCGACGCGCACGCGGATCGCGGGCTGCTCGGAGCCCGCCACGGTGACGTCGCCGACACCGTCCAACTGGCTCAGCCGCTGCACAATCACGCTGTCGGCGGCATCGTAGATTTCGCTCGGCTGCATGGTCTTGGAGGTCAGCGCCAGGATCAGGATCGGCGCCGCCGCTGGATTGGCTTTGCGGAAGCGCGGCAGCGTCGGCAGGTCGATCGGCAGGTCGCTGAGCGCGGCGTTGAGTGCGGCCTGCACGTCGCGGGCGGCGCCCTCGATCGAGCGCGACAAGTCGAATTGCACGACGATGCGCGAATTGCCGAGTGAACTCACCGAGGTCAATTCGGTGACGCCGGAAATCTCGCCTAGCCGGCGTTCGAGCGGAGCGGCGATGGTCGCCGCCATGATGCTGGGGTCGGCGCCGGGCCGGTTGGCGGATACGAAAATGGTCGGAAAATCCACGCTCGGCAGGCTGGCCACCGGGAGAAAGCGATAGGCCACGGCGCCGACCAGGAATAGCCCCACCGCCATCAGCGTGGTGCCGATCGGCCGGCGTACGAAGGGGTAGGAGAAATTCATGGGTTACTCTGCCGGATGCGGCCGGACGCGGGGCGGCGCCGTCAGCCGCGCGCGCAGCCGCTCCATGTAGAGATAGATCACCGGCGTGGTGTAGAGCGTGAGCATCTGGCTGAGCAGCAGGCCGCCGACGATGGTGATGCCGAGCGGATTGCGCAGCTCGGAGCCGGTGCCGCTTTCCAGCGCCAGCGGCAGTGCGCCGAACAGGGCGGCTAGCGTCGTCATCATAATCGGGCGAAAGCGTAGCAGCGCCGCCTGTACGATCGATTCTTCCGGACTCAGTCCTTGGTGGCGCTCGGCCTCGATGGCGAAGTCGATCATCAGAATCGCATTCTTCTTCACGATACCCATCAACAGCACGATGCCGATCAGCGCGATCACCGACAGGTCATATCCAAAGAGCATCAGCGCCAGCAGCGCGCCGACGCCGGCCGAGGGCAAGGTGGAGAGGATCGTGAGCGGATGGATGAAGCTTTCGTACAGCACGCCGAGCACGATGTAGATCACGATGGCCGCCGCCAGGATCAGCCAGGGTTCGCCGCTGAGCGACTTGGCGAATTCCGCCGCGTCGCCGGAATAGCTGCCGGTCACCGACGACGGCATGCCGATGTCGCGCTGCGCCGCGCCGATGACGCGAACCGCGTCGGACAGCGCATAGCCGTCGGCGAGATCGAAACTGACGGTGACCGAGGGGAATTGCTCCTGGTGCGCAATCGACAGCGGCGCCGACGAGTTCACGAAACGGGCGAAGGCGGAGAGCGGCACCTGGTTCGAGCCGGTCACCGTGTTGGGCGTCGCCGTGGTGTTGGTATTGGTGCTGCCGGAGGCGGTATTGGCGACGGTCGCCGCCGTTCCGGTCGAGGTGCTGGCGCCGGTGACGTAAAGCTTGTTGAGCGAGCCGGGGTCTTGCGCGTAATGCGGCTGCGCTTCCAGGATGACGCGATACTGGTTGGCCTGGCCGTAGATGGTGGAAATCTGCCGCTGGCCGAAGGCGTCGTTGAGGGTATCGGTGACGCTCTGCATGGAGACGCCGAGGCGGCCGGCCTGCTCGCGGTCGACGTCGACGATGACGCGCGGTCCGCCTTCCTGCGCTTCGGAGGCCACCTCGCGCAGCGCCGGATTGCCGCGCAGCTTGCGCACCAGCTTGTCGGCCCATTCCAGCACCTCGTCGGCATCGGTGCCGACCAGCGTGTACTGGTACAGCGCGCGGCTGGTGCGGGTGGAAATCTGGATGTCCTGCGTCGCCTGGAAATACACGTTCATGCCGGGAATATCGGCGACCGCTTGCTTGAGCCGTGCGATGATCTCATCGACAAGCGCGCTCCGCTGATCGCGCGGTTTCAACACGATAGCGAGCCGGCCGGCATTGGGCGTGGCGTTGAGCGGGGAGACGCCGATCACCGAGGTCACGCCGGTCACGTCCGGATCGGCGCGGATGATGGCCTCGACTTCGCTCTGCCGGCGCTGCATTTCGGTGAAGGAGACGTCGGTGCCGGCTTCGGTCACCGCGGTGATCAGGCCGGTGTCCTGCAATGGCAGAAAGCCTTTGGGCATGACGATGTAGAGAAAAATGGTGGCGGCCAGCGTCGCCAGTGTCACCAGCAGCGTCGCGCGCTGGCGGCGCAGCACCCAGGTGAGGCTGCGGCGATAGAATTCGACCGTGCGCTCGACCAGATCGTGGAAGCGGCGGGCGAGCGCATGGCCGGCAATGCCGCTAGAGCTATCGCCGGTGTCGCGCAGCAAGCGGCCGCACATCATCGGCGTCAGCGTCAGCGATACCACGGCGGAAGCCACTACCGCGATGGTGAGCGTGAGCGCGAATTCGCGGAACATGCGGCCGACTAGGCCGGTCATGAACAACAGCGGGATGAACACAGCGACCAGCGACAGCGTCAGCGAAATCACCGTGAAGCCGATCTCGCTCGCCCCGCGCAGCGCCGCCTTCAAGGGCGGCTCGCCGTCCTCCATGTGACGCACGATGTTCTCGATCATCACAATGGCGTCGTCCACCACGAAGCCCGTGCCGATGGTCAGCGCCATCAGCGACAGATTGTCGAGCGAGAAGCCGGCAAACCACATGACGCCGAAGGTTGCGATCAGCGATAGCGGCAGCGCAACTCCGGCGATGATGGTGGCGCGCACCGTGCGCAGGAAAATCAGCACCACCAGCACTACCAGCACCACGGAAAGGATCAGCGTAAACTGCACGTCGTGGATCGAGGCGCGGATGGTGGTGGTGCGGTCGCTGACGATGGTGAGGTGGGCCGCCGCCGGCAGCGCGCGGCGCAGCCGCGGCAATTCGGCGCGCACGCGTTCGACGGTCTCGATCACATTGGCGCCGGGCTGGCGCTGCACGTCGATCACGATCGCCGGGGTGCCGCGATAGGAAGCGGCGACCTTGCTGTTCTCCAGCCCGTCGATGACGTCGGCGACGTCGCTGATCCTGACCGGCGCGCCGTTGCGGAAAGCCACCACCACCGACTTGTAGGTGGCGGCGGCGGTAATCTGGTCGTTGGCGGCGATGGTGTAGGACTGGTGCGCGCCGTCGAGCGAGCCCTTGGCACCGGCGACGTTGGCGCCGACGATGGCGGAGCGCAGTTCCTCCAGCGCGATACCATAGGCGGCCAGTCGCGACAGATCGGCCTGGATGCGGATCGCCGGGCGGATGCCGCCCTGCACCGAGACGTGGCCGACGCCGGTCACCTCCGACAGCCGCGGCGCCATGATGGTGTCGGCCATGTCGCTCAAGCTGCGCAGGTCGATGGCTTGCGAGGTGAGCGCCAGCGTGATGATCGGCGCGTCGGCCGGGTTCACCTTCGCATAGAGCGGCGGGTAGGGCAGCGTGCGCGGCAGCGTCGAGCCGGCGGCATTGATTGCCGATTGTACGTCCTGCGCGGCAGCGTCGATGTCGCGGTTCAAGTCGAATTGCAGCGTGACCTGGCTGATGCCGAACGAGGACGCCGAGGTCATGGTCGCCAGCGCCGGGATCTGGCCGAACTGGCGCTCGAGCGGCGCGGTCACCAGCGACGCGATGGTGTCGGGGCTGGCGCCCGGCAATTGGGTGGTGACCTGGATGGTGGGGAAATCGACCTGCGGCAGCGCCGAGACCGGCAGCCACCAATAGCCGAGTGCACCGCCCAGCATCACCGCGACGCCAAGCAGCGAGGTGGCGATTGGCCGGTGGATGAATGGCGAGGAAACGCTCATTGCTGCGGTTTTGGCCGCCCGCTGCCGGCGGGACGCTGGCCGTTGCGCGGGCGCCTGGGTTGCGGGGCCGCCACCGGCGCGCCGTCGTTGCTGCCGATGGCGACGTGGCTGCCGTCGGTGAGCCGCACGAAGCCGGTGGTGACCACGCGTTCGCCGGCAGCAAGGCCGCTCTTGACCACGGTCTGCGTCTCGTCCTGCTTTTGCACCGCGATCGGGCGCATCGTCACGCTATTGTCGTCCTTGATCACGTAGACGAAGGTGCCATTGGGACCGCGCTGCACCGCGCCGGTCGGGATCGTCACCACCTCTTTCAGCGTGTCGATCAACAGCTGCACATTGACGAACTGGCCCGGCCAGAGCTGCAGGGCGGCGTTGGGAAACTCGGCCTTGAGTTTCACCGTGCCGGTAGTCTGATCGACCTGGTTGTCGACCACGCGCAACGTGCCGCGGTCGATCACCGCGTTGTTGTCGGGCCGCTGCGCCGCGACTGCGAGCGGCCCCTTGACGAAGGCATCGTTGACCCGGCTGAGGTCTTGCTGCGGCAGGTTGAACAGCACCGAGATCGGCTTGATCTCGGTGATCACCACGATGGCGGAATTGGTGTCGGAAGCGCGCACGATATTGCCTTCGTCGACCATGCGAATGCCGGTGCGCCCGTCGATCGGCGCCACGACGGAGGTATAGCCAAGCGTCGCCTGCGCGTTCTCGACCGCCGCCTGGTCGGATTGCACCTGCGCGGCAATCTGCGCGACCGTCGCCTTTTGGGTGTCGGCCTGCTGACGGTTGATGGCGTTGGTGGCGGCGAGACCTTCATAGCGGGCGAGGTCGATCTTGGCATTGGCGAGTTGGGCTTCGTCCTGCGCCTTCTTGGCTTTCGCCTGGTCGAGCTGGGCCTGATAGGTGGTCGGATCGATGCGCGCCAGTACGTCGCCTTTCTTGACGTCCTGGCCTTCCTTGAAGCTGACGCTGAGCAATTTGCCGTCGACCTGCGGACGCACCGTCACGGTGTTGAGCGCCTTGATGGTGCCGACGGCGTCGAGAAAGACCGGCACGTCGGCCTTGGCGGCGGCCGCGGCCAGCACCGGCACCGGCCCGCTGTTGCCGCCGAAGCGTCCGCGATTCTGCGGCGGCGGCGATTTGGTGAACACGTAAACCAGCGCGGCGGCGACCGCGACCAGCGTCAGCACGATCGCCAGATAGCGGCGGGTGCGGCTTTTCGCCGTGGCCAAGGCCTGTTTCGGCAGTTCACCGTGCATCGGTGGTCTCCAATGGCTTGGGCAGCCAGCCGCCGCCGAGCGCCTGATAAAGGCTGACGACCGCCAGCACATGCGCGAGCCGCGCCTGCGCCAGCACGTCCTCGGCTTGATACAGCGTCTGCTGAGTCTGCAACACGGTAACCAGGTCGATGGTGCCCTGGCGCAGCCGTTGTTCGGATATGTCGAAGGCGCGCCGCGAACTGGTCACCACCTCGCGCTGCAGCCGCTCGCGCAAGGCGGTTTGCTGGATGCCGTTGAGCGCGTTCTCCACATCGGAAAACGCCGCGATCACCGCCTTGCGGTAATTCTGCAGGAGTTCGTCCTGCCGGCCTTTCTGCAGGTCGAGATTGCCCTGCAACCGCGCGCCGTCGAAGATCGGCTGGGTCAGGCCGGCAGCAAGCGTATAGAACGCCGATTCCGGCCGCAGCAGCGTGCGCAGCACCGCGCTCTGGTAGCCGCCCTCGCCGGTGAGCGTGATGCTGGGCAGCATCTGCGCGCGTGCATTGGCGACATTGGCGTTGGCGGCGGCGAGATTGGCTTCCGCCTGGCGGATATCGGGGCGCTGCGCGAGCAGTTCCGACGGCAGGCCCGGCGTGATGCGCGGCGTCGCGATACTGCGCAGACTGCCGCCGCGGATGCGCACGCGCTCGGGCGAGCGCGCAATCAGCAGCGCCAGCGCGTTGCGGTTCTGCGCCAAACTTTGTTCGAGCGACGGGATCGCCGCGCGCTGGCTGTTGACCAGGCTTTCCTGCTGGGCGGTGTCGAGCGCGGAGGCGGTGCCGGCGTTGAGCCGCTGCTGGATCAGATTGAGCACGCGCCGCGCGCTCGCCAGGTTTTCGCGTGCGACCCGCAACCGGTCCTGCGCGGCCAGCACCTGGAAATAGGCATTGGCGGTGGCGACCACGGTGGCGAGGCCCACCACCTCGCGGTCGTAGCGGCTGGCGACCGCGGTTTCCTCGGCCGCGCGCAAAGCGGAGCGGTTTTTGCCCCAGAAATCGATCTCGTAGCTGGCATTGAGCGAAGCCGACAGCAGGTCGTGCTCGGAACTGCCGCCGCCCGAACCGCCGCCGAGCGATTGCGAGGAGCGCGAGTGCGTCGCGCTGCCGTGCAGGGCGACATTCGGCAACAAAGCCGAGCCGGCGATGCGCGATTGCGCGTCGGCCTGCACGATGCGTGCGACCGCGGCGGCGACATCGAGATTGGCCGCGCGCGCTTCTTCGATGACCTCGGTCAGTTCCTTCGAACGGAAGCCGCGCCACCAGTCGAGCGGCGGCAGCGCCGCTTGCGCCAGCACGGGATTCTTCGGGCCGCCGTCATAGGCCAACGGAATATCGAGCCCGGGTTCGGGCTTGTCGGTCAGCAGGCAGCCGCCGAGCGGCAGCATCAGGCAAAGTCCTTGCAGCATGGCTACCAATGGGCGGTTACGCCGTATTGTTCCCGAACTCGCACCCTGGCTACCGCGACGCATACCGACGACTCTCAAAAACCACCGAACCGGACCCGGCCGGGAAATTACCCTGTTCTAGGGCCGGGCGCTCGTGGTTTTGCGGTTGGGCGGCCAGTCGGCCAGCGCACCGCGGCCGGCCGGCGACATCTGCGCGGCCGAGAACGCGAACACGCCCTGGATGACCTGATCGAAGCTCTGCCGTGCGGCGCGGGTTTTGGCCATGGCGGCGCGCATGGCCTCGACGTCGAACGGCTCCTGCCGCAGCGTCGTGCGAATCTGATTTTGCGCGTCGTGGTATTGCGTTTGCGACTCCTCGATGAGCTGACGGTTGGCCCCGATCTGGCCGCGCAACAGATCGGCATCGGCCGGCGGCAAGGTGTCGGCGATGCGTTCGACGCGCACGAACACATTGCGGTCCCAGGTCGGTGGCGTCGGCGCGCGGATCGCCATCGCCAGCGCCACGCCGACGAAGAACAGATTGAGCGCGAGCGAGCCGAGCAGCAGCCAGCGCGAGGAGCCGCGCGCGATCGAGGGCGCGTATTGGGCGACGGTCATGGGCGTGCTCCGGTCAAGGCTTCGGGTTCGAACACGATCGTACCGAGATCGCTGCGGCTGGCGACCGCAAAAGGCGCGCCGCCGCCGTCGAAGTGACGGTCGAGGCCGGCGATGCCGATGACGAAGCCGAGCGCGGCGCAGCAGGCCAAGGCCGCGACGCGCGGCCAGGCCGGCGCGAATTGCCAATCGAGCAGGATGCCAGGCAGGCGCCACAGCGGCATCTTCTGTCGCGCCAGCGGCCCGGCAAGCCGCGCGAGCACGCGCTTTACCGCCGCTTCGTCGGGCGGCGGCGCTTTGGCGTGGCGCTTGAGCGCGGCCTCGATAAAATCTTCCGACTGCTTCTTGTTCATTTTATTCGTCCCTATCCATCACGCTGTGCAGTGCGCGGCGCAGGTTTTGTTTGCCGCGCATCAGTAAGGTCTCTACCGCCGACACCGAAGTACCGAGAATCTCCGCCACCTGCGCATTGCTCATGCCGTCGCCGTAAGTGAGCATGATGGCCGCGCGCTGGCGCGCGGGCAGTTCGCCGATCGCGCCCGAGACCAGGCGCTCGCGCTCGTCGCGTTCGGCCTTTTCGCCTGCGCCAGGCGCCGGGTCGACGATCTCGCCGGCCGCTTCGAGCGCGACCCAGGGCGCGCGCCGCTTGCGGTCGAGACAAAGATTGACCACCACGCGGGTGAGCCAGGTGCGGAACGCGGCCAGCGGCTGCCAGCGCGGCGCGTGCGTCCATACCCGCAGCATAGCCTCCTGCGCCACGTCCTCGGCATCGGCGGCATTGCCGAGAATGCGGCGGGCAAGCGCCAGCATGGCCGGCAGATGGCGGCCGGCGAGCGCGCGAAACGCGGCCTGTTCGCCGCGCGCGACCCGGGCCATGAGCGCTTCGTCGCTGTCATCCATTGTGCGTTGGCGGCCGCCATCGGGAATGCCCGTCCATTGTAGACCATGACCTGTCCATTAAACGCTCAGGGGTGCGAAATCCTGTGCCGACGGGAAGCCGCGCGAAGCGCGCCAACGCACCCCCGGGCGTCCGTCTAACCTATTGAATTACCGTGGTTTAGCAAGCAGGCACGGACTTGCTCAGGGGAGCCCTTTTACGCTTGCGGAGACCATGCCAATTTGGCGCCAATCGGCGCAATCGGGCGTCAAACGGGAGGCAAATGCATCATGGACAAGGCACTCTACGACAAGGGCATAGCGATGCGCCGCAAGGTGCTGGGCGACGAATATGTCGACCGCGCGGTCGCCAATACCGACGATTTCAATCGCAAATTCCAGGACCTGCTCAACGAATTTTGCTGGGGTGCGGTGTGGACCGACGAGGACCTCAAGCCGCGCGACCGCAGCCTGCTCAATCTCGGCATGATCGCCTGTCTCGGCCGCATGCACGAATTCGAGGCGCATTTCCGCGGCGCGCTGCGCAACGGTCTGACGCCCAAGGAACTCAGCGCCATCCTGCGCCAGGTTGCCATCTATTGCGGCTTCCCGGCCGCGGTCGACTGCCACCGCGTGGCCAAGCAGGTGCTGGCGGCGGAAGCCAAGAAAACCTGACTAAAGCGGAGCGGTCACGGCCGAAGCACGTTGTCGAGATAGCCGTATTGTTGTCTTGAATGTGCCTTCATCACGGGGCAATCCACGGTCTGGCACGGCTCGGACCCTGCCGTCCCGGCCGGCGGGTGATTTCCGAAAAGGCTTGCCCTCGGACTTGATCCGAGGGTAGGGACCGGGCGGCGGAAGCGGATCATGCGCCATCGAAATGCCAATCGAGGCGCCGATTCAGTCCGAATTGAACAGACTTTCAGGTGGACGATGCTGCGACGCTACGGACTTTTCTTGTTGACGCTGCCGGTCGCGGCGGCCATTCCGGCCGCGCCCGCCGTGGCGCAGTATTATTCGCCGCCACCGGGCTACTACCGCAGCGCGCCGCCACCCGGCGCCTATTATGACGACCGGCAGCCGCCGCCCGCATTCTGGAACGACGACGATGAGGACGACCGGCCGGTGCGCCGCTGGCGGCGTTCGCCGCGCATGAGCCAGGCGCCACAGGCTGAGCCCGGCGCGCCCGGCCGAATTCTGCCTTATCCGGAGCGCGAGAGTGACGCTCTGCCGCCGCCGGGCTTTTTACCGCGCGATGAGCGGGCGCCGGCTACTGGCCATCAACTCGACCAGCAGGTGCCGGGCGCTGCCGTAGCCGATCCCGACGCGGTGCGCCCGCCCGGCTCGATCGGCGCTGCGCCTGCCGCCAAGCAGGCTATCACGCCGCCACCGGTGCCGCCGGCCGCAACCGCGGCGCTGCCGCCGGAGGATCAGCCCGAGCAAGGCAAGCCGAAGGAGCTACCGGAAAATCTCAGGCGGCAGATGGTCGATTTGCAGACCAAGGAGCCGGCCGGGACCGTTATCATCGATACGCCAAACACATATCTCTATCTGGTGCTCGGCCACGGCAAAGCGCTGCGCTACGGTATTGGCGTCGGCCGCGAGGGTTTCACCTGGGCCGGCACCGAGCGCGTCTCCAACATGCGGGAATGGCCGGACTGGTATCCGCCGGCGGAAATGATCGAGCGCCAGCCCTATCTGCCGCGCATGATGGCGGGTGGTCCGGGCAATCCGCTCGGCGCGCGCGCACTTTATCTCGGCCACACGCTCTACCGCATCCACGGCACCAACCAGCCCTCGACCATCGGCAAGACCGTGTCGTCGGGCTGCATCCGGCTGCTCAACGAGGACATCGAGGATCTGTTCAGCCGCGTGCAGGTCGGCACCCGCGTCGTCGTGCTGCCCGGCAAGGCGCCGGAGACGGTGGCCAATACCGGTGCGCTGCCGAATGTGGAGCCGGCAAACCCGATGGCGCCGCCGCCGCGCGACGGCGCGGCGGTGTCCGGTTCGCCGCTACCGACGGTGCATTAAGCGCGGCCGCTATCCGCGCCGCTGACTTTAGCGAGCCTTGTCACCGCCTCGATGATGGCGCCGGGATTGGCCACGCCTTGGCCTGCGATGTCGTGCGCGCTGCCGTGCGCGACCGATGAAAACAGGATCGGCGAGCCGATCGACAATCCGGCGGTGCGGTTGAAGGCCTGCAGCTTGGCGGCGATGTGGCCCTGGTCGTGCAGCATCACGATAAAGGCGTCGCAGCCTTTCTTGCGGAACATGGTGTCGGCGCCGAACGGGCCGGTCGCTTCGATGCCGTCGCGCGCCGCGCGCGCGATCGCCGGGCTGATGATGTCGATTTCTTCCGAGCCGAACATGCCGTCCTCGCCGGCATGCGGATTGAGCCCGCCGACGAAGATTTTCGGCCGCGCGATGCCGAGGCGCTTGAGCGCGGCATCGACGACGCGGATCACGCGCTCGACCCGCTCCGGCGTAATCAGGGCGACCGCCTCGCGCACGCTGACATGCAGCGTGGCGTGGGCGATGCGCACGTCGTCGAAGCAGATCATCAGGTAGACGTCGTTGACCGGCGTGCCGGTCTCGCGCGCGACGAACGAGGGATAGCCGTCGAAGGCGATGCCGGCGGCGGCAATCGAGCGTTCGGTCTGCGGCGCCGCCACCACCGCCGCGACCTCGCCGGCAAGCGCTGCTTTGATCGCACGGCGCGCTGCGGCGAGCGAGGCGCGCCCGTAAGCGGCATCGACCTTGCCGAAGCTCACCGGGGTATTGGTCCCGTCGCCGGCATCGAGCAGATCGACCGCGCCGTCCGCGCCATTGGCGTCGCCGGGTTTGCCGATCACGTTGAGCCGCGGCGCAAGACCTGCTGCCTTCGCATGCATCGCCAGCACGGCCGGATCGCCCACCAGCAGCGGCCGGCACAGCGCTTTTACGCGCGGGTCGAGCGCCGCCTTGAGTGCGATTTCCGGCCCGATCCCGGCCGGGTCTCCGGTGGCGATGGCGATGCGCGGCAGGGGCATGGCGTATCTTTCCCGGACTACGCGGGCGCCTATAATGCCCGCCCCGCATTGCCGGCCAGCATAACAAAAGTCGAGGAAACGTCGCCATGATGTCGCGTGAACAAAACGACCAGCTCTGCCGCACCGGCTCGGGCACGCTGATGGGCAAATTGCTGCGGCGCTACTGGGCGCCGTTCCTGCTGGCCGCGGAAATCCCCGAACCCGATTGCCCACCGGTCAAGGTCAAGCTGATGGGCGAGCGCCTGATCGCCTTCCGCGACAACAAGGGACGCGTCGGCCTGCTCGACGAATTCTGCGCCCATCGCGGCGCCTCGCTGTGGTTCGGCGAAAGCGAGGACTGCGGCATTCGCTGCCATTATCACGGCTGGAAATACGACGTCACCGGCCAGTGCGTCGACCTGCCGTCGGAGCCGGAGGAATCGGGTTTCCGCAAGAACATCAAATTGAAATCCTACCCCTGCATCGAGAAAGCCGGCATCGTCTGGGCCTATATGGGGCCGCCGGCCTTGCAGCCGCCGCCGCCGGCGCTGGAATGGACCGACGTGAAACCCGAGCAGCGCTTCGTCTCCAAGCGTCTGCAGGAATGCAATTACCTGCAGGCGATGGAAGGCGGCATCGATTCCAGCCACGTGTCCTGGCTGCACGGCTCGGAGCTCAACAAGGATCCGCTGTTCAAAGGCTCAAAGGCCAACGAGTACAATATCAAGGACCGCATGCCGCTGTTCGAGGTCGAGGAATTTTCCGGCGGCCTGTTGATCGGCGCCCGCCGCAATGCCGACGCCGGCAAATATTACTGGCGCATCACGCCCTGGATCATGCCCTGGCACACCATCATCCCGCCGCGCGCCGGTCATCCCTTGGGCGCGCATGCCTGGGTGCCGATCGACGACGAGAATTGCTGGGCCTGGAGCATCAACTATCACCCCAAGCGCGCGCTGACGAATTCGGAAGTATCGGCCATGCAGGACGGCGAGGGCATCCACGTTAAATATGTGCCCGGCACCTTCATCCCGTTCGCCAACAAATCGAACAATTATCTGATGGACCGCGCGGCGCAGGCCGCCGGGCATAGCGCGACCGGCGTCGACGGTATCGCCATGCAGGATGCCTCGATCCAGGAAAGCATGGGCGCCATCCAGGACCGCACGCAGGAACACTTGTGCGCGACCGATGCCGGCATCATCTTGACGCGCAAGCTGCTGCTGCGCGCGGCGACAGCGGCGGCCGACGGCCAGCCGGTGCCGGCGACCGAGCCGGAGGCGCAGCGCGTGCGCTCGGTGGCGATCGAGCTCGGTCAGGGCGTCAAGTTCAGCGACGGCGCCAAGCACGGGCTTTATGCGGCACTCGGCACCGAGCCGCTGTCGGTGTGAGCCGCGCCACGGTCATTCGGTAAAATCCACCGGTCATTGCCGGGCTTGACCCGGCAATCCATGATGAGGTTCGCCAGCCACAGGCTTTCGTAAATCTTCTATTTGAGGCAATGCATCATGGATGCGCGGGTCAAGCCCGCGCATGACGGAATTCACCGCACATACCGAGGACTTAGATCATGCCGCACTACACCGCGCTGGTGACTTTGCTCGCCATTCTGCTGTATTTCTACGCCGGTTGGCTGGTCGCGCTGGCGCGCGGCAAGTTCGGCGTCAAAGCGCCGGCGACCACCGGCAACGCCGATTTCGAGCGCGTGTTCCGCGTGCAGATGAACACGCTGGAATGGATGCCGATTTTCCTGCCGGCGCTCTGGCTGTTTGCGATTTATGTCAGCGACTGGGGCGCCGCGCTGCTCGGCCTCGTCTGGATCGGCGGCCGCATTGCCTACATCGTCGGCTATTCGGCTGCCGCCGAGAAACGCCATCGCGCCTTCCTGGTGCAAGGGCTGGCGTCGTTTGCGCTACTGATCGGCGCGCTGATCGGCATCGTTTTGCGGTTAGTGCACGGCGGGTGATTCTTACTCCGCCGCCGCGCTCGCGCTTTTGCCGATCGCCGCATTCACACGCGGCATCACCTGTTCGGCCATCAGTTGCATCGAGCGCTTGGCGAGCGCCGGATCGACCCAGTCCATGCCGGCATAGACCAATTCGCCGAAATCGCCGGTCTGCTCGCGCAGTTTAAGAATTTCGTCGACCACCTTGTTGACGCTGCCAAAGGTCACGCAATTGTCGACGACGAAATCGTCGGTGATCTCGTCGTCCGGCTGATCCTTGTCGCTCTTGAACACATTGAGGCGGTTGCCGCGCTTGAGCTTGGCGCGGAACTGCGCGAAGTAGAAGCGGTACGGGCTGCGGGGGTCATCGTGGCCGTAACGCGCCGCCACTTTGTCGTCATCGGCGACGAAGATGCTGCGCGCGACGCGCCAATCGGCGACCTTGGCCTGCGCGCCGGCTTCCGCCTTGCCCTCGACGTAATTCACCCAGTGCGACTTGAGATGCTTCGCCAAGAGGAAATTTGCCGACAGCGGATGAAAGTCGCGCTTTCCCATCAGCACCACGCCGGGCGAGAACGGCGCCACCACGGTGCCGACGATCTCCGGCCGCGGTTTCTGGAAGGGCTTGGCCATGGCGCCGACGCCGAGATGTAGCGCGGCGGCGCGGTTGATCGCCACCTTGAAGCGGTTGTCGGGGAAATCGATGTCGTAGGGCGGATCGCGGTCCCAGATCGCCAGGATCACGTCGATCGCCTCGGCGAAAATCTTGTTGCGGTCGGCGTCGAGCAGCCCGATCGCCTCGGCGTCGGAGGCAAGCGCGCCGGCCGACACGCCCAGGATGAAGCGCCCCTGCGCCAGATGGTCGAACATCGCCGCGTGCACCGCGATCAGCACCGGGTGCATGTGCGACAGATTGGTGGTGCCGGTGGCGAGCTTGATGGTCTTGGTGTCGGAGATCAGCGTGGCGTTGAACATCATGCTGTTGGTGATGTTCTCGCACATGTCGGTCAGGTGCTCGCCGACAAAGGCGTCGTAGTAGCCGAGCCGGTCGGCGAGAATGATCGCTGCGCGGTCCTCGGCGAGCGTCTGCGACCAGTCCCGGCCGATTGGGTGCACCGGCATGGTGAAATAGCCAAGCCGCATTGCCGTCTCCGTCTTGCGCGTCTCGAATTGGCCCGCAAACTAGCGCATGATTCCTTGAAAAGCTTGCCCTGCGGCAACGCTTTCTGCGCCCGATTCATTGGCCTTAATCGATTTTGGCAGGGCGAAAATCCGCCGGAAATTCACCGGTTATTCCCATGATTCCCACAGGCGGTCGATCCCCCATATCGGGACCGGGCGGCAAAAGA
Source organism: uncultured Alphaproteobacteria bacterium (assembly GCA_963739825.1). Classification (GTDB taxonomy): domain Bacteria; phylum Pseudomonadota; class Alphaproteobacteria; order Rhizobiales; family Xanthobacteraceae; genus Pseudolabrys. Next base: position 1,225,915 of record CAVUBU010000001.1, read on the forward strand.
CTAGGTTGCCAAAAGGTCGCACGCGATTCGCCGGGAGTTCGCGCCATGATGCGTTGGTTTCATGCCTTGATGCCGAAGGAGGAGCGCTTTTTCGACATGTTCGGGCGGCATTCGCGGGCCGTTCTAGCCGGCGCGGAGGCGTTGCGTGCCATGCTGGAAGGCGGCGCAGCGGTGCAGCCCAACTACCAGATCGTCATGGACCGCGAACACGACGCCGACGACGCGACCCGCGAGGTGCTGATCGCCGTGCGCCGCACTTTCATCACGCCGTTCGACCGAGGCAATATTCGCGACCTGATTACCTCGATGGATAACGCCATCGACCAGATGCAAAAGACCGCCAAGGGAGTCGTGCTGTTCGACGTGACCGAGTTCACGCCACAGATGAAGGAGATGGCGGACACGATCGTGAAATGCGCCCAGTTGGTGCAGGAAGCCGTGCCGTTGCTGCGCTCGATCAGTTCGGAGGCGACGCATATCAGCGCTCTGACAGAGCAAATATCGCAACTCGAGGGCCATGCCGACGAACTGCACGATGTCGGCTTGCGCGAGCTCTACCAAACCAAGGGCAAAGTAGATCCACTCGCTTTTTTCGTCGGCAACGAAGTCTACGATCATCTGGAAAAAGTCGTCGACCGTTTCGACGACGTGGCCAACATCATGCACGGCATCGTCATCGAGCACGTGTAATTACCATCCGTAAGGCCGAACGACGATGGACGCCGCCGCGCTCACCTTGCCATTCCTGATTGCTTTGATCGTGGTCGCGCTCGCATTCGACTTCCTCAACGGAATGAATGACGCCGCCAACTCGATCGCGACCATTGTGTCCACGCGCGTGCTACGGCCGCATTACGCCGTCGCCTGGGCGGCATTTTTCAATTTTATCGCCTTTATGTTCTTTGGGCTGCACGTCGCGGAAACGGTCGGGCGCGGCATTGTCGAAGCCGATGTGGTCAATGCGCACGTCATCTTCGGCGCGCTCGCCGGCGCCATCGTCTGGCAGATTATCACTCAGCGGCTGGGCATCCCATCGTCAAGCTCGCACGCGCTCATCGGCGGCCTGGTCGGGGCCGGTATCGCGAAGGCGGGCATCCACGCCGTAGTCTGGTCCGGCGTCGGCAAGACGGTGGCCGCCATCTTCCTGTCGCCGGGCTTCGGGCTGCTGCTCGCTTTGCTGCTCATGCTGATCGTGTCGTGGATCTTCGTGCGCTCGATGCCGTATGGCGTCGATAATCTGTTCCGCCGCCTACAATTCATATCGGCATCGTGTTATGCGCTCGGCCACGGCGGCAACGATGCGCAGAAGACCATGGGCATCATCGCCGTGCTGCTTTATTCGCAAGGCATGCTTGGCGGCAAATTCTACGTCCCATTCTGGGTGGTGATCGCGTGCCAGATCGCGATGGCTGCCGGCACGATGGCGGGCGGCTGGCGCATCGTCAAAACCATGGGCTCGAAAATCACGCGGCTCACCCCGATGCAGGGTTCCTGCGCGGAAGCCGCCGGCTCGGTCATGCTGTTTACCGCGACCTACCTCGGCATCCCGGTGTCGACCACGCACACCATCACCGGCTCGATCATCGGCGTCGGCGCGGCGAAAAAAGTATCGGCGGTACGCTGGACCGTCGCCCAAGAAATCGTGGTCGCCTGGATCATCACGATCCCGGCGTCCGGCTTGCTCGCCGCGCTGTTCTACTGGCTGGCCGGCTTGGTTGGCTGACTAGGCCGCCACGCGGGCGAGGAAGCCCTCGACCTCGCGGCGCAGATCGGCGGCGGCCGATTCCACCGCCTGCGAGGCGGAGAGCACGCTTTCCGCCGACTGACGCGTCTCGGTGGCGGCGCCGGCGACCTCGCCGAGCACGGAGACCACCAGCTTGGCGCTGTCGGCGGCGCCGGTGACGTTATGCGAAATCTCGGCGGTCGCCGCGCTCTGCTGTTGCACCCCGGCCGCGACCGCGCTGGCGCAGCCGTCGATTTCCTGCATGCGGCTGGCGATGCGGCCGATCGCGTCGACGGCGCTGCCGGTCGAGGTCTGCACCGCGGTGATCAGCTTGGAAATATCTTCAGTCGCTTTGGCGGTCTGCACCGCCAGCGATTTGACTTCGGAAGCGACCACCGCGAAACCCTTGCCGGCCGCGCCCGCGCGCGCGGCTTCGATGGTGGCGTTGAGCGCGAGCAAATTGGTCTGGCCGGCGATGGTGCGGATCAGCTTGATCACGTCGCCGATCTTCTGGGCGGCTTGCGCGAGCGCGGCGATTTGCCGATTGGTGCCTTGCGCTTCCGCCACCGCCGCCCGCACGATATTGGTGGTGAGCGAGAGCTGGCGGCCGATTTCCCCGATCGAGCCGGCCAGTTCGTCGGCGGCGACCGCGGCGGAGTCCACATTGGTGCTCGCCTCGTTGGAGGCCGCCACCGCGCCCTCCGCGCGCTGCGAGGTGTCGCCGGAACTGGCGAGCAAAGCGGTGGCGGCAGCGTGCATGGTTATGGCGCCGCCGGTCACCGTGCGCAAATGCTCCTCGACGCGCTGGCGGAACGCGGCGATCGCGCGCTCGATGATGGAGCGGCGCTGCTGCTGCTCGTTCATCGCGGCGCGTTCGCGCTCGGCGTTGCGCCGTTCGGTGATGTCCTCGTGCGTCGCTACCCAGCCGCCGTCCGCCACCGGCCGGTTGCTGATGGAGACCACGCGCCCGCTGGGGGATTTGACCTCCGCAGTGGTGGTCTTGCCTTGCGCCATGGCGGCGGTCAGCCCTTGCCGGTATGTGCCGGGATCGAGCGAGAAGCTGCCGTTGGCGATGCGGAATTCGAGCAGGCCGGCAAGCGTGCGGCCCGGCCGCACGATGTCGTCGGGGAGTTGATAGAGATTCTGGTAGCGGCGATTGCAGACCACCAGCCGCTCGTTACGGTCGAACATGCACAGGCCCTGCGACATGTTGTTGATCGCAACGCGCATGCGGATGTTGTCGATCTGCATCTGCTGGGCGATGACGAAGGCGGCAAACACCATCGCCAGCACGGTCGTCAGCAAGGCGCAGAACGTTGCGACCAGCGGTTCGGGCGCCGCGGTAACCCAGGCGCCCAGCGGCACGGCAAAGTGGAACAGGGCAAAGCTCGCCGGCAGGCAGGTGCCTCCGACCAGCGCGACGATACGCCAATCGCGCGAGGTTTCCGCTGCGGAAGAAGCTTCGGCCATGCTTTAGTCCGGGTCAGCCGTAACGCTATTCCATTAGCGGTTGTTTTGCAGTTAATTGGCGATGTTAAGCGGTTAAGCAAAGCTTAACGGGCAGGCAGGGGGGCCGCCGATGGCGACGTCGGGCGCGGCCGGATGCGACGAATTCATCGCGGCGTTTCTCAAGAACCGGCGGTAAATCGGAGTTTTATTTATGACGAGTTCGACCGCCGCCAAGCGCGAGCCCTGGACCGGGCGCATCGAGGATGACGCGCTGTTGCGCGGGCAGGGGCGCTTCGGCGACGACGTCAAGCCGGATGGCGCGCTCGCCGCCTATTTTGTGCGCTCGCCGCATGCCTTCGCCAAGATCGAGCATATCGACGTGGCGGCGGCCAAAAGCGCGCCCGGCGTGGTGGCGGTGCTGACTGCCGCCGATCTTGCCGCAGCGCATTACCACACGATCTCGCATCCGCATCCGATTCCCGGCCGCGGCGGCAAGCCGGCGGTTTCGCCGTACCGGCCGGCACTGGCGGAAAGCCGCGTCATGCATGTCGGTGAGCCGGTGGCGCTGGTGGTCGCGATGAGCGCGGCGGCCGCGCAGGATGCCGGCGAAAAAGTCGCGGTCGATTACCAGCCGTTGACGCCGGTGACCGATATGCGCGCGGCCATTGCGCCCGGCGCGCCGCAGCTTTGGCCGGAAGCGCCCGGCAATATCGGTTTTGACTGGAGCGCGCCGGCCGATCCCGACGGCAAGAAGCAGGCCGCGCTTGAGCGCGCCTTCAAGGACGCCGCGCATGTGGTGCGGCTCGAACTCGTCAACCAGCGCCTGGTGGTCGCCTCGCTCGAGGCGCGCAGCGCCACCGCCAGCTACGACGCCGGCAAGAACATGTTCGCGTTGCGCTGCGGTACGCAGGCCGTCGCCGCCGTGCGCGGCACCATGGCCGCCGTCATGAACATCAAACCGGAGGAGCTGCACGTTACCGATGAAGACGTCGGCGGCGCGTTCGGCATGAAAAGTGCGCCCTATCCGGAATATGCCGCGCTGTTGCATGCAGCGCGTTTATTGCAAAAGCCGGTGCATTGGGTCTCGACCCGCGCGGAAGCTTTCGTCAGCGACAATCAGGGCCGCGATTCGCTTTGGAGCGCGGAGCTCGCGCTCAACAAGCGCGGCCGCTTTCTCGGTTTGCGCGTCGACTGCCTCGGCAATGTCGGCGCCTATATCACGGGCGTCGCGCATTTCGTTTTCACCACGCACATCTCCGGCTGCCTGCCGACGGTCTACGACATTCCGCTGGCGCAGGTGAATTCGCGCTGCGTGCTCACCAACACGCTGCCGACCGGGCCCTATCGCGGCGCCGGGCGGCCGGAGGCGAGCTATCTGTTGGAGCGGCTGATCGATGCCGCCGCCGATGCGACCGGCATCGACGCCGCCGAATTGCGCCGGCGCAATCTCATTCAACCCGACAAAATTCCCTACACCACCGCCTTCGGCAACACCTATGACAGCGGCGATTTTCCGGGCGCCTTCGAGCGCGCGTTGGAGCTCGCCGACTATGGCGGCTTTGCCGCGCGCAAGAAGGCGGCAAAGAAACAGGGCAGACTGCGCGGCATCGGCATCGGCTGCTATCTGGAGATCGCCGGCGCGTTTCCGGAGGAACCCGCGCGCATCACGTTTCCTGGCGGCAACAAAGTCATGGTGAGCATCGGCGCCGGCGCCAGCGGGCAGGGCCATCAGACCGTATTCGGCCGCGTGGCGGCGCGCCGCCTGGGCATCACGCCTGCGGCGGTGACGGTCACTTCCGGCGACAGCGTGCGCGACGTGCCCGGCTTCGGCGCGGTCGCTTCGCGTTCGGCCATGTATGTCGGCGGCGCCATTGCGGTCACCGCCGACAAGGTGATCGAGAAGGGCAGGCGCGTCGCCGCCATGCTGTTGCAGGCGGGCGAAAGCGAGGTGGACTATCGCGACGGAAAGTTCAGCGTGAAAGGCTCGGCACGCGAAGTAACATTGTTCGCGGCGGCCGAGCGCGCCGCCGAGCTGGCGCGCACAGGCGTGATCCCGGAAAGTCTCGATACCCAGGCGACCGTCAAAGCGCCGCCGTCATTCCCCAACGGCTGCCATGTCGCCGAGGTCGAGATCGATCCGGCAACCGGTGCGGTCACGATCGTGAGTTATTTGGCGGTCGGCGATTGCGGCAATGTGCTGGACGAGACCATCGTCGAAGCCCAGATCCACGGCGGCGTGGCGCAGGGGCTCGGCCAGGCGCTGATGGAAAACACCATCTACGATGGCAGCGGCCAGCTGGTCAGCGGCTCGTTCATGGACTACGCCCTGCCGCGCGCCGACGCGATGCCGGCGATGACGGTCGAGCACCGCCCGTTTGCCTGCCGCACCAATCCACTCGGCGTGAAGGGCACCGGCGAGGCCGGTACCACGGCGGCGCCGCCGGCGCTGATCAATGCCATTCTCGACGCGCTGCCCCAGGGCGCGCAGCTCGACATGCCGGCGACGCCGGAGCGGGTGTGGCAGGCGTTGCAGCAAGTGAAATGAAGTGAGTTCTTTCCCCCTCCCCGCAATGCGGGGAGAGGGAAAGCGGGCACTATGGCGCGATGTCGATTTTCACCGATGCGGTGATGGTGTGCCAGTGCTTGATCTGGTCGTCGAGCCAGACCTTGGCGTCGGCGAGGGTCTTGTTCGGCGCGATTTCCATCTTCTGCTTGGCAAACTTCGCCTTCACCTCGTCCGACTCGAGCGCCTTCAGCACGATCGCATGCAGCGCTTCCAGCACCGGCTTGGGCGTCGCCGCCGACGCGAACATGCCGTTCCACGCCACGGTGCCGACATCGGGCATCCCGACTTCCTTCATGGTCGGCACGTTCGGATAGTCCGGCAGGCGCGCATTGTTGACCATCGCGATCGGGCGGAACTTGCCTGACGCCACCATGCCGGCGGAACTGGCGACGTTGAGGAAGGCGGCCTGCACGTCGCCGCGCAGCATGTCCTGGATCACGCCGGAGGCGCCGTTCTTGTTGGGCAGCGCGGTCATGTCGAGATCGCCGGCGCGCTTGGCGAAATAGGCCATGTCGTAATGCGGATAGGAGCCGACGCCGACTGTGCCGTAGCGTACCTTGCCGGGGTTCTTCTTGGCGTAGTCGATCAGCTCGGACACGCTCTTGACCGGGAAATCGTTCGCCGTCGTCACCAGCATGAAGGCCGGCACGTCGATCAGATTGGTCACCGCCGCCACGCTCTTGGAATAGTCGAAGTTCATTTTTTTGCTGTAGAGGATCGGCGTGATGGCGTTAGTCGAAACGTTGCCGATCATCAGCGTGTAGCCGTCGGGCGCCGCTTTCACCATTTCGTCGATCGCCAACAGGCCGAAGGCGCCGGGCTTATTGATGATCACGAAGGGCTGCCCCGTGATCTTCTGCAATTGATCGCCGACGATGCGGGCGGTGATGTCGGTGGCGCCGCCCGGCGCGTAAGGCACGATCACTTTGACGGTGCGGTTCGGATATTTATCCTGCGCCGAGGCGCCCGCCGCGCCGAGCGCCAGACAAACGGCGGCGAGCAGGATCGTAGTCAGACGTTTCATGAAAATCCCCGTAAGTTTTGATTGCCGGCCGGGGATCGTTGCTCGCCCCCGCGCCGATGGAGTTCAGATAGCCTTGATGCCGTGTAGACTGTGCGAGGCGTCCTTGCAGGTGAAAAACACCACGTCGCCTTCCGGCGTCGCCTTGCCGGCGTGAATGGCGTTGGCCGGAATGTAGAGAACGGAGCCGGGCTTGGCTTCGATCGGCTTGCCGTCGACGACGGCACGGAAGGTGCCTTCCAGGATATAGATCCACTGCTCGTTGGGATGCGAATGCGGCTCGGCGCCGGTGCCGGCCTTCATGCGCATTAAGCCGACGATCATGCGGTCGCCTTCCACGCACGGTCCATGCGCGGTGGAATAGGCGGGGCCGCCCATGATCTTGGCGACGGTGCCGAGATCGAAGACGTATTCGCCCGCGCCGGCGCGAGTGGCGCCTGGTGTGCGCGGGGCTGGCTGAGCGGACATGGTGTTTTCTCCCGAGAGTGACGTTTAACGGCTTGTTGTTGCGGCGATGGTAGTTGACCGGCAACGCCCGCGCCAGTAGACGCCATGCCTGTATCGCCATGTGGGCCGAAGGTGCGCCTGCTCACCACCGTTCGGCCACGCTCGCCGTTAAAGATTGCGTCCGCCTTAAATCGATTCGGAGATTGCCGCCGATGCTTCGTAAGCTCGTCCTGACGCTGGCTCTGGTCGCGCTGGCCGGTTGCTCCGAATTCATGCCGGCGGAGCGGCCGAGCTTTTATCGCGACCTGGCGGAACCGGGCGCCCAGCTCGACGCCGCAGCCGCCGCCTCGATGATTTCCGGCTACCGCACCAATCATGGGCTGCCGGCGGTTACGCTCGATCCCAAGCTGACCTACCTGGCCGAGGCGCAGGCCGAGATCATGGCCCGGCGCGACAAGCTCGACCACAATGCCGGCAAGCCGTTCCTGGTGCGGCTTGAGGTCCTCCGGCTACGACGCCAAAGCCGCGGCGGAGAATATCGGCGCCGGCTACCACACATTGGCGGAAGCCTTTTCCGGCTGGCGCGATTCAGGCCCGCACCGCGCCAATATGCTGCTCGCCGGCGCGACCCGCATGGGCATCGCCGCAGTCTACACCGCGGCCTCGAAATACAAAGTCTACTGGGCGCTGATCCTGGCGGCGCCGGAGGACAGGAAGGGCTGATCGCTGTCGTGCCCGCGAAGGCGGGGACCCAGACTGGTTTGCCGCTTGCGCGGGAATGAACGGAGACTGCGCCCCTGGACCTCGCCGCATCCGCTGACTAGCCTCCCGCGCCATGCCGGTGCTGTCGCGCCTTGCCAATTACGACGACGTCTACCGCCAATTCCGCTGGCCGGTCCCGGCGCGCTACAATATCGGCGTCGATGTCTGCGACCGCTGGGCGCTCAGCCAGCCGGGCCGGCTCGCCATCCTGCATATGCGGCCGGACGGCGGCGAAGACGCCATCACTTACGGCGCCTTGCGCGACACCTCCAACCGGCTCGCCAATGTGCTGCGCGCGCATGGCATCACGCGCGGCGACCGTGTCGCCATTCTTCTCCCGCAAATGCCGGAAGTCGCCGCTGCCCATATTGCGGTCTACAAGCTCGGCGCCGTAGCGCTGCCGCTCGCCGTGCTGTTCGGCACCGATGCGTTGAGCTACCGCCTACAGAATTCCGGCGCGGCAGCGCTGATATGCAATGCGCCAGGCGTCGCCCGCATCGCCGAGATCAGGAGCGGCCTGCCCGAATTGAAACTCGTGCTCTCGCTCGACGGCGCCGGCGACGGTGCGCTCGATTTCGCTACCGCGCTGGCGCGCGCCAAGTCCGACTTTACCGCCGTCGACACCGGCGCCGACGATCCGGCCATGATGGTCTACACCTCCGGCACCACCGGCCAGCCGAAAGGCGCGCTGCACGGCCATCGCGTCTTGATCGGGCATTTTCCCGGCGTGGAGACCTACAACGATTTTTTCCCGCAGGACGGCGACCGTATCTGGACGCCGGCCGACTGGGCCTGGGCGGGCGGGCTGCTCAACGTGCTGCTGCCAGGCTTGCATTACGGCGTTCCGGTGGTGGCGCGCCGTTTCGAGAAGTTCGATCCGGAGGAAGCCTTCGCGCTGATGGCGCGCGCGCAGGTGCGCAACGCCTTCATCCCGCCGACCGCGCTGCGCATGCTGCGCGCGGCGCGAAACCCGCAAGGCCGCCACGCCATCAAGATGCGCTCGATCGGTTCCGGCGGCGAGGCGCTGGGCGCGGAAACTTATGAATGGGGCAAGTCGGCCTTCGGCCTGACCATCAATGAATTCTACGGCCAGACCGAATGCAACATCGTGCTCGCGGCGTTCAATGCGCTCGGCGTCTCGCGGCCGGGCGCCATTGGCAAGCAGGTCGCCGGTCATAGGGTGGCGGTGATCGGCCGTAACGGCGAGCCGCTCAAGGCCGGCGAGGTCGGGCAGATCGCGGTCAAGCGTCCCGATCCAGTGATGTTTCTGGAATATTGGGGCAACCCGCAGGCCACGCGCGACAAGTTCGTCGGCGACTGGATGACCACCGGCGACCAGGGCGTGATGGACGACGACGGCTATTTTAGTTTCGTCGGCCGCAACGACGACGTCATCACCTCGTCCGGCTTCCGCATCGGGCCGGGCGAGATCGAGGATTGCCTGATCCGCCATCCGGCGGTGGCGCTCGCCGCCGCTGTCGGCAAGCCCGACGCGCTGCGCACCGAAATCGTGAAGGCCTTCATCGTGCTCAAGAAAGGCCAGGTGCCCTCGGATGCGCTCGCCGCCGAGATCCAGAATTTCGTCAAAACGCGGCTGTCGGGCCACGAATACCCGCGCGAGATCGCCTTCATCGACGACCTGCCGATGACCACGACCGGCAAGGTGATCAGGCGGCTGTTAAGGGAGAAAGCGTAGCGACATTTTGCCGTTCGTGCCCGCGAAAGCGGGCATCCAGTCCTCTTCGCAATAACTGGATCCCCGATTCCGCGGGGGACGGACGGGATTTACAGACGTGAGCCTTTGGTCGAGTGATTCAAGGTGACGGGGAAGCGCCGCCCATGATGAAGACGTGGAAGCCCAGCCGCCGCTTGGCGACGAGATAGAGCAGGATCAATTCCACCACCAGCGCGCACGAGGTCGCGACGCCCGCGCCTTCGATACCGATGCGCGGGATCAGCAGCACGCACAGCACGAGGTTGATCGCGAAGGCGCCGGCATAGATCATCGCGCATTGCTTGCGCTCGCCCAGCATATTGAGTAGCCGCTCGGCCGGACCGACGGCGGCGCGCGCCAGCATGCCGGCGGCCAAGATGAACATCACCGGATAGCCAGCCTCGAAACCCTCACCGAACAGACCGAGCAGCGGGCGCCCGAGCGCGAGGATCAACGCGCAGGCCAAAAGCGACGGCCAGAAGGTCCAGCGGGTGGTCTCGGCGAAGAACGAGGCAAGCCGCTGCTTGTCGCCGCTGACGTGGTATTGCGTGAACTTGTGCGTGGTGGCGCCGGCGATGGCAAAATAGACGAAGGCGACGATCGCCAACAGCCGTGCGCCGGCATAGTAGACCGCCACTTCGTCGGGCGAGCGGAAATGCTCGAGCGCGAGAATGTCGACGTAAGTGAGCAGTAGATAAAAACCTTCCACCACGAAGATCGGGATCGAGGTGGCAAACCATACCTTGGTCTCGTATTGCTTCGGCCCGTCCGGCACCTTGGTCTTGAGCCGACGGTCGAGCATGACCAGTTGTCCGATGGTCACCGCCCAGGTGGTGGCGACGGCCACGATCATCGCGGTCACCGCGTCGGTCGGCGCGCCGATGAGATAGGCGACGCCCATCAGCACGGTGATGGTGAACTGCCGCCAGATGTAGAACGGCATTAGCGCCAGATTGGGCCAGTCGTAGGATTGCGCGATGCCGGCTTGCACCTGCACCAGGCCGTAGATCGGAATGGTAACGCAGGCGAGATAAAGTGGCACCACCGCGAAGTGATCGAGGTAAGGCGCCAGCAGCGTCACGCCGACGGCGCCGGCGAGACCGATCGCGGTGGCGACGCCGAAGGCGAGCCAGCGGCTGCCGGTGAGGAACCCGCGCAAGCGGTCGAGCGACTTGTGCTCGGTATATTCCGGAATGAAGCGCCGCGCCGCCGACGACAGGCCGAAATCGGCGAGCGCGCCGATCATCAGCACCCAGGTCCACACGTAAACGTAAATGCCGAACTGGAAGCTGCCCATCCAGCGCGCCAGCAGGACCTGGCTGCCGAGCGCGAGCATGGCGCTGCCGACGCGCACCAGGAAAACTTTTCCGGCGACGAGCTGGGCCAGCCGCGAGTCGCTGCGGTCGGCGAGGATTGCCTTGACGCGTGCGACTAGACCCGCTGCTGACGGTGGCGCGGGGGCGGCTTCTTCGGAATCGACCAGCGCCACGGGTTCTCTCCGCGCCGGCGATGGCCGGTTTGCGAGCGGCAACATTCTGAGTGATTAGCAAGGAACCGTTAAGAATGGGTTGGATGGGGCGGTTTGTGCCGATAAATCAAGGCATTTCGAGCTTGGCCACGTCGGCCAAAATGCCCGCGACGAGTTTGCGCTCGTCCGCCGTCAGCGCCGCCTGCGGCGGCAGCGGATCGCCGACCGCGTAGCCCTGAATCTGCAAGCCGGCCTTAATGCAGGCGGCGAGATTGAAGCGCGCGAAGGCCTCGTTGATGCGCCAGAGTTCGCGTTGCAATGTCATGGCCTGCGGCCACTGAGCGGCGCGGCACAAGTCATAGAGCCGCACGCTCTGGCGCGGCACGATACAGGCCGGGCCCGCCATCCAGCCGACGCCGCCGATCAGCATCACCGCCGCCGGAATATGCGCCGAGGCGGAGAACACTTTCATCTGTGGCGCGCGATTCATGATCGAGAGCAGGCGGCCGGTATTGGTGGAGGCATCCTTGATGTAGCCAATGCGCGGATGCTCGGCGAGCCGCGCGATCACGTCGAGGGTGAGATCGCTGCGCTGGAATTGCGGATTGGTGTAGATCACCACCGGAATGTCCACGCTGTCGGCGATGGCGCGGAAGTAAGACTCGATCTGCGCGTCACGAAGCGGGAAATAGGCTTCGAGAATGGCGAGGATACCGTCGGCGCCGAGCTTCTGGTAGGCCTTAGCCTGCGCGACCGCCTCGGCGGTCGCGGTCGAGGCAACCCCGGCGACGACCGGCACACGCTTTTCCGCGGCTTCGATGGTCGCCTGCACCACTGCCGCGCGCTGCTCGCGCGTCAGGTAGGCGAACTCGCCGGTCGAGCCGAGCGGCGTCAAGCCATGCACGCCGGCCTTGATGAGGTCGTGCGCGAGCCGTCCGAGCACATCGGTCTGGATGCGACCTTGCGCATCGATCGGCGAGACGAGGTAGGGGAATACGCCGTGGAAGTCGGTCATGCGCGCATCACTAGCACGGTGAGCGTCACCCCTTGAAGCCGCCGTCATCCAGAAACTTCTGTTCCGCCGGCGTGGTGGTACGGCCGAGCGCTGGGTTACGGTGCGGGAAGCGGCCGAAACGGCGAATAATGTCGGCGTGCAGTTCCGCCCATTTCAGACCGTCGGCATCGCCCGCCGCCTTGTAGAGTGCGATGCCGCGTTGCTGGTCGGCGAGATCTTCCGAATGCTCGAACGAGACATAGAAGAACTGCCGCAGCGGCGGCTCGACCTGGCTATCGAAGCCGCGCACGATGGCGCCGGCCGTGATCGCGCGCGCCTGCCTATCGCAGGCGAAGGCGCGCGCCTGGCCACGGAACATGTTGCGCGGGAACTGATCGAGCAGGATGAGCAAGGCGAGCGCGCCTTCGGCATTTTGTTCCCAGCCGGCAAGCTTGCCGGCGGCGCCCGCTTCGTAGAGCGTGAGAAAGCGGCGGCGGATTTCGTCGTCGAAGGCGTCATCCTTCTTGTACCAGCGGTCCGCTCCGGCATCGCGCCAGAACGCCACCACCTCGGCAGCCGAAGGCAGCGCGGCCGCTTCATTCATGCGTCTTCCCGCAGCGCGCGGCGCAGGATTTTGCCGACATTGGTTTTCGGCAGCTCTTGGCGGAACTCGATATGCTTCGGCACCTTATAGCCCGCAAGCTCGCCGTGCATGTATCGGCGCAAATCCTGCTCGGTCAATTCCGGCGATTTCTTCACCGCGAACAGCTTGACCGCCTCGCCGGAATGGCTGTCCGGCACGCCGACCGCGGCGCATTCCAGCACGCCGCCTTGCATCATCGCCACGTCCTCGACTTCGTTGGGGAACACCTTGAAGCCGGACACCGAGATCATGTCCTTCTTGCGGTCAACGATTTTGACGAGGCCTTGGGCGTCCATCAAGCCGATGTCGCCGGTGCGGAAGAAGCCGTCCGCGGTCATCACCTTGGCAGTTTCGTCGGGCCGGTTCCAGTAGCCGGCCATCACCTGCGGTCCGCGCGCGCAAATCTCGCCTTGCTCGCCGATCGGCACTTCGCGATTGTCGTCGTCGCGGATCGAAATTTCGGTCGACGGCAGCGGCATTCCGATCGTGCCGGTCCATTCTGTGATATCGCCGCGGTTGCAGGTGAGCACCGGCGAGGTCTCCGACAGGCCGTAGCCTTCGATGATCGGACGGCCGGTCGCCTTCATCCATGCCTCGGCGACCGATTTCTGCACCGCCATGCCGCCGGCGACCGCGCTTTTGAGCATGCTCCAGTCGAGCTTGCCGAAGTCCGGATTATGTAAGAGCGCGTTATAAAGCGTGTTCACCGCCGGGAAAAAATTCACTTGGTATTTGGCGAGTTCTTTGATCAGGCGCGGGATTTCGCGCGGATTGGGGATCAGCAAACAGAGCCCGCCGGTGCGCACGCCGAACAGGAAACAGGCGGTGAGCGCGAAGATATGATAAAGCGGCAGCGCGGTGACGATGACCAGCTGGTCGGCCACCGGCGGTTGCAAGACCATCGGACCGTTCCAGGCTTCCATCTGCAACACATTGGCAATCAGATTGCGGTGCAGCAGCATGGCGCCCTTGGCAACGCCCGTTGTGCCGCCGGTATATTGCAGGAAGGCGATGTCGTCGGCCTTGACGGCGGCGCGGCTGAACAGCCGCCGGCGGCCGATGGCGATCGCTCTGTTGAATTGGGTCGAGCCCGGTAGTTTGTAGGCCGGCACCATCCGGCGCACACGCCGCACCACCAGTTTGACCAGCGTGCCCCGCATGCGGCCGAGCATGTCGCCCAGGCTGGCGACGACCACGTGCTTGATGTCGGTTGCCGGCAGCGCTTCCTGCAGCACCGAGGCGAAATTCTCCAGCACGATGATGACCTCAGCGCCGGAATCCTTGAGCTGGAATTCCAGTTCGCGCGGCTTATACAGCGGATTGACGTTCACCACCGTCATGCCGGCGCGCAGGATTCCGGCGATCGCCACGGCATATTGCAGCACGTTCGGCATCATGATGGCGACACGGGTGCCGCGCGGCAGGTCCTTGCTCTGCAGCCAGGCGGCGAAATCGCGCGAGGCGCGGTCGAGCTTGGCATAGCTCAGGGACTTGCCCATACAAACGCAGGCGGTCTTGCGGGCATGCGCCTGGAAGCTTTCCTCGAACATCGCCACCAGCGAGGCGTAGCGCGATGGGTCGATATCGGCCGGCACGCCCGGCGGATATTGCCGCAGCCAAGGTCGCCCCATTGGCCGTTCCATGGCGTCTCCCCCTTGCCGCCGGTCTCGTTCCGGCTTGGCCGGCGGACGGCGATGAGCATTAGACGAGTCGAGAGGCTACGCAAGGGTGACATTTCACCGTCATTCCGGGCTCGCGGCCTAAAGGCCGCGCGCCGGAACGAAGGTCTAGCGGTCCGCCCCGCCGAACGGCACCAGCGGATTGTCGGCCAAGGCCGCGCGGTCCGGCCGGTCGACGGCGGGCGTGCCCAGGAAGGCCTCGAACAGCTCAGCGACCGTCGCTTCCGGCAGGTCGCGGGTGATGAACACCAGTCTTGTGCGGTGGTCGTCGTCGGGCCAGCGTTCCAGCCGCGCGGTCGGGTGGAACACGTGCTGCACGCCGTGCACCACCACCGGCGTGTCGGGCATTTCGGCGAGCTTCACGATGCCCTTGAGGCGCAAAAGCTTGTCGCCGTGGGTCGCGCGCAACAGTTCGAGGAACATGTCGAGCGTGCCGGCGGGGATAGCGGCATCGGCGGTGAGCACGAATGACGCAATATGTTCGTCGTGGCGGTTGACGTCGTGATGGTGGTTATGGTGCCCGTGGGCGTCGGCATAGGCCTCGGCGGCGAGCCATTTCTTCACGTCGGGGATTTTGCGCTGCGGATCGTACAGCCCGCAATTCATCAGCCGCTCGGCGGTCGCCTCGCCTTTGGCGGCATCGAGAATGGCCGCCGCCGGATTGAGTGCGTGCAGGCGCGCCAGCATGCGCGCGCGCTGCTCGGGCGTCGCCAGATCGGTCTTGCTCAGCACGATGCGGTCGGCCATGGCCGCCTGCTTGACCGCTTCGGCGTGCGCATCGAGCGTGGCCTCGCCGTTGACGCAATCGACCACGGTCACCACGCCGTCGAGCCGGTAGCGCTGCACCAGATAGGGATGCGCCATGGCGGTGTGCAGCACCGGTGCCGGATCGGCGAGGCCGGTGGTCTCCAGCAGCACGCGTTTGAAGGCACAGCGCCGGTTGTCGAGATCGCGCAGCAGCGTTTCCAACGCGTCGACCAGGTCGCCGCGCATGGTGCAGCACAGGCAACCCGACTGCAGCAGCACCATGTTGTCGCCGATATATTCCACCAGCAGGTGGTCGAGCGCGACGTCGCCGAACTCGTTGATGATGACGGCGGTCTGGCTGAGCGCTTCGTCCTTGAGCAGGCGATTGAGCAACGTGGTCTTGCCGGCGCCGAGAAAGCCCGTCAGCACGGTCAATGGAATGGGGTCGGCCGGCCGGCGCCGATCGGCGGCGTCGCTCGTGCCCGGCTTCCGAAGTTCGTGATCCATCGCAGCACCTTCTGACACGAACTTCGGAAGCAAAGGGGCACGAGCAAGTATATTGTGATTTTAGTGCCGCTTGTCGATTTGAAGTTCCTGAACGAGCTCACGGCGGGCGGTGCAGGAACTTCAAATCGGCGGCACTAACCGCGCTCATTGCTTCGCCGAACTGACTTTGGGCTTTGCCGTCTTGTGATGCTTGGCGGCTCTTTTTTTCTTGTGCGATCCGCCGCCGGTCTGCACCGGATCGGGATGATTGGCCGGGCCGGTGAAAACCACCACCGGCGGTTCGGTATCGACCGGCGGCCCGAGCACGAACTTGCCGGCTGCCGGCTTCAGGCTGGACAGCATGAACGCTTGGCCGTTGCCGGCGTCGGTTTCGCCGGTGCTGGCCGCGGCCAAGGTCGTATCCGGCTCCTCTTCGTTATTGTCCTCGGCCGCCGGCTTACGCCGGTGACCGCCGCACATTTCCTCGCGCAGATTGGGCGGCTGCGCGTCGATCGGCGCCAGCGCGTCGACCGTGCCGAGCGAGGGCGTCAGCCAGGACAGGCCGCCGCTGTTGAAGCCGCGTTCGAGCAGCGCCGCCGCCTTCTGCGCGCGCACCGCGCCGGAATAGGAGCCGAGTACGATCGCGATCAGCCGGCGCCCGTTGCGCGTGGCGGAGGCCACCACATTATAGCCGGAGGCGCAGATGAAGCCGGTCTTCATGCCGTCGGCGCCGGGATAGCGATCAATCAGTGCATTGTAGTTGTGCATAATGCGATTGCCGTAACGGATCGAGTGAATGTGCCAATAGGAATCGTCTTCCGGAAATTCGCGGATCAGCGCGCGCGCGAGCATCCCGAGATCGCGCGCCGAGGTGACGTGATTTTCCGCCGGCAGTCCGTTCGGGTTGACGAAATTCGACTGCGTCATGCCGAGCCGGCGCGCATTGGCGTTCATCATATCGGCGAAGCCCGCGATCGAGCCGCCGACGCCTTCGGCGATGGTCACCGCAACGTCGTTGGCCGATTTCACCATCAGCATCTTCAGCGCGTTGTCGACGGTGACGCGGGTGCCGACCTTGAAGCCCATCTTGGTCGGCTGCTGGGCTGCGGCGTTTTTCGACACCGTGAGCAGCGTGTCGAACGTAAGGCGGCCTTCCTTGATGGTGCGCAGCGTGGTGTAGGCGGTCATCAATTTGGTGACGGAGGCCGGATACCACGGATAGGTGGCATTTTCCGCGTGCAGCACCTTGCCGCTGGAGGCCTCGATCAATAATTGAGCCTCGGCCTGGGCGCGCGTTGCGCCCACGAACAAGAGCATAGCGGCCACGGCAAGGCCAAGTATCTGCGGGCGTGGGCGCACACAATATGTCACGGTTCGCGGTCCGGTTATGTCCTTCGGGCCTCGGAACCGACTGGGTTCCATAGGCGGCGACAGTAGGCTATCTAAGCTTCGAATGGGAGGCAAAGGCCGCGCATCCCCCAGCTGGATTCATGGTGACCTCTGCCTGCATCGCCGATTAATGCGACCAAAGTTCGGCAAGGCTCGGCAAGAAAGATCAGGAGATTTCGATGACCGCGGCAATCGTCGGTTGGGCGCACACCCCCTTCGGTAGGCTTGATGGCGAGAGCGTCGAAAGTCTGATCGTGCGGGTGGCGGGCGAGGCGCTCGCCGATGCGGGGGTTGCGGCCCGCGACGTCGACGAGATCGTGCTCGGCCATTTCAACGCCGGTTTCTCGGCGCAGGATTTCACCGCCGCCTTGGTGTTGCAGGCTTCCCCCGATCTGCGTTTCAAGCGCGCGACGCGCGTGGAGAACGCCTGCGCCACGGGCTCTGCCGCCGTGCACCAGGGGCTCAAGGCGATCGAGGCGCGCACAGCGCGCATCGTGCTCGCCGTCGGTGTCGAGCAAATGACGACGACGCCCGCGTCTGAGATCGGCCGCAACCTGCTGAAAGCTTCCTACGTGCGCGAGGAGGCCGAGATCGACGGCGGCTTCGCCGGCATTTTCGGCAAGATCGCCGGTTTGTATTTCCAGAAATGGGGCGATCAATCCGATGCGCTCGCCATGATCGCGGCCAAGAACCACAAGAACGGCGTCGGTAACCCTTACGCGCAGATGCGCAAGGATCTCGGCTACGATTTCTGCCGCACCGAAAGCGAAAAGAATCCGTTCGTTGCCGGCCCGCTCAAGCGCACCGATTGCTCGCTGGTCTCGGACGGCGCCGCCGCGGTCGTGCTCGCCGACGTGGAGACTGCGCTCAAGCTCGGCAAGGCGGTCGTCTTCCGCGCCGCCGAGCATGTGCAGGACTTCCTGCCGATGGCAAAGCGCGACATCTTGAAGTTCGAGGGCTGCGCCCATGCCTGGCATGGCGCGCTCGAAAAAGCCGGGCTCGCGCTCGACGACTTGTCGTTCGTGGAGACGCACGACTGCTTCACCATCGCCGAGCTGATCGAATACGAGGCCATGGGCCTGACCGCCGAAGGCCAGGGCGCCCGCGCCGTCCAGGAAGGCTGGACGCAGAAGGATGGAAAGTTACCGGTGAACCCATCGGGCGGCTTGAAGGCGAAAGGTCATCCGATCGGTGCCACCGGCGTATCGATGCATGCGCTTGCCGCCATGCAGCTCACTGGCGCGGCCGGCGATCTGCAAGTGCGCAATGCCCTCCTCGGCGGCATCTTCAATATGGGCGGCACAGCGGTTGCCAACTATGTGAGCATCCTCGAACGCATTAAATAGTGCGTGGCGCTTTCCGGCTGACGAATTTCCGGCCATGGCAAGCAGGCGCCGGCCGAAAATCCGTTCGACGATTGACCAAAGGCAAGGCTTTTTTTGCAACTTGCATTAAGTATACCGTGTTACGCTTCAACGTTGTAATTATCATATTCGTTTGCATGCATATGATCTGACCTTGAGCGGAATAGGGCGGCTCATGACAAATATTCCAACTGACCTGCTGCGGACGCTTGTCGCCGTCGTCGACACACGCAGCTTCACCAAAGCCGCTTTCAAACTCGGGGTGACGCAGCCGGCGGTGAGCGCGCAGATCAAGCGGCTGCAATTCCTGCTCGGCGGCGATCTGTTCGACCGCAGCGTGCAGGGTGTCAGCCTGACGCCGCAAGGTGAAATGGTGGTCAACTACGCGCGCCGCCTGTTGTCGATCAACGATCAGATCGTGCACATCGGCGGCAGCGGTCCGCGGCCCGAGCTAGTGATCCGCGTCGGCACGCCGAGCGATTTCATCGCCTCGATGCTGCCCGGCACGCTGGCGCGATTCCGCGAGCGCTGGCCGGACGTGCGCTTTATTGTGCGCACCGACTTCTTCGATCCGCTGGCGCGCATGCTGCGCAGCGGAGACATCGATCTTATGATCGGTCTGTCGGCATCGCCGCCGCATGACGCCCGCCATACCCGTGCGCAAGAAGTCGTCTGGGTGCACGGTGTCGCCACCCGGATCGACCCCGACCGGCCGGTGCCGTTGGTATCCTATGGCGAGTCATGCGTGTATCACCGGCTGGCGGTGTCGGCGTTGCAAGCGGCTGGCTGCGATTGGGAAGATGTGTTCATCGGCCCGAGTTTCGCCAGCCTGCGCAGCGCAGTCGTCGCCGGGCTCGGCGTCATGGCGATCACCCGCCGGCGCGCCAACGGTTTTGGCATGACCGTATGGGACGACACCCCCTTGCCGAAACTGCCGGATCTCTACGCCGGAGTTTATATCCGCGAGGGCGGCGCCCGCGAAATCTACGAACAATTGGCCGACGATATCGGCGCGGCCATTATTGAATTGGGCGAGAGCGCGCCGAAACCGCACGCCAATGTCGCCGCGGTACGCAAGGCGACCTCGGCGGCCTGACGCCGTTCTGATTGCGCTAATTGGCTTTGCGCTCGGCCGCCGGCGGCAGATAGGAGGCGTCGAAAATGTCCTCCGGCTTCGGCTTGGCCGCCTTGAACTTGTAGGCGATCGCGATCTGGTCGACGGCATTGGCAAAGCGCGTGCCGTCGATGCCGCCATAGCCGTTCGCCTTGACCTCGGGCGTGACGATATTGTCGCGGATTGCCATGCGCAGCCGTTCGAGTTCGACATCTTTCTTGGCCGCATCGTTGCGCTTGAGCACCGAATCGACGGCGGCCGACGGCTGCTTCACCGTATCCTTCAGCCCGTGCACGAAGGCGCGCAGAAAGCCTTTCACCGCGTCGGGATGCTCGGCGGCGAATTTCGGATTCACGATGATCGCATTGCCGTAGAGATTGATCCCGTAATCCGCCATCAGCAGCACGGTGATATCGTTGACCGGCACGCCTTTGTCCTTGAGGTTGACGAACAGCGAGAGCGAGAAGCCGGTAATGGCGTCGAGCTGGCCGGCGGCCAGCATCGGATTGCGCACCGGGAAGCCGACATTCTCGATCGTTACCTTGGCGGCGTCGATGCCGTTGGCCTGCACGAAGATCGGCCACTGTGCGTAGCTGTCGTCGAGCGCCGGCGCGCCGAGCTTCTTGCCTTCCAGATCCTTCGGCACGCTGACGCCGCGGCTCTTGCGCCCGACCACCGCGAATGGCGGCCGGTTGTAGACCATGAACACCGCCTTGACCGGCATCGTCGGGTTGGCGTCGCGGAATTTGATCAGTGAATTGATGTCACTAAAGCCCATCTCAAAGGCGCCGGACGCCACCTGTTTGATCGCCTCCAGCGAGCCGGCCACCGGCTCGAGGCCGACATCGACGCCGGCGGCCTTGTAGTAGCCCTTGTCGAGCGACAGCAGGAACGGCGCCGACGGTCCATCGAAACCTTGGTCGAGGCCGAATCGGATCGCGGTTTCCGCCTGCGCGGCGACGCTGAGCATCGCTGTAACGATCATCGCGCAAGCCAGGCTGCCGGCGCTTCGCGCGCTCTTGATACTCGATACAATTTGCAGCATGCGCATCTCGACGGCGGCTTAAGCTTCGGCAGCCCAACAAAGTACATGCGTTGGTAAAGAGCAAGATATCAGCGCGCTGTGACGGGCTTTTGTATGGCGGTAAGGATAATCTTGCCGTTTAACCGTGCCGGGCGTTGATTAACTCCTGGGCGGCGAGAATCGCGCGATGGCGATAAACTCAGGGGCGAGCTTGGAGGCCGATCCATGCCGTCGGTAAGGGCCGACGCCGCGACTAGCGATGTTGCATCGTTCCGGGCGCCCTATGCGCCGCCGGATGAGGGCTTGGCCGCCGCCTTGCTGGCCGGCGCCGGACGCGCCGAAGCGGCCGAAGCGCGCATCGATGCCCGCGCCACTCGGTTGGTAAACGCCATCCGCGCCAGCATCGGCGGGCTCGGCGGGGTCGAGGATTTCCTGCACGCCTATGCGATCTCGACCAAGGAGGGCCTGGCGCTGATGGTGCTGGCCGAGGCGCTGCTGCGGGTGCCCGACGCCGATACCGCCGACCGGCTGATCGAGGACAAGCTCAAGGCCGGCGACTGGGCGCACCGCGATGCCCGTTCGGCCGCTTTGCTGGTGTCGGCCTCGGCCTGGACGCTCGGCATGACGGCGCGCGTCATTCATCCGGGCGAGACGCCGGAGGGCATCGTCGAGTCGCTGGTCAAGCGCCTCGGCCTGCCGGCGGTGCGCGCCGCCACGCGCCAGGCCATGCGCCTGCTCGGCTCGCATTTCGTGCTCGGGCAGAGCATCGAGGAGGCGCTGGCGCGCGCTGCGGCGCATCACGAGTTTCTTTATTCCTTCGACATGCTGGGCGAAGGCGCCCGCAACGGTGCCGATGCCGAGCGTTATTTCGATGCTTACGCCGGCGCCATCGAAGCCATCGGCCGGCAACCCGGCAATGCCGCACTGCCGAACCGGCAAGAAGACGGATTTGGCATTTCGGTCAAGCTCTCCGCCCTGCATCCGCGCTACGAGCCGGCCTCGCGCGCCCGCGTCCTCAAGGAACTCACGCCGAAGCTCATCGAACTCGCCCGCATAGCGAAAAATCACCGGCTCAATCTCACCGTCGATGCGGAGGAAGCCGACCGGCTGGAATTATCACTTGCGGTGATCGGCGCGACTTTGCGCGATTCATCGCTTGCCGGCTGGGACGGTTTCGGGCTGGCGGTACAGTGCTATCAGAAGCGCGCAGGCGCAGTGATCGACTGGGTTGCCGAATTGGCGGCGGCGCTCGACCGCCGCCTGATGGTGCGCCTGGTCAAAGGCGCCTATTGGGACAGCGAGATCAAGCGCGCGCAGGAGCGGGGGCTTGCCGACTATCCGGTGTTCACGCGCAAGGCGATGACCGATCTTTGCTATCTCGATTGCGTGCGCAAATTGCTACAACGGCGGCCGCGGCTTTATCCGCAATTCGCCACCCATAATGCGCTCACCATCGCCGGCGTGATCGAAGATGCCGGCGGCACGCACGGCTACGAATTCCAGCGCTTGCACGGTATGGGCGAGGCGCTTTACCGCTCGCTGCTGGCGGAATTGCCGGACCTCACCTGCCGAGTCTATGCGCCGGTCGGCGGCCACGCCGATCTGCTCGCCTATCTGGTGCGCCGGCTGCTGGAGAACGGCGCCAATTCTTCCTTCGTGTCGGTGGCGGCCGATCCCACGGTGCCGATCGAAACCGTGCTGCGGCGGCCGCAGCACTGGATCGTCAGTGCCGAGCGGGCGCGCCATCCGCATATTGCGCTGCCGCGCGACCTGTTCGCGCCCACGCGGCGCAATTCGGCCGGCGTCGAATTCGGCGACCGCGCCGCGCTCGACGCGCTGCTCGCCGAGATCAAGGCGGCGCTGCCGCATGCCAAGGCCGCGCCGCTGATCGACGGCGTCACCGTCGCCGGACGCGCCCGCAGCGTCATTTCGCCGATCGACGGCAAGCCGATCGGCATGGTGGAGGAGGGCGACGCGGCGATCGTGGCGGCGGCCATGTCGGCGGCGCTTACCGGCTTTGCGGCCTGGGAGGCAACGCCCATTGCCGCGCGTGCCGCCGCGCTTGAACGTGCCGGCGATGGAATCGAACAAAACCGCGGCCGCTTGATTGCGCTCCTGCAAAGCGAGGGCGGCAAGACGCTCGATGACTGCGTTGCGGAAGTGCGCGAGGCGGCGGATTTCTGCCGCTATTACGCCGCCGAGGCCGGCCGCATACTGGTGCCGCAGGTGCTGCCGGGCCCGACCGGCGAGAGCAACGAGCTGCGCTACCGCGGCCGCGGCGTCTTCGTCTGCATCAGCCCGTGGAATTTTCCGCTCGCCATTTTCACCGGCCAGGTCGCCGGCGCGCTCGCCGCCGGCAATGCGGTGGTGGCCAAGCCTGCCGAGCAGACTCCGCTTATCGCGTTCGAAGCCGTCAAGCTGCTGCACGCGGCCGGCGTGCCGGCGAGTGCGCTGCATTTCGTCCCGGGCGACGGCCGCATCGGCGCCTTGCTCAGCGCCGACAAACGCGTTGCCGGCGTCGCCTTCACCGGCTCGACCGAAGTCGCGCGTCTCATCAACCGCACGCTCGCCGCCAAGGATGCACCGATCGCCGCGCTCATTGCCGAGACCGGCGGCGTCAATGCAATGATCGTTGACGCCACCGCGCTGCCCGAGCAGGTGACCGATGATGTGATGACGTCGGCGTTTCGTTCCGCCGGCCAGCGCTGTTCGGCCTTGCGTCTGCTGTGCGTGCAGGAGGACGTGGCCGAGCGCGTGCTGGTGATGGTGGCCGGTGCGATGCAGGAACTGGCGCTCGGCGACCCGCGCGACATGGCGACCCAGGTCGGCCCGGTCATCGACGGCGAGGCCAAGGAAAAACTCAGGCGCTGGATCGCCGGCATGGAGGCGCGCGGGGCGCTGCATTTCCGCTGGGACGGGCCGCTGCCCGCGCACGGCACCTATGTGGCGCCGGCCATCGTCGAACTCGATCGCGCGCGCGAGCTGAAGCAAGAAGTGTTCGGCCCGGTGCTGCATGTGGTGCGCTGGCGGGCGGACGAAATCGATGCGCTGCTCGACGACATCGCGGCCAATGGCACCGCGCTCACGCTTGGCATCCATTCGCGCATCGATGCGACGGTTGCGCGCATCCTGGCGCGGCTCCCGCACGGCAATGTCTACGTCAACCGCAGCATGATCGGCGCCGTGGTCGGCAGTCAGCCGTTCGGCGGCAGCGGTCTGTCGGGTACCGGTCCGAAGGCCGGCGGTCCCAATTATCTTACCCGCTTCGCGCTCGAGCAGGTGGTGACGGTTAACACCGCGGCCTCCGGCGGCGACGCCACTTTGCTGGCCGACGAGGAAGAATAACGGCCGTCCCGCCGCCGCTACCCGGATCGGAAGCCCGAAACCCTGGAATCGGCCCGGCCTGGGTAAGCATAATCGCTGTTTTGCCGCAGTTTTCTGGTGTCGTTAACCGGTTGGGGGCACGGATAAGGTATTGTGCGCGCATGAATGATTCGGTCGCTCGGCTTTATGACGCCGTGATTGCCGCGCGGGGCTCGGACCCGGCGAAGTCGCGGACCGCCCGGCTATTGCGCGCCGGCCGCGCCAAGATGGCTAAAAAGCTCGCCGAAGAGGCGGTCGAGGTGGTGATCGACGCCATGCACGGCCAGCCCGAGGCGGTGGTGCGCGAGAGCGCCGACCTGCTTTACAATCTGGTGGTGCTCTGGGTGCATGCCGGGGTTCACCCCGACGACGTCTGGGCCGAGATGCGCCGGCGCGAGCAGATGTTCGGCATTGCCGAAAAAGTGCCAAAGGATCTAGTACAGTCCACGTCGCGGCGTAAGGTCGTGGCGCTGGAGACCAGGCGCATTCGTAAGCGCCGCTGATCCTTCTTTTCCTAACGCGAAGCGTTCCAATGATCGTCGAGGCTGCCAAGCCGCCTTCTTTGCTGCGCCGCCTGTATGGCTGGTGCGTCGCCGCCGCCGGTAAGCGGCATGCCCTGGCGATATTGACCGGGGTGGCCTTTGCCGAGAGTTCGTTCTTTCCGATCCCGCCCGACGTAATGCTGGTGCCGATGGCGCTGGCGCGGCCGGACCGGGCGTTTCTGCTCGCCGCCTGGTGTACCGCCGCTTCCGTTATCGGCGGCATCGTCGGCTACAGTATCGGGGCGCTACTTTATGACTCGGTGGGCGCCTGGCTGATCCACCTTTACGGCTACGGCGGCAAGGTCGAAGCCTTCCGCGCCGCTTACGCGCAATGGGGCGCCTGGATCATCCTGCTCAAGGGCCTCACGCCGATCCCCTACAAAATTGTGACAATCACCTCCGGCTTTGCCGGCTACAATTTCGGTCTGTTCGTCGTTTTGTCGGTTATTACCCGCGGCGCGCGCTTTTTCCTGCTGGCGTTCCTGCTGCATCGCTACGGCGAGCTGGCGCGTCATATCATCGAGAAACGGCTGGCCTTGTGGACCTCGCTGTTTGCCGCCGTCCTCGTCATCGGCATCGTGGTCGCGCTATACTTGATTTGATCGAATCAGCATTCCTCATTTTCGCCACCGGTCGGGCCTAAAGGCGGCTTGCTGGCGCAAATGCCGTTGGGCAACGGAAGTGCCGCTTTTCGCGGCAGCCCGCAAATCGGTTTGACTGCCATGGGCATCAGTCGAATGGCGAATTTTCGCAACGCACGAAAGGCAGCATCCCCGCTGCTGACCGGCATTTGCGCGGCAGCCATCCTGCTCACCGCCGCGCTGGCGCTCGCGCAAGAACGCAGCGGCGACCATGCGCGGGCCGCGGCCGAGGAGACGGGCTTCTTCGGCGGCATCGCGCGTTGGTTCGACCGGCAGGCTTCCAAAATCGGTTCCGGCTTCAAGGACGCCGGCTCGCAGGTCGAGAATTTCGGCCACGAAGCCGGCATCGCCGCCAAGACGACCGCGCAATCCGCCAAGGACGCCGCCGGGGCGGTGGCGCGGATTCCTGCCGCCCGCGTGGTGACCGGTCATGCCAAATGCAAAGTCGCGCCGAACGGCGCGCCGGACTGCGTCGCCGCGGCCCATACCCTGTGCAAGCCGAAGGGCTTCAACTCCGGCAAGAGCCTTGACATGACCACCGCCGAGGTCTGCCCGGCGCAGGTCTATCTGTCCGGCCGCAACAGCGGGGCGGGCTGCCACACCGAGACCTTCGTCTCGCGCGCGCTCTGCCAATAGCCGGGGCGCCAACTCTATAAAGTCGGCCCCTAACTGCTGCGTTATCCGCTTAGCACCGACCTTCAATCATGCGTGCGCCCGCCGACGAACAGGCTGCGGCGGGCGCAACATCCGGATGGCAGGGAGAAGTTCCCACCGGACCAGGCCGATGGACCAGCCTGACTTGACCGGCATTGTCCCAACAAATAAAATCCAGTCTGTTCAAAATTGACCATAAAAAATTGTTAGTTTTGGTCGGCCGGATTGGTATGCTGGCTTTTTCCAGCGAAAAAAAATAATTAAATTGAGTTTCCCTGCGCTTCGGCGAGGTTCCCGAAAGGAACGGGCCAGTGAAACGTAAGAAGAAAGAAACCGCATTCGATCCTGACGCGTTTCTCGCGAAGGTGAATGGCGGGCAAACCAAAACCCGATACAGGAAGGGCGCGATTGTCTATCGACAAGGCGACCTTGCCGACGCGGTCTTTTATGTGCAGTCGGGTAAACTCAAGCGGGCGCTGCTCTCCGAACAGGGGCGGGAAGCCGTGGTCGCGATTTTCGGGCGCGGGGATTTTTTTGGCGAACGGTGTCTGTCCGGACAGCACCACCGGTTAGCGACGGTGTCCGCGATCACGGATTGCACGGTCTCGAAAATACCGAAGCCGAGGATTGTCGAAGTGATCCACAAAGAGCCGGCGTTTGCCGAGTTGTTTATCGCGCACCTTTTGGCTCGCAACAGTCGGGTCGAGGCTGATCTGGTCGATCAATTGTTCAATTCGAGCGAGAAACGCTTGGCGCGGACCCTGCTGCTACTTGCCAATTTCGGCAAGGAAGGCGAGCCCGAGCCGATCCTGGCGAAAATCAGCCAACAGACGCTTGCGGAGATGGTCGGCACCACGCGATCTCGCGTCAGCGCTTTCATGAACAAATTTAGACAGCTCGGCCTCATCAATTACAACGGCAGTATCGAGGTCCACCGTGCCCTGCTGAATCTGGTGCTGCACGAAAAGCCGGGTATCGGGCCGTAATCGCGTCGAGCGATTTTTATTCGCAGGCCGCGGCTGGAACCCATTTTTCGCGCGCTCGCGGCCGTTTGCAGCTTGACATGAAAATTCGTGAAAGTGGTCTGTTTTGCTCAGACCTGGACGGGATTTTTGGTTCGAATTGATGGCCCCATAAGGCGACGTAATCGGGAGGGCTCGAATGGCACCACCGGGTATAATTGCCGCGCTGACCGCTCATGCATCCGTTTGGGCAGGAGCGTAGCGGCGACACGCGAACGGCACGCTTGGGGGTGGCCTATGGGCTGCATCAGTCAGGCATGGCCCGACTTGGCCCCCTCCCGGCGTGGTTTGAATTTGCGTGGCTGATGGAGTTGTTGCAATGAATCGTTTCATCCAGCGCGAAAATCTGCGGCTGCTGCGCGAGCGACTGGCGCGCACGACTGACGCAGCAAAATGCCGCCGGATCGTGCAACTGATCGAAGAGGAAGAAATGAAGGGCCGCGCTGCGGCGGGTGGACGCGCCCAAAGTCGAACGTCAGGGACGTTTGCTGGCGCGTCCAAAGGCGCGTGACCCGCGTAACGGCATGCGGCGCATAACGCAGGCTGTGTTGAACATGACGATGGCGACGAACAACATCAAACGCTCGATTGTACGCAACGGGCAGAAGACCAGCGTTTCGCTGGAAAAGGAATTTTGGGACGGTCTGCGCGAGATCGCCGGCTCGCAAAAGAAAAAGCTGACGACGCTAGTGCACCAAATCGACCAAAACCGAAATGGCAGCAATCTGTCGTCGGCCATCCGCGTGTTCGTATTCAATTATCTTTGCATGCATGTCGCCGGCGCACCGGAAAACGGTCGCGTGTCGCCCGCCCGTCCAGGCGCGAACTTGCTGCAAGATAGCCAGTAGATCGCGCCGCCCCGATGGGCGGTGCCCGCGCTTGTACTCAGGGCGCCGGTGACGCCGCCGGCGGGCGCTTGTGCCGCCGCGCCGCTTGTGTTTCCGTCGCGCCGTTTAATCCGGGAGCGTGACGTGAACCTCTATACCAAATTGCTCGAACGCGAAGCCGCCGGCAAACCGGTCACCGTCGGCGTTATCGGCGCCGGCAAATTCGGCACCATGTTCCTGTCGCAGGCGCGCTTGACGCGCGGCATGCATGTCGTCGGCGTCGCCGACCTCGACGTTACCCGCGCGCGCAGCCAGCTCAAGACCGCTGGCTGGCCGGACGCCGCTTATGCGACTTCCTCGCTAGCCGATGCGCACAAGCAGCGCGCGACTGCGGTCACCGACAGCGCCGAAACCTTGATGTCCGATCCGCGTATCGAGGTGATCGTGGAAGCGACCGGCGTGCCGAGCGCCGGCATTCATCACTGCCTGCAAGCGATCGCTAACGGCAAGCATATCGTCATGGTCAATGTGGAAGCCGACGCGCTGGCGGGGCCTTTGCTCGCGCGCCGCGCGAAGAGCGCAGGCGTGGTCTATTCGCTCGCCTGGGGCGACCAGCCGGCGCTCATCTGCGAGCAAGTCGACTGGGCGCGCGCCGCCGGCTTTAAGGTGATCTGCGCCGGTAAGGGCACGCGCTACGAGCCGCACTACCACAAATCCAATCCCGACAATGTCTGGGACATTCTCGACAAGTACCTGAACATTTCCGATCGCAAGTCGATCAATCCGAAAATGTTCAATTCCTTCGTAGACGGCACCAAGTCCGGCATCGAGATGACGGCGGTGTGCAATGCCACCGGCTTGCTGCCGCAGTCGGACGGCCTGCACTTCCCGCCGGCGACGCGCTTCGAGCTCGCCGACATCTGCAAGCCGAAGGCCGACGGCGGTACGCTGGAAAAAGCCGGCGTCACCGAAGTGACCTCCTCGGTCTATCGCGACGGCCGCGACGTGCCGCATCATCTCGCGCTCGGCACTTACGTGGTGTTCGAGGGCGAGACGGACTACGCGCGCCGCTGTTTTAAGGAATACGCCATGCTGCCGGACAAGAGCGGCAAATATGCTGCGCTCTACCGGCCGATCCATATGATCGGGCTCGAGCTCGGCATCTCGGTCGCCTCTTGCGCGCTACGCCACGAGCCGACCGGGGCGCCCACCGGTTTTCGTTCCGACGTGGTGGCGACCGCCAAGCGCGACTTGAAAGCCGGCGAGATGCTCGACGGCGAGGGCGGCTTCTGCGTCTGGGGCAAGCAGACGCCGGCCGATGTTTCGCTAAAAGACAAATTGCTGCCGCTCGGCCTTGCCCACAACGTCAAGCTCAAGCGCGATATTGCGGAAGGCTCCGCGCTCAAATGGGCGGACGTCGCCTACGATGCCAACGATGCGGCGGTGAAGGTGCGGCGCGAGATGGAATCCGCCTTCGGCCGGCAGAACGCGACCGAGCCGGTGGCGTAATCCTCGGAATAAGTGCCGGCGCTCGCTTCACCTCTCCCCACAAGCGGAGAGAGGGAAGCCCGCTATTCCAGCTTGATCTCGCCGTCGACCTTGTGCGTGAGGCCGACCTTGCCGACGGTCAGCACCACCTGCGCCTGCACGGTCTCGTTGCCCTTCAGCCGGCCGTCGGCTACCGCCGCGCGGATCGCCTTTTCGATTTCCTGCTGCGAGGTCACCCCGACAACTTTGAGGAATTTGCGCAGCGACATGTTGAGGGCTTCTTCGTTCATCGCGGGCTCCTTGCCGATGTCTGAGTCGGCGCAGATCATAGGGGGGCGGCGACGGCCCGCAAAGTGGCGGTATCGGGGCCTTGCGGGCCGGCCATCGGCTGCCGTTGACCCGTCCCGGCGCGCCGCTATAGTCCGCGCCGCTTGCGCCGCAAGGCGCATGATCCCGAAAAGTGGGTACCGGTTTTCGGATAAGATCATGCGCGACAAAGAGTTGCCCCTGTGGCGGAATTGGTAGACGCGCCTGACTCAAAATCAGGTGGTGGAAACATCGTGCTGGTTCGAGTCCGGCCAGGGGCACCAGCCTGCGCTCTATGAGCTTCGGCTCGGCGAGCCGAAGTTCGCAGAGCGGAGGCTGTCGCGCCGAAGTCCGCCTGCGGACGAAGGCGGACCGGGCTCTCGATCAATCGCGGTAGCTGGAGCGTTAGGCAGGCATGACCACGGAATATCTGGCCAATACGCTGTCCTTGGCTCGCAAGGATCCGCCGCTTACCGCCGCCGGCGTGATTGCCGTGGTCGGCGCGCTCGGCATCGCCATCGTCTACTTCTTCCAATACGTGCTGTTGATCCTGCCATGCCCGCTCTGCCTTGAGCAGCGCATCGCGTTCTATTTCAGCATTCCGCTGGCGGCGTTGCTCTGGCTCGGCGCCAAGAACGGCGCCTCGCGCAAGGTGCTGCTGCTCGGCTTCCTCGCCATCATGCTTGCCATGCTGTGGAATACCGGGCTTGCCACCTATCACGCCGGCGTGGAATGGAAATGGTGGCAGGGACCGAACGACTGCTCGGGGCCGATCAACAAATTCGGCAATGCCCATGACGTCGTGAGCCAGCTGCAAAACCGCATCAGCCTGATCCGCTGCGATGAGGCGGCCTGGCGGTTCTTGGGGATTTCGCTCGCCGGCTATGACGTGCCGCTCTCATTCTTCCTGGCGGCGGTTGCTGCCTGGGGCGCGCGCGCCTCGCTCGTCAAGCAAGGCCAAGACGACTAGCCGCCGCCCTTAAAATGATAACGACCACGAAACTGAGAAGGCGCGCGTACATCCGGCGTCGCCTGCTGCATTTCGTGGCCGCTTTCCCGCAAGGCAGGTATTCCCGCCCGCGGACCGACAATGGAGCCTTGCGGCTCGACATCGTCGTTTGAAGCTATATAGGTGCGTTCCGTTCGATCGCAAGGGACCTGGAAAAAATATGGCTAAAGCGGAAAACAATCTCGGTTACACCGGAACGGCGAAGTCGCTGCATTGGCTGATCGTGGCGCTGCTGATCGCGCAGTTCGTCGTCGCCTGGACCATGCCGGAAATCCGCCGCGACACGAAGCCTGAGACGCTGATCAACCTGCATATCTCGGTCGGCGTGCTCATCCTTGTCGTTGCCGTCATTCGACTGGCCTGGCGGGCGGCGCAGGGCGAGCCGCCGCCGCAGGACGGCCTGCCGCCCTGGCAGGTGCTCTCCGCGCGCGTCGTGCACTGGCTGCTTTATGCGCTGCTGTTCGTGCTGCCGGTGCTGGGCTGGATCAACGCCTCCTGGCGCGGCTTCCCGGTCATCATGTTCGGGCTGGAGCTACCGAAACTGGTGGCGACGCGCGCGGCCGGCTGGCGCTGGACCGGCGACGTGCATTCACTGCTGGCAAACTACCTGTTGCTGGCGCTGGTGGCCTTACATGTAGCGGCTGGTCTCTATCATTATTTCATTCGCCGCGACCGCGTGCTGCAACGGATGCTGCCGGGCGCTTGACGCTTCTTTCCGCGCTTCAGATCAGCCCGACGGTCCAGACCACGATTTGCGTGGCCGCTTGCGCGAAAGCCTCGTTCAGCGCGGCCACGGCTTCCGGCCCGTTGGTGCCTTTGGCCGGCACCGCGACCTTGAAAATGCGCGCCTCGGCGACCTTGCCCTTGTCGTCGAGCAGCCGGGCGGTGATTTCGACCAGCGCGGTCGGCGCCGGCAGCAGCGAAATCTGGAAATTGCGAATCCCCAAGTCCAGCTTGTAGGCGGCTTCAAGTTGATCGATTGGCCGGCTCACCTTGGTCAGCTGGTGCGCGTTCTCGAAGGCCTGGATCATCTTGGCCTGCACCAGCTTCGGCAAATTGTCGGCCCAACGGGCGTTTTCCACGTCGCTATAGGTGCCGTCGGCCGCCTTGACGAGAATCTTCTGGGTATCGTAGGCCAGGATGACGTTGGGGTCGCCGACGACCATCTGCTGCTCGATCGTCTTGTTGAACGCTGGGAACGATGTCGGCGGCACAAGATCGTACACCGCCGGCGTCTCCTTGCTGCCGCCGACGCCGGTCAGCTTTTCCAATCCACCGAGCAGGTTTTCCAGCCGCTTGGAATTCCTCCCCAGCGTGTCGGCGAAGGTGCTGATGCCCACGATGGCGGTATGCAGCGGCTCTTTGTTTTCGGCCAAGATATCATCGATCTTGCCAAGCGTTGCTTGCGCCAACTCCGTCAAGGTGCGTCCGGCGTTTGAGCTGGCGGTGAGTAGGGGCGGTAGTCCGTTTAGCGAGGCCGGCACGGGGGCGGCCAATGAACCGCCATTGAGCGAAATGGCCGGCGCCCCGGTCAGGCCCTGGAAACTGACGCCGACTTGCGTATCGGTGTGCACCGGCGTGCCTTGATCGACGGCGATCGTGGTTGTGACGCGTTTGGGATCCTGCGGGCTCAGCCCGACAGTGACGACGGCGCCCACCCGAATGCCGTTGAAAAGCACGGCCGAGCCGGGCGTCAGCCCGGACACCGGCTGCTCGAATTCGACGCGATAGATTGTGCGGCCGATGCCGACATTGTTCTTTATCCAATAAACAAATCCGAACGCCGCAAATACGCAGACCAGCACGAAAGCGCCGATCACAAGATAGCGTGCGCGTGTCTCCATAATCCCGGTCCAATCAATCGTTCGGCCGTGAGCACATCATCGCGACGTGCGGCTGAGCGTAATGGATACCTCGGCGTTCTGTCCGCCGCCGTGCGTGTCGATGGAAACGGTCTGCCGGCGGTTTCTGGTGACCATGCTCAGATTGCCGGCGAAAGCCGCGGTTTCGATATGGATGCGAAACCGGTCGCCGCGCGCCTTGCCGATCGCGGTGCCGCCGACACCCCGGCTGCGCTCGGTCCATTGGCCGGTAATGGTGTCCTGCTCGTCGGCGGCGAAATCGCCGATGAGATCGAATTTATAATTGTCGCTGTCGCAGGCGAGCTGAAGGTTGACGTTATGCTCGCCGCTCAATCGGTAGGTCGCTCGACAGCGGATACGCTCGGCGGTGTCACCCACGCGGATTTTTCCGGTCCCGGTCCAGAGGCCGGGCAGCACGGCAAACGGCCCCGCTTCGGCCGCAGCCTGCTGTAGGGCGGCCACTAACAGGCAAAGCGAAATCGCAAGCGCCGGAATTAAACTGCGCCAGAGCGATCGCCCGGGGGGCTTGCACCGCTTCATTTGGGAACCCTCTTATAGGTAAGGCACCGCGCCTTACGGCTCCAATTCGGTATCCCAATAAAGATAGTCAAGCCAGCTTTCGTGCAAGTAGTTCGGTGGAAAGGCTCGCCCGTTGCGGTGCAGGTGCTGGACCGTGGGCTGGAACGGCATCTGCGAAGGCCACATCTTGGCCTCCGGCGGCGTTAGGTTGCCTTTGCGCAAATTGCAGTCCGAGCAGGCGGTGACCACATTGATCCAGGTGGTGTGTCCGCCGCGCGAGCGCGGCAGCAGGTGGTCGAAGGTCAGGTCCTCGCGGTCGCCGCAATACTGACAGGAGAAGCGGTCGCGCAGGAATACGTTGAACCTGGTGAAGGCCGGGTGGGTCGACGGCTTCACGAAGGTCTTGAGCGAGACCACGCTCGGCAGCTTGATTTCCAGGCTCGGGCTGCGCACCGCGCGGTCGTAATTGGCGACGATGTTCACCCGCTCGAGGAAAACCGCCTTGATCGCGTCCTGCCAGGACCACAACGACAAGGGGTAATAGCTCAGCGGCCGGAAATCCGCGTTGAGCACCAGCGCCGGAAATCCGCTGGGCGATACGTGCACGTTCAAGCGAGGCTCCTCTAACCTCCCTATGGCCGCCGCCAAGCGGCTTGCCGGCTAGTAATAGGGCAGCGTGACAGGATTGTGAAGCCGGGCCTAGGGGTTACCCGCAAGCGGGGCGTGGCCCGGTTTGAAATAGGAACAAAATCAAACGCGTAAGCGAATAGCGTCGCGGCCTGAATGCGCGGGCCATGAATTCATCCACACGATTGGGGACTGCGACAATTGGCCTACAATCGCGGCCTGGAATCACGATTTTTCCACCCCTGACAAATTGACTGGGCGGATGACCGATTTTAGCCTTTGGTCGGACTTGAATGACTAAGAGCTTGGGTGGCTGGGAAAAGGAGAGGCTAAAATGACACGGATCAATAAAATTGAGGGTATCCGCGAGTTGAGCAACGAGGAGATCGCCGTGGTCGGGGGCGGGATCGGTTTCAGTGCGGGCTCATTGTCCTGCATCTTCCAAGAAATCAAGTCCATTATCTGCAAGGTCGAGAGCTTTCTGAGCTGCTTCGGTAATGTCAGGCGGTAATGGCGGGCGTTTTTAGGCCTGCCGTTCGCGTCGCGCCGCGCTGAGCGGACCACAATCGCAGCCTGTAGTATGGCGTTTTCAGGCCCGACGAATTGACTCCGAAGTTTGCTAATCCTAGCATTAAGCTGGGCCAGGATGAACTCGGCACCAGAGAGAGGCAACCATGACACAGATCGACAAGATTGCGGGCATTCGCGAACTGACCAACGAGGAAATCGCCGTGGTGGGCGGCGCGACTGGTTTCGGTGGGGGCTCATTGTCCTGCTTCTTCCAAGAAATCAAGTCCATCATCTGCAAGGTGCAGAGCTTCCTGAGCTGCTTCAATTTCGGAAATAATAACGCCTAGCCTTTCGCCGCACTTAGCTGACTCGGCAACAGAGAGGGGCAATCATGACGCAGATCGACAAGATTGAGGGCATTCGCGCGTTGACCAATGAGGAGATCGCCGTGGTGGGCGGCGGCTTCGCGATAAGCGGCGGCAGCTCGTTGTCCTGCATCATCCACGAAATCAAGTCGATCATCTGCAAGGTGCAGAGCTTGCTGAGCTGCTTCGGCGGCGGAAATTCCGATCCCGGTTGATGGCATTTCACCGGGCGTGGCTGACTCGGCAACAGAGAGGGGCAACGATGACACAGATTGACAGGATTGCGGGAATTCGCGAGCTGACCGACGAGGAAATCGCCGTGGTCGGAGGCGGCCTCAATATAGGCGGCGGCTCGTTGTCCTGCATATTCAGTGAAATCAAGTCCATCATCTGCAAGGTGCAGAGCTTCCTGAGCTGCTTCAATTTTGGGAATAACGAACAATAGCATTTCGCCGTACTTAAATGACTCGGCAACAGAGAGGGGCAACAACAATGACACAGATCGACAAAATCGAGGGCATTCGCGCTTTGACCGATGAAGAGATCGCCGTGGTGGGCGGCGCGACTGGTTTTGGTGGGGGCTCATTGTCCTGCATCTTCCAAGAAATCAAGTCCATCATCTGCAAGGTGCAAAGCTTTCTGAGCTGCTTCGGTGGCGGAAATCAAATGTAGTGAGCCTGCCGTTCGCGCCGCGCTGATCGAACCACGATCACGGCGCGCAACAAGGCGTTTTCACGCCTGACGAATTGACTCCAAAGCTTGCTGATTTTGGCCTTTTGTCGGACTTAGGTGACCCGGTAACACTTAGGTGACCCGGTAACTCAGGGGGAACGATCATGACTCATATCGACAGGATTGCGGGCATTCGCGAGTTGACCAGCGAGGAAATCGCCGTCGTCGGAGGCGCGACTGGTTTTGGTGGGGGCTCATTGTCCTGCATCTTCCAAGAAATCAAGTCCATCATCTGCAAGGTGCAAAGTTTTCTGAGCTGCTTCGGTGGCGGAAACAACACGCCGTAAGCCTGCTGGCGGCGCCGCATGGCTTTGCGCCATGCGGTCGATCGAGCGTCGAATTCGATTTGCGGCGGTGGCCGCTGCGCCGGGCCGCCGCAATTGGCGGCCTTGCAATTTTCTGACGCCTGCACCCTATCGGCTATTTCGCATAGTCTATCGGTGACGCCTGCCGTCCTTGCCGGTGTCGTTATCGGCGTCTGATGGATGCGCATCGCCTATCGGGATTTTGCAAACCGAGCCACGGTCCGTCGGCGGCTTACTTGCGCGCGCTAAAATGCTTGGCCAGGAATTCGCCGCCCTGACGCAGGCCTTCCTGATCGATGCCGTGGCCGACGCCGGGCGAAATGTGCCATTCGGTCGGTATCTCCAGCGAGGCGAGCCCCTGGGCGGCGTGGAACAGCGCCTGCACCGGGATGAGCGGGTCCTGGTCGCCATGGATCAGCAGCACCGGCGGCTTGGCTTTGATCTCGGCGGCGAATGTGTCGGGATCGACGTCTTCCGGCACCACCAGCATGCCGGAATAGCCGACGATCGCGACCGGCGGCACGGCACGGCGCAGGCCGACATGCAGCGCCATCATGGTGCCTTGCGAAAAACCGACCAGCGCCAAAGCCTGCGGCGGCAATTGCCGGCGCGCAAGTTCGGCGTTGAGGAAACCGTCGAGCACGGGCGCGGCGGCTTGTACGCCGACCCAGCGCTCGTCCGGATCGCGGAAAGTCAAGGGAAACCATTCGCGTCCGACCGGCGCCTGGCCGCACGGGCGCGGCGCATGCGGCGACACGAAAGCCGCGTCCGGCAGCAGGCCGGCCCAGGCGCGCCCGATCTCGATCAGGTCGTTGCCGTCGGCGCCGTAGCCGTGCAGAAAAACGACAAGTTGCTTTGCTTTGCCCGAGCGCGGCTCAATGCGCGGACCGTCGAGTTCAGCCATTTCGATTCTTCCTTTTTTTCGCCTTCGGTTTTTTCGCTTGCGGCTGAACCGGCACCACGTCGCGCTTCTTCACGGCGTGATAATAGGCCCATAGCAGATGCGCCGCCACGCCGCGCCAGGGCCGCCAGGCCTCGGCGATTTTTGTAAGCGCCTTGGCGTCCGGCCGCTGGCGCAAGCCCAAGGCGAGGCGGGCGGATTCCTGCACGGCAAGGTCGCCGGATGGAAACGCATCGGCATGGCCGAGGCAGAACAACAGATAGATGTCGGCGGTCCACGGGCCGATGCCGTGCAGCGCGGTGAGCTTTGCGTGCGCATCGTCGGCCGCCATATTGCCGACCGCGCCGAGATCGATGTGGCCCTCGGCGACCGCCTTGCCGATGGCTCGGATCGATTTGATCTTTGCTGCCGACAGGCCGAGCCGTTTGAGCTTGTCGGCGCGCGCGCGGCGCACGCTGTCATGATGAAACGGCTCGAAGGCGGCAAACAGCCGGTTTCGGATCGCCGCCGCGCTCGCGGTCGAGAGCTGCTGGCCGCAGACGATGGCGCAAAGGCCGGCAAAGCCCGCTTCGCGCCGGCGCAAGGCAAAGGCGCCGGCCTTTTCGGCGACCGGCGCAAGGCGCGAATCGGCGTGGATCAATTGCGCCAGACCGGCTTGCAAATCGGCGTCGCTGTGGAGGAAGTTGGTCATCGGGCCTTGCTAATACACCGTTCGTCCCCGCGAAAGCGGGCACCCAGGGAAACCACTTGACTGGATTCCCGCTTACGCGGGAATGAATGGAGAATTTGGCACCGATTGACCAGACCCATGCCACCCGTTTTCCGCTTCGCGCCGTCGCCCAACGGCTATCTGCATCTCGGCCATGCGCTGTCGGCACTGCTCAACGCCGACATGGCAAAGGCCGTGGGCGGACGGTTGCTGCTGCGCATCGAGGACATCGACGAGACGCGCTGTCGGCCGGAATACGAGGCGGCGATCTATGAAGACTTGGCCTGGCTCGGGCTCGACTGGGAACGGCCGGTGCGGCGGCAGTCCGAGCATTACGGCGACTATCGCCAATCGCTCGCCAAGTTCGAAGCCATGGGCCTAGTTTATCCCAGTTTTGAAAGCCGCGCCGAAATCGCGCGCATGGCAATCGGTCACGATCCGGACGGCGCGCCGCTTTACGCGGGCGAGGCGAAGAAACTATCGGTAACCGAACGGCGGCGCCGCATCGCCGCCGGCGACCCTTACGCGCTGCGCCTCGACATGGCGCAAGCGCTCGCGCGCGTTAACTCGCCATTGCGGGGCGCGAGCGCAGCAAGCGAACCCGGAATCCATAAGCAAGATCCGAACGCGCATCTGGATTCCGGGTCCGGCCCGGCGGGCCGTCCCGGAATGACATTTGATCTTGCCTGGGAAGATACCGGCGCCGGCCCGGCGGGCGAAACCGGCAGCGTTGCCGCCGATCCCGCCGCCTGGGGCGACATGATCCTGGCACGCAAGGAAACGCCAACCAGCTATCACCTGGCCGTCGTGGTGGACGACGCCGCGCAAGGCATCACCGAGGTGGTGCGCGGGCGCGACCTTTTCCATTCCACATCCGTCCACCGCCTGTTGCAGGCGCTGCTCGGCTGCCCGGCGCCACGCTACCACCACCACCGCCTGATCCTCGATGCCGGCGGCGCCAAGCTCGCGAAATCGACCCGGTCCACCGGCCTGCGCGAGCTCCGGGCGCAAGGCGCTACGCCGGCCGACATCCGCAAGGCGGTCGGGCTCGATTGAGCGCGGCTTCCGTGCCATTCTTTGCCCTGGGGTAAGGGATGGCGAAGCGCAAGACCCGGAAACGGCCGCGCAAAGCGCGCGCGCGCCCGCGCAAGGCGCCGCCTGCGCGCGCCATCGAAGCCGCGCTCGCCGGCATCGCACACGACATCCGTACGCCGCTGACCGGTATCGTCGCGCTGGCCGAGCTGCTGGCGACCTCCGATGTCGGCACGCGCGAACGCGAATGGGCGAGCGCCATCAAAAGCGGCGCCGATCATCTCGCCGCGCTCACCACTTTGATCGTCGATGCCGTTAGAGCCGACGCTGCCGGTTTGATCTTGCATCACGATCCGTTCTCGCCGCGGCGACTGGCCGAGGCGGTTGCCGTCGCGCTCGCCGCCCGCGCCGGTAACAAGGGCATCAAGGCCGACATCGTAATTGCGCCCGACCTGCCGGCGATGGTGGCCGGCGATGCTTTGCGCCTGCGCGCGGCGCTGGAAAATCTTGCCGATAATGCGGTCAAATTCACCAACGAAGGAACTGTCGCATTCAGCGTCGCCGCCAAACCGGCCGGACGCAAACGCGTGCGGCTCGTCTTCTCGGTCGCCGACACCGGTATCGGTATCGACGCGCGTACATTGAAAACTCTGTTCCGCCCGTTCGCGCAGGCGAGTGAAGCGGTGGCGCGCCGTTACGGTGGCGCCGGACTCGGCCTGGTCTTCGTCAAGCGGGTCGCCCATGCGATGGGCGGCGATCTCAAGGTCACCAGCAAGAAAGGGGAAGGAACCGCGTTCCACCTGAGCGTGCCGGTCGATCGCGTCGACTTGCAGCCTCCGGCCGAACGCGGCGGCGCGCGCGCGGCACCCGGACGCACACTGTCGATCCTGTGCGCCGAAGATAATCCTTACGGACGCGTCGTTATGAACACGATCCTCACCGAGCTCGGTCATCGCGTCGATTTCGTCGAGAGCGGCGAGGCGGTGGTCGAGGCCGTGGCGCGCGGCGGCTACGATGCGGTGCTGATGGACGTCGCCCTGGCGGGCTTTAACGGGATCGAGGCGGCCCGCCGCATCCGCGCGCTGCCAGGCAAGGCGGGCCGAGTGCCGGTGATCGGTATTTCCGGCCGCAGCGGCGGCGGCGAGGAAGCCGCCGCGCGCTCGGCCGGCATGAATTTCTATTTCGCCAAGCCGGTTAGCCCGGGCAAGCTGGCCGCGGCGCTGCTTTCGGTTTCCGCTCCACGCTGACGGCGAGCCGCTGCAGCCTTCGGCGTCATCTCGCCGGTGCGACGCTCAAGCAGCGACGCAATCGAGGATGGGCGCGAACTGCGGATGCAGAAAAGCCTGCTTGTCCTTGAGGAAGTTGATGAGCGCCACCTCGTCGGCGCGCAGGACGTGGTCGCGCTGGATGCGCTCGGCCAGCCAACGCGCGTCGTCCGCGGTTGCCATCGGTTCGAAGCCGATCGTCAGCCCCGACGATCCGCTTGCACGGCGCGGCTCGCCGTCGAGCGTGCCGTGCGTGACGGCCTGCCACATGGCGTTCAGGCTGCCGGCCAGCATGTCGCCCATGAAGGCGCCGACACCGGCTGTCGGTTCGTCGAGCCAGGCTTCGCGGTGCAGCGCCTCCTGGCGCGTCGGCACCTGATAGCCGGACGTCGCCAGCAGGAAGTTGGCCAGCGCCTTGACGAACAGGTCGGCCCAGGCCGGATCGTTCTTTTTTTCGTCCGTGGCGTCGTTGATGTCGAACAGGACGCCGGCCTCCTGCCGCGTGATGGAGATGTTGCCGTCGCCGCCGAAAGCGAAAAGGATGCGCCGCACCAATTCGGTCTCGGCCTTGTCGACCACGCCCGGCTCATTCTGATGGCTGGCACCGACATAGCCTTGCGAGCGAATCACGCCCCATTTGACCTGTTCGAGCGCGAAGGCGACGAGCTTCACCGGGCTAAATTCGGCGCGCTCAAGCACCTTCACCAGCAGTTCGAGTTCGCAAGCGGTTTCGACCTGGCCGGAGCGGCCGATGCGCGCGATCAGCCAGTCGGCGTTCGCGTCTGAAATATATCCGCGCGGCTCGGCCTGGAACACGAGGTAGTCGGTCAGCGCCTCGACGAAAAACGGTTGCCACGACGGATCGGCATTATTTTCCAGCCGGTCGTTGAGGGCGAACACCATTTCGGCGTCGTCCGGCGTGACCACGCCCTTCCAGAAAACGCTATGCCGCAGCTTGAGCACATCGGCGGCGGTGATCTCGCCGCGCGCTAGGATTGCTTCGAGTGCTTCGTTGTCAGCCATGGAGACGCCCCTTGATGATCTAATCGCGGGCGCAATCTCCCATAGTTGCCTTTAATTTTGCCTAAGAGTTATCCCGCAAACAGCGGGCATTGCGCGCGCGGCGCTATCGATTTGTGAACCTTAATCATCGGTGCATAGCGGCTGCTACACTTTCCGTGTCATGCCCGGGCTTGACCCGGGCATCCATGAAGAAATGCCGCGCAGGAAAACCTACGAAATTTTATTGCTGGGAAAGTCATCATGGGTTGCCGGGTCAAGCCCGTCAATGACAGCGGAAGGGCCAAATTCTCACATATTACTCGTGCCGTTTGCCTGCTCGACGATGCGCACCACGTCGGACATGATGCGGTTTAATTCAAAATCCTTCGGCGTGTAGACGGCGGCGACGCCCGACTTCTCCAGTTCGGCGGCGTCTTCCGGCGGAATGATGCCGCCGACCACCAGCGGCACCGTGAGCCCCGCTTCCTTCATGCGGCCGACCACGTCGGCGACCAGCGGCAGATGGCTGCCCGACAGCACGGAAAGCCCGATGACATGCGCTTTCTGCTTTTGCGCGGCGTCGACGATTTCTTCCGGCGTCAAACGGATGCCGTCATAGACCACCTGCATGCCGGCATCGCGCGCGCGCACCGCGATCTGCTCGGCGCCGTTGGAATGGCCGTCGAGTCCGGGCTTGCCGACCAGGAAGGTCAGGCGGCGGCCGAGTTTCCTTGAAACGCGATCAACGTCGGCGCGGATGTCGTCGAGCCCGCTCACGTCGTTGCGCATGGCGCTGCCGACGCCGGTCGGCGCGCGGTATTCGCCGAAGCTCTCGCGCAGGGTCCAGCCCCATTCGCCGGTGGTGACGCCGGCTTTGGCGCAGGCGATCGAGGCCGGCATGATATTGCCGCCGCTGGTGGCGGCGCGCTTGAGTTCGGCCAGCGCATCGGCCACGGCGCGTTTGTCGCGCGCGGCTTTCCAGGCCTTCAGCCGTTCGAGCTGGTCGCGCTCGGCGTCTTCCGACACCGTCATGATCGAATCGACGCCGCCGGTGAGCGGCGATGCCTCGCTCTCCAGATATTTGTTGACGCCGACCACGATCTGCTCGCCGCGCTCGATTGCCTCCAGCCGCGCGGTGTTGCTCTCCACCAGTTGCTGCTTCATGTAGCCGGTCTCGACCGCCGCCACTGCGCCGCCCATTTCGTCGATGCGCGCCAGCTCTTCCTTCGCCTCGGCTTTCAACTCGTCCACCTTGCGCGCGATTTCTTCGGAGCCGTCGAAGATGTCGCCGTAATCGAGCAGGTCGGTCTCGTAGGCGAGGATCTGCTGCATGCGCAGCGACCATTGCTGATCCCACGGCCGCGGCAGGCCGAGCGCCTCGTTCCAGGCCGGCAATTGCACGGCGCGGGCGCGCGCGTTCTTCGACAGCGTGACCGCCAGCATTTCGAGCAGAATTCGCGGCACGTTGTTTTCGGCCTGCTGCTCGGTGAGGCCGAGCGAGTTCACCTGCACGCCATAGCGGAACAGCCGCTGCTTGGGGTCGGTCACGCCGTAACGGGTGCGCGTGATCTCCTCCCACAATTCGGCGAAGGCGCGCATCTTGCACATTTCGGTGATGAAACGAAGTCCGGCGTTGACGAAGAACGAAATGCGCCCGACCACTTCGCCGAATTTCTCTTGGCCGACTTCGCCCGACGCCTTCACCGTGTCGAGCACGGCGACCGCGGTCGCCAGCGCGAAGGCGAGCTCCTGCACCGGCGTCGCGCCGGCTTCCTGCAAATGATAGGAGCAGATGTTCATCGGATTCCACTTCGGCAATTCCGTCGTGGTGAAGATCGCCACGTCCTTGATCAGCCGCATCGACGGCGCCGGCGGAAACACGTAAGTGCCGCGCGAGAGATATTCCTTGATGATGTCGTTCTGGATGGTGCCGGTGAGGCTCGTGCGCGCTGCGCCCTGCTCGTCGGCGACCGCGATGTAGAGCGCCATCAGCCACGCCGCGGTGGCGTTGATGGTCATCGAGGTGTTCATGGTGCCGAGCGGGATGCCGTCAAACAGCGCGCGCATGTCGCCGAGATGGCAGACCGGCACGCCGACTTTGCCGACTTCGCCGCGCGCCAGCACGTGGTCGGAGTCGTAGCCGGTCTGCGTCGGTAGATCGAAGGCGACCGAAAGCCCGGTCTGCCCCTTCGCCAGGTTCTTGCGATAGAGC
Source organism: uncultured Alphaproteobacteria bacterium (assembly GCA_963739825.1). Lineage (GTDB taxonomy): Bacteria > Pseudomonadota > Alphaproteobacteria > Rhizobiales > Xanthobacteraceae > Pseudolabrys. The sequence goes on from CAVUBU010000001.1 coordinate 1,268,398, forward strand.
GCGTTGGAATTCGCGGCCGTCGAATGGCCCGCATAGGTCCGGAAAATCCAGGGCTTGTCGCGTTGGGTTTTGTCGCGCATCGGGGGCCTGCAATAGACAGATTGCACTGTCTTTTGTTGCATTGCAACAAAGGTTGCAAGCTTCGTCGGGTTTTGCGTGGCGCGGTATCCGGTTTTGACCCCGCTGGGACGCGATTGGCTTCCTTCGCCCGCATAAATGCGCTTGCGGGGTCAGCGCATTAGAGCGGCCATATCCATAAAATCATCGGTAGAGCAGTTGCGACAATCAGTACTTGGAGCGGCAACCCGACCCGCCAGAAATCGCTGAAGCGATAGCCGGCCGGTTCCATGACCAGCGTATTGGATTGGTGTCCGATCGGCGTAAGGAAGGCGCTGGATGCCCCGATCGCCACCGCCATCAGGAATGGATCGGAACTGACGCCAAGCCGCGTCGCAACCGTTGTCGCGATAGGAGCCATCAACACTGCGGTCGCGTTGTTGTTGATGACGTCGGACATGAACATCGTGCCGACGAGGACCACCAACAGCACCCAGGCGACACCAAGACCTTCCGTCAGCCGCATGATTTCGCTGGCCACCACGGCTGTGCCCCCGGTTGCTTCGAGCGCGATGCCGACCGGGAACATGGCCGCCAGCAGCACGATAACCGGCCAGTCGATGGCGGTGTACACTTCGGTTGGCCGCACGATATTGGTGGCGACGAGGCAGGCGGCGGCGGCTGTGAAGGCAATGTGGACCGGTAGCAGTCCCATGACCACCGTCACGACGGATGCGGCGAAAATGCCTCCCGCCAATATCAATCGCCGTTGACGACCCAGACCAAGGCTCCGTTCGGCCAGCGGCAGGCACTCGAGCCGCGCCAAGATTTCTGGCATTTCGGATCGTGGACCTTGCAGCAGCATCACGTCGCCGGCATGAAATTGGACGTGCCCCAGGCGCTCATCGATACGGCGGCCCTGGCGCGCTATTGCCAGAAGATTGACCCCGTGAATTGTCCGCAGGCGAGCCGAAATGGGGGTCGAACCTATCAATTTGGAGCCGGGACTTACGACAGCCTCCACCAATTCGATATCGTCGGATTTCAAATCCTCGCGCCGAATGTCCTTGTCTCCGACCAGTTTGAGGCCGGCGGCATCGATCACGGATTTCAATGCATCCGTATCGCCGCGCAGCACGACAACGTCGCGGGCTCGCAGACGCTGGTTGCCGGCCGGTATCAGACGCCTTTGGTTGTCGTGGACCAGTCCGGCGATAATGACGTCGTCATCGGCGAGCTGTTCCAATTCATAAATCGTCATGCCAGCGGCCTTGGAGTTGTCCGGGACTTCGGCCTCCGTAAAATAACTTTCGATGGCGAAAGCAGGTCCGGAATCCGACTTGCGACGATTGAACGGTATAAGCCGCCACCCGACCAGCACGAGAAACGCCAATCCGACCAATGCGACGGTCGCGCCAACGGGCGTGAAATCGAACATGCCGAACGGCTTGCCGGATTGATTGGCGCGGAACGTCGCGATGATGATGTTTGGCGGCGTTCCGATCAACGTGACAAGCCCGCCCAGCAGGGAAGCGAACGCGAGCGGCATCAGGGACTTTGCCGGCGGATAGCCGTCACGATAGGCATTACGAAGCGCGACCGGCAGCATCAGTGCCAGCGCGCCCACATTGTTCATGAAACTGGACAGCACCGCTATCACGGTGCATTGCGCGACAAGCTGAAGATTTTCCCGGCCGCGTAACGGCGCGATCGCCTTGGCCACGACATCGACCAACCCGGCATTTTGTAAGCCGCGACTGATCACCAGAACCGCCGCCACAGTGATAACTGCCGGGTGCGCAAAACCGATGAAGGCATCCTTGGCCGGGACAACGCCTGTCAGCACCACCGCGAGCAGTGCGAACATCGCGACGACGTCGTAGCGCCAGCGCGCCCAGATAAACATGACCAGGGTCACGCCCAAGATGCCGAACGCTATCGCTTGCTGCGTTGTCATCTCGCTTCCCCCAATCAATTCATCTCGCTAAGGCAATATATAACGGAATAGGTCAATTAGCAGATTAGCGATGCATCGAATAAGGCCAAGCATGATTATGCATAGATACGCTCCCCGGTTACCGAATGGCCGCTTTCGGGGCTAAAGCGAATGTCGGCCAACCGCAGCTCACCCGTCTCGATTTGGCTGCGCGGCCCAGCCAGCGACCTCCGGCTCATACAAATAATGAGTTTAGATCCTGGCGCGGCGTCGGCCGGCCTGGACTCGCTTGCGCCGGCGTCTAGGCTTCTCTGCCGGCCAAGCAGGAAGGTGGCGGCCGTATCATGACTGCGCCAGCCCGCAAACTCAGCCTTGCCGAAGTCACCGCTATCGGCGTCGGCGGCATGATCGGCGGCGGCATTTTCGCCGTGCTCGGCCTGGCTATTGCGGAGGCCGGGCATGCGGTGCCGCTGACGCTCGCCGTCGGCGGCGTGATCGCGCTGCTGACCGGGCTGTCCTACGCCCATCTCGGCTTGGCCTTCCACGGCGACGGCGGCAGCTTCACCTATATCGAGCATGCATTCGGCCGGCCCGGCCTGGCGGCGGTGGCAGGTTGGGTGCTGGTGGCCGGCTATGTCGGCACACTCGCGCTCTATGCCACCGCTTTCGGTGCCTATGGCGCCACGCTCGTCGCCGGCAGCGGATCGCACGGCTTGGTCAGCGGCGGCATCGCCGCCCTGGTGCTGGTCGGCTTTCTGGCGGTTAATCTCGGCGGCGCCAAGACCTCGGGTCTGACCGAATTGATCGTGGTCGCGGTCAAGCTCGCCATTCTCGCGGCCTTCGCCGTTACCGGCATGCGGACAGTGCAGGCCAATCATTTCCAGCCGTTGTTCGACCGCGGCGCGCTCGCGCCGCTCACCGCGGCGGCGCTGATCTTCGTCGCCTATGAAGGCTTCGAACTCATTCCCAACGCCATCGAGGAAATGGAAAATCCGCGCGTCAATCTCAAGCGCGCGCTGGTTATCGCTATTCTGGCGACCACGGCGATCTACGTGATTGTGGCGATGGTTGCGCTCGGTAATCTGACGCCGGCACAGATTCAACATGACCAGGAATATGTATTGGCGGTGGCGGCGCGCCCGACCATGGGCGAATTCGGTTTCGTGTTGATAGGCATCGCCGCGCTGCTCTCCACCGCCTCGGCGATCAACGCCACGCTGTTCGGTGCCGCGCGGCTGGCCATGGTGATGGCGGTCGAGCGCGCTTTGCCGCGCCTGTTCTCGTTACGCGAGCGCACCCGTGCGGTGCCCTGGGTGTCGTTACTCGCGCTGACGGCGATGTCGCTCGCCTTCGCGCTGGCCGCGCCGCTCGAAATCATTTCGAGCTTCGCCAGCGCCACCTTCTTGCTGATCTTCTTCGCTATCAATTTGTCGGCCTGGCACACGCGCCGCCAAATTGGGCTGGCCGCGATTTGGCCGCTCGCCGGCGCGTTGCTGACGGCGGCAAGCTTCGCACTGCTGGTGGTGCGCAGCTATACGACCGCACCGCGCAGCCTATGGTGGATCGGCGGCTTCTATGCGGCCGCGGCCCTAGTCGAGCTGGCACTTACGCTGCGGCGCGGGCCGCGCGCGTTCAGGCCCGCTTCACCAGGCCGATGACGAACAGCAGGATGACCGCGCCGATGGTGGCATTGATGATGGCCGCGATAAAGCCGCCGCCGATCATGATGTGCAGATAGCCCAAGAGCCAGGTGCCGATGAAGGCACCGACAATGCCGACGATGATGTTGCCGATCAGGCCGAAGCCGACGCCCTTGACGATCAAACCGGCGAGCCAGCCGGCAATCGCGCCGACGATGATGAGAATGATCAGACTTTCCGCTGCCATGGCGTTGTCCCCTGACCGTGGCCAAAGGCCCCGGTGGCCGGCCCGCGATCGCACCGATTGAACATCAAAGCGGTGCCGGCGTCGACCGCCCTGGATGCATTGTGAAGTTGTTTTTCGACAGCCGCGTGACGGCGCCGGGCACTTTAGATCGTGCAGCCCCGCCGGATCAGGCGTGGGCGGGACTGAACTGGCTTGGCGCCAGCGCGCGCCGCGCGATCAACCCCGCCACCAGCAGCACCGCGGCAAAGCCCACCGGTGCCTTTACGAACGGGAAGATCAGCACCAGCAGGCAGGCCAGGCCGATGCCGGCCAGTTCATGTGTAAGGAACCCGCGCGCGCGGCCGAGCTTCCACAGGAAGGCGAGCGGCACCGCCAGTACCACCAGATCGTAAGTGTAGAGATAGGGCGTCGCCAGCATGGCGCCGGCGCCAAGCGCTGCGGCCTTGATTTCATAGGCGGCTTGGCTGCGCCAGAGCGCGGCGACGGCGACGGCGGTCGTGAGCGCCACCACGCCTTGCACGCTCCAGGCCAGCGGCTCGCCGAAGCCGAGCGTGCGCGTGAGGCCGAAGGCGGTTTGCAGCTTGCCGAAATCCGCCCAGCCTTCGGACAGGAAGGCCTGCGAGGTGTGGCCGATATTGCCGATGAAGGCTTGCCAGGTCTCGGTGCCAAACGCGCCCCATGACGCAACGGCCATAAGCGCCGCCACGATGCCGGCCACGATGAACACGCGCCAGTGTCCGCCCGCCGCCAATGCAATGGGAAACAACAGGCCGAGATGCGGTTTGTAGGTGAGCAGGCCGAGCAGCACGCCGGCGAGCAGCGGGCGCCGCTCGATGCAGAGCAGCGTGCCGCCTAGAAGTGCCGCGCTGAGGAATCCATTTTGGCCGGCGATGGCGTTGGCGAGCAGCGCCGGGAAGGCGGCGGCCAGCACAAAACCGGCGCGGGTATCGACGATTGCGCGCACGCAGAACACGTAAAGACAGAATGTCGAGAACAAGAAAACGATCTGGGCCGGAACATAGGGCATCGCGGCAAGCAAGGCGGCGACCGGCAGGAACGTCGGCGGATAATGCCAGCCGAAATAGCCGGCGAACGGATGGCCGAGCGCGATGACTTCCATCGCCTTGTGCGTCGGCCAGTCGTAGGCCGCGGCGGGATTGCCCTGCAAAACCAATTGTCCGGCGGCCCAGACATTGACGAAATCAGTCGGCACGGCGCCGGCCGCGAGCCAAGAACCTTGCAGGTAGGACGCGATCAAGTAGACCAACTGCCCAACAATCAGAGCAGAGCAGATCAACTCGATGGGGCGGCTATGCGGCAGGCTGCGCGCCGGAGATATTTCGTACACCGCCATGGCCACGTCAGCCCCGCTTTGAAATCGCGCAAAGCTAGGCGCAGCCGCCTTGAGGAACCCTTAAAAGCCCGGCTGGCCGGCACCAAAACGAATTATTGCGTTGCAGCATGAATTGCGCCAGACTATTCAAGGCACAAGGAGAGTGCAGATGCCGGCCGTTGCTCAGAAGAAGAGCGTTGCTCCGCTCAAGGATCTCTATGACATCGGCGAAATCCCGCCGCTCGGGCACGTGCCCGAGAAAATGCACGCCTGGGTGATCCGCAAGGAGCGGCACGGGCCGCCGGACAAGTCGTTCCAGCTCGAAGTGGTGCCGACTTGGCCGATCGGCGAGGACGAGGTGCTGATTTTGGTGATGGCGGGCGGTGTCAATTACAACGGCGTCTGGGCCGGTCTCGGCCAGCCGGTGTCTACCCTCGACGTGCACAAGCATCCGTTCCACATCGCCGGCTCCGATGCCGCCGGCATCGTCTGGGCGGTCGGCAACAAGGTGCATCGCTGGAAGGTCGGCGACGAGGTCATCGTCCACTGCAATCAGGACGACGGCGACGACGAGGACTGCAATGGTGGCGATCCGCTGCTGTCGCCCTCGCAACGCATCTGGGGCTACGAGACGCCGGACGGCTCATTCGCGCAATTCTGCCGCGTGCAGTCGCGGCAATTGATGCACAAGCCGATGCATCTGACCTGGGAGGAGTCGGCCTGCTACACGCTGACGCTTGCCACCGCCTATCGCATGCTGTTCGGCCATTCCCCGCATACCCTCAAGCCCGGCGACAATGTGCTGGTGTGGGGCGCCTCCGGCGGGCTCGGCGTGTTCGGTTTGCAACTGGTGGCGGCCTCGGGCGCCAACGCCATCGCCGTGGTTTCCGACGCGTCGAAAGCGGAATATGTCTTCAATCTGGGCGCCAAAGGCGTGATCAACCGCAAGGAATTCAAGTGCTGGGGCCAGATGCCGGCGGTCAACACCGCCGAATACAATGACTGGACCAAGGAAGCGCGCCGCTTCGGCAAGGCGATCTGGGACATCACAGGCAAACGCGACGTCGACATCGTGTTTGAGCATCCGGGCGAACAGACTTTCCCGGTTTCCTGCCTGGTCGTGAAGCGCGGCGGCATGGTCGTGTTCTGCGCCGGCACCACCGGCTACAATCTCACTTTCGACGCCCGCTATGTCTGGATGCGGCAGAAGCGCATCCAGGGCTCGCACTTCGCTCATCTCAAGCAGGCCTCGCTGGCCAACCGATTCGTACTCGAGCAGCGTATCGATCCCTGCCTGAGCGAGGTGTTCGGCTGGGACAAGATCCCGCTTGCGCACATGAAGATGTGGAAGAACCAGCATCCGCCCGGCAACATGGCGGTGATGGTGAACGCGCCGCGCCAGGGCCTCAAGACGCTGGAAGACGCACAGGAAGCGGCGGGCGGCTAGCGGCTAGCGGTCAGCCGCGGGCGTTCTGGTGCGCGCCGTCACGATGGCCGAATTCAACTCGCTACCGAAGATGAAGATGGTCGCGCAGACATAGAGGAACACCAGCGCGATCATCACCGAGGCGAGCCCCGCATACATCGACACATAGGCGAAGGCGTAACTGGCGAGATAGCGGCCGAAGGCTGCGCCGCTGATCAGCCATAACAACAGCGTCGCGACGATGCCCGGCGTGATATCGCCGAAGGAACGGCGGCCGGCTGGCAGCCAGCGATGCACGATCACCAGCGCGATCACCAGCACCACCACCGCGACCGCGTAGCGGGCGAGATCGATGACGTCGCTGAGCGGCGCCAGCGTCGGCACGTAATGCACCAGCCGAGCCCAGATCAGCGGCGCCAGCACCACCAGGAACGAGAACGCCAGGATCGCCACCGCGCCGATCAGCACGTAGACGATCGCCTCCAGCCGCAGGATCCACCACGAGCGCGCCTCGACCAGATCGTAGGCGCGGTTGAGCCCGATGCGCAGGCCGTCCACCCCGCTGGAGGCAAAATAGACCGCGAACAGTGCGCCGAGGGTGAGCACGTCGCCGCGGGTATTGGTCAGCACATCGGTGATGTCGAACGCGATCGGCCCGGCCACTTCCTTCGGCCAGGCTTCCAGCAGGATGTGTGCGGCCTCGTCGGCAAGTTCCTTCGAGCCAAAGAAAAAGCCGGCCAGCGCGGTGACCACGATCAGGAATGGGAACATCGCCATCAGTGTGGACAGCGCGATGTGGCTCGCGATCGCCCAGCCGTCATGGGCGAGAAACCGCCAAAGCGCGTCGAGTAGAACCGACCACGACAGTTTGAGAATGCGCAAAACGCCGGCCCCGCAACAATATCGGTCGCCTTGAGATCGGCTATTGCCGCGCGCTTTGCAAGGGGTCTTGTCGCAGCTCCCCGCATGCGGGGAGAACGAAATCACGCCGCCTGGACGTTGGCGAGGAACTGCCGCACTTCCGCTTCGAGGTTTTCCGCCTCGACCGCGACTGCATCGGCGAGGTCCTTGACGTCGGAGGCGGTCGAACGGGCATCGGTGGTGACGCCGGCAACCTTGCTCATTGCCTCGGCGCCGCTGCGCGCTTCGCCGGATGCGCGGCTGACGCCTTCCGCGATCGAAGCCACCGCCGAATTCTGCTGATCGACGGTCGCCGCCACCATGGTAGCGATCGCCGACATTTCACGGATGATGGTGTTGACCTGTTCGATCGCGCGGGCAGAGTCGGCGGCGGCCGATTGGATCGAGCCGATCTGCTCGGCGATCTCCTCGGTTGCTTTGGCGGTTTGTCCGGCCAGCGATTTCACTTCCGATGCGACCACCGCGAAGCCCTTGCCGGATTCGCCGGCACGCGCCGCTTCGATGGTGGCATTGAGCGCGAGCAGGTTGGTCTGCCCGGCGATCGCCCGGATCAGGCCCACCACCTCGCCAATGCGGGTGGCGGCGCTGCCGAGTTGCGACATGGTGGTGACGGTGCGCTGGGCTTCCGATACCGCGCGGCCCGCCACGTCGGTGGATTTCGCGGCCTGCGAAGAGATTTCGCCGATCGATGCCGCCAGTTCCTCGACCGACCCGGCGGCCGTGGTCACATTGTCGGATGCGGCGGCGACGCGTTGTTCGGCGGTGCCGGCTTCCGCCGACATGGTATCGGCTGCCTTGTTGAGATCGGTCGAGCTCATTTCGAGCTTGATGGAAGCGGCGCGCAGCTTGCTCAGCGCGCTTTCGACCGAGTGTTTGAATTGTGCGATCGTGAGAGAAATCGTGTCGTTGCGCTGCACCTGCGAGCGGCTTGCGTCGGCCTGGGTGGCGGCGAGCTTTTCGCGCTCGATCATGTTGTCTCGGAATACGATTACGGTACGCGCCATCTCGCCGATTTCATCGCGCGCGTCGGTGGCAGGGATGCGGGCGCTGGTGTCGCCGTCGGCGAGCTGTTGCATGACGCCGGCCAGACCATTGAGCGGGCGCGTGATGCTGCGTCCGATCAGCCAGCTGAAGCCGAGACCGAAGGCCACCATGGCGATGCCGACGATGATAATCCCGCCGCGGGTATGGGATTGCGATGCGGTCATTCCCGACGACGCATCTTCCGCCGTTTGGCGCGCCTGCTCGATGATATCGTCGGCGCGCGGCAGCATGCGCTGGCTGTCGATATCGATCACCGCGCGTAAGGGGTGCACCCGGTCGAAACCGGTGATCCATTTCTCGAAAGTGTCGGCATAGGTCATCACCTCCTGCTCGAGCGAATTCTTCATCTCCGGCGTGCCGTCGATGAGCGCGAAGGTGTCGGTGAATTTCTTGTAGCCGGCGAGGAATTGCTGCTTGGTCAGTTCGCTCGGGTTGAGTCGGTATTCGGCTTCATGGCTGCGCATGATCAGCAGCGCCATCATCAATTTGCCGGCGTCCGCTTCGGCCAGCCATGTCATGTTCTCGTTGATGATGCGCTCGACCGCATTGCCGGCCTCGCGAAGATTGTTGCGCAGCCCGGATTTTTCGTCGAAGCCGAGCGTCTTCTGTTCGCCCACCAGTTCATTGAAAGTGTCGCGCAGGACCATGACGTCCTTGCGCAGGTCCTCGATGTTGTGGGCATGGCGGCGATCGATCGAGGCCGCGATGGTGTCGAGGCTCTGCAGCGCGAGCGCATGGGCCTGCTCGAAGCCCACCACCAGATTGCTGCTCGGGCTGGCGCTGAAATCCTTCACGATGATGCGCAAGGCCGCGATCGAACTCTTGAAATCGCGGCTGGAATCGGCGAGCGCGTTGGAATGCTTGAGGGTCTCGAAGGCGGTGCCGACTTCGCCTTCGCCGGACACGTAGGTGAGGCCGTTGGCGAGAAACCCGACCACCGGAATCAGCGCCAGCACGATGATGCGGGTGCGCACCGAAATCGAGGTCAGCAACCGGTTCAGCCGGCTGAACGGAAACGATAGATTGATGAAGCGCATGGCGGGGTTCGGATCTCACCAGTGGCAGGGCGCGCCGCGCGGCGGTATTGCCGTGATGAAAGCGTGAAATGGTTAATTTTGTAGCAATTTGAAGGAGACATGCCCCTGAAAGGGGCGGGAAAACGGCCAATTCTACGCCGCTACTTTGCTTTTGTGCACTGCACGCGTAGTGTCTTTGGCGCCGCCGGCACCTGAAGACATCGCCTGCATTCGAGGATCCCATGTCCGTCGCCGCTTCCCGCTCCACCGCCGAACACGAGCTCGTCGAACTCAGCCGCGAGGCGACCGCCGCCCTCGATGCCTTGCTGGCCGATGCGGTGGCCAAGGTGCGCGAGAAGGTGGTGGTGGAAGGCCACCCGATCGCCCGTCTGTTCGATCGCGAGCAGCGCGCCACCCATGGGCTGGCCTGGCTCGCCACTTACGTCGAGGCGGTGCGCCAGCTCGCCGCCTATACCCAGCGCATGGTCGGCGCCGGCAGCTTCGGCGAAATCGAGGAGCTGTTGGTGCGCATCGCGCTCGGCGAATATCTCGCCCAGATCGTCGGCGGGATTCCGATGAGCCAGGGCGAGCTGGTGCGGCCGAGCGATCTCGGACTTTCCGCGTCGCAAGTCGCGAGCCGCCTCAACCGGAGCACCGAGAGCTTGATCGCCAGCGGCAACACCGTACAGCGGCGCGCCCGTCTGATCGAGTTGATGGGCGCTCACCACAACGCCACGGTCGGCGCCTGCGGCCTCGATGAAACGCTGGAATCGATCCGCGAGGAAATGCGTAAATTCGCCGACAGCGAGGTGATCGGTCACGCGCAGACCTGGCACCGCACCAACAGCTACATCCCGATGGAAATCATCGCGCAAATGTCGGAGCTCGGCGTGTTCGGGTTGACCATCCCGGAAGAATTCGGCGGCATGGGGCTCGGCAAGGAGTCCATGTGCGTGGTGTCGGAGGAACTGGCGCGCGGCTATATCGGCGTCGGCTCGCTCGGCACGCGCTCGGAGATCGCCGCCGAACTGATCCTCGGTAGCGGCACCGTCGAACAGAAGGAAAAATGGCTGCCGAAGATCGCCTCCGGCGAGGTGCTGCCGACCGCCGTCTTCACCGAGCCGAACACCGGCTCCGACCTCGCCTCGATCAAGGCCCGCGCGGTGCGCGAGGGCGACGTCTACAAAGTCTACGGCAACAAGACCTGGATCACCCATCCGGTGCGCGCCGACCTGATGACGCTGTTGGTGCGCACCAATCCGAAGGAAACCGGCCACCGCGGTCTGTCCATGCTGCTCGCCGAAAAGCCGCGCGGCGACGACAAAAACCCGTTCCCGGCCAAGGGCATGAGCGGCACCGAGATCGAGGTGCTCGGCTATCGCGGCATGAAGGAATACGAGATCGCCTTCGACGGCTTCGAAGTGAAGGCGGAAAACCTGCTGGGCGGCGTCGAGGGGCTGGGCTTCAAGCAGCTCATGCAGACCTTCGAATCGGCGCGCATCCAGACCGCGGCGCGCGCCATCGGCGTCGCACAAGCGGCGATGGAGCAGGCGCTCGACTATGGGCAGGCGCGCGTGCAGTTCGGCGTTCCGATCGTCAGCTTTCCGCGCGTCGCCGACAAGCTTGCCATGATGGCGGCGGAAATCATGACCGCGCGCCAGCTTACTTATTTCGCGGCGCGCGAAAAGGATTCCGGCCGCCGCTGCGATCTCGAAGCTGGCATGGCGAAATTGCTGGCCGCGCGCATCGCCTGGGCTAATGCCGACAATGCAGTGCAGATCCATGGCGGCAACGGCTTCGCGCTGGAATTTCCAGTGTCGCGTATCCTATGCGACGCCCGCATCTTGAATATTTTCGAAGGCGCTGCCGAGATTCAGGCGCAGGTCATCGCCCGCCGGCTGCTCGACGGCACCAATTGATTTAGGGCTTTTCGCAACGAAAGGGCGGCCTTGGGCGTTTGATTCAGAACAAGACGCCGGGTTCGCGGATGTTCTAGACTTGCGCTAAGTTCAGGAGGCCCGCATGTCGGAATTATTGATCCACCGTGGCGAATGGGTTGTGGTCTGCGACGGCGCCAAGGCGCTGGTGCTGGAAAACACCGGCGACGCCAAGTTTCCCAATCTTAAAACCATCAAGGTCTTCGAGCAGAAGAATTTGGCCACCCATGAGCTCGGCACCGATGCGCCGGGCCGCGCCTTCAGTCCGGCCAATCCGGGCGGGCGCAGCGCCGTCGAGCAGACCGATTGGCACGACCAGGCCGAGCGGACCTTTCTCGTGCATCTGGTGCAATATCTCGACGGCGTCATCGCCGCCGGCAAGACCAAGTCGCTGATCATGGTGGCGCCGCCGCGCGCGCTCGGCATGATACGTTCGGCCTATTCGCAGGCGGTGCGCGGCGCCGTGCGCGCCGAGCTGGACAAGGATCTGGTCAAGCATCCGGTGCACGATATCGAGAAGCATCTGACCGGCGCCTGACGCTGCCGGCGCAACATCTCCACCGGCAAGGCGATTGTGGCTGGTCCGCCACAATGGCGATGCTATGTTCGCCCGATTCCTTCCCCTTGAGGTTGGCGGATGAACTGGATGAGCGGTCAATGCGCGCGCGCCGGTGCTGCGGTTGTCGTTGTTGCCCTGTTGGCGGCCATCGCCACGGCAAAGGCGCAAGGCGCCAATGAGCCCGCCAATCCGCCGCCGGCAACCGCGCCGGATACTAATCCGGTGAGCAACCCGAGTGCCGTGCCCGGCTTCTGGGACCCGCGCCGGCGGCCGGAGCGGCCGGACCTGTCGCGCATCAGCATCATCCGCTTCCTCACCGAAACCGACTATCCGCCGTTCAATTATACCGGGCCGGACGGCGCGCCCACCGGCTTTAATGTCGATCTGGCGCGGCTGATTTGCGAGGAGATCAAGGTTGCCTGCACGGTGCAGATGCGGCGCTTCGATACATTGATCGCCTCGCTCAACAGCAACAGCGGCGACGCGGTGATCGCCTCGATCGCCGAGACACCGGAGATGCGCCAGCAGGTCGATTTCAGCGACCCTTATTACCGGCCGCCGGCACGTTTCGTGTCGCGCCGCGACTTCAACATCGACGACGTGCGGCCGGAAGCGCTGGAAGCCAAGAAGATCGCGGTGGTCGCCGGCACCGCGCACGAGGCTTACTTGAAGGCCTTGTTCACCGAGGCCGAACTGCATCCCTATACGAGCGCGGAAGCGGCGCGCGACGCCTTGAAAAAAGGCGAGGTCGATCTCCTGTTCGGCGACGGTATCTCGCTCGCCTTCTGGCTCAACGGCACCGACTCTGGCGGTTGCTGCGAATTTCGCGGCGGGCCTTATACGGAAAGCCGCTTTTTCGGCGAAGGCGTCGGCATCGCCGTCAAGCGCGGCAACAACCTGTTGCGGCAGGCGTTCAACTGGGCGCTGTTCCGGCTGTGGGAGAAAGGCCGCTTTACCGACCTGTGGCTGCGCTATTTCCCGATCAGCCCGTTTTGAGTTCATCTATTTGACGTGTGAGCGCCGGATTCCTACTGTCCGCGCCGGAGATTGTAATGTCCGTGACCGAAACCACCGAAAACTTGCGTGACGTTGCCGAACGCTCGAACGCCTGGCCGTTCGAGGAAGCGCGCAAGATCGTGGCGCGGCTGAAACGGCAGCCGAAGGACGAAGTGATCTTCGAGACCGGCTACGGCCCATCCGGGCTGCCGCATATCGGCACCTTCGGCGAGGTGGCGCGTACCACCATGGTGCGCCACGCCTTCCGCGTGCTCACCGACGACAGAGTGAAGACGCGGCTGATCGCCTTCTCCGACGACATGGACGGCTTGCGCAAGGTGCCGGACAACGTGCCGAATAAGGACATGTTGCAGCAATATCTCGGCAAACCGCTCACCCAGGTGCCCGATCCGTTCGGCGAGCATGCGAGCTTCGGCGCGCACAACAATGCGCGCTTACGCAAGTTCCTCGATCATTTCGGTTTCGACTACGAATTTCTGTCGTCGACCGACTGCTACAAGTCCGGCCGCTTCGACAGCGCACTGCTTACGGTGCTGGAGCGCTTCGACAAGGTGATGGCGATCATGCTGCCGTCGCTGCGCGAGGAGCGCGCGGCAACTTATTCGCCGTTCCTGCCGATCAATCCGAATTCAGGCATCGTGTTGCAGGTGCCGGTGCTGGCACACGACGCCAAGGCCGGCACCATCACCTACGAGGATCCGGACACGAAACAGCCGATCACCACGCCGGTCACCGGCGGGCGCTGCAAGCTGCAATGGAAGCCGGACTGGGCGATGCGCTGGGTGGCGCTCGGCATCGACTACGAGATGGCCGGCAAGGACTTGATCGATTCGGTCAAACTGTCGGGCGAAATATGCCGCGCGCTGGGTGGCTTAGCCCCGGAAGGCTTCAACTACGAACTCTTCCTCGACGAGAACGGGCAGAAGATTTCCAAGTCGAGGGGCAACGGCCTCACCATCGACGAATGGCTGCGCTATGCCTCACCGGAAAGCCTGTCATTGTTCATGTATCGCGAGCCGAAGGCGGCCAAGCGCCTTTACTTCGACGTCATCCCGCGCACCGTCGACGAATACCAGCAATTCCTCGACGGCTATCAACGGCAGGATTTGAAGCAGCGCTTGTCGAATCCGGTCTGGCACATCCATTCCGGCCAGCCGCCCAAGACCGAGATGCCGATTTCGTTCTCGATGCTGCTGACGCTGGTGTCGTCTTCCAACGCGGAGAACGCGGAAACGCTGTGGGGCTTCATCGGCCGCTACCGGCCGGGCGTCACGGCACAGACGCATCCCAAGCTCAACGCGCAAGTCGAATACGCCATCCATTATTTCCGCGACTTCGTGCAGCCGGCGAAGAAATTCCGTGAGCCATCGGAGGTCGAGCGCGCCGCGCTGATCGATCTGCGCGACGCCTTGTCGAATTTGCCGGCGGAGGCGCCGGCTGAGGAAATCCAGGATATCGTCTACGAGGTGGGCCGCCGCGAGCCGTTCCTCGACCACAAGAAAAAGGCCAAGGATGGCAAGCCGGGCGTCTCGCTCGACTGGTTCAACATGCTCTACCAGGTGCTGCTCGGCCAGGAGAAGGGCCCGCGCTTCGGCTCGTTCGCCGCGGTTTATGGCTTGCAGAACACCGTCGACATGATCGACGGCGCGTTGGCGCGGTCGGCCTAGCCCCAGTATGTCATCACCGGGCCGCCGCGTAGCGGCGTGACCCGGTGATCTCGCTTAGGAGGGCAATGCGCCCCTGATCGGGATGGCTGGGACAAGCCCGGCCATGACGAAAAACTACGAAAACATCTCCACCTTGCCGTCGAGCGCCATCAGGCCGAGCTCGACTGCAAGCTTGGGCTGGCGCTCGGCAACCTGTTTGCGGAATTCCATCAGCGAGGCCTTGTGCGTTTCCGTCTCAATCTGCGGATTGGCCACCGCCGCCTCGCCATAGGCGATTTTCGCCGCGCCGCAGTCGCGATGATTTATCGCGATGACTTTCGGAATGCTGTGCAATTCGATCGAGGCCGCAAGATTTTCCCAGAACGCCGGTTCCCAAGCCTTGAACGCGGGCGCCACCACGCCGATGGCGGCGCCGGCAAAACTAAACTGGCTGTATTTGCCGAGCATATCGCGGCCTTCCATGTACTTGATGGTCGGCTCGGGAAAGCGCGGATCGATGCAGGTCAGCAGCATGGCGTCGTAGTTCCCATAGGCCGCAAAGGCGAGCGATGGAAACGCCGCCAACATTGCGGCGCCGGCCGACCGGTGCAGGAAACGCCGGCGGTCGAACCGCGCGCGCAGCATGTCGCCGCAGCACGTGCAGGCACTCGGGTGAATGATGGTGTCATGAGACATGAGGCGCCCCGCGCTGGTGGTTGATGGATGGCGAGCTTAGCCGGAGCCCGCGGGCACTACCAGCGACGCTATGGTGCAATCATACTAC
Source organism: uncultured Alphaproteobacteria bacterium (assembly GCA_963739825.1). Lineage (GTDB taxonomy): Bacteria > Pseudomonadota > Alphaproteobacteria > Rhizobiales > Xanthobacteraceae > Pseudolabrys. Next base: position 1,283,961 of record CAVUBU010000001.1, read on the forward strand.
TGGCTTGCCCACACGATGCGCGCGACCCACAGCACGTCGGCCATCGACAGCGTGCGGTCGCGGTGTTCGGTATTGAGCGATTTGAGCTCGATTGACTTGCCGGTCTTGCGCTTGAGTTCCTTGACCATCACCTCGCCGTCCTTGGTCTTGACCACGACGCGGTCGCCGCGCCGCACGGGAGCGGCCGGCGACACCACGATGACGTCGCCGTCGCGATAGGCCGGCTTCATCGAATCGCCGGAAATTTCCAGCGCGTAGGCATGCTCGTCAGTGACGGAAGGGAAGGCGATCTCCTCCCAGCCCTTGCCGACCGGGAAGCCGCCGTCGTCGAAATAGCCGCCGGCGCCGGCTTCCGCAAAGCCGATCAGCGGCACGTTCGAAATCGCCACCTTGCCGCTGTCGGTGATCAGATTGACGAAGGTGTCGACCTTGGTGCCGGTCGCCGCCAGCGCCTTGGCCACCGATTCGGTCGACGGCCAGCGCGGCCGACCTTCCGGGGTGATGCGCTTGGACTTGTTGAAGGTGGTGGGATCGAGGCCCGCCTTCTTGGCGAGACCGGAAGGCGTCAGCTTGGCGCGGGCGGCCAGCCGGTCGATGGCCGTCCAAATCTGGTTATGTGTCAGCGACATGCGCGGGACCGCCTGAGACTCTAATCCAGGATATAGGAATTATAGCCTTGAGTCGCCCCCCTCCCGCAAGTGCGTCGTGGCGGCTTTGTCTTGAATAAACCTCGCACCCGACCATAGGTTCGATGGCGCATGATCCCGAAAAGTGGGAACCGGTTTTCGGCAAAGATCATGCGCCGGTGAAATGATGCAGCTTCGGAGTCGAATGCGGTGATCGGTTTCTTCGACCGCCTGTCGCGCCCGCTGATGCGGGCGCTCGACCCGGAGGACGCGCATGCGCTGGCGATCAAGGCCTTGCGCTTCATGCCGCTGGTGCGGCCGGCCGCCGACGCCCGCGAACTCGCCGTGCGCGCCTTCGGGCTCAATTTCCCCAATCCAGTCGGTCTAGCCGCCGGCTTCGACAAAAACGCGCAGGTTGCCGACGCGCTGTTGCGGCTGGGCTTCGGCTTTGTCGAGATCGGCACCGTCACGCCGCTGCCGCAGGCCGGCAATCCGCGCCCGCGTCTGTTCCGGCTCGAATCCGACGAGGGCGTGATCAACCGGCTCGGCTTCAACAACGAGGGCGCCGCGGCCGTGCTCAAGCGGTTGGCCGCGCGCGCCAACGAGGGCGGCATTGTCGGCGTCAATATCGGCGCCAACCGCGACAGCGCCGACCGCATCGGCGACTATGTGCGGCTGGTCGAAACCTTCGCGGCTGTCGCCAGCTATTTCACCGTCAACGTCTCCTCGCCCAACACGCCGGGCCTGCGCGACTTGCAGCAGGCCAAGGCGCTCGACGATTTGCTGGCCCGCGTGGTTGACGCGCGCGAACGCATGCGCCCGCGCGCCGGACCGGCGCCGGTGCTGGTCAAGATCGCGCCCGATCTGACGTTGTCGGACCTCGACGACGCGGTCGGCATCGCGCGCAAGCACCGCGTCGACGGCATGATCGTCGGCAACACCACGATCGCGCGGCCGGGGAGCTTGCGCGATCGCGACAAAGCCAAGGAAACCGGCGGGCTGTCTGGCCGGCCGCTGTTCAAACTGTCGACCCGCATGCTGGCGGAGACCTTCGTGCGCGCCGAAGGCGCGTTCCCGCTGATCGGCGCCGGCGGCGTCAACTCCGGCGCGACGGCCATCGCCAAAATCAAGGCGGGCGCCAGCCTGCTGCAGCTTTATACCGGGCTGGTCTACCGCGGCATCGGCGTGGTGTCGGAGATCAAGGCCGATCTCTTGGCCGCGCTCAAGCGCGGCCACCGCAATTCGCTGGAGTCGATGGTCGGTCAGGATGCGGCGGATATGACGGCGGAGAGTTGGCCGTCGTGAGTGTCATCGCCGGGCTTGTCCCGGCGATCTCGCTTAGGCAGATACTGCGCTAATTTTATCGGGACGGCCGGGTCAAGCCCGGCCATGACAGTCGAAAAACTTCTATTTCCCTCTTGGCGCGTTGACGACGCGCATGAGCACCCAGATCGGGATCACGATCACCGCGCCGAGCAGGAAATAACGCCACAGCCAGCGCACCGCGTCGAAGCCCATGTTCCAGATCGAGCGGAACAGCCGCTCCACGCTGCGCACGATGTCGAACGGGTCGAGCCCGAGCGCCGCCAGTACGACGCCGACCAGGATCGAGACCAGCACCAGGCGGACCAGCACCGCCAGCGGCGAGCCGCCGAAAACCCGGCTCATGGTGTCATTATTCATGGGTAATTCCGTTCCGGTGGGCATAGCGCGATCCTAGCATGATTTACGGGCGACGCTTTCAGATATGCTTAGAATCGCAAAATGGAACCGGCAACCGCCATCGATTTTTCCGACCCCGCGCCGCTCCTGCCGGCCCCTTTCGCGCGCTGGTTTGCCGGCCGCGGCTGGGCGCCGCGCGCCCATCAGCTCGAATTGCTGGCGAAGGCGAGGGCCGGGCGCTCGGTGCTGCTGATCGCGCCGACCGGCGGCGGCAAGACGCTGGCCGGTTTTCTGCCGACGCTGGTGGAGTTGCATAATTCTTACCGCTCCCCGCGTACAGCACATTCCCTCCCCCGCTTGCGGGGGAGGGTCAGGGAGGGGGCTGCCTTCGGCGTCGGCGATAGTCCCCCTCCCGCCACGCTGCGCGCGGCGACCTCACCCGCAAGCGGGGGAGGTGAAAAAAGAATCGTCCGGCAATCGCAAGGTTTGCACACGCTCTACATCTCTCCGCTCAAAGCGCTGGCGGTGGACATTGCGCGCAACCTGGAAATCCCGGTCAAGGAAATGGGCTTAGCCGTACGGTTGGAAACCCGCACCGGCGACACGCCGGCCAGTAAGCGGCAACGGCAGCGCCGCTATCCGCCCGATATTTTGTTGACGACGCCGGAGCAGCTCGCGCTGCTGCTGGCGTCGGCCGACGCGCCATTTTTGTTCAATTCGCTAAGGCGTGTCGTGCTCGACGAATTGCATTCGCTGGTGACCTCCAAGCGCGGCGACTTGCTGTCGCTCGGCCTGGCGCGGCTGTTCGCACTGGCGCCGCAGATCACCACCGTCGGCCTGTCTGCCACCGTCGCCGAGCCGGACGATCTCGCGCGCTATCTGGTGCCGCAGCCGATTGGCGGCGAGGCGCGCGCCGATCTTGTAATCGCGCAGGCCGGCGCCCAGCCACAGGTCGCCATGCTCGACACCGCGGAGCATCTGCCTTGGGCCGGCCATTCGGCACGCCATGCGCTCGGCGAAATCTATCAACTGATCAAGGCGCACAAGACCACGCTGGTGTTTGTCAACACGCGCAGCCAGGCCGAATTCCTGTTCCAGGAATTGTGGGGCGCAAACGACGACAATCTCGCCATCGCGCTGCATCACGGCTCGCTCGACGTGACGCAGCGGCGCAAGGTCGAGGACGCCATGGTGGCCGGCAAATTGCGCGCGGTGGTGTGCACGTCGTCGTTGGATTTGGGCGTCGACTGGGGCGACGTCGATTTGGTCGTCAATATCGGCGCACCGAAAGGCGCCTCGCGGCTGCTGCAACGGATCGGTCGCTCTAACCACCGGCTGGACGAGCCCTCGCAAGCCGTGCTGGTGCCGGCCAACCGCTTTGAGGTGCTGGAATGCCGCGCCGCCATCGACGCCGTCGCTGAGAACGCGCAGGACACGCCGCCGTTGCGCACCGGTGCGCTCGACGTGCTGGCGCAACATATTCTCGGCCGCGCCGTGGGCGCGCCGTTCCTCGCCGATGAATTGTACGACGAAGTGCGCGCCGCGGCGCCTTATGCGGCGCTCGCGCGCGCCGATTTCGACGCCGCGGTCGATTTCGTCTCCACCGGCGGCTATGCGCTGAAGGCTTATGAGCGCTTCGCCAAGATTAGGCAGGGCAAGGACGGCCGCTGGCGCATCACCCATCCGCGCGTGGCGCAGCGCTACCGCATGAATGTCGGCACCATCGTGGAAGCCGACATGCTGAAGGTGCGGCTGGTGCGCAAAGCCGATCGCCGCTATGGCGATCGGCGTTATTCTCAAATGCCCAAGTTACCCAAGTCGGCTATAGCCGACTTGGGTCGCGGCCGCGGCGCCTTCATTCCGCGCGGCGGGCGGTTGCTCGGTGAGGTGGAGGAATATTTTATCGAAATGCTGTCGGTCGGCGACACCTTCGTGTTCGCCGGCGAAATCCTGCAATACGAGGCGCTGGTCGAGGACGAAGTCTATGTCTCGCGCGCGAGCGCGACCGATCCGAAAGTGCCGGCCTACGAAGGCGGCAAATTCCCGCTCTCGACTTATTTAGCCGCGCGCGTGCGTGCGATCCTCGCCGCGCCGCAGGCTTGGCGCGCGCTGCCCGAGCAGGTGCGCGAGTGGCTGGAGGTCCAGCAGTGGCGCTCGCTGCTGCCGAAAGCCGGCGATCTGCTGGTCGAAACCTTTCCGCGCGCGGCGAAATATTATCTGGTCTGCTATCCGTTCGAGGGCCGCCTCGCGCATCAGACGCTCGGCATGCTGCTCACGCGTCGCTTGGAACGCGCGCGCATGAAGCCGCTCGGCTTTGTCGCCAACGAATATGCGCTGGCTGTTTGGGGCGTCGGCGATTTGGCGTTGCACATCGCGCGCGGCGAGTTGTCGCTCGCCGCTTTGTTCGACCAGGACATGCTGGGCGACGATCTGGAAGCCTGGCTCGCCGAATCCGCTTTGATGAAGCGCACCTTCCGTTCCTGCGCGATCATCGCCGGGCTGATCGAGCGGCGCTTTCCCGGCGAGGAGAAATCGCGCCGCCAGCTCACGATATCCACAGACCTTGTCTATGACGTGCTGCGCAAGCATCAGGCCGACCATATCCTGCTGCGGGCGGCGCGCGCGGATGCCGCCAGCGGGCTGCTCGACATCAAACGGCTCGGCGAAATGCTCTCGCGCATCCAGGGCCGAATCGTCCATAAGGCGCTCGACCACGTCTCGCCGCTGGCGGTTCCGGTCATGCTGGAGATTGGGCGTGAGACGGTCTATGGCGAGGCGGCCGATGCGTTGCTGGCGGAAGCCGCCGATGAACTGGTGAAGGAGGCGATGCGGTGACGATTGCCCGCACCAAAGTTTTGGTGTCATCATCAGGCCGGCTCGAAGAGCCGAGTACCGTTGATCCCGATCATGTGGCACGGCCGTGGCCCCCTAAGCGGGATGGCCGGGACCGGCCCGGCCATGACATCACAACACTCGGCATGTCCCTCCTCGCCGATCCCGACGGTGCGCTCTATTGGCCCGAGCAAAGCCTGCTCGCCGTCGCCGATCTGCATCTGGAAAAAGGCTCGAGCTTCGCCGCGCGCGGCGTGCTGCTGCCGCCTTTCGATACAGCGGCGACGCTGGCGGGCCTGACGCGATTGATCGCGCGCTATGCCCCGCGCTGCGTGGTGGCGCTGGGCGACAGCTTTCATGACGGCGGCGGTCCGGCGCGGCTTGCCGAAGGCGACCGCGAATCCTTGCGCGCCCTGCAACGCGGCCGCGATTGGTTCTGGATCAGCGGCAATCACGATCCCGAACCGGCGGAGAATATCGGGGGCACCTTCCGGGCGGCGCTGAGCATCGGCGCCTTGACCTTCCGCCATCTGCCGGCAGGCAGCCCCGGCGAAATCGCCGGCCATCTGCACCCTGTGGCGCGCGTGCACCATCGCGGCCGCACCGTCAGCCGGCGCTGCTTTGCGGCCGACGCCACGCGCCTGGTGATGCCGGCCTTCGGCGCCTTCACCGGCGGACTCAATGTGCGCGCTGCCGCCTTCGCCGACCTGTTCGGCACGATTCAATTCACCGCGCATATGCTGGGCAAGGGCCGGCTCTATGCCTTCGCCGCCAAGCGCTGCCTGCCGGATTGAAATCTATTCCCTTTTGAACACCACGCTGGCGAACCAGCCGGTCAGCAGCGCCATCAGCATGGTCGCGAAGCCGTAGAGCAGGCCGTAATCGCGCGCGGCGTCGGCGACATATTGCTCGAAGCCCGCCTTGGTCACTTCCAGCGCCGAATTGGTGCGCGCCGCCATGGCGCCGTCGGCAAACAATTTGACGTCGATCGCGAAATTGCCGATCGGCACGTCGGCCGGCAGCGGGATGGCGGCGCGGAACACAGTGGGCGTGAGAAACGTCACCGCGGTGGCGATTTCGCTATACAGGTGTTGCTGGCTTTCCAGCCGCACGAACGCGACGCGAAACGGATCGTCGCGCACGGTATCGGCGATGTCCGGCCCGATGCGTTGCGGCAGCAGGAAATTGTCCAGCCCGATCTGCAGTCGCCGCATGGTGTCGGGCGGCGTGATCTGGGCGACCGGGCGGTTGCTCAGGATGGCGAGGTAGGACGGCACGCGCACGAATTCGCGCGCGTCGACATTGACCCAGATGCCGAGCACGCGCTGCTTGCGCCGGGTGCGCAGCGTCCGGCGCGGGCCGGTCACGGTGACCACGAGGTCATAGGCGGATTTGAGCGCGGTCTTGCCGGCGTCGGGTTCGACGGTGCCGAACAGCACCAGGTCTTCGCCGACGAAATTCGAGGTGATCGCCACCCGGTGGTTCGACAGCGATACCACCAGCCGTTCGGCGGCGGCGGGGCCGCCGCCGCCGATGGCCAGCACGATTACGAGCATGAGACCGAGGCGCCGCATCATCCGCCCCCGACATGGCGGATCGAGTACAGATCGTCGGGCTTAACCACCAGCTCGTAGGCAAAGCGCAGACCGACCGCGAACACCAAGAGGCCAAGCAGCAGCCGCAACCATTCGCCGCGCATTTTCTGTCCGGTGCGCACGCCGAATTGCGCACCGACCACGCCGCCGACCATCAGGATCAAGGCTAGCACCGCATCGACCAGATGGTTGGTGGCCGCATGCATCACCGTCGCCGACGCCATGGTGACCAAAGTGAGCACCATCGAGGTGCCGATCACGGTCGCGGTCGGCACCCGCAGCAAATAGATCAGCATCGGCACCAGCAGGAACCCGCCGCCGATGCCCATGATGGCGCCGATGAAGCCGATCAGGAATCCGATCACCCAGACCGGGATCGCCGACACGTAGATTTTCGAGCGCTTGAATCTGAGCTTGAACGGCAGCCCGTGGAACCAGGTATGGCTGCCCGGCCGGCGGATGGTGGCCGGCAGGCCGTGGCGCGTGCGCATCACCGCGCGCACGCTTTCGTAAATCATCAGGCCGCCGACGACGGTCAGCAGCGTGACGTAAGCGAGCCCGATCATCAGGTCGAGTTGGTCGACCGCGCGCAAGGTCGTGAACAGCCAGACACCGGTCGCGGTGCCGAGGATGCCGGCGGAGAGCAGCATCAGCGCGAGCGCGAGGTCGATCGCGCGTTTGTTCCAATAATTCATCGCGCCGGAGAACGAGGAGGCTGCGATGTGGCTCGCCACGCTCGCCACCGCCACCGCCGGCGAGACGCCGATGAAAATCAACAGCGGCGTCATCAGGAAGCCGCCGCCGATGCCGAACATGCCGGAGATGTAGCCGACCGCCAGCCCCATCCCCAGCACGAGGAAGACGTTGACGGACATGTCGGCGATCGGCAGGTAAATCTGCAAGGGGCGTCGTCCGCAATTCGCGGCCAATGCGCCGCATAACCGGGCCGCACCGGCGCGAAGTTCACCTTGCGGTCAACGCCGCGTCTTGCGCATCCGGCAGCAACTCTGGGCCAGAGCTCTTGGCGATCTTAGCGGTGAACGGGCGCGCGATCACGCTTTTGCGCGATCGGACGCGCTTGTTCACCGTTTTCCCACCTGGAATGAGCCGAGCGACAGCGGCCCGGCTGGCCGCGTCGTGGCGCGCGGCGCCGGCGGCGCGCCGGTGGCCTGATCCCAACCGCCCGGCGGCTGCGGCACGATTGCGGCTTCTTGCGGCTGCTGTTCGGGCACGAAGGCCGCCACGGCTTGCCGGGCGCCGGCGAGCTCGGCAGCGTCCGTATGGGCCGCGATGTCGTCGCGCTTCTTGGCGGATTCCTTGTCGCCCTGGGCGGCGGCCAGCGCAAACCACTTGTAGGCTTCGCCATAGCTCTTGGCGGTGCCGAGACCGCGCGCGCACAACACGCCGAGATTGAACTGGCTGTCGGAAATGCCGCGTTGCGCGGCCTTGCGGAACCATTGCACGGCGGTGGCGTAATCCGGCTTGCCGTCGATGCCTTCGGCATAGAGCACGGCGAGGTTATGCATCGCCTTGCTGTTGCCCTTGGCGGCGGCGGCGAGATAAAGCCGGCGTGCCTGGGCGAGGTCCTTCTTCACGCCCTGACCCTTTTCCAGCAGGCTGGCATAGCGGAATTGCGCCGGCGTCAGGCCCTTGGCCGCAGCGCGTTCGTACCAGCGCGCTGCTGCCGCGATGTCGGCCGGCACTCCGCGTCCCTCGGCAAAGCGGACGGCCACCTCATAGGCAGCGGCGGCATCGCCGGCCACGGCCGCGCTGCGCAGGCGGGGGCCGCCGATCGCTATCGGCAGGTGCTCGCCCATGGGCGCGCCCGGTTGTTTGACTGCTGCTGCCGGCCGCGCCGTCTGGCTGTTGCGGGCCGGCCCGGAAATCGACCCGGTGATGTCGCCGTTCGATCCGAGCATCGGCGGATTGAACAGCGACGGCATCGCCATGGTGGTCTGGTTCAAGGCCGCTCGCGCCGGCGGCGGCACGATCGCGGTCTGGCTGGACGGTGCCGACGCCGGCGTCGGCGTCGTCGACGGCAATTTCGGCAGCGCGAGCGGGTTGCTGGCGACGCTGGCGGTCGTTTCCGGCGCAGCGCTTTTTGTCGCCGCCGCGGTCTTGCCGCTAGGCGGGGCGGCGTTTTCCGCCGTCTTAGTGTCCGAATTGCCGAGTTCGAGCATATTGCCGGCGATCTCGATCGATCCGACCACAACGGCGATGATGCTGGCGGCGATGAACAGCGACTTGACCCGCTTCATCATCTTGGCGCCCAGCGATGCGCTCTCGGGCGCAGTGGCGTCGGCCGGCTCCGGTCGTGGCGCGCGGGCGTTTGGGTCCTGCCCCGCCGCCTGGGCGGCGCGGCGGGCGGCGGCGATGAAATTTGATTTGCCGCCCGGCGCGGCGGCCGGCCGGTTGCCGCCGAGGGCGGCTTCCGAGGCGGCAATGCGCGCGGCCGGATTAGCCTGCAAAGGCGGCGGCCCGGAGCCGGGCTCGAGCGGCTGATCGGCCGGCAGGTCGGGATCGATCGGCATGTGACCGGCCGGCGGCAAGCGCCGGGGCGCCGGCTGCGGTTCTGGCGGCGGGGCGGCGGCCATCGGCGGCGGTGGCGCCGGCATCGGTGCCGGCATGGGCGCCGGCATGGGCGCCGGCGCGGCGGGTGCCATCTCGACCGCGCGCACCGCGAGCTTGCCGAACGACTGGCTGAGCGGAGCTTCACTGTCGGGCGCGCTGCGCGCGGGCGCTTCGCCGCGAATGCCCTTTTCGATGAGGGCGAGACGGTCGACGACGTGGCCGAGCGTGCCGTGCACCGCATCGAGGGCATCCTGCGTGCGGGCGATATCGTGCTTGAGGTCGTCGACGCCGGGCGAGCCTTGCGCTCGCAAACCGCCGGCATCCTTATTGGTCCGCATGTCTTCGATGTGGACCAGCAGATCGGCCAGGCCGCGCTCGATCGCCTCCAGATGACCGAGCCGGGAATCGGAGGCATCCAGCTTTTCCACCAGCTGAACGATACGATTCTCGAGATGGCCGAAGGCGTCGCCGCTGCCGCGCGAATGCTGAATCTGTTCGATCTTGTCGCTGAGCGATTCCACCAGCGCTTCCAGGCGCGGCGGCACCGTGGCGCCGTTTTGCGCGCGCGCGGCGAGCGCGTCGGAGAGTGCGGCAATGCGCTGTTCGAGATGGTTGAGCGCGTCGCCGCCGCCACCGGCATTCGCTAGATGTTCGATTTTCTCGTCGAGCGCCTGTACCTGGGTGGCCAGCCCATACACGGTGTCGTTGGAGGCGATATGGGTGGTCATCTCGCGCAGCGTGGTGATGGCGCTTTCGAGTTGCGCCAGCGTCGCCGGGTCCTTCTGCGCGACGATGAGATCGATCTTGTGCGCGAGGCCGGCCACCGCGTCGTTGAAACCGATCAGGTTTTCCGCCGGCGTCAGTTCGCGCAAGGCGTCGCGCACTTCGGCCAGGCCATGCTCGATGCCGCCGAGCGCGTTCGGATCGACGCCGGCCTGGCGGCCTTCCGCGATGCGCTGGTCGAGGCCCTGAATCTGGCTTTCGATGGCGTCGATGGCGTGGCGCGGCATCGCGTCACTGAGCATGCGGCCGATCTCGCCGAGCTCCTCGCGCAGCGCATTGATCGCCTGCTCGACGCCCGGCTTGCGCAGCGTCTCGATCTGATCGGTGATATTGCGAAGCTGTTCTTCGAGACCCGACAGGTCCTGCGCCGGCATCGGCACGGGCGCCGGCGGTGGCGGCGCCGGTTCCGGCTCCGGTGCCGGTGGAGGTGCAAGCGTTGGCGCGGGCGCGGTCGCCGGGACGAGCGGCGGTGCGGGCACCGTCATAGGCGCGGGGGCGGGAATGGGGAACGGCGCCTGCGGCTGTTGCCGCAGCGGGGCGGCATGGCCGTTGAGCGCGCGCTGGCGGGCGGCGATTTCGGCGACGGCGCGGTCGAGGCTGGGCGGCAACTGCACGCTCGGCATTACCGGCGGCATCACCGGCGGGGGCGGCGCCGGACGCACCGCATTGGCGAATTGATCGAGCCGCCGGTCGAGGCGGCCGATCAGTTCGGCGAGTTGATCGGGTTCATTGCGGTTGCGTTTGGGCGCGTAGGCTTCCGGGCCGGTGCGGGCGAGTTGCTCGATGCGCCGGGTGAGATTGTCGAGCCGCTCGTTCACCGTGGCGATTTCGTCGCCGTAGGAATTCTCGTCGAAATCCGAGTCGGCGTCGGCGCCTTCCTGCTCGGCCTGCTGGATGATGACGGAATTGAGCCATTCGCCCAGCGACATGCCGGACCGGCGCGCGGCCGCTCTGGCGGTTTCGCGGGCTTCCGGCCGTATTCCTTTCACACTCCACGGCACGCCAAATTTCATTGCTCGCAGCCACATTCGAGGTGGAGGCGAAGGAGCCTCATGGGCTCTCCGTGGAACCGGCACACGTTAACAGCGGGTGGATACGGGCGCCGTCCGCAGTCCTCTGCTTAACTTTTTGCCGGTCACGGTAAACAGGCAGTTAACGATTGGACGGAAGTGTCGGATTTTGCCTGCGGTTTTGGCCGAATGGACGGAAGGCGGCGGCTTAACGCGGCTGTAAGCCGGTTGCGCCATCCTTGACGACCGGCAGCCGCCGCCAATTCCGACGGGGAAACACGCGGCCGTTCTTGTATCGGTCGCAATCGTTCAATAGTTAACGAGTGATTAACGGCGCTCGCTGGCCGCCGGGAGGAAACGATGCCGACCTACAAGGCCCCCGTGGACGATACGTTGTTCCTGTTGAACGACGTCTTTCATCTCGACCGTTACGGCAACCTGCCGGGCTTTGCCGACGCCACGCCCGATTTGGTGGAAGCCGTACTGCGCGAGGCCGGCAAGTTCAGCGAGGAAATCCTCACCCCGCTCAATCGCGTCGGCGACAAGGAAGGCTGCACGCGCCATCCCGACGGCAGCGTGACCACGCCCACCGGCTTCAAGGACGCCTTCAAGCAAATGGTCGAAGGCGGCTGGATCGGTATTTCGGTGCCGGCGGAATACGGCGGCCAGGACCTGCCGGCGACGCTCACCGTGGCGGTCAACGAAATGCTCTGCTCGGCCAACCAGGCCTTCGCCATGTATCCGGGCCTCACGCAGGGCGCCATCGCCGCGCTGCTGGTGCATGCCGCGCCGGAGTTGAAAACCAAATTCCTGCCCAAGATGGTCACCGGCGAATGGACCGGCACCATGAATCTGACCGAGCCGCATTGCGGCACCGACCTCGGCCTGTTGCGCACAAAGGCGGTCAAGCAGGCCGACGGCAGCTACAAGATCACCGGCAGCAAGATTTTCATTTCCGCCGGCGAGCACGACATGGCCGAAAACATCGTCCACCTGGTGCTGGCGCGTATCGAAGGCGCGCCGGCCGGCACCAAGGGCATCTCGCTGTTCGTGGTGCCGAAGCTCACGGTCAAGGACGACGGTTCGCTGGCTGAGCCCAATGGTGTTTCCTGCGGCTCGATCGAAGAGAAGATGGGAATCCACGGCAATTCGACGTGCGTGATGAACTATGACGGCGCCGCCGGCTGGCTGGTGGGCGAGGAAAACCGCGGCCTGCCCGCCATGTTCACGATGATGAACGAGGCCCGCCTCGGGGTCGGCGTGCAAGGCCTGGCGCAATCGGAGGTCGCCTATCAGAACGCCGCCATCTACGCCAAGGAGCGCCTGCAGGGCCGCGCGCTCTCCGGCGCCAAATATCCCGACAAGCCGGCCGACCCGATCGTCGTGCATCCGGATGTGCGCCGTATACTGATGACCATTCGCGCCTTCAACGAGGCGGGCCGCGCGCTGGTGCTATGGACCGCGCTCAAGGGCGACGTCGCGCGGCGCTCCGAGGACGACAAGGAACGCCAGAGCGCCGATGACTTCATGGGCCTGCTCACGCCGGTGGTGAAGGGCGTGCTCACCGACCAGGGCTTCGCCAACACGGTGATGGCGCAGCAGGTGTTCGGCGGCCACGGCTATATCGCCGAGCACGGCATGGAGCAGTTCGTGCGCGACGCGCGCATCGCCATGATCTACGAAGGCGCCAACGGCATCCAGGCGCTCGACCTTGTCGGCCGCAAGCTCGGCAAGGACGGCGGCCGCGCGCTGATGGCGTTCCTCAACGAGGTCGGCGGCTACATCAAGGACAAGAGCGCCGACCCAGCGATGAAGCCGTTTGTGACGCCGCTCGGCGTCGCGCTCGGCCATCTGCAGCAGGCCTCGATGTGGTTCATGCAGAACGCACTTGCCAAGCCCGACAATGCCGGCGCCGGTGCCACCGATTACATGCACATGTTCGGGCTGGTGGCGCTCGGCTACATGTGGTGCCGGATTGCGGAGGCCGTGCTGGCGAAGTCCGGCAACGGCGCCGCGCCAGCGATGCAGAACAAGCTCGTCATCGCGCGCTTTTTCATGGAACGCATACTGCCGGAAACGGCGGCGCATTTCGCCCGCATCCAGGCCGGCGCGGCGTCGACGATGGAACTGCCCGACGAGGCGTTCTAGCGTTTCAAGCCAGCGCCTGCGGCGCGATGGTGGCCAAAAGCCGCGGCATCGGCAGCTTGGCCAAGGATTTCATCAGCGCGTGGCTTTCGAAGGCACCATCCGGACAGACAAATTCGAGTGAGGCCAGAATGTGGTCGATGTTCTGCCCGTCGCTCGCAAACGGCAGCAGCAGCCGCTCGTAGTGGACCAGCCGGCCGTGGCGGTCGCTCACGTCGTAGATGGTATAGACCGGGCGGCAGGTTTCCAGCGCCCGATGATAGGGCGCCAGGCCTTCGTTGCGGCGTGCCGCGGGCAAGATTTCGTCGAGATATTTTCCGCGGCAATCGGGCGAGCCGTAAACCTGCCCGACCATCTCGCCGTGATAGCGGATCAAAAAGCGCGCCGTGCCGCCGACGCCGCTCACGTCCAGAATGCTCAGATTGGCCGCCACGCGCGACAAGTCCGCGGCTTCCACGGTTGGCCACGGCGGTAGGCGATGCGTGCCGAAATGCCGTTTCCACAGCTTCAGCAGCCAGCGCTGATTGATCGCGCGGACGACGTCCGGCCGCGCCTCGGAATACCGCATGAACAGGCCCCCACCTGCCGGCGGCGCAGGATTTTGCGTTTCGCGCCAAAATGTCAACGGCTACCGAAACAATCGGCCAAGTATTTTTATTCCGCCGTCTGCGATGCGGTACAGCGGCGCGGTGTTATCTCGCATTATAAAAATTCATGCGGCCTGTGCGAATGCCGGCCGGCGCGGCGAGCGCAGCAGCAGCCAGGCCGCGATCGACACGTTCAGCAGATTCCAGGCGAGCCCATTGAGGAACGCCGCCTGGTAGGAGCCGGTGAGGTCGAAGATCGCGCCCGACATCCAGCCGCCGAGCGCCATGCCGATCAATGTTGCCATCACCACCAGGCCGACGCGGGTGCCGGCTTCGCGCGGCGGGAAATATTCGCGCACGATGATGGCGTAGCTCGGCACGATGCCGCCCTGGAACAGGCCGAACAGCGCCGAGATCACATAGAGCGAGGTGAGCCCGTCGAAGAACAGATAGAGGAACAGCGCGCTGCCTTGCAGCACCGAGCCGAGCAGCAAGGTGCGCACCCCGCCGACGCGGTCGGCGATGAGGCCGGACGCGAGGCGGCTGACGATGCCGAAGCCGAGCATCATCGACAGCATCTCGGCGCCGCGGGCGGCGCCGTAGCCGAGGTCGCCGCAATAGGCGACGATATGCACCTGCGGCATCGACATCGCCACGCAACAGGCAATGCCGGCAACGCACAGCAACACCTGCAATGTGAGGGCTGAGAACGGCAATTCGGCTTGCCGGCGCGCCGCCGACTGGCCGGCGGCTTCGGTGTGATGCACTTGCAGCCGCCGCCGCAGAAAATAAATGAGCGGCAGCATGGCGACGAGCAGAAACACCCCGATGCCGGTATGGGTCGCGCGCCAGCCATCGGCGGCGATGAAATGCTGCACCACCGGCGGCCAGATCGTGCCGGCGAGGTAATTGCCGGACGCAGCGATGGCGACGGCGATGCCGCGACGGCGCACGAACCAATGCGACATGTCGGCGATCATCGGCCCGAACGTGACCGAACAGCCGGCCCCGATCAGCAGGCCATAGCCGATCGCCACCTGCCAGAGGGTGGCGGCATGGCCGACCGCGACATAGCCGAGGCTGAGCGCCAGCGTCCCCAGCACCAGCGGCAGCGCGATGCCGAAACGGTCGGCGAGCCGGCCCATGACCACGCCACCGCCGGCGAAGCCGAGCATGGCGAGGGTATAGGGCAGCGACGCATCGGCACGGTCGACGCCGAAATCGGCCTGAATGGCGGGTAGCGCCACCACCACCGACCACATGCCGACCCCGCCAATGGTGGACAGCAGCACGGCGACGCCCAGGCGCAGCCAGGCTTTGACGGAATCGGTCGGATCCGGCTCGGCGTGGCCGGCGGTTTGCGCTGGAATCACGGTGATGACTTACCCGGCTGTTGCGGCGCTTGCTGGTAACATTCCGCCGCTGCCGCGGCCAGTTTTCGGGCAGCCTCCCGGTTCTGTTCCTTATAATTATTCTAAGTTACTGAAAATAAAAGACGTTTCTCTTGATTTAAATCAGGGAATGTCCCAGTTGAAAGTGGGAATGATTATCAGACGCAGAACGTAGGACACCGGAACGCAGGACACGGGAACGCAGGTCATGGCCCACAGTAATCCAATGCTAAATGCCGCGTGTCGCATGCCATTGGGCATGGCGCGCCGGGGATTCCAGGGCCGTATCGACACCATCGCGGCAAGCGATGGGCCCGCGGGCATTCCGGCCGCGGAGCTTGAGCGGCGTCTGCTCGAACTGGGATTTGTCGAAGGCGCCCTCATCAAAATCCTGCACGAAGGGCTGGTCGGCCGCGACCCCATCGCGGTGCGGGTCAATGATTCAACGATTGCGCTACGCCGCCGCGAAGCGATGGCGATTCTGGTGAGCTGATCGGATCGATCGCGATGAGTGCGGCGACCGAATCGAATCCGTTTCATTTTGCTCTTGTCGGAACGCCGAACAGCGGCAAGACCGCGCTGTTCAATGCGATCACCGGCAGCCGGCAGAAGGTCGCCAACTATCCCGGCGTCACCGTCGAGCGCAAAGCCGGCGTCATCCAGACGCCGTCCGGCCATCGCGTCAGCCTGACCGATCTGCCCGGCACCTATTCGCTGCGCGGCCGCAGCCCGGACGAAGAAATCACCCGCGATATCGTGCTCGGCCGCTTTGCCGGCGAGACGCCGCCCGACCTGCTGCTGTGCGTCGCCGACGCCACCAACCTGCGCGTCGCCTTACGCCTGGTGATCGAGCTCAAGCAGGTCGGCTGCCCGCTGATGCTGGTGCTCAATATGATCGACATCGCCCGCCGCCGCGGCATCGACATCGATCTCGACCGGCTGTCGCAGGAGCTTGGCGTGCCGGTGGTTACCTCGATTGCTGTGCGCAAGGGCGGCATCGAAGATCTGCTGCGGCGCATGGACGACATGATCGCGAACTTCAAGGGCGCCAACGCCGCCAGCACCTGGAAGCCGCCGACCTCGTCCGACCTGCGTGCTGCCCAGCGCGAGGCCGACCGTATCATCGGCGCCGCCGTCGGCATGCCATCGCGGCCGGACACGCTGACCGGACGGGTAGATGGCGTGCTGCTGCATCCGATCGCCGGCCTGTTGATCCTGCTCTGCGTTTTGTTCGTCATGTTCCAGGCGGTGTTCGCCTGGACCAAGCCGTTGATGGACCTGATCTCGGGCAGTTTCGATATGCTCGGCGGGGTGGTGCACGATGTGCTGCCGGCCGGCCTCCTGCAAAGCTTCATCCAGAACGGCATCATCTCCGGCGTCGGCAATGTCATCGTGTTCCTGCCGCAGATTCTGATCCTGTTCCTGTTCATCCTGCTGCTGGAAGACCTCGGCTACATGGCGCGCGCGGCCTTCCTGATGGACCGCATCATGGGCGGCGCCGGATTGCACGGCCGCGCCTTCATCCCGCTATTGTCGAGCTTTGCCTGCGCCATCCCCGGCATCATGGCGACGCGGGTGATCGACAACCGGCGCGACCGGCTGACCACCATCCTGGTGGCGCCGCTGATGACCTGTTCGGCCCGCATTCCCGTCTATACGCTGATTATCTCCGCCTTCATCCCGGACCGGCAGGTCTGGGGCTGGGTCGGATTGCAGGGACTGGTGATGTTCGGCCTCTACGCCGCCGGCATCGCCAGTGCGCTCGGCGTGTCGTTCCTCGCCAATCATTTTTTCTGGCGCGAGAATTCCACGCCGCCCTTCATGCTCGAATTGCCCGACTACAAGATGCCGCGCCTGCGCAGTGTCGCCATCGGCGTGTACACGCGCGCCGTGATGTTCCTCAAGCGCGCCGGCACCACGATTTTTTCCATGATGGTGCTGATCTGGTTCCTGGCCTCGTTCCCGCGTCCGCCGGCGGACGCGACCGGGCCGGCGATCGATTACAGCCTGGCCGCCATTATCGGTAAATGGATTGAGCCCGTGCTGGCCCCGGTCGGCTTCAACTGGCAGATCGACGTCGCGCTCATTCCTGGCATGGCGGCGCGCGAAGTGGCGGTGGCCGCGCTCGGCACCGTCTACGCCATCGAAGGCGGCAAGGAAGCCGCCGAACAGATCGGCCAGGCGCTGGCCAGCAAATGGAGCCTGGCGACCGCGCTTTCGCTGCTGGTCTGGTATATTTTCGCACCGCAATGCGCCTCCACGCTGGCCGTCATCAAGCGCGAAACCGGCAGCTGGCGCTGGATGGCGGTCACCTTCGGCTACATGCTGGCGCTCGCCTATATCGCCTCCTTCATCACCTATAACGTCGCCGTGGCGCTCGGCGCCGGGTAGCGCCCGCATCGGGTCTCGCGCTATGGTGCGGCGCGAGTGAGCGAGCAAACCAGCCAATGAATGCCCTCAACCTTCCGCGGCCGGGGTGGATGAGCGAGGACCTCGTCCTGCTTGAAGAGCAGTCGCGGCGCTTCATCGCCGACGAATTCGCGCCGCATATCGACCGCTGGCACGAAAATGGCATGTATGAGCGCGAGGTCTGGACCAAGGCCGGCGCGGCCGGTCTGCTCTGCGCCTCGATGCCGGAGGAATATGGCGGCTCCGGCGGCAGCTTTGCGCATGAGGCGGTGATCAACCGCGAATTCTCGCTTGCCGGTTTCGACACCTTCGGCGCGCCGCTGCATTCCGGAATCGTTGCCCCCTACATCCTGCATTACGGCACCGAGGAACAGAAAAAACGCTGGCTGCCCAAGCTCGCCACCGGCGAACTCATCGGCGCCATCGCCATGACTGAGCCCGGCACCGGCTCCGACCTGCAAGGCGTGCGCAGCAAGGCGGAGAAATCTGGCAACGGCTACGTGCTCAACGGCTCCAAGACCTTCATCACCAATGGCCAGCACGCCAACCTGATCGTCGTCGTCGCCAAGACCGATCCAAAGGCCGGCGCCAAGGGCACTTCGCTCCTGGTGGTGGAAACCGATGACGCGTCCGGCTTCCGCCGCGGCCGCAAGCTCAAGAAGCTCGGCATGGATTCCGCCGACACCTCCGAATTGTTCTTCGAAGACGTCAAGCTGCCGGCGGAAAGCCTGCTCGGCACCGAGGAAGGGCAGGGCTTCTATCAGCTCATGAAGGAACTGCCGCAGGAGCGCCTGATCGTGGCCGTGCATGCGGTCGCCATGATGGAACGCGCGCTCGCGCTCACCATCGATTACGTCAAGCAGCGCAAAGCTTTCGGCAAGGCCATCATTGAATTCCAGAACACCCAGTTCGAATTGGCTGAATGCAAGACCGACACAACCATCGCCAAGGTGTTCCTCGACCATTGCATCGGCCAGCACGTCGAGGGCAAGCTCGACACCGTCACCGCCTCGATGGCCAAATACCGCCTGACCGACACACAAGCCGATGTGATCGATCGCTGCCTGCAATTGTTCGGCGGCTATGGCTATATGGATGAATATCCGATCTCGCGCCTCTACCGCGACGCGCGGGTGCTGCGCATATATGCGGGAACGAACGAGATCATGAAACTGCTGATCGCGCGGAGTTTGTAATTCTCTGTCATTCCGGGGCGCGCCGAAGGCGCGAACCCGGAATCCAGAGCCACGATGAGAAGCTTGCGAGTTTGTCTCTGGATTCCGGTTCCGCCGCTTCGCGGCGTCCCGGAATGACGAGGAGGAATAGTATGCCCGACGCATTCATTTACGATCACGTGCGCACGCCGCGCGGCCGCGGCAAGGCCGACGGGGCTCTGCATGAGGTGACCGCGCTCAATCTCGCCGCCCAGGCGCTGGGCGCGGTCAAGGACCGCAATAAGCTCGACCCGAAGATGATCGACGACGTGGTCTTGGGCTGCGTCGATCCGGTTGGCGAGGCGGGCGGCGACATTGCGCGTGCGGCCGCGCTGGTCGCCGGCTTCGGCGATGGCGTGCCGGGCGTGCAGATCAACCGCTTTTGCGCCTCCGGACTCGATGCGGTGAACTTCGCCGCAGCCGAAGTCATGTCGGGCCAGCACCAGATGACCATCGGCGGCGGCGCCGAATCCATGAGCCGCGTCGGCATCGGCGCCTCTGGCGGTGCCTGGCCGGTCGATCCTGCCATCGCGGTGAAGACTTACTTCCTGCCGCAGGGCATTTCCGCCGATCTGATCGCGACCAAATACGGCTTCTCGCGCGACGACGTCGATGCCTATGCGGTCGAAAGCCAGAAGCGCACCGCCAGGTCCTGGGACGAGGGCCGTTTTAAGAATTCGGTGATGGCGGTGAAGGACGTGAACGGGCTCACCATCCTCGCCAAGGACGAACACATGCGGCCGTCGACCACCATGCAGACGCTTGCCGCGTTGCAGCCGTCCTTCGTGCAGATGGGCGAGATGGCCGGCTTCGATGCGGTCGCCATCCAGCGCTATCCGGAGGTCGAGGCAATCAATCACGTGCACACGCCGGGCAATTCCTCCGGCATCGTCGATGGCGCCGCCGCCGTACTGATCGGCAGCAAGGAGGCCGGCAAGGCTGCCGGCCTCAAACCGCGCGCGCGCATCAAGGCCTTCGCCAATATCGGCTCGGAGCCGGCGATCATGCTGACCGGGCCGATCCCGGTGACCGAGAAGGTGCTCAAGAAGGCCGGCATGGCGATCGGCGATGTCGACCTGTTCGAGCTCAACGAGGCCTTCGCCTCGGTGGTCTTGCGCTACATGCAGGCCTTCGACATTCCGCACGACAAGATCAACGTCTGCGGCGGCGCCATCGCCATGGGCCATCCGCTCGGCGCCACCGGCGCGATGATCCTCGGCACCGTGCTCGACGAATTGGAGCGGCGCGATCTGTCGACCGCGCTGGTCACGCTCTGCATCGGCATCGGCATGGGCACGGCGACGATCATCGAGCGCGTTTAATCGGGGCGGGCAATGCCGAAAGTCGATATCGCCAAGGTGCCGGTCAAAAGCGGCAGCTTTTATCCGGCGCCGTTCCAGGCCGAGCACACAGGCCGGCACAAGCAGGCGCTGGGCGACGCCGTCGGCCTTACGCAATTCGGCGTCAACATTTCGCGCATCGAGCCGGGCCAATCCTCGGCGCTGCGGCACTGGCACGAACAGGAAGACGAATTCATCTACATGCTGGAAGGCGAACTAGTGCTGATCGAGAACGACGGCGAGAGCGTGCTCAAAGCTGGCGACGCCGCCGGCTTCAAGGCCGGCAGCGGCGTGGCGCACAAACTGATCAATCGCGGCAAGCGCGACGCGGTCTATTTCGAGGTCGGCACCCGCGCCCAATCCGAGCGCGTGCATTACCCGGATGTCGATCTGGTGATGGAGCGCGACGGCAAGGGCCGCCGCTACACGCACAGGAACGGCGAGCCGTATCCGCCATAGGAGTTGAACGTCATGCCGAATTTCAAATTCGATGTCGATGCCGACGGCATCGCGCTGGTTACCTGGGATATGCCCGGCCGCTCGATGAACGTCATCGACATGGACGTGATCGCGGAGCTCGCCACCATCGTCGAGAAAGTTGCCGCCGACGCTGCGGTTAAAGGCGCGGTCATTACCTCCGCCAAGGAGGCGTTTTGCGGCGGCGCCGATCTCACCATGCTGGAGCGCATGGGCGCGATCTACGCCGACACCGCGCGCAAACAGGGCGCGGAAGCCGCCGCGCAATTCGTCTTCGACGAGAGCCGCAAGCTGTCGCAGATCTACCGGCAGCTGGAAACCTGCGGCAAGCCGTGGGTCTGTGCGCTCAACGGCACCGCCATGGGCGGCGGCTTCGAACTGGCGCTCGCCTGTCATCAGCGCATCGCCGCCGACAATCCGAAGACCCGGCTCGGCCTGCCCGAGATCAAGATCGGCCTGTTCCCCGGCGCCGGCGGCACGCAACGTATCGCGCGCATGCTGCCGCCCGCCGACGCGCTGCAATATTTGCTGAAAGGCGACCAGCTCAAGCTCGATCGCGCCAAGGCGATGAAGCTGATCGACAACGTCGTGCCGCCGGCCGATCTGATCAAGACCGCGAAAGACTGGATCAAGGCCGGCGGCAAGCCGGTGGCGCCGTGGGACGTGAAAGGCTTCAAGCTGCCCGGCGGGCCGGTCTATTCCAAGGCCGGCATGATGGTGTTCCCGCCGGCCAATGCGATCTACCGGCGCGAGACCTACGACAATTATCCGGCGGCGCGCGCGATTCTGCAGGTGATCTACGAGGGCCTGCAATTGGATATGGACACGGCGCTGCGCGTGGAGTCGCGCTGGTTCGCCAAGATCCTGCGCTCGAGCGAAGCGGCCTCGATGATCCGCTCGCTGTTTGTCTCCATGCAGGACCTCAACAAGGGGGCGCGGCGGCCGGCCGACGTGCCGGCGACTTCGCTCAAAAAGATCGGCATTGTCGGTGCCGGCTTCATGGGCGCCGGCATCGCGCAAGTGAGCGCGGCCGCCGGTCTGCAAGTCGTGCTGATCGACCGCGACCAGGAAACCGCCGACAAGGGCAAAGCCGGCCTGCACAAGACGCTCTCCGACCGCGTCGCCAAGGGCCGCATGAAGAGCGCCGAGCGCGACGGGCTGCTTTCGCTCATCACGCCGACGCCGGACTATGGCGCGCTGAAGGATTGCGATCTCGTCATCGAGGCGGTGTTCGAGGATCGCAAGGTGAAGTCCGACGTGATCGCGAAAATTCAGGCGGTCATCGGCGACAACACAATGTTTGCCTCCAACACCTCGACCTTGCCGATCAGTTCGCTCGCCAGCGAGTTCAAGGACCCGCCGCGCTTCATCGGCATTCATTTCTTCTCGCCGGTCGACCGCATGATGCTGGTCGAGATCATTCTCGGCAAGGAAACTGGCAACAAGGCGCTCGCCGCCGCACTCGATTACGTGCGCGCCATCCGCAAGACGCCGATCGTGGTCAACAACTCACGCGGCTTCTACACCTCGCGCGTGGTCGGTACTTACATCCGCGAAGGCCACCTGATGCTGATGGAAGGCGTGCCGGCGGCGATGATCGAGAATGTCGGCCGCATGGCCGGCATGCCGGTCGGCCCGCTCTCGCTCAACGACGAGGTGGCGGTCGATCTGGCCTGGAAGATATTGAAGGCGACCGAGGCCGATCTCGGCGCCAAGGCCATCGATGCGCGCCAGAAAGCGCTGCTCGAAGAAATGGTCGAGAAGCGCGGCCGCTTCGGGCGCAAGAACGGCAAGGGCTTCTACGACTATCCGGCGAACGGACCGAAGAAGCTCTGGCCGGGGCTGGCGGAATTGCAGCCCAAGAAGCTCGATCCCGACACCATCGACATTGAAGAATTAAAGCTGCGCCTGCTTGGCATGCAGGCGCTGGAAACCGCGCGCTGCTTCGAAGAAAAAGTGCTCACCGACGTGCGCGAGGCCGATGTCGGCTCGATCCTCGGCTTCGGCTTTGCGCCGTTCTCCGGCGGTACGCTGTCGTGGATCGACATGATGGGCACCAAGAAATTCGTCGAACTCTGCCGCAGACTGGAAAAGAAATACGGCGCGCGTTTTGCGCCCTGCAAACTGCTCATCGATCTCGCCGACAAGAACGAAACCTTCTACGGCCGCTTCGCGCCGAAGACGAAAGCGGCGGCGTAAGTCATTCTCAGCCTGTCATTGCCGGGCTTGACCGGGCAATCCATGAGACCGAAGAGCAGACACACCCTTACTTAAGCGGCTCCATTTCGAATTGCATCATGGATGCGCGGGTCAAGCCCGCGCATGACGCCGAGTTTGTTGCGCGGCGGAAGTTTACACCACCACCGTCAGCCGCTTCGCCGCGCGCGTGACGCCAGTATAGAGCCAGCGCTCGCGGCTGTCGGGGAATGCAAAAAACTCGTCGAACAGCACCACGTCGTCCCACTGCGAGCCTTGCGCCTTGTGCACGGTGAGCACATAGCCGTAGTCGAACTCGTCATAGGGCTTGCGGCGGGCCCAGTCGATCTGCTCGATGCCGCCCGAAAAACATTCCGGCCGCACCGACACTTTCACGCCGCGCAGCCCGCTGTCGTCGTCGGGAAATAGCCGCATGGTCATGATGCCGGTCTTGCGCCCGCCGCGCTCCTTCACCGACCATAGGCTGCCGTTGAACAGGCCCTTCTTGCGGTTGTTGCGCAGGCACACCAGCTTGTCACCGGCCGCCGGCAGCTTGTCCGCAAAGCCGCGCCGCTCGCGCATCCTGTTGTTGTAGGCGCGCCGCGTGGCGTTGCGCCCGACCAGCACCTGGTCGGCATCGAGCACACGCTCGGGGTCGAGATCGTTCTTGGCGACGACTTCGGTCTCCCCGTAGCGGCCGGGTTCGAGATACTCGCCGGCGCGAATATCCATCGACAGCCGGATGATCGGATCGTCCGCAGCCTGCCGGTGCACTTCGGTCAGCATTACGTCCGGTTCGGCCTCGGTGAAAAACCCGCCGCCCTGGATCGGCGGCAGTTGCGCCGGATCGCCCAGCACCAGCAGCGGCACGCCGAACGATAACAGGTCGCGGCCGAGCTCGGCATCGACCATCGAGCATTCGTCGATGACGATCAGCGCGGCCTTGGAGGCGGGCGCCTCGTCCCACAGGTCGAAACTCGGCACTTCCTCGCCGCTCTCGCGCGCCCGGTAGATCAGGCTGTGGATGGTGGAGGCGCCTTTGCAGCCTTTGCCGCGCATCACGGAAGCCGCCTTGCCGGTGAAGGCGGCGAATTTTACCTCGCCGTCGACGTGTTCGGCCAGATGACGGGCGAGCGTGGTCTTGCCGGTGCCGGCATAGCCGAACAGGCGAAACACTTGGCGCGCGTTGCCGTTGGCGCCCGGTTTGGCCTGCAACCAGTCGGCGACGGCTTTCAGAGCATCGTCCTGGTGCGGGGAAAAGCTCGGCATCGCTTAGGTTTCTGCGGGCTGGCGGCGGGATTTCAGATAGAGAACGAAACTAGAACAATGTCAACCGCCGGCCCGCCCGACCGGCGTTTATGACGCCACCCAGGTCTTGGCGGCGGCGGCCTCGTTCACGGGGAAAACGCGCACCGGGCAGGACAAGAACGGCGCAAACATTTCCACCGCGTGACGCAGCCATGCGGTGTCGGTCACCACAGCGATCATATCGAAATCGCGCAGATGACCGAAGCCGAATTTGCCGTCTTCCCACATGGCGCCGGCGGTGTAGCCGGTAAACTCCGGCCCGAACTGCATCAGCAGGCGAAGCTTTTCATTCGCCGCGAGTTTGCCTTGCACCAGCGGGATCAGCACCTTTTCGTAATCCTGCGTTTGCACGGTGCCTTTGGCCGCGATCCCGATCACGCCTTGCGGTACATCCTTCATGACGTCGAACATGGTCCAAACCTCCCGCTGCCTGCGCGTCGCCCTTCATCGGCGCCGAGTATCGAAAAATAATTTGGCTTTTTCATTGCGCTGTCATAATATGTCGATATGTCTCGACGTATGGACGCCAAGAAATCGCAAGCCGCCTTCGCCGCCCTGGCGCAGCCGACGCGGCTCAAAGCCTTCCGCAAGCTGGTCGCCGCGCACCCCAATGGATTGCCGGCGGGCGAAATCGCCGCCTTTTGCAAGGTGCCGCACAACACCATGTCGACGCATCTGGCGGCGCTGATGCGCGGCGGGCTGATCGCGGTGGCACGCCACGGCCGCTCGATGAACTACCGCGCCGATCTCGACGGCTTTCGCGGCTTGATTGATTTCATGCTGCGCGATTGTTGCGGCGGCCGCCCGGAAATTTGCGCGCCGGTGGTCGACGATTTCGCGGCGTCGTGTTGCATATCTGTCAGTAAGGAGACGGTCCATGGCTGAGCGTATCTACAACGTGCTGTTCCTCTGCACCGGCAATTCGGCGCGCTCGATCATCGCCGAGGCGATCCTCAATCGCGAAGGCCGCGGCCGCTTCAAGGCCTTCAGCGCCGGCAGCCACCCGAAAGGCAAGATCAATCCGCGCTCGCTCGATCTGCTGCGCAAATTCAATTACGACGTCTCGACGCTGCGTTCGAAATCCTGGGGCGAGTTTGCGCAAGCCGGCAGCCCGGATCTCGATTTCGTCTTTACCGTCTGCGACAACGCCGCCGGCGAGGCCTGCCCGCTATGGCCGGGCCAGCCGATCACCGCGCATTGGGGCATTCCCGATCCGGCCGCGGCGATAGGCAGCGAGGCCGAGGTCGCGCTGGCGTTCCGCGACGCCTATCGCATGCTCAACCGGCGCATCGAATTGTTCTTGGCGCTGCCGATCGACAAGCTCGACCGGCTGGTGCTGACCACGCGGCTGAAAGCGATCGGGCAAAGCGAAGGCGCGACGGAAAAAGCCAGCCATGTCGACGTTTGAACGCTATCTCACCCTCTGGGTCGCGCTCTGCATCGTCGCCGGTATCGCGCTCGGCCACGCCATGCCTGGCGTCTTTCACCTCATCGGCGGCGCCGAGATCGCACGCGTCAATCTGCCGGTGGCGGCGCTGATCTGGCTGATGATCGTGCCTATGCTGGTCAAGATCGATTTCGCTGCGCTTCGGCAAGTGCGCGAGCACTGGCGCGGCATCGGCGTCACGCTTTTCATCAACTGGGCGGTGAAGCCGTTTTCCATGGCTGCGCTCGGCTGGCTGTTCATCGGCACTTTGTTCCGGCCCTATTTGCCGGCCGACCAGATCAACTCCTACATCGCCGGGCTGATCATTCTGGCGGCGGCGCCGTGCACCGCGATGGTGTTCGTGTGGAGCAACCTGACCAAGGGCGAGCCGCACTTCACGCTCTCGCAGGTGGCGCTCAACGACACCATCATGGTGTTCGCCTTCGCACCGATCGTCGGGCTGCTGCTCGGTCTATCGGCGATCACGGTGCCGTGGGGCACGCTGGTGCTCTCGGTGGTGCTCTATATCGTGGTGCCGGTCCTGGTGGCGCAGGTTCTGCGCCGCAACGTGCTGGCGCGTGGCGGTGCGCCCGCGCTCGCCAGCCTGCTGGGAAAGCTGCAACCGCTGTCGCTGGTCGCGCTATTGGCGACGCTTGTTCTGTTGTTCGGCTTTCAAGGCGAGCAAATCCTGGCGCAGCCGCTGATAATCGGTCTGCTCGCCGTACCGATTTTGATCCAGGTCTATTTCAATGCCGGTCTGGCTTACCTGCTCAACCGGCTGGCGGGCGAGCAGCATTGTGTCGCCGGACCGTCCGCCCTGATTGGCGCCAGCAATTTCTTCGAGCTGGCGGTTGCCGCCGCCATCAGCCTGTTCGGCTTCAATTCAGGCGCGGCGCTGGCCACCGTCGTCGGGGTCTTGATCGAGGTCCCGGTCATGCTGTCGGTAGTCGCGATCGTCAACCGCAGCCGCGGCTGGTACGAACGCGGTACAAAATCAAGTGCCGCCGCGTCCGCGCCGCATTAGAGCTGTCCGCTATCTCGCATTGCCCTTTCGGGCTTCCCATGTTTAAGGTCGCGGCCCTTTTTCCGCGCATGATCCCGAAAAGTGGGTACCGGTTTTCGGGCAAGATCATGCGCAAGCAATAAGTACGCTTGCATGGCTCGTGACCAGATCGACATGACCCCGATCGAGACGCGCGACGAACTCGTCGCCTGGCTCGAAGCGGGCTGCAAGCCGAAGGCGCAGTTCCGCGTCGGCACCGAGCACGAGAAATTCGCCTTTACCGTGCAAGACCACCGGCCGGTACCCTATGCCGGCCCGCGCTCGATCCGCGCTTTGCTCGAAGGCCTGCACGACCTGCTCGGCTGGGATCCGATCATGGAGGGCGAGAACATCATCGGCATGTTCGACGTCACCCACGGCGGCGCCATTTCGCTGGAGCCGGGCGGGCAGTTCGAGCTTTCCGGCGCGCCGGTGGAAAACGTACACCAGACCTGCTCGGAGCTGATGAGTCATCTCGCGCAACTGCGCGAAGTGGCCAAGCCCTTAGGGATCGGCTTCCTCGGCCTCGGCATGACGCCGAACTGGAGCCGTGCCGACATGCCGATGATGCCGAAGGGCCGCTACCGCATCATGACGAATTACATGCCGAAGGTGGGCAAGCTCGGCCTCGACATGATGTACCGCACCTGCACCGTGCAGGCGAACCTCGACTTCGCATCGGAAGCCGACATGGTGAAAAAGCTGCGGGTGTCGCTGGCGCTACAGCCGGTGGCGACCGCGCTGTTCGCCAATTCGCCGTTCACCGAAGGAAAACCGAACGGCTTCCTGTCGTTCCGTTCGGAAATCTGGCGCGACACCGATCCCGACCGCTCCGGCATGCTGCCCTGGGCGTTTGAGCACGGCATGGGCTTCGAGCGCTGGGTCGATTACGCGCTCGGCGTGCCGATGTATTTCATCAAGCGCGGCGACCGCTACATCGACGTCGCCGGCAAGTCGTTCCGCGATTTTTTTGCCGGCAAGCTCGCCGAACTGCCGGGCGAGCGGCCGACCATCTCCGACTGGGCCAATCATCTGAGCACGATCTTTCCCGAAGTGCGGCTCAAGCGTTATCTGGAAATGCGCGGCGCCGACGGCGGGCCGTGGCGGCGACTGCCCTCGCTCGCCGCCTTCTGGGTCGGGCTGCTCTATGACGAGGATGCGCTCGGCGCCTGCTGGGACATGGTCAAGGGCTGGAGCGCGGCCGAGCGCGAAAAGCTGCGCGATGACGTGCCGCGGCGCGGCTTTGCCGCCGAAATCCGCGGCCGCAACGTGCTCACTTTGGCGCAGGAGACGCTGCGCTTTGCCACGCGCGGGCTGGCGCGCCGCCGGTTTCTCGACCGCAACGGCCGCGACGAAACGCGCTATTTACGTCCGCTGGAAGAGAGCATCGCGCGCGGCCTCACGCCGGCGGAAGAATTGCTGGAAAAATTCCGCGGGCCCTGGAACGGCTCGGTCGAGCCGATTTTCGAGGACTATGCGTATTGAACTTCTTCCCTCTCCCCGCTTGCGGGGAAAGGTGAGGCAAGATTATTCCGCCGCCTGCACCGCATCCGACAGATTGTCGAGCGAGGAGATGATGTGCTCGGCCAGCGCGTTGGCGAGCGTGGAGCCGTCATGCGCATTGCGCACCAGGCCGATGCGGCAGCTCGGCAGTTCGGGGAAGCCTTCCGCCGAGGTCAACACGCGCATGCCGGGCCGCAGTCCCGACTCGGGCAGCACCGACACCGAGAGGCCGGCGAGCACGGCGGCGGCCACCGCGCCGGCGCTCGAGCTCGAATAGAGAATGCGATAGGCGCGCCCGGTCGATTCCAGCCGTTCGACCGCGATACGCCGCCACGAGCAGGTCGGCCGGCCGAGCGCCAGCGGCAGCCGCTCCTCCAGATGGGTCGGGTGCCGGTTCGAGGTCACCCACAACAGCCGTTCGCGCCGGAAAGTCTCCGAGGCGCGCTTGCTCTCGCAATTGGTCACGATGGCGAGGTCGATCTCGTTGGCGTCGATGCGGTCCAGCAGATCGACCGACGGCTCGCAGATCACCGTGAGTTCGACGCCGGGATAGGCGCGCGAAAAGCGCGCCATGATCTCGGGCAGATAGCGGTCGGCGTAATCGTCCGGCACGCCCAGCCGCACGCGGCCGGATAATTCGGCATCCGAGAAAGCGGCCAGCGTTTCGACATTGAGCTTGACGATGCGGCGCGCGTAATCGAGCAGGCGCTGTCCGTCCTCGGTGAGCTTGGAGGCGCGGCCGTCGCGCGCGAAGATCGGCCGCTCCAGGCGCTCCTCCAGCCGCTTCATCTGCATCGACACCGCCGATTGGGTCTTGTTCACCACCTCGGCCGCTTTGGTGAAGCTGCCGGTTTCGGCGATGGCGATAAAAGTGCGCAACTGGTCGACGTCGATGAGCGCGGTCATGGGCTTTGTCCCTGCGGGGCGGGCCTTTTCGGGCCGGCCGGACATATCACATATCCTGATCGATCACATTAAAAACATTCGTTTCACTAATCAATCCCCCTGGCGCTATATGCCGTCCGCTTCCCAAGGAATCGGGTGGGGATTTCGGGTGGTTACGGCAAGCGGCCAGAGCGATTTTGGCCGCCATACCGCCAACTGCATGGAGACTGAAGATGACTACAAATATCCCCGTTTTGCCTGTCGCCGCCAGCACCCTGGTGCGCGCCTTGCTCGCGCTGGTGGCGCTGGTGACCTATTGGCTCAAACAGTTCGCGCGCGCCCGCCGCAACCGGCGCGAAGCCCGCGTACTCGCCGGCCTCGACCAGCACATGCTGGCCGATATCGGCATCAGCCGCGCCGATCTGCGCGACGCTTTCTCGGAGCCGTTCTGGGACGACCCAACCGCGCTGCTGCGCCAGCGCGCCACTGAGCGGCGTCTCAATCGCGCCGCGCTGCGTGCGCCGGTGGACCGCGTCGAAAACGGTTTCCACCGTCCGCCGACCAACCGTCCGGCGCGTCAGACGATTTAACGCAAATAACCAAACGGCCGAGCCCCTCTCGTCGGCCGCTCGATCCGCGACCAGCGATCATCCCCTCTCGCGGCCGGATCTAAGCGCCCGCCGGCCCCTCCGGCGGGCGCCTTCTTTTATCGCAGCCGAATTAGTGATGGTGGGCGACTTCCGGGTGCGCCGCCGCGCGCAGGTCCTTGACCACGCCGATGCGCGCACCCAGCCGCGTGATGGTCGCGATCACCTTGCCGTCGATGGTGCGGTCGCAATTCATGTGCGTCGGCGCGATGAAAAAGTCCGCCTTGTTCCAGTCGGTGATCCATTGCAGGCGGGCGCTGGCCTCCTTCTCGAATGGCAGCCGCTCGCCGCATACCCCCACGGTGTAGTGGCGGCCGGCATCGCCGGTCTGGTCGAGCTTGGCGATATAGGCTTCCAGATCGTCCACCGCCTCCGGCATGATGTTGACCCAGTAGTCGGTGACATAAAGCCCGGACGCACCCTCCAGCCCGCCGACCAGCGGATTGTAATAAAGATACTGATAGGGATGCAGCTCGACCAGTATCGCCGCATTCCACATCAGCACCGCGCCGATGGCGGCGAGCGCCGTCGACGCCAGCGCGCGGCTATGCCTTTCGATCTCCATCAGCAGCCGGTCAAAACCGAGGCCGGCTAGCACGGCGAATGCAGGCACCACGAACAGGAAATGGCGCAAGCCGGTAAAGGCGGGGCCGCGGTCGATCACTTCGCAGATCACCGGAAATGTGGCGATAAAGGTGAGCATGGCAATTTGCGAACGCCGGTGCGGCGCGGGGCTTGCCGCAGGGCCGGGCAGGGCAGTGAACGCGATCGCCGCCGCAGCACCGACCAGCATGAGCAGGGGCAGTTTGATCAGCAGATAGGCCGGCACGTACCAGCGCGGCACGTCGCTCATCTCGTAGACCTGGCCGGCGAGCAAGGTTTGGATGTGATAGTTGAATTCGCCGAAATCGAGCAGGCCGCGCACCGGATTGAGCGGCGCCAGCGCCGACCACGGCCAGGCCGCGATCATGATCACATAGCCAATGAGGAATGCCGGCGCGAGCGCGGTCGCCGACCGTGCGAAGAAGTCGAGACGGTCGCGCATCGGCTCGCTGCGCAATTGCTGCATGCGCACGAGCATGGCGAGGCCGGCATAACCGACCATCAGCAGGCCAAGCACGCGGATGCCGAGTGCGGCTCCGAGCAGGATGCCGAACGCGATGACGTGGCGCCGATGCGGCTGCGGCAGGTCGCGCGCCGCGCGCATGAGGAAATAGGTCGCACCCATCATCGCGGCGGCAAAGGGAATGTCCTTGGTGTGGTTGAACATCGAGCCGTACCACGGCCCGCACACAGCCAGCGCAAACGCCGCAATGGCGCCGGCGCGCGGCCCCGCCACCAATCGCGCGGTCGCCCCGGCGGCGCCGATCCCGGCAATGCCGATTAGGGCGCAAAGAATGTGGCGGACCGAATAGGGGTCGAGAAACGGCAGCAGCCGCTCAAAAAGAATCGCCAAGACGTCGAACAGGCCGCCGTATAGATAAAGATTCTCGTAGTGAAACAGCGATTGGTCGGTGAAGCCGCTGGCGTAATAGGCGATGATCAGTTCGCCATAGTGCTGTTGCACCCCCTCGTCATTGGAGATCGCGTAGGAATCGTAAGTGGCGAGCGTGAGCGCCACCAATATGACCAGCAGCGCGACGACCGCGAGGTCATAGCGGTTGCACGCGGCAAGCCGCGCGCGCAGCCGTGGGTAGGGTCCCGGCAGGCGATCCTCCCTCATAAAGTGTGCGGGATTCTGGCTTGCACCCCGGCTGCTGTCATGCGGTATCTGCACAATTGACGGCAGGTGCGTTAACATGTCGCCGGGGCGAGAGTTTACGGCAATACCAGAACCGGGCGGGCGCGTATGCGGTATCCGTTCATTCTATGGGGCGTGCTCGTGCTCATCGCCGTGGCGGCGGCCGCACCGGCGCGGGCGCAGTCCGGTTATGACCGTCGCGGCGGCGACTATCTGAGCTTCCAGATCCGCAACGGCGATCCGGCAATATGCGCCGCGCGCTGCGAGCGCGACGCGCGCTGCCGTGCCTGGGCATTCTCCTATCCGCGCACGGACTATGCGCTCGCCACCTGCTGGCTGAAAAGCAGGGTGCCGCCGCGTCAGGCGAACAAATGCTGCATATCGGGCGTGCGCGGGGCCGGCGTGATCGAACCGCGCAAGGGGGCGGCGGAATTTGCCATCGACCGTTACGGGGGCGACCTCCGCAACTTCGAGAGCCCGCCCGACGCCGCCGGCGCCGCCTGCAGGGCGGCCTGCGAGGACGACAGCCGCTGCCGCGCCTGGACCTATGTGCGGCCCGGCTATCTCGGACCGCCCGCGCGCTGTTACCTGAAAGACAGAATCACGCGACCGCGCCGCAAGCCGTGCTGCATTTCCGGCGTGGTGCGATAGCTTAGGCCCATGGATGACCAGGCCGCCGCCGAAATCGCCCCGCATCTGTCGGCCGGCGAAAAACTGATCTGGGCCGGTCGCCCCTATCCGCCGGTCTATATGTTCTACAACGGCGGCGGCATGGGCCTGCTCGCCATTATCGGCGTCATCAATATCGCCATTGTCCTCGGCGCCAAGTTCCTCTTGCTCATTCCGGCGATCATCCTGTTTGCGGTCGCCGCGCGCCGCCGCGGCGAGAGCGTGCGCTACGGGCTGACCGACAAGCGCGCCATTATCGCGGCGAGTTGGCCGTGGCATTCGCTGCAGATCATTCCGACCGATCTCTTTAATGTTTGCATTCGGCAGAATTTCAGCAAGCAGATCGCCAGCATCATGTTCCGCAAGACGCCGGATCCGCTCAACATCTGGCGCGGCACGCCGTTCCGCGCCGATGCCTTCGTCGGCCTCAGCGATGCCGACAAGGTGCAAAAGCTGATCGAAGGGTTCAGTCACCGCCGCGGCGTCACCGTCTGACGCGCGTTTAGTCCGGTCGCTCAGTGCACCGCTGAGAAGAACCGCGACAGCCGCAAGCCCTGCGGCCAGGTCCACATCGGCTGCCGCTTGATGCCGAGGTCCCAGGAGCCGACGATGCCGTCCACCCGACCGACTAGGTTGGCCACCGGCAGCAGGCCGACGCCGCCCTCGCGCACCGGCACGCGGCTGTCGGCCGAGTTGTCGCGGTTGTCGCCCATGACGAACAGGTGCTCGGGCGGCACGATCGTCTCCGGCATGTTGTCGAGCGGATTGTAGGCCATAAGCTTGAATATCATGTGCGGGCGTGGCCCCGGCAGCGTTTCCGTGAAGCGCGCGGCCGGCACCATCGAGCCGTCCTCGTTTTCGGCCTCGCCGGTCCCGTCCCGCTCGATCTGCACTGGCGTTCCGTTAATCGACACGCGGCCGTCGTTGAGTGCGATGCGGTCGCCGGGCAGCCCGATCACCCGCTTGACCCAGATCTGCGAGCGGTCGCCCGGCCAGCGGAACACGACCACGTCGCCGCGCCGCGGCAGGCCGCCGAGGATGCGCGAAGTGCCCGGCAGCACGATGAAGGCCGGCAGCGAGGCGGAGCCATAGCCGTAGGAGAATTTCGTCGCCAGCAATTCGTCGCCGATCAGCAGTGTAGGCTCCATCGAGCCGGACGGAACGTAATAGGGCTCGGCGATGGCGGTCTTGGCGGCCGTCACCACCAGCAGGATGACGGCGATGTCAACGATGCTTCTGGTCCAGCCGTGAACGCGGGACGTATCTAGCGGCATGCCATTACACTCCGATTAGCCGGTGCCACCGACTGTGATGCGATCCATGCGCAAGGTCGGCTGGCCGACGCCGACCGGCACGCCCTGGCCATTCTTGCCGCAGGTGCCGATGCCGGGGTCGAGCGCGAAGTCGTTGCCGATCATCGAGATGCGATGCAGGTCGGTCGGGCCGTTGCCGATCAGCATGGCGCCTTTCACCGGTGCGCCGACTTTGCCGCTCTCGATCTTGTAGGCCTCGGTGCACTGGAACACGTATTTACCTGAAGTGATGTCGACCTGGCCGCCGCCGAAGCTGACCGCATACAGGCCGTTCTTCACCGAGGCGATGATTTCTTTCGGGTCGTGCGAACCTGCGAGCATGGCGGTATTGGTCATGCGCGGCATCGGCACGTGCGCATGCGATTCGCGCCGGCCGTTGCCGGTCGGTTTCATGTTCATCAGCCGCGCGTTCTGCCGGTCCTGCATGTAGCCGACCAGGATGCCGTCCTCGATCAGCACGGTGCGGTTGGTCGGCGTGCCCTCGTCGTCGATCGACAGCGAGCCGCGGCGGCTCTGGATTGTGCCGTCGTCGATCACGGTGACGCCTTTGGCGGCGACCTGCTGGCCCATCAGGCCGGCGAAGGCGGACGACTTCTTGCGGTTGAAATCGCCTTCCAGCCCATGACCGACCGCCTCGTGCAGCATCACGCCGGGCCAGCCGTTGCTAAGCACCACATCCATTTCGCCGGCCGGCGCCGCCACCGCATCGAGATTGACCAGCGCCTGGCGCACTGCTTCGTCCACCGCGTGCTGCCAGGACTGCGTCTCGATGAAACGTTGATAGCCCTCGCGCCCGCCGACCCCGTAGCTGCCGCTTTCCTGCCGGGTGCCGTCGCCGGTGACCACGTTCACATTGAGCCGCACCAGCGGGCGGATGTCGCGATAGGTTTCGCCGTCGGCGCGCAGGATCTCCACCACCTGCCAGGTGGCACCGACCGTGGCGGTGACTTGGCGCACGCGCGCATCTTTGCCGCGCGCGTATGCGTCGATTGCTTCCAGCAATTTGACCTTGGCGTCGAAGGTCGGCAGCGCCAGCGGGTTGTCGTCGCCATAGAGCTTGCGGTTGGTGTGGCCCGGCGGCTCGGCATATTGGCCGCTATGGCCGCCTTTCACCGCGCGCACCGCCTCGGCGGCGCGGGCAAGGGCGGCTTCCGACACGTCGGAAGCATGCGCATAGCCGACCGCCTCGTCCTTGACCGCGCGTAAGCCGAAGCCCTGCGAGGTGTCATAGGTCGCCTGCTTCAGGCGGCCATTGTCGAACACCAGCACCTCGGCTTGGCGATATTCCAGGAACAGTTCGCCGTCGTCGGCGCCCTGCAGGCCGCGGCCGATCAGCCGGCGGACCTTTGCCTTGTCGAGCCCGGCGCGGTCGATCAGGGACGAAATGGCTGGTTCCATGAGTGATTTCTCCGGGGTGGCGCCTTCACGCTATCAGATAAGGCGTCTATGGCGATTCTGCGAGGCCACGGCTGGACCTTGCCGGCCTGGGCAGGCTTAGTAAGCCGTTATTGCGGGGGAGGAGCTCATGAAGGCGATGCTGCTAATGGGCCACGGTGGCCCAGAGATGCTGCGCTACGGCGAGGCAGCGGACCCGGCGGCCGGAGCCGGCGAGGTGGTGGTCGACGTTTACGCGGCGTCCGTCAACGGCGCCGATCCGAAAGTGCGGCGGGGCAACGGCCGCTACAAGCTCGACAAATTCCCACACATCATGGGCCGCGACTTCTCCGGCGTCGTCAGCGCGGTCGGCGCGGGGGTTGCCGATCTCAAGATCGGTGACGCCGTTTTCGGCGTGCTCGATCAGGGCATCGAGGGCACCTACGCGGAGAAAGTCGCCATCAAGGCCGCGCTCGTTGCCAAGAAGCCCGCTTCGCTCAGCCATGCCGAGGCGGCGGCGCTCGGGCTCATCAGCATCACGGCGCTTGCCGGCATCGAGGATACGGCAAAGCTCAAAGCCGGCCAGACCATTCTGATCCAGGGCGGCGCCGGCGGCGTGGCCGGCTTTGCCGTGCAGCTTGCCAAGCACCTGGGCGCCACGGTGATCTCGACCGCCAGCGCCAACAATCTTGCTTATGTAAAGAGCCTCGGCGCCGGCCGGGTGATCGACTACAACAAGGAGGATTTCACCAAGATCGGCCCGATCTGCGACGTGGTCTACGACACTGTCGGCGGTGCCGACGTGCGTGCCGGCTCTTACAAGGTGCTCAAGCCCGGCGGCAAGCTGGTGTGGATCGCGCCGGCACCGGACGCAGCGGTGCGCGGCGATGTCGAGACCTTGAAGCCCGACGTCAAACGCGATCGCGCCCATCTTGAGCGCATGCTGGCGCTGCTTGCGGCCGGCGCCGTCAAGCCGCCCGCGATCCACCGTTACAAGCTCGCCGACGCCGCCGAGGCGCATCGCATCAGCGAAGGCCGCCACCTGCAGGGCAAGCTGGTGCTCGACGTCCGCTAGGCGGGGGCTCATAAACACAGCGACAAATACTTGCGTCGATCGGTTGAGCTGGCAGGGGTAATGCGGACACAGCGCATTTCTCATCAAGAGCGTGTATAATTTTCTATAGCCTAATTGGAAAGTGCGTTGTCATGGGCTGTGCGCTGTGGAGCTAAGGCTATGACTTGGTGGCCCGGATGGCACTCGGTCGAAAGTGCTGGATTTTGGTCGCATTTTTGGTTCTGGGTTGGGATTGTCTGTCTTTTTGCTGTAGGTGCGTCAGCGGTCATCTCGCATATCTACGGATTGCGAAAAGATGAACTGATGTCCGATAAAATGGTCTCTCTCGCCGCCAGACAGACAGCGGAAACGGAAGCGCTGGAAAACAAGCTTGAACCGGGCGACACCAGCGCTATTGAACCGCGCAAGGCCGCACCGCCAAAAATACTGACGCCAGGGCAACAGCAAACTCTTATCGCAGCCCTTAGCCCCTTTGCTAGCCAAAAGGTCCGAGTAGTCACCCTTGCGGGCGGCGACGATGGGTTGGCGCACGACTTTGTCGAAGTATTTCGTGCCGCCAAATGGCATGTTGATCCCGCAAGCCCATCGAAAATTGTCTTTGCAACAAGGCTTTTCGGTCTTCAGCCAACGATAAATCGGGCTGACACCGTGCCTCCTGCCTTTGCTGCATTAGTCGATACGCTGGCCGCTCTCGGATTGGGTCCTAAGACGGGGTTTGCCGACGAACAAACGCCCATTGGCAGCATTGAAATGAAGATCGGCATTCGGGCTAGCCCAACTGAAAAGTAAAATCGCGGGTATTTGACTGAAGCTCATTCGGGTCGGCGGCCCAAGTAACGGAGGGCGCGATTGCTAGTTAAAATAGCGGCCCGCAACGGGGCGCGCTGCCTCCCAGCGTCGCGGTGAGGGATTCATGGACCTCGATCGAAAACGCACTATCCTCGTGAAAAGCGCACCGACACCTCGCCGACCGGATCGAGCGCGTGGGCCAGTTCGGTCTCGTCCGGATCGAGCTGCGGCGGCACCGTGATCGAGCCGGTGATGATGACGTCGCCGGCGGCAAGCTTCTCGCCGAAAGCGCCGAGCGTATTGGCGACATGCGCGACGATGTCGCCAAGCTTGCCGGTCAGCGTTTCCGGGTCGGTGGTGCGCGCGGCCTCGGCGCCGCGCCGGATCAGGCGCGAGGTGAGGCCCGATACGTCGGCTCCGGAGCGCGTGTTGCCGCATAAAATGACGTGGCGATGATAGATATTGTCGGTGAGCACGGCGTCGATGTTGTCCGGAGTCGGCGGCGGATCGAGATCGGCGATCTCAATCGCTGGCCCGATTTCCTTTACCGCCGCCAGCGCCGCCGCCGGCGAGGCGCCGCTGGGCAGATCGCGCGCCATGCGCACAAAGATTTCCGGCTCGGCCACCGGCCGCAGGTAAGTCTTGAACGACACCGTGCTGCCGGACAACAGCAGCCCGCGCTGCATCAGGAAGCCGACCACCGGCGCTGCCAGGCCGAGCTTCTGCATGCTGGCGGGCGCGCCGAGCCCGAGCTTCCAGCCGAGCGGCTTCTCGCCGGCGGCAATACGCGCGCGGCGCTTGGCGAGTTGCGCGGTCATGCCCTTCTTGATGAGCGGAGCGTCCCAGGGGTTCACTTGTGACTCTCCGGATGCACTTCGTAGCCCGAATCTTCGATCGAGCCGGCGCCCATCCAGCCCCAGACCAGCACCACGTCTTCGTTCGAGGTATTGTTGAAGCCGTGCCAGCAGCCGCGCGGCGAATAGACCACGTCGCCTTCGCTTGACGGCTTGTCGCCGTGATCGGTGTAGATCATGCCGTGGCCCTTAAGCACGATGAAAAACTCATCGCAATTGTGATGGCGGTGGTTCTCGTGCCGCGCGCCCGGCTTGAGCACGGTCCAGCCGACCACGTGGTCGGCGCCGGCCGATTTCTTGTCGATCAGGAACTGCACCTGCATGTCGACCCAGCCGTCGTCGCGCTTAAGGCCTTCCACCTTCGGCACGTCGCGCAAGTTCGTGCGGTACATGACGGGGTCCTGCTTGCCTTCGTTCATGACGGCGGCCGCGCCCTTTACGGCCTTGCCCAATGCGCGTCCGAATTTCTCAGCCGATGACGTCATGATTGTCCTCCAATTTTTTATCCTTGCCCACCGAGTCGGCGATAGACTTGGTGCGCAACCACGAAATCGTTGCCGTCGATTCCGAGCCCGCGGCAGGCGTTCATCATTTCGTTGGCGGCGGCGGCGAGCGGCACCGGCGAGCCGAGCGTGCGGCCGAGATTGAGCGCCAGCAGCATGTCCTTCTGCTGCAGCGTGACATCGGCGAGCGGCACCTCCGGCATCTTGCCGTCGAGAATGAACGGCCCGCGATAGCCGAGTACCGGCGAGGCGGCGACGCTCTTGAGCATGGCGTCGAGCGCGACCTCGCGGGCAACGCCGCCTTTTTCGGCGAGCGCGACGGCTTCGCCGAAGCAGATCACCTCCACCATCAGCAGCAGGTTGACCGCGATCTTCATCTGGCAGGCGAGCCCGTTGCCGCCGATGCGGGTGACCTTCGGCCCGATCGCCAGCAGCACGGGCTTGACGCGCTCGAAGGCCGCCGCATCGCCGCCGATCATGATCGAGGCATTGCCCTGAACCACGGTGACAGGGCTTCCGGACAACGGCCCGTCCAGCATGATCGCGCCGGCTCTGGCGAATTCGGCGGCGACCGCGCGGCTGACCTCCGGCTCGATCGTGCTCATGTCGATATAGATGCCGCCCTGGCGC
The DNA here is from genome assembly GCA_963739825.1 of uncultured Alphaproteobacteria bacterium. GTDB lineage: Bacteria > Pseudomonadota > Alphaproteobacteria > Rhizobiales > Xanthobacteraceae > Pseudolabrys. The sequence goes on from CAVUBU010000001.1 coordinate 1,322,558, forward strand.
AGCCCTGCGACGATGCCGTCGGGACCGAGCGCGACCGCCTGCACCGCCTTGGCGTCGGTGACGATGGAGAACACAAGCTCGCAATGCTCGGCGACCTCGCGCGGGGTCTCGGCCCAGAGCATGCCGGCTTCCAAGAGCGTTGCCGCCTTGTCGCGCGAGCGGTTCCAGCCGGTGACTTTGTGTCCGGCATTCATCAAGCGCGGGACGATCAATTGTCCCATGGCGCCGAGTCCTACAAATCCAAGGTTCACCGAATGCGTCTCCCGCGCCGGAAATAGCGCCGCAGTATCTATAGTTTAGATGGCGAAGGCGAGGGTGGGCAGGTTGGGAATTACGGCAGCTTGTCGTAGCCCTCGCCGAAGCCGGCGAGACTTCATCGGAAATCCGATGCCTTCCTCGGGCGTCTGGAAAATGATGAAAGTCGCGGTCTTGCCGTTGCGCAGTTTGCCGATCAGCGTGTCGTCCATGACTACCTCGGCGATGCAGCCGTTGGGCAGGCAGCGCACGAAGCCGGCGCGGCCGATGTCGGCCTGGTCGATCTTGAGTCCCAGCCCCGACGGCAGCAGCACGCCGAGCGGCGCCACCACTCGCATCAGCCGGCTTTTCTGGTCGGCGGTTTTGAGCACGATCACGGTGAGGCCGACATTGGCGCGGTCTTCCGCAGTAACGCTCTGGATCAAGGCGCACTGTTCGGATTTTGCGCCGGGCGGGGTATCGCAGCGGATTTGCCAGTCCTTGTGTACCGACCTGACCGCGCCTTGGGCGGCGGCCCGTTGGGTGGGGGCGCTTGCCAGCACCAGGAGCAGGACCAGCAGCAGCGGTGCGAGCCATGCCCGGCCGTGCGGTGCCTGTCGGTGAGCCCTGAAAATGTCCATGGTCCAATTCCTTGGCGCGCGCCAGGCGGTCCCTGCCGGTGAGGCGAATCGTTGCCCCGGCGGCATTTTATTCGTTCCGGTTGAGTTATGCCCGGTCGGCCCGGTCAAGCAAAGGTCCGGCACCCCGGCACATCCGCGGCGGGGACATCCAAGCCGCCCGGTCGTGGCGTAAATGCGGCGCGCGCGGCGCCCCTGCGGGCAAGCCGTTTGTCGCATGGTACAAGCGATAAGGTGCATTGCGGCTAAGCCGGAATTATGGTTTGAGAGGTCGGGATTTCCCCCCGTCCCGCCGCACCGCAAAAGCTGCCACGCCCGTGGCAAAACGCCGTGCCCAGCGGGGCCGAGCCGTCATCTTGCCTGCGGTGGGCGGCAAAAAGGGGCCTAGCCAAGGCCGATTTTCTCGTCGAGGGAGCGCAAAGAACAATGCTGGTGCTCAAGCGGTTGATCGCTTTCGTGGTCACGGGCGTGGCCGTTATCGCCACCGGCGGCGTCGCGCTGGCCGGCCTCGGCCAGCCCTCGCCGTGGGAACTCGGGCTGCAACAGTCGGCGTCGCCAGTCATGGACGACGTCGTCTGGTTCCACGATTTTCTGCTCTGGCTGATCGCCGCGATCGTGTTGTTCGTGCTGGTGCTGCTGGCGATTGTGGTCGTGAAATTCAACGCCCGCAGCAACCCGACGCCGTCGCGCACCACCCACAACACCGCCATTGAGATCATCTGGACCGTGGTGCCGGTACTCATCCTGGTGACGGTCGCGGTGCCCTCGTTCCGCCTGCTGTTCTATCAGCTGAAAGTGCCGCCCGCCGATGTGACGGTGAAGGTCACCGGCAAGCAGTGGTTTTGGAGCTACAGCTATCCCGAACTCGAAGTTCGAATTCAATTCGCTGATGCTGCAGGACAAGGACCGCAAACCCGGGCAGCCGCGGTTGTTGGCGGTCGACAACGAAATGGTGGTGCCGGTCAACAAGGTGGTGAAGGTGTTGGTCACCGGCGCCGACGTCATTCACTCGTTCGCGGTGCCCTCGTTCGGCATCAAGATCGATGCCATTCCCGGCCGCCTCAACGAGACCTGGTTCAAGGCGGAACGCGAAGGCATGTATTACGGCCAGTGCTCGCAGCTTTGCGGCCGCGATCACGCCTTTATGCCGATCGCCGTGCACGTGGTGAGCGAGAAGGAATACACCGCCTGGCTCGAACAGGCGAAGAAGAAATACGCCGACGACAACGTCGCTCCACCGAACGCGGTTGCGGTGGCCGCTGCGGCGAAGTGACATATATCGAAATAAGAATATAATACGGGCGATGACGACAAGGGTCGAAGGACAATAACGATGGCGAGCAACACGGCGGCACACGGCGCCCACGATGCCCATGAACACCATCCCACCGGATGGCGGCGGTTCGTCTATTCCACGAACCACAAAGACATCGGCACTATGTACCTCACCTTCGCGCTGGTTGCCGGCATTATCGGCGGCCTGCTGTCGATCGCCATCCGGCTCGAATTGCAAAACCCCGGCCTGCAGTTCTTCCCGACCCCGCACGAATACAACGTGTTCGCCACCGCGCACGGCCTGATCATGATCTTCTTCATGGTGATGCCGGCGATGATCGGCGGCTTCGGCAACTGGTTCGTGCCGATCATGATCGGGGCGCCCGACATGGCGTTCCCGCGCATGAACAACATCTCTTTCTGGCTATTGCCGGCGTCCTTCGCACTGCTGCTCCTCTCGATGTTCGTGGAAGGCGAGCCCGGTGCGCTCGGCGCCGGAACCGGCTGGACCATTTACGCGCCGCTGTCGACCTCAGGCCACCCCGGCCCGGCGATGGACTTCGTTATCCTGTCGATCCATCTGGCGGGCGCCTCGTCGATCCTGGGTGCCATCAATTTCATCACCACCATCTTCAACATGCGCGCGCCCGGCATGACGCTGCACAAGATGCCGCTGTTCGTGTGGTCGCAATTGGTGACGGTGTTCCTGCTGCTGTTGGCGCTGCCGGTGCTGGCCGGCGCCATCACCATGCTGCTCACCGACCGCAATTTCGGCACCACCTTCTTCGCGCCGGAAGGCGGCGGCGATCCATTGCTGTTCCAGCATCTGTTCTGGTTCTTCGGCCACCCGGAAGTTTACATTCTCATCCTGCCTGGCTTCGGCATGATCAGCCAGATCGTCGCCACCTTCAGCCGCAAGCCGGTGTTCGGCTATCTCGGCATGGCCTATGCGATGGTTTCGATCGGTGCCGTCGGCTTCGTGGTCTGGGCGCATCACATGTACACGGTCGGCCTGTCGACCGGTGCGCAGGCTTATTTCATCGCCGCCACCATGGTGATCGCGGTGCCGACCGGCGTGAAGATCTTCTCCTGGATCGCCACCATGTGGGGCGGCTCAATCGAGTTCAAGACACCGATGCTGTGGGCGATGGGCTTCATCTTCTTGTTCACGGTCGGCGGCGTCACCGGCGTGGTGCTGGCCAATGCCGGCGTCGATCGCGTGCTGCACGACACCTACTATGTGATCGCGCACTTCCACTACGTGCTCTCGCTCGGCGCAGTGTTCGCGATTTTCGGCGGCTGGTACTACTGGTTCCCGAAGATGAGCGGCTACATGTACAACGAGACCGTCGGCAAGCTGCACTTCTGGGTCACCTTCATTGGCGTCAACATCATTTTCTTCCCGCAGCACTTCCTCGGGCTCGCCGGCATGCCGCGCCGCACCGTCGATTATCCAGATGCGTTCCACGGTTGGAACGAAGTCTCGTCCTACGGCTCCTATATCGCTGGCGTCGGCGTGCTGATTTTCTTCTACGGCGTGATCGAAGCCTTCATGAAAAAGCGTGCGGCCGGCAACAATCCGTGGGGCGTCGGCGCAACCACACTGGAGTGGACGCTGTCCTCGCCACCGCCGTTCCATCAGTTCGAGACCTTGCCGCGGATTAAGTAAGGACTCCGGCATCGATGTCGCTCCTCAGCGAAGGCGCAGACTTTCGCGGTAATATGGCCGCCAAGGCGACGCTCGTTCTTGCCGAGCCGAGTTCTGGCGAGCGTCGGCGACTATGTCGCGCTGATGAAGCCGCGGGTGATGTCGCTTGTCGTGTTCACCGCGCTGGTTGGGCTTGCGGTCGCGCCCGGCTCGATGCATCCGCTGATCGGGTTCACCGCGCTGCTCTGCATCGCGGTCGGCGCCGGCGCCGCCGGTGCCCTCAACATGTGGTACGACGCCGACATCGACGCGGTGATGACGCGCACGCGAGCGCGCCCGGTGCCGATGGGCCGCGTGCAGCCGGGCGAGGCGCTGGCTTTCGGGCTGACGCTTGCGGGCTTTGCCGTGATGGTGATGGGGCTGTTGGTGAACCTGCTTGCCGCCGCGCTGCTCGCCTTCACCATCTTCTTCTATGTCGTCATTTACACCGTCTGGCTCAAGCGCTCGACGCCGCAAAACATCGTGATCGGCGGCGCTGCCGGCGCCTTTCCGCCGATGATCGGCTGGGCGGCGGCAACTGGATCGTTGTCGCTCGAGCCGGTGCTGCTGTTCATGATCATCTTCTTTTGGACGCCGCCGCATTTCTGGGCGCTGGCGCTCACCCGCACCGAGGACTACGCGCGCGCCGGCATCCCGATGCTGCCGGTGGTCGCTGGCGACGCCGCAACGCGGCGCCATATCCTGCTGCATACCCTGATCCTGGCGCCGCTCGGCATCCTGCCCTGGGTGCTCGGCTATGCCGGCATGCTGTACGGACTGACCGCGGTCGCCTGCGGCGCGATCATGCTGGCGCTGGCTTTGCAAGTTCTCGGCGAACGCCGTCCGGCTGAGCGCGCCAGCAAGCAACTTTTCGCCTTCTCGATCCTCTATTTGTTCCTGTTGTTTGCCGTGCTGCTGGTCGAGCGTGGTTGGGGCGGGCTGATCGCTCGGATGGCGGCGTGACAGTCGGTATCAAAATGAACGAGCAACCGGACGAGAAGGGGATTGTGCTCACCGAGGCGCAAAAGCGCGCCCGGCGTTCGCGTTCGATCGCCATCGCGTTGTCGCTCGCCGCGCTGGTGATCCTGTTTTACGTGGTGACCCTGGTGAAGGGGCCGATCGTCCTGGTACGTCCGTTATGAACGAAGCGATGCCAACCGAGCGGCGGCTGCGGCGCGATGTGTTGATCGCCGCCGGCTGCGGCGTATTGGTCGCTTTTATGGTGGGCGCATCCTTTGCCGCCATTCCGCTCTACAACATGTTCTGCCGCGTCACCGGATTTGCCGGTACCACGCAGGTTTCACGCATCGCACCCGCGCACGAGCTGGCCCGCGAGCTCACCATCCGCTTCGATTCCAACGTGACGCCCGGCCTGCCGTGGAAATTCGAACCCGAGGTGAACGCCATCAAGCTGCATATCGGCGAGGTGGCGACGGTGCACTATAAGGTCATCAACGAGGCCGCCCGCACCATCTCGGCGCAGGCTTCCTACAATGTTACGCCGCCCCAGGTCGGCGCCTATTTCGACAAGATCAACTGCTTCTGCTTCACCAAGCAAACCATGAAGCCGGGCGAGACGCGCGAGATGACGGTGGTGTTCTATGTCGATCCGGCGATCGCCAAGGACCGCGACCAGGACACGCTCAATACCATTACGCTATCCTACACCTTCTATCGGCTGCCCGAACCGGAACAGCCGGTGGCGGCAGCGCCGGATACGAAGTCGAGCAAGCTGTAACCGCACGGGATTCGAACGGAGACGACGACCATGGCCGAGGCTCACGCCAAACCGCATCACGACTATCACCTGGTCGAACCGAGCCCGTGGCCGGCGGTCGGCGCAACCAGCGCCTTCCTGATGGCGTTCGGCGGCATCGCCTGGATGCATCATATGTTCTCCGCGGCGCCGCTGGTGTTCGGCCTCGGCGTGGTCGGCATTCTCTATACGTTCATCGGCTGGTGGCGCGACGTGATCCGCGAAGCCCAATACGAGGGCTTCCACACCCGCGTGGTGCAGATTTCGCACCGTTACGGCATGATTCTGTTCATCGCCTCCGAGGTGATGTTCTTCGTCGCCTGGTTCTGGGCCTATTTCAACACCGCGCTGTTTCCCAACGAGGTGCACGATTACGGACGCATGGCCATCACCCACGGCGTATGGCCGCCGCAAGGGATCGAGACCTTCAATCCCTGGCATTTGCCGCTGCTCAACACGCTGATCCTGCTCACCTCCGGCACCACGGTGACCTGGGCGCATCACGCGCTGTTGGAAGACGACCGGCAGGGGCTCAAATGGGGCCTGGCGCTCACCATCCTGCTCGGCCTCACCTTCACCTGCGTGCAGGCCTACGAATATGCCCATGCGGCGTTCCACTACAGCGGCAACATCTACGGCGCCACCTTCTTCATGGCGACCGGCTTTCACGGCGCCCATGTGATCATTGGCTCGATCTTCCTGATCGTCTGTCTGTTGCGCGCCATCAACGGCCACTTCTCGCCCACCCAGCACCTCGGCTTCGAATTCGCCGCCTGGTATTGGCATTTCGTCGACGTGGTGTGGCTGTTCCTGTTCGCCTGCATATATGTGTGGGGCGCCGGCCTGCCGCATCCGGAGTGAGCATTGCGTAACTGTGTAAAAGGGCGGCGCGGGATGCGCCGCCTTTTTGTTTGGCTGAAAGAAATTGAACCATGGCTGACGAAACGCTGCCGATCGCCCGCGGCCTGCGCGGCCGCTGTCCGCGCTGCGGCGAGGGCAAACTGTTCCAAGGTTTCCTCACGCTGCGACCGCGCTGCGATCATTGCGGCCTCGATTTCAACTTCGCCGATGCCGGCGATGGTCCGGCGGTGTTCGTGATCCTGATCGGCGGAGCCATCGTCGTGTTCGCGGCGCTGATCACCGAGGTGATGTATCAGCCGCCCTACTGGCTGCATGCGGTGCTGTGGCTGCCGCTGATCCTGATCGTGACGCTGGCACCGTTGCGGCTGATCAAGGGCCTGATGATCGCGCTGCAATACCATCACAAGGCGCAGGAAGGCCGCCTCGAACACCGAGGCGACGAGTGAGCGCACTCGGCGCCACGCGGCGCGGTGGGGTTATCGGAGCGACCCTGTTCGCCGTGGCCGGCGTCGCCGTCCTGATCGGGCTCGGCGTCTGGCAGCTCGATCGCAGAGTCTGGAAAGAAAATCTGATCGCCACGCTGACCGCGCGGCTTGCGCGCGCACCGGGGGAATTGCCGCCGCTTGCGGACTGGCCGCGGCTCACGCCGGATAAGGACGAATATACCCGCGTGACGTTCTCCGCCGAATTCTCCGCCGGCGAAGAGGCACTGGTCTATACCGCCGGCTCCGCCTTCCGCCCCGACGTGCAGGGGCCGGGCTATTGGGTGTTCGCGCCGGCGCGGCTTGCCGGCGGCGGCATCGTGCTGGTCGATCGCGGTTTCGTGCCTTACGACCGCAAGCAACCCGCCACCCGTGCGGCCGGCACGCCGCATGGCGCGATCGAGATGGTCGGCGTTATGCGCTGGCCGGAAACGCGCGGGACATTCACGCCCGCGGACGATCCGAAGGGCAATGTCTGGTATCTGCGCGATCCCAAAGCGATCGCCGCGGCGAAGAAATGGGACGGCGCCGCGCCGTTTTATATCGAACAGGAGGCGCCGGAGCCGCCCGGCGGCCTGCCCAAGCCCGGCAAGCTCGCGGTCAATTTGCCGGACAACCATCTGCAATACGCCATCACCTGGTTCGGCCTCGCGCTCGGCCTCGCCGGCGTTTATGGCGTCTGGCTGTTCGGCCGCCTACGGCGGCCCGGCTAGCGGCAATGGCCGGACGCCCCGGTTGATATTTGTCAAATCAATCGATCATCGGATTGCGCTAAGAACGATGAGCCGCGCCAGCGCCGACCGCCGGTGCGCAGCCGGGGGCCATTCGACTGTGGTTACGCGCATCCTCGATCGTCTGATGTGGGGAATTGAACGCACGCTTGCTTATGCCTTCATCGCCGCGGTCGGTCTTAACTTCATCAACGTCATCGGACGCTACGGATTCGGCAGCACGATCCTCAGTGCCGACGAGCTGCAAATCTACATCATGGTGTTCATGACCTTTCTCGGCGCCGCCGTAGTCGCCTGGCGCAATAATCACCTGCGCATGGACGTGCTTGTGAACGCGCTGCCGCTACCGGCGCGCCGGCTGATCAAGACCGTCGAACTCGCGACCATCGTCGTTCTCACCAGCTTCGTGCTGTGGAATTCGACCTATTACGCCGAGCAGATGTTCGCCATCGGCCGTGTCAGCGATATGGCGCGGGTGCCGATGTGGATTCCGCACGGCGCGGTGGCGGCGGGCTTCGGCCTGATGGCGCTCGTCGGCTGCCTGCGCCTTTTTCAGATCCTGGCCGGACGCGAGGCGGACGGCGAAAAACCCGGCGCGGAGCCCTGAGCCATGTCGTTCGCGCTCGGTGCAGTGCCGGTCATTCTGCTGCTGCTCGGATTTCCGATCTTCATCGTTTTGCTCGCCTCGGTCAGCGTGGCGCTGGTGTTCTTCATGCACATGCCACTGGCGGCGTTGCACCAGAACATGTTCGGTTCGGTCAATGCCTTTGCGCTGCTGGCGATTCCGTTTTTTGTCTATGCCGGCGAACTGATGGGACGCGGCAGCGTCGCCCAGCGCCTGGTCGATTTCGTGCAGGCCGGCGTCGGCTCCGTGCGCGGCAGCCTTGCGGTTACCACGGTCGGAACTTCGGCGATATTCGGCGCAATTTCCGGCGTCAGCGCGGCCTGCGTCGCCACCATTGGCCGCATCATGTATCCGGCGATGCGACGCCGGGGCTATCCGGAGCACTTCGCCGCCGGCCTGGTCACCGCGGTCGGCGCGATCGACATCATCATCCCGCCCAGCATTCCAATGATCGTCTATGGCGCGACGGCGGAGGAATCCGTCCCGCGTCTCTATGCGGCGGGCGTGGTGCCGGGCCTGATGTTGGCGTGCATGCTCGCCAGCTATGTCATCTGGTTCGCCCGGCGGCACGGTATCGGCGCCGGCGAGGCGTTCAAGTTCGATCAATTCCTGCATGCGAGCGTTCGCGGCGTCTGGGCGCTCGGCATGCCGTTCATCATTCTCGGCGGCATCTATGGCGGCGTATTCTCGCCGACCGAGGCGGCGGCGGTCGCCTGCGTCTATGCCGCCTTCGTCACCCGGTTTATTTTCCGCGAGCTCGGCTGGCGCGATATTGTCGAGGCCGCCGCCGTCACGGTGACGTTTACCGCGCAGATTCTCATTATCGTCGCCTGCGCCGGGGTGTTCTCCTGGCTGCTGACCGTCAATCAGATTCCCGCGACCATCGTCGGCTGGCTGCAATCGCTGAATATTTCGGCCTGGATGTTCCTGCTGACGATCAACGTCATCCTGCTGGCGATCGGCTGCTTCCTCGATCCCTTGTCGGCGATCCTGTTGTTGACTCCGCTGCTGGTGCCGCTGGTCAAGGCATTCGGCATCGATACCGTGCATTTCGGCATCATCGTGACGGTGAACCTGGCGATCGGCCTGTTCCATCCGCCGTTCGGGATGAACATTTTCGTCGCCCAATCCGTGCTCGGGCTCGAATTGAAATCCATCTATCGCGGCATCATTCCGTTTCTGGTGATCTACCTGATCGCGCTCGCCTTGATCACCTACGTTCCGGCGATCTCGCTCGGCGGCATGCGGCTCATCTTCGGCGTGCACTGAGCCGGCCCCAATGGATCGCGCCGCCATTCCGGCGCGACCAACCCCTAATGACTGGGTTCGTCGCTCGCAATGACGGCGCGATTGGCAGCGTCGTGATTTGGCTGCCGCTACTCTGCGGCCTAGCCGCCACCCAGCTTCTTGGCCGTCGCGACGATTGTCTCGTAGTCCGTTTTCATTTGCGGATTGGTCGCCATCACCGCCGGGATCACCGATGTGACATCTTTCAGGTAGGTGGCGGCCTCGGCCGGCGGCAGGGTGATGGCTTCGCCGCCGTTCTTGATCCAGAGCTGCCGAGTCTTCTCGACGTCGGCGACGCCGACGGTCGAAAACAGCGTCTCGGCTTTGCGCGCTTCTTCGCGCACGATATTGGCAAGTTCCGGCCCGATTTGTTTCATGAAGTTGCGATTGACTACGCCGGCGACGAATAGAAACGACGCGGGTAGATAAGTCGCCGTCTTGGTCACGTCATAGTACTTGAACCCGGTCAGAACGTTGAATGACGAGATCGAGCCGTCGATCGTTTTGTTCTGCAACGCAGGGAGCACTTCGCCGAGCGGCATCGATATCGGCGAGGCGCCGAGCTTCTTGAACGGTTGAATGTGCAGCGGCGCTGCGCCGGGCACGCGGATCTTCTGGCCCTTGAAGTCCGCGGCGGTACGGATCGGCTTGTGCGATGCCACCATCAGCGGACCATTGTTGCCGACCACCAGCAGTTCGATACCCTTGGCTTCGCCAAAACTCGCCAGCCGCGCCCGCACGGCGGGATCGGCCAGCACCTTTTGGCTCTGCCCGACGTTGTCAAACATACCGGCGGCATCGAATACCTGAAAGCGCGGCTCCAGTCCGATCAGGAAGCCGACGGCGGGAATGGCGAATTCGATGGTGCCGAGCGCGACGCCGTCGACGGTCGCAGGGATTTGCCCGAGCTGGCTTGCCGGATAGATTTCCACCTTGATGCGGCCGCCGGAACGTTTCTCAACGCCCGCCTTGAACTGCTTCATCCATTCATGCGGAGCATCGTTGGCCGTCGGTGACGACAGCTTCATGGTGAATTGCTGTGCGCTGGCCGCATTGGCCATAAGCATCACGGCCGCGACGGCCGCCAGTCGAACTATCCAGCTTCGCATCGTTTGACCCCCGGTTTTGCGTTTCCCTGAATCGAATTCCCGGCGGCGGCGAATGAGAAAATTCGACAGCCGCGCCGGCAATTGTCTTGCGCGGAACAGTTCTATGGATGCCGGCCGGCGATATTGACCTGGATCAATCGGAGGATAGCGCCGGCACCGGGTTTTCTTGTGAAAGCCCCGGCGCAAGGCTACTGTGCGCTCGCAATCAGGGCTCCGTTCGAACCATAAAAATCAGCTAATTCAATGCGTTATGTCTCAACTCGGGGCGAGGCCGCCCCGCTCGATTTTGTCGAGGTCATGCTGGCCGGGCTTGCCCGCGACGGCGGTCTTTTTGTGCCGGAATCCTGGCCCGCGCTGACGCCCGAAGCGATCGCCGGTTTTGCCGGCCGGCCTTATGCCGAAGTCGCGGTCGAGGTGATCCGCCCCTTCGTCGGCGGGACCATCGCGGAGGCCGATCTCGCCCGCATGACGCGCGAGGCCTACGGCACATTCCGCCATCCGGCGACCGCGCCGCTTACGCAGCTCGGTCCCAGCCTGTTCGTGCTCGAACTGTTTCACGGGCCGACGCTCGCCTTCAAGGACCTCGCCATGCAGCTGGTCGCCCGGCTGATGGACCACGTGCTGCAGGCACGTGCCGAGCGCACCACCATCGTGGTGGCAACCTCCGGCGACACCGGCGGCGCCGCGGTCGAGGCATTCCGCGGCCGCGCGCAAGCTGACGTGATCGTGTTGTTCCCGCACGGCCGCATTTCCGAGGTGCAGCGGCGGATGATGACCACGGTGCCGGATGCCAACGTGCACGCGTTGGCCATCGAAGGCACCTTCGACGACTGCCAGGCGCTGGTGAAGGCGATGTTCAATCATCATGCCTTCCGCGACCGCGTGCGGCTGTCCGGCGTCAATTCCATCAACTGGGCGCGCATCGTGGCGCAGGCGGTGTATTACTTCACGGCGGCGGTAGCGCTTGGCAGCCCGCACCGCAAAGTCGCCTTCACCGTGCCGACCGGAAATTTCGGCGACGTCTATGCCGGCTATGTCGCCGCCCGCATGGGGCTTCCGGTCGACCGGCTGGTGGTGGCGACCAACGTCAACGATATTCTCGTCCGCACCTTCGCGACCGGCGCCTACGAGCTGCGCGACGTGGTGGCGACAACCTCGCCGTCGATGGACATCCAAATCTCGTCGAATTTCGAACGGCTTCTGTTCGACGCCTATCGCCGTGACGCCAAGCGGGTCGTCGCGCTGATGGGTTCGCTCGCGCAGTCGCGCCGCTTCGCGGTGTCGCCGCCCGCGCTCGAGCAGATACGCGCGCTGTTCACCGCCGACCGAGCCTCCGAGCAGGAGAGCGCTGCCACCATTCGCGCCTGGGTGCGCGAGGCGGGCTACTGCGTCGATCCGCACACCGCGGTCGCCCTGGCGGTGGCCGAAAAAGAGGCGCGCGATCCGTCGGTGCCGATGGTGGTGCTGTCGACCGCGCATCCGGCCAAGTTTCCGGAGGCGGTCGCGGCTGCCTGCGGGATCACGCCGGCGCTGCCGGACCGGCTGGCCGATCTTGCCGACCGGCCTGAACGCGTTAGCGTGCTGCCGGCGGATCAGGCGGCGGTGGAACGATATGTGGCATCGGCGTCGCGTGCGGCGCGTGAAGGAGCAGCGGTATGAGCGTCGAAGTTACGCGTCTTTCTTCCGGCCTGTCGGTGGTGACCGACAGCATGCCGCATCTGGAATCGGCCTCGCTCGGGGTCTGGGTCGGCGCCGGCAGCCGCAACGAAATGCCGGACGAACACGGCATTTCCCACCTGCTCGAACACATGGCGTTCAAAGGCACTAAGCGGCGCTCGTCGCGCCAGATCGCCGAAGAGATCGAGGCGGTCGGCGGCGATCTCAATGCCGCCACCAGCGTGGAGAGCACCGGCTATTTCGCGCGCGTGCTCAAGGCCGACGTCGCGCTCGCGCTCGACGTGGTGTCGGACATTTTGTCCGAACCGGCCTTTGATGCCGAGGAGTTGCGGCGCGAGCAGAACGTGATCGTGCAGGAGATCGGGGCCACCGAAGACGCGCCCGACGACCTGGTGTTCGACCGCCTGCACGAGACCGCGTTTCCCGAGCAACCGGTCGGACGTTCTATTCTCGGCACGCCAGACACCGTGCGCTCGTTCAATTCGGCGCGGCTGCGCAGCTACCTGGAGCGCCACTATCGCGCGCCCAATATGTTGGTGGCAGCCGCCGGTGCCATCGAGCACGACGCGATCGTGGCGGAGGCCGAGAAGCGCTTCGCGAGTTTCATCGGACCGGCCGCGCCGGCGCCGGCGCCGGCGCATTTCGGCGGCGGCACCCGGGTCGAGACGCGCGATCTCGAACAGGTGCATATCGCGCTGGCGCTGCAAGGCCTGCCCGTGCGCGACGAGCAGCTCTATAGCTTGCAGGTATTCACCAACGTGCTCGGCGGCGGCATGTCGTCGCGGCTGTTCCAGGAAGTGCGCGAGAAGCGCGGGCTCTGCTATTCGATCCACGCCTTCCACATGCCTTATTCCGACACCGGCCTGTTCGCCCTTTATGCCGGCACCGACGAGGCCGACGCGCCCGAGCTGATGCGGGTCGCCATCGACCAAGTTGCGGTCGCCACCGAAACGCTCAACGACAGCGAGGTCGCCCGTGCCAAGGCGCAGATGAAGGCCGGCCTGCTGATGGCGCTGGAAAGCTCTGAGGCGCGGCTCGGCCAGATCGCGCGGCAGATGCTGGCCTATGGCCGGCCGATCGCGCTTGACGAGATCGTCGCCAAGGTCGATGCGGTGACGGTCGACAGCGCGCGCGCCGCCGGCCGCACGCTGATCGGACGCGGCCGGCCGGCAATTGCCGCGCTCGGGCCCGGCAGCGGGCTTGAAAGCACGGCTGCGATCGCTGAAAGTCTCATGCGCCGGGCAGCCTGATCGAGGAGCGTTAAGACCGGTATTGTCCATGGCGTTTTTCCGCACCGTCAGCGTCAACGAATCCACGCCGTCCATTGCCGGCGCCGGAGTGACGCTGCGCGTGCCGCACAGCGGCGACTATGGCGAGTGGGCGGCCTTGCGCGAATTGAGCCGCGCTTTCCTGGTGCCCTGGGAGCCGACCTGGCCGGCCGACGATCTCACGCGCGGCGCGTTTCGCCGCCGGCTCAAGCGCTACGCCGAGGACGTGCGCAGCGATCTCGCTTATGCCTTCCTGATCTTCCGCAGCGACGACAATGCGCTGGTCGGTGGGCTGACGCTCGCCAATATCCGCCGCGGCGTCGCGCAAGCAGGCTCCATCGGTTACTGGATCGGCGCGCCGTTTGCCCGCAAGGGCTACATGACCGCGGCCATGCGCGCGCTGGTGCCGTTCTGTTTCGCAACGCTGCGGCTGCATCGCCTGGAGGCGGCCTGCATTCCCGCCAATACCGCCTCGGTCCGTCTGCTGGAGAAGACCGGCTTCCAGCGCGAGGGTTATGCGTGCAGCTACCTGTGCATCAATGGGATATGGCAGGACCACTTGCTTTATGCGCGGCTGGAGGGCGCTCCCAATTGAGCGCCGCCGCCTTTGGGTTGCCACGCTTGGCTTGCTATAAGCGGGGCAGGGGCGGCAACGCCCAGTGTAGTGTGAGCCGGATTATGAGTAGAAAACGAAACCGACACGCCGCGCGCGGCGGCGCCAGCGCGCTTGTGCTGTTGGGTCTGGCGCTCGCCTTGGGCGGCTGTGGCAGCACCAGCGATCTGTTGAAGTCCTCCGGCTTGGATTTTTTCAGCTCATCGTCGAAGGCGACCACCGGCGGTTTGGCCGCCGGCGGCGAAAGCACAAATGCTTCCACCTTGGATATCGAGTGCCCGGACGTGCAGGTGCGCACCGGCGCCGCCACCCTGATGATCGGCAGCAAGCCCGGCGAGGGCGAGCCCGCCGCGCTCGATGTGCGCTATCAGGGCTCGATTATCCGCACCGCGCGCGAATGTCACGTCAATGCCGGCACCATGACCATGAAGGTCGGCATCGAGGGGCGCATCATCACCGGCCCGGCCGGCGGCCCCGGCGCGGTCGACGTGCCGCTGCGCATCGCGGTGGTGCATGAAGGGATCAATCCGAAAACCGTGGTGTCGAAATTCGGCCGCGAAACGGTGACCGTCAACAGCGCGATCGACCGCGTCACCTTCACCCACATAGATCCCGATATCGCGTTCCCGCTGCCGCAGCCGCTCGGAGATATCGACAGATATGTGGTCTATGTCGGCTTCGATCCGGTGAGTGCCGAGCCGGAAAAGAAACCGCCGCCGGTCAAACGCAAACCGGCCGCCAAGAAGAAGCCGGTCGCCAAGCCGAAGCCGAGTTGATCGTCTAGGCAGCTTGTCATGGCCGGGCTTGTCCCGGCCATCCCGATTCCCTTGGGCAGTGCCCTGCAGGCCTAAGCGGGATGCGCGGGTCAAGCCCGCGCATGACGTGGAATGGCAGCAGCCTTGCTCTTTACCACCCGCGCAAGTCGATGATCGTACTCTTAAGGGCGCGCATGTCGGTGATGACGGAGCGCGCGCCGGCTTTGCGCAAAACGCCGGCAAGCTGAACGCCGGCATGGCTGCCGCCGGCAAAGCCGATCACCGTCATGCCGGCGGAAACGCCGGCGGCGACGCCGACGGCCGAATCCTCCACCACGATGCAGTCGGCCGGCTGCACGCCCATCTTGGTGCAGACATGCAGGAACAGGTCGGGCGCCGGCTTGCCGTTGTGCACGTCGCCTGCTGAAAACAGATAGGGCTCGAAGTACCGGATCAGGTCAGTGCTTTCCAGGCTGACGCGGATGCGCTCGAGCGAGGAGGAGGATGCCACGCATTTCGGTCCGCGCAACCAGGACAGCGCGTGGCTCATGTGCTGGGTCGCGCGCAGTTCGGCGCGAAACCGGCGCAAGGTCGCTCGCATGACGATGGCGGAAAAATCCATTGGCAGCTTGCGGCCGGCGGCCTTCTCGATTTCGGCGAACATGTCGGCGGGGCGGCGGCCGGTAAAATAGCGAGCGATGATATCCGGCGTCAGCGCGAAGCCGGCGCGCATCAACTCCTGCGATACGATAGCTGTTGCCAACGGCTCGCTGTCGACGAGAACGCCGTTGCAATCGAAAATGACCATGGGTCGCCCGATGCCTCGGCCGGTCGTTCCGGCCCGCACGCAAACGAACAACGCGAAACGAATCAGTGGCGGCAAGGATAGTGAGCGCCGCCTGGCAGGAAAAGGCCGAGGTGGCGGCGCGGTACTTGTGCACATGGTCGAAACAAATAGCGGGGAAAACGTCTACCGCCGGCCGATAATCCCGGCTTATTGGTACGGCTCCTGCCGCCTGTGCGTGCCGGCGGTAACCCCGTCCGTTAATTCAGCTTTTTACGGACGTCGTCGATGCCCTTGGCGATCAGCTCGGCGGCGAGCGGGCCCTTGGCTTCTTGCGCGAGCACCTTGGCGGCGGCGGCGGCGGCGGCTTCCGCGGCGGCGCTGCGCACGTCGGCGGCGGCCTGCGCTTCGGCCTGGGCGATCTTGACCTCGGCCATCTTGGTGCGGCGGGCGACGAATTCCTCGATTTTCGTCTTGGCTTCGGCGGCCAGCCGCTCGGCCTCGGCCTTGGCGCCGGCGATGATTTCCTGCGCCTCGCTCTCGGCCTCGCCGCGCTTGCGCTGGTAGTCGGCTAACAGTTGGGCCGCCTCGTCCTTGAGCTTGCGTGCCTCGTCGAGCTCGGCCTTGATGCGGGCGCCGCGCTCGTCAAGCGATTTGCCGATCATGCGGTGGACGCCGAGATAGCCGAGCAGGGCCAGGAACACGAAAAAGCCCAGCGCGACCCAAAATTCAGCTTCCATCAGCATGGCGCGACCTCTAGCCCTTGAGCACGTCGGCGACCGCATCGGCGACCGCCTGGTCGCTCGGCACCGAGCCGATCAGCCGCTCGACGATGGCGCGGGCGGCGTCCTCGGCGATGGTGCGCACGTTCGCCATGGCCGCCTGCTTGGTGGCGGCGATGGTCTTTTCGGCCTCCGCCAGCCTGCAATTGAGCTCATCCTCGAGCGTCTTGCGCGAGGCTTCGGCCGCGGCCGCCTGCTTCTCGCGCGTTTCGTTGGCAATGCCTTGCGCGCGGGCGCGCGCATCGGCCAACGCCTTCTCGTAGGCCGCAACCGCCTCGTCGGATTGCGCTTTGAGCCGCTCGGCTTCGGCGATGTCGTCGGCGATGAGCTTTTGCCGGTTGTCGATGACGCGGCGGACCTGCGGCAACGCCCACTTGGCCATCAGCGCGTAGAGCAGGACGAAGAAGATCGCCAGCCAGACGAGCTGCGATGGGAAGGTGTGCGCATTGAACGGCGGAAAGCCGCCATGCCCGCCTTCCGCCGGGTGCTCCGTGCTTGCCTTATGTGCCGGCTCGGCCATCGTCTGCTCCGGTAACGCGACCGCCTTAGAGCGCGAACAACAGCAAGAGCGCGATCAGCAGCGAGAAGATGCCGAGCGCCTCGGTGATGGCGAAGCCGAAGATCAGGTTGCCGAACTGGCCTTGCGCCGCGGACGGATTGCGGATTGCTGCGGCCAGGTAGTTGCCGAAGATGATGCCGACGCCGACGCCGGCGCCGCCCATGCCGATGCAGGCGATGCCCGCACCGATGTATTTCGCTGCCACTGGATCCATTTAGCTAACTCCTTCTGGTTCCACTTTTCCGGTCAGGCCCTTAGTGGCCCGGGTGTATCGCATCGTTGAGATAGATGCAGGTGAGGACGGCAAACACGTAGGCCTGCAAAAACGCTACCAGCATTTCGAGCGCGGTGAGTGCGACGATCATGGCGAACGGCAGCACGCCGCCGGCCCAGCCGACGGCGCCGAGCGCGCCGCCCAGCAGGATGATGAAGCCGGCGAAAACCTTCAGCGCGATGTGGCCGGCCAGCATGTTGGCGAACAATCGCACGCTGTGCGAGATCGGCCGCGAGATGAACGACAGGATCTCGATGGCGATAATCATCGGCAGAATGTAGATCGGCACGCCCTTCGGCACGAACAAATTGAAGAAGTGCAGGCCATGCCGCAACAGCCCGTAAATCAGCACGGTCAAGAATACCGTGATCGCCAGCGCGGCGGTGACGATGATGTGGCTGGTGACCGTGAAGCCGTAGGGGATCAGCCCGAACATGTTGAGCGTGAGCACGAACATGAAAAGCGTGAACACGAAGGGGAAAAACCGCATGCCTTCCTGGCCGGCGGTCGAGCGCACCATATTGGCGACGAATTCGTAAGCCAGTTCCGCGGCCGATTGCAGGCGAGTCGGCACGGCGCGGCCGCCGGCGGTGGCGGTCACCAGAAACAAGGTGAGGGCGAAGACCGCGATCAGCATGAACAAAGCGGAATTGGTGAAGGCGAACTCGGCGTTGCCGAACTTGCCGAGCGGCAAAAGATTGACGATCTGGAATTGGTGGATGGGATCCATGACGCTGTCTTATTCGTTCAGGTGTCTTTCGCGCGCGACGCCGGCCGCGCGCATCACATTAAGGACCCCGGCGGCGAAGCCGAGCAGCAGAAACACAATCAGCCCCCACGGCGATATTCCCAGCCAACGGTCGATGAGCCAGCCGATCAATGCACCCACCACCACGCCCGCCACCAGTTCGGTGGACATGCGGAAACCGCGGGCATACGCCGAAGCATCGGCGGCTTGGCGAGGACCGTTATCGTTTTCGGGTGGTCGGCTCGCCGTATCGAGCCGTTCGCCGAGACGCTGGAGCCTCGCGGAGAGAGCAGCCTCGTCGTCCGGCGGTTCCTTGCGATCACCTTTGCCGCGCGTGCCGTCAGCCATGCTTCCGACCTGCGTGGATTTAAAGGCCTCGCGTTCGCCCCGCCGCCCTAAAAGCCGCGCGGACCATACTGATCGGGTTTCTTTGAGTCAAGAAACGGGCTCTGCAACGTAAGTGTTTGATATCAAGAACAAAATGCAAAATTTTCCAGGCCGTTCGTGAGCCCGTGCGTGCACTGCGGCATAGCCGTCAACAGGCAACGCCGCGCACGGGTTCAGACCGTCGCGGGCCGGTGATAGGCTCAAGCGGCCCAGCGCCGGGATGGGAGGGTTGCCGCCATGCGGAAATTGACGCTTGCCACCGCCGCCCTATGGGTGTGGGCGGCATCGCCCGCGCTGGCGCAGGATATGCAGAATACGCCGCCGGCCGAGCCCCCGCACGATGCGCAGGCCGCCCCGAACGCTCCGCAAGATCAGCCGGCGCCAAGCGCTCCCAACGCTCAGGAAGCGCCAAGCGCGCCCGACGCATCGAGTATTCCAAACACCGTCAAGTCGCCGAATGAGGCAAGCGTCTCCAGCACCGCGAAAGGTTCAAGCGCGACCGCGACCGTCACGGTCGGCCCGCCCAGCCGTTACGCCTTCACCCGCGTCGATGACGGCTTTCTCCGCCTCGACAATCAGACCGGGCAAATCGCGTTTTGTAGTGCGCACACCGTTGGCTGGGCCTGCCAGGCGGTGCCGGAAGACCGCGCCGCCCTGGATAAGGAGATCGCGCGCTTGCAGGATGAAGTCGCCAGCCTGAAACGGGAAGTTGCCGCGCTGCGTGAGCCGCCACCGCCGCGGCCGCCGGCCGGCCTGTCGCCACAAACGAGCGAGCGGGACGAGGACACGGCCAAATTGCGCGCGGACCTCGCGCGCGCCCGCACCGCCTTCGAAAACGCCTGGCGGCGGCTGGTCGAGATGATCGTCAATCTGCAGAAGGACATGATGCCCAAGGGGTAGCTGGCTCGGCCATCTTTCTCCGGTCGTCCGCGCGCAAGCGGGGACCCAGGCTAGCCGTTCAAGTCTGGATTCCCGCTGGAGCCTGCCCTCCGCGCAGGCGGGGGCGGGAATGAGCGGAGATTGGCGCTACGCGTTTTGCAATGATGGACAGTCAGACCCGCATGCCCGGCCGACTTTCACCGATCACTCAGACGACCCCGCAACTGCTCGCGACTGCCACGCTGCGCCTGGATACGGCGGGCGCCGGCTTGACCGACATCACCGGCCAGGCGGCCAACTTCATTGCGCAGATCGGGGCGGGCGAGGGGACGCTGCTGATCTTTCTGCGCCACACCTCGGCCTCGCTCACCATTCAGGAAAATGCCGATCCCGACGTGCAGACGGATCTCGTTTCGGCGCTCGACCGTCTCGCCCCGGAAGGTGCGCCTTGGATCCACGACGTCGAGGGCCCCGACGACATGCCGGCGCATGTGAAGGCAATGCTCACCGGCGTCTCGCTGCATTTGCCGGTCATCGGCGGCACGCTCGCGCTCGGCAACTGGCAGGGCATCTATCTGGTCGAGCACCGGCGGGCGCCGCACAGCCGCGAGATCGTGCTGCAATTCGTCGGCAGCCGCCAATAAGCGGCGATCAATAGATGCCGGCTACGCCGGCGAGCGAGAACAATAGCGCCACCGCCCACATGGCGATCGCGATGGCCGAGGTCCACAGCGCGAAGGTGAGATAGGTATCGCGCAAAATCGTCGAACTGGCCCATTGCGCATAGGCTTCTGGCGGCCGGAAATTCTTCGGCAGATAAAGCCACATTTCGGTCTTGCGATAATCCTTGGTGAGCGCCTCGCGCGCCTTGTAAATGAGGATCACAGCCATCAGCGTGGTCAGTGTGCCGCCGGCCTGGAACGCCAGCCGCGGCTCGAACGACATGCCTACCATGATGCAAAAAATAGCCAGCGAGCCAAACAGACAGGCCCGCTGCACGGTCTCATAGGCGATCCTGCGCATCTCCTCCATGCGACCCCCCGAGCCGAAATTCCCCGACCCGCCTCGAATAATGCTAGCGCAAAATCCTAACGCCGGCAGTCACGAACCGGTGTCAAAGTCCGCCCTTTCCCACGCTCGCCGACAACACCAAGGCCGAAACATAAAGAATCCCGGCGATACCGGAGGCCGCCTTGGCGAAGCGCAGCAGCAGCTCTTCCAATTGCGCCCGCGCCATATGCTGCTCGTGGTCGCCGATCGGCCGCTCGTCGGGCCGCAGCGCGCGCCAAGCCTCGCTTTTCAGGAAGCGTTCTTCGGTAAGCAGGTAACTGCGGATCAGCAGGCCGATCGAAAATATCAGCGCCACCGTCGCGCCGATCTTGAAGGCCAGCGGCGGCTCGAAACTGAACGCCACCATCAGCAAGGCCGCCGCCAGCGTGACAAAGCTCGCGTCGCGGGCGATGGTAAAGAACGCAAAGCGCCTGAACGGGATCATGGTCGCCTCCTTTCTCGGACCACCAGCCTCCCCGCCTCGAAAAAGCAAATGTCGTGCCAAGCCTCGGCCGACATCGTCTTCCGATGTTGCCAACACCGCGCCGGCCCATGTGTTCCAGCGCGGTTAGGCTTTTTATAGGCCGTACTGAATAAAATTACCGATCGCCGGCAGCGTCAACAGCGCGGTGCCGGCGAGCCATATCCACAACGACGCCACGCTCGAATCCTCCTTGACGCCGGTCAGCCGTTCGTAAATGGCGGGCGGGATGCCGGCGATGATGATTGTTCCCGTCGACAACATCAAAGACGCAAAATAGGCGATCAAACTTGTGCTGCCAAACAATGGCGCCGCCATCATATGTACGGAGTACCCGAACGCGATAATGTACATCGGATGAAAGAACGGAATTCCGTTGATCATCCCGAAGAATGCGATCGCGATGTAATAGAAATTTCGGTTCATCTTTACCCTCCGCTTGCGGGAACGCCGCTAAGGAGGTTGAACGCGACAAACAAGACCAAACGCAGCCAGAACAACCAGACCACGCCGAACAACCAGATCACCACCGGCGGGGCGGCCTTCGGCGTCGCCACCGCAACGACGGCCACGACTGGATCGGT
Source organism: uncultured Alphaproteobacteria bacterium (assembly GCA_963739825.1). Classification (GTDB taxonomy): domain Bacteria; phylum Pseudomonadota; class Alphaproteobacteria; order Rhizobiales; family Xanthobacteraceae; genus Pseudolabrys. The sequence goes on from CAVUBU010000001.1 coordinate 1,344,084, forward strand.
GAAGCGGCAGAAAAACCGCCAGATGTAATTCGCCGATTCCGGCGGCACGAACAGCCCGAGCAGCGCCCGGCCGAGCAGCGTGTACATCAGGGCCGCCAGAACAAAGTTTGGCGCGATATAGATCCACGACGACAGCAGGGATTGGCTGGAGTCCACGAAATGAAGCTCCCCTCTCGCTTGATCCCGCTAACCGGCAACCGGTCCGCGGCAAAGATCAAAGCGCCCAGCGAAAACCTGGCGACGCTACTCGATCGCGCGCCCGATAAAAAGCGGGGCCCCGCAGGGCCCCGCTCCGATCAGACCGGGTGTGACGGTCAGGTCTTTTCCTCGAGCACTGTCTTGCCACGCGGCTGACGAATGGCGTCGACATAGGCCTGCATTTCCTTCGACGGCTCCTTGCCGAGCAGGCTGACCACGTAGATCACGATGAATCCAAGTGGCATGCCCAGCAAGCCGCAGGCGATGTTGTTGAGGTCGAACCAGCCGACCTTGTTCGCCAGCGGATGCGCGAGTGTCGGGAAGTGCTCCATTGCGTTCGGCAATGCCATGGCTTTGGCAATGTCGACCAACGGAGCGCCCGTCGCCGGACTTAGGAGTGAAGTCATTCCGAAATACTTCACGCCCGCGCCGGGGAAGTAACGGGTGCAGACGAGGTAGAAGATGCAGAGGCCGAAGCCGGCGATCATGCCGCACACCGCGCCTGCCGCCGTTGTCCGTTTCCACCACACGCCCATCACCAGCGCCGGGAAGTTACCGGCCATCGCGAGCGAGAATGCCCAACCCACCATGGCCAGGATGTCGCCCGGTTTGGTCGCAGCGACCGAGGCGGCTAGCACGGCGACGAAGAACAAGAGCACCCGCGCCACGGTGAGCCGGCGAATGGTCGGCGCGTTCGGGTCGAGCATCTTGTAATAGACGTCGTGCGACAGTGCGTTGGCAATGGCGAGCAGCAAGCCGTCGGCGGTCGAGAGCGCCGCCGCCAGGCCGCCGGCGGCGACCAGACCCGAGATCACATACGGAAGTCCTGCGATCTCCGGGGTGGAGAGCACAATCACGTCCGTATTGATCGAGAAGTCCTGTAGCCGCACGACGCCGGGATGTCCGGCAATCGCCTTGCACGCCGCAATGATCGCATCGGGGCTGACGGCATTCGCGCCGCAGATCTTGATCAGGCCGAGTTGGCCCCAGGTGAACAACCAGGGCCGCACGTCGGAGAGCTTTTCACCGATGATGTGCTGGTAGACCTCGAGCTTGGAGAACGCCGCATAGGCCGGCGCCGAGAAGTACAGTAGGAAGATGAACAGCAGCGACCACGCCACCGACTGACGCGCTTCGCGCACCGACGGGGTGGTGAAGTAGCGCATCAGGATATGCGGCAGCGACGCCGTGCCCACCATCATGCAGAAGCAGATGGCGAAGAAGTTGAGCGGACTGTAGTTGATGAACGGTTGTATGTGCGGTTTGAGCGCCGCCGCCGTCGTCAACCCGGTCGCCAGCATCTGCTGCTCACGCGCGGTGATTTCCGCAATCGCCGTCCCGTAGGTCAGTTCAGGGATCGGGATGCCGTAGTGCTTGGTAGACAAGATCACGATCGGCGTCAGGTAGGCGATGATCAGCACGATATATTGGGCGATCTGCGTCCAGGTCACCGCCCGCATGCCGCCTAGCATGGCGCACAGCAGGATGCCGACCAGCCCGGCGAACACCGCAATCTCGAACTTCATGCCGAGGAAGCGCGAGGCGATCAGGCCGGTACCGTAGATCTGCGCCGTCACATAGGTGAAGGAGCAGCACACCAGCACGATCACCGCGATGAAGCGCGCGAAATTGCCGCCGAAGCGGAACGCCATGAAGTCAGGCACGGTATAGGCGCCGAACTTGCGCAGATACGGCCCGATCAGGATCGACACCAGCACGAAGCCGCCGGTCCAGCCGAGCACCCAGGTGAGGCCGTCATAGCCGAGCAGGAACAACGTTCCCGCCATGCCGACGAAGGAAGCCGCCGACATCCAGTCGGCGCCGGTCGCCATACCGTTGTAGAACGCCGGCACGCGCCGGCCAGCGACGTAATATTCGGACAGTTGCGCCGTCCGAGTCATCACGCCGATGACCGCGTAGACCGCGATCGTGAAGAACACGAACAGATAACCGAGAATACGATTCGGTACGCCGACCTGTTCGAGGACCGCGAGCAGAATGATGAAGCCGACGAAGCTGCCGGTGTAAGTGCCGTACATACGTCCGAGATTTTTGATGAAATCCGAACTGCCGGCCGATTGAGTTGCCATTGTGTTGTCCCCCCTCAGTCGTCTTCGGCCACGCCGAATTCGCGGTCGATCCTGTCCTGCTGCTTGGCGAACAGGAACAACATGACCACGAATGCGATCAGCGAGCCCTGCGCAGCCATGTAGAAGCCGAGCGGGAAGCCGAGAATTGGAATGTGAATGTTGTTCAGCGGAACGACGAAAAAGTGGATGATGTAGCCGAAGAACAGCCACGCCCCGAGATGCTTGAACATCAAGTTTCGCGTTGCCGTCCAGTGCGCTTCATTGTTTTCTGATGATGATTGAGCCATGTGTTGCCTTCCTCCCTAGAGAAATGCGCCGAGTCCGCGCGCCGCGGTTCGGAATTCAGTGCTGAGGGGAGTCGTTTGTTGAATCTTGCGGCACCCCCATTGCCGCGGCCATCCCGATCTTGCAGTCGAGTCTGACCAGTAAAATTCAGACTAGCATTTGCACTTCGCTAGACCTTCTACAACTTTGGGGGTAACGGGGTTTCGAACGAAATTATTTTTTGCAATGCAATGCGTTCGACATCGACTGGCGAATTTTCGTAGATCGATAACGCCGCGCGCGCAATGTTTCGCTCGATTGAGCGCGCTTCATAAGGCTTTGGCGTGAGAAATAACCGCGGTTGTTGGAAAGTCCCGCTTTGCAATTCCTGGGATTGGGGTACAAGACGCGGTATGAAAATTTACGCAAAATTTATATCGTCGCCGCGCCCGCCGTTATGAATTCTATCCGGGAAACGGCCGTCGCGCTCTGGCAAAACGTCGCGCGCCTGCTGTCGACGCGGCGCGAAACGGCGCCCATCGACAGCGTGGCCAAGCTTGAGGACTTCGTCGGCTCGCGCGCGGCTTACGTCGCGCAGAAGACGCTCTACGGCTACGTGAAGGCGCGGATGGGCATTCGCTATCCGGCGATGTTTGAAAATGACGATGTCGCCGCCTCGCTCAATCTCGCCAAGCTCAACGTCTTCGCCGCCTGCCTGTCCGATTTGACCGTTTATGCGGTGGGCAACGCCTTATATGATCGGCCGGTCGGCAACGACGCGCGTGAAGCACTGGCGCGCCGGTGCTATCAAGCCGCGTTATGCGAGATCGTCGGCGCCGAGCCGGTGCAATTCTCGACGCAGGATGCCATCGACCAATTCGAACGCCGCCTCATCGATGTCGATTGGCGCAAAGGCGCACGTGAGCCGGAGAATTTCACCGCCAGCCCGCGCGCTCTGTTTCGGTGGTCGCCGATCGCAGATGAGCTGAAGCAATTCGATACCGAGATTGTCGAGAACTCGATCAAATTCGCATGGCGCGACATTCGCGAACAGTTCCGCAAGCGGATCGACGCGGCCGCGGTCGGCGAAGACTGGTCGCGGCAGTCGGAAAGCTGAACGATTGCGCCGGCGCGCCGCGGGCGGTCATCCGGGCCATTTGAATCGGGACAATTCTATTTGAGATAATAATAGATCATCTGGCTGATTTCGCTCTCCAACGGGAACGACAGCATACCCATCACGGAATATCCGAGCAGCCACGGCATGATGTAGAAGCGGAACATGAAGAAGAACCAGGCGACGTAGAGCGGAACCAGGGGCTCCAGCAGGAAGTTCGGCGTCACCGGCGCGAACAGCTTGAGCAGCGGATCGGTAGCGCGCACGAAAAACCGCATGAAGAAGAAGCTCGAATTCTGCGGCAGGAAAAAGCTCATGGCGGTGCGCCCGACCAGCGTCCACATGATCACGCCCAGCACGTAGTCAATGACCACGACCCAAATTGGAAATATGGCGAGCGGATTGTCCATCGCGCTATTCTATCGCATGACTGGGACAAAAAAGGGGGCGGGAAATTTCCCGCCCCCCGCTTTAGACTTGGTGCCGACGATCAGTGTGTCTGGTCGAGAATTGCCGCCCCGCTGGGGATGCGAACCTCGTCGACCATGCGCTGCGTTTCGGCATCGGGCGCCTCCGTCATCAGGCTGACCACCACCATGGTGACCAGACTGACCGGCATGCCGATCATCCCGAAGCGGAGATGATCGATGCCGATCCACGGCGCGCCGCCGTGTTCGACGTACCAGAGGTACGCCGAGCCGGCCACGAAGCCGCAGACCATGCCCGCGATCGCGCCCGGACGGTTGGCCCGTTTCCACCAAATGCCAAGCACCAGTGGGAAGAACAGACCCGAACAGGCGAAGCAGAACGCCCAGGCGACCGCACCGAGAATGCCGGTCAACTGGAGCGAGGCCACCAGGGCCGCCAGCACGCCGATGATCCCAAGCAGGATGCGAGCCACAATGAGACGCAGTCTGACGTCCGCATTGGGGTCGATCATCTTGTAGTAGAGATCGTGGCTGAGCGCATTGGCGATCGCCAGCAGCAGGCCGTCGGCGGTCGACATGGCCGCCGCCAGACCGCCGGCGGCTACCAGGCCCGAAATGACGTAGGGCAAACCGGCCATTTCCGGCGTTGCCAGCACGACGATGTCGGGCCGCATGAAGAACTCGTTGAGCTGCAGAATTCCGTCGTGATTACTGTCGGAAATATGCAGCATGCCAACGGCCGACCAGTTCTTGATCCACGCCAGATCGGCCACCTGGGCAAACGGCTTGCCGATGATGGCGGTCGGGAGATTCGGATCAAGCAACTGCAGCTTGGTCAGCGTCGCCAGGCAGGGCGAGGTGAAGTACAGCAGGAAGATAAAGAACAGCGACCATCCCACCGACTTGCGTGCCGCCCGCACCGAGGGCGTGGTGAAATAGCGCATCAGGATGTGCGGCAAGGACGCCGTACCGGCCATCATGCAGAAGGCCAGCGTGGCGAACTTCCAGCTTTCCAGATGCGCGCCGGTCGCGTTGATCGGGGTGACCAGGGTGCTGAGTCCCTTGAACGACTCGGTCGCCTTAGCCCCCAGCTTCACCATCGGTTCAAGTTCTTGAATGCGATGGACGGCGTCGCCGTACGAGAAGTGCGGGATGATGCCGAAGCCTTGCCGGTTGGACATCCAGATGACTGGCACCAGGTAGGCGATGATCAGCACGATGTACTGCGCCACCTGTGTCCAGGTCACCGCGCGCATGCCACCCAGCATCGAGCACAAGATGATGGCGAACAGGCCGACCCAGATGCCGACGGTGTAGGGAATCCCTAACGCGCGCGACGCGATGGTGCCTGACGCGTTGATCTGCGCGGTCACGTAGGTGAACGAGGCCACCACCAGAATGACCACCGCAACAAAGCGTGCGAGATTGCCGCCGTAACGGGTACCGATGAAGTCGGGCACCGTGTAGCAGCCGAACTTGCGTAAGTACGGGGCCATCAGCGCATTCACCAGCACGTAGCCGCCGGTCCATCCGACGACGAAGGCCATATAGCCGTAGCCGCCGAAATAGATGCCGCCGGCGAGCGCGACGAACGAGGCGCCCGACATCCAGTCGGCCGCTGTCGCCATGCCGTTATAGACGGCCGGAACTTCGCGCCCCGCCACGTAATAAGCATCCAACTGCATGGTGCGTGACAGCCAGCCGATGAATGCATAAATCACGATCGTGAAGGCGACGAAACAAATGCCGATCACCTTGGCGCTCATCCCCAACTTGTCGAAGATCGACATGATGAAGATGAAGATGATGAACCCGCCGGTGTAGAAGCCGTAAATCTTCGGCAGGTTATCGACCAGTCTGCCTTGCAATCTGAAAAGTGACATGATGCCCCCCTATTCCTCGCCCATACCGAATTCGTCGTCGATTTTGTCCTGGAACCAGTTCTGGACAAAGATCAGCACGACGAACGCGATCAGCGAACCCTGAGCGATGAAGTAAAAGCCAAGCGGGAAGCCCATGAACTTGAGGCCGTTCAGGGAATACACGTTCCACGGCAACACGAAGGAGAAAATTGCCCAGAAAATTAGGATAACAATCGTGAGGGTACGTGTTTTTTCCCAATGCCGTGTCTTTCTGTCGGCGCCATCATTTCCAGCCATTGTCGTTTCTCCCTTTATCGTTTCTCTCTTTGCCGTGCCGGACGAATGTCGGCACCGCAGGTTGAGCGTTGCAACGACCGGAAACCGACTTTAGTTCGGCAAGAGGTTGCGCAAAGCCAGCAAGCCTATTCGTTGCTTTCTGACATCGGGCCGCGTTCCGCCTGCTTCAGTCGTTTGCCGATTGTCGATCGACCGCATGGGGGAGGATTCATTTTCGGTCGCCTCCCTCAACACGCCGAATCGCGAGTCGCGCGGACCGCAATTCGACGGATTGGGGGACGTGCTGTCGGAAAGTGCGGCACCCCCCAGTTGCCGCGGTCGCGCCCGGTTTTTGCCGGTACGGACCCCATAAATTTAGCGTAAATTCTTGTGCTAAAAGGTCAAATACGACTTTCGGTGTAGCTTCCCCACAAAGGTCCTGTTATTGCGGTGCAAATTCGAATTAGCCCACCGTGGCGTACCTTCACACGTGCATGCTGCACTGCATTATACTGTCCTTGGCGCGGTCAATTCGAGACGGCGTCGGGGATTATTGGATAATATGAGGCCGACATCGCGTTGTTTGCGCCGGCCAAGAGGCTGTTTCGGTTGAATGACAATTCGCAATATCGATTGGTAATTGCCGACGACCATCCGTTGTTTCGCGGTGCACTGCGCGAGGCGGTCACCGGCTTGTTCGAAACTGTGGATATCTCAGAGGCCGGAACCTTTAACGAGGTTGCGGAACTGCTCGACCGCGGCAGCGAGGTCGATCTCGTCCTGCTCGACCTGACCATGCCGGGCGTGCGCGGCTTTTCCGGCCTGATGTATTTGCGCGCGCAATATCCGAGCGTGCCGGTCATCGTGGTATCGGCCAATGACGATCCGGCGGCGATCCGCCGCTGCATGGAATTCGGCGCTTCCGGTTTCATCCCGAAGACGCTCGGCATCGACGCCATGCGCTTGGCGATCTCGCGCATCTTGAGCGGTGGCGTGTGGACTCCGCCGGATGTCGATCTCACGGCCGGTTCCGACAGCGCGACCGCCGAATTGATGACGCGGATGGCAACCTTAACGCCGCAGCAAGTGCGCGTGCTGATGATGCTGTCGGAGGGGCTGCTCAACAAGCAGATTGCCTACCAGCTCAGCGTTTCGGAGGCGACGGTGAAGGCGCACGTCTCCGCCATTCTGCAGAAGCTCGGTGTCGAGAGCCGCACGCAAGCCGTGATCGCCGCCGCCAAGATCGAAACCGGCCAGTGGTCGCAGGGCGCCCCGGCGGCGGGGTAGCTCGCTCGCAACAAATTCTGCGTCATGCCCGGGCTTGACACTGGAAGTCGGCTTGAGCCGACTTCCGGCGATTAGGATTAGATTGCCGAACTCGGGCAAGCCCGAGTTCGGATGGCATCCATGATGCGCGACGCCGCGTGCGAGCCTTACGTAATACCGTATTTTCCGAACCGCCTCATGGATTGCCGGGTCAAGCCAGGCAATGACAGCGGAGAGGTGAGTGCGGGACTTCTACTCCGCCGCCGCCACCCGCAGCACGCGCCATTGCGCCAGCTGCGCGCGCAGCGCGGCCGGCTTGAGCGGTTTGTTCAAAAGTTGAATGCCCAGCGCACGCGCTTGTTCGCGCACGGCCGGCGAGCGGTCGGCGGTGATCAGGATCGCCGGCAAATCGCCGCAGCGTTGGCGCAGCGCCACGATCGCCTCGATGCCGTTGCCGTGGTCGAGGTGGTAGTCGACCAGCAATCCGTTCGGCACGGCCGCACTCTCCGCGATCGCCGCCAGCGCGATGTCGAGATCGGGCGCTTTGATCACCTCGCAGCCCCAGCCGCACAACAGCGTCTCCATGCCGTCAAGCACCGATGGTTCGTTGTCGATGCAAAGCGCGATGGTGCCGACGAGCTGGCCGGGATCGACGCGGATTTCGTCGCGCGGCGGCAGTTCGACCGCCACGGCATTCGACAGCGGAATCATGACCGCGAAGCGCGAGCCGCGCCCGACGATCGAATCGACCTCGATCTCGCAGCCGAGCACGCGCGCCACGCGCTCCACGATCGATAGACCCAGGCCCAGCCCGCGTGCGATGCGGGCGCCCTGATCGAGCCGGTGGAATTCGACAAAGATGTCGCGCTGCTGCGATTCCGGAATGCCGACGCCGGTGTCGTAGACCTCGATGCGCAGGCGGTCGCCGCGCCGCCGGCAGCCGACCAGCACGCGTCCCGCCGGCGAGTATTTGATGGCGTTGGAGACCAGGTTTTGCACCAGCCGGCGCAACAGCCTGCGGTCGGAGCGCACCACCAGCGAGCACGGCACAAAGGTGAGGTCGAGCCCCTTGGCGCCGGCGAGCGGCGCGAATTCCAATTCGATCTGGCGCATCAGGTCGTCAATGCGGAAGCTGGCGAATTCGGGTCGCATCACGCCGGTGTCGAGCCGCGACATGTCGAGCAGCGCGCCGAAAATCTCTTCCACTGCCTCGAGCGAGGCGTCGATATTGTCGACCAGCCGGCTGTCGTCGCGGCCGTCCCGGCGCTCGATCAGGCTGGTGACGTAGAGCCGCGCCGCGTTGAGCGGCTGCAGGATGTCGTGGCTCGCCGCCGCGAGGAATTTGGTCTTGGAAATATTGGCTTCGTCGGCCTCGCCTTTGGCGAGCGCGAGCGCCGCATTGAGCCGTGTGAGTTCCTCGGTGCGCTCGCGCACGCGCCGTTCCAGCGTCTCGTTGGCGCGCTCGAGCGCTTCGGCGGCCTCAACGCTCGGCGTGATGTCGGTGAAGGTGGTGACGATGCCGCCGTCGGGCATGTGGTTGGCGCGCACCTCGATCACCATGCCGGGCTCGGCAAAACGTTCGAGAAACGGCTCGCGGCCGGACACGTAGCGCTCGATCTGCACCTGCACGAAATCGTCGATGCGGTTGGGTACGACATTGCTGCGCCTTCCGTTGAAGTACAGGATGTCGGCGAGGCCGCTGCCGACGCGGATCAGGCTCGGCGGCAGGTCGAGGATTTCGCCGAACTGCCGGTTCCAGCAGATCAGCTGCAGGTCCTTGTCAAAAACCGCGATGCCCTGACGCACGTGATCGAGCGCGGTCTGCAGGATTTCTCGGTTGTACTGGATGGCGGCATTGGCATCGTCGAGCAGCTTCAAGGCCGCCTTGGTCGAGACCGTGCGCTTGCGCAACAGCAGCGAGAGCACCAGCCGCGACGATGCTGCCCCGATCGCCGAGGCGAGAATATGCTCGGCATGGCGCACCAGCCGGAAATCGGCCTCGTCCTTGCGCTCGAGGCTGATGCGGTGCGTGGCGGCGAAGGTTTCGAACGAATTGCGCGTGCGCTCCTCGCCGAGATAGCGCGCGACCGTGGTGGTGAGTTCCTCCACCGTCACCGAGGAGCGCCAGAGCCGGAAGCTCGGCGCCATCGGCGCCAGATCCGACGGCACGAAGACGTTGGCCTGCAGCCGCTCGATCGGCGAGGGCGCATGGCGCAGGGAGAAGCCGACATAGCACAGAAGATTGAGCGTCAGGCTCCAGACCACGCCGTGCACCAGCGGCGTGAGCTCGAGCCCGAACAGATGCTGCGGGCGCAGCATCATCAGTCCCCAAGGCCCATCGGTAAGGACGCGCTGGCCGACGAAGCCAATGTCGGCGAATGTCGGCAGCAGCAGCGTATAGGCCCACACCAATATGCCCGCGCTCATGCCGGCGATGGCACCGGCCGCGGTCGCGCGCCGCCAGATCAGTCCGCCGAAAAATGCCGGTGCCAGTTGGGCGATGGCCGCGAAGGCGAGAATGCCGATGGCAAACAGCTGGGCATCGCCGGCGCTCCGGTAATACATATAGGCGAGGAGCAGGATGGCGAAGATCGCCAGCCGCCGCACCGTGAGCAGCAGCAAGCCGACATTTTCGCGGCCCGCGATCAGTCCCTCGCGCCGCTGCAGCACCAGCGGCATGACCAGATCGTTCGACACCATGATCGACAGCGCCACCAATTCCACGATCACCATGGCGGTGGCCGCCGACAAGCCGCCGACAAAAGCGGCGATCGTGAGGATGCTGGAGCCGGTTTGCAACGGCAGCGCCAGCACGAACATGTCGCTGTCGATATTGCCGGCCGGGAACGTCAGCAGGCCGGCGAGCGCGATCGGGACCACGAACAGATTGATCGCCACCAGGTAGATCGGAAACAACCAGGCGGCGCGCTTGATCTCGCCTTCGTTGTTGTTCTCGACCACCGCCACGTGGAACTGCCGCGGCAGTAGCAGGATCGCCACGAACGACAACAGCGTGGTCGCCAACAGCGTGTCCAATGGCGGCTCGCGCAGGAAGATGCCGGCGGTCTGCGGGCTTTGCCGCGCCGCCTCGAACAGCGCGCCGGGGCCGCCGAACATCCAGAAGGTCACGAAGATGCCGACCGCCAGGAAGGCGAACAGCTTGACGATCAATTCGGCGGCGATCGCCAGCATCAAACCGTCCTGGTGCTCGGTGGCGTCGATATGGCGGGTGCCGAACAGCACCGCGAAGGTGGCCATCGACAATGCAACGAACAGCGAAATATCGCCGAACAGCGGCTGCGTGGTGCCGGCGCCGGGCGAGACGTGAGCGAGGATGGTTTCGAGCGAGGCCGACACCGCTTTGAGCTGCAGCGCGATGTAGGGAATGGTGCCGACAATGGCGATCAGCGCGACCGTGGCGGCCACCGCCTGGCCCTTGCCGTAGCGTGCGGCGATGAAATCCGCGATCGAAGTGGTGTTCTGCGCCTTGGCGAGCCGCACAATGCGCACCAGGAGCGGCGAGAACACGCCGATCATCAGCATCGGGCCGATATAGATGGTGAGAAATTCGTAGCCGGTGCGCGAGGCCGAGCCGACCGAACCGAAGAAGGTCCAGGAGGTGCAATAGATCGCCAGCGACAGCGGATAGATCAGTAGCCGGGTGCGCCCGGCGCGGCCGAGGCCGCGGGTGCGGTCCCCGTAGCTCGCCACCAGGAACAGCAGGCCGATATAGCCAAGCGCCACCGCGATAACGACCCAGCCTTGCAGCATGCGCGCTCCAGGTCGGGGCTAAACCCCCGCAGGTCCAGGATTTTACCCTTTCTAGGTCACCACAGAATGGCGGTCAGGTCCATCGCCAGGCTTGCCATAGGGGGCGCCGTTTCGCCGCCTGACGCCGGCAGATTCGCTGGTCTAGACTGCGGTCGGCGGAAAAAGGACGAAAACGAGGATTGGAATCGAGAGCCATGGGCTTTTTCGACATGTTCCGGCGCGGCGCGCCGGTCGGCACACGCGATGCGCTGGTGGATTTTCTCGACGCCCAGTCCGCGTTCCTGGCGCAAAAAGGCTTGTTCGAATATTCCCGCGCGCGCGCCGGCCCTTACGGCAATATTCTGTTCGACGACAAAGTGTTCCTGGCGGAGCTGGAGAAATCGCGCTGGCTGGCATTCCCGGTGATGCTGGCCATGATTGGCGAGGCGGTCGAAGGCGTGCTGCGGCCGGTTGCCGGTGATCGCCGCGCCGCCATGTTGCAGGGCCTGACCGCTGCCGCGCTCGCCGCGCTCGACCGCTATCCGGCGCCGCCGCAGCTGGGCGCCGAGGTCTGGGCCGACTTGCGGCGCGCGCTCGAGCAAGACTTCAATGTGCTGAGCTTCCATCCGGTCAAGCGGGCCATGGATGTGCCGGCGCGCTTTGTCGATCGTTATGTGGCGGCGATGCCGATCCACGAAAAACTGCGCGCCAAGGATGCGCCGACCATCCACAACTATCTGAAAACGAATTTGTGCAACGTGCACGACGCGTTCGTGCGACGCGCGAACGTCGCAGCACTGGTCGAGGTTCTGATCGAACCGCGCTGAAAAACCGCGCGGCCGCGCCGGGGAGCCGATGCCAACAGCCAGCAATGCAACACCGCTGATCGCGCTCGATGCCATGGTCATCGACACCGAGACGACCGGCCTCGATCCGGCGAAGGCGCGCATTGTCGAGATCGGCATTGTGCCGCTCATCGCCGGCAACCTCGACGAGAAAGCGACGCTGCGGCGGCTCATTCATCCGGGTCAGCCAATTCCGGGCGTGGCAACGCAAATCCATCACATCGACGACGCGATGGTGGCCTCGGCGCCGAAATTTGCCGCCGCCTGGCCGGAGGTCGCCGCCGCGCTTTCCGGCTCGATCCTGATCGGGCACGCGCTCGGATTCGATCTCGCGGTGCTCAAGCGCGAATGCGAATCGGCCGGTCTGCCCTGGGCCGCGCCGCGCACGCTCGATACCAGGCTGCTGGCCGAAGTGGCCGAACCTCATCTCGGCGGCTACACGCTCGAGCATCTGGCAAGCTGGCTTGGCGTGAAAGTCGAAGGCCGCCATTCGGCGGTCGGCGATGCGACGCTCACCGCGCGCATCTTCCTCGCGCTGCTGCCGAAGCTGCGCGAAGGCCATATCCGCACCTTGGCCGAGGCCGAGCAGGCCTGCCTCGCGCTCACCGGCGTATTGGAAGATCAGCACCGTGCCGGCTGGGAACAGGCGGTGGTGTCGCCGCAGGTGCGCGAACAACGCACGCTGGCGCGCATCGATTCATATGCCTACCGCCATCGCGTCGCCGACGTGATGAGCGCACCACCGAAAACCGTCGCCGCCGACGTCTCGCTCGCCAATGCTTTGCAGCGCATGGCGAAAGAGAAGATTTCATCGCTGCTGGTGACCTCACTCGGCGCCGCATCGCCGCCGCGCGCGCGCGAAACCGCCATCATCACCGAGCGCGACGTGCTGCGGGCGTTGAGCGAGCAGGGCGCGCAGGCGCTCACCCGGCCGGTCGAACGATTTGCCAGCAAGCCGTTGATCACCGTGCCGGCCGCTGCATTCGTCTATCGCGCGCTCGGCCGCATGAGCCGGCTGAAGCTGCGCCATCTCGGCGTGGAAAACGACGACGGCGAAGTCTGCGGCATCGTCACCTCGCGCGACCTGCTGCGGTTGCGCGCGCAGGAGGCCTCGATCCTCGGCGACGCCCTCGACCAGGCCGACGACGTGCCCGCCTTGGGCGCCGCCTGGGCGCGGCTGCCGCAAGCCGCCACCGGTCTCATCGCCGAAGGCGTCAGCGCACGCGTCATTGCCGCGGTCATTTCGCGCGAGCTTGGCGCGCTCACTCGCCGCGCCGGCGTGCTGGCCGAACGCCGCATGGCGGCGGATGGCCACGGCGGGCCGCCTTCCAACTTTGCGCTGTGCGTGCTCGGCTCCGCCGGCCGCGGCGAGAGCCTGCTCGCCATGGATCAGGACAATGCCATCGTGTTCGCCGATGGCGCGCCGGGCGAGGCCGCCGACCGCTGGTTTGCCCAATATGGCGGCATCGTCGCCGACATCCTGCATGAGGTCGGCGTGCCCTATTGCCAAGGCGGGGTGATGGCCAAGAACGAGGCCTGGCGCGGCTCGGTGGCGACCTGGCGCGCGCGCATCGCCGACTGGGTCGCGCGATCGGATCCCGCCGACCTTTTGTCGGTCGACATCTTTTTCGATCTAGTGGGCGTGCATGGCGACGTCGCGCTGGCCAATGAAATCTGGCGCGCCGGCTTCGATGCCGCGCGCGGCAAAGCCCCCTTCGCCAAGCTGCTGGCGCAAGCGGCCGGCGAGGTGGCGCCCGGCCTCACGATCTGGGGCAGCTTTCGCAGCGAGAATGGCCGTCTCGATCTCAAGCGCGCGGGCCTGTTCGGCATCGTCACCGCCGCGCGCGTGCTGGCGATCTGTCATCACCTGCTCGAGCGTTCGACGCCGGCGCGGCTGGCGGCCATCGCCGGGCTCGACCGCGGCGGCCGGCGCGACCTCGACGCGCTGGCGCGCGCGCAGGCGCTGTTCCTCGATCTCATTCTTTCGCAGCAGCTTGCCGATATGCGCGGCGGCCTGCCGCCGAGCAACAAGGTTGCGGTCCGCCGGTTGAACCGCGATCAGCGCGCCGGCTTGCGCGACGCGCTCGGCGCCGTCCGCCACCTCGATGAGCTCACGCACGATCTTTTATTCTGAACGCCATTTGACGGAACCCTCGGCGCGCGGCATTGATCGCATCCGCCGGTTTCCGGGCTCCGCGAAAGCCGCCATTCTTGTCCCTGCCGCCAGCCATCGACCGCATCGCCATCGCCCGCCAGCTCGCGGAAACGCTGGCCATTGCCGCGGCCGGCGGCTTGACGCTCGGACTTTTGGGCATGCCGGCCGGCTATTTGTCGGGCTCCATCCTGGCAGTCGCCGCCGCCTCGCTGGCCGGCCGGCCGATGCTGATGCCGACGCCGGTGGTGCGCGTTCTGCTGGTGCTGATCGGCATTTCGCTCGGCGCGGTGGTCACGCCGGCGACACTCAACGGCATCGCGACCTACCCGCTCAGCATCGCCATATTGATCGTGGCCATGGCCTGCACCAGCTTCTGCGGGGCCGGCTATCTGCGCGTGGTGCACGGCTGGGACAAAGTCACCGCCTATCTCGCCGCCGCTCCCGGCGGACTGTCGCAGATGATGGCGCTCGCCGCCGAACTCGAAGTCGACATGCGTTCGGTCGCCATCGTGCAGACCGTGCGCGTGGCGGTCATCGCGGTCGGCCTGCCGGCCGGCCTGTCGATGCTCGGGCTGGTCGGCCATGCCAGGCGCAGCGTCGGCGGGACGTTCAATATCGCCCAGCTCGATGAGCTTGCGATCCTCGTTGCAGCCTCGACCGTCGTCGCCATTATCGCCAATCGCATCCGCTTTCCGGGCGGCTTGTTGTTCGGCGCCATGCTCACCTCGGCGGCGCTGCACGGCAGCGGTTATATTCATGTGGTGATGCCGTGGTGGTTGACCAACGCGGTGATGATTGCGTTCGGCGCGGTCACCGGCTCGCGCTTTGCCGGCACGCCGCTGCGTATGCTGGCCGACTTCACCGGCGCCGCGCTCGGCTCGTTCGCGGTGGCGGTGGCGGTCACCGCGATATTCGCGGCCGGACTGGTCGGCATTCTGGCCTTGCCGGTCAGCGAGGTGATGATCGCTTACGCGCCGGGCGCGGTCGACGCCATGATGCTGCTGGCGCTCGCGCTCAATCTCGACCCGGTCTATGTCGGCGCGCATCACCTGGTGCGCATTTTTTTCGTGTCGATGGCGATGCCGCTGTTGGCGCGCCGCGCCGTGCCCGCGCGCAAGCCGGCGGACAAGCCGCCGCCATTCGAGGATTGAACCGAAAAGAAATTATTCCGCCGCGATCGCCTGCTTGCGGGTCGGCAGTTCGAGCCGGTCCCACACCTCGACCAGCGCTTCCGCCAGCCGGTCGATCAGCGCGTCGTCGTGATAGGGCGAGGGCGTGATGCGCAAGCGTTCCTCGCCGCGCGGCACGGTCGGATAATTGATCGGCTGGATGTAGATGCCGTGCTCGGACATCAACAAGTCGCTCGCCGCCTTCACCTTCTCGGCATCGCCGACCAGCACCGGCACGATATGCGTCGTCGACGGCATCACTGGCAGCCCGGCGGCGTTGAGCACCGCCTTGACGCGCGCGGCGCGATCCTGGTGGCGTTCGCGTTCCCATTGTGACGTCTTCAGGTGGCGGATGGCAGCGGTCGCCGCCGCACAGATCGCCGGCGGCAGCGCGGTGGTGAAGATGAAGCCGGGCGCGTAGGAGCGCACCGCGTCGACCATCACTTCGCTGCCCGCGATATAGCCGCCGAGGCAGCCGAACGCCTTGGCCAGCGTGCCTTCGATCACGTCGATGCGTTGCATGGCGCCGTCGCGCTCGCAGACGCCGCCGCCGCGCGCGCCATACATGCCGACCGCGTGCACTTCATCGACATAGGTCATGGCGCCGTAGCGCTTGGCCAGATCGCAGATCGCGTGTACCGGCGCGACGTCGCCGTCCATGGAATAGAGGCTCTCGAACATGATCAGCTTCGGCCGCATCGGATCGGCGGCCTTGAGCAGTTCTTCGAGATGGCCGACATCGTTATGCTGCCAGATCTGCTTCTCGCAGCCGGACTGGCGCACGCCCTCGATCATGGAATTGTGGTTGAGCGCGTCCGACAGCAGCAGGCAATTGGGCAACAGCTTGGAAATGGTCGGGATGCCGGTCTGGTTGGAGACATAGCCGGAGGTGAACACCAGCGCGGCCGGCTTGCCGTGCAGATCGGCGAGCTCGCGCTCAAGCTCGACCAGCGGATGATTGGTGCCGGCGATATTGCGGGTGCCGCCGGCGCCGGTGCCCATGCGGGCGGCGACATCGACCATGGCACCGATCACTTTCGGATGTTGCGCCATGCCGAGATAATCGTTGGAACACCAGATCACGACCTCGCGGGCGCCGGCCGGCGAATGCCAGAGCGCGTGCGGGAAGCGGCCGGCGATGCGTTCAAGATCGGCGAAAACCCGGTAGCGGCGCTCGTCTCTCAAGGTGGCGAGCGCAGATGCGAAAAAATCGTTGTAATTCATGTGATATTTCTACTTTACGGCCCCACGCGACCCCCTTTTTTAGAGTCCTTCTAGGGGGTTTGTCGAGGCAAGATTGAGGAAATTCCAACTTACCGGCATTGACCAATGTCAATGCTCGGGGCGATGGGATTTCGTCCGCAATTTTGGCCCGTGACACCCGATTTTCAGCCGACGCGGTCAGGTTCTGCGAGCGCGGTAGCCCGCTACAGCGGTCGATCAGCGGAAGCGCGACTTCGGCAGCTCGGCGGAACAGCTTTGCTTCTTTCACCACCGGTAACGGCGTGCCCGCGATGAATTTGCCGATCTTCAGGCAGCCTACAATCGGCCGGCGTCGATCTCCTTGCGGCACCAGGCGACAACTTCGCCTACGGTCTCTTCCAGAGTCATGCGGCACTCAAAGCCCAGCCGGCTCTTTGCCTTCGTCACGTCCGGAACGCGGTAGGCGACGTCGTATTCGAACGGCGGATCGCAGGTGACCGCGAAGGGAACCTCCCGACCGTGCACGCTGCGCCAGACGAGTTCGGCTAATTCCCGCACCGTCGTTTGCCTTGTCGTCGACATGTTGAAATCTTCGTTGCGCGCCGCTGGATGATCGATTGACATTGCAATGCCGCGGCCCAGGTCGCTGCCGTGCGTATAGCAACGCACCTGGTTGCCGTCGCCCAGGATGTGCAGCGGATTTTGGCCTTTGATCGTCTTCTGCACCAGATCCGGAAGAACGTGGCTCATCGCCAGCTTGATGTTGCCGCTCATGCTCTTGTGCTCGCCAAGCGCGCGCCCCTCGCCGCCGCCGATGCAGTTGAACGGGCGAATGATCGTATAGGGCAGCCCATGCTGTTCCCAGGCGCCGCGCGCAAAGTATTCAGAGGCCAATTTCTGGAAGCCGTAGGTGCTGAGCGGCGGGGGACAGCGCATCTGCTCCCCTTCCGGCGTCGGAAACAGCTTCGAATTCTCGAACACCATGCTGGAACTGACGACGGTGATTTTCTTTACGGCGCCCGCCCCGAAAGCGCGAATGCCGGCATCGAATGTCGAGGCCAGGATGCGTTCATTCTCGGCCAGGAGATCGTAGGAAAATTTGTGGAAGTAACTTATGCCGCCGATCATGGCCGCGCCTGCGATGATCTGATCGCAATCGTTGGCCAATGACGTCATCAGCGCGGCATCCTTGCAGTCGCCGTGCACGATTTTGTATCGCGGGTGGTCGTCGTGGGTCTTTTTGACTGCGCCGTATTTTGAGAAATTGTCTATTCCAACGACCTCGTGTCCGCGCGCGAGGAGTTCGTTGACGATATAGCCGCCCAAAAATCCCGACGATCCCGTAACCAAAATCCGCAATATGGCTCTCCTTGTTTGGCCGCAAGTTGATTGGCCGCAAGTTGATTGGTCGCAAGTGCCGCGCCGCGCGAGCCCGCAGGCAGCTTCATCCCGACCGTGCCGAGGCAGCATGGATTTGAGCTAAATCGACAAGCCGCGCAAGATCGAAGTGAAATGGCAGGCTGGCGTTCACGGCGCACCGATCTGCGCGTCCTCGGCGGCGAAATCGATCCAGCGGCCTTGGCTGTGCGAACGTCGCGCCGCATCCATGAGGCGCTGCGCGCGGTAGCCTTCGGCAAAACCGGGCACCGGCGTGCCGCCGTGCTCGATAGCATCGAAGAATTTCCTGGCCAGCCGCGACACCGGCGCGATGCGGCCGTCAAAAAAAGGCGCGTCGTCCGGATCGCTGGCGGCGATGCGTTCGAACGCGGCCGGCCGTTTGGCGTGCAACAGTTCGAAGCCGCGCATATAGTCGGCGCCCGGATTATGCAGCACCAGCGTGCCGTCCTCGCCGAAGAATTCGAGGCGGTGGCCGATGCCGAGATAGGACGCGCAGCTCATCGACAGGCTCACCAGCGGCCCGGACCTAAACCGCAACGCCATCGCCACCGTCGCCTCCAGATCGCTGTCGCTGCCGGTCAGCCCGCCGATGCGCGCCGACAATCCGGCGATCGGCCCGCCAAACCATTCGAGATAGTGGAAGCAATGCGAAATGAAATTGCCCAGCACGCCGCCGCCATCGTCGCCCATGGTTTTCCAGTTGCGCATACGTTTGCGCAGCGACGGGCTTTCCACGTGCCAATGCACGGTGACATGGCGCAGCGCGCCGATGGCGTTGACGTCCAGCATCGCCTTGGCGCGCTGCCACTGCACGATCTGATGGAAATTGAAATCGATCACGGTCGGCAGGCTGGCAAGCCTTGCCTGCCGCAGCATGGCGCGCGCGCTTGCCAAGTCGCTCGCCATCGGCTTTTCGATGAACACCGGCTTGCCGAGTTCGAGGGCGCGGATGGCGATCTGCGTCTGCAGGCTCGGCAGCGTGGCGATGGCGACCGCTTGCACGTCCTTGTCCTCGACCAGAGCGCGCCAATCGCCATAGCCCTTGGCGACGCCGGCCTCCAGCGCAAGCTTAGTCGTGCGCGCAGCGTCACGTCCGGCGAGTGCGACCACCTGGCAGCGCGGGTCGGCGCGAAACGCCGGCAACTGCACGCTGCGTCCGTAATTGGTGCCGACGATACCGAGACGGATCACGCTCTAAAGCCCTGTCGGAAATATTGTTTTGCCGCGCGCGGCATGGCTTTGAGCCAATTTGACATGCTAGGCAAGGACGTTTTGGGCGAGGGCTGCGTCCATCCCGCGCATTCCCGTGCAAGCGGGAATCCAGCCATAGAGAAACCGTCGAGTCCGGCCGTTTTGCATAAACTGGCTCCCCGTGTCCGCGGCGACGAGCGGAGAGAAGATGAGCGCGATGCTTGATGGGTGCGGCGGAGACGGATGGCGCAAGCTGGCAGCGCTGCTACTCGCGCTCGCCGCGCTCGGCCTGCCGGTCAACGAGCTGGGCAGTTACGGGCTGTTGCTGGCGGCGGCGGTCGTCATTTTCAACGGCGAGGTGAGGGCGCGCAGCGGCGCCTGGGGTGCGGCGTTCGCGATTGTCGCCATCGCCGTCGCCGGACAATTTCTGTTGGCGCCGCCGCGCATCGAGGAAGGCCACAACGTGTTCCTGCCGGATGCCGCCGCGCTGCAGCGCGGGCTGCCCGCGGATGTCTACCGCCAGATGACGCAGGAGTTCGATACGCTCTATCCGCCGGCGCTGCGCTGCCGTCCCGGTTCGGTCGGCTGCTGGCAGGATGGCGGCCGGCCCGAGAAGGTTTTCGCTTTTTCCGCCGACAGCGTGTGGCACAAGACGCAGGCCTCGCGTTCGGTGACCGCGCTCGACTTCTCCGACCCGGTCTGGCTGCGGCTCGGCTTCACCAACGAGAACCGCTACAACTGGTTTACCGTTGCGCCCGACGTGCATCGCAATGACCGCGATCGCCGCTTCTGGATGGGCCTGCAGCGCTGGCATCTTGCCATGCCGTGGTTTGAAATGGTTCGCCTGCCGGCGGCCTATGTCGGCGGCGAGCTGTGCTGGCGCGGCGAGGTGATGTGGGAAGGTGCCGGCGACCATTTTTCGCGCTGGATCGGCGATAGTTGCCGCACAATCGAGCCGAACGACGCCGGCCGCCGCGTTTTCGGAATCGCGATCAAGCCCGAAACGCTGGCGATGCAAATGTCGGCGCCGCGGAAGGTGCGGCTTGAGAACATCGCCGCCGGTGCGCTCGCCGTCGTGGCGGTACTTGCCCTGGTCGGAGTGCTTGTTCGCTTCCGAGCGCGGCATCTTCTGCGGCCGGCCATTCTGATTGTCCTGGCGCTCTTGGTGATCGCCATCGACGATGCCAGCTTTCTCGGCGGGGTACGGCCGTTCGACGGCGGCGACGATGGGCTGTTCTACGACGGTGTCGGACGCGACATTCTGCAGAAATTGTTGGCCGGGGATATTCGCGGCTTTCTTGTCGGCGGCGAAAATGTCTTTTGGTATGGCGGGCCAGGCTTAAGGTATTTCCGTGCGCTCGAGCACATCGTGTTCGGCGAAAGCTATCTCGGTTATCTCTCGCTTGTTCTTCTGCTGCCCTTTGTCGTTTGCAAAATTCTCCGCCGGTTCCTGCCGGAACACTGGTCGCTCGCGCTCGTTCTGCTGTTTGTCGCGGTGCCGATCGGCGCCTTGTTCGGCACGACGTTGGTGCAGTACATCAAATGGTCGAGCAAGGGGTTTGCCGATCCGGCGGCCTACATCTTGTTCTTGTGCGCTATCTTGCCGCTTATCGGCAAGAATGTTCTGCCGGGTTTTTTCGGCGCGCTCCTGCTCGCCCTTGCCATCGTCATGAAGCCGGTCGTGGCGCCGGCCGCTGCGGTCCTGTTGGGCGGCTGTGGGCTCGTTGCGCTTTATCGGCGGGATTGGGCGCGGCTCGCCGCGCTTGGCCTCGGCTTCCTGCCGGTATTTTCCATGGCCCTGCACAACTGGGTCTTCGGCCATGTCTTCGTGCTGTTTAGTTCCAACGCGCAGGATTCCAATCTGCTGGTGATGCCGCCGTCCGCCTATGTCGAAGCGATGCGTCAATTATTGCATCTGGATTTCAGCGGCGCCGCACGCGTGCTCGTCCAGATCGCCGACTGGCTGAGCGGCCCGGCGGAATCCTACTGGACGATTCCGCTCAACGCGGCGGGCGTCGCCATCCTGGTCTATGTCGTTGCGCGCGGGCGCCGGTTCGACCCCTGGCTCAGGCTGATCGGCGGCGCCGCGCTCGCCCAGCATGCGGTCGCCCTCTTCTATAATGCGGCCACCGCCCGCTATCATTTCCTCACCTGGTTTCTCACCATGCTGGTGGTCATGGTCTTTATGCACGAGACCGGCCTGGGCTGGCTGCACCGGCGCTACCCGCTATGGTCGGAACGCCTGGCAATTCATCCCTGGGCGCTATGGCTTGCATCCGGCCTCACGCGGCTGCAAAAGATGTCGGCATGAGCAAACAGCCCACCGGCATCGCCAACGGTCTTACCAATTACGGCGACCGCGATTTCTCGCTTTATCTGCGGCGCTCGTTCGCCCAGTCGATGGGCTATTCGCGCGGCCTGCTGGAAAAGCCGGTGGTCGGCATCGCCTATACGCCGTCCGGCTTCAACAACTGCCACCGGCACTTCCCCGAATTGCTGGAGGCGGTCAAACGCGGCGTGCTGACGGCCGGCGCGCTGCCGATCGAATTTCCCACCGTTTCGCTCGGCGAGGTGTTCCTCAATCCGACCAGCCTGAAATTCCGCAATCTGATGGCGATGGACACCGAGGAGATGGTGCGCGCTCAGCCGATGGACGCGGTGGTGCTGATGGGCGGCTGCGACAAGACCGTGCCGGCCCAGCTCATGGGCGCGGTCTCGGCCGGCCGGCCGGCGGTGATGCTGGT
Source organism: uncultured Alphaproteobacteria bacterium (assembly GCA_963739825.1). Taxonomy (GTDB): domain Bacteria; phylum Pseudomonadota; class Alphaproteobacteria; order Rhizobiales; family Xanthobacteraceae; genus Pseudolabrys. The sequence continues at coordinate 1,366,040 of CAVUBU010000001.1, forward strand.
GGCGGGCCCGATGATGACCGGCCGCCACCGCGGCGAACGGCTGGGCGCCTGTACCGATTGCCGCCGGTTCTGGGCGCAATACCGCGCCGGCAAAGTCGACGACCAGGAAATTTCCGAAATCGAGGGTAAGCTCGCCACCACCGCCGGCACCTGCGCGGTGATGGGCACCGCCTCGACCATGGCCTGCATCGCCGAGGCGCTCGGCATGATCCTGCCCGGCACCGCCGCCATCCCCGCCGTGCACGCCGACCGCTTGCGCGCGGCGGAGGCGACCGGCGCTGCCGCGGTCAAGCTGATCGGCTCCAATCTCACGCCCGAGCGCATCGTCAATACCAAGTCGGTGGAGAATGCGCTGCGCGTGCTGCTCGCCATCGGCGGCTCCACCAACGGAATCATCCACTTGACGGCGATCGCCGGACGCGCCGGCGTACCGGTGTCGCTGCAACGGCTCAATGAATTGTCAGACGCAACGCCGGTGCTGGTGAATCTGAAGCCGGTCGGCAACGGCTACATGGAAGACTTCTTTGCGGCCGGCGGCATGGGCGCGCTGATGCGCGAATTGAAGGACCTGCTTCATCTCGATGCCATGACGGTGACCGGCGAGACGCTGGGCGAGCGGCTTGAACAGGGCGCCGATGGTTTCGTCGACCGCAGCATCATCGCCGAACGCAAAAAACCGCTGGAGCCGCAGGGCGGGCTGGTCGCGCTGTTCGGCAATCTGGCGCCGCAGGGCGCGATCCTCAAACGCTCGGCCGCCGACAGCAACCTGTTCGAAATGGAGGGCAGGGCGGTGGTGTTCTCGTCGCTGGAAGACCTCGCCGCGCGCATCGACGATCCCAAGCTCGACGTCGGGCCGAAGGATATTCTGGTGCTGCAAAATGCCGGCCCGCATTCGCCCTCCGCCATGCCGGAGGCCGGCTATCTGCCGATCCCGAAGAAGCTCGCGGTCAACGGCGTCAAGGACATGGTGCGGGTGTCCGACGCGCGCATGAGCGGCACCGCCTTCGGTACCATTGTCTTGCACGTGACGCCGGATAGCGCGTCCGGCGGCCCGCTCGCCCTGGTGCGCAACGGCGACCGCATCCGGCTTTCGGTGAAAGAGCGCCGCATCGATCTCGCCGTCGACGATGCGGAACTTAAAACTCGCGCCGCCGCCGCAAAGCCAGCGGCCGCGCCGCCGCAACGCGGCTATGCCCGGCTCTATGCCGAGCAAATCCTCGGCGCCGATCAGGGCTGCGACTTTGCCTTCCTCAAGCCGCGCTGACCCGCCGGCGTCCTGCGAATTCGCGCTAATTGTAGCGATCGGTTTCACGTCTTCGTATGACTAATTGCCAATTAACGATTTTGGCTCGCGGAAATTAACGCGCCGCCAAAACCGGCTCTCTTAAGTTATGGAAAATCGCAGATTATTGGGCGCGTGCTGCGAGCCGCCCGAATGTGAATTCATGCTGACGACACGCAAATATTGGCGCAGTTACCAGCACTGGAAAGTGGTCGGCTCCGCCGGCGCGGTCGGCTTTGTCGTCACTCTGGCGGTGGTGGAAGCCATCAATTCCTATGCGCAGTCGCTGACATCGCTGTCGGTGGCCATGTCGGTCGCCGCCGGCTCGTTGTTCGGCGTGACCGTGGCCGGCGCGTTGTCGGGCCGCCACATCAGACGCAAACTCGCCGAGCGAAACATGCTGCTCGACGCCGCGATCAACAACATGATCCAGGGCCTGTGCATGTTCGACGCACAGAACCGGCTGCTGGTCTGGAACGAGCACTATCGGGCCATGTACAATATGGACCCCAACCGCATCTGGCGCGGCTGCACCATCCGCGATCTGCTTGATGCGCGCATCGCCGCCGGCACCTTCCCGCTCGATCCCGCCCGCTACGACGACGATCTGCGAGCGGCGCTTAAGCGCGGCAATACCTACATCGTCAACATCGATTTGAAGGACGGCCGCACCATCGCAGTGGTCAATCAGCCGATCGAAGGCGGAGGCTGGGTGGCAACGCACGAAGACGTAACGGAACGCCGAAAAGCCGAGCGCGAGCTCGAGCATACCCGCACGTTCCTCAATACGATCATCGAGAACGTTCCGTCACCGATCATCGTGAAAGGTGCACAGGATCATCGCTATATGCTGATCAATCGTGCCGCCGAGCAATACCTCGGCGTCGATCGCCACACGATGCTTGGCAAACGCCCGAACGATGTCATGCCGAAGGTTACTGCCGACCAGATCAAAGAGCAGGACCGCAAATTGAGCGACTCGGGAAAGATCATCTTCCGCGATGAGCACGTCGTGGTCACACCCGGCAACGGCGCCCGTATCGTCACGACGACCCGCCTGCCGGTCAAAGACGCCGACGGCAAACCGCAATATCTGATCAGCGTCATCCACGATCTCACCGAGCGCAAGCGCGACGAGCAGCGCATCGCGCACATGGCGCACCACGACCCGCTCACAGGGTTGCCGAACCGGACGGCGTTCAACGAATGCATCGCCGCCACAATCGATCTCGCCAAGAATTCGGCGGAGAGCTTCGCCCTGCTCAGCGTCGACCTAGACCGCTTCAAGGCGGTCAACGACGTGTTCGGCCACGCGACGGGCGACGCGCTGTTGCGCGAAGTGGCGAGCCGCCTGGGGCAGGCCTGCCAAGGCGCGTTCATCGCCCGTGTCGGCGGCGACGAATTCCACATTATCACGCCGACCGGGCCGCAGCCGGCGACCGCCGAGGCGCTCGCGGCCAAGCTGTTGGCGGCGCTCGATACCGATATCGATATTGAAGGCTTTCCGCAGCGCCCGGGATTGACTGTCGGCGTCGCCATCTTTCCGCAGGACGGCGCCGAAACGGTGGCGCTCATCGCCAATGCGGACGCCGCATTGTTCCGCGCCAAATCGCAAGCGCGCGGGACAATCCGCTTCTTCGAGCCGTCGATGGACCAGCAGCTGCGTGAAAAACGCTCACTGCAACAGGATTTGCGCACCGCCACCGTGCGTGGCGAGATTGAGCTGCACTTCCAGCCGCAGGCCCATATCGGCGGCGAGATCACTGGCTTCGAGGCGCTCGTGCGCTGGCATCATCCGCGCCACGGCATGGTATCGCCCGCCACCTTCATTCCGCTCGCCGAAGAGAGCGGGATCATCGTGGAACTCGGCGAATGGATATTGCGCACCGCTTGCCGCGAGGCGGCGTCCTGGCCGCGGCCGCTCGACATCGCCATCAACCTGTCGCCGGTGCAGTTCCAGCACGGCGATCTGCCGACGCTGGTGCACCAAATTCTGCTGGAGACCGGGCTTTCGCCGGCGCGGCTCGAGCTCGAGATCACCGAGGGCGTGCTGATCGGCGATTTCAACCGCGCGGTTTCGATCCTGCGCCGGCTGAAGGCGCTCGGCGTGCGCATCGCCATGGACGATTTCGGCACCGGCTATTCGTCGCTGTCCTATCTGCAGTCGTTCCCGTTCGACAAGATGAAGATCGATCAGTCGTTCATCGCCAATCTCGGCCATAGCCAGCAGGCGGCGACCATCGTGCGCGCGGTGATCGCGCTCGGCCGCGGGCTCGGTCTGCCGGTGGTGGCGGAGGGCGTGGAGACCGCCGAACAGCTGAAGTTCCTCGCCAACGAATCCTGCAACGAGATCCAGGGTTATTTTATTGGCCGGCCGAAACCGATCGCGGACTATGCGGAATTGGTCGGCCGTCAGCCTGTGCCGATGGCGCAGCCGCTCGCCGCCGCCAGCTGAGCCGCCGGTGGTGCGGCTGACAAACCCGAAATCACTTCATATTGGCTTTTATGAACTTGGCGATCGTGCCAACCGCCTTTGCCTCGATTCCAAAATAGCCGTGTGCGGCCTTCGCATCGCATGGTTTCGAACGGGGCGGATCGCCGCCGTCGAGCAAAGCAATCTCCACATTACCGGCTTTGGTCAAGCGCCGCTTGAGCTTGGACGCGCCGGCCGCCGGCGACTGCGCGCAGCCGTCCTTGCGATGGGACATGATCAGCGTGGGAACGGTTATGCGGGATAAGGCCATGCTGGCCACACCGTCAGGGTGGCTTTTGGCAATATTCCAGCGCGGGTTGGAGCCGGTAATCGTCGAGGTGAGCACCAAGCCATCGATACCGCTGGCGGCGATGGCGCCTTCCGCCGCCGAAAACGTGCCCATGCTGGTTCCGACTAGCCAGACCGGGACGCTCGCCTGCTTTTTCAGATAAGCCGCGACCGCCGCGATGTCGCCGGCATGGGCGGCGCTCATGCGGAAGATCGCGTTCATGCCCTCCCGGCGATCGGACGGCGCATCGACGACAGCCACCGCAAAACCTTCGGCAGCGAACATGTCGCGGGTGCGCACCAGGAAATTTCCGGCGCCCCATTTCATCGATGACGCGCTCTTCAGGCCCAATCCGCCGCTGCCGCCGGCGAACAAGATCACCGATGCCACCGGCTTGTCGGGCGCGATGAGGATGAACGCTTGCTTGACGCCGCGCGGCGTCTCGATCGAGACCAGACGGGAACCGGCTGCCTGCGCGGTTGCCATCGCCGCCAGCAATAGCGTCAGCGCCAATATCGAACTGAATTGCCGCTTCATCGTTCACATCTTAGCGCAACCGAGGCCGGATGCTTGCCAAGCAAAAAAGCGAATGGTGCTGCCGGAGTGGATTGAACACTCGACCTTCCCCTTACCAAGGCACTGAGCATCTTATTCTTCAATAGGTTGGCTTGGTTTCCTAGCGGCATAGAGACAGCTTTTACAGGCACTGGTCCGCTTTGGAACGAGGCGCTTCAAGTTCTTCCCTTTGGAAAGGTCTTTGCATCTGACGGAATTTGTACCCAAGGCTGCGCCGACCTAGTCCAAATGTGGTAGTTGGGTTTTAGCCAGGACTTGTCGTCGAGCGTTCCCGCCTTGATGATAATTGCCCCGGGCAATGCTTCCGTCTCGGTCGCAAGTGACGATCCACAATTTCGGCAGAACTTTCGCGAAAGCGGTTTTCCGCTCTCGCCTTTGTCCGCATAGGACGCGCTTTGTCCTTGCCACGTCACACTTGGCGCCGGCACCACGATGTTCACCGAGAAGGCAGAACCCGATACCTTTTGACAATGAGTGCAGTGGCAAATCGCCATTCCCAGAGGTTCGGCATTGCATTCATAGCGCACGGCGCCGCAAAGGCAGCCGCCAGAGAATTTTGCCATGGCTCTTGTCCAACGATTGTTAAGGTGTGAACAAATTAGCCCAATGCGACACACGAACAAACTGCTCTTTAGACGAAATTTGCCGCATGTCCGCTTTCGCGGGGTAAAGCGGACATGGCGATTGCCTGCGAATGTCTGCTTTTGGCCCATCGCCGACATTCGCGGCATTGGACCAATTTAGTTGCTTTCGGAGCGAAGCGGACATAGGCGACAATCGAGGCGGCCCAGACAGACGCGGCCTGCATCGCTGACGGGCGGGCACAATTACAGGCAGTCAGTGACGCCCCGAAATGCCTGATTTTATTGGTGTGGAGTGGTGCTGCCGGAGTGGATTGAACACTCGACCTCCCCCTTACCAAGGGGGTGCTCTACCACTGAGCTACGGCAGCGAAAAACGCGACACTTGGCGGCGCATGATCTTATCCGAAAACCGGTGCCCACTTTTCGGGATCATGCGCTGACCGCATGGACGCGTTCCTATAACGGCCCCCGGTGGCGCAAGGCAAGGGCGCATCTTGCGCAGCCGCAGCCGTGGCCGATAATGCCGCCATGACGCGGGCGCCCGACGACAAAAAAACCAAGCCATCCGGCGGCCGTAGCAGCCGCCTGGCGGCGGCGCTGCGGGAAAACCTGCGCCGGCGCAAGGCGCAAGCGCGCTCGCGTCAGGCACAGGAAATGCCGCCGGCGCGCGCACCGGGCGCGCGCGAGTAAAAGGGCCGCTAGATTGGCCTGGCGGACGGGGGTCCGACTTTCGCCGCATTTGGCCGGCGAGGGTGGTAATCTTCCGACATCGTAGGGTAAAGCGGGGCGGCATGGATCGAATACGCATCGTCGGCGGGCAGCGCCTCAACGGCACGATCCCAATTTCGGGCGCCAAGAACGCCACGCTGCCGCTCATGATCGCCAGCCTGCTCACCGAGGACACGCTGATTCTCGACAACGCGCCGCGGCTGGCCGACGTCGAACTGCTGCAGCGCATTCTCGGCAACCACGGCGTCGACGTCATGATCGCGGGCAAACGGCCGGGCGAGGACCCCAATGCCGGCCGCAGCTTGCACATCTCGGCCAAGCACATCATCGACACCACCGCGCCTTACGAGCTGGTGTCCAAGATGCGTGCGAGTTTCTGGGTGGTGGCGCCGCTCTTGGCGCGCATGGGCGAAGCCAAGGTGTCGATGCCGGGCGGCTGCGCCATCGGCACGCGGCCGGTGGATCTGCTCATCATGGCGCTGGAAAAACTCGGCGCCGAGATCGAGATCGCGGGCGGCTATGTGATCGCGCGCGCGAAAAAGGGATTGCGCGGGGCTGAGATCGCATTCCCCAAGGTGACGGTGGGCGGCACCCATACCGCCATGATGGCGGCCGCACTCGCCACCGGTACCACGGTGATCGACAACGCCGCGCGCGAGCCGGAGATCGGCGACGTCGCCGACTGCCTCAATAAGATGGGCGCCAAGATTTCCGGCGCCGGCAGCGCGCGCATCGTCGTCGAAGGCGTGGCAAAATTGCACGGCGCGCGCCACGCCGTGCTGCCCGACCGCATCGAGACCGGCACTTATGCTTGTGCTGTGGCGATGACCGGCGGCGACGTGCTGCTGGCGAACGCGCGCCCCGAATTGTTGCAGGCCGCCCTCGACGTATTGGCGCAAGCCGGCGCCAGTATCACGCCGACCAATGCCGGCATCCGCGTCGCCCGCAACGGTTTCGATCTGGCGCCGGTCGAGGTTGCGACCGCGCCGTTCCCCGGCTTCCCCACCGACCTACAGGCGCAACTGATGGCGCTGATGACGCGCGCCAATGGCACCTCGCGCATCACCGAGACCATTTTCGAGAACCGCTTCATGCATGTGCAGGAGCTGGTGCGGCTCGGCGCGCATATTCAGCTCAACGGCGACACCGCCACCATCGAAGGCGTCGCGTGCCTCAACGGCGCGCCGGTGATGGCCACCGATTTGCGCGCTTCGGTGTCACTGGTGATCGCCGGGCTGGCCGCGCAAGGCGAGACCATGGTCAACCGCGTCTATCACCTCGACCGCGGCTTCGAGCGGGTCGAGGACAAGCTCGCGGCCTGCGGCGCGCAGATCGAGCGGATCAGCGGGTAGGCTGCCGCCGTCGTCCTCCCAGCCAAGCGAGCGCTTGCGAGCGCGAGCCGGGATCCAGTAACCCCGGCGATTGTGATACGTATAGACAGGGGTTACTGGGTCCCCGCTTTCGCGGGGACGACGTTCGAAACTTGCACGCCGGGGAGGCAAAGTCGTGCCCACCATCAAAGTCCTCAGCGCCGGCGCCGTGCAGTCGATGGTGGCAGCACTCGGCGCCGAGTTCGAGCGCGCCAGCGGCCACACGCTCAATATCGTCTTCAACACCGCCGGCGCGCTGCGCGATCGCTTCAAGAACGGCGAGGCCGCCGACCTCCTCGTCCTGTCGCAATCCTATATCGCCGAACTGGCCGAACTCGGTCTGTTCGTGCCCGGCAGCATCACCGATCTCGGCCGCACCGTGACCGGCGTTGCAATTCGCGAGGGCGCCCCGCTGCCGGACATTTCCACGCCGGAGGCGTTCAAGCAGGCGCTGCTCAAGGCCAAGACCGTTGCCTATACCGATCCGCAGGCGGGCGGTTCCGGCGGCATCATGTTCGCCGCTCTGCTGGAACGGCTCGGCATCGCCGATGCGGTCAACAAGAAGGCGGTGCTCGGCAAGCGCGGCGCCGAGGTGGCTGCCTCGATCGCGGACGGGCGCGCCGAAATCGGCACCACCTTCATCAGCGAAGTGCTGCCGCAAAAGGGTGCCAAAGTGGTCGGCCCGCTGCCGGGCGAATTGCACAACGCCAATACTTATACCGCCGCCATCCCGGCCAAGAGCGCATTGCAAGCCGAGGCGACGGCCCTTTTGCGCGCACTCACCGATCCGGCCACGCGGGCGCGCTGGAGCGCGGCCGGCCTGGAGCCGGCGTTTTAATTTTTTGCGTTCGTCCCTGCGCAGGCTGGACCATCTTGCGCCGCCGCGCGGGCTTGCCTAATTACGCAACAGACCAGGGGCCCGGACGTCCATGAGCCAGCACAAATTTGTCGTTCTCGACGAGGAGGACCTGGAGGTCGTCTCCGCCCATTTGCAGGATGCGGTGGCCAAGGTGTCCGACGTGCTGTGGCGGCCGCGGGAAAGGCGCCTGGTGCTGGCGCTCAACCGCTTCGACTGGGAAAGCGCGCAAGCGGCCCAGCCGGAATACCGCCGGCGGCGGGCGGCGTTGCGCTTTGAGCGGGTGCTGGCGTGCAAAAGCCGCGGCGTTAATCCGGCCGGCAAGGATGCCGTGCTCAATCTCTTGGCGGTCGAATTCTCCGAGACCCAGGCGCCGTCCGGTACGGTGACGATCAGCTTTTCCGGCGGGGCGACCCTGCGGCTGGAGGTCGAATGCCTGGAAGCCGAATTGGCCGATCTCGGACCATCCTGGACGACGGCCGCCTGCCCAGCCCATGCGCTGGCCGAGGATAGCCCGCCGGAGTCCGGCCGCCGGTAAAGACGCCGCCGTCCCGGCCCCGACCGCATCGCAACAATAAATTCGGTTCAGAACTCGGCGCGCGGCCCCGGTTGAGCCGCGGCTTGCTTGATATTTCCAATCTGAAATGGCGTAGTAGTGCGCTTTCTCCAACAGGGATGATTCCATGCGCAAAATCGTCATTCTTGCAGGCGCACTGCTGGGCGCCGCGCTGTTTACCGGCACGCCGGCCAAGGCCGAGCTCGGTTGCACCTGCATCAAGCTCGGCTCCAATCCGGCCTGCACGTCTGGCATCGGCGAATGCACATTCAAGGGCGGCGGCGCCTGCATTCTGCCGTGCGATTACCAGGCGCCGAAAACAATGAAGCACCACCGCCGGGCGCATAAGAAAAAGAAAATGTAGGCTGGGCGCTTCGGATGGCGATCAGGCTCCGCCTTGCGGCGGAGCCTTTTGTTTTTCGGCCCCGCTGCCGGGTGGCGCGAAAGGGTTGACGCGACGGCGTGCATCACCCATTGACCTGTGATGCGGGTACAATCAGGCCATGCCGCTACAATTCGATAGTCAAAGCGCCGATTTCCCGACGCGGTTCCGCGCTTTCCTCGGTGCCAAACGCGAGGCGGCGGCCGATGTCGAAGAGCGCGTGCGCAACATCATCGCCGAGGTGCGAGCCTATGGCGACCGCGCCGTTCTGCAACTGACGCTGGAATTTGATCGCCTTGATCTGGCCAAAGTCGGCATGCGCGTGAGCGCAGCCGAGATCGAGGCGGCCGAGAATGCCTGCCCTCCGCAAGCGCTTGCCGCGCTCAAGCTCGCGCGCACGCGCATCGAGGCCTATCACCTTCGCCAGAAACCTTCCGATGACCGTTTCACCGATGCGCTCGGCGTCGAGCTGGGCTCGCGCTGGACCGCGATCGAGGCGGTGGGTTTGTACGTGCCGGGCGGCACCGCGGCCTATCCGTCCTCGGTGCTGATGAATGCGGTGCCGGCCAAGGTCGCCGGCTGCGCGCGGCTGGTCATGGTGGTGCCGGCGCCGGACGGCAAATTGTCGCCGCTGGTGCTGGCGGCGGCCAAGCTCGCCGGCGTCGACGAGGTCTATCGCATCGGCGGCGCGCAAGCGGTGGCCGCGCTCGCCTATGGCACCGAGACCATTGCCGCGGTGGCCAAGATCGTCGGCCCCGGCAATGCTTATGTAGCGGCGGCCAAGCGCCTGGTGTTCGGTCAGGTTGGCATCGACTTGATCGCCGGCCCGTCCGAAGTGCTGATCCTGGCCGACAAGACGGCAAACCCCGATTGGATCGCCGCCGATCTGTTAGCGCAAGCCGAGCATGACGTGAGCGCACAGTCGATCCTAATCACCGACGATGGAGCGCTCGCCGGCGAGGTCGAGAAGGCGGTGGAGGCGCAACTCAAAACCCTGCCGCGCGCGGCCGTTGCCGGCGCCTCGTGGCGCGATTACGGCGCCATAATCACGGTGCCGAAACTGGCCGACGCGATTGCGCTGGTCGACCGGCTGGCGCCCGAGCATCTCGAGATCGCCGCCGAGGATGCCGAAGCGCTGGCGGCTAAAATCCGCAATGCCGGCGCGATCTTCATCGGCGCTTATACGCCGGAAGCGATCGGCGATTACGTCGCCGGCTCCAATCACGTGCTGCCGACCGCGCGCTCGGCGCGCTTTTCTTCCGGACTCGGCGTGCTCGATTTCATGAAGCGCACCTCGCTGCTCAAATGCGGGCCCGAGCAGCTGCGCGCGCTGGCGCCAGCGGCCATCGCGCTTGGGGAGGCGGAAGGACTCGCCGCGCACGCCCGCTCGGTGGCGATCCGCCTCAATCAGCGATGAGCCCGCCCAATGCAACGCCCGCCGCGGGCAAGCAGCGCCTGGTCTCCGTCATCCTCGACGAGGAATCGATCGGCCGCTCCAACGAGGACGTCGAGCACGAGCGCGAGGTGGCGATCTACGATCTACTTGAGCAGAACTCGTTCGCGCCGGTCGGCCACGGCGGTGGCCCCTATGCGCTGCATTTGTCGATCAACGGCAACCGGCTGGTGTTTGACATCCGCCTGGAGGACGGCACGCCGGTGATGGCGCATCTGTTCTCGCTTTCGCCGCTGCGCCGCATCGTCAAGGACTACTACATCATCTGCGACAGCTATTATCAGGCCATCCGCACCGCGACGCCCGACAAGATCGAGGCCATCGACATGGGCCGGCGCGCCATCCATAACGACGGCTCGCACATCCTGGTGGAGCGGCTCAAGGATAAGGTGACGGTCGATGTCGACACTGCGCGCCGGCTGTTCACGTTGATCTGCGTGTTGCACTGGAAGGGCTGAACCTTGCCCGCGTCAGAGCGCCGCGCGCGCCCCCAGGCGGTGCTGTTCGCCTGCGGCATGAACGCGGTGCGTTCGCCGATGGCCGCCAGCCTGTTCCAGCAATTATTCGGCAAGACCGTCTATGTCAGTTCCGCCGGTGTGCGCCAGGGCGAGCTCGATCCGTTCGCGGTCGCCGTCATGGAGGAGATCGGTATCGACATCGCCCGCCACAAGCCGGTCACCTTCGAGCAGTTGGAAGACCTGGAGGGGCTTAATTTCGATTTGATCGTGACGCTGTCGCCGCCCGCGCACCACAAGGCGCTGGAGCTGACCCGCACCAATGCCGCCGAAGTCGAATACTGGCCGACCATCGACCCGACCAGCGTCGAAGGCAGCCGCGAGCAGCGGCTCGAAGCCTATCGCGCCGTGCGCGACGAACTGTTGGCGCAGATCCGCGCGCGCTTCGGCCAGGCGGGGCAGGGGAATGAGTAGGCCACCTCGGATGCGGCGCCGCCGCGCGCAGTCTTTCCCTCTCCCACAAGGGGAGAGGGAAGTGAGCGCCTCCGGTTTGCGAAACCGGTCCCGTTCCGCTAGCTTCCGCGCCGATTTCACCGCCCTCAAAGAGCCGCTAAACCCATGATCGGCCGGCCCAAATTCGTGCTCGCTTCCGGTTCGCCGCGACGGCTCGCCTTGATCAATCAGGCCGGCATCGAACCGGATGCGCTCAAGCCCGCCGATATCGACGAGCGCCCGCGCCGCGGCGAGATTCCGCGCGCGCACGCCAACCGGCTGGCGCGCAGCAAGGCGGAAGTGGCGCTGGCCAATGTGCAGCTCGACGAAGAATTACGCGGCGCCTATATCCTGGCCGCCGATACCGTGGTAGCGGTCGGCCGCCGCATTTTGCCCAAGGCCGAGCTGCTCGACGAGGCGGCGCAATGCCTGCGCCTGTTGTCGGGGCGCAACCACCGCGTCCACACCTCGATCTGCCTGGTGACGCCGAAGGAGGCGTTCCGCCAGCGCCTGGTGGAAACGCGCGTGCGCTTCAAGCGGCTGTCGGACGAGGACATCGAATCCTATCTTGCCTCCGGCCAGTGGCGCGGCAAGGCCGGCGGCTACGCGGCGCAAGGCATCGCCGGAACTTTCATCGTCAAGTTGGTCGGCTCCTATTCGAACGTGGTCGGCCTGCCGCTCTATGAAACCATGAGCCTGCTCGGCGGCGAGGGCTACCCGATCCGCTTCGGCTGGCTCAATGCGACGTGACGCGCGATCCTGTAAAGTGAGTGGCCATGGCTGACATCGTGCTCGCGATCGGAACCTCGCACAGCCCGCTGCTCAACAGCCCGGCCGAGGATTATCCCAAGCACGCGGCGATCGATGCCGCCGGCCGCAAGCTGCTCGACAAGAACGGCAAGCCGTGCAGCTACGGCGACTTGCTGGCTCAGGCCGATCCTTCGATCAAGCAGCAGATCGAGCCCAAGGTGCTCGAACAGCGTTCGGCGCGCTGCAACGAGAATATCGCGCGGCTGGCGCGCGAACTCGTTGACGCCAGGCTCGACGCGCTGATCGTGATCGGCGACGACCAGCACGAGCAGTTCTTCGACGACAATATGCCGGCGATCTTGATTTATTGGGGCGAGACCATCGAGAACAACCCGCTGCATATGGACGACGACGCGCCGCAATTCTGGCGCAAGGCGCGATCGCAATTTCACGAGACCGAAAAGGCGCGCGCCTATCCGGTCGATGCCAAGCTTGGGCTACACTTGATCGAGCAATTGATCGCGCAGGGCTTCGACGTCAGCCAGGCGAAGCGGCTGGCCAAGGAGCACGGCGAGGGGCACGCCTTCGGCTTCGTGCACCGGCGCATGATGAGCGACGCGCATATCGTTCCGATCGTGCCGGTGGCGCTCAACACCTATTTTCCGCCCAACCAGCCGCGGCCGCGCCGCTGTTATGAACTCGGCGAGGCGATCCGCGCCGCCGTCGCCTGCGCCGTTGGCAACGCGCGCGTCGGCATCCTGGCGTCGGGCGGCTTGAGCCATTTCACCGTCGACGAGGAGCTCGACCGCGGCCTGCTCGATGCCTGCAAGCGCAATGACGGCGAGGCGCTGGCCTCGATCCCGGCGGCGCGGCTTAATTCCGGCTCGTCGGAAATCCGCAACTGGATCGCGGTGGCGGGCGCCGCCGCGCATCTGAAAACCGCGTGGCAGGAATACATCCCGTGCTATCGCTCGGCCGCCGGCACCGGCTGCGGCATGGGCTTTGCGGTGTGGAAATAGCGCATGATCCCGAAAAGTGGGAACCGGTTTTCGGATAAGATCATGCGCAAACAAAAAGACGGATCATGAACGAGATCGACCGCAAGACGTCGCTCCCGCGCTGCCCGCTCTGCGGCAAGGCGGCCGATCAGGCGTTCAAGCCGTTCTGCTCCAAGCGCTGCGCCGACATCGATCTCAATCGCTGGCTGTCGGGCGTCTACGCGGTGCCGACGCAAGAAGACGAAGACGAGGACGGCGAGCGCCCGGCCGACAACGACGCGGGCGAACGATCATGAGCGCACCCGCCGATTGGCCGGACCGGTTGTTCGAGACGCTTCTGCGCGCCGACATCGCCCAGGTCGGTTACGTGCCCGATGCCGGACACTCGCGCCTGATCGATCGCTGCCGCGCCGACCCCGACATTCGCGACGTGGTGCTCACCACCGAGGAGGAGGGCGTGGCGCTCGCCGCCGGCGCCTGGCTCGGCGGCGAACGCTGCGCGCTGCTGATGCAGTCGAGCGGGCTCGGCAATTGCGTCAACATGCTGTCGCTGGCAAGGACCTGCCGCTTTCCGCTGTTGATGCTGATCACCATGCGCGGCGAATGGGAGGAGTTCAATCCCTGGCAGCAGCCGATGGGATCGATCGTCGAGCCGGTGCTCGCGCTGTGCGAGGCGCATGTCTATCGCGCGACCACGCCGGACGAAGTGGCAGGCGCGGCTGAGCGCGCCGTGCAGCATGTGTTCGGCGACGAGCGCATCGGTGCTGTGCTGCTGTCGCAGCAACTGATCGGCAAGAAGGTTTGGACCAAATGAGCGAAGGCAGACTGGAGCGCCGCGCCGCCATGGCCACGCTGCTCGCCGAGCGCGGCGACGATCTCCTGGTCGTGCCCGGGCTCGGCTCGACCACCTGGGATCTGGCGGCGCTCGGCGACGATGCGCGCAATTTCTATCTCTGGGGCGCCATGGGCGGCGCGTCCATGATCGGTCTTGGCCTGGCGCTGGCGCAGCCCGAAAAGCGCGTGGCGGTGATCACCGGCGACGGCGAGATGTTGATGGGGCTGGGTTCGCTCGCCACCATCGGCATCCAGCGGCCGGCCAATCTCGCGGTCATCGTGTTCGACAACGGCGTCTATGGCGAGACCGGCATGCAGCCGAGCCACACCCAGAGCGGCGTCGATCTCATGCGAGTGGCCGGCGCCTGCGGCATCGGGCCCTGCCTCGACGTGCGCGACGAGGCGGGTTTGCGCGATCTCGGCCGGCGCCTCAAGATTTTGCGCGAGACGCTGTTCGCCCGCGTGCTGATCGCGGCCGACGAGCCGCCGCGCGTGCTGCCCGAGCGCGACGGCGTCGTACTGAAACAGCGCTTCCGCGCCGCGATCGGCGTTAAAGCGTGAATTTACGCTGGCTTTGCGGCGTTCTGGACAGTGCGGAAAGGGGCCTCTATAACGCGCGGCACTTCGCTTGCCCCGCCTCATCCGCGGGTCCGGTTGCCCAGGTAGCTCAGTTGGTAGAGCATGCGATTGAAAATCGCAGTGTCGGTGGTTCGATTCCGCCCCTGGGCACCATCCTTCCCCTTCGGCCGAGCGAATGCGGAAGGAACCGGCTGATCGCCGTAGACTTGCTGGTCTTCGCGGCCGGGCGCAGGCGACAATCAATAACGCGAGCCTTCGCGTTCTTGTTGCGCCAACCATTCCGATAGAGTTTTTGCCGTCGATCCGGAATTCCTGCGGCCCGACCAACTCGCCGTTGCTTTGGAAACGTCCCGGCTAGGCTTCTCCGCGCGTTCGCGCGGACGTGGCTCCAACTCCGTCTCCGTGCCGGCGCTTGCAGCGGCGGCCAGTTTCACCGCCGCCTCCTTTTCGAGGCGGAGTTTTCGCAAGCGTGCCGTCTTCTCGCGTTCGGCGGCCGCTTCGGCGTCAAGCGGCGATGGCGGGTCTTGATGGGCGACCTGACCCGAAACCACGAGTCCAATGATTGTTTCCTCGCCAAGCGCCCTGCACGCTTCCAACCGATGCAGCCCCTCGACCAAAACGAAACGGTCTTCGTCGGGCCGCACGAGAATGGGAGCCTGTTGTCCGATCTCCAGAATGCTCTCGGCGATTTCCTGCACCACCTCAGATTTGAGCGTCTTCCGCCGCTTCACGGGAACGTAAATCTTGTCGATGGGGAAACGTTCGGTTTTGAGCAAAGCGTCTACTCCGTAGCGATCTAGCCCAATCCCAAACACCGGGCGCTGATCGCTATGGCTCTGAGAGACGGGACCAGCGCTCGCAGAGCGAAGGATAACATCGGGAACTTGGACGGCTCCGAAGAGCAACCCCGACAGTAAACAACATTCGGCTTGCGGGCCGCAAGACTTCGTCTTGGCCCGCCGCGGACATTGTAGCCGCGAAAGCACCTGAGGCACTGGAATTTCCATCGGCGCGCCCGGCAAGGCGCAACTGTCGATGCGCCTTGCCGCCGGCATTTCAACCAAGATCTATGAGACGTCAGGCGCGACCGTCGGCTTGGATGGCTGCGGATCTTTGTCGAACAGCATGAGCAAGGGCGGCAAAAGCACGAGATCGGCGACGATGGCTACCGCGATGATGCAGGCGGACAGCAGGCCCATCTGGTGACTGACGGCAAATCCGGAATAAGCCAGTACGCCAAAGCCCAATATTAGCGTCACGCCCGTCAAGATCATCGGATCGCCGGCGGCCACATAGGTGTATTCGACCGCGGCCAGTGGATCCATTCGCAGCTCGCGCCGCGCCCGCATATATTTGGTGAGCGAATGAATGGTGTCATCGACGACAATGCCGAACGTTATCGCGGCCACCGCCGACACCGAAAGATTGACTTCGTAGCCGATCCAGCCCCAGAGGCCGAATGCCATAATCGCCGGCACCAGATTAGGAACCAGACTGATCAGGCCGATCTTCACGCTGCGCAGCATGAAAATCATGAGCAGGGAAATGGCGACCAGTTCGGCGACGGCTCCCAGCATCATGGCCTTGATGTTGTATTCGGTGAGCGTGGAATACATCACCGAAATCCCGGTGGCGTGCGTTGTGATGCCATTTTTTTTGAACCAGGCTTCTCCTTCGGCCGCCAGCCGCTGGATGTCGCCCGAGGTCACATGCGCGAGATTGACGCGCACTAGGCTGGACGTTTTGGTGATGTCGATCTGATCGTTGAGATCCTGTCCTTGCGACAAGGACAATTCATACAGCAGCAGATATTGGGCGGCGAGTTGCTGACTATCGGGAATGCGGTAGAACGCCGGGTCATTGCCGTGCATATCGCGATTTAAACGCTTAATAATGTCGGCGATGGTGGAAACGTGGGTGACTTTATCCTGTTGGCGGGTCCATTCGGCGAAGCCATCGAGGGTTTTGAGATAGTGAGGGTCGGTGACGCCACCTTCGCGCGCCGAGGGCACCGAGTAGAGCAACTGGTGCAGGCCCGTTAGCCGGCTTTGCAAGACTTCGGTGTCGCGGCGAAACTCGTAATCCTTCGAAAAGTATTTGATGAAGTCGTCGTTGAATTTCATGCGCGGCGCGCCCGCCGCTAGCGCGCACACGAGTATTGTCGAGCCGATCAGGATCGGCGTCCTGTGCTTGATAATCTGGTGAGAAATAGCGGTCAGGAATCTGGGATCGCTCAAGAGCGGAAGTTGTTTCGGGGCCGGCAGGACGGACAGCATCGCCGGCAGGAAGGTGACGCTGAGGACCCACGCCGCAATGATGCCGATGGCGACGATATTGCCGACGTCGTTTATCGGCGGCGAATCGGCGAAATTGATCGCCAGGAAAGCCACCGCCGTCGTAACGCTGGTCATCAGAATCGGCGTCCAATTCAGGCGCAGCGATTCGGTGAAGGCCTCGACCGGATTGTATCCTTTGCGTTGCAACTGGGCAGCGCCGGCGAGCAGATGCACGCAATCGGCGATCGCGAGCGTCATGCTCAAGATTGGCGCGCCGACCGTCACTGGGTTCATGATGAGGCCGACCCATCCGGCCCAGCCGCCCGCGACAATCATGGACATCAGCACGACCGCCATCGTGGCGATGACGCTGTAGGCCGATCGCAGCCCGATCCAAAGCGTCCCAACGACCAGCAAAATCACCAGCGGAACTAGCTGTTTTATGTCTTTCTTGCCGGCCTCCGCCACGGCTGCATCCGCCATGATGCCGCCGCTGAGGTGAACGTCGACGTCTTTATGCTGCAGCCGTATCTTGTCGACCAGTTCATGCGCGGCATCCGCAATGGGAGCCACCGTTTCGAGATTATTGCCGGTGCTCGCGACCGTGACCAAAACTGCGGTCACGTCGGCGGTCGGGGAAATGAGCTGATGGATAAGGGCCGGTTCGTCGAGGGCAATTTTACGGACGCGTTTGAGATCGTCGTCGCTCATGGTGGCGGGATTTGTAACGAGATCCTTTACAATGAAATCGTCGCCGTTGCCGTAGCTGTACTGGTAGTTCGTGATCGAATCGACGTGCATCACATAAGGAAATTTCCAGGCCTGCTTCGTCACCTCCGCCACGAGAGAAAGCATTGGCCGCGTGAAGACGTCGCCCGTATGAGGCACTAGGACAATGACGACGTTGTTCTTCTTGCCATAGGTGTCTTCCAGATTTTCCAGCGCCTTCAGCTCGGCGCCGTTTGGATTGAAGAAAATGCGGGTGTCCGGATCCACGCGCAGAAAAACCGCGCCGTAACCGCATGCCGCGACGGCGAGAACGCTGGCCGCGATCACCCACCAGCGCAGCCGATAAACCCATTGCAAATAGCCGCTGACCCATTGATGCTTCGGGTGCGTCTCTTGCGGTGTGTGCATTGCACTCATCTTCCGTGGGGGTTGCCGTTGCAATGCCCCGAATTGGCAATGCCGTGAAGATATTGGAGTTCATCGGCAGGCGGCCGCAAAGTGGCGGCGCCGGTATGCTCGCAGCCGCCACAATCCGTAGGCGCCTTCTATACTCACTTGCGCCAATTTAGACCAACCGACGGCGACGGAATTCGGACTTAAAAGAGAGCAACCTTGCCAATCTGCGACAGTCAATTGAAGGCATCGCGTGCGCGCGCCGCTGTTTGATTGTTATCACCGCAATTCCCGCCGGCCGTGTTGCGTATATGGCACAAAACTACTAATAATGTTGTTAAATCAATATGTTGCCCCCTAAATGGGTGGTTTGCGGGTGCAACCCGCTCCGTATACATTGGAGTGAGTATCTGGTCAGCTTGTTCGTAGGCAGTTGATCGGCGCGGTGGCGGACGACTGATCGGCTTGGCCATTTCGGGAGTGGTCTAAAAATTGCTGGTGCCCCTGTCAGGGCGCGCCTGCGTATAGACGGGGGCATTGTAGTGAACGCGTTTGATGTTGGTTTAGGGCATGGTGTTACGCCGGCCGACGATGTTTTCAAAGTAGCGGTTGTCGGTATTGGGTGCCGGTTTCCCGGTAAGGCCGATAGTCCCGCCGCGTTTTGGGATCTGTTGATCGGCAAGGGCTGCGGCATCGGGCCAATTCCAGGCGATCGTTGGAATGTCGATGCTTATGCCGATCCGGACCACGATGCGCTGTCAAAGGGATATGCCAGGTCCGGCGGTTTTTTAGACGACGTTTATGGCTTCGATCCGAATTTTTTCGATTTGTCTCCGCGCGAAGCGCAGGCGATGGATCCACAGCAGCGCCTGCTGCTGAAAGTCGCAATTGAAGCCATCGAGGACAGCAGCAACACCGTTGCGGCATTGCGCGCAGCCCGCTGTGGCGTCTTCGTGGGAATTTCCTCGGTCGACTACGCCACGATTGCCCGTTTTCGCAGGACGTCGGGCGATATTTGGGCCGGTACCGGAACGGCATTTTCGATCGCCGCGAACCGTATCTCGCATCGCTTGAACTTCAACGGCCCGAGCATGGCCATCGATACGGCCTGCTCATCGGCTTTGGTCGCCATCGATCAGGCGTGCCGCAATCTGCGCGAGGGAATGTGCGACGCGGCCCTCGCCGGCGGCGTCAATGTGATCGTGGAGCCGTCCGCGTTCGTTGCCTTTTGCAAAGCCAATATGTTGTCGCCGACCGACACGATCAGCGCGTTCGATAAAAACGCCAATGGGTTCGTGCGCGGGGAAGGCGCCGGGCTGGTGCTGCTAAAGCCGCTGGCGCGGGCCTATGCGGACGGCGATCGGATCTACGCCGTCATCCGGGCGACCAGCACCAATCAAGATGGCTATACCTCGACCCTGACCGCGCCGAGCTATGAAGCCCAAGTGGCCATGCTCGAAGACTTGAGCCGGCGGGCTCGGGTTGAGCCGAAACAGGTCAAATATGTCGAGGCGCATGGAACCGGGACGCCGATAGGCGATCCCATCGAAGCGCGCGCGATCGGCCGGGTTTTTGGCCGCGCCGCCGGTAATTCGGCGCCTGTATTGATCGGGTCGAGCAAGCCCAATGTCGGGCATTTGGAAGCGGCGTCAGGCGTTTGCGGATTCATCAAAGCCTCGCTTGCGGTCTACCATCGCGTGATTCCGCCCTCGCTGAATTTCAAGGAACCCAATCCGAACATCCCGATGGATGCCCTCAATATCGAGGTGCCGACCGAACCGATCGCGTTGGGCGAGCAGGATCGAAACTACGTCGTCATCAACGCCTTTGGCTTTGGCGGGACCAATGCCAGTGCGCTTATCGAGGCGGCGCCGCGCCCCGCCGAGGCGATCGCCGAATCTCACAACATGGTCGCGGAGCCGTCCCTCGATGTCGGTCCGAGGCATGGGCCTTTCATCATTCCGATTTCGGCGGCAACCGAGACCGCGCTGAAGAAGGTCGCGCAGGGTCTGTCGGAAGCGCTGAAGCCGCAATGCGCGCTGGCCGACCATTCGCTCGATGAAATCAAGAACGCGCTGGCGAACGGTCGCGATCATTACACGGAGCGCGCGGTCGTGCTGGCCTACGACCGTGAGGACCTCGCCGGCAAGCTCGATCTGCTGGCGCTCGGCGATGTGCCCGCCCCGCTCGAGCCGCATATCGTTCCAACAATCGTGCGCGGACGCGCGCGCCACGCGCGTAAGCTTGCCTTCACCTTTGCCGGGCAAGGCGGGCAGTGGTGGGGTATGGGGCGGCAGTTGCTGACGCAGGACGCGATCTATCGCCGCACGATCGAAGAATTTGACGACGTCTTCAAATCGGTTTCCGGCTGGTCGGTCATCGAGGCCATGCTCGCGGACGAGCAGACGACGCGGGTCGACGAAGCCGAGGTAACGCAGGCCGCTATTTTTGCGAACCAGATCGGCCTGATTGCCGTTTGGCACGCGCGCGGCGTGCGGCCGGATGTTCTGATCGGACACAGCTTCGGCGAAGTGGCGGCAACCTATACCGCCGGCTGCATTTCCATGGGCACGGCGGCAAACCTCATCCACAAGCGCGGGCTGATCCGCACCGAGATCGGCAGCATGGGCGCCATGGCGGCGGTGGGATTGTCGCACGAACAACTCATGCCGTATCTGCCGGCCGACAATTCGGTCGAAATCGCAGCGTTCAACGGTCCGACGATGCAAACCCTGAGCGGCGAAGCCGAGGGCATGCGCGAAATCTTGGCTCGTATCGCGGCGGATTTCCCCACGGCTTTCGTCCGCCTGCTAAAGATGGACTTCGGCTGGCATGGAATTCAGCTGGATCCGGGCGAAGCCTGGTTCCGCCAGCAGCTTGGCGATGTCGTCTGCCGGACGCCGAAAATACCCGTCGTCTCGACCGTCACCGGGCGGTTGGAGGCGTGCTTTGACGCCGATTATTGGTGGAACAACCTGCGCCGGCCGGTTTCCTACCAGACGGCGATAGAATTTGCGTTGGACCTTGGCGTCGATAGTTTTCTCGAACTGGGCCCGCACCGCACTTTGGCGCCGCTCACGATCGGTACGGTGCAAAACAAAGGCGCCACCGCGCTTGTCGTCAACTCGTTGCATCGCGAGCAAAACGATCACGAAGCCGTCGCCTATGCGACGGCAGGTTTGCACGTCAACGGCATCGGCGTGGATTGGTCGGCGCTCGCCCGCAAGCGGTCGGCAAAGAACGTCCCGCTCCCAAAATATCCGTGGGAAGATCAAAGTCTGCGGGTCGTTTCAGAGGAAGCGCGCCAGATTCTGTTCGTCGCGGAGGCGCATCCGCTGTTGGGAAAACGCGATCAAGGACCGACGCCGGTATGGTCGTCCGAGATAAACCTCAAGGCATTTCGCTTTATTGCCGACCATGCCGTGCAAGGCGGCTGTCTGTTTCCGGCCGCTGCCCACCTCGAGATTATGGTCGCGGCGGCAATCAGCCATTACGGCAAGGGCACGGTCGAGCTGGAGCACGTCCATTTTCACGAAGCTTTGCCGATCGATGTGGAAGACGAAATCATGCTGCGGACGGAGCTCGATCCCGATCGAGCGCTGGTTCGAATTTTCGCGCTGCGGCGAGGCAGCGATACGAATTGGCGTCTGTGCGCCGAAGGCTATGTGCGGCGTCGTGATGTAACGATGACGGCAGCACCGCTGCAAGCCGATGTCTTCGCGCGCGCGCCGGACCTCGACCAGGCCGGATTCTACGAGTTGGCGGATCGGCACGGCCTCAATTACGAGCGCGCGTTCAAGGGCGTGAATTCGATCTGGCTGCGTGACAACGCCAGTGTCGTCGCGCGGGTTTCGGCACACAAGTCGCTGCGTTCCTCCAGAGACAAATATATTGTCCATCCGGCGATGCTGGACTCTTGCCTGCAAGTGCCGTTTCCGCTGCTCGACCTGAAAGTGGGTGCTTGGATCCCCGGCGAGCCGCTGCCGGCGAAGGAGACGATCGCGAACCGCCTGAAGCTGGCGCTGCCGATCGCGATCCGGCGAGTGGTCGTCGCCGAAGCATTCCCACAGGACGTTTCGGTTCTTTTCGAAGGCTCGCAAACCGGCGGCGTCTATACGATCTACGGTGACGCCGGCCAGCCCATCGTGCGCATCGAGGGGCTCGAAACAAAAGAGCTCGGCGTCGCTCAACGGGCCGATTTCGACGTCGCCGCGCCGGCCGTTTATATCGAGAATTTTTATCCGGCCGAACACGAACCCTGCCGCGATCCCGAGCGCGACACGCACAATGAACATTGGCTGTTGTTGGGGCCGAAAACGTCAACACTGTATGCCCTGACCGCGGAACTAACCGGACGCGGGGTTGCGGTCGAACATTTTTCGGAACACCCGGGCAGCGACGCGGGCGCGGGCGAATTTGCCGGCTTGCTCGCCGCCAACCAGGGGGATGCGCGTTTTACAGGCATCGTCTATGCGTGGGGGCTTGCGCCTAAAGCGATTTTGGAAGCGACGCCTACCGACGTCATCGTCACCGAGATTGAGCGCGATACGCTCGGCTTGATCGAAATCGGCAAGGCGCTCGATCGTTCGCGTGAAATTCCGCAGCGCCCCGTTGTGTGGCTGCTGACCAGCGGTGCGCGCTCCATCGATAGTTCGACTGCGATGAGTTTTGCGGGGCTGCAACAGGCGCCGCTTTGCGGACTGGTGCGAACCCTTTCGATCGAGTGTCCGGAATTTGTCATCCGCCAGATCGACGCCGACGAGCGCTCGCTTGCCGACCCGGCGAGCGTTGTCGCATGGCTGCTCGATGAGGGGAATGAGACGGAAATCTTGCTGCGGGATTGCCGCGCGTTAACGCCGAGGATCGAACGGCGCACGGTGGCGAATCTGCCACGGCGGCGTCGGTCCCTCGATCGCAAGGCCGATGCGAGAAATTTCGTCGTTACGATGTCGCAGCCGGGGCTGATCGAAAATATCGTATTGCGCGAAGCCGAAACCCCTGAACCCGACGCGCACGAGCTCGTCATCGATGTGGCCGCGGTCGGGCTGAATTTCCGCGATGTCATGGCTGCGACCAGCATCTTGCCCGATGAAGTCGACGGACCGGATGCCTGGTGGCGCAATATGGGGCTCGAATTCGCCGGTTCGGTGCGCTCATGCGGCGCGGACGTGTCCGGCTTTGCGGCCGGCGATCGCGTGATGGGAATGGGCAAGGGATTCCTGCGCGGGCTTGCCAAGATTCCGGCCGGCGCCGTCATGCGTATTCCTGCCAACATTTCGATGGCCGAAGCGGCCACGATCCCGGCCGGTTTTGCGACCGCGATTTACTCGCTGGAATGGATTGGCCGTCTCGCGGCTGGCGAAAAGGTTCTCATTCATCTCGGTACCGGCGGCGTTGGCTTGGCGGCAATCCAGGTCGCCAGGCATCTGGGCGCCGAAGTTTTGGCCACGGCCGGCAGCGAGGCAAAGCGCGCATATTTGAGAAACTTGGGCATCGAGCACGTGATGGATTCGCGCTCGCTGAGTTTCGCCGACGATGTGATGGCGGCGACCGGCGGCCGCGGCGTGGACGTTGTGCTCAATTCCCTGGCAGGATTTGCAATCGACAAGGGATTGGCCTGTCTGGCGCCATACGGACGGTTTGTCGAGATTGGCAAGCGGGATTTGTTTGCCGACAAGCCGATCGGCCTGAAATCTCTCTACCTCAACAATTCGTTTGCGGTGGTCGACCTGGCGGCGTTGGGCAGGGACCGCCCCGAGCTGATGCGGCGGCTGCTTGACGTGGTGGCGCAGCGTTTCGCGGACGGCACCTACCGGCCGAGCGCGTTCAGCCAATTCCCCGTGCAGCAGACGGCCGACGCCTTCCGCACGATGTCGAAAGCCCAGCACATCGGAAAGATTGTCATAAACCTCACGCAGCCGGTTATCGAGGTTGAAGACGATCTGGCCACGCCTAAGCGTTTCGATACGAACGCGAGCTACATTGTCACGGGCGGCCTGCGTGGCTTCGGAGTCTCGGTGGCGGATTGGCTCAGTGCCAATGGCGCCGGCCGTGTTGTGCTTGTATCCCGGCGCAACGAGGTTGAGGCCGATGTTGCCGCTGCCATCGAGGCGATGAAGGCGCGCGGCACGGATGTCGTCATTGCGTCGCTCGATGTCGCCAATGCCGATGCGGTGGCTGCACTCGTCGCGCAACATGCGCGATCGGACATGCCGCTGCGCGGCATCGTTCACGGGGCGGCCGTGATTGACGACGGATTTATCAGCCAGTTGGATGCGGACAAGGTCCGCCGCGTCATCCGGCCCAAGGTAGCTGGTGCCTGGAACCTGCATCGTGCTCTGGCGGCAAACGGCGCCGAGCTCGATTTCTTCGTGTGCTTCTCGTCGCTGGCGCAACTGATCGGCTCGGGCGGGCAAGGAAACTACACGGCGGCAAACGCTTTCCTTGATGCCCTTTGCGTATACCGCAGGCGCCAAGACTTGCCTGGGCTCGCGGTCGATTGGGGCATGCTTGCGGAAGCCGGCTTTGTCGCGCGCAACGCCGCGATGATCAGCTATCTCGACAGCATCGGTATCCGGGGCATGCCGAACGACTTGGTGCTGGGCGCACTGGGCCAGCTGATACGGTCCGATCTGCCATCCGCTGCGTACGCAGCGGTCGATTGGCAGCGAATTGAACGCGTCGTGCGCCGCGAGCGCAAGATACCGCGGCTTTCGATCGTCCTCACCAAATCCTCCGGCAGCGATCCGCGCGTTCGTGCCACGCTGATGCAATCGCCGCGCACTGCCTGGGAGGACATTCTTATTTCGGCGATTTCAGCCGAGGTGGCGCGCGTCCTCAAGGTGGACGCCGGCACCATTTCCGACAATCGGCCGCTTACCGAACTCGGGCTCGACTCGCTTTCCTCCTTCGAGCTCAAGAATCGTATCGAAGGCGCGCTCGATTTCAGCATTCCGGTCGGCAAGTTCCTACAGGCGCCGACAATCCGCGATCTGGCGCGGGTGGTGGCCGAATGTTTCGACAATACGCTTGCGGTCGCCGAGCGCACAGCTAAGGCCGCGACAAAGGAAGGCGCCGCTGCGGCCGGCGAGCAAGGCCAGGATCAATTCCGGCCGCTGGCCCGCCAAGTCAGCGGCCTGCGGTTCGCGCGGCTGCCGATGACGTCGGACAGCGCGCGCCAATCGCTTTCGTTGCGCTATAGCGAACTGATCCCGCAATCGCTCGATTTCGATCGACTCGAAGAAGCGCTGCGGCGCTTAAGCGCAAGGCAGGAGGCATTGCGCCTGGCTGTCGCTGCCGATCCGAAAGGCGAAACAGAGATCGTATTCGGGGATGGCCCCAAAATTCAGCGCCTGGAACCGGACGAAGAATTGCCCGATGTCGATGCTGCGGCGGGGCCTTTGTGGTCTTTCGGTTTCGCGCATGTCGGCGACGATCAAACGCGGATCGCGATACGGAGCCATGCGGCCGCCGCCGATGCTTGGTCGATGCCGATGGCCGTTGCCGGTCTGCTTGCCGAATATGATGAATCGGTCGGCGATGTCGCGACGGATTTCAATTCGTTTGTGGCGGGACGCGAATTGCGAGAGGAAAACGACGCCACGGTCGATCATGTGGCGTATTGGACCGAGGTGCTGAGCAACGCGCCGCCAGCCCTGCATTTGCCCCATCGTTCGCTCGCGCTCGCGCCGGTTGGATTCGGCCACAACCGCGGAAATCCGGCGGCAATTCAATCGAATGTGGAATGGGCGGAGCTGCCCGGCGGCGTGGCGCGCGATCGCGAAGCCATGACGCTTTTGGCGTTTGCGCGCGTCATGACGGCGGATGCCGAGCGCAATTCAATCGTGATTTGTCGGCATGACATTTCGCGCAAGGATTGCGGTCCGATCGAATTATTGGGGCCGATCGCCGACCGTTTGCCGCTCGTGCTCGACAAGCTGGATGGTGAGTTTGAAGAAGGCGTGAAACGCGTCAGCCGGTTGCTTGCCTATGCATTGAAGCATCGGGCATTCGACGTGACGGCGACCGAACAGCGTCTTGCGGCGCAGTTGCGCGATAGAAACGTCGTGCCGATGCAGATCGGTTTTGCCTATATCGACGCCGCTTCCGCGCCGCGCAACGAGGTCGGCTTGCAGGCGGTGCTGCGCGATGCCGCGGTTAATCACTTGCGCGGCGATCTCGATCTGCTGCTGCTGGATCATGGCGACCATGTTGAATGTGTTTGGGCCTACGACAGCGGTGCGGTGGACCGCGAGTGGGTGCAGCAGGTGGCGGGGCGATTTGCCCAGGAATTCCGGGCGCTGGTTCATAGCGCGGGCTCTCGCAGCAAAATCGAGACGACCCATGCTCCAACCGCGGCCGGCGCGGACGGTGCCGATACCCGGCCGTCGAAATCGGCCACCCCGGTGCGGGCGGCTGCGCAGAAGGCAGCCAAGCGTATCGTGCCGCTCAATAAGTCGGCCGCCGCCGCGCCGCAGCTGGCGAAACAGGCGACTGTTCTGCCGGCTACCATGCAGCAACTCCGCGTCCTGGAGTTCTTCGAGGCGGGCCGCGTTCATGCAGCCTTCAACCAGTCGTGGATCGGTCGACGGGCGCTATCGCTGCAGCCCGGGCTGGACGTAAACCGGCTGCGCCGTGCCGTCGACAAGGTGGTGTCGCGGCACGAAAGCCTGCGCATGCGGTTCGTCCATGAGAATAATAAGTGGGGCGTGGTGATTGACCCGGCCCGCCGCGATGTTTTCGTTGCCGAGGATGTTGGGGCTGTCGATTCTGCAACCCTTAACCGGCTGATCGCGGACTATTCGGCGCTTCCGCTCGACCCCTTGGCTGGTCCGATGGTGCAATTGCGTCTCTTGCGTATGGGCAAGCAAGGCGACGTTCTGCTGGTTTGCGGGCATCACCTGGTGCTCGATGGATGGTCGCTGGCGGTCGTACTGGGCGAAATTTTCCAAGCCTATGTTGGGCTGCCTTTGGAGCCGCCGAGCCGGATGACGCATGAGCGGTTCCTGCGCGAGTTCACGGGGCACGGCAACCGGGAAATTCTTGCGCAACGCGAGGCGTATTTCCGCAACCTTCTATTGTCTGAGTCGCCGCTGCCGAAACTCGGCCGCGCGAAAAAAGGCTTGCGGCCCAATATCGATCATGTCGACGTCAATCCCGGCGCGGCCTGCGTCGTCAAAATTACCCGCGAATCACGCCAACAGATTCTCGAGCGGGCGAAGCTTGCCGGAGTAACGGATTCCGACCTGTTCCTCGCGTCATATGCAATGACGCTCGGGCGCATCGGCGACGTCGACGATGTGCAGATCAACGTGTGGTCGGCCAACCGCACTCATAAGGATCTACAAAACTACGTGGGTTGGGTAACCGCGATGATGCCGGTGCACTGCCCGATAGCCGACTGCGGGGACGATGTGGAACAGCTTGCTCGCGAGCTGCACGCACAAACACTCAAGAGCGCCGAATATCTACCGATCGACTTCGCGGCATTGAACAAGACCGGTTCAATCCGACAGGCGCAGGTTGCCGCGGGGGCGTTTCCAAATCAGTTCGTCGGCGGCATGCTGATGCCGGAAGGCATTTTGAAGTCCGTCCCGGTCGCGCCCATTCTGTTCTCGAGCAGCGGGGAAGCGATGGACTTCGGCGTTACAAAAATCACGCCGATATCGCTGCCGTCACCTTTGGTACGCAATGAACTCGAGCTGCGCACCTACGATACGGGTGCGGATTTCCGTTACATGGCGACCTATGACCAAACCGCCTTTAGCGGCGCGGAGGTGGTGGAAATTATCCGTGAAACTTTCGAACGCGTCGCCGGCCATAACATGATCGATGAGGAACACATAGACGCGGAAGATGGCAAAGTCATCAAGCGTTTCGTCCTTCCGTGACGGTGGAAGTTGCGTTTCACGGAGTTAGGAGCGCCTGATGAAATCTAAAATGCTTGCGCTGGCTTTGATTGCGATCTGCCTGAGTTCGTTTTCGACGGCCTGGGGTCAAAGTGCGCAGGAAAAAGGCTACCAAATCGCCAAGGCGTCAAGCGACCAGAACGACGGCTACCAAGACTATTCCGCCTCGGGCAAGATGGTCTTGAAAAACAGGGCCGGCTCCACCTCGGCCCGTGACTTCGACTTCAAGAGCATGGAAACGGCGGCGGGCGACCTGTCACTGCTCGTCTTCAATTGGCCCGGCGACATTCGCGATACGGCTTTGCTGACGCATGAGCACCACAACAGCGCCGACGACCAATGGATATACTTGCCGGCCGATCGCAGGACAAAACGAATTGCCGGAACCGGGCGGTCGGGGTCTTTCGTCGGCAGTGAATTCACTTACGGAGACATGGTCGAACAGACCGTGGAAAAGTTCACCTACAAATGGCTGTCGGAAGAGGCTTGCTGCAACGTAGTCGAGAGAATTCCGAAGAGCTCGGACTCGGGATATTCGCGGGAAAAGGTGTGGTTTAGTAAATCGAACAATACCTTTTCAAAGGTCGAATATTACAATTTGGGCGGGACTCTGCTGAAAACGATGACCGCTAGCGGTTATCAAAAGTTCAAGGCGCGTTTTTGGCGCCCATCGACGGTGATGATGCTCAATCACTTGACCGGCAAGCAAACGACTTTGGAGTGGCGCAACCAGCGTTTTGCGACCGGCATGAAGGCTAATGAGTTTACCGTTGAAGCGGTCAGTCGCGTGCGATGAACAATATCCAGGCAAAGGGATGGGAGCTCAGGCCGGCCGCCTCGACGGTCGACACCATCGTGTGGACTTTGGATCTTGCGCGCATAACAGACAAGATTTGCCGGGAGCCGGATCTGCGCGCATTGCTGGGACCGTCGGAACGGGCGCGGGCTGCGCAATTTGCCGATGCCGTTCTGTCGGAATCCTATGTCGCGGCGCATGTTGGACTAAGGACGGTCCTCATTCAACGATGTGGGACGAAAATTGCCGGGTGTGAATTCGCCACCACGCCGAGCGGCAAGCCATTTCTGCCGGGGGGGCCCGAATTCAGCATTTCACGCAGCGGATCGCTGGGTCTCGTCGCCGTATCCGATCAATCGCGCGTCGGGGTCGACATCGAACGGACGCGGGCCGTTGCGATCGATGACTGGCCGGCCCGTTATCCCGTTTTGCGCCGGTTTGCCGCAGGCCCCGATTGTGACGGAGCCGGCGCATTCCTGCAGAGCTGGGTTCGACTGGAGGCCTGGTGCAAGCGGCGGGCCTTGGCGGTGGGCCCTCTACTCGATCGTCGGGCGGACGATCTTCTTTCAAATGGCGAAGAATTGGAGGCATTCGATCCAGAATCCGAGCTTCTGCAATTGGATGTACCACCCGGCTATTTGGCCTGGTGTGCCTGTGACTTGTATGGGGGCATTCAGCAGAGGCCGCTTGATTTATAGCAGCCTACGTCGGAGACTTGCGTTCGACAGACGAGGCCTAGGTAACGGTTTGGGCGGGGGGTTATGTTTCGTTTCCTGGGATTATCGTTGTTAGTCATTCCCTTGGCCGCCGGCTCCGTGACGGCGGCGTGGGCCGAATTGGCTGACGCGACGCCGCCCGCCGCGGCCGCAACCGGACCGGCGACGGCGCCCGACTTGACCGGCGCAACGGCGCACGCCGAGGCCAAAATCGAACCGTCGACGCCATTCAGCAATTTCATGCCCAATGTTCCCGGGTTGCGTGTCACCGGCGCGGTCGGGGTTTGGGGGCGCGCTTATCCCGACCAGCCGCAGTGGAGCGGCCAGCGAGACGATGCGGTTTGGCCCAATGTCGAGGGCTGGTTGAAAGCGGAATACTCGTGGAACGGCGGCAACGATCGCATCAATTTCATGCCGTACGGGCGCAAGGACTTTTTCGGGTCGCGCAGCCTCGTGGATGTCAAGGAAGGCTATTTCCTCCACGTCGGAGACGGCTGGAACGTACTTGCTGGCGTCAATTCGGTTCACTGGGGTGTCGTGGAATCGCGTCACCTCGTCAATATCATCAATCAGGTCGACTACGCCTGGGATATCGACGGCGACGAGGTGCTCGGGCAACCGATGGCGAACGTCAATGTGACGACGCCGATTGGCGTTCTCAGTCTCTATGGCCTATTCGGCTTCCGCCCGTTGCACGAGCCTAAACTGGAGGATCGTCTGCGCTCCAGCTTCGTGTCGACCAACCGGACAATTCTGGCGAGCGATATCGACGAAAACGTAAACTATGCGGCCCGGTTCAACACCACATTTCCTGTCCTGAGCGGTTCGGTCGACGCCGCGGTTTCGTATTTTCACGGCATCGGTCGCGAACCGCGCTACGTCATGACGCCGCCGACACTCGCCATGCCGGTTCCCCAGCTCGCAAGCTTTTATGACCAGATCGATCAAGGCGGCCTGGAAGTCGTCGCAACCTTCGACGCGCTGCAACTCAAATTTGAGGGAATTGTCAGGCGTGAATTGGGCGAGACCTATGCGGCAACCGTGGCAGGCTTCGAATACACATTCTTCAACGTTTCGAATACCGGGGCGGATATCGGACTCGTTGCCGAACATCTTTCCGACGATCGATCGCCGCTGCAGCCGCCGACAATCTATGCGCACGACGTATTTGCCGGCGCGCGGCTCACGTTGAACAACAGCCTCAACACCCATTTCTTGGGCGGAATTTTGTACAATTACAAAGATTTGGCGCGCTATGCGACGGCAAAATTCAGCACGCGTATCCAGGATGACCTGAACCTGGCGCTGGAAGGGCGGTACTTCATATACGCCCCGCAGGAGGATTATCTGTACACGATATTGCACGACAGCTACGTGCAGGCGCGGCTCACCAAATATTTCTAGCTACACCTGCTCGGCATTGAGATAAGCCAGCCGCGCGCCGCAGAAGGCGCAGATCACGCCCAAGCCCATCGCGGTCAGCCCGGCGACCACGTCGAGCGTGCCGCCCAGATTGCCGGTCTTGCTCATGAGCCCGCCGGCGGTGGCGGCCGCAAACACCACCGCAATGAGCGCGCGCCGCGCCACCCGGTAGACGATTTCGCGCTCGCGCGTCGCCGCGATCAGATAGGCGCCGCTCGCCCAGCCGCCGGCAAAGCCGGCGCCGCCGATCGCCCACCAGGCCAGCGCCGAGACGAATTGCGGCTTGCTGCCGGCGGCGGCGTCGCGCAATACGGCGTCGATCCCGACGCCGAACACGGTAAGTACGATGTGCACCACCAATGCCGAGAACACGCCGCAGGCGATGGCCGCGGCATAGTGCAATCGGCGAAGGATGTCGGCTTCCATCGGCGCTTATCCGAAACGGTCGCGGCGGCGAATGTCCGCCGCCGCAGGATAGAGCATGAGCCCGGCCGGTGGGAATCGGTTGGCGGGAAAGATCGCGCTCAAATGCGAGCAATGCCGCTAGCGCTGGGGGCCCTGCAACAAATCGTGGAATTCGCGTTCCAGCGCATCGAGCGCGGCGCGCCGCGCCGGTGTCATCAGGCTTTGCTGGTTCGTTTCGCTTTTACGCTGGTCGGACTGGGACGATTGCTCGTCAACCGTGTCCACGCGCATGGATGGCCTCCAATTGCCACGTTGAATCGGCAACAGCTATCTGAGTCGGGCCGGCGCCGAGCCTCTATTGATGACGCCGACGCCCGAATTGGCCGATGCTGTTGCATTTCGGCGACAGCGCCTGCGGCACTATGCCGAACACCGGCGCGGCTACGGCGTTACACTTGTGCGCGGGCGCGGCGAGGGGAGCCCAAGGGGTGCCGATGGCGGCCGAGCAGACAATCGTTGAGACCGACATCCCGGCGCGGCTCGACCGGCTGCCCTGGGGCCGCTTCCACACATTGGTGGTGGCCGCGCTTGGTATTACTTGGATTTTGGACGGGCTGGAAGTGACGCTCGCCGGCGCGCTGTCCGGCGCCTTGAAAGAAAGCCCGGTGCTGCGGTTCAGTAATACCGACATCGGGCTTGCCAGCAGCGCCTATCTCGCCGGCGCCGTGCTCGGCGCGATTCTTTTCGGCTGGCTCACCGACCGGCTCGGCCGTAAGAAATTGTTCTTCATCACGCTGACGGTTTATTTGCTCGCCACCGCGGCGACCGCGACGTCGTGGAATATCGCCAGCTTCGCGCTGTTCCGCTTTATCACCGGCGCCGGCATCGGCGGCGAATATGCTGCGATCAATTCCACCATCCAGGAGCTGATCCCGGCGCGCGTGCGCGGCTGGAGCGACCTTGTCATCAACGGCAGCTTCTGGATCGGCGCGGCGATGGGTGCGCTCGGCTCGCTGGTCGTGCTCGACCCCGCGGTGATCGATCCGGAAATTGGCTGGCGGCTCGCCTTCCTGATCGGGGCGGGCCTCGCCGTGGTGATCTTTTTCATGCGGCTGTGGATTCCGGAAAGCCCGCGCTGGCTGATGACGCATGGCCGCGCCGCCGAGGCCGAGCGCGTGGTGGCCGCGATCGAAACGCGTTTTAAGCTCGTGCCGGAAAAACTTGCGCGCGTGCGCCTGCGCGCGCGCCGCTCGACGCCGCTCCGGGAAGTGGCGCAGACGTTGTTCAAACGCCACCGCCAGCGCACGCTGGTGGGCTTGAGCCTGATGGTGTCGCAGGCGTTCTTCTACAACGCCATCTTCTTTACCTACGCACTCATCCTCACCGATTTCTACCATGTGCCGTCCGACCATGTCGGCTGGTATCTGTTGCCGTTCGCGGCGGGGAATTTCCTCGGGCCGGTTTTCCTCGGCCACCTGTTCGACACTCAAGGCCGGCGGCCGATGATCGCCTTCACATACATCGCCTCCGGCGTGCTGCTTGCCGGTACCGGATATCTATTCGCGCGCGATGCGATCACGGCGGAAACGCAGACGCTTTGCTGGATGGCGATCTTCTTCTTTGCTTCCGCTGCGGCGAGTTCGGCCTATCTCACCGTGAGCGAGACCTTTCCGCTGGAAATCCGCGCGCTCGCCATCGCATTTTTCTACGCGGTCGGCACCGGAGTGGGCGGCATCGTGGGCCCGTGGCTGTTCGGCGTGCTGATCGATACCGGTTCGCGCGCAAGCGTGTTCGGCGGCTATCTGCTCGGCGCTGTGCTGATGATCCTGGGCGGCCTAGTGGCGTGGCGCTGGGCCGTTCCGGCCGAGCGCAAGCCGCTGGAGATGGTCGCAAGGCCGCTGACCTTTATCGATATCGATTGATCGTGCGCATGATTCCGCAAAGTGGCAACCGGTTTTCGGACAAGATCATGCGCCAGCAATAACTAAATCCCCGCCAGCTCGCGCATGATCTTGTAGAGCGCGGCCTGGCCCTCGAAGCCGATGCCGGGGCGCTCGGAGAGCGAAATGCAACCGTCCGCAATCACCGCATCGTCGGCGAAGCCGCCGAAGTCGCCGAACACGCCGGGATAAGATTCCGCGCCGCCCAGCCCGAAGCCGGCGGCAATGGCGAGTGACATCTGGTTGCCGCCGTGCGGGAACATCAACGAGCGCGGCCAGCCGTGCCGCTTGAGCATGTCGAGCGTGCGAGCATATTGCACGATGCCGTAGGCCTGCGGCGGGTCGATCTGGATGACGTCGTTGCGCTCCGGCTTGAGGCCGCCGAAACGCACCAGGTTTTCCACGTCCTGTGTCGAGAACAGGTTTTCGCCGGTAGAGAGCGGCGGGGCGTAGACGCTGGCGACCTCGGCCAGCAGCGCGAAATCGAGCGGATCGCACGGCTCCTCGAACCAGCGCAGGCCGAACGGCGCCAGCCCGCGCGCATAGGCGAGCGCGTCGGCGCGGTCGAATTTCGAATTGGCGTCAACGGCAAGCTCGACGCCCTTCGGCAGCATCGATTTGACCGCCGCGACGCGGGTAAGATCGGCGGCGAGCGGCATGCCGCCGACCTTCATTTTCACCATGGTGTAGCCGGCCTCGAGATGGCGGCGCATCTCGTCTTGCAGGTCCTGAGTGGTTTTGCCCGGCGCATACCAGCCGCCGCCGACATAGCAGAACACTTTGTCCGGCACTTTGCCCTTGTTGAAGCGCTCGGCGAGCAGGCGGTGCAGCGGCTTGCCGGCGATCTTGGCGAGCGCATCCCACACCGCCACCTCGATGGTGCCGATGCCGACCGAGCGTTCGGAATGGCCGCCGGATTTTTCGTTCTGCAGCATTGCGGCAAGGATTTTTTCCGGCGCGAATTGGCCGGCGCCGTCGAGCAGATTGTCGGGTGGAGCCTTGAGGATGCGCGGAATGAAGCGCGCGCGCATTTGTGCGCCGCAGGCATAGCGGCCGGTGGAATTGAACGCGAAACCGCAGACCGGCTTGCCGGCGCGCATCACGTCGGTGATGACGGCGACCACCGACGTCGTCATTTCGCTGAAGTTGAAGCTCGAATTGGCGAGCGTCGAGTTGAGCGGGATTGCG
This sequence comes from uncultured Alphaproteobacteria bacterium, assembly GCA_963739825.1. Classification (GTDB taxonomy): domain Bacteria; phylum Pseudomonadota; class Alphaproteobacteria; order Rhizobiales; family Xanthobacteraceae; genus Pseudolabrys. The sequence continues at coordinate 1,400,471 of CAVUBU010000001.1, forward strand.
GTCTCGCGGATGTCGACGATGCGCATAGGTTATGACGGCTTTCAATGCCTCTCAGGTGTCATGCGCGGGCTCGACCCGCGCATCCATGATGAGATGCAAATCGAAAAATATTGCAACGGATGCCTGATTGGCACGCCATCATGGATTGCCGGGTCAAGCCCGGCAATGACTGCGGTATGGAATGCGGACGCAGGTGGCTCACTTAATCTGCGGAATCTTGGCTTCCTTGATCACGCCGGCCCACTTTTCGACATCCTTCTTGATGTAGGCGGCGAATTCGGCCGGCGTATTCGCCACCGGGTCGAAACCGAGCTGGGCACATTTCGCCTTGACGTCCGGCAGCGCCATCGCCTTGACGATCTCGGTATTGAGCTGGTCGACGATCGCCTGCGGCGTCTTGGCCGGCACCAGTACGCCCTGCATGGTTTCCGATTCCTGCTCCTTGATGCCCGATTCCGCCAGGGTCGGCACATCGGGCAGCGCGGCCGAGCGCTTGGCCGAGGTGACCGCGAGCGCCCGCAGTTTGCCGCCTTTCACTTGTGGCGCGGTCGGCGGCATGGCGGCAAAGGCAATCGGCGTGTGGCCGGCCACTGTCGACTGCACCGCCGGAGCGGCGCCGCCGAACGGCACGCTGGTGGCATCGACTTTGAGCGCCAACTTGAACAATTCGGCAGCCAATTGCGGGGTCGTGCCGATGCCGGGATTGGCGATGGAATATTTGAAAGGATTGGCCTTCAAGAGATCGACCAGTTCCTTCACCGACTTGACTGGAAGCTCGGGGTTGACCACCAGGATATTCGGCGACGCGGCGGCGAGCGTCACCGGTTCGAAGTCTTTGAAAGCGTCGTAGGGATTTTTTGCGTAAAGACTTGGATTGACGATGAAGCTCGAGCTCGCCACCAGGATGGTGTAGCCATCCGGGTTCGCCCGCGCGGCCAGCGTCATACCGATGTTGCCGCCGGCGCCGGGGTGATTCTCGACGAAGAATTGCTGCTTGAGGCTTTCCGACAATTTCTGCGCGATCAGCCGCGCCATCACGTCGGTCGGTCCGCCGGCCGCGAACGGCACGATGACTTTCACTGGGTGATCCGGATAGCCGGCGGCCGCAGCCGGCGCGGCGGCAAGCGCGGCTGCGAGCAACGCGGCGCAGGCAAACATATTTCGTACGAACGAACGCATGAATTCCTCCTCGATTTAGCGGCATCGTAGCATCGCGCGCGATCGTTACTAGTGGGGCCGGCTATGACGCCGATCGGCAAACGAAAGCCCAGGTCGGCGATGGCCGACCTGGGCGGTCTCGAAAGTCAGCGCTGCGGCGTGTGCCGGTATTCAGCGGTTCACGGGCAGACGATCGGATTCCAGAACCACAGCCCGTCGATATTGATCCAGCACGGGCCGACGCCGTAGGAATACCATTGGCCGTGCCAACGGTGCCGATTGCGGCCGTACCAGTAGTGGCCATTGTAACGACGGCCGACCACGAAGTTCCGATTGCCGCCCCGGTTGACGCGGACGTTTCGGTTGATGTGGACGTTGCGGTTCACATGAACGGTCTTGTTGACGTGGACGTTCCTGTTGATGCCGGGTCCGTTGCGGGGCTTGGCATTAGCGGGCGCCGAGACCGCGACAGCGAGCACGAGCGCGGCGACGACGGAAAAAACGACGGAAAGCTTTCTCAGCATATGTTCTCCTCCTTGAGTGATCCCGACAGCCCTATCGGTCACTGGGCGGTCTTGTTGCCAGAGTTCGCGTGAACGGCCTATGAACGAAACGCTTAAATTCGCGCTGCTTTGCAGCATTTCGGCCGGCCGGCATAAGGGCGGGCTGAAATGCCATTCCCCAATGCCCGCATGCTTTAAGTGCGATACCCCCGGCAAGGTTCCAGCCGGCCTTGCTTTCGCGCAGCGCCGTAGGCTGTATTCGCGCTGACCCGCCCGCCCGCCAATTTCAGCAGAGGAAATGCAATGCCGGCCCGAAAAATCACCCGCCAGGACATGCGCGACGCCGCCGAGAAGTACAAGAATTGGGGCAAATGGGGCCCTGCCGACGAAATCGGCACGCTCAATTATACCTCACCGGAGGACATCGTCGCCGCCACCAAACTGGTCAAGAAGGGCAAGGTAATCTCGCTTGCGCTCAATTTCGACCATACCGGGCCGCAGGGCGCCAAGAGCAAATATCCGTCGATGGGGCGCACCAACCCGATCCACACCATGCTGCGCACCGGCACCGACGCCTATTCCGGCGTGCTCGACAAGCGCGGCATTCGTGCCGCCGACGATATGGTGACCATGCCGCTGCAGTGCGGCACGCAGTGGGACGGCCTCGGCCACGTGTTCTATGAGAACAATATGTGGAATGGCTACGACTGCCGCGAGGTGACGTCGGCCGGCGCGCAGAAATGCGGCATCGAGAAGACCAAGAACAAGATGGTCGGGCGCGGCGTGCTGCTTGATGTGGCGCGCTACAAGGGCGTCGAATCGCTCGACGACGGCTACGGCATGACCAATGACGACCTCTACAATACCGCCAAGAAGCAGAACGTCGCGCTCAAGCGCGGCGACTACGTGATCGTGCGCACCGGCATGATGGAGCGCTGCCAGAAAGCCGGCAGCTGGGACGGCTATCCGGGCGGCGACGCGCCGGGCTTTTCGTTCGAGACGCTCGACTTCGTCAAGGACACCGAACTCGCCGCGCTCGCGTCCGACACCTGGGGCTGCGAGGTGCGGCCGAACCAGAGCGAGGAGGGCATCAACCAGCCCTGGCACTGGATCACCATCCCGATCATGGGCATGACCATGGGCGAGATATTCAATCTCAAAGAACTGGCCGACGACTGCGCCGCCGACAAGGTCTACGAATTCATGTTCGTGGCGCCGGCCATTCCGATCACCGGCGCGGTCGGCTCGCCGGTCAATCCGCTGGCGATTAAGTGACCCAATCGGCCCTCATGGTGAGGAGCGCGGCGCCGCCGCGCGTCTCGAACCATGGGGCCGCCGCATCCTTCGAGACGGCCGCTGCGCGGCCTCCTCAGGATGAGGCGGAGAGAGAATGTCAATGAAACCGCAATATCCCGTCACCCGCAGCGACGCCGAATGGCGCAAACGGCTCAAGCCGGACCAGTACATGGTCATGCGGCGCTTCGCCACCGAGCCGGCGGGAAGCTGCGCGCTCAATCACGAAACGCGGAATGGAACGTTCCTATGCGCGGGCTGCGACCAGCCGCTGTTCGTGGCGCAGTCGAAATTCGAGAGTCATACCGGCTGGCCGAGCTTCTTCGCGCCGGTCGACGGCGCCGTCGGAACCAAAAAGGATCCGGTCTATGGCGATCTCAACGTCGAGGTGCACTGCCGGAAATGCGGCAGCCATCTTGGCCATGTGTTTCCTGACGGTCCACCGCCGACCAACAAGCGATATTGCATCAACGGCGTCGCTTTGAAATTCAAACCCGACTAATGGTCTCGCTCGCCGCAACCACCAGCCATCTGCGCGTGCGTCATGCGCACGAGCACAGCCGCGTCACCTTCGTCGAATTGTTTTTCGATTTGGTGTTCGTGTTCGCGGTAACGCAACTCTCGCATGGGCTACTACATCACCTGACACTGCTTGGCGCGGCGCAGGCCGCTGTGTTGCTGATCGCAGTCTGGTGGTCATGGATCGACGCTGCATGGATCACCAATTGGCTCGATCCCGAAAAGCCGGCGGTTCGGCTATTGCTGTTCACGCTGATGCTTCTCGGCCTGGTGATGGCTGCGGCTATTCCAAGAGCCTTCGAGGACCGCGCCTTAGCTTTCGCGGCGGCTTATATCGGCATGCAGATCGCCCGCGATCTGTTCATGATGTGGGCGACGCGGCGGCACGATTCGGCAAACTTCCGCAACTTCCTGCGTATTTTGGTATGGCATTTGGTTGCCGTGCCGTTGGGACCGGCGGTATATTGGCCGGCGATGTTGAACGCCTCGAATTGTGGTCGGTCGCGGCTGCGATCGAAACGTTCGGGCCGAGATCGGCTTTTGGGTGCCGGGTCTGCGATGGTCCACGACAGCCGATTGGGTCGTCGAAGGCGGCCACATGGCCGAACGTTGCGGGCTGTTCATCATTATTGCGCTTGGCGAATTGATCCTGATAACCGGCGCGACTTTCGCCGACCTTCCCTGGAACGCGGTCAATGTCACAGCTTTCGCCGTAGCCTTCGTTAACAGCGTCGCGCTCTGGGCGGTCTATTTTAACATCGGCGCCGAGCGCGCCAGCCGCCAAATCGCCTCGTCAAGCGACCCCGGCCGCATGGCGCGTTCGGGCTACACTTATATGCACATTCTCATTATCGCCGGCATCATCGTCGCGGCCGTCGGCGACGAACTGGTGCTGCATCACCCCGGTGGGAGTGTCGAGGCTCAAACGCTCGCGGTCATCGTCGGCGGACCGGCGCTTTATCTCATCGGCAATACGCTGTTCAAGCGACTGTCGGCGCCATATTTTCCGTTGTCACATTTGGTGGGCCTCGGCATGCTGGCGTTGCTCGCCGCTTTCGTTCTCGCTATCGATGAGATGAAGCCTCTGCTACTCGTCGCCGCCGCGACCGCGATACTGATTGCGGTCGCGATCTGGGAATGGCTATCGCTTCGTCCACATACCACTCACTAAAAAACCTGAAGGAAAGCGTCAATGCTCGGACACAATCGCAAAATGGTCGGCGGCGAAGTGCCTCGCCGATATGCTCGCCGGTTACGGCGTCACGCACGTCTTCATGGTGCCCGCCGTTATACGGCGCAGTTTCGCCGAGATGGAGCGGCGCACCAAGATCGCGCGCGTGCACTGCCACGGCGAGAAATCCGCCGCCTATATGGCCGACGGCTATGCGCGCGCGTCCGGCAAGCCCGGCATCTGCATGGCGCAGGTGATCGGCGCGCTCAATCTCGCCGCCGGCCTGCGCGACGCCTATCTGGCGCATTCGCCGGTGATCGCGGTGACCGGCGGGCGCGACCCGAAAACCAAGTTCCGCAAGGTCTACCAAGAGATCGACGACGTGCCGGCGTTTGAGCCGGTGACCAAGTTCAACGCCACGGTCGACGAGGCGGCGCGCATTCCTGACATGTTGCGGCAGGCGTTCCGCGTCGCCACTTCCGGCGCGCCGGGACCCGTCCACTTACAATTCCGCGGCAACGAGGGGCAGGTCGACGCCGAAGAAGCCGAGATGGAGCCGCTGGTGGAGATGCAATTTTCCCATGTGCCGCCGTTCCGGCCGCAGCCGGAAGCCGCCCATGTTGCGGCGGCGCTCGCGCTCTTACAAAAGGCCGAGCGGCCGATTTTTGTTGCCGGCGGCGGCGCGCGCGCCTCGGGCGCCGGCCGCGAACTCGTAGCGCTCGCCGAGGCGCTGCAAATCCCGGTCGCCACCTCGCTCAACGGCAAGGACTGCATCCCTGGCACGCATGCTTTGTCGGTCGGCGTGGTCGGCAGCTATTCGCGCGAAAGCGCCAACCGCGCGGTCAATCGTGCCGATCTGGTCTGCTATATCGGCAGCGAGACCGGCGGCATGACCACGCATTTCTGGGCGGTGCCCAAGATCGGTACGCCGGCGATCCAGATCGACATCGAGCCGGAGTCGCTCGGCCGCAATTATCCATTGCAGGCAAGCGTGCTGGGCGACGCCAAGACCGTGCTGTCGGCGATGCTCAAGCAGGCCGACAAGGCAAGCGCGAAAAATCGCGAGGCCTGGATCAAGGAAATTTCTGCGCTGCGGGCCGAGTGGTACGCCAAATACAAAGCCGATTTGGAATCCGACAGCGTGCCGATCCACCCGGCGCGCATCTGCCATGAGCTCACCCAGCACGTGCCGGACGACGGCATCGTGGTGGTCGATACCGGCCACGCCGGCATGTGGATGGGCGGCATGTATGATCTGCGCACGCCGACGCAGAGCTATATGCGCAGCGCCGGCCATCTCGGCTGGGCATTTTCCGCTGGGCTTGGCGCCAAAGCGGCCTGCCCGGAGCGGCCGGTGGTGGTGTTCACCGGCGATGCCGGCTTCTGGTACCACATCGCCGAGGTGGAAACGGCAGTGCGCTGGAACATCAATTCGGTGACGGTGATCAACAACAATGGCGGCGGCAACCAGTCGAAGCGCGGATTCGACCGCGCCTATGGCGGCGAGCCGACAGCCAAATCGCGCGAATTATGGACCTATAACCCAATGAATTTCGCCAAGCTCGCCGAGGACATGGGCGCGCTCGGCATCCGCGTGGAACGCGCCAGCGACATCGCGCCGGCGCTGAAGAAGGCGCTCGCCGCCAACCGTCCGGCGGTGATCGACGTGGTCTGCGATATCGAGGCGCTGGCGCCGACGGCGGTTTCTTAAATCCGCTCGAAAAGTATTAACGGTCCCGGAACCAAAAAGGGTTCCCGAACGTTGATGTCGTGCGTTCGACCGCATTATGTCTCAATTTCGCCGCCGATCTCCGATTCAAAATTCCTCGTGCGAGCCGGCGTTTTGTGAAAATATGCCGGCGTCCTGCGGAGCCGATCGACCGCCCGATGTTGACCGCACGTCACGCAGCCATTCGCCTGCTCAAGCTGATGATGGTGGCATCCATCGTGCTGCCGGCGGTGCTGTTCGCGTTCGCCGCCTGGGTGAGCTACCGCAATTTCGAGCGCGTCACCGACGAGCGCATCGACCGCTCGCTCGACATCCTGCACGAGCATGCGCTCAAGGTGGTGCAGACCATCGAACGTTCCTTTGCCGAGATCCGTGAAATCGTCCGCGGCATGTCGGACGACGATATCCGGCTGAACGAGGAACCGATGCACGACCGGCTCAAACGAATCGTCGACGCGCTGCCGCAACTGCAGGGCATCGCGATCATCGATCGTAACGGGCATCCGCTGGTGTCGGCCAATCTCCTGCCGGTGCCGAAAGAACTCAACCTTTCCGACCGCGACTACTTCAAGGCGCAGGCGGGCGGTAATCCCGGCACCTATGTGAGCGGCGTGCATAAGCCGCGCATGGGCGGCATCGGCAGTTATTTCTTCGCGCTGTCGCAGCGGCGGGAGTCCGACGATGGAAAATTCAACGGCATCATATCGGTCGCCGTGCTGCCGAGCTATTTCGAGACCTTCTATGCCAAGATGGGTCCCACCGACGGCAGCTATTTCGGCATGGCGCGCGCCGACGGTGGGTTCCTCGCGCGCTATCCAATCGCCAAGGATCGGCTGATCAAGCTCGACGAACACAGCAAATTGCGCGAAGGCATCGCACAGGGCCTGGACCGCTCGATCTATACGGTCAACTCGCAGTTCGACCACATCGACCGGCGCATCGGTTACCGCAAGCTCACCGGATTCCCGATCTATGTGCTCGCCGGCGAGGAAAAGTCGGCGGTTCTGCACGGCTGGCTCGCCTATATGAGCAGTCACCTGATCTTCGGCCTGCCGGCGACCGCATTTCTTTATGCCGGTCTCGGGCTGGCGCTGCGGCGTACCAAGCGTCTTTACGACGAAGCCGATCGGCGAGAGGCGGCGGAAGGTGCGCTGCGCCAGTCGCAGCGGCTGGAAGCGATCGGGCAATTGACCGGCGGCGTCGCGCACGATTTCAACAATCTGCTGATGATCATCAGCGGCAGCGTGCAGCGGCTGCGTAACGAACTGACCGACAAGAAATACGCTCGGCTGCTCGACATGATCGCCACGGCGACCCAACGCGGCGAAAGTCTGACCCGCCAGTTGCTCACTTATTCGCGCCAACAGACGCTGACGCCGCAGGTCATCGATCTTTCGCAGCGGCTGCCGCAGTTGCGCGAACTGCTGACGCGCTCGTTGCGCGCCGACATCGTGATCAAGGTCGAGGTGCCGGACGATGTCTGCGCCACCCGCGTCGACCCCGGCGAATTCGAGCTCGCCATCCTCAATCTGGCGGTCAACGCCAAGGACGCCATGGCGACCGGCGGTACCTTGTCGATCCGCGCCAAGCCAGTGATCCTCAAGGGCGAGGCGAGCGCTGAAGAGCTAAGCGGCGAATTCGTCGCCATCCGCGTGACCGATACCGGCCAAGGCATTCCGCCCGACGTGCTGGCGCGCGTGTTCGAACCGTTCTTCACCACCAAGGAGGTCGGCAAGGGCACCGGCTTGGGCCTGAGCCAGGTCTACGGCTTCGCCAAGCAATCCGGCGGCACCGCGACCATCACCAGCGCGGAGGGACGCGGCACCGCGATCACGATCTATCTGCCGCGCAGCCATGAGCCGCCGCAGCCGTCTTCGCCGCCCTCGCAGGCCGAGACGCCGGCCGAGCCAGCGGGAACCGTGCTGCTGGTCGAGGACAATGACGATGTGGCGGAAGTCGGCGCCGGCTATTTCCGTCAGCTCGGCTACCGAGTGCGCAGCGTCGCTCATGTGCAAGCCGCGCTCGCCGCGCTGCGGCTCGACGGCGACGTCGACCTGGTGTTCTCCGACATCCTGATGCCGGGCGGCAAGAACGGCCTCGATCTCGCGCGCGAAATCGGCGCGCGCTTTCCTGCCATTCCGGTGCTGCTGACCACCGGCTACAGCGCGAGCGCGCAGGACGCCGTGCGCCAGGGCGTGGTCGTGCTGCAAAAGCCGTACGATCTGGAGGGCCTGCGGCGCAATATCCGCGAGGCGATCGCGACCGCCAAAACGCGCCGGCGGCAGAAAGAGCCGGCGAACTAAGGCCGTTTCACCGTTCCTTTGACGCACGTCAAGGCCGCGACCTCCCGGTTGCAATATAAGACTATGCACCAGTTGGGCCCATCGGAAGGAGTGCTGGTGATGAAATATGTTCGACTGACCACCGACAAAAACGGCCAAAGCCATTTTGAGCCGGCGACGCTTGAGCTCGACGAGGCCGATTACCGGCCGCCGGCGCCGATGATGTTCGTGTCGCACGCCTATCCGACCGACGGCCTGCAATTCATCCGGCTGCCGTCCGGCTGGGCCGCGGACGCTGTCCACCCGCCCAAGAAACAGTTTCTGATCTGTCTGAGCAGCCAGCTCGAAGTGACCGCCAGCGACGGAGAGACGCGCAACTTCGGTCCCGGTGACAGCATATTGATGGAAGATGTCGGGGGCCAAGGCCATCGCACGCGCGTCAGTGGCACTGGCGAATGCCTGGCGGCGGTCATTCCGATCGATTGAATCCATCGCGCGGCGGCTTCTAAAGCCGTCGGCAAAATGCCAGCATGAGCCTCGTCGGTTTATCGACGGGGTGACATCATGCAACGCTCGATCCTATTCATGCTCGGTCTGATCGCCGGGTTGGCTTTCGCTTTCGCGGCGCCTATCGGCCGCGCGCACGATGCCGATCAACTCGCCAACGGCGCACCGCAGAAGAATCCGCTGTTCATCAACATGACCACCGGCAATTCCTGGCGCGGCTGGATGGGCCTGCACTTCGCGCATGCGACCCTGAAGCAGGGTCACCCGGTGGCGATCTTCCTCAATCTCGACGCGGTGAAACTCGCGGCCAAATCGGGCGAGCAGGAGAAGAAGCCCTCGATGAGCCGGGTGCCGCGCGATATCCTGGCCGACTTCATGCGCGACGGCGGCATCGTGCTGATGTGCGGGCCGTGCATGGCCGAGTTCGGCCTCAAACTGGACGACCTGGTGCCCGGCGTGCAGATGGGCAAGCAGGGCTATACCCAGGGCTTCATCTTCGCCGACAACGCGCGCACGCTGACTTGGTAGCGCATGATCCCGAAAATGCCTGTCCCGGACTTGATCCGGGATGGGAACCGGTTTTCGGAAGAGATCATGCGCAAAGCTGTCACGCCTCCCCAATCTCTTTTAAAATCTCCGCCGAGTGCTCGCCGAGCAGCGGGGCGGGGCGATCCGAGGCCGCCTGCCAGCCGTCGATCACGATCGGCGTGCGTACGCCCGGGATCGTGCCGGCCTTGGCGGCGGCGCTTGGCAATTTCAATTCCATGCCGCGGTGCACGACCTGTGGATCGTTGAACACCTGTTCGAGATCGTTGATCGGGCCGGCCGGCACGCCTTGCGCTTCGAGTTTGCCGAGCAGGTCGTCGCGCTTCATTTGCGCGGTGAGCGCCGACAGCTTGCCGATCAATTCCTCGCGATGTTTCAGCCGTCCGACATTGTCCTTGTATTCGGGGTTCTGCGCCAGATCGGACGCGCCCAGCACATTGCAGAATTTGACGTATTGGTTGTTGTTGCCGGTGGCGACGATCGCATAGCCGTCCGCGGTCGGAAATACCTGGTAAGGCACGATGTTGGCATGCGCATTACCGATGCGCTTGGGCACCTTGCCGGACACCAGATAGTTCAGCGCCTGGTTCGACAGCACGCCGACGGTCGAATCGACCAGCGCGGCGTCGATATAGGCGCCCTTGCCGGTCTTCTCGCGCTCGGCGAGCGCGGCCAGAATACCGACCACCGAATAGACGCCGGTAAATATGTCGGACATCGGAATGCCGATGCGGGTCGGCTCGCCGTCGGCCATGCCGGTGAGATCCATGATGCCGCCCATGCCCTGCGCCATCAGGTCGTAGCCGGCGCGCTTGGCGTAGGGGCCGTCCTGGCCGAAACCGGTCACCGAGCAATAGATGAGGCGCGGGCATTCGCCCGCCAGGCTCTTGTAGTCGAGGCCGAACTTGGCCAATCCGCCGACTTTGAAATTCTCGATCAGCACGTCCGAGCGCGCCGCCAGCTTGCGTACGATGCGCCGGCCGTCCTCGCTTTCGAAATCCATCTCGATCGAGCGCTTGCCGCGGTTGGCGGAATGGAAATAGGCGGAGCCGATCGGCTTGCCGTCGACGCCTTCGACGAACGGCGGCCCCCAGCCGCGGGTATCGTCGCCGCTGCCGTTGCGCTCGACCTTGATCACGTCAGCGCCGAGATCGGCCAGCAATTGCCCGGCCCAGGGACCGGCCAGAATGCGGGCGAGTTCGAGGACGCGGAGACCCGCCAACGGCTTCGGCATGTGTGAGAACTCCCGGACGATTACGGAATGGACGACGCTGGCGGGGGTTATAGTTGCATCGTTCCGCGCTGACCAGACCGGGAATTATTCATTGCCGGCATGGGGTTGGAGGTAATTTTAACGCCGAGCCTATGGCGCTGTGTCGCACCGGCGGCTAAGGTAAATTCAGGCGCGACAGGCCGTTTTTGGCTATTGTACCGCTATAGAAAAGCGCAACTGGCCATCGTTGTCAGAAAATACCAAAGGGAGGAATGAAATGAGGATGCTAAAGACAATTCTTGCCGGGGCCGCCGCAGTCGTCCTGCTGTCGGTCTCCGCGCAGGCGCAGATGACGCTGCGGGCCTCGCACCAGTTCCCGGGCGGCAAGCACGACATACGCGACGACATGGTGCTGATCATCGCCAAGGAAGCCGGCGCCGCCAATGTCGGCCTCACCGTGCAAGTCTATCCCGGCGCCTCGCTGTTCAAGCCGAAAGAGCAGTGGAATGCGATGGTGAATGGCCAGCTCGACATGGCGCTGTTCCCGCTCGACTACGCCAGCGGCAAAGTGCCGGCCTTCAGCGCGACGCTGATGCCGGGCCTGATCCGCAGCCAGGACCGCGCCAAGCGCATCAACGCATCGCCGTTCATGAAGCAGGTGCGCGCCGAAATCGAAAAGAACGGCGTGATCGTATTGTCCGATGCTTGGTTTGCCGGCGCCATGGCTTCCAAGAACGGCTGCATCATGACGCCCGACGACATGAAGGGGCGCAAGTTCCGCTCCGCCGGCCCGACCTTCGCCGACATGTGGAAAGACGCCGGCGCCAGCATCGTCAGCCCGCCGTCGAATGAAATCTATAATGCGTTCCAGACCGGCGTGATCAACGGTACCGACACCAGCCTCGGCTCGTTCCAGTCGATGCGGCTCTATGAAGTGACCGATTGCCTCACCGCGCCCGGCAACAACGCGCTGTGGTTCATGTACGAACCCGTTTTGATGTCGAAGAAGAGCTTCGACAAGCTCAACAAGAAGCAGCAGGATGCGGTCATTGCCGCCGGCAAGAAAGCGCAGGCGTTCTATGAGGCTAAAGCCGACGAGGTGAACGAGGAGGCGGTCAAGGCCTTCAAGGATCACAAGGTGAAGGTCGTAACGCTCAGCGATGCCGACTACCAGGCTTGGCTCGCCGTTGCGAAGAAGAGCGCTTATGCGGACTTCGCCAAGAAAGTGCCGAACGGGCAGAAGCTGATCGACGAAGCGCTCGCGGTTAAATAATTATCGACAACTTGCACCGGCCGGCGAGGGTTTCGCCGGCCGGCCGCAAAGTGCGTCACGCCGCGCAACGGTTGCTCCACCGAAACAAGCCGGAAAATCCGTCCCATGGACAACTTTATATGGGTCGTAAACATGCTGTCGCGCATCGCCGGCATGGTGGCGGCCTTTTTCGTCGCTCTCGCCGTGGTCGTGATTTGCGACATGGTGATCGAGCGCTACATCTTCAACTTGACGACGATCTGGCAGCTTGACGTCGTCACCTATTCCATTATCGCTACGACATTCATCGGCAGCGCCTACGTCCTCATGACCCGCGGCCACGTGAACGTGGATGTGGTTCCGATTTATCTCGGGCCGCGCGCCCGCTATTGGCTCGCCATTTTTGCAAATTTCCTGGCACTGGCATTTTGCGCGGTGCTTTTCGTTCTGTGCAGCAAGTTTTGGTATCAGGCTTGGTCGAAGGATTGGCACTCCGACACGGTCTGGCGCGCGCCGCTCTGGGTGCCCTATTTCTCCATGCCGCTCGGGCTCGGCTTGCTGGTCCTGCAATACATCGCGGATTTGATCAGCGTCGCCATCGGGCGCGTCGAGCCGTTCAACTTGACGCCTGAAGAGCACGTCGTATGAGTCCGACTTCTCAAGGAACCGTCATCCTTGTCGTCACCGTACTGACATTGCTCAGTGGCGTGCCCGTGGCCTTCGGTCTGGGCGCCGTCGCGGTCATCTTTCTTGTGCTGTTTCATGGTTTCGACAGCATCCAGGTAGTGGCCGAGACGTTCTATTCCAGTCTCGATGAATTCACGCTGGTCGCGATCCCCATGTTCATCATGATGGGCTCGGCGATCGGTTCCTCGCCGGCTGGCAAGGATCTTTACGAAGCGCTCGACCGCTGGCTTTACCGCGTGCCCGGCGGACTGGTGATTTCCAATCTCGGTGCCTGCGCCATCTTCGCCGCCTTGACCGGCTCCTCGCCCGCCACTTGCGCGGCCATCGGCAAGATGGGCATCCCCGAGATGCGCAATCGCGGCTATCCGGACGAGGTCGCCACCGGCTCGATCTGCGCCGGTGGCACGCTCGGCATCCTGATCCCGCCGTCGATCACCTTCATACTCTACGGTATCGCGACCGAAACCTCGATCGGGCGGCTCTTCCTCGCCGGCGTATTGCCCGGATTGTTGCTGACCACGCTGTTCATGGCCTGGACGCTGGTCTACATCTGGACCAAGGGCTTCCGCGCCTATGCGCCGGAATTCCGCTTCAGTTGGAAACAGAAATTCGAATCGATACCGAAGGTCGCGCCCTTTCTATTGGTCGTGATCGGCGTCATGTACGCGCTCTATGGCGGTGTTGCGACGCCGTCGGAAGCGGCCGGTGTCGGCGCCGCGCTCTGCGTGCTGCTCGCGATCTTCATCTATCGCATGTGGAGCCCAGTCGCCTGGTGGCAGATCCTGCGTTCCACCACGCGCGAGTCGGTGATGATCCTCATGATCATCGCCGCCGCCGCGCTGTTCGGCTACATGCTGACCTCGCTCTACATCACCCAGACGCTGGCGCAGGCGATTGCCGACGCCCATTTCAATCGCTGGGTGCTGATGGGAATGATCAATCTGTTCCTGTTGGTTTGCGGGTGTTTTATTCCGCCGGCCGGGATCATCCTGATGACGGCGCCGATCCTGCTGCCCATTATTACGGCAGCCGGCTTCGACCCGGTCTGGTTCGGCGTCATAGTGACCGTCAACATGGAGATCGGCCTGATTACCCCGCCGGTCGGCCTCAATCTGTTCGTGGTAAATGCCATCGTGCCGGATATTCCGACCAAGACCGTGTTGTGGGGCTCGGTGCCCTACGTCGCGATGATGATTGTCGGCATCATTATCTTGTCTATATTTCCCGATATCGCGACATGGTTGCCCAATTATCTGATGGGCGTTGCCACAGGGCCGCAATGAACACCTCGTTTTTCGGGGAACTGCTGCAGACCATATCCGAGCGCGGCCGCGCGCTGCTGGCGCGCAGCCGGCGTGGCGAGGCGAGTGCCCGCTCCGAGAGCCTGGTCGAATTGTGCGAGGACCTGTTGTCGAGCCGCGGCGAGGCTTCCGGCGTCGCCCGCGCGCGCGAAATCCTCGGCCGCTATGGCGAACTGACCACCGGCCCGCGTATTGCTTTCTTCGAGGCGCTGGGCGAACGCTTCGGCCCCGATCCGGCGCGCATGGAACAGGCGATCGCCGCTTGGAAGGAAAAATCGTCGGACGAGACTGCGGCGGAAGTGCACGCCGCCTCCGAACCGCGCCGGCAGGAGCTGTTCCGCCGGCTTAATCTTGCGCCCGGTGGTACCGCGGCGCTGGTGCGCATGCGCGAGCAATTGATCGACGTGCTCGGCCACCGCGACGACTTGACCGCGGTCGACGAGGATTTCGTCCACCTGTTCTCGTCCTGGTTCAACCGCGGCTTCCTGGTGCTGCGCCGCATCGACTGGTCGACGCCGGCGATCGTGCTGGACAAGATCATCCGTTACGAGGCGGTACACGAGATCAGCGACTGGGACGACTTGCGCCGCCGCATCGATCCGTCAGACCGGCGCTGCTACGCGTTTTTCCATCCGGCGCTGGTGGACGATCCGCTGATTTTCGTCGAAGTGGCGCTCACCCGCGACATTCCGGGTGCGATCGCGCCGATCCTCGGTCCCTCGCGCGAGGTGACGGAAGCCGACAAGATGCGCACGGCGGTGTTCTATTCGATCTCCAACTGCCAGCGCGGACTTGCCGGCGTCTCGTTCGGCAACTTCCTGATCAAACAGGTGGTCGAGGAGATCAACCGCGAAATGCCGAAGCTGTCGACTTTCGTGACGCTGTCGCCGGTGCCGAATTTCGCCGCCTGGCTCAAGCGCGAACGCGAGAAGGAGACTTCCACCGCGCTGAACGAGGCCGACAGGGCGCTGTTCACCGCGCTCGACGGCCCCGACTGGTGGCGCAACGAGGAAACCGCGGCGAAGCTGCAAGATGCGCTGACGCGGGCGGCCGCCTGGTATTTCCTGCGCGCGCGCAGCGGACGCGGGCTTCCGGTCGACGCGGTGGCGCGCTTCCATCTCGGCAATGGCGCGCGGCTCGAGCGCATCAATTGGCTGGCCGACACCTCCGACAAGGCGATCGCGCAGGGCTGCGGGTTGATGGTGAACTACCAGTACGATCTCGACGACATCGAGCAGAACCACGAGGCCTATGCGGAAAGCCGCACCGTCGTCGCCTCCGGCGCCGTGCAGCGCCTGTTGCGCCCGCCATTGGAGCTCGTTCCGGTTGCCGGGTAGCCGATCTTGTCATGGCCGGGCTTGTCCCGGCCATCTCGCTTGGGGACGCATCGTGCCAACCTAAGCGGGATGCGCGGGTCGAGCCCGCGCATGACAAATGAGAGGCTTACGATCTCCCGTACACCGGCACGATGGCGCCGCGGGTTACTTTGTTCTCCGGCGAGGCCAGGAACAAAATCGTCGCTGCTACTTCCTCGACCTTCGGCCAGGCATCGAAATTGGCCTTCGGCATCGCCTTGCGATTGGCCGGCGTATCCATGATCGAGGGCGCGACCGCATTGACCAGAATGCCGGCCTTGGCGACTTCCTCGGCCAGCGCCACGGTGAGCGCGGCAACACCTGCCTTGGCAATCGTATAGGCCGTCATGCCGGCGCCGGTCCGCCATTCCAGCGCCGGCCGCGCCGCCACATTGACGATGCGCCCGCCCGCCGTCATGGAATTGACCGCCGCGCGGCAGCATAAAAAGCAGGAAACCAGGTTGCTTTCAATCTGCGCCATCAGCGCGGCCTCAGCCGTCTCCGCCACCTTGCCGGGCGCAAAACCGCCGGCGAGGTGGATCGACGCCCACGGCGTGAGTCCGTCATAGACCTTCGCCACCATGGCCTCGTCGGCGAGATCGGCGACCGCGATCAATTTCACATTCGGATCGCCGCTATGGGGAAAGCGCTGCGCCTCGGCTTCGTGCACATAAGGAACGGTGCAATTCGCGCCCGCCGCCAGCAGGCCGCCGACCACCGCGCCGCCGAGCGCGCCGGTGCCGCCGGTGACCACGACATGCTTGCCGGAAAAATCCATGGTCAGCCGCGCCCGCGTTTCACCCGCGTCGGCAGCACCTGGAACTCGATCCAGTTAGCCACCTCGCCAACCCGCAATTTCTTGTCGAGCACGTTCTTGCTGATGCCATGCCGCCAGTACAGCCGCTTGCATTCGGGGTCGCGGTCGAGCGTATCGAGATCGTGTGCGAAGGTTTTGATGTCTTCGGCGTCGCGGAAAAAGCCTTCCTCGATCAGCCGCGTGCCGATACGGCGCACGATCGCCGCGATCTCGCGCAGCGGATATTCGGGGTGATACTGCACCGCCCAGGCGACCGAACCGTTGGTGCGGATTTCGACGCTTTGCACGTCCGAGACCGCATTGGTGGCCAGCACGGTGGCGCCCGCCGGCAGCGCCTCGACTTCGTCGAGATGCACGGTCGGCGCGTTGAACACGTCGAGCTTGCCGACATACATCGGATGCTTGCGGCCGGCTTCGGTGAGCCGGATGCCGCGGCCGAAGCCGATCTCGCGGCCCTTCGGATTCTTGCGCACGCTGCCGCCGGCCGCCGCGGTGATCACCTGCAAGCCCCAGCAGGAGCCGAACAGCGGAGTGCCGGTCGCCAGTGCTGAGCGCACCAGCTCGATCTGCCGGGCCACCGATGGCCCGCCGTCATAGATATGCAGCGACGACCCGGTAATGGCGATGCCGTCATAGCCCGCAAGCGACTCGCCCTCGGGCAAAGTGGCGCTCGGATCGCCCGGCTGGCAGGTGTCGACGATCGCGCCCGGCAGCAGCTCGCGTAACAGGTTGGAATAGCCCAGATGCGCTGCCGTGCCGCCGACCGCGATGTGCTCGGCCAGCGTTTGCGGCGAGTTGCCTTCGATGACGAGCAGGCGGGGGGAGGGCATAGGGCTTTAAATGGACGGGCCTCGTCCCGTGTTTTCGCGCGAAACTGCGCATATCAGACAGGTTTGGTATGGCCAAGCCAAGGCGATTTTGCAATCGCCGCCGAATTATGTGGGCCTAGCGCGCCTTTTACACGCCCGGTTCTTGAGGTCGCCGCATAAGCCGCCCATTCTGCGCGAAATTACGCGAATCAGCCGGATTATCAGCGGGCCCATGGCCGAATACGACCTCGCCATCATCGGCGGCGGCATCAACGGGACCGGATTGGCCCGGGACGCCGCCGGCCGCCGCCTGCGCGTGCTGCTGGTGGAGCAGAACGACCTTGCCTCCGGCACCTCCTCGGCCTCCACCAAACTAATCCACGGCGGCTTGCGCTATCTCGAGCACGGCGCCTTCCGCCTGGTGCGCGAGGCATTGCACGAGCGCGAAGTTTTGCTGCGCATGGCGCCGCACGTGATCCGGCCGCTGCGCTTTTTGCTGCCGCCCAAGCGCGGCCTGCGCTCGGCG
The DNA here is from genome assembly GCA_963739825.1 of uncultured Alphaproteobacteria bacterium. Lineage (GTDB taxonomy): Bacteria > Pseudomonadota > Alphaproteobacteria > Rhizobiales > Xanthobacteraceae > Pseudolabrys. Next base: position 1,418,139 of record CAVUBU010000001.1, read on the forward strand.
GCATGGCTGCGCCTCGGCCTGTTCGTTTATGACCACCTCGGCGGCCGCAAGCTATTGCCGGGCACGCGCAGCGTCGATCTCACTCTTCACCCGGTCGGCCAGCCGCTCAAGCGATCGTTCCGTTACGGCTTTGAATTTTCCGACTGCCTGGTCGACGACAGCCGGCTGGTGGTGCTCAACGCGCTCGATGCCGCCGAGCGCGGCGCCGTCATCCGCACCCGCACGCGGCTCATCAAGGCCGAGCGACGCGACCAATGGCAACTGACGCTCACGACGCGCGGCCGCCGCGAAACGACCACCGCGCGCGTGCTGGTCAATGCCGCCGGCCCCTGGATCGGGGAGGTGGCCGGCAATGTGGTGCGGCGGCCGCTGCCGGCGCCGGTGCGGCTGGTCAAGGGCAGCCACATCGTCATACGCCGGCCGTTCGAGCACGATCACGGTTATCTGCTGCAGGCCGCCGATAAGCGCGTGGTGTTCGCGCTGCCGTTTGCGCAGGATTTCACCTTGATCGGTACCACGGATGAGAATTACGTCGGCGATGTCAATTCGCCGGCACCGACGCCTGAGGAAATCATCTATCTGTGCAAGACGGTGAACGAATATTTCCGCGACCAGGTCACGCCCGACGAACTGGTGTGGTCGTTTGCCGGGGTGCGCTCGCTTTATGACGACGGTGCCGACAAGCCGGAGGACGTCACCCGCGATTACGCGCTGGCGCTCGACGAGGTCTATGGCGAGGCGCCGCTGCTCACGATCTATGGCGGCAAGATCACCACGCACCGCCGGCTGGCGGAGGCGGCGATGCAGCGGATCGGGCATTATTTTGCCGCGCTGCCGCCGTGGACCGCCGGCTCGACGCTGCCCGGCGGCGATTTTCCGGCCGACGGGTTCTACGAACAGGTGGCGGAGGCGCTCGGCCGCTGGCCGTTCCTCGCCGAGCCGCATGCGCGGCGCCTGGTGCGCGCCTATGGCCGGCGCCTCAAGCGCTTTCTCGAAGGCGCAAAAAGCATGGACGATCTTGGCGACCGCTTCACCGACGATCTTACCGGCGCCGAGGTGCGCTACATGGTGGAGAACGAATGGGCGCAGAACGCGGACGACGTGCTGTGGCGGCGCAGCAAGCTCGGCCTCAAATCGACTCCCGCAGAGCGCGAGGCGCTCGCCCGCTTCATCGCATTGTTGCAGCCGGTGCGGTAGGGCGCGCCGTGAGCGCGCCTATGGTTTACAAAATCTTGCCGCCGTCGGCGCCATTTTAGGCGGATGTTTTAACGAGCCTGCCATATCTTGGTGGTTTAATGACACCAATTCGTGCCCGGTACGCCAATAGCGGATCGCCGATGTCGATCGACCCAAAACAACTCGCCGAACGCCTAGCCGCCGCCAGGGTCTTGGTGGTGGACGACGAGCATTACATGCGCAAGGTCGTGCGCACCATGTTGATGAGCATCGGCGTGCGTAAAATCTTTGACGCGTCAGACGGTCCGGCCGGCCTCGACTTGATCCGCGAACAGGCGCCGGACGTCGTCGTCCTCGACTGGGAAATGCCCGGGCTCGACGGTCCCGGTTTCGTGCGCATGGTGCGCTCGCCGGCGACCTTCCCGTATCCGAACGTGCCGATCATCATGCTCACCGGCCATGGCGAGCGCTCGCGTGTGGTCGAGGCCGTCAAGATCGGCGTCAACGAATTCCTGCTCAAGCCGGTGTCGTCGAAGGCACTGCAGGACCGCATCGTCGCCGTGCTGACCAACCCGCGCCAGATCATGCAGAGCGGCGACTATTACGGCCCGACGCCGCGCAAAATGGCCACCGCCATCCATGCCGACAACGACCAGGCAATCGCCAAGCTGTCCGCGTTGAACTAGTCTCCTAAGGCTCGCGCCTTTTCGCGCCTGCCGCGGAGACCGCCGTTGCCGACCGCTCTCATCGCCATCGACCAGGGCACGACGTCGACGCGCGCCATCGCGTTCGATGCCGGCTTGCAGCCGCTCGCCAGCGCGCAGCAGGAACTGCGCCAGCTCTATCCGGCGTCGGGTTGGGTCGAGCACGACCCGGAGGAAATCTGGGCGGCCACGATGGCCAGCGTGCGTGCGGTGATCGCCAAGGCCGCGCTGACGGCCAAGGATATCGCCGGCATTGGCATCACCAATCAGCGCGAAACCACCGTGGTCTGGGACCGCGTCACCGGAAAGCCCATTCACAATGCCATCGTCTGGCAGGACCGCCGCACTGCCGATTTCTGCGATGCGCTGCGCCGGGCCGGCCACGAGCCGGAGATCGCCGGCAAGACCGGGCTGCTGCTCGACCCGTATTTTTCCGCCAGCAAGATTGCCTGGCTGCTCGAACACGTTGAAGGCGCGCGCGCCTTGGCGCAGGCTGGCCGGCTCGCCTTCGGCACCATCGACTGCTTCCTGTTGTGGCGGCTGACCGGCGGCAAGGCGCACGCGACCGACGCCAGCAATGCCGCCCGCACGCTGTTGTTCGATATCGGGCGCGGGGAATGGGACGCAGGTCTGTGCCGGATGTTCGGCGTGCCGTCGTCGCTGCTGCCGCGGGTGGCGGACTGCGCGGGCGAGTTCGGCGTAACCGCGCCCGAATTATTCGGCTCAGCCATTCGTATTCTCGGCATGGCCGGCGACCAGCAGGCGGCGACCGTCGGGCAGGGCTGTTTCAAGCCCGGCATGATGAAATCGACCTATGGCACCGGCTGTTTCGCGCTGCTCAACACCGGTCCGCAGCGCGTCATTTCGCGCAACCGGCTGCTCAGCACCATCGCCTACCAGCTCGAAGGCAAGCGCACCTACGCGCTGGAAGGTGCGATTTTCATCGCCGGTGCCGCCGTGCAATGGCTGCGCGACGGCTTGAAGATCATCGCCAAGGCGGCCGAGGCCGACGGTCTGGCCGAACGCGCCGACCCAGCAGAACAGGTCTATCTGGTGCCCGCCTTTGTCGGCCTGGGCGCGCCCTATTGGGACGCCAAGGCGCGCGCCGCGATCTTCGGGCTGACCCGCAATTGCGGAGCGGCCGAACTCGCGCGCGCGGCGCTGGAAGCGGTCGGCTACCAGACCCGCGATCTGCTCGAGGCCATGCATGCCGACTGGCCGATGGCGGAAGGCGCCGCCACGGTGCTGCGCGTCGACGGCGGCATGAGCGCGAGCGATGTCACCATGCAATTCCTCGCCGATATATTGGCGAGCCCGGTCGACCGCCCGCAGGTGATGGAAACCACGGCGCTGGGCGCGGCCTATCTGGCAGGAAGAGCGGCCGGTCTGTGCCCCGATCTCGACGGCTTTGCCGCGCACTGGCGGCTCAACCGGCGTTTTCAGCCGCGCATGGACGCATCAATGCGCGAACAAAAATATGCCGGCTGGCAGGACGCCGTGCGGCGCACGTTAACCTCCCGGTGAGACTTCGCGGCGAATATCGCCGCATCCAAAAAAATTGCGCCATGGCGATCACTTCGAAGCAAGCCGAAGCCCTGATCCAGCAGCTACGCGTGCTGGTGGTCGACGACAATCATTTCATGCGCACCATCGTGCGCAACCTGCTCGGCAATATCGGCGTCAAGCAAATTATCGAAGCGAGCGACGGCATCGCCACGCTGGAGAAGATCCGCGAGGAATCCCCCGACGTCGTCATCCTCGACTGGGAGATGCCGCTGCTCAACGGTCCCGAGTTGGTGCGTATCGTGCGCTCACCCGGCATATTCCCGACGCCGGACATTCCCATCATCATGCTGAGCGCCCATGTCGAGTACTGGCGCATTATGCAATCGGTCAGGCTCGGCGTGAATGAGTTCCTGTGCAAGCCGGTGTCGGCCAAGGCGCTGTTCAACCGGCTGCTCTCGATCCTGCTCAAGCCGCGCGCCAGCGTGCGGCTTGGCGACTATTACGGCCCGACGCCGCGGATTCCGGTGCCTGAGCCGGAGGCCGATGCGCCCGCGCCGCCGGCGGCCTGACGGGCAAAGCCCGCGCTAGTCCCTGCGGCTTTGGCGCGGCGGGCGGAACAGATAGATCAAAAACCAGAGCGGCACGATCACCAGCGAGCCCAGCAGCAAATGCGGCCAGGCCCAGGCGAAGCCGCGCTTGGCATAGTCCTCGATGCGTTCGACCGATAGGCCGGTCTTGTGCATCAGCTGGTCGGCGGTTACGCCGAAATGCGCCATGATCGCGCCCAGCACCAGCGAGGCGACGATGACCTTGACCAGCGTCCGGAGGATGGGGTGCAGCATCCGCGCCCTGTCGCGCCGGCGACCGGCCGGCGGGTGATTCGTTTCAGGCGCAATGATAGTCAAATGACAGCGTGGCGGCACGGGTAACAGCGCATGATCGCAAAAAGTGGGCGCCGGTTTTTGGATAAGATCATGCGCACAGCCAAATACGCCCTTATTCCGGCTTTTGCGGGTCCGCCGGGGCGGTGGACTGCTCGGCCGCCGGTACGGCCGGCGAGGGGGCGCCGGTGAGTCGCTCGATGACCGAGCGGGCGGCGTCGCGCGCGCGCTGGTCGCGCACCGCATTGAGCAGCGGGGCGGCGGCGCCGGAGCGGCGAATCAGCGCCTCGGGGTCGGGCAACATGATCGGGTCGTCCCAAGAGCCCTGGACGATAAATGGCAGCTCGAAAGCGGCCGCCGCCGGCTTGTTGGCGGCCACCAGCACGGCGGTGCCTTTGAGATCGAGTTCGCGCGCCGGTATCGAGGCCGAGCCGGCGAGCACCAGGCGCACCGCCGAACCCTCGATGTTGACGCCCTCGACCGTGACCGTGCCTTTGTCGATTTTCAGCGTCATCGCGATCTTCTCAAACGGCGTGCGGCCGCTGCGGAATTCGCCGCCGCCGGACAGCGGCCGCCGCTCCAGCCGGCGCAGCAATTGCTCGACATTGAGGCCGGCGAGCGCGCCATTTTGGCCGGTGAGGCTGGCGGTGCCGGTCAAGGTGCGGGTGACCGCAAGCACGCTGTCGCCGCTGCCCTCGACCGCGAAGGCGAGGTTGCCTTTGCCTTCGAGCCGGTGCAGCCCAAACAACTGACCGAGGCAGCTTTCCAGGTCGACATCGGTAAATTGCAACTGCGATTTGACGTCGACGCCGGTTTGGAAATTGGCCAGCGTCAGCGAGCCCTTGATCACGCCGTTATAGGCCTGCGCCTCGCCGACGGTCACCACCAACTGGCCGCCGCGCAGGTTGGCGCCGATGGCGGTGCGGCCGAGCTTGGCGTTCGACAACACCACGTTGGCCGCCGACAGCCGCAGGTCGAGGTCGATGCCGGAGAGGCCGTCGAGCGTGATGCGCGCATTGTTCCACTCGCGCTGATTGGCGGTGAGCAGACGGACGGTGGAGACGTAAGGCGTGAGGTCGAGCGTTTCGGAGGCCAGCGTGCCTTGCAGCGTCTTGCGCCCATCGGTGGCGAAGGTGAGCACGCCCTCGGCACTATTGCCGTCGAGCTCGACATTGACGTTCGACAGACTGATGGTGCCGCCCATCACATTGGTCTGCGCCTTGATGGTGAAATGGCCGAAGCCGCCGCCCGGCATCGGCTGCTGGCCGGCCCAGATCAACGCATCGCGCATCGAAGCGGTGTCGGCGGCGAGCGTGCCTTCGATCTTGAGCGTGGGCTTGACGCTGATGGCGCCTTCGAACGCGGCCTTGATCTGTTTGCCGGCGATGCGCAGCTTCATGCCGGTGCGATTACCGGCAAGCGCGGCCGGGAAATCGCCCAGCGTCGCGGTCACGTCGAGCGGCTCGTCATGCCAGATGAAGCGGCCGGTGGCTCCGAAGCTCTTGGAGATCGACGGCCAGGCCAGCGAAAATTCCACGCCGGACAGCGTCTCGTCGAGTTTGTGTTCCTTGCCTTGCACCACGACGGTGCCGTTGTCGATGCGCATTTCGGAGAATGCCGCGACCCGGTGCGTGTCCGTGGTCTGGCTGCGCGTCAGCGCCTCGATCAGTCCGGACCAATTGGATTTGCCGTTACCCTCCAGGTCGACGGCGATGGTCGGCCGCTCCAGCGCCACGTCGGCGATCTCGACCCGGCCAAGCAGCAGCGGAAAAAAGCGCAAGCGCGCGGTCAGCCGTTCCGCGGTGAGCGCCGGCCGCTTGGCATCGCCGAGCACCACGTCGGCGAAGCTGACGCTGCCGAAGGGAAACAGCGAGACGTTGGCCCCGCCGCGCAGGATCGGGTTCAGGCCGGTGACGGCGCGGATTTCGCTCAACACCTGACGGCGCACCGCGTCGGCCGAGATCAGGTAGCCGGCCGCGACCAGCACGCCGGTGCCGACCGCGAGCGCGGCCAGCAAGGCGAGACCCAGGCGTTTGAAGCCGGTGGCGGCCGTCAAAGGAGAATTTCCGGTTGTTTTGGCGTCGATTGCCGGCGGACTATACCATCGGTCGCGCCGTCACCAACCGTGCGCGGCTTCTGTGACCCTTTCATGGCCGGGCTCGGCGCATGCCGGTTAAGCTTATTTTGGCGGCGTTGCATCGGCGATCTCGGCGATCAACTTTCTGACAATGGCCTGCCCGAACGAATTGAAGTCCTTCGCCTCCAGCACGAAAGCGCCGGGGCCGCCGACCACATTGTCGCGATAGTAATTGGCGAGACCCCCGGGCGGATTGGTGTGCTCGGGGTTCCAGGGCAAGGGGCGCTCGCTCAGGATGACCAGCCCGTTGATGGTGAGGCCGAGCGCGAGCGCCTCGTCGCGCGCTTGCGTCACGTCGCGGCCGGCATTGTTGGTGCCGTCGCCGGAGACGTCGATGGTGCGGCGCTCTGACGTAAACGGCGCATGCGCAAATTGCGCCAGCGCAAAATCGAGGCCGCCGCTGATCGAGGTGCGGTCGGCAAACGAGCGCGGCGATTCCAACAGCCGGGTGCCGAAATCTTGTGCCGCCTTCGGCCCGTCGACCGTCATCCAGTCGATCACGACCTTCTGGTTGCCGAGGCCCGACCACTCCGCGAACAAAATTGCGATGCGGCCGTTGCGGCCGGAGCGGATGGCATCGAGCACGCGGCGGTCGGCGACCGCGGCGGCGTAGCCGGCGCGCTGCAACTGGAATTTTTCGGCATCGACGCTGCGCGAGACATCGGCGGCCAGCACCAGCAGCAGGTCGACCGGCTCGGCCGCGCGCGCGGCAGGCCCGCTCAAGCCGAGCAGCACAAAGAGCGCCAACGCCGGCCGCAACAGACGCGACATGACAACACTCACCCCCAAAGTCCGGGGATATTAGCCGAATTCGCGCCATTTGCGTATCGGTTGGAAACGCCCGCGGCTATTGCACCAGCACGCGCGTGGCGGGGAACGCCACCTCCACCAAAGTGCCGTCGGAAACCTGGCTGGTGATGCGGAAGCGCGCGTGGTTGGCCTCGGTGAGCGCCTTGGTGATCGGCAGTCCGAGACCGGTGCCGCTCGATCCCCAGCGCGCCGAGGTGGCGAGCTGGCGGAATGGTTCGAGCGCGGTCTGCAATTCCTTCTCGCTCATGCCGGTGCCGGTATCGCGCACGCGCAACACCACCTCGTGGTCGTCGGTCAAGGCGGTGGAGACGATCACCTGCCCGCCGGCGCCGGTGAATTTGATCGAATTGGACAACAGGTTGAGCGCGATCTGGCGCACCGAGCGGGCGTCAGCCACGATTTGCGGCAGGTTGCCCGGCAGCGAGGTGCGGATGATGACGCGTTCGCGATTGGCCTGCTGCTGCATGATGGCGACGCATTGCTGCACCAGGTCGTTCAAATTGACGCTGACGAAACTGAGATCGAGCTTGCCGGCCTCGATCTTGGACAAATCGAGCAGATCGTTGAGCAGCGAGACCAAGTGGCCGCCGGAAGTATGGATGTCCTTGAGATATTGCCGGTAGCGCTCGTTGCCGACCGGACCGAAGCGCTCGTCCATCATCACCTCGGAGAAGCCGATGATGGCGTTGAGCGGCGTGCGGATTTCGTGGCTGATCTTGGCAAGGAATTCCGATTTGGCGGTGGAGGCTTTCTCGGCCTGCTGCCTGGCATTGATCAGCTCTTCCTCGGTGCGTTTCCAGGCGGTGATGTCGCGCATCACCGCGCAGAATTTTTCGCCGTCGGCGATCCGGCCCATGGTGAAGTAAACCGGCACCAGGCCGCCCTGCTTGACCAGACCGATCGCCTCGCGGCCGGTGTCGAGCACGCCGGTGCCGCTGGCCAGCCGGTCGAGATAATCCAGCACGCCGCGCCGGCTTTCCGGCGCGAACAGATCGCCGAAGGAAAGCTCGGCGATCTCGGCTGCTTCGTAGCCGAACAGCGCCTCGGCACTGCGATTGGCGGCGAGCACGCGGCCGGCGCGGTCGAGCACCAGCACGCCGTCGGTGGCGGTGTCGAGGATCGACTTGAGTTCGCCGTTTTCGGTCTCCAGCCGGCGCAGCGACATTTCCGCCGCCTTGCCGCGTTCCTCGGGCACGCTGTGCGTGCTGATCATCAGCACCAACGCGCTTTCGTTGTTCCAGGACACGCTGAACAGGCGGCCATCGACCGGCTTCTGCTTGCCGTTGACGGTGGTGATGGTCAGCATCTTGCCGCCGTTCTTGGTTTCGCCGGCCGGCGGCTCGCTATCGGATTCGATGAACAGGCTGTCGAGCCCGCCGGCTTCCGCCAGCGCGTCCAACGAGGGGTAACCGGTCCAGTCGAAAAACGCCCGGTTAGCGTAGATCAAAGTGTTGAGGCGGTAGACCAGGATGCCGACCGGCAGGCGGTCGAGGATCGGCCGGCCTTCCTGAGTATCGCGGGCGGCATCGCCGTTGCGCGCGGCGCGCGGCGGAGCGCTGACCGGTGCAGGGGGTGCGGCGGGCGCGGTCGGTTCGGGACCGAAATCGTCCGGCAGCCCCGGCGCCGGTGCGGCGGCATCGGCTTTGCCGGCGGTTTTCTTGAGCCGGTCGCTGAGCTCGCGCGCGAGCTCGTGGAAGGCGCTGCGCTCGCCCGGGCTGAGCGCCGGCGTCTCTTCGGCCGGCGGCGGCGTAAACGCCAGCACGTTGGCTGTCGGCCCGCCCGGTTCGGCCGCGGCCGGCGTGCTTTGCGCGCGGCGCCGCTCCAGCGCGGCCAGGCGGTCGACTTCGCGGCAGATGCCGAAGCCGCGATAACCGGCAAATTGGCGGTCCTGGTCGAACACCGGCAGGCCCGACATCTCGATTGGCAACGGCGCTTCCGCTTCGTCGATCGGCCATGGCACGACGATGCCGCTCCAGGTGGCGCGCGCGGCGAGCGCGGCTTCGACCTGGCCTTGCGGATCGAGTTTGAGCGTCGCGGCGATATCCGCCCACGGGCGATCGAGCACGGCGGCGGTGTTGGGTCCGATCAGTCTGGCGAAATCCTCGGTACCGAGCGTGAAGCGGGTCGCCGCATCCATCTGCCAGACGAAGCGGAACGGAAAGCGGCGCGCGCCCGCTTCCAGCGTGGCGGTATGTGACACAACGGGCGCCGCTGGCGCAGCGGCGGCAACCGCTGCGGGTTCGCGGCCAGCAGTCTTGGCGGCGCCGGCAAAAGCGGCCAACAGCGTGACGGTCGCGCCGGCGCCCAGCCGCAACACGGTGGCTCGCCAGGCCGCGATGTCGCCGTCGGCGCGGCCGTTGAGCATCGCCTCGCGGGCGAGCTTGTCGGCGCCGAGCGCGACCAAATCGCGCTTGTCGCCGAAGCGCTCGCGCGCCGCCGGCACGGCCTCGATCAATTCGCCATCGGCGCTGAAGATCGCCGCCGGGTGTTCGAGGTCTGCGAGCAGCCGCTGCGCGCGTTCCGGCAGGCTAAGGTCTTTGCCGGCGCGCTCGGTCGCCACCACCAGCACGGCGGAACTGTTGTCGGATAGCGCGATGCGCGAGCAAAGGCAGATCAGTGTGCCGCCCAAGCCGGCGCCAAAACCACGCAAGCGTTCCAGCCGCGGCGCACCGCCCTGCGGCAGCGTACCGGCCAAGCGGGCGATCTGAGCGGCGGCCGCCTGCTCGGGCTCGAAGCGGAGCGCGGCCAGCGCGCCCGGCGAGGCGGCGTCGAAGATCGCGGCCGCGGTCGGATTGGCCCACACGACGCGGGTTGCGTCCGTGCTCCACAGCCATACCGGCGTCGGGCTCAGGGCATGGACCGCGAGCCGCGGATCGCTCAGGCAGGCAAATTGAAACCCGGTCGCATTCATCGCATACGTCGCACGGTTTACGGCTAATGAACCCTTAATACGGCCGCTTCGCCGCCCCGTCCACGACGCGGGGCCCGCAAATCCCCGCCAACCGGCAATAACCTTAATACGGGAGTTCCGTGACTGGTGCGGCGGTGGTGGCCGGCCTAGATAATGGCTAAGCTTGGCACCGGCCGGCGGTGCACAAGTACATTCAGGAGGTCGTCATGGCGAAGGAATCAGTTCCGAATTTCGAGATTCCAACGGAAATGCGCGCATTCGCTGAAAAGAGCGTCGAGCAGGCCAAGCAGGCCTTCAACAGCTTCATTTCCGCCGCGCAACATGCGGTCAATACTGCCGAGACTCAGGCCGCCAGCGCGCGTAGCGGCGCCAAAGAGGTAGGCGAAATGGCCATCGGCTTTACCCAGCGCAACGTCGCCTCCTCGTTCGAATTCGCCGAGAAACTGGTGCGCGCCAAGGATGCCCAGGAACTGGCGACGCTGCATAGCGATTATGTAAAAACACAAATCGCGACGCTGACCGAACAGGCCAAGGAATTGGGTAAGCAGGCCGCCAAGCTGAGCGGGCACGGCGACCAAAGCTAGAACCGCAAATTAGGCCGGTAAATCCTACGATTTAGCGCTGGCAACGGGCCGGCGAGGTGGTTTTTTGACATATTTGTGCGATGCAATATTTTTGTTGCATTGCACCAAATTTGGTGCTATAAGGGTTTTATAGCACTCGCCCAGACGCCCCTATTGGCGCCCTCTATGACGGCGGGTCCTGCAACAGACGCGAGCCGATTTGCCGAGGGCGGCGGTTCGCTACGCGCCGGAAACCGCCCTCCGAGCCAAGGATAACTGTCATGAGCGAATTCGAAAACGTGGCTGTCACGCCGAAGTCCAAGCCGAAGGCGGTTACCACCGCTTCCGTCTTCGAGATGCCGAAATTCGAGATGCCCAAGTTCGAGATGCCCAAGTTCGACATGCTGAAATTCGACATGCCGAACATGGAAGTCCCCGCCGCCTTCCGCGAGATCGCCGAGAAGGGCGTCACGCAGGCCAAGGCGAACTACGAGAAGATGAAGAGCGCCGCCGAAGAGGCGACGGAAATGCTCGAAGACGCCTATGCCACTGCCTCGAAGGGCTACGCCGGCTACGGCCTCAAGGTGATCGAAACCGTCCGCGCCAACAGCAACGCGGCTTTCGACCTGTTCGGCCAAATGCTGACCGCGAAGTCCTATTCCGAAGTCGTCGAGCTCACCACCGCCTATGCTCGCGCGCAGTTCGACACCGCGACCGCGCAGGCCAAGGAGCTGGCCGATCACGCGCAGAAGGTTGCGACCGAGACCGTCGAGCCGATCAAGGAAGGCTTCACCAACGCCTTCAGCAAGGCCGCGTAACAATCTTCAGCTTTACCCGCCGCGCGCCATTCGGCGCGGCGATTGCAAGGCCCGGGCGCGCAAACGCCCGGGCTTTTGCGTGTGGCGCGGCCCGCCAAGGGGCCCGGCCAAAGCCGCTTGCCAAAATGGCGCCTTGAACCTAGGTTCCGGCCGCTCGCGTCTAATATGACGAGCCCGTGCAGGCGTAGCTCAGTTGGTTAGAGCGCTGGTCTGTGGAACCAGAGGTCGGTGGTTCAAGTCCACCCGCCTGTACCACTTAGAATTTGATCCGATTAGATAGCGCGATCTGTATATCCGTGACATTTTGCTCGCGCATGATCTTGTCCGAAAACCGGTTCCCACTTTTCGGGATCATGCGCTAATCAATCCGGCGTCAGCAGCGAAATGCCGAGCGCGGCGCGCCGCCGCAGCCAGGTGGTGGCGCGATATTTCGGATCGCGCGTCACGCCTTGCATGCCGTCGAGCACGGCGAGCACGCGGGCTGCCCCAAGCGTGTCGCCGAGCGCCAGCGGGCCCTTCGGGTAATTGAGCCCGAGCTCGACCGCGGTGTCGATATCGGCGGGCGCAGCGATCCGCAGCTCGGCGATGCGGCTGCCGACATTGACGATCATGGCGAGCAACCGCTGCACCACAAAGCCCGGGCTGTCGTTGATCACGGTGACCGGCGCGTTGCCGGCCGACAGCGCCGCCACCGCGGCGCCCAAAGCCTCCGGGCTGGTAAGCGGCGTCTTCATCAGCGTGCGGCGAGTTTTGAAGCTGCCCAGCATATCGACCGCGATCGTGCGCGCCGGATCGAGCTTGAGCCGGACAATGGCGGAGGTCGCGTCCTCGCCGAACGGCGTCACGAAACAGAGCGCGTCCGCGCCAGCCGCCCCGCCGAGCTGGCATTTGACGCCGGCCGCTTTAAGCCATTCGGCCAGCTCGCGGCCGCCGTCCTCATCGGCGACCCAAGCAGTGGCCGGCAAGGCTTGCGCGGCAACCGCAACCGTCGGCGCGCTCGGCTGCGGCGGGCCGTCATAATTGTAGAAGCCCTGCTTGGTCTTGCGGCCGAGCAAGCCGCCGGCCACGCGCACGGCCAATAACGCCGATGGCTGATACATCGGCTCGTCGAAATAGCGCTCGTAGATGCTCTGCATCACCGCATGGGTGACGTCGGCGCCGATCAGATCGAGCAGTTCGAACGGCCCCATGCGGAAGCCGGCAGCCTCCTTCATCAAGAGGTCGACCTCACGCGGTGAGGCGATGCCTTGCGCGACGATGCGCAGCGCCTCCGGCCCGTAAGCGCGGCCGGCGTGATTGACCACGAAGCCGGGCGTGTCGGCCGCCACCACCGGGTGCTTGCCGATGCGGCGCACAAAGCCGGTGAGTGCTGCGACCAGCGTGGGATCGCTGCGCAAGCCGCCGATCACCTCGACCAGCCGCATCAGCGGCGGCGGGTTGAAGAAATGCAGACCGCCGACGCGCGCCGGATGACGGCTGCCGGCGGCGATCTCGGTCACCGACAACGACGAGGTATTGGTGGCGATCACCGCCTCGGCGGCGATGCGCTTTTCCAGTTTGCGCAGCAATTCGCGCTTGACCGCGAGGTCTTCCACAATCGCTTCGATCACGATGCCGGCGCCGGCCATCTCGTCGAGCGAGCCGACCGGCCGCAAATGTGCGATCACGCTTTGCTTGGCCTCCGCCGTCATGCGGCCTTTGGTCACCAGGCCGTCGAGCGCCTTGTCGATCGCCGCCACGGCCTCGGTTGCCGCGCCTTGCCGCGAGTCGAACAAGAGCGCCGTCATGCCGGCCTGCGCGCAGACCTGCGCGATGCCGCGCCCCATGGTGCCGGCGCCGATGACCGCGACCGTCAGATCCGGCCGCTCAAGTTGCTGCGCCACGCTCACTTGCCCTCGAATTTCGGTTTGCGCTTTTCCAAGAAGGCGCGCATGCCTTCCTTCTGGTCGCCGGTGGCGAACAGCAATTGCAGCGCCTTGCGCTCGAGTGCCAGCGCGGCATCGAGCGGCGCGTTCAAGCCGGCATTGACGATTTCCTTGATCTGCGTGACCGCAATCGGCGGCATGGCGGCGATCTCGCGCGCAATTTCGAGCGCGCGCGCCAGCGCCTGGCCGGTCGGCGCCACGTCGCTGACCACGCCCATGCTGAGCGCTTCGGCCGCGCTGAACATCCGGCCGGTGAGCAGCAGCAGCATGGCGCGCTTGCTGCCGATCAGCCGCGCCAGTTTCTGCGTGCCGCCGCCGCCGGGCAGGATGCCGACCTTGACCTCGGGCAGGCCGAGGCGCGCCGCCTCGCCGGCGACGATGATGTCGGCGCAGAGCGCGAGCTCGAGCCCGCCGCCGAGCGCAAAGCCTTCGATCGCCGCGATCACCGGCTTCGGGCAGTCCATGATCGTGCGCCAATATTTCTGCAGGTTGCGCGCCATGATCTCGACCGGACCGGCTTCCGCCATTTGGCCGATGTCGGCACCGGCCGCGAATATCGTGTCCGAGCCGGTCACGATCAGGCAGCGGATTTTCTCATCGGCAGCGTGGCGCGTGACCTCATCGGCGAGCCGTACGCGGATTTCCAGATTGAGCGCGTTGCGCACCTGCGGCCGATTAAGCCGCAGCACCACAATGGCGTCCGCGGGGTATTCGACGAGCAGGGGGTCAGGCGCGGTCATGGCGGATCACCGGTGGCGTGGCGGGTAGATACTTGTTATCGCATGGCGTATTGCGGAAGTATGCATTTGAATTATAAGCACTATTTCTATATCCTGACAGTCAGTCCCGGTTTGGACGGGCGAGGCGGATGGACACAATACTTTAGCAGCCGCGAGGTTGACTTGAATATCGATCGGCTCGCAACCCCGAAACGCTAAACCGACATTCGACGTGGGCCATTCGGTTGCGGCGATACGCAATCGCAAATCGCGTTGCAGTAGTGCCGTCGCACGCAGCCGTCTCGGTTAAGGCATGAGTTAGCCAATATGACATCGCACTACGACGCCGACTATCACTTCGACAAGTTGACGATGCCCGATGCAGCCTACGCGATGGTTTCAAGGTCGCGCGCGCAGAAGATGCAGCCGTATATTGGTCGCGCCGATAAGGTTTTCGAGTTTGGCGTCGGCAGCGGGCTCAATCTGGCTTCACTCACGTGCGGCGTTCGCCGCGGTTTCGATGTCAACCAGAGCTCGACGGACGTGGCGAGCCGAAGCCAAGTGGAAATTGTTAATTCTCTCGAAGCGTCCGTTGGAGCCTATGACGTCGTCATTTGCCATCACGTCCTTGAGCATCTGCTGGCGCCTGCCGAGTGTCTCGTCAATCTTCGCCGGCTGCTGCGGCCGGGCGGGACGCTGTTGCTGTTCGTCCCCTACGAGGAGCAGCGCCGCTATCGCAAACACATCGCAAGCGATAGAAATTACCATTTCTACTCCTGGACTCCACACACACTGGCTAATCTTGTCATTGAAAGCGGCTTTAACCTGCAATTCGCCAAGCTTGGCATATTCGGCTACGACCGTTTTTCTGCACGTCTTGCGGCGAATTTGCGCTTGGGCGACGTCGGTTTCCGATTTCTGCGGGGTTGCGCTCACTTTGTCCGGCGGGAACGCGAGGTGCGGATCGTGGCAACCTGTCCCAATCCAGGATAGCAACGCGCGCCGCCATATCCGCAAAGCTAACTGCAGCGCTCTCAGAGGTGGTAGACATTGACGTTAAAACAATCCGGCTCGATCGCATCGGCATTATTCAATCGATTTAAACTCGCCCGAAATAGCGGCCTGCGATTTGCTGCGCTGCGGCTTATTGCATCGATCCTCTGTCCGCCATACCGCATGCGTTACAATTTGCTGGATTGGATGGGCGATGATTCGTTCAGTCGCTATTTGCAGATGGTCGGCAAATCCGGCGGACTGAAGAGCATCAATGCCGGCCGGCGATTGATGATCCAGCAATTGCTCCGGCTCACCGATAAGGTGCCGGGCGACACCGCCGAGTGCGGCGTCTATCTCGGTGCATCCTCTTATCTCATATGTTCGTTTATCGCCCAGTCCGCGTTGCCGAAAAGCCATCACATGTTCAATTCTTTCGAAGGACTGTCTGCGCCGGCTGCCGACGACAGCAGCCATTGGCGCGAGCGCGATCTACAGGTCGATTTCGGCGAGACCGCTCGGCGGCTGTCGCGATTTGAGAATGTCCACTACTACAAGGGATGGATCCCCGATCGCTTCGCCGAAGTCGTCGGTCGCCGGTTTTCATTCCTGCATATCGACGTCGATCTTTATGAACCGACGCGGGATAGTGTCGCATTTTTCTATCCACGCATGACCCCCGGCGGCATCATCGTATGCGACGATTACGGATTTGCCTCATGCCCCGGTGCGACCAAAGCGATGGATGAATATCTTCAGGACAAGCCCGAAAAGATGGTGATGCTCAGCGACGGCGGCGGTTTCCTGATCAAGGGAATTTCGACATCGAATTCGTACAACCCGGCGTGAGCGCCATCGGTGCGAAGTGCTCGAATGCAACCGAGTCGTTAAAAAATCAGGCTGTTACGCTCTTGCTCTCCTTGCCGCTCCACAAATTGCGCATCAGTTCGAGTGGCTTGCGTCCCGTGAAATGCAAAAACAGAAAGACCGAGCCGAAATAGACCAGCATGGCGACCGGCATGACATAGAGCGCCGCGCTCCACGCGGTCACGCGATAAAATGGCAGCAGCCACGCCGCCATGGCCACAGCGCCGAGCAGCCCGGCGGCGAGGATGGCCGGATCGGGTAACGGGAATGGGAAGACCCGGCCCATCTTTATCACCGCGATCGCAAACCCGGCACCGAATCCGATCAGCGCCGCAATGGCCGCACCCCAGGGCCCATAGCGGGGTATCAGAAGGACATTGAGAATGAGATCGAGAACCGCCGCAGTCCCCATCAACAGCAATGTAAGACTCGTGCGTGAGGCGAGAACAAAACCGTAATTCACATAATACATCAGCACCTTGAAAAATGTCGCTCCGACTAGGATCGGCATTAGCGACAAGGTCAGCGGCCGGAACTCGGCGCCGAGAAAAATATTCACCAGCAGTGGTCCGGTCATGACAATGCCGACGGCTTCCGGTAGCACGATCAGGATGATGAAAGTACCGAGCAGGCGCAATTGGGTCTGCGCGGCCTGCGCGCCGCGTTCGGTGTAGGCGCTGATAGTCAACGGATAGCCTGCCAGCAACATCACCGCCAGCGGTACGCCCAGCAGATTCATTAGCAGGTCGTAGCCGGCGGCATAGAGACCGGCCTTGTCGGTGCCCAAAAAGGCGGCCAGCAGCCAGCGGTCGCCGAAGGTCGCCAGCCAGCCGAACAGCGCGCTGGCGATCAGCGGGAGCCCGAAGCGCAGCATCCGCCGCCCCAAGGCCGCGTCGAAGAATTTCCAGCCGATCCACCAGCCGCGCCAATTGACCGCGACCGCGACAAGTGCCGCGATCATGGTGCCGAATAGGGCGCCGGGAACGCCGTAGCCGAGCCATACCAGGCTGATGCCGAGCGCCATCTCGAGCAGGCTCTCAAGGCTGCTGAGCCAGGCGTATCGCCCGGGCCGGAACGCGCCTTGCGCGGTCGCCAGTTGAAACCTGTGCAGCAGACTGGCGAGCAGCAGGCCCGCGCATAACGCCAATTCCACGCGCCAGCGCTCCGGGGCAAACAGCAGGATCGCCAGCACGGCCACGCAGCAGAGCGCGACGGCCGGCAAAATCAGGCCCCAAAGCGTGGTGGCGCGCGCCGCCGGCAAGTCGGCCGGCAGGTAGCGCAGCATGGCCAGTGTGGTGCCGTCGACGATCAGGATGACGACAAACGCAACGCCTGCGAGCGCCAGCGCCAGTTCGCCGAATGCGTGGGGATCGAGCAGGCGCGTATAGACGGCAATGATCGCGAAGCTCGCGGCGCCCGCTAAAATGCGCGCCAGGAAATAGATGCCGCTATGGCGAAGCAGAGCCATTGGCCGATTTCAATCAGGGGCCTTGCGAAAAAGCAACTGCCGGCGGCCGCACAACGCAAAAACGCCGGCGAGGGTGTCGCCGGCGTTTGTGTTCGCGAAGCTTATGCGGTCAATGGATGATATAGCGCCCATTATTGCCGACCCGCGCGCCGGACGGCCGGCGCGACCGATAGACCGGCGCCGACGCCCGCGGTCCGCCGCCGCCGAACAGGAAGTCAAAGAAGCTCGGGCCGCTGCTGTAGCTGCTGCCGCCATACATGCCGATCGGCATGCGCACCGGCTTGGACGACGAGTTCGGCGCCCGCTCGATCGCGATGTCGGCGACCTTGCGCTCGCTGCCCTTGAGGATCGCGATCATCCTGGCATCGCGGCCGTAGACGTCCTCGCGCATTTGCAGCTTGCCGTCCTCGTCCACGAAGGCGGTCTGGTAGGTCAGGTGCACCCAGATGTTCTTGGGGAAGTTGATGTTGATTTCGCTGCCGCCGAACATCTTCTCCAGCCGCGCCTCGGTGTAATGCTCCCGCGGCAACACCAGCGACAACAGCTTCTCGCCATAGGTGAGCGGGTTCTGCACCCGCATGCAACCGTGGCTGTAAGCACGCTTTTCCTTGGCGAACAGATATTTGTCCGGCGTGTCGTGCTGGTAGACCAGGTACTTGTTGGGGAAGTTGAAGCGGATGCGGCCGAGCGCATTACCGGCGCCCGGAGGCTGCGAGATATGGATGGTGCCGTCCGCGTCCTGGGTCAGCTGCAGGCCGATGCGATCGAGCGCCTGCGGGTCCTGCTGTAGCGCCGGCAGGTATTCGTTCTCGATGATCGAGGGCGGCACGTTCCAGGTCGGGTTGACGGTGATGAATTTCATCTCCGCTGAGACCATCGGCGTCGCCTTGCCCGGCTTGCCGGCCACGATTTTTGTGTGCCAATAGACCTTGCCGTCATTGTAGAGCGTCAACGAGTAATCGGGCACATTGACGATCACGTGCGGATTGCCGAGGTCGCGCGGCAGCCAGCGCCAGCGCTCCATGTTGACGATGATGGTGTCGATCGGATCGGCGGAGGCGCGGTGCGTCTCCGGCTTCTCGCCATTGAGCGCGCGAGTGGTGACGGGGCCGACATTGCCGTCGACGCCGATGTCGGATTCGGTCTGGAACGTCTTCACCGCGTCGCGCACCGCATCGTCATAAAGCGGATTGTTCTTGTCGCCCTCGACGTTCAATCGCTTGCGCAGCGCGATCACGCGCTGATCCTTCATGCCCTCGCGCAGGATCTTGCCGTCGGCGATATGCACCGGCTCCGGCTTCTTTTCTTCCTCGGCCTTGGGCAACAGGGCGCCCTTGCGCAGTTCGGCGAGTTTTTCCTGGAGCGCTTTGAATTGCGGCTGTGGCGGATTGTAGCTGTCGAGCGCCTTGCCGGTGTCGTTGGCGTCGGCGAGCTTGGCCAGCACGTCGGCCGGCTCCGGCGCGACCAGTTTGAATTCGATATCGGCGCCAACGCGGCTGAAGTGGATGCGGCCGATCTGCGCCTGCCGCGCATAGTTCAGCACGCTGGCGGTGAACTTAAGTTCGTCCTCCGCGAGCGATTCGGCGGTGACCGCCGACTTGAAATCCGGCGCCAGATAGTCGTGCGGATCGAGGCCGACGCTGTCGACTTGCGCGAGATAGGCGATCGCGGCCTTGGCGCGCTCGTCGGCGGCGCCGTCGCTCACCCAAAGCGGTTTGTAGTCGCGCGCCCGGTAGAACGATTGCACGCCCTCGCGATCAGCCTTGTGGCTGACCATGCGGTCGAACTGCTTTCCGCTGATGAGGTCGCGCAGCTGACTGGCGACCGCGCTGTCCGCCGTGGCGGATACCGGAGCGGCGACCGGCGCGCTCGCGGATTTAGCCGGCTCGGCTGCCGGCGCGGCAGCGTCCTGCTTCGGCTCGGGCTTGACGGTATCGGGCGGCGCGGCAGCGTCCTGCTTCGGTT
Source organism: uncultured Alphaproteobacteria bacterium (assembly GCA_963739825.1). Taxonomy (GTDB): domain Bacteria; phylum Pseudomonadota; class Alphaproteobacteria; order Rhizobiales; family Xanthobacteraceae; genus Pseudolabrys. The sequence goes on from CAVUBU010000001.1 coordinate 1,437,582, forward strand.
CGGCCTTGACGGTATCGACCGGCGCGGCGGCGTCCTGCTTCGGTTCGCTCTTGACGCTATCGACCGGCGCGGCGGCCGGGCTGCTCGGGATGTCCTTCATCGTCTGCGGCGGCGAAGCGGTATCCGGAATCGGCACCACTACGTTGGCGTCCTTGTCGGATTGCTGCGCCATGCCGGCATGGCTTCCCAATACCAACACCAACCCAAGGGCGGTCGTGGCCAGCAGACGATTGAAGCGGGGGCTTTTCACCAGTGTGTCTCCCAAAGACTATGCGGGGGGCCGCGGCCCCCCAATTCCGGGCCATCCTAACCTATAGTCCTGCGTTAGTTACGCTTTTCCCAACAATACCGAGCAAAACGGCGCCCAACTGTGGCTATTTTGCAAGGGGGACGCCGAAATTCCGGATTTGGCAGGCATTTCCACCCTTGCAGCAGGCTCAGCCTACTGCAACGGCGGGCCACCCGGCCGGTTCCCGAACCGGTTTTGCGAGTTTTCCCCCGATGACTTCTTCGTGAGGGCAGGCTTACGGGCCCTACCAGCGTAAGACGGGTGCGTGACAGCGGGATGATCGGCCGCGCGACCGGCATAGCGTTTGCACGCGGACAGTCGCGATGTTTTCGCGCTTACCACTTGGACGTTGCGTCGCGGTCGCACGGCCGCGTCGGCCTGTTGGCCACGCCCGATAAAAAACCGGGCCCCGCGAGGGGCCCGGTTTCAGTTGCCGGTGTGGGGACCGGCAATCTTCCAGAGGGGAACATGCTGCTCACCAGTGATTCTGGGAGGATACATCCGGTGCAACAGCGACCTTCACTATGCGAAGCGCGGCTGCTTGCGGCAACGCCAACCGCCGCATGACTGCCATGCCGATTCGCCAATTCGCTGATCGCCGCGCCAATCGCGAATCGTTCGCATAGGCGCCATGCCGAATCGCCGCGCGCAGCTTGCGTTTATTTGCGGCGGTGAAAATTCGGATCAGAAATGCCAGCGCTGCGCGTTGGCGACCAGGAAGTCGCGGAATACCTGGATACGGGCGACCGCCTTGAGTTCTTCCGGGTAGACGAAATAAGCATCGAGCGCGAGCGTGTCGGCCTCGCCGAGCAGCTGCACCAGCCCGCCGTTTTCCTCCACCAGATAGTCCGGCAGCATGGCGATGCCGAGCCCGCGCTGACATGCGCGCAAGATTCCGAGCACGTTGTTGATGGTCAGATGCGGCAAGCGCGGCCCTTTGCTGTCGCGGCCGACTTCCACCAGCCAGCGCCGGTTGGAGAAATGCGCCGGCACGTTGCCGCCGAGCAGAATCATGCGATGCTTGTCGAGATCTTCGTGCGTGCGCGGCGTGCCGAAGCGCTTGAGATAATCGGGCGAGGCATAGGCGTGGAAATGCACGGAGAACAGCTTGCGCTGGATCAGGTCCGGTTGCGTCGGCTGGCGCAGGCGGATGGCGACGTCGGCCTCGCGCATGGCGAGATCGAGCTCTTCGTCGGTGGTGATCAGCGTGATGTGGATGTCGGGATAGAGATCGAGAAATTCGCCGAGCCGCGGGGTGAGCCAATGCACGCCGATGCCGGGCGTGGTCGACACCTTCAATTCGCCGTTCGGCCGTTCGCGGCTGTCGGTGAGCTTGGTGCGCGCGGCCTCCAGCTTCATGAATACTTCGTGCGCGGTGCGGTAGAGCAGCTCGCCTTGTTCGGTGAGGATCAGCCCGCGCGCGTGGCGGTGGAATAGCGACACATTGAGTTCGCCCTCGAGCGCCGAGACCTGGCGCGAGACCGCCGACTGCGACAGGCCGAGCCGCTCGCCGGCATGCGTGAAGGAGCCTGCTTCCGCCGCGGCGTGAAACACCTTCAGCTTGTCCCAGTCCATGCCTTTGTTATTGGTGCCGACCATGCGACCTATTCCGCCGCCGCGCGCTGGTGTTCGTGCGCGGCCAGGAATTTCTCCGCTTCGAGCGCCGCCATGCAGCCCTGGCCCGCGGCAGTCACCGCCTGCCGGTAGATGTCGTCGGTGACGTCGCCGGCGGCGAACACGCCGGGCACCGAGGTCGCGGTGGAATGGCCCTCGGTGACGATATAGCCGGACGGCTTCATCTCAACTTGGCCGGCGAACAGTTCGGAGGCGGGCGAGTGGCCGATGGCGATGAACACGCCGTCGACCGTGCGCTCGCTGACCGCGCCGGTCTTCACGTTCTTCAGCCGCACGCGGGTGACCTTCGGCGGAGATTCGTTGCCGATCACGTCGTCGAGCATCGAGTCCCAGATCACCTCGATTTTCGGATTCTTGAACAAGCGGTCTTGCAGGATCTTTTCCGCGCGGAACGCATCGCGCCGGTGCACGACGGTGACCTTGGAAGCGAAATTGGTGAGGAACAACGCCTCCTCGACGGCCGTATTGCCGCCGCCGATCACCACCACTTCCTTGTTGCGGTAGAAGAAGCCGTCGCAGGTCGCGCAGGCCGAGACGCCGTAGCCCCTGAACTTCTGCTCCGAGGGTAGATCGAGCCAGCGCGCCTGCGCGCCGGTCGCGATGATCAGGCTGTCGGCCAGATAGACCTCGCCGGAATCGCAGGTGAGGCGGAACGGCCGCTGGGCCAGTTCCACTTTCGCAACATGGTCGGTGACGATGCGGGTGCCGACATGGCTGGCCTGGGCCTGCATCTGCTCCATCAGCCAGGGGCCCTGGATGACGTCGGCAAAGCCCGGATAGTTCTCCACGTCGGTGGTGATGGTAAGCTGGCCGCCGGGCTGGATGCCCTGGATCAGGATCGGTTCCAGCATGGCGCGCGCGGCGTAGATCGCGGCGGTGTAGCCCGCCGGACCCGAGCCGATGATCACGACCTTGGCGTGGATCGTCTTTGCCATTATCTGCGCCCCCCTGGCGGGCGTCGGGTGTGTTGCCCGGGTGGCCGTACCGACCGGCTCTTTTGCACGCTCGATGTATGGCTTCCGGGGGAGCTATGCAAGATATGCAACCCCTGGAGTCACAGACTTGGGCCCTCGCCACCGGGGCTTTCGGCAGCCTGCGCAATAATCTTTCGCGAAACAATGTTTCGCGGTATGGATGTTCCCGGCCTTTTCTCATCCCCCGGAGGGAAGCTTGCCCGCCCGCCTCGACGCCATCGACCGCAAAATCCTGAAAGAGCTGCAGGACGACGGCCGCATCACCAATGTGGAGCTGGCGAGCCGGGTCGGCATATCGGCGCCGCCCTGCCTGCGCCGCGTGCGCGCGCTGGAAGAGGCCGGCTACATCAAGGGCTACCGCGCGCTGCTCGACGAGAAGAAGCTCGGCTACGAGGTGACCGTGTTCGCCATGGTGCATCTGTCGAGCCAGGCCGAAGCCGATCTGGTCGCGTTCGAAAGCTTCGTGCGCGGCGAGCCGCTGGTGCGCGAATGCTGGATGCTGTCGGGCGAGATCGACTTCGTGTTGAAATGCGTGGCACCGGACCTGAAGACCTTCCAGGCTTTTGTCGAGAAGCTCACCGCCGCGCCGCATGTGCGCAACGTGAAGACCTCGCTCACGCTGCGCAATTCTAAGGATGCGGCCATGGTGCCGATGGAAGCTTGAGCGTCACGCCGGCGCGCGGCTGAAGCGTCCGCCGAGAACGCGGCTGTCGCGGAATTTGATGATTTGCCGGGCGATCGCCGGTTTCAGCCGCGCCACGGTTTCCAGGCACTGCTCGAGCTCGCCCGGCGAAATACCGCGTTTGCCCGCGCGCATGCGCAGGATGGCCTTCATGGTGTCGGGCGACAGGCCGACCGCCTTGGCGATGATCAGCACGCCGTCCGGTCGGTCCTGCGTCATGGCCTGCTCGACCGCTTCGATGGGGAGTTCGCACAGCGCCGCCAGCGCGGCGGTCGTCTCCTCGAATTGATTGGCCGCGGCGAATGCCGCCACGTCGGCTTCGCCAAGCTGCCCGGCCGTCCGCAGCGACTCGATGCGGCTGCGCGCCGCCGTATAGTCGCGCGCGGCAACGTCGACTTTGTCGAGCACCTTGGTCGCGGCCTCGGCGACGGCCTGCTCGATCAGCGGCGCCATCGACGGATTGGCGGTTTCGAGCTTCTGGCGCACTGCGTGCGAGGCCTTGACCAGAACCCGCATCAAATGGTGGCGCGGAATATCGCGGCGCAAGCCGATGCAGGTGGCTAGTTCGTCGTCGCCGTCCGACCGCATCGTCAGCGCCGTGTAGCCGCGGTCGGAGAAGCGCGCGCCCGGATTGCCGGCCGTGCTCAGCACCACGGATTTGTCGCCGCGTTCGACCAGGACTTCGGTCAGCGCTTCATCGAGCGAGCTGCGCCGCGAAATGGCGAGCAGATGTTGCTGGCCTTTGTTGCGCGCGGTTGCCAGCAGCGTGCCGCGGTCGAGCCGCGCCGAATGTTCGAGCACCGGTCCGGCGACGTCGATGGCGTCGTCCGATGCCAGGAAGCGGCTGATGTTCGACGGCGCGCGGGGTGCTTTTGCCAGGCGATTGGCGAGCGTGGCGCGCGCCGACACTTCGATGGCCGATGCGATGCGGACCAGGACATCGTCGAATAGCGCGACCTGATCGTCGGAATAATCGGCGGACCTGGCGACAAAAAGGTCGGTAATGCGGTGCACGATCTGAGCGCGCGCGCCGACGGTGCCGTGGACGACCGCTTCGTTTAATTCGTCGATTAACGCGGCCGAATCCACGAAAAACTATCCAAATCTGGCCAGGGCAACAATGACGGCCATCGTCTACACCATGGTCGTGGGAAGTTCGTTAAGACAAACGGGCGCAGTTGCGCCGTATCGAAAACATTTCGTTAATTTGAGACGTCGGGGAGCCGTCGAAGCGGCTGCGCAGCTGCGGCCGCTTTCACAGCTTCGGCGAAGACGGGGCTTGCGGGTCGAAACAAGAGTTCGGGACGTTGATTCCGTTGGCGACGAGATCGGCCAGATATCGCGGCCTGATCCCGGTCGCTTGGAAATGGCCGAGGATAGCGCCATTGGGCCCGCTGCCGGTACGGACGAATTTGAAGATTTCCTGCATCAGGATCGTATCGTTTTCCAGCCCGGTGATTTCGGCAACGCTGGTGATGCGGCGTTTGCCGTCGGGGAATCGTTGCAGCTGGACGATGACTCGGATGGCGGCCGCGATTTGCGCACGGATGCTGCCAAGCGTTGCCGGCACGCCGGCCATGCCGATCATTTGCTCCAGGCGCGAGATCGCGTCGCGCGGCGAATTGGCGTGGATGGTGGTCATCGAGCCTTCGTGGCCGGTGTTCATCGCTTGCAGCATGGCGAAGGCTTCCTCGCCGCGGCATTCGCCGAGGATGATCCGGTCGGGCCGCATGCGCAGGGCATTCCTGACTAGCTCGCGCTGGGTGATTTCGCCTTTGCCCTCGATATTGGCCGAGCGCGTTTCCAGCCGGATGACGTGCGGCTGTTGCAACTGAAATTCGGCGGCGTCCTCGATGGTGACCAGACGCTCGCGGGCGGAAATGGAGGCCGACAGCGCATTGAGCAGCGTGGTCTTGCCCGATCCGGTGCCGCCCGAGACGATGAGCGTAATGCGTGCCTTGACGGTGGCCGCGAGCAGCAAAGCCATATTCGGCGGCAGCGCTCCGAGCTCGATCAGCTTGGCAAGATTGTAAGGCTTGGCGGGGAACTTGCGGATGGAGACCACCGGACCGTCGATCGCGACCGGACGCAGCACGACATTCACGCGCGAGCCGTCGGCCAAGCGCGCATCGCAGAGCGGCTGCGATTCATCGACCCGGCGGCCGACGGCGGCGACGATCTTGTTGATGATGCGCAAGAGATGGGAATCGTCCTTGAAGCGTATCTTGGTGCGCTCGATCACGCCCGCGCGTTCGACGTAAACGCAGTCGTGGCCGTTGATCATGATGTCGCCGACACTGGGGTCCTTGAGCAGCGGCTCGATTGAACCCAGCCCGGTCATCTCGTTGAGGATCTCGGTGACGAAAGCGTCGAGTTCCTGAGCATTGAGGGCGAGCCGCTCGGCCGCAACATATTGCGAGACCAGCCCGGAAACGTGCTGGCGGACTTGGTGTTCCGGCAGCTTTTCCAGCGCCGCAAGATTGGTTTCTTCGATCAAGCGCTGATGCAGCCGCACCTTGGCGTCGAGCAGCTTGGCGCTTTGCGGCAAACCGACTCGCTCGGCGAGTTCCGGAACGGGCTCGGCGGCGGCCGCGTTCAAGACCTCGCCGTTAAACACGGTGGTGCGCCGCTTCGCTGCTGCAGTCGCGTCTACGGCGGCCGTATTAACTGGAAAGCGGTAGAGCATGGCAATTCCTAAAGTGCGCTTTGGAATGCGCCTTGAACGACGAGCTATTGGCGCATTGTCCGCACATGCTATCGCCGTGCCCAGTTCAGGGTGAGCCCGCCCCGAGCGATCAACGGCAGCGAAGATCCGGCTTTGGCGGTCGCGCGCGCCAGGATCAATTTCCTGATCGCGGCGGCGACATTGCTGTTTTTGCGCACTTCATCGAGCGCAACGCCGCGATCGATCGCTTCGCTCACCAGCCGGTGGTTGTACGGCACGGTGCCCGCGAAAGCCTCGCCGAGCGCTCGTATCAAATCCCGGCGGTGCAATCCGGGGGTAAAGAACCGTCGTTCGAAACGGTTGACGATGACCTTCGGGCGCGGCCCCTGGCCGAGGCGCGCAGCGAGCGCGGCAACAAACAGCCTGGCGCATTGCACGCCCGGTACCGTCATTTCGCTGACCAGAAACAGCTTGTTCGAGCCGAGCAGGACGTTGTCGGACCATGCTTGCCAATGTCGCGGCATGTCGATGACGACGTGGTCGAAGCTTTGGCAGACGATGTTGAGCAATCCCATGACGATATTCTGATCGACCGGGCGCATCTCGGCCGGTGAATTCGCCGTCGCGACCACCGCGAGGCCGCTCGCATGATGCGACACCATGCCTTCGAGCAGCTTACGGTCAAGCCGCTCGGGGTTCGGTTCGATCTCTTTCAGATCCAGGAGCGGTTCGACATCCAGATAGGCCGCGCTGGCGCCATGGTTGAAATTGAGGTCGACCAGGCAAGTCGACAGGTTTTTGCGCGCGTTGCTGTTGAGCAGCGTCACCGCCGATTGAATCGCCAGCGTGGTAGCCCCGACGCCGCCGGCCACCGGCAGGAACGTGAATATCTTGCTTTCTTTCATTTCATGGCCGCCGGCGGCTTGCGCGAATTTAATGCACACGCGCGCGAGCTCGTTCGGCGTCACCGGTTTCACCAGCAAGTCGGCGACGCGCATTTGCAAGAGTTGCCGCGCCAGCACTTCGTTGAAATCCTGCAGCACCGCGATGACGGGAATCTGGTTGCCGACCCGGGCCATCAGGCGTTGCAGGCCGGACAGTTCTTCTTGCTCGGCTTTGTTGAGGTCGATGATCACGGCGGCGGCGCCACCGATCTCGAGGTCGGCGTGCCGGGCGTACAGCCAATCCTCGACCACCGCGAGTTCGAATTTTGCGTCGGCGGCAAACGCCGAACGCGCCAACTGCGCGAAATCCGCGTCAGCGCTGAATAGAATGATCCGCAACGTGCGTCGGGGGTGACCGTCAAGCATGGCTACCAATTCTCACTTTCTCCCAAACTCAAGAAACCAAGCGCGTGGCGCGTAAGCCCTCCCACGATGAAAGCGAAGCAAACCTTGCGCGGAGGCTGCTCACGACATCTCAGGACTTGCGTCGCAGCGAGCATCGGCTCGCATGCCGCTCAATTGAGCGCGTTAGAGATCACCGTGTAAGTCGCCTTGAGCGTCGTGCCGATGCCGTTGACGCCGACAATGACCGCGATCGAGATCAGACTCTGCGATCACGCAGTACTCAATGGCGGTGGCGGCGGATTCGTCCCTTAAATAACGACCAAGTGTTTTCATCGAGGTCCCCCAAAGTTAACGTTTGTTATTTTTACGCGGTCGCCTGGTGAGCGACCAGCGCTTCCTGCCGGTAACATTACCTTTCGTGGCTAATGCGAGTTCCGTTTGGGCGGCGGGATTCGTTCCGTCGGCAAACGATCGTCAAGCCGATCGGCCGCGACGAAGAACGGTCATTGCCGGTCGCGCCGCGGCGCAAAGCTATCGTGAGATATATAATTTGCTGAGATTAGCGCCGATCGAGTTGAACGTCGGCAGAATTTGGTCTGCCGATGTCACGAGATAAAACTTGTCCGCGCTGCTGGCGCAATGCTGCAACAGACTGGAGGTCGGATCGCCATCGGTGTTGACCTGGATGGTGTAAAGCGTGATGCCCGCCGCCTTGATGTTGTCGCAGGTCATTTGTTGCCGCGCATTGATCGAAGACTGGCTGGTGTACCAGCGGTCCTGCGTATTCAAACCGTCCGACAGCAGAATGATGTTCTGCGAATAGGTATAGATCGGGTCCTTGGCCGGCGCCGTGAACGGCCCGCCGCCGGTCAGCGACATCCAGCCTAAGGCGAGGCCGATGGCTTGGTTGGTGTTGCCGACCGCCGACATGTTGTTCACCAGCCGGTTCATGCTCGACCAGTCGTAGCTCAAGCCCATCGCGGCTTGCGGGCACGAGGAATATTGTTCGGCGGAAAATAGCGTCGATTTGTTGCTCGCCGTCGGGGCCACGACATTGGTGTCGTAGTTTGCCGGATCCGGGCCATTGGCGCGGCCGCGGTCGGCGACGCAGCCGTTCCAGGCGGTGTGGCTGTCCGGCGTCCAGGTGCCGCTGCACGTGCTTTGCGTGGTGCCCGAGCCGTTCCCGTTTTTCTTGCTGCAGGTTCCGTTATTGGCGTCCCAATCGGTCCAATCGATCCAGGCCGCGGCGCGATTGATCGGATTGAGGTTGACGTCTTTGGCGAAGGGGATAATCGACACATAGACGTCTTCATTGGTGGTCGCCACCGACTGTAGTTGCGCCAGCAAATTCGTCGTTGCGGTCTTGAGCGTGCCGATCTTGCCGTGTTCGGCCATCGAACCGGTGTTGTCGAGCACCAGCGCCACGCGCAGCCGCGCCGAGCTCCATTTGGTCGTCGCCGCGCCGGCGACGGTGAAATTGCTAAAGCCGACGAGGGCGGCGAAGTGGGTCGAGACCGTTGCGGAGCCGTTGATCGTGATGCTGGAGCCGCCGTTGGCGGAATAGGTCGCGCTGATCTGGATGTTGTTCAGCTGCGGCCGATTGAGCATGGCGTTAAAGAATTTGGTGGCGTCGCTCTGCAGCTGTGCGGCCGGAACGGTGGCGGCTTCCTTCGCCAGCATAAGCGCGGTGGAATCGAGCGCCGACTGAAATTCCGTCTTGAGCGATACGGCCTGGTTATATTCGACCGCCGCGCCGACAAAACCGATCATCGGGATGGCCGCTAGCGCAAAGGTGATGGCGACGTTGCCGCGCCGCGCGCCACAAAAACCGCGCAGTGTCGGGAGCAATCGCGCAAAGGTGGATCGCATCGGCTTCAACTCGGGTCACCCGGCCGTGGATTTGAATTTTTTTGAAGCAAACCGGACGGAGCCGCCGAACGTCGAATGGATTGAGCACCCCGCCCGCCATTCGGAGTTTTTCCCCACCCCCAAAGGCGCGCTATCAGTAGCCGCGCGCCTGCGCTGCGGCCATCTGATCCGCGCAGTAACCTGACCAAGTAACGTTAAGGGGCAAGCGTGCGGCCGCGTGCCGCGTCAGATAATCTCGCGCTTGCCGTCGGAATAAGTCAGCTTGACGGTGAGCGTGCCTTCGTTGAGCAGCCAGGGCCGCACCGTGTAGCTGCGCGCGCCGCACTTGTGCATCGGGTCGGAAGCGGCGATCGCTTTGGCTTCGGTGAGCGAAGCGGCGCGGACGATAACCATGCCTTCGCCTTCCCAGGCGTCTTCCGCCTCGTTCCAGAACGGGCCGGCGCCGAACATGATGCCGCGTCGTTCGAGATCGATCTGGAATTCGAGATGCTCCTTGATCGCCGCCATCACCGGCGCCATGCCGTTGGTCGGCCTGGTGAACACCGCATAGAGCTGCTTGCGCAGCATGCCTTCGCAGGCTTTGAGAATGTCCGCGGCCGGGATCGATTGCAGGCTCATGAAGTATGTCTCCCCGATCGTTTATGGCGAAAACACATACATAAGCGTCGTGGCCGGACTTGTCTCGGCCATCCCGATAAGACGCGTGGCCACGCTGCCGATTAGAGTGAGCGTCAGGCGGCGCGGCTTTTCTGCTAGTTCCTGATGTGATGGCGAGACGAGCGGAATCGGCGCCTGACAAATTGAAAACCCCGGGCCTTGGCCCGGGGCTTTAATTTGCCGACATTTTGCGAAGTGATGCAGCGCTGCGCCTGAAAGGCGGCGGATCGTCTACTTCCACTCCACCTTCTTGACTTCATAGCCCTTGGCGCCGCCCGGGGTGTTGACCTCGACCTGGGCGCCCTTGGTCTTGCCGATCAGTGCGCGCGCCAGCGGCGAGGTGATGGAAATCCGCCCGGCCTTGGCGTCGGCTTCCGGCTCGCCGACGATCTGCCACACCTTCTTCTCGTCGGTGTCCTCGTCGACCAGCGTCACGGTGGCGCCGAAGGTAATGGCTTCGCCCGACAGCTTCGACACGTCGATCACGTCGGCACGCGCCAGCTTGTCCTCAAGCTCGGCGATGCGGCCCTCGTTGAGCGACTGCTGCTCCTTGGCGGCGTGATATTCGGCATTCTCCGACAGGTCGCCGTGCGTACGCGCCTCGGTGATCTGCTGGATGATGCGCGGCCGCTCGACCTGCTGGCAATGCTTGAGCTCGATTTCGAGCGTCGCAAAGCCTGCTGCCGTCATTGGGATCTTGTCCATCGCCTCACTCTCCTCCTGGCGGGCGTTCCGAAACAACTTGAACGCGCGTGAACGCCGCCAAGCCCCTTCCACCCTCAATTAGCCCGTCCAATCGACTCGCAATACAACTCCGGCCACGAATTCCCGTGTACCGGAGTCATGTGAGCCGAGGGTCGGTCAAAAAAACCTCGACCGCGGCCGGTTTCATCCGCACCGCGACCGTGGAATTCCCGGCCTAACTCCGTGCCGCCGCTTGGCTGGCGGACCGTCAGGGAACCGCCCTCAGGCCCGATCGCTGAAGTAGCTTTGCAGCGCGCGGACTTCGAGGTCGCCCCCGAGATAGGCTTTTATGCCTTGCGCCGCGGCAACGGCACCCGAAAGAGTGGTGTAGTACGGCACTTTATGCAAGAGGGCGGCATGGCGCAGCGAACGGCTGTCGGCCAGGGCCGCGGTCCCCTCGGTGGTGTTGAAAACCAGCTGAACACCGCCGTTTTTAATGACATCCACCACATTGGGCCGCCCTTCCAGCACCTTGAAGATGCGGGCCGCCTCCACTCCGTGTTCGGCCAGGTAACGCTGGGTTCCCGAGGTGGCGACGCAGTTGAACCCGAGCGAGGCCAACAGCCGCACCGCGTCCAGGATGCGCGGCTTGTCGGCGTCCTTGACCGAGACGAACACCGTGCCCGAGCGCGGCAGGTTGGCGCCGCCGCCGATCTGGCTCTTGGCGAAGGCGATCTCGAAGGTGGCGTCGATGCCCATCACCTCGCCGGTCGATTTCATCTCCGGCCCCAGCACGGTATCGACGCCGGGGAAGCGGGCGAACGGGAACACCGCTTCCTTGACGGCGTGGTGCTTGTAGGGCGTCGGCGTCAGCTTGAAACTCGCCAGGCTCTCTCCCGCCATGATGCGGGCGGCGATCTTGGCAACGGGCAATCCAATCACCTTGGCCACGAACGGCACCGTGCGCGAAGCGCGCGGATTGACCTCCAGCACGTAGATGTCGCCGTCCTTGATGGCGTATTGCACGTTCATCAGTCCGCCGACATTGAGCGCGAGCGCCAGCGCGCGGGTCTGCTGCCCGAGCTCGGCGAGCGTTGCCTCGGACAGCGAATGCGGCGGCAGCGCGCAGGCTGAATCGCCGGAGTGAATGCCGGCCTCCTCGATGTGCTCCATGATGCCGGCGATGAACGTGTCCTTGCCGTCGGCGAGGCAATCGACGTCCACTTCCGTCGCATCGGACAGATAGCGGTCGATCAGCAGCGGGCTGCGCTTGGAAATCACCAGTTCGCCCGGTCGGTCGAGATCGGAGGCAAGCCGGACCACGTAGCGGTCGAACTGGGCCGCATCGCGCACGATTTCCATGGCGCGTCCGCCGAGGACGTTGGACGGGCGGATCACCACCGGATAGCCGATCTCGTCGGCGATCGCGCGCGCCGCGTTCAACGAAGTTGCGATGCCGTTCTTGGGCTGGCGCAGCTTGAGCTTGTTCAACAGTTTTTGGAAGCGCTCGCGGTCCTCGGCGAGGTCGATCATGTCGGGCGAGGTGCCGAGGATCGGCACCTTGGCCTTTTCCAGGTGCTCGGCGAGCTTGAGCGGAGTCTGGCCGCCGAACTGCACGATGACGCCGTGCAGCGTACCATTGGCGCGCTCGGTGTCGATGATCTCCAGCACGTCTTCCGGCGTGAGCGGCTCGAAATAGAGCCGGTCCGAGGTGTCGTAGTCGGTCGACACCGTTTCCGGATTGCAGTTGACCATGATGGTCTCGTAGCCGACTTCCTTCAGCGCGAAGGCGGCATGACAGCAGCAATAATCGAACTCGATGCCCTGGCCGATGCGGTTGGGGCCGCCGCCGAGGATGATGACTTTCTTTTTGGTAGTCGGCGCCGCCTCGTCGGCGGCAATGCCGGCAAACGGCGTCTCGTAGGTCGAATACATGTAGGCCGTGGGTGAGGCGAATTCGGCGGCGCAGGTGTCGATGCGCTTGAACACCGGCCGCACGCCGAGCGCGCGCCGCTTCTGCATCACCGTTTCGGCCGGCACGCCGGTGAGTTTGCCGAGACGAGTGTCCGAAAAACCTTTCGCCTTCAGCCGCCGGAACGCGCCCGCCGTAGTGGGCAGGCCCTTCGCCTTGATCTCGCCTTCGGTATCGACCAAGGCTCGGATTTCATTGAGGAACCAAGGATCGATCCGGCAGGCATTGTGGATCAGCTCGTCGGTGGCGCCGAGCCGCATCGCCTGCGCAATCTTGAGCAGGCGGTCGGGCGTCGGCGTGCCGAGCGCGGCGCGGATGGCGGCCTTGTTGTCGGCGTCGTCGATGCCTTTGGCCGGATCGAAGCCCTCGATGGTGATTTCGTCGAGGCCGGTAAGTCCGGTTTCCAGCGAACGCAGCGCCTTCTGCAAACTCTCCTGGAAATTGCGGCCGATCGCCATCGCTTCGCCGACCGATTTCATCGAGGTGGTGAGCACGGCTTGCGCGCCGGGGAATTTTTCGAACGCGAAACGCGGCAACTTGGTGACCACGTAATCGATGGTTGGCTCGAACGAGGCGGGCGTGGCGCCGCCGGTGATATCGTTGGCGATTTCGTCGAGCGTGTAGCCGACCGCCAGCTTGGCGGCGACCTTGGCGATGGGGAAGCCGGTCGCCTTCGATGCCAGCGCGGAGGAGCGCGACACGCGCGGGTTCATCTCGATCACCACCAGCCGTCCGTCGGCCGGATTGATGGCGAACTGCACGTTCGATCCGCCAGTCTCCACCCCGATCTCGCGCAGCACCGCGATCGAGGCGTCGCGCAGGATCTGGTATTCCTTGTCGGTCAGCGTCAGCGCCGGCGCGATGGTGATCGAATCGCCGGTGTGCACGCCCATCGGGTCGACGTTCTCGATCGAACAGATGATGATGCAGTTATCGTTTTTGTCGCGCACCACCTCCATCTCGTATTCCTTCCAGCCCAGCACCGATTCCTCGATCAGCACTTCGTTGGTGGGGGAGGCGTCGATGCCGCGCTCGACGATCTCGATGAATTCCGCTTTGTTGTAGGCGATGCCGCCGCCGGTGCCGCCGAGCGTGAAGCTCGGCCTGATGATCGCCGGCAGGCCGATGTCGTCGAGCGCCTCCAGCGCCTGCACCAGCGTCTTGATCTGATGCGAGCGCGGCGTCGGCAGGCCGATGCGGGTCATCGCCTCGCGGAACAGCTCGCGGTCTTCCGCCATGTCGATGGCGTCGGCGGTGGCGCCGATCATCTTGACGTCGAATTTCTCCAGCACGCCCATCTTGCGCAACGACAGCGCGCAATTGAGCGCGGTCTGCCCGCCCATGGTGGGCAACAGCGCATCGGGACGTTCTTTCTCGATGATGCGGGCGACGATTTCCGGCGTGATCGGCTCGACATAAGTGGCGTCGGCGAGATCGGGATCGGTCATGATGGTTGCCGGGTTGGAGTTCACCAGCACGACCCGGTAGCCCTCATCCTTCAGCGCCTTGCAGGCCTGCGTGCCGGAATAGTCGAATTCGCAGGCCTGGCCGATGACGATTGGGCCGGCGCCGATGATCAGGATCGATTTGATGTCGGTTCGTTTGGGCATCGGCTCCCGGAAACTGCGCACAAAAAAAGGGCGCGCCTGTGCGCGCTCCCCCGGATCGCGCTGAGGACTCACACCTCGCGCGCGGGGCTCATATAGACCCTAATCGGCGGGCAGGGAAGGGTGGCGGCGGGATTAGCGGTGGACGGAAAAAACCGGCTAAAATGCCGGCGGAATTGCACTAATGTCCTGCTCGCTCGCCCTTACCGTTTCCTCCGAAAATGACGGACCCGCCTATGACCGTTCCGACCAGCATGACGTTTCCCGATGGCGGCGCCATTCCGGCGCTGGGCTTTGGCACCGGGGCGATGACCGGTGGGATGTCGGCTGAAGTCGTCGCTGCGGCGCTCAAGACCGGCTACCGCCACATCGACACCGCCCGTAAATACGGCAGCGAGCCCGCGGTGGGCGAGGCGATGCGCATCTCCGGCGTGCCGCGCCAGGACATCTTCCTCACCACTAAGGTCAGCCACGAGAACCTGCGCCAGGCCGATTTCGCGCGCTCGGTCGATGAAAGCCTCAAGGCGCTCAAGGTCGAATATGTCGACCTCTTGCTGGTGCACTGGCCCAATCCGGCGATCGCGGTGCCCGAATATATGCCGGCGCTGGCCAAGGCCAAGCGCGAGGGGCTGGCGCGCCATATCGGTGTCGCGAATTTCACCACCACGCTGCTCGAGCAGGCGGTAAAACTGTGCCCCGAGCCGCTCGCCGTCTTGCAGGCGGAGTATCATCCCTATCTCGACCAGTCCAAACTCTTGACCGCTGCGCGCCGGCACGGGCTCGTCTACACCGCGCATTGTCCGGTGGCGCGCGGGCGGCTGTTCGGCGATCCGGTGCTTACTGAGATTGCCGAGAAGCGCGGGCGTACCGTCGCGCAGATCGCGCTGCGCTGGCTGCTTCAGCAGAATGTCGCCGCCATTCCGTTCTCGTCGAAGCCGCAGCGCATCGCCGAAAATTTCGATGTGTTCGACTTCGCTTTGAGCGATGACGAGATGAGCCGCATCGCCGCGCTCAGGCACGCCGATGGCCGCGTCGCCAATCCAGTGGGCCGCGTGCCCGGCGGCTGGGACTAGCGCGCCGTCACGCCGGCCGGGCGAAGAAGGTCATGCGCCGCTGATTGAAGCCGATATTGCGCGGCGCGCGTTGTGCCGCATAACCGGCGGCTTGCAGTTTTGCCAACATCGCGGCTTCGTCATAATGCGACAGCCCGACCGTCTTCTTCAGCCGCAGATAGTCCGACACGAAAATCCGCATCAGCCCGCCAACCGCGGCCCAGAAAAATCCATTGCCGGCGCCGCAGCGCAACAGCGACCACGCGGCGGCGACGGATGCGAGATGCGGCGGCACCACGTCGCCGACCGCCAGCAACCCCTCCGGCTTGATCAGCTTGCGGAAGGTCGCCAGCAGCCGATCGAGTTCGGCCGCGCTCAGATACTGCGCCACCGAATGCAGCACGATCAGATCGAACGAAGCGCCCGGCAGCGCGGCCGCTTGCTCGGGCGTGAGCACGGAAATCTTGGCGTTGTCCGCGTAGCGCGCGCTGAGTGCGGCGCGCACGTTGGGCGCCGCCTCGACCAGTGTGAGATGGCCGCAGGCCGCGGCGACGACAGCGGCCGACGTCGCCTCGCCGCAACCGTAGTCGAGCACGCCGGCAGCCGGCTTCGGCACCAGCTTAGCGATATCCTCGGCGATCTTGCGGTAATGCACGTCGCGATGACGCGCATTCACGTAGATCACGGAATGCTTGAAATCGTAGAAGCTGATCCAGTCGGACATGCGCGTTTCTTTATCTGCGTGAGCGCTTGCGCGCTAGCCGCTTCCGTTCGTCCCCGCGCAAGCGGGGACCCAGGGACGAAAGAAAATGCTGTGCAGTGTGACTCTGGGTTCCCGCTTGCGCGGGAACGAACGGAGTTTGCTGCTTACGCAATCTTCCTTTTGGCCTGCCGCATCATGTCGACGAAGCGCGTGAACAGATAATGACTGTCGCGCGGACCGGGCGAAGCCTCCGGGTGGTACTGCACCGAGAACACCGGCCGGTCTTTCAGCGCTAGGCCGCAATTGGAGCCGTCGAACAGCGAGACATGCGTCTGCTCGACATTCTTCGGCAACGTGTCCTTGTCGACCGCGAAGCCGTGATTCATCGAGGTGATCTCGACCTTGCCGGTGGTCAGATCCTTCACCGGATGATTGGCGCCGTGGTGGCCCTGATGCATCTTCAGGGTCTTAGCCCCGACCGCGATGCCGAGCATCTGATGGCCGAGGCAGATGCCGAAAGTCGGCAGCCCTGAGTCGATCAGCTTCTTGATCACCGGCACCGCGTATTCGCCGGTCGCCGCCGGATCGCCCGGCCCGTTCGACAGGAACACGCCGTCGGGTTTAAGCGCCATGATGTCCGCGGCCGAGGTCTTGGCCGGCACCACCGTCACCTTACAGCCGGAGCCGGCGAGCAGGCGCAGAATGTTGCGCTTGATGCCGTAGTCGATGGCGACCACGTGGAAATCCGGATTGGTCTGGCGGCCGAAGCCCTGCCCCCACACCCACGGCGTCTCGTCCCAGGAAAACCGTTGCCCGGAGGTGACCATAGGGACCAGGTCCATGCCGACGAGGCCCGGCCAGGCCGCTGCTTCTTTCTTCAGCGCGGGCAGATCGAACGTGCCGTCGGGCGCGTGCGCGATCACCGCATTGGGCATGCCCTTGACGCGGATCAGCGCGGTCAGCGCGCGCGTGTCGATGCCGCACAAGCCGATGATGCCGCGGCTTTTGAGCCAGTCGTTGAGGTTGCGGGTGGCGCGGTAGTTCGACGGCGGCGTGATCGCGCTGTGCAAAATGACGCCGCGCGCGCCCGGCGTTGCCGCCATGTTGACGGTCTCGATGTCTTCTTCGTTGGTGCCGACATTGCCGATATGCGGGAAGGTGAAGGTGATGATCTGCCCGGCGTAAGAAGGGTCGGTGAGGATTTCCTCATAGCCGGTCATCGCGGTATTGAAGCAGACCTCGCCGACCGCGGTTCCGGTGGCGCCGATGCCAAAGCCCTCCAGCACGGTTCCGTCGGCCAATACCAAAAGCGCCGTCGGCTTGGGCTCAGCCCAAGCCTCGCCGGAAGGCCCGGCGGCGGGGTCGGCTTTCGTCTGGGTCATGGCCTCTTAGTTGCGTATTATAGGGGGCGAGGCAAGGGGTGGCCGGCAGGTGCCCCCAGCAGATAAAAGTCTGACGAAAGGGGCTCCCCCGTGCTGCGCGACGACATCAACAAGGCTTTAACCGAGGCTCAGAAAGCCAAGAACGAGCGGGCGGTTTCGACACTCCGCATGGTCAATTCCACGCTCAAGAACGCCGACATCGAGGCGCGAGGGCAGGGCAAGCCGCCGCTCGGCGATGCCGAGGTGCTCCCCGTGCTGCAAAAGATGATCAAGCAGCGCCAGGAATCGGTCGAGCTTTACCAGAAGGGCAACCGCGCCGATCTGGTGAAGCAGGAGCAGGAGGAGATCGCCATCATCTCCGGCTACCTGCCGAAGCAAATGTCGGAAGCCGAAATGACGGCCGCGATCGAGGCCGTCATCAAGGACACCGCCGCCGCCGGCATGAAGGACATGGGAAAAGTCATCGGCGCCTTGCGTGGCAAATATGCCGGGCAGATGGACATGGCGAAAGCGAGCGCCCTGGTGAAGGCGAAGCTGCAGCAGGCAGTCTAGCCTTAATTCCGTATTCCGTTCATTCCCGCGCAAGCGGCAATCCAGTGCCAAAATTACGGAGTTAGGAAATTTTCACACTGGGTCCCTGCCGGAGCCTGCCCCCGCGCAGGCGGGGCGGGGACGAGCGGAAAACTGCGCTACCCAATCTGCGCCGCCGCCTTCGGCAAGACCTCCGCCAGCCGCTCCGCCCATTGCCGCTGGCCTGGCTCCGCGCCGATCAAATCCTGACGGAGTTCAATCGCCACATGCGGAATGCCGCGCGCCTCGCCGTGCACTGGGATCGTGTAGTCGGTGTCGTCGTCCACCGTGTAAGGCTCATTGTCGCCGACCATAAGATCACCCGGCGCGCTCAACTGTTGGCGCAACGCGTCGGCCAGTGCGCGGTAGCGGTTGTAAAGCACGCCGACCTGCCAGGGCCGCGCCATGCCGCCGTATACCGGGGTGAAGCTGTGCAGCGAAATCAGCATGGTCGGCGTCCGCGCAGCTTGCCGCGCGTCGAGATAGCGGACGATCGCGCCGTGATAGGGCTCGAATATTTCGCGCACGCGTGCCGCGCTCTCCGCCGCCGATAAATTCGCGTTGCCCGGCACCACCGTGCCGTCGCTTTCATGCACGATGGATTCGAAGCTGCCCGGCGGCCGGTTGCAGTCGATCACCAGCCGCGAATAAGTCTGCATGACGAGACAGGCATCGAGCCGGTCGGAGAGCGCACGCGCTATTCCGGCAATGCCGATATCCCAGGCGATGTGGCGCGCGCGGTCGGCCTCGCCGAGGCCGAGATCGTGCAGCCGGCGCGGAATGCGCCGCCCCGCGTGGTCGCACACCAAAATGAACGGCGAGGCGCCGGTCGGCCGATATTCAACGACGGCCGGCGCTTCGTCTGCTGACAAAATCCTCATTGCCGCCGCAGTCATACGTTTGCTGCCTCATCAAACGGCATTCGCTGCCCACGAATTCAACACCAGTCCTGCCGATTTCGCATTACGTTACGATAGAATTCGATGAGAGCGGACGCCGCCATGCTGATTAATATCGGCTTCGACATTGCCTACACCGCGCCGCAGCCCACGCCCATGGTGGTGATGCTGAGCGTGCATCCCTCGCGCGTGGCGGACTTGGTGCAGCCCGAGAATATCCTGTGCAATCCGCCGGCGCCAATTCATTACTACCACGACAGTTTCGGCAATTTTTGCGGGCGGCTGGTGATTCCGAAAGGCCGGCTGGCGCTGAGCAATCGCGCGACAGTGCGCGACAGCGGCTTGCCCGACGTGGTCGCGCCCGATGCGCAGCAAATCCCGGTCGAGAACCTGCCGGACGACGTCATCTTGTTCCTGCTGGCCAGCCGCTACTGCGAAACCGACCGCATGGTGGATCTGGCCTGGAGCCTGTTCAAGGATACGCCGCTCGGCTGGCGGCGCGTGCAGGCGATCTGCGACTATGTGCATGGCCACGTGACCTTCGGCTATCAATTCGCGGCGCCGACCAAGAGCGCGCATGACGTGCATGCCGAGCGCCGGGGCGTGTGCCGCGACTTCGCGCATCTGGCGGTGACGCTGTGCCGCTGCATGAATATCCCAGCACGCTATTGCACCGGCTATCTGGGCGACATCGGCGTGCCGCCGGACGACACGCCGATGGATTTCAGCGCCTGGTTCGAAGTCTATCTGTCCGGCCGCTGGTACACGTTCGACGCCCGCCACAACAAGCCGCGCATCGGGCGCATCCTGATGGGGCGCGGCCGCGACGCCGCCGATGTGCCGCTCTCGACCGGCTTCGGCCGTACGGAGCTGAGCGGGTTTAAGATCTATACCGATGAGGCGGCCGGGGGCTGACCTTGTGCCGCGCGCCGGCGGCGTGGGCGGCGAGGTGCAAACGCCCCCTGTGAATAACTAGGAAAACACCCCAATTCCCCGCGGCTGACCCAGGTTCCTGCACCCGCCCCATTCCCCGGCCTATGCTTGGCCAACCGATTCGGCCAAACCAAACCCATGCGTTTTACACCCCAATTCCTCGATGAGCTGCGCGCCCGTCTCCCGGTGTCGGAGGTGGTCGGCCGCCGCGTGAAGCTGCGCAAGCAGGGCCGCGAGTTCATCGGCCTGTCGCCCTTCAACAAGGAGAAGTCGCCCTCGTTCACGGTCAACGACCAGAAGGGCTTCTTCCACGATTTCTCCTCCGGCAAGCACGGCGACATTTTCGGCTTTGTGATGGAGACCGAAGGTGTCGGCTTTCCCGAGGCGGTCGAACGGCTGGCCCAGTTCGCCGGCGTGCCGCTGCCGAAAGTCTCGCATGAAGACGAGCAACGCGACGCGCGGCGCAAGACGCTGCACGACGTCATGGAACTGGCGGCGAAATTCTTCCAGGACACGCTCGCCGGCCGCGCCGGCGCCAAGGCGCGCGGCTATCTCGCCGACCGCGGGCTCGATGCGGCGACGCAGCTGAAATTCCGCCTCGGCTATGCGCCGGGCGAACGCTTCGCGCTCAAGGAACATCTCGGTGGCCACGGCGTGTCCGTAGAGGACATGGTGGAGGCCGGGCTGCTGGTTTCAGGCGATGATATTCCGCTGCCGTTCGACCGTTTCCGCGATCGCGTGATGTTCCCGATTACCGATTTGCGTTGCCGCATCATCGCCTTCGGCGGACGCGCGCTGGAGAAGGACGCACAGGCGAAATATTTGAATTCGCCGGAGACGCCGCTCTTCCACAAAGGCGCAACGCTCTACAACATCGCCGCCGCACGCCAGGCCGCGCATGACGGCGCCCAAATCATCGCGGTCGAAGGCTATGTCGACGTCATCGCCATGGTGACGGCGGGCTTTGCCGCCACCGTTGCGCCGCTCGGCACCGCGTTGACCGAAGACCAGCTCGCGCTCCTATGGAAGATGGCCGACGAACCGGTGCTTTGCTTCGACGGCGACAATGCCGGCCTGCGCGCGGCCTATCGCGCGGTCGAGCTGGCGATGCCGCGGCTGAAACCCGGCAAGAGCTTGAAATTCGCGCTGCTTCCGCAAGGCCAGGACCCGGACGATCTGGTGCGCTCGGCCGGGCGCGACGCGATGAACGATGTGATCGGCGCTGCGCGCCCGCTCGCCGCCATGTTGTGGGCGCGCGAGACCGAAGGCCATTCGTTCGACACGCCGGAGCGGCGCGCCGCGCTCGAGGCGCGCATCAATGAGGTCACCGGCAGCATCGCCGACGATGCCGTGCGCAAATACTACCGGCAGGATTTCAACGCGCGGCTAGCGCAATTCTTCGCGCCGGCGCAAGCCGCCCGCGGCAATTTCCAGCGCGGGCAAAGTCAGAATTTTGGCCAGAACTGGCGCGGCCAGGATTGGCGCGAGCGCGGCAATTGGCAGCCGCGCAACGGCGGGCCGCAGCGCCCGGCAACCGGCGGCAAGAACACCCCCTATGTCGTGGTCAGCCAGCAGCTTGCGTCGAGCCCGCTGCATCGCGGCCACCGCACCGCGGTGCCGCGGCGCGAGGCGCTGATCCTGCAGGCCGCGCTCAATTATCCGTGGCTGCTGCACGACCATTTGGAGGAGTTCGCCTCGCTCGAGTTCCGCCATGCCGATGCCGAGCGGCTCAAAAGCGCCCTGGTCGATATCGCCGCCCATGCGGCAGCGGCGGATGCCGAGGCGGTGCGGGTGGAACTCGGCCAACGCGGCCTCACCGAAGTGATGGAGCGCATCGCCGGGGCGATTACCACCCAGTCGGTCTGGGGCGCGCGGCCGGATGCCGCCCCGGAGGATGTTTTGGTCACCTGGCAGCAACTTGTTGCCTTGCATCGGCAGTGGCATTCACTAACTAGGGAGCTCAAGGACGCCGAACAGGCGCTCGGCCAGGACTCAAGCGAGGCCAATTATTTACGTTTGCGCGACGTCAAGGCGCGCCTGTCGCGGGTAGAGGGAACGGAGGCCCTGATCGAGGGCTTCGGAGCCTCTTCCGGCCGGGGCGCCCGTAGTCTATGAGCACGGGTCTTTCGACGGGAACTTCCGGACCGGCGGGGAATAAAAGGTCGATTTCCGCTGTATTTTCAGGGTTAATCGGAGCTTAAGCGGGTTCCGACGACACTGGCGACCTGATTCGGGGGCCTGCCGCCTCGCCGGGGCGCCAAGGTCGTTGGCTGTTGCCTATTTATAGGGGGGTGTTTTTTCACCCCGCGGCCGGTCCAAGGAGAGGACAACTGACTATGGCGACCAAAGCAAAGGCGCAGGCAAAAGAAGAAGCCCCCGAAAAGGAAGCCGAAAGCGCGCCCAATTCGCCGCTGCCGCTGCTCGATCTCAACGACGCCGGCGTCAAGAAGATGATCAAGGCCGCCAAGAAGCGCGGCTTCGTCACCTTCGACGCGCTCAATGCCGTGCTGCCGTCCGAATCGACCTCGCCGGAGCAGATCGAAGACATCATGGCGATGCTCAGCGAGATGGGCATCAATGTGGTGGAGACCGAAGACGCCGAAGGCGAAGAGGGCGAGACCGAAAAGGCGACCGACGAGCACGACGACGACGACGAGGACACCGGCACAGAAGTGGTCGAGGCCAAGACCAAGTCGCTTGCCACCACCGAGAAGAAAGAGCCGTCCGAGCGCACCGACGATCCGGTGCGCATGTATCTGCGCGAGATGGGTTCGGTCGAGTTGCTCTCGCGCGAGGGCGAAATCGCCATCGCCAAGCGCATCGAGGCCGGCCGCGAGGCGATGATCGCAGGCCTGTGCGAAAGCCCGCTCACCTTCCAGGCCGTCATCATCTGGCGCGACGAATTGAACGACGGCAAGGTTTTCCTGCGCGACATCATCGACCTGGAGGCAACCTACGCCGGCCCCGACGCCAAGCAGATGCAGGTGCCGGTGGTGATCGGTCCCGACGGCAAGCCGATTGCCGCCGCCGTCGTGGTCGGCGCCAGCCCGGTGCCCGGTGCGCCGCATCTGCAGGTCGTGCAGCCGGTGGCGCCGCCCGCGGCACCGCCCGCCGCAACGCCGTTCAAGGCGCCGGGCGACAGCGCCAACGGCGAGGAGCCGAAGGATCCGGCGGAAACTGCGGCCGAGGGCGACTACGACGAAGACGACATGGAGAATTCGCTGTCGCTCGCCGCCATCGAAGCCGAGCTCAAGCCCAAAGTGGTTGAGACCTTCGACAACATCGCCGACTCGTTCAAGCGCCTGCGCCGCTTGCAGGAGCAGGACATCGAGTTCCGCCTGAAGAACACCTCGCTGTCGCCGGCGCAGGAGCGCAAATACAAGAAGCTGAAGGAAGAGATCATCACCGAGGTGAAGTCGCTGCGGCTCAACCAGGCGCGCATCGATTCGCTGGTCGAGCAGCTCTACGACATCAACAAGCGCCTTGTGTCGAACGAAGGCCGCCTGATGCGGTTGTCGGAAAGCTACGGCGTCTCGCGCGAGGACTTCATCAAGCAGTATATGGGCAACGAGCTCGACCCGCGCTGGCTCAACCGTATCTCGAAACTCTCCGCCAAGGGCTGGAAGAACCTGGTCGCCAAGGAGAAGGACCGCATCAAGGAAATCCGCGGCCTCGTGCACGAGCTCGCCGGGCAGACCGGCGTGGAGATTTCCGAATTCCGCAAGATCGTGCACATGGTGCAGAAGGGCGAGCGCGAGGCGCGCCAAGCGAAAAAAGAGATGGTGGAGGCGAACCTGCGTCTCGTCATCTCGATCGCCAAGAAATACACCAACCGCGGCCTGCAGTTCCTCGACTTGATCCAGGAAGGCAACATTGGATTGATGAAGGCGGTCGACAAATTCGAATACCGCCGCGGCTACAAGTTCTCGACCTATGCGACCTGGTGGATCCGCCAGGCCATCACCCGCTCGATCGCCGACCAGGCGCGCACCATCCGCATTCCGGTGCACATGATCGAGACCATCAACAAGATTGTGCGGACGAGCCGGCAGATG
The DNA here is from genome assembly GCA_963739825.1 of uncultured Alphaproteobacteria bacterium. Taxonomy (GTDB): domain Bacteria; phylum Pseudomonadota; class Alphaproteobacteria; order Rhizobiales; family Xanthobacteraceae; genus Pseudolabrys. Next base: position 1,461,499 of record CAVUBU010000001.1, read on the forward strand.
CTCAACGAGATCGGCCGCGAGCCGACGCCGGAGGAGCTTGCCGAAAAGCTCGGCATGCCGCTCGAAAAAGTGCGCAAGGTCCTGAAAATCGCCAAGGAGCCGCTCTCGCTGGAGACGCCGATCGGCGATGAGGAAAACTCGCACCTCGGCGATTTCATCGAGGACAAGAACGCCATCCTACCGATCGACGCGGCGATCCAGTCGAACCTGCGCGAGACCACGACCCGCGTGCTCGCCTCGCTCACCCCGCGCGAGGAGCGCGTGCTGCGCATGCGCTTCGGCATCGGCATGAACACCGACCACACGCTGGAGGAAGTCGGCCAGCAGTTCTCGGTCACCCGCGAACGCATTCGGCAGATCGAGGCCAAGGCGCTGCGCAAGCTCAAGCATCCGAGCCGCAGCAGAAAACTGCGCTCGTTCCTGGACAACTGATTATCCCGTTCGTCCCCGCGCAAAAGCGCGAAGCGCGTCTTGCCCAAAAGCGGGGACCCTGCACTTGAGCAAAAGTCTGGATTCCCGCTTGCGCGGGAATGAACGGGCGTTGCAAGCGCTACGACCGCGGCTTGCCCGCCTCAGTTATGCCTGCCGCGGGGCTAGCGCGGCGGCGGCAGCGAATTGTGCGGGGAATAATTCGGCACCGTGACGTGGCGCACCGCCGGCGCATAAGTCGGCCGCGGCGCTGCGGCCAGCGCCTGCGGCGCGCGATGGGCGCGGTAGGTGTTATTGGCGACCCAGTCGGCCGAATAATGCGCGGCGATGAGCGAAACGCCGCCGAGCAAAGTGCCGACAATGGCCTTCCAGAACGGGTTCATCGCTGCCGCTCCGCGTGGGTTCAAGCGCGGCAGAATGCAGCAATTGTTTCAAAATGCCGGCAAATTCGCCGCTGCGATTGTGCCGGCCGCGGTTTCCGTTTGGCAGCCATGGCCGCCCGCCTATTCCAGCCCCTCGACAATGCGGATGTCGCGCACCGCGCCGTCGCCCAGCGCCTTGAGCGCCTCCTGGTATTCCGGCCCGTTATGGGCGGCGATGGCCTGCGCGACGCTGGGGAATTCCGACATCACGGTGCGCTCGGTCTGCCCCGCCTCGAAGGTGGCGGACGGGTTGCCGCGCACCAGATAGCGCACGCCGTATTTCGCCAGCGCCGGCGCCGCCAGCTTGGCGTAGGCCGCGACCTTGGCGGGGTCTTTGATCTCGCGATAGCAGGTGATCCAGTAGCCCTTGGGCATGCGCTTCTCCCGTGCGGTGGCAATTGGCCGGATCGTATCGACCGTAGCGCCCGCGTCAAATTGCTGCTGTCATGCCGCGTGAAAACGGGGCATCCAGTAATCACGCAAAGTCCGGTGTTCGCTGGATCGTCCGCATTCGCGGACGATGACAGCCGAGGAATAGGGAGGTGCCCCATGAAGCTGCCCAGCCGCATGCTCGACATTTCAGTCGCGCTCGACAATGAGACTGTGCTCGATCCACCCTTCATGCGCCCGAAGATCGAATACATCCCCAACACGGGGACCGCCTGGGTCCTGCTCGAGGCCTTTCCCGGCCTCAAACCCGAGCAGTTGCCGGACGGCGAAGCCTGGTCGATCGAGAACGTCTCGCTCGCCACCCACAACGGCACACACATGGACGCGCCTTATCACTTCCAGTCGAAGGACATCCACGGGCGCCGCATGATCACCATCGACGAGGTGCCGCTCGACTGGTTCTTCCGCCCCGGCGTCAAGCTCGACTTCCGCGCCCTGCCGGACGGCCACTTGGTGTCCGCGGCGGAGGTGGAGGCCGAACTCAAGCGCATCGGCCACACGCTCGCGCCGTTCGACATCGTGCTGGTCAACACGCGCGCCAGCGAATGCATCGGCAGTGAGGAATATCTCACCGCCGGCATTGGTATGGGGCGCGAGGCGACGCTTTATCTCACCTCGCGTGGCGTGCGCGTCTGCGGCATCGACGCCTGGGGCTGGGACGCGCCCTTCGTGCACACGCGCAAGCGCTGGGAGGAAACGCACGACCCTTCCATCATCTGGGAGGGCCACAAGGCCGGCCGCGAGATTCCCTATTGCCACATGGAGAAGCTGTGCAACCTGGAGCAGCTTCCACCCTCCGGCTTTACCGTCGCCTGCTTCCCGTCCAAGATCAAAGCTGCCTCCGGCGCCTGGACGCGGGCGGTGGCGCTGTTCGATTGAGGGATTTCGTCTGCGCGGCTGCCCGCCGTCAGCGCCGGTCGTATGAGGAACGGTAGGGGCGCAGCGGCGCGCTGCGGCGGAAATGACTCGGTAACGTGCCGCGATTTTGCACCGGCACATAATGCGGCCGCGGCGCTTCCGCCAGCGCCTGCGGCGCGCGATGGCTGCGGTAGGTGTGGTTGGCGACCCAATCGGCCGAGTAGTGCGCGCCGATGAGCGAGGCCCCGCCGAGCGCGGTGGTCAGAATGGTCTTCCAGAACGGGTTCATAGCTGCCGGTCCGCGCCGTTGATAGCTGCCCGGCAGAATGCCTCAATTGTTTTAAAATGCCGGCAAAACCGGCGCGGCGATTGCAGCGGCCGCGTTTACCGCTTGGAAGCCATAGAAGGCCGCCGGCGGCGCGCCTTACTCCAGCGCCTCGATGATGCGGATGTCGCGCACGGCGCCGTCGCCGAGCGCCTTGAGCGCCTCCTGGTATTCCGGCCCGTTATGCGCCGCGATCGCCTGCTCGACGCTGGGGAATTCCGACATCACGATGCGCTCTTTCTGCCCCGCCTCGAAGGCGGCGGCCGGATTGCCGCGGGCGAGGTAGCGCACGCCATATTTCGCCAGCGCCGGCGGCGCCAGCTTGGCGTAGGCGGCGACCTTGGCGGGGTCTTTGATCTCGCGATAGCAAGTGATCCAGTAGGCCTTGGGCATGAGCGGGCTCCGTTGTTTTTTCCGTGTTCCTCGGCGCCAGTCCTAGCGCGAGCGGGGCGGGGAGCGAAAGACTCTCTTCGCCTCATCCTGAGGAGCCCGCCAAAGCTTTAGCGCAGGCGGGCATCTGAAAGGATGACGCGGGCGCCGCCATGTGTGGCGTTTCGTCTCATTTTTTGATCTGGCGGGGTGCTCGCAAACGGCTGCATATTATCGCTATGGTGACATTCGGATCGATGAAAGTCTGCCAGCAGCTCGCCGTGATCCCCGTTGCGGCGGCAACGATAAGCGCGTTGTTGACGGGTCCATCGTTTGCGCAGAATAACACAATACGGCCGCCTCCCGTCGTTGTGCCAACGGACTTTCCGAACGGCTCCTTACAGAACAAAAACTTACGAATAAATCGCGCCCGCGAGAATGCCTATCGGCGGGCACTGCAGAAAATTCCCGATAAGAAAACTACCAGACATAACGATCCGTGGGCGAAAATGCGTCCATCGACCCCGGCCGAGCGGCGGCAACAGTAAAACACGCCGCGCAATCCGTCCTAGCTCGATCCCGTTCGTCTCCGCGCGGGTGGGGCCCGGCACCTATTGAGAACGGTTGGCTTCCCGTCTGATGTCCCGGCGATCCCGCTGAACGCAGCAAAGCCTAGCCCTATGAATCAAAATGGCCGGGACACGCCCGGCCATGACAAGAAAAGCGCAGTCGCAGGCTTTGCGTCCGCGCTAGCTCGCCTTCATCATTTTATCCGGCTTGGCGCCGACGCGGCCGACGGTCTTGATCTGGAGCGGCGCGCGGCCGGACTTCTCGGCGATTTCGCGGTCCTGCTCGATCAGAAAGCCGAGCGCCGGCGCGTCCTTTTCCAGCCCGCCTAGCAGCTCGGCCGGAACGCGCCGGTTGGAGCGCTGCGAGCCGTCTTCATAGACGACGTCGAAGAACACGAATTCGCCTTTGGGGTTGGTTCCCGGTTTCTTGGCCATGGGCATCGTCCTGTTAGTCTTCCGTCATTCCGGGACGGCGCGAAGCAACGGACCCGGAATCCAGACGCCGGCGCTGAGTCTTTGTCTGGATTCCGGGTCCCGGCCTGCGACCGGCCCCGGAATGACGAATCGATATTCCGAGTGCTGCAAAAAGAAAACGCCGGCGTTTTACGCCGGCGTTTCGCATCAAACAAGCGCTTAGACCGCCTGCAGATTGGCAGCGGCGGACTTGCCGTTCTTGCGGTCGGCTTCAATGTCGAACGAGAGCTTCTGGCCCTCGTTGAGATTGCTCATGCCGGCGCGCTCGACTGCCGAGATGTGAACGAACACATCCGGCCCGCCGCCGTCCTGCACGATGAAGCCGAAGCCCTTTTGGGCGTTGAAGAACTTAACGGTACCTGTGGCCATCATGGCCTCCTTTTTGAAACGCACAAAGGCGTCAATGCCCCATACAAACCATTCGTATGGGCCTCATATCCGGATTCGGCGTGTTCTTGGGAAGGCCCATTAGCGGGCGTAACTGCAAGGCAGGCGAAATCTGAACGCCGCGTATATAGGGAACATTCGCTCCCTTTGCAATCGGCTGGGATCGGGCGCCGCCGCGCGCAAGCGCGCCGGGCACCGTCACGCATGGTTAATTTTGTACGAATGTCATGTGGGCGGAAAAGCGGCGAAGGGGCGTCGCGCCGGCGGCAATGCACGCTCCTTGGGCGGTTGCCGCCGCATTTGGAATCACCTGCATTGAATTGCGACACTTGTGCAATGCAGCGCATGATTCAAGCGCATGGGACTCATGTTTTCCAGGGACTACCAGAGTATTTTAATCGGCGTATATTGCACTGCAACAAGAAGAAAATAGACTGGAAACGCCACGGATCATCGGGCCTCACAAAGGAGATGACGCCATGGCTTATGCCCCTTCTACGCTTGCCCCGCGCAATCTCGATGTCGCGCCCATCCCCGTGCGCACCGGCGGCGGCTTGTTCAGTCGCTTGCTCGCCGCCTTGATGGAGTCGCGCCAGCGCCAGGCCGATCGCGAGATCGCGCGATATCTGGCAGGCACCGGCGGCAAATTCACCGACGAAACCGAACGCGAGATCGAGCGCCGCTTCCTGTCCACGCGCTGGTGAAACGCATTCCGTCCAACGAATTCCGCTAAGGAGAATTAGACGATGTCGACTTTACCGCTCCGCGCCTCGCAAGTGGCGCAACCGTTTGCCGGCTTCGCGCGCATCATCTCGGTGATCGTGACGGTGATCGACGTGTTTGCCGAGGCGCAGCAGCAGGTGATCGCCGCGCAACGGCGTTATCCGTTCTGCGATTGGTGAGCTAGTTCGCCACCGCTTGGCGCAGCAAGTCGCGCGCGCCCGCGCCGCCATCGAGCGGGCGTAATGTGCGCCGCACGACCTTCCAGCCGTCCTTGGTGCGTTTGAGTTCCCAACGGTTGGCGCCGACGCGGTGGATGCGGAAGCCGGCCGATGTGCCATGGCCGGCGAGTTCCACAGGGCTTGCGCCTTTGTTCGGCGTGATAATCTGCAAATAAGAAGTTGCCGTCGCCGTATCGCCGTCAAGCTCGACGCGCGGCAGCCCGGCAAAGTGGCAAAGGCCGCCTTCGATCGCCGCCCGATGCTCGGGCGTCTTGACGATGGCCGCGATCGCCTCGTTGCCGCTGGCGCCCTTGCCGCCGCCGAGATCCATCAAGCCGTCGGGCATGAAGGCGTTGCGGTAATAGCTGTCGCTGCCGGTGTCGGCGGCGGGCGGGTGACTGGCGATCAAATGATAAATTGCCAGCGTGTCCTCGACCGCGCGCAGGCGGTCCTCCAGCGTGCGGATATCCTTGGTCATACGTGTCAATCCTCGCGCGCCCGGTTGGCGCGGCGACGACATTACACGGCCGGCACGTAAGCCGCGACGGCGAGGACGAGAACGGGCGGAGCGTTATTCCCCGGCACCGGGCGCGTGGTAATTGCGCGTGTAGAAATCGGCCCATGCGAGCGTCACGGCGAACACCAGCACAATTCCGGCAATGACGATGGCGGTTTCGGTCGGCGTGGCAAATCCCCGGTCTTGACCAATACAAAAGGCTAAGGCCGTCGCCGCCGCTCGTTTTGATCTGAATCAATGCGCGCAAGGCACAAGCGAGCCACGGGGACCGTACGATGGAACCTTGCGCGTCAACAATTTCCGCAACCGCGTGAATCAATTTGTGATGGAACACGCAGCGGGAAATCCAGTCGCGTCACAAAGTCGCCGAAGTTCCCGATGACAAGCCGAGTATCCCAAAAAACCGGAGCTGACATGATTCGCAAAGCCTGCATGGCAACTATCATCATCGCGCTGGCCGCCACGGCCTCGGCTGCTGCGGCAAAAAATCAGCGTGCGGCCCGGCTCGATGCCAACGGCAATCCAGACGCCCTGATCGTCCGGCACGCCGCCGGCCTGTTCGATACCGGCGCCTATCGTGCCGCCGACGGCAATGGCAACCGCGCGGTGCATTATTATGCGGCCGGCTATTACGACGCCGCCAAGAGCAAGCGCGGCTCGCAGCAGAGCGGCGCCGATGCGGTCAATGCATTTGCGTCGACGGCGGAACTGCCGCCGCAATAGCATCGCAATGCTAAGAATGCAGGCACCGGGGTCCGAGCTACGTCGGGTTCTTTGATAGCCGCCCCGGCATCCGCCGGACGCGTGTTGCGCTAGTTGTTCTTGGCGCCGGCCGCCGGCGGTCGATTGGCCGATTGACCGCCGAATATCATGTCCAAAAGATTGAACGTGACAATCGATTGCGGCTTGGCCGGCGTGCTGACGCGGCGCGCGTGCCGGGTGGCCCTGACCCGGCTCTCATTGCGCGACTTGAGCCGCTGCGGCGTCCTGATCACCGGCGGCATTTCCTCAGGTGCGGCGACCGGCAATTCGACCGACGAGGCCTCGCCGATATCGATCGGAATGGTTGCCGGCGGCGGCTGCACGACCGACCCGGTCACGTCGTCGGCGTCCGGATTGGTGTCGCTACGATTGGTCGGCAGGCCGGCGAGTTTGGGCTCGGCGGGCGCGGCAGCATCGGCAGGCTTGGCGGGCTCAGCGGGCTCAGCAGCCTCAGCAGCCTCAGCAGCCTCAGCAGCCTCAGCAGCCTCAGCAGCCTTGTCAGGTGCAGCAAGCTTGCTAGCCTCGATAGGGTTGGCAGGCTCAGCCGGCGCGGCTTCGGTATGGGTCGGGGTGTCCGGCAGTTCGCGCAGCCGGTTCAATTCATCGGCGCGCTGGATCGCGGCATGAATCAGAAACTGCCGCCATTCCGGGTGTTCGCCGCGCTCGATCATGGCGCCGCGCACCGGCGCCACATTTGGTCGCAATTGCGCACGCGAGCGGTCCAGCGGGCTGAGCGCCAGGGCTAGCAGCGTGATGGCGAGGAGTACGCCGCCTACTGGAAGGATCCGAAGGAACGGCAGCATTGCTTTTGCTTAACTGAGTCGGCCGAATCGGGAAAGCAAACTCCTTAGGCATTCCGCATGATTGCGCTCTCCCGGCACACGCATGACAAGTCCACGATGGTTGCGGCACGGAGGGGCCGTGACAGCGAACCCCCCGGTTGCTAGGAACTGAAACACGATAACTTCGCGGGGGAAGTGTCATGATGAAGAAGCCGAACTGCCCGATCATCGCGATCGAGGAGCATTACTGGGATCCGGAGCTGGCCAAGCATTTCACCGGCCCGGAAGCCGGTCGCGGCAACGAGACGGACGTGCGGCTCTACGATCTGGGCGCCCTGCGCATCAAGGAAATGGACGAGGCCGGCATCGACATGCAGGTGCTCTCGCATGGCGCGCCCTCGACCCAGAAACTCGGGGCCGACATCGCCGCCGATCTGGCCCGGCAGGTGAATGACCGCCTGGCCAAAGTGTGCGCGGCCAACCCGAAGCGCTTTGCCGCCTTTGCGGCGCTCCCCACCGTCGATCCGAAAGCCGCCGCCGACGAGCTCGAACGCACAGTCAGCAAACTCGGCTTCAAGGGCGCCATGCTGCACGGCATGACCAATGGCGAGTTCCTCGACTACAAGAAATACTGGCCGATCTATGAGCGCGCCGAGAAGCTCGACGTGCCGATCTATTTCCATCCCTCGCTGCCGCATCCGAAGGTGACGGAAATCTACTACCAGGATTACGCCAAGGACTTCCCGCTGGTGGTGCGCCCGGGCTGGGGCTACACGGTGGAGACCGCGACGCAGGCGATCCGCCTGGTGCTGTCCGGCGTGTTCGACGCGCATCCCAACCTGAAGATCATCCTCGGCCATTTCGGCGAGACGCTGCCGTTCCTGGTCTGGCGCATCGATGCCTCGCTCAAGCGGCCGGGGCAGAAGCCGATGAGCTTCCGCGACATCTTCTGCAAGAACTTCTATGTGACCACCAGCGGCTTCTTCTCCAATCCGGCGCTGCTGTGCTGCGTGATGGAGATGGGCGTCGACCACATCCTGTTCGCGGTCGACTGGCCGTTCGTGATGAACTCGCCGGGCGTGGAATGGATGAAGGACATCCCGCTGTCCGATGAGGACAAGGTGAAGATATTGAGCGGCAACGCCAAGCGGCTATTGAAGATGTAATATCGCATTCTGTCATCACCGGGCTTGTCCCGGTGATCCCGCTTAGAAAGGCACGGTGCGTCCCTAAGCGAGATGGCCGGGTCAAGCCCGGCCATGACACTGGTTATGCAGTCGTCCGTGAACAATCGCTAACCGATTGAATGTGAGTCTATTTCCGGGGCTTTGGCCGATTTTAAATTGCAGGATTTCACGGCCTGAGAGCAGAGAACCTTGCAATTTCGTTTTTCGATTTTCTTTCTTCGCGAACCATGATTCCTTGGCTGCATCGGAGGGCACGATGCGGCCGAAGCAACATGAGACCACGGGATCAGGCGACCTGTTCCGGGCCAGGCTCGAGCAGATCATCAATATGAAGCACGAGCTGGTACAGCTTGCCGGCAAGCTCGACTGGACGTGGATCGACGGCGAGATCGCGCCGCTCTACAGCGACCAGGGTCGACCCGGGGTCGAAACCCGCTTCGTGATCGGGCTTGTGCTGCTCAAGCACATTTACGGACTGTCCGATGAGGGCGTGTGTGAGCGCTGGGTCCATGATCCGTATTTCCAGTATTTCACCGGGGAAGAGTTCTTCCAGCATGAGTTTCCGCACGAGCGCTCGGATTTGAGCCATTGGCGCAAGCGGCTCGGCGACAAGCTGGAACTGCTGCTGGCCGAGAGCCTGCGGGTCGCGCATCAGAGTGGCGCCCTGCGCACGAAGGACCTGGCGCGGGTCACGATCGACACCACCGTGCAGCCCAAGAACATCACCTTCCCGACCGATGCCAAGCTGCTGCACGCGGCGATCAAGGGGCTCAATCGCATGGCCAGGAAGCACGGGGTGCGGCTGCGGCAGTCCTATCTGCGCATCGCCAAGCATGCGGCCATGATGGCGGGGCGCTACGCCCACGCCAAGCAATTCAACCGGCATCGGCGGCAGTTACGCATCCTACGCACGCGTCTTGGTCGCATCATCCGCGACGTCGGCCGCAAGATCACCGGCCAGCCAGCCTTGGAGGAAGCATTCCAATGGCCGCTGGCGTGCGCCACCCAGATCCGTTCGCAGCAGCAGCGCCAGCGCGGCTGGAAACTGTATTCCTTCCATGCCCCCGAGGTCGAATGCATCGGCAAGGGCAAAGCCAGTGCGCCCTATGAGTTCGGCGTCAAGGCTTCGATCGTCACCACCAACGCCCGCGCCCCGGGCGGCCAGTTCGTGCTGCACGCCAAGGCGCTGCCGGGCAATCCTTATGACGGGCACACCCTGCGCGCTGCTATCGAGAACACCGAGAGGCTCACCGGGCGCGAGATCGAGCGGGTCTATGTCGACAAAGGATACCGCGGCCACGATGCAGCAAACCCGCACCGTGTCTTCATCTCCGGGCAGAAGCGCGGCGTGTTCGGCGCCATCAAGCGGGAGCTGCGACGCCGCTCCGCCATCGAGCCCGTGATCGGGCACATGAAGGCCGAAGGCCACCTCGGCCGCTGCTATCTCAAGGGAACCGCCGGTGACGCCGCCAACGCTATCCTCACCGCCGTTGGCCACAACCTCCGCCTCGTCCTCGCCTGGCTAAGGTTTCTTTTGTGTCTGATCCTGGCGGCGCTACGCAGCGTGCTTGCAGACGATCCCGAACTCAAATTGGCTTCTTAACGGACGACTATGCAACCGGATGTTTCCGGTAATAGTCGGCGTCGTCCCCCGATTGCTTCCACTCCGCGTTTCCGCGCCACGCACAGTGGTGCGCGCGCATGTCGGCGCCGTAGCGCACGCGGAACAGCATGGTGCGGCCTGTGCCGTTTTCGTATTCGTGCACTTCGCCGGGCGGGTGCACCACGAACGAGCCGGGCGTGACCGCGATAGTTTCCTTCGGCGTGCGCATGGTGCCGCCGCCGGAAAAGCAGAAATAGATTTCGGTGGCATCCGGGTGGCAATGGTAGGGGCTGGTCTGTCCGGGCTCCCAGCAAGCGATGGTGAAGTCGCCATCGGCGATTTTGCCCAGGATTTTCTCCACGTGGTGCTTGGGATTCCACTGCTGCTCGCGCTCGAGGCTGAAAACATGCATGCTGCTCGATCTCCGGTAAAACGAGGATGGCAAAGCCTAGCGGAAAGTGCGGCGGAAAAGGAGAGGGCGACATTGCACTCCGCCCACGCGCGTTGATAGAAGGTGCGCGGGGGCCCGTAGCTCAACTGGTTAGAGCCGACCGCTCATAACGGTCTGGTTGGAGGTTCGAGTCCTCCCGGGCCCACCATGCACTCGTTACAGTTGTAAGTCTCCAATAACACTCGTTATAACCTACGATATTTCAAAGACTTAGGCGCATTTTTCTCCGACTTTTCAGTCTCTGCGGACGGCATCTGGGCACCACCACACGGTTTTGGGGCGCGGGTCTCTGGCCTTAAAAATTCCGTTCCTGGCAGGTTCATCGCTGTTTCTGAAAAAAGTTTGTGCGCGCTCTGAATTCATTTTTTGAATCAAAATATCTTGTTTGATTCAACAATTGATCGACATGTTCTTGCGTCGCATACGATTTAAGTCAAAGAATTTGTCAACGAGTGGCGTCGACTACGAGTGTAAATTTTTCGTCGTCGACAGCGACGTACACGAGGATGCCTGCTATTCTTCATGCAGACCATGGATCCCGCGAGCACACAAAATTATTTTGCTCCCGCACCAGCCTTTATAGATTTTCGGCGGTGTATGCAGACGTGACAGAGCATGGCGGTGAACGACTTCCTTAACGAAGAGATGGCAGATCTCCAAAGGCGTCTCGTCGAGCTTGATCGAGAGCGCGCGAGCGTTCTCACTTCGCTTGAACGACTTAAACTTCGACGCACGGCAGATGTGCAGCCCACATCGCAGCCAAAAATGATAGCGGATGTTGTGACCACGACGGCACTGTCCAATGCCGAAAAGGTCGCCCTATTTCGTTCGCTCTTCCGGGGGCGCGACGACGTCTTCCCCCGGAGGTGGGAAAACTCAAAGTCCGGTAAGGCAGGTTACGCTCCGGTTTGCCGCAACGAATGGGTTCGCGGTATCTGCGAGAAGCCGCGCATCAAGTGTAGCCACTGTCCAAACCAGGCATTCGTGCCGGTTAGTGATGACGTTGTGAAAAGTCATTTACAGGGCCGGGACATCGCCAATCCGGGCCAGGCGGAGCCGTTCGTAGCAGGCGTTTATCCGCTTATGATGGACGAGACCTGCTGGTTCTTGGCCGCCGATTTCGACAAGCAATGTTGGCAACGCGATGCGCTGGCGTTCCTCGAAACATGTCGCGAAAAGGGTGTGCGCGCAGCCCTTGAGCGCTCCCGCTCTGGCAAAGGCGGGCATGTCTGGATTTTCTTCTCGGAGCCTGTACCAGCATCCGAGGCGCGTAAACTTGGTGCCCATCTAGTGACCGAGACAATGGAGCGCTGCCCCGATTTGGGGTTCGAATCGTATGATCGGTTCTTTCCTAGCCAAGACACAATGCCTGCCGGCGGATTCGGCAATCTGATCGCGTTGCCTTTGCAGAACGGACCCCGGCAGCACGGCAACAGTGTCTTCGTGGATGATGAACTGCGACCATATGATGACCAGTGGGCATTCCTGGCGAGCCTCAAGGGCACGAGTCGAGCCGAAGTTGCCAACCTTGTCGAGCAAGCATCGGCTGCGGGACGGATCCTGGGAGTACGCCTTCCTCTCGATGACGGTGATGAGGAGCCTTGGACAGCGCCACCATCGCGACGAAAAGCCGAGCAGCCGATTGTTGGCGTGACGCCGGAGAGGGTCGAGGTAGTTTCGGGCAATCAGGTGTACATCGATCGAAATGTGTTGCCGCCAGCGCTGGTCAACCGTCTGCTGCGTCTCGCGGCCTTTCAGAACCCTGAGTTTTATGCGGCTCAGGCGATGCGACTGTCGACCTTTGGTAAACCGCGAGTAATTTCATGTGCCGAGCTATTTATCAAGCATATAGCGTTACCGCGGGGCTGCTTCGATGCCGCTATTGAGCTCCTCGCTGCCAATGGTATCCGGCCCGAGCTGCGCGACGACCGATGTAGCGGCAGGCCCCTCGGGACGCACTTTCTCGGAACACTCACTCCTGAACAGCAGGCGGCGGTGGATGCTCTGATCAATCACGACACCGGCGTGCTCGCTGCCACAACCGCATTCGGTAAGACAGTAGTCGCATCCAAACTTATAGCGGAGCGAAACACGAACACTTTGGTTTTGGTGCATCGGCGGGAACTGTTGGATCAATGGCTGGCACGGCTACGCGCATTCCTCGACATCGATGCTGACCGTATTGGCGTGATCTACGGTGGCCGGAAGCGGCCGACGGGTGTCATTGATGTCGCCATAATCCAAAGCGTGATTAGGAAGGGCGAGGTATCCGACCTCGTGGCTGACTATGGACATCTCGTCGTGGACGAATGCCATCATTTGTCCGCCGTCAGCTTTGAGGCTGTGGCTCGGGCCGCCAAGGCGAAATATGTGCTCGGCCTGTCAGCAACCGTGACAAGAAAGGATGGCCACCACCCAATCATATTCATGCAGTGCGGTCCGGTCCGTTATCGGGTCGACGCGAGGAGGCAGGCGGCCTCAAGGCCGTTTTCGCACCGGGTTATCGTCAAGAAGACCGCATTTCGTGCCAAACGGCAAAAAGCCGAGGCGCCTGCGTCGATCCAGGAGCTTTATGGCCTGCTGGCGCAGGACAAGGCCCGCAATGAAATGATTTTTGACGATGTCCTCTCCGCTCTGGAAGCAGGACGCTCGCCGGTCGTGATCACCGAGCGCAAAGACCACCTACAGGCGATTTCAGAGCGCCTAGCGAAGTTTGTGAAAAATGTCATCGTGCTGAAAGGCGGGATGAAAGCGAAGGAACGCAGTCACGCGACCGAACTGTTGCAAGCAATGCCCAACTCCGAGGAGCGCGTAATAGTGGCGACGGGTCGCTATCTCGGTGAGGGCTTCGACGACGCGCGTCTCGATACACTGTTTCTTACAATGCCCATTTCTTGGCGTGGAACCCTTGCCCAGTATGCGGGAAGACTTCACCGGCTCCACGCAGCCAAGCGGGAAGTTGTCATCTACGACTACGTCGATGCGGACGAACCCATGCTGGGAAAGATGGCTGCCAAGCGGGAGGCAGGTTACAAGGCCCTTGGATATGGAGTGACGTATGCTGCGGAGCTATTCGCGCGCGAGACAGGTCTCCCCGCGAGAAAGAGTTTGTGATCTCTTTGTCCTAATGGATCAAGTCTGACACTTGGAGCCGACAGAAGTGTTGATGAGGCGGATCAATTCGAGGTCATCGAGAATGCGCACCGCAGAGCCCTGATATCGCCGATAGCAACTATAAGAGCATTATAAATTTGCAGTGATAGTCCGACATGGCAAAAATCACCCGCACGAAGTTAGTTCCACAGAAAATGAGGGCTACCTACGACACAATCGTTGCTCTGACAGACCACGTCTGCCGCGATCATTTGGATGATGAATATCGCGAGCTGGCGCGGCTTATGGCTGCAGCGCTGTGTCGTAAGCGAACTAGCCCGGTCACCTCGGGGCAACCCCGGACTTGGGCGTGTGCCATCATCTATGTGTTGGGCCAAATAAACTTTCTGTCAGACCGATCGACGAAGCCGTACATGCCCATGGCCGACGTATGCACCGCATTTGGAGTCGGCCAGAGCACTGCCAGCGCGAAGGCGCGCGTTATTTTCGAGACGCTTAAAACCCACCAACTTGATCCAAAATGGTCGCTGCAAAGGTTGTTGAATCTAAACCCGCTGGTGTGGATGGTCGAGGTGAATGGCATATTGGTCGATTTGCGCCAGATGCCGCGCGAGATCCAGGAGATCGCATTCCACAAGGGCATGATTCCCTACATTCCTGCGGATCGCGATTGAATCGCACATTTTGAAGCGGCAGGTGCGGCTGGTTGGCTTTAAGTGCCAGGATTGCACTCGAATAGACCTCAAATCTTGGTGTCTTGGTGACAGAGACCGGTTCGATAAGACTGCGTGCCTGGCACGCAGTTGGAGTCCTCTCGTCTCCACCACGCAGTCCGCCGCTTAGAGATATTTCCCGGCCGCTCGCTAATGGCCCCGATTTGGCGGCTCGTGCGGCGCGTGCTCTGTCTCTGCAAAGCGGCTGTTGGGATTGAGGGGCCAAAATCTGTACCTTTATCTCTGGTCCTAAAAATCCCGTTTCCCGGAAACGGAGACTGCTGTTTGCAGAGACTGGTTCGATACACAAGAATACTACAACACCAGCCGGACACACTTGGCGCTCGACAAGGACAGTCCAAATCATCGGCCAATTCAGTACTCCGGTTCCATGTCCGCGGTGCCCGTTCTCGGCGGGCTACATCATTGCTATGCGCGGATTAAGTTTTCGGAAGGGACAGCCATTTTATGACGGTCTCCGGCTTCACAATTGCCAGAGCGTTTACGACAGTTGGCACCAATCGATAAAGCACAACAAAGATTTGGCGATCCGTGGCACGAAAGGTCTGCCTCTTCGGCAAATGCCGTCGCTGGATGTTAAGTTGATGGCGGAGGACCAGGATCTCAGCCAGCAATGAAGCTCTTGACCGGAACAGCCCGAGCAACGCCGACCAGACTAGGCTGCAACCTTCCCTCATCAAACGGAAAGATTGCGTGATTCTGCCTCAGTGGCCAGCCCAGTTGGGTTTACGACAGGGACAGGATGCGTTGCTGACTCCACCAAGGCATTCTGCTAATCTGGTTTTGTCTTCCATCGGGAGCGCGGGGGAGCGCATGCGCGGAGATTATTTTGCCGTTGTCGGCGTCATTAGCGCGGGCGTGATATTGGCGGCACCCTCCGGCACGTTCGCGCAAGCGGTCAATCCCGTCCTGACCCAAAGGCTGCTGTCCTTATGTAGCGAAAAGACCGCGGGCGCGAATCAGAAGTTTGAGCTTTGCAGCAGGTTGGCGGACGCGGCGGATGTGCCGCCCGACATGCGCACTTTTGGAATTTACGCGCGCGGCAACGTCTTTCAGCGCAAGGGCGATCACGACAAGGCGATCGCCGATTTCGACGAAGTCATCAGACGGTCGCCCGATCATTCCGATGCGTTCGGCAAGCGGGGTGACAGTTACTACAAAAAGGGCGATTACGACCGGGCGATTGCCGATTACAGCAGCGCCATCAAGCTCAAATCGAATGTGGCTGGATATTACAAGAACCGTGCGTATGCGTATGAGAAGAAAGGTAGGGTCGATCTCGTCATCGCCGATCTCAACGAAGTCATAAAGCTCAATCCCAGGGACCCGTCCGCCTTCAACTTCCGTGGCATGATCTACTTTGAGCGCAAACGGGACTATGATCGGGCGTTTGCCGATTTCGGCCAGGCAATAGCGATCAGTCCAAATGTGGCCATTTACCACAACAACCGTGGCGCCTCTTTCTTAAAGAAGAAGGACTATGATCGCGCCATCGTCGATCTTAGCGAAGCCATCAGGCTGGACCCGAAACATCAGCTTGCGTTCCGCCAACGCGCCGAAGCCTATTACTACAAGGATGATTTCGCTCGCGCCATCGCCGACTTCACCGAGGCAATCAAGCTCAATCCGAAGGACGCCATTTCATATTCTAATCGCGGCGCCGCGTTTCTTGAAAGCCGCGATTACGATCGCGCCATCGCCGATTTCGGCGAGGCGCTCAATTTCAATCCGAAACTCGTCAACGTCTATGTCAATCGTGCGCGTGCCTATGAGGCCAAGAACGACTACAATCGCGCCATCGCCGATTACATCGAATGCGTCAAGTTGGATCCGAAATATCAGGTCGCATTCCGCGCACGGGGGGCGGCCTATTACCACGAGAAGGATTTCGCTCGCGCCATTGCCGATTTCAGCAGCTCAATCAACCTCAATCCGAAGGACGCCTCTTCATACGCTAATCGCGGCGCCGCGTTTCTAGCGAGCCGCGATTACGATCGTGCCATCGCCGATTTCAGCGAGGCGCTCAAACTCAATCCGAAACTCGTCAACACGTATTTCAATCGTGCGCAAGCCTATGAGGCCAAGAACGACAAGGCCCATGCAGCGGCGGATCTGGCTGAGGCGAAAAAACTGCGCGGAAACTAGCGCATGGCCTCGAAATTCCCCTCCCCGGCTTGATCCGAAATATGCCCGGCCTGCTCAGAGCGTTGACCGGAGCTCGCTAGCGACTTCGACGGCGACCCAGATTGCTGGACGAGGGCCATCTGGTTCCTGGCGAGGCGATGGGTTTTCGCTTCATTGCCTGTATTCACATCACTCGCTCGCGGACTGCGGTTCCGTGACTGGAAACACCATCCCAGCACGGCGAACCGATAGACATGGGCGCGGCAGCTGGAAAATACTGTCGCTGCCCGGACTTTGGGCCGCTTGAAAACTGACACCATTGGGTCGATTCAGCGGAAGTAGGTGCCTTCGAAGCTGCCGTGTCGTCAGCTATGGCGGCTCCGTGACTGGAAACACCATCCCAGCATGGCGAACCGATAGGCATGGGCACGGCAGCTGGAAAATACTGTCGCTGACCGGACTTTGGGCCGCTTGAAAACTGACACGTTTGCGAAGATGCAGCCGAACCAGGACCGGAAGGAGGTGCCTTCGAAGACGCCGAGTCTTCGTCGGCTATGGCAGCGCCGTGACTGGAAACACCATCCCAGCATGGCGAACCGATAGCAACGGGCGCGGCGGTTGGAAAATACTGTCGCTGACCGGACTTTGGGCCGCTTGAAAACTGACACGTTTGAGACGTTTGTGCGGACGCAATTTCCGAAGTCCAACTCACGGACAGCGCAAGGACGATGACGCAAAGTGCTCGATGCATAGGCGTCCCCCTTTTCACAGCACAACGATCCGAACCTGCATCCTCTGCCCATATCGTAGGCTAGCCGCCGGCGGACAGACAATGGATCAATGCGAACATCCGACCCGGATAATCCGACACTCGGTGCCCTGGACCTTGTTGCAATCCGAGATCGCGTCCTGGGCCGCGGCTTCGGGCGTATCCCCGAGGCCGGCGGCATGGGCGAGATTGGCGCCGCGTGCAATCGCTCCGCATCGTCCCTTGAACCAGACAGCAATCTTACAGCTTTGTTCGCGTCCGCCGCACTCGACGACCGCGCGCTCTTGCGCCTGCGCCGCGCTGTCTAATTTGTAAGCCTCGCCCCAATTCTGGTTAGTCGTACTGTATGCATAGGCGGTCCAGCCGCTTCTTTGCGGCGAAAGCGCGCTCGCGGGGATGAGTTCGGTCGATTTCTGTGGTGCAGCCGCTTCAGGCCCGACACCCGGCGGGGCCCGCGGAGCGACGCCCGATGGCGCCGGCAAGGTCGGTGCCGTGTTGCCCGGCTCGCGCTGGCCAACTCCCGGCAGGATGTCGGGCATTCGAGGCGCGACGGACGGCGCGTTGACAGACGCGGATGGGGCGTGTCCGCGTTGTTCAGGGACCTGTGGCCGTTCAGCCGGTGTCCGTAGCACGATAAAGCCAACGGCAAGGGCGACCGCCGCCGCCGCACCGCCGCCGAGAAGCCATGACGCCGGAATTCCGATGCCGGCCGCAGTTGGGCGCGGGCGGGCGCCGCTCGTTGCGGCCGTTGTTGTATCGGCATCGTCCTGAGCGGCATCGGTACCAATGCCGAGACGCGCGCATTCGGGGCATCGACTATGCGCCTCTGCGCTGTAAACATGTCCTGAGTCGCAGCGGATCATTTTTGCCATTTGCAACCGTCCTGCAACGTGATGTGTCCATTCATCGAATCAGAATCCCATCTCGGGTCCACGCTTTACTGACCGCCCTTATCGGCATGGGCGACCTGGTCCACAAGCCATTCGAGCGGAGCCCCCGTACCTGGTTTCACTACAAAATTATCATCCGTCACCTCGAAGGATCTGACCATCAAGGCATAGGTCCCTTTCTTTATCGAAAATTCTTGCGGGACAATGGAGCGCAATTTACCCAGTTTTGGTTCTGCAAAAAGAGTGAGGATAAATGTGCAGTCTGCATCGTTGAACAACGGAAAACTTTTCACTCCTTTGGCGTTTTTGATTTTGGGGTTCGCACCGATGTTTTTTGCGACCAAAAACAAATCGTTTCCTCCCTTCAGCCCTCCTGCAACGACTGTACTGAACATGGGGTTCGCCAGCTTCGCAGCTGAAGTTACGGCAGACGGTGTCGCCGAGACCGGCGACGGAGGCTCCGGGGCCGGCGACGGAAGCGCCAGCGGATCGGCAGCTGCTGCCTTGTCGGGCGCCGGTTTCGTTCCCGAAATTGAATCCCCCATCCCGCTGAAATTCAGTATGTAGTTGCTTTTGCTTTTGTCTTCAAAAATTACGAAGGACGTTCGATGATAGAGCTCTAGCCTCAGCTGGCTTTTGCAGTCTGGGCTGAATAGCGAGGCGGTCACTCTGTTGCCTTTGAGCTTATCCAGCTCCGCTTGAAGCTCGGCCACTTTTTGTTGCAGTGGCGCAACCTGCGCCCGCAGCGAGTCGTTCTCGTTCTGCAGCTCCACGACTTGCGCGTTGAGCGTTGCAACTTGCTCCTCAAGCCGGTTGACCTGCGTGTTCAGCGTCGCAACCTGCTCCTCGAGTCGTTTGGCTTGCGCCTGTAACGCATCGTTGGCGCGCCGCAATTCCGCAATCAGCCGCTGTGCGTCGTCGAGCAGGAGGAGGACCTCCTCCAGCAATTTGCGCAGATCCTCGGGCGCCGCCACGTTGATCTTGTCAACGACGTCCTTGATCTTCTGCTCGACCTGGCTGACTTTTTGAGCGAGGTCCGCCGCCGTCTGTTGCCCGATCGGGCCGGAAGAATAATACGGCATGAGCAATAGCATCATGACCAAAAAGGCGCCCATGGCCTTCGTCACCACGGCCATCAGCGAGATGTCGAAGGTCTCGATGGAGCGATGCGGCCGTCGCATGACGGATCACTTGTCGGTGTAGATTCGGTTGATGAGATTTCGCAGGCAATATCGCGCGGCATGATTGAGCGCCGTTTCCTCGCGCCGTTGAATAAGATTTTGCAAAAGCACGAGCACTGCGCTTAGCAGCAGCGCGAGGATGGTCGTGTAGAAGGCGACTGCAAGGCCGGACGTCACCTTCTCGAAATTGATGCTCTTCGGGTCCTGCATGCCTTCCAGCGAGATCGCAATGCCGACGACAGTGCCAATGAAACCGGTGGTCGGAATGACCCACACCAGAAAGCGCATGGTCTGGTAGGCGAGATCTAGCCGATGGCTCATAAGCTCGAGCGTGCTCGTGAAAATACTGACGGTTTGGTCAAGCGAGCGGCTGGTCATGAGCTGAAGAATCGACAGATCGATCAATTCCGGCAGGAACGCCGCTTTGCTCGCCTTGAGCGCGGCAACTTTGCGCCGGATCGTGCCAAGATCGTCGATCTGCAGGATGGCGGTATCTTCCTCGGGAAGCAGTTTTTGGGCGAGATATTTTTCTTCGGTCCGCGTCGCGGAAAAACGGATCCATAGATCCGCCAACCCGATCGCCGTCATGAAGAACATCACATTCTGGATTGTGAAGGGATAGATCGGCGCGAAGAAAGACTTTGTGGAATGATCTAGCAAGAACAGGGCGGCTGGAGAATCCATCGGCAAGGCATAGGTGCCGACCAGGATGATCGCCGCGGTGATAACAGCGGCGAAAAGGTAGGCTGCTCCGGAATTTTGTGACGACAAAATTCCGGGGCCTCGGATCGCAATGTTCATCGGAACGCCCCCAGTTCCTCAACAACCGAAGATAACTTATCTAGATTTTCCTTGGCAAGCGCATGCAGCCGCAGCCGGCGATGATCTCCGTTCGCCTTGCACTCATTATAACCCACAATTCACACTGTTAACCCCTGTCCTTTCCGAAAATTCCATCCGGCTTTGGTTCGCATTGTAAGTCAGAATCATCGCGTCATTATTCTGGGCGATGTTTGCGATCTTGCAAGCGCCCGACGAAGTGCGGCTCGAACATTCTTGACCAACGATTGACCAACGATACGACGCAACCAAACAAGAACAAACGTTGTTAAACCTTATCGAACGCAACGCTAATCGTCAGATTTTTTCGACTTTTCCGGGTACGGCGTACCTCCCAAATCGGTCTGGTTGGAGGTGGAGACGTCCCAGGTGCGTTCGCGTCAAACTTGTTAACAAATGTGATTTTCTTAACAAGTTGCCGACTCCTGAGTGACTGCAACTCATTACGAACCACACAAAATATCATAAGTTGGCTCTACGGTAGTTTGAATCCGGCGAGCGCCTCGCTTTCCTCCCATAGCCGCATACCAGCCTCATCGTCTTTAGCTGACTGATCGGGTTCCCGTTCGCGACATTTGTCGAAATACTTACCGCTTGTGCCACCGAGATCGGGTGAGGACGAGAGGTAAACAGGCGTGTCGGCGCCGCGTTCAACCGGGATTGCCGCTAACCACTTGGCGATCGCAATGCCATAACCCCAAATCCCGCGGTTGTTATCGCCGAACCCTGTGGCAACAAAGCCCGGATGCAGGCAATTTGCGGTGACGGCAGTTCCGTGAAGCTGACGGGCTAACTCTCGGGTAAATAAGATATTGGCGAGCTTTGAACGTTGATAGGCGCTCCAGCCACTATAGCCCTTCGCGCATTGCAAATCGTCAAAATTAAGCCGCGCTCCGTGATGCGCTCGGGATGCCACATTAACAATGCGAGCTGGTGCAGAAGCGATTAAGCGGGGACGCAGCAGGGCAGTGAGCCGGAAATAGCCCATGTGGTTGAGGGCAAAAGTGCGCTCGAGTCCGTCGGGCGTGGTGTCGCGCCGCGCAAAGATCCCGCCGGCATTGTTGAGTAGAACATCAATCCGCGCGGCCGTATCGAGGAGAGCGCGCGAAAGCCGAAGAACCTCATCGTGCTGTGAGAGATCTGCGTAGTGCATCTCGGCTGTGATGCCAGGCACCCTGCCGCGCAATCGTGCAAGCGCAGCCTTGCCTTTGTTTCGGTCGCGGCCAACGAGTACGACCCGGGCACCAAGAGCGCCGAGACGGGCGGTGGTTTCAAAGCCAATTCCGGCGGTCGCGCCCGTGATAATGCAAGTTTTTCCCTTCACGTGTTGCTCATTCCCAGTCGCAGAGATTCGCCGGGTCACTAAAGCAGAATATCGTCATAAATATCGATAATTATCACACAAAATACCACCGGTTTGGCGCTAGCGGCGGTCAGCACGGGGCGATGTTTTCAAGAATCTCGTCGCCATCTAGTTCCGGATGAAAATGTGGCCACTCCTCAGTTCGGATGATGCTTCTGATGGGTTCAACTATCGAAGATTGGGGGATGCCCGCTGCCGCAAAAGCTGCGTGAATTTGGGCCAGTTGGTCCGGCCCGACTGCTGCATTATTCGGGCCCTTGGCTTGGAGCAAGAACCAGCCCATCCGGCCGTACCGACATAGAAAACAAACGGCCTGCCTTTCAGTCGACAGGTAGATTGCCGATGTGCCTTCGTTAACATTGAACAGGTAATCGGCCAGACAGTTTTGCCAACTCTTGGCGAGATCACGGATCTCGGCGGCAACATCGACCCGCCGGAATCCACCGATCTCGCTAGGCGGTAATGCCCGGGGTGATGACGGCACCACCACCGATTAGATACTTGCGCAGGTCGTCGTTGAGAGCTCGAATCTGCTGAGCCTGGTTCGGCATGGTAGGTCTCCATGAATAAAACGATGAACGACGTCTCGGGCTGCCGCGAAGCAGCCCGAGTTATCAGCCATTGGAATTGTCAGGACCCAGCGGGGCTCACCAAGGCGACTGCTGCCACCGGCACGGTAAAGTTTGGATAGCCGGGGTAGTCGCGAGACCGGAGGGTCACCTTGTTGCCCGTTCGGCCAACGACAATCGCTTCGTACCAACCGCCGATCAGGCTCTCTTGGGCAAGGACGAGGTGACCCGGCTTGATGGCGTCCCAATAACCGGTGGGGAAATCGACCGGGGTTGGCTCGCCCGGTTTCTGACCGGCTTCACCGTGCCGATTGATGGTGGCGACAACGGTTTCGTATAGATCTTCCCGGACCGGTGGGACCATCGCTGGGCCAGCTGCATGGATTTGACCAGCCGGAAGTTTGGCGACGATTTCGGCGGCTTTTCCGTTGGCGACCTCAATTACGTTGAGGCGCAGTTGGTTGGCGGCGGTTCGGGCCTGATCAGCCTGAGTATGAGGGAACCAGGCTGCGTGAGGTCGCCAATTACTGTCGAGGCCGAAGACGACGACTTTCCCCGCTGCGGCAGAATTTGGTTTAGTACCTGACTTCTGGGTCATGACGTTCTCCTGGAATTGAAAAGGGGGCCGATGGCCCCCTTGGGTTTAAGTTCACTGACGGTCGCGATTTGCGGCCGAGCTTTCCCGTTGGCGCAGATGCGCCGTCAGACGGCTGCAGCCGTATTATCTATAACTGCATTATATATTATACACAACCTATAGTAGAAGTCAAGTATCGCTCAAAATAGCCGCTTTTTCGGGCTTTTCGGCTCAGCGTGCAGAACAAGCCGATCACACCGGCTGTACAGCTGGCACCACATGTTCGTGCAGCTGCCGTGATCGTCGATCTGATTGCCGTTGCAGATGTCGAGGCATGATTGGGCGCAGTATCGCCAAATCGCGCTTTGAACAAACCGGGGAAAGACCTTTGGGAACCCCGGATTGAACCGGCGGGCATCAATCCCTGTGGCAATGCCGATAAGGACGTCAGCGCAGCCGCCTGGCCGGTAGCAGGCCGGGCCATACGGATGGCTATCCGCAAGCCGGTCCAGGATTCCGGTTCGGACCAGGAAATTATGGACCAAGGTGTCGACGGCAATGAAGCTGGCACCAACGTCGAACCAACCGGGGCGGGTTGCCCCAGCCCCCATCAGCAGGGTCGCTAGCGCCATGGCGATGATTTTGTCCGAGATTCCGTAGACATGCCGCAGCGGGTCGACAAGGGCGGCCCGGGCCGCTCCATGGTTTGTGGCTCCGGAATGGTCGGCGAGCTGCCGATCAATCCACGCAACGATGTCGCCACCGGCAATATCCCGGATGAACAGGAACAGGCTGTACGCAGTTTGGTTCAGCCGCCCATTCCGGAGCGGATGCCGGGGCAGGGGGCAGTCACCGAATTGGTCCGGCTCGGCGCAGGTCTGGAAACCTTTGTGGTACCGGCACTCGGTAAACCCCCAATACCCCTGGAGCTTGTCGCACCCGGGGTTGGCGGCGACCGACCGTTCGATTTCCGCCCACGTCGCGTTGCCATGCCGGTCGATGTACCCGTCGGCCACGGCGTCCGAGATCCCTTGAAAGCTGAGCACCCGCATCAGCCAATCGAAGATCATCGCGGTGTCATGGCTTTTGACTGCTGCAACGAGGCCGGCTTCGGCTGCTTCATACCGCAGATCATCGATCAATGTAACCTGACCGGCAATTTTACAAACTCGCCTAACAATAGATCGGGCGTGCTTCATTCCCTGACCAAGGCGGCGATTGGCCAACCGGGTTGGCACGTCAGATCAACGCGACTAACCGGCGCTGAACATCGGTGTCGCCGTCAATGTACCGCTGGGTCGTCTGGATTGATCGGTGGCCGGCGAGAATCTGGACGTCGCGTAATGACCCGCCTGCCTTGTGGACCAGCCTTGCTGCCCGCGTGATGAATGTCCGGCGGCCCGAGTGCGATGAACACCCCGCCAACCCAAGATCCCGATACGCAATCGTGAACCAGTTGACGATGCTCGCTGGGGTCAGGCCGCCGCCGCGCTCGGAACCGACGACATAATGAAGGCTATCGGATGCTTCCCGCCATTGGGCCAACGCCGCTCGCAAGTCGTTGTGTAACGGGACCCGCCGACCACTCCGCATCTTGGCCGCGGAATCATGGAGCTCGATCGCTGGCAAGATCTCTCCGGTCGGACCGACGACTATCGGCCAGGTCAGGTTCGCGATCTCGCCGGCGCGGAGCCCTGCTTTGACTGACAGCAGGACAATAACGCGATTCCGAATTGGGTATCGAGACTGGTGGGCGTAGGCGAGGAGGGCGTGTATGTGGTGATCGAAAAGAATTTTTGCCTGCTTCCCTGCCATGCCAATGCAATAAGTCTAACAATAGAATCTTAGCGCGATCAGAATTGTATGCAACGGAATTCATAAATGCCGCGATCAATTAACTCGTGGCATTTAGCCGAAATTTCTAATGAGTGCCGTGATCAAACGATCAAACTGTTCGTGGGCCGTCGAGACGACCGACGAAACCTCTATTCGATGACCACTCGATATAATTTGCCACTTTCTTAATAAGCTGCTTGGCCTGGTGTGGCCGCCGCCGATACACGCCGACTATCTGCAATAGGCATTCGTGATCGGCCGATCGCGCCGAACTCACCATGGCAGGCCGGGTATTGTGAAAGGCTGATCGAATCGACCCGGCACGCGTGCTTAGACCATTTCATTGTTTTGGGTGAAGCGCTTTTGCACCTTAATCCGCAAGGCAGGCGATGCCCGCTATTACAATAACATCAGAACGTACTGGTCATTGGACAAAAAATGTGCCGGTCTCTCGTTCCGTTTAGCGGACCTGAATTACCAATTCACGCCAAATCCTTGGCAGTCTTCAACACCAATACGTCCGGTTTCATGTTTTCCGTACACGCAGCCGCCGCTTTCTACGTGCTAAGCCACGCTCGATTTGCTTATGATGGCATCGACCGACCGGGGCGCAAACCAACCTCGCTGCCTCAATTATAAGTCATATGCCGTCGAATCTCGGCGGACAGAAGGAAACAAAATTGCGTGCGTAAATTTACTGCATTTGTTGGCCTCGTTCTGGCCATTGTCTTCAGTTTTCTGGCTACGCGTGGCGTGGATATATCTCGGTTGAAGACGATTCTAGGCACTGTAAATCTTGTTTGGCTAATTGTTGGACTCATTGGATTTGCGGCGGGCTATCTAGTGCGGGTATTTCGCTGGCGACTCATGTTGAGGGATTATGATTCGGGCGAAGCTTCAATCGGCAAATATGCGGTAACCTATGTTGCAAGCGTGGCTATTAATAATATTCTGCCGTTCCATGCTGGTGATCTCACGCGGATCAGTTTTGCGCGCACGCAATTAAATATTCCAGTTTCCGCGACCCTTGCATCGATGTGGGCCGAGGGGGCGCTTGATGCCATGGTCCTGGCGGTCTTTTTCTGCGTAGGCCTTCTTCAGTGGGATTCGCCCTTCACCGAAAAAATTGGTTATGCAATCTTTATCGCGACAGTGGCAATGTTCGCTATTTTTCTTATCTTCGTTTTCTCTGGTCGTCTTATTTTGCAATGGCTGAATAGCCGGATTGCACCGAGGATTGCGAGGCGCGGAATCTGGCATCTGCTATTTCATTTCATTCGGCAAGCAGTCGAAGCGCTTGGCGCGCTCGGCGATCTTTCACTCATGATTCGATTGATTGTGCTCACCGTACTCGCTTGGTTGCTGGAGGGCAGTCTGGTCTGGGCCGTGCTACAAAGCATGAAATTTTATGGTTACGGAACGCTGTCATGGTTTGCCATGTCAGCCTCGGGCCTTGCATCTTTTTTGCCTGGAACACCCGGTAATTTTGGCACGTTCCACTACTTTTTGATGTTGGTTGCGACGCATGCCGGTCTGACTAATTCCGAAGCGGCGGCTTACGCAATTCTGACGCACGCCTTGATATGGCTTCCAATCACGGTTGTTGGTTTGGCTTTCGCCTTCAGATATCTGGGTATCGATGCATTGAATCTCGCGCACATGCTTGGGATGAAAGCGCCACGAAATTGATCGCCATGGCAGCAGCCGTAGAAAAATTCGCTGATCGCATAAACGGCCTGATCCGCTTCCGATTGATCGGCATCACGCTTTTGCCTCGCGCGAAGGCGTGTCCGCGGTCGACCGATTTCGATCGGGTCGCCATGAAAATTGGCTATTGCGCCGGCACTTTCGCGGCCGCATCATCGCTGCACGCGGACATTATTTTCGGAAAGGATAGGATCTTGTGAAGCAAAGGTTTTGTCCTATGCGAAGCAAATTGTCGTGCAGCTTAGATCGCGGTTCGGAGCGCGGACAGCGCGTGGGAGCCGATATGAGCTGCCGACGATGCCGATCGGCTGCGGAAGACGGAAAAGCAAATTGTCTCCGGAAACCCTGGTTTCCTGGTCGGACGTCGCCAATCTAAGCCTATAAAGATTTGTGGCAATATTGAAAACGATTTGCGCAATCGTGCTGTAGGGGCGAGGGCATAGTCAATGACGGGGGCAAGTAAAAATCCTAGCCATTCAGAAAATCGGCGGGTCGCTCTCATAACCGGCGCAGCGCGAGGCATCGGCGCCGCCACAGCCTTGGCGCTTGCCCGCCGCGGCTACAAATTGGTGCTAGCTGACATAGCCGATCTGCAAACGATTACGCGCAAGCTCGAATCTGAAGGGAGTAGCTTTCAGGCGATTGCGACAGACGTGCGCCGTAACGAGGATTTGCAGAAACTTGCGCGCGAGGCGCTAGCGCGGTTTGGACGCGTCGATGCGCTTATCCACAATGCCGGTGTGGTGCACACGGGACTTCGAGTATCCAATTTAACTGACGATATTATTTCGGATGTGATCGGGACCAATCTGTTGGCTCCAATCCAGTTGACCCGCTATCTGCTGCCGTCAATGCTCGAACGGCGCAGCGGTTTCATTGGCTTTGTTGCCTCAGTAGGCGGTCACGTTGCGTTACCCACGGCCGCAATCTACAGCACTTCAAAATTCGGGCTGCGGGGATTCGCCGCGGCGCTCCGTCGTGAAGTGATGCAGCACGGCATAAAGGTAACTGTGATTTCGCCCGGTTTTGTCGCGACGCAATTGATTGCCGATATCCGCTACATTGTCAGAAAGCTCCACCTGCCCGAATTGCCGGCCGAGCGCGTCGCCAGAGAAATCGTGCGGTCGATCAATAATCCGCGCCGGGAGGTCATTGTCCCGGGATATTATCGAGCATTCACTTGGTTCGAGCGCAATCTTCCAGCTGTCGTAGATTTGGTATCGTCTCGAGTGCTGCCCCACATTAAGGACGGATCCGCGAAGGACCGACCGTGATGATTGGCGGCGTTGCGGTCGGTCACGTCCGTTATCACGATGCGGCGTTTCGAGTGGCTCCTGGATAAGCTTAGACGGCTAAGCCTGAGATAAGCGACTAGCCTTACGGCTCGCGCGGCTTGGAACTGGCACCAGGTTTCGTTGGCGCAAAAAGGAAACGAGGGTGCTAATCGTCTCGCTGAGAGGCGGTTCCGGAAGCGTATGGGGTGTCAATGCTCGCATCTTTCGATAGTTGCGACTGTCGTATCGTTTGTAACTTTCGCTATCGATCGCTTTGTAATGCCTATTAAAGAATGCCAGTAGTGGATAGAGCGGATCTGATTTATCGCAATTGGCATTCATATGTTCGACCATCTGCTTAATACTCACATATTCGAATTTGTAACCGAACAGTTGGGAAATGAGGTTGCATGTGTCTTGAAAGGTGTAATAGTTGTCGGCACTGAGATGGTAGGTGCGGGCGATCGGATCGGGCAATATCGAAAGCGCAACGAAATTGTTTGCGCAGTGGTCGACCGGTAGCATGCTGAGCTGGTTTTCCGAATTGACTGAGATGCCATGTCGGATCATGTAGGAATATACGCGTGTGACTATGTCACGTTCAACATACTGCCCGTCCCGGGACGCGGTAATGAAGACGGGCCGATAAATCTTGGCATTCAAACCTCGGTCTATAGCCGCGAGAACAAGTTGTTCTGCGACCCATTTGCTTTGTGAGTATCCAAAGTTCAGGTTCGACATCTCGATGTTACATTCATTTTCCAAACAGGTTTCTCTTGGAGTTAAACCATATATGAATGTCGTTGAGGCTAAGTGGTAAGTTTTTGGGTGTCCAATGCTCGCGAGGCGAATGAGCTCAAGCGTGCCGGCTACATTAAAGTCACGTAACAATTTGTAGGGCTTCACGTAATCGACTTCGGCCGCACAATGGTAAATACCGGACGCTTCTGCGGCCAATGTGTCCCAATCTCGTTCCGAAAGTCCCAGGTGCGGTTTTTCCATGTCCGCGCTGAGCGTCGACACGCGCGCTTCGAAGGCATCGAGCAGTCCGTCGGTCAATAAGCCGCCGCGCTGTAACGCCGATTTGGTGCGCGTCCTGGCGTGGTCATTACTTTCAGCGCGCGAGAGCGCGACCACCTCAAGGTTGGTCAGACGCAGCAGAGCTTCCAAAACGAAGGATCCGAAGAAGCCGGTTGCGCCTGTCAGCAGCAGCTTTCCAGTTTTCTGTTGCCCGTTTGGCAACGGGTTGATGTCGGCAGGAAGCTTCGCGTCCTTCCGCATCGTCTGGGACTCTTCTTTTTAGAATCTGGTCCAATCGACGCTGATAGGCGGGCGCTGCTGAGCTCGGCACACGTCGATTTGATGCAAACTTCCGTAGAGACGATTGTAATTCGCCGACAGTAATTGTCTGGAGAAGGCGCAAATCGTACAATGTTTCCATTGCGCGGTCCTTGCCAAACTTTCCTTTCTTTTTGGCGATTATTCGCTCGATGTAGACGCTCAACTCAACCAACGTAAGGGAGTCTATCCCGAGTTCTGCCAGTGTGCGGTCCTCGTAGCCTGCAATCGCGAACCGATCGAGAAGGTCATCGATCAGCGCATCGCCGCTTAAGCGCGGGGCGCGCCGACAACTCTCGAGAACAGTAATCTCACCCGCCAGCCAGCGCCTCTTGCATTCTAGTCGCGCTACCTTCCCGGAGGACGTTTTAGCAATGCTGCCGTGGGGAACAATCGCAAAGAAGTCGACTTCTACTTGGCATCGCTTCCTGATCTCCTGGCATATAGGTTCCAGCTTGGGAAATTCATTATTTCTGGTCGTCTCGGCGATTACGGCAATCGCCTCACCATCTTCCTCGCTGGCGATCGCAAAGGCAGCTACGCAGCCGCGGCGAATTTCGGGACAGCTTCGTTCTACAGCGGCTTCGATGTCATTGGGGTAATAATTTCGTCCCCGGACGATGATCATGTCCTTCAGGCGGCCGCAAATAAACAGTTCGCCGTCATGCATGAAGCCAATGTCGCCGGTGCGCATATAACTTTTGGTGCTATCGCTATTGGCGAGCCGAGCGAAAAACACCTCTTGCGTTAGGTCAGGCTTATTGAAATAGCCTTGTGCTTTGCTGTGACCATCAACCCAGACTTCGCCTATGCCATCATCGGATCGCGCGAGGCCGGTAGAGTTATCGACGATCTTTATGTCAACTCCTGGCAAAGGAGTGCCGCAGCTCATCAGCGTAAGCTGATTATAGGAATCCGCTCTCGGCAACTCGACGCGAAGATGACCTCGTTCTAGCAGCTGAGCATTGACGGTTATTCGCACGCGACCGCCACTACTTACGGCAAGGGTGTTCTCAGCCAAGCCATATGAAACGATTGAAGCGCGGTCAGAAAGTCCACATGCCGCGAACTTACGCAAGAAAGCCGCGTGCGTAGTAGCACGGACTGGTTCCGAGCCATTCATCAGCACTCGTAGCGAGCTGAGATTGAGAGCGGCCAGCTGTTTGTTTGAAACCTTATCTTCTCGGAGGCAGTACTCGAAGGCGAAGTTTGGTGCACTACTGGTCATACCGCCGAATTTCGTGATGGTCTCAAGCCACAGCAGCGGCCGTTTGAGGAAGTTGGCCGAGGCAAAGCTGATGAGCGAGCCCCCAGTCACCGCCATAAACAATAAATATCCGATTAACCCCATGTCGTGATAGTGCGGCAGCCACGATACGCCGACGGGATGGTTGGGCAACTCCTTATGATACTTCATGGTTGCCCGGCAATTATCAATAACATTTCTGTGTGACACCATGACCCCTCGCGGATCCTGCGTCGAGCCGGACGTGTACTGCAAAAACAGCAGCGGATTGGTTTTGTTCTGAAAGCTCTCTGTCGCGCCGTGCATCAAATCGGTGTGTATCCAGCGCAGGTCGCACAGTGGCGCTTGGGCCAGCTGCGCTTTCGTCTCCGCGGTGCGCTCAGCTAGATCGAACAAGTGCCGGTAATATTTCGAGGTTGTAAGCGCAGCGTTGGCTTTGGAGTCGCTGGTTATGAGTGCCAGTCTTTCAATTGCCCCGACAGCGCCGGCAGCCTCAGGGATCGGAACCGGGATCGGAAGGGCGCCCAATTTAATGCAGGCGAAAAATGCAACCATGAAATCCAGGCCGGGGGGATAAATCAGCAATATTCGATCGCCAAAATTGATCTTCCCCGACGCTTGCAACCGGGTAGCTACGTGATTGCTACATTCATGAAAGTGCCGATAGGAATATAAATCCACAATCCGGCCGCGGCTGTCTAGGAACGTATAGAGCATGCGGTCTGGATATTCTTCGACCCCTTTCTCGAGGTAACCAACGACACCATCCCTCGGGTAATCCTCGGTCACCGTACCGAGCGCCTTCAACGGCGTATCAACCAGCCTGTGCAATGCGCCCCCCAATCCGTCGACAGTTCAACCAATCAAATATAGCGAAGGTGCAACAAAAAGTAACCCGCCACGGCAGCACATTTGCCGCCGCGAGACAAACCTTTTGTACTATTTTCGATTGAGAAGACTCGATCCATTTCTTTCTGCTGCCCGGCAGAATTAGCAGCGCAGCTGACAGTGACGTTTCGCCAGAGCAAACGGCCGGCTTTTGACTTTTGGATTACTACCGACAGTTCCCAGTTCGTAAAACCCCGTTTCGCGCGGGCGCGCAGTTGCGCACCAACTGGAATCTATCCGGATCCAAGAGAAGCGCCCTTCTGATTGGTCGTTATGTGGCGCGTGGGAATCCGGAACCAACGACTAAACTGGTCCATGTAAAGATAGATTACCGGCGTCGTGTAGAGCGTGAGAATCTGAGATGAGATCAATCCGCCAATGATCATGATCCCGAATGGCCGCAATGCTGAAGAGCCGCTCCCCGTTGCGAAGGCGAGGGGAAGGGACCCAATCAATGCAGTTACAGTTGTCATCACGATAGGCCGAAATCGAAGCAAGCAGGCCTGATAGATCGCGTCTCGTGCGTTCGCACCGTCATGTTGGGCCGTCAGCGCAAAATTGACCATCATGATTGCGTTTTTCTTGACAATTCCGAGAAGCAAGATCAGGCCTACAAAACAAATCAATGTAAATTCCTGCCGGCAGATCACTAACGCCAAAAGTCCGCCGAAGCCGGCGGTCGGCAGCGACGAGATAATCGTCAATGGATGAATGTAACTTTCGTAGAGGACACCGAGGACGACGTAAATCGTCAAAACGGCGGCCAAAATGAGCCAAGTTTCTGAGCCGGAAGACTTTGTATACGCCAGGGCAGTGCCTTCAAAACTGGTGCGCATACCTGGCGGTAATCGCAGTTTAGAAATTTCCTGCCTGATGCGGCTGGTGGCCGTGCTGAGAGCTACGTTGGTAGCAAGATTGAAAGTGATCGTCGAGGCCGGGAATTGCCCCTGGTGCGAAACCGCCAGCGAAGTCGTTTTCGTAACGGCGCGCGTGACGGAGCTTAAAGGAACTCGATCTCCGCCCGTCGAAGTAACCCAGATCCTCTGCAATTCCGAGAGGTCGCGTTGGCCGACCTGTTCAGCTTCGAGAATGACTTCAAATTGATCAACGTCGGTGTACACCGTTGATACTTGTCGCTGACCGAAGGCGCTGTACAACGCATCATCGATCGCTTGTGGAGTCACGCCCATAACGCTTGCGCGATCACGGTCAATCTCGAGGAAAGTCTGAAGCCCGCGGCCGCGCTGATCGGTCCCCACGTCAACCAGTTCCGGAACCTCCCGCAAGCGGTTAGCCAAAACCTGGCTGTATTTTTCAAGTTCAGTCCAATCGTCATACTGCAACGTAAACTGAAACTGACCCTTTCCCTCACGCGACCCAATTCCGAGGTCTTCGACCGATTGGAGATAGGTTTTGATGCCGGCAATCTGAGAGAGTTCCGGCCGTAGTCGGGCAATAACATCCTGCAGGCTCGGCCTCTCACCCAGCGGCTTAAGGAGAACAAAAATGCGGGAATTATTTGTCGCGGTAGGCTCGGTGGCGGACCCGATATAAGAAACCACGCTGAGAACCGCTGGATCATCGCGGATAGTCTGTACCACCGCCTTTTGGTGTTCACTCATTGACGCAAATGAGATGTCGGACGACGCTTCGGTATTTCCCGCGATAATCCCGCTATCCAGTGGGGGCATAAATCCCTTCGGGGCAAAAACGTAGAGCAAAACTGTCGCCAAGGTGACGGCAACGATGACGGCCACAATGATTAGGGGCCTCGCCAGCACCCATCGCAAACTCGCTGAATATTTAGCGACAATAAGCTCGGCAAGTCGGTCGATATGCGAAATCCGGAATTGGCGACCGCGCCAGCCAGCAATATCTTGGCGCAACTCTCCTTTGAGAAAGTTTGCGCACATAACCGGCGTCAAAGTGAGGGAAATAATTGCCGAGATTACGATAGCGCTACTCAAAGTTACAGAAAATTCCCGCAAGTACTGCCCGACTACACCGGGGACCAACATCAGTGGCAGTAGAGCGGCGACGAGCGAGCCTGTAATTGCCACGATCGTAAAGGCCACCTTACGCGTGCCGATTAATACGGCGTCTATCGGCGAAAAACCGTTTTTGTGATGGCGCGCAATGTTTTCAATTACGACAATGGCGTCGTCAACGACGAATGCGACACAAGCCATTAGCGCGTTCAGCGAGATGATATTCAATGTGAAGCCGTAGATGTACATCAAGCCGAGTGTCCCAATGACCGATATCGGGATTGCCATGGTTGGGGTGAGAGCGGAACGGATGTCTCTCAAGAACAGTAGAATGACAAGAGCGACCGCGATCATTGATAAGAGGAGCGTTCGCTGGGCGTTGGCGTTCGTGTCCACCATCGTGTCGGTTCTATCCAATGCCAGCGAAATTTTGACAGCGGGAGGTAGCCATTTCTCCAACTGCGGCATCGCGGCGCGAACGCGAGCCGCCGTTTCCACCATGTTTGCGCCAGCCTCCTGTCTAACGACTATGAACATCCCTGGTTTTTCATTGTACCATCCGGCAACCTTCTCATTGACGACGCCGGTGATCACGCTGCCGATATCGCCGAGTCGAACAAGCGTCCCATCCTGATTGGAGATCGGCAGGCTCCGATAATCTTTGGCCGCGAACAATTGATCGTTGGCGGCAATGCTCACAGATTTTCTTACCCCCTCAATCGTGCCCTTCGGTATCACTGCGTTGGTCGCGGCAAGCGCGGCTCGGACATCGTCAAGTCCGAGACCAAGGTTTGCGAGCATTGCTGGATTTGTGCGCACTCGCACTGCGGCTTTTTGCGCACCCTGAATAGTGACCCTGCTCACTCCCTCAACTTGGCTGAGGCTCTGCACGACCACTCGATCTAGGTATCCGTAGACGACGTCGGGAGGAAGTGTTTCGCATGTAACTGCAAAAAAGATTATTGGCTCGAGCGCCGGATTAAGTTTGATAACTTGCGGTCGTAGCGGCATGTCTCTGGGCAGTTCGTTAGATGCCGCATTTACCGCGGACTGGACGTCGGCGACCGCACCGGCAATGTCGCGAGCCGCGCTTAGCTGGACAGTGATCTGGGTCGCACCGAGGACGTTGACTGATGTGAGTTCAATCACCCCGGCAATTTGGCCAATCCGCCGCTCGAGCGGGGTCGCAACCGATGTAGCCATGGTCTCGGGGCTGGCGCCTGGCAGCGACCCTAGAACAACGAGCGTTGGCAGATCGAGAACTGGAAAAGCGGCGACCGGGAGCCAAAGATAACCAAGCGAGCCAAGCAAAATTACGCCAATTGCTGCCAGTGAGACGGCGACCGGACGGCGAATAAGCTGCTCGAGGACCATACGCTTACCGTCAACCAGTTACTTTGGCAGCAAATGCGCAGGCTTGGCAAATCCTTCCGGGGCAGGCTCGTCCAAAGGCTTCCGACCGATAGTCAAATGGCTGATGCGGTTGAAAAATAGGTAGATAACGGGCGTGCTGTAGAGCGTGAGAAATTGCGAAATGAGAAGCCCGCCGACAACCGCCACGCCGAGCGGGCGCCTCAACTCCGCTCCCACATTCATATCGAGCGCGAGCGGGAGGGCCCCTAGGATGGCCGCAGCCGTTGTCATCATGATTGGTCGAAATCGCAGGCGGCAAGCGTCCAGGATCGCCCGTTCCGCCGACATCCCCAGGTTCCGCTCTGCGTCCAATGCAAAGTCGATCATCATGATCGCATTCTTTTTCACGATTCCGATCAAGAGAATGATCGCTATCAATGCAATGATATCGAACTCGTAGCCCAGAACATAAAGTGCGGAAAGCGCGCCAAGTCCCGCCGAAGCCAGAGTCGACAGTATCGTGATAGGGTGAATATAGCTCTCGTAGAGAATACCGAGAACGATATACACAACGATGATCGCCGCAATGATCAACACCGGTTCCATCCCGGCGGATCGGTGAAACTCTGCAGCGACACCGGAGAAATCCATCACTACCGATTCGGGCAGGCCAACACTGTGAGCGCTTTGCTTTATCGTGCGGACCGCATCACCAAGCGCAAATCCGGGCGCGAGGTTGAAGGAGAGCGTCGCGGACGGAAATCGACCGAGGTGTCGAACGGTGAGCGGACCTGAACTGTCGGTATACCGAGCAAATGCTGAGATCGGTACAAGCTCGCCGCTCGTTGACTTCACATAAACCGAACCTAGCGCGGTCATGTCTGACTGCAATCGCGGGTCCATTTCAAGGACAACGTGATACTGATTTAGTTGGGTGTAGATGGTTGAAATTTGCCGCTGACCAAAAGCGTCGTAAAGCGTGTTGTCGATTACCTCGACCGACAGCCCTAACTGTGCGGCTTTGTCGCGATCGATGGTCAGAACCGCCTGCTGGCCGCCGATCTGTTGATCGCTCGCGACGTCGCGCAGTGCGCTATTCGTACGCAGTGAAGCCAGGAGCCGTGGGCCCCAGATAACAAGCTCGTTCAGATCAGCATCTTGCAGCGTAACCTGGTACTGGGTCCTGGTCGCACGAGTATCGACGTCCAGCTCTTGCGCCGCCCGCATATAGAATTTGACGCCCACAACGTGTGAAACGGCCGTGCGCAAGCGGGCTATGACTTCCTGCGCGGAAGACGAGCGCAAGTCATGTGGCTTTAGGTTAATAAAAAGTTGGCCAGAGTTCGGGGACGGGTTGGAAACGCCGGGTCCGGTAAATCCGTTGACGCTTGCGACGTCGCGATCGCGCAGAACGATGTCTGTTATTAGCTTATGGCGTTGCACTAGCGCCGTCGATGAAATGTCTTCGGCAGCGTCGATGACCCCAATAATCAAACCATTGTCCTGTTGCGGCAAAAATCCTTTCGGAATCACTATGAAGAGCACGATAGTGGCTGCGAACGCGAGCAATGTGAGGCCAAGAACCGAGCCCGGTAGTGCAATCACTCGCGCGAGGCTTTTCACATAGGCCGCCTGCATCGATGACATGAAAGCGCCGATCCAGCGCAATATTGCCGATGCTGGGGGCGCCTTCGGCTTCAACAAATGCGCACACATCGTCGGCGTCAGGGTCAACGACACAATTGCCGAGATGAGCACGGCCACGCTCATGGTTACGGCGAATTCGCGAAAAAGCCGGCCAACCACACCGCCCATGAAAATGAGTGGAATAAAAACCGCAACCATCGAAGCCGTTAGAGAAACGACGGTGAAGCCGATTTGACGTGCGCCCTTGAGCGCTGCCTTGAGCGGCGGGTCGCCGGCCTCGATATAGCGGTATATGTTTTCGATCATGACGATTGCATCGTCGACGATCAATCCAGCTGCGGTCGTCAGCGCCATGAGAGAGAGGTTGTTGATACTGAAACCCGCAGCCAGCATCACCGCAAAGGTGCTGATGATTGATAGGGGTAATACGACGCTCGCAATAACTGTTGCCCACAGTTCACGCAGAAAAATAAAGATCACGAGCACCACGATGGCGATAGCCAGTACAAGTGCCTGCCGAACGCCGCCGATGGAAGCACGAATTGATTCGGTGCGATCGGTCACCACCGCAATATTGATTGTTGGTGGAATAGAGCTACGCAGCTGCGGAAGGACCGCCTCCACCCGTTCGACCGTGTCAATCACGTTGGCGCCGGGCTGGCGCTGGATACTCAGCAGAATCGTTGGCTCCCGATTGAGCCACCCGGCAAGGTGTGTATTTTCAATCAACTCCTGGACATTTGCCACATCTCGAATGCGGACTGGGGCTCCGCCTTGCTCGCTTATTATGACGTCACCGTAGGTGTCAGGCGACAAAAGCTGATCATTCGCTGCGATCGTGTACGATTGATGGGCGCCGTCGAGGCTGCCCTTCGGCGCATTGACATTCACGCGCTCGATTTGCGCGCGTACGTCCTCCAAACTCAATCCAAGTGATGCCAGCGCCATTGGATTGACCTGAATGCGGATCGCGCGCTTTTGGGTGCCATTCATGGAGACAAGACCCACCCCGTCGATCTGCGACAGCTTCTGCAAGAGGACGGTTTCGGCGAAGTCATTGACCTTGGCGAGTGGCAGGGTTTTTGACGTGATCGCCAGCATGAGAATCGGCGTATCAGTCGGGTTGACCTTGCTGTATGTCG
This sequence comes from uncultured Alphaproteobacteria bacterium, assembly GCA_963739825.1. Lineage (GTDB taxonomy): Bacteria > Pseudomonadota > Alphaproteobacteria > Rhizobiales > Xanthobacteraceae > Pseudolabrys. Next base: position 1,498,605 of record CAVUBU010000001.1, read on the forward strand.
GCGGGTAGGGGATGTTGCGCGGAAGCAGGCCGGACGCGGCGTTAAGTGCCGACTGCACATCCTGCGCGACCCAATCAATCTTGCGCGATAGCGAAAATTCCAACGTAATGGCGCTCAAGCCGAAGGTGCTCACCGAGCTGATTGAAACCAAGCCCGGAATCTGGCTGAGCTGACTCTCAAGCGGAATTGTAATCGATGAAGCGACGACCTCTGGGCTTCCTCCCGGCAGTGAGGTCGTAACCTGAATGATCGGAGTTTCGATAGTCGGTAAGGGCGCGACCGGAAGCTCACGAAAAGAAAGTAAACCAACCAGCAACAGCGCGGCCATGAGCAATGAGGTTGCCACCGGCCGATGAACGAATGGGGAGGAGATATTCATGACGCCGGTTGTTTGGTCCTAATACAGGGATCGCTCGCGCCGTCCCGCACCCCAGCAAATTGGGCGACTAGATCGAGGGTGACACGATCGCCCGGCTCCAGCCTGTACTGGCCATCGACGACGACCTTTTGATCGATATCGAGTCCGCTGCCTATCAATGCGATTTCGTTCTCTATTTGCGTTGTGACGACCGGGCGCATTTCCGCTGTGTTGTTCGAAGTAACCACAAATACATACGGCCCGTTTGGCCCGCGCTGTATTGCCTGGGCAGGAATGACGGTGCCGTCCCGCTGAACATTCAAGAGGAGCCGCGCGTTTACGAATTGGCCCGGCCATAACCGCCCGTGGGTATTGTCGAAGTTCGCCTTGAGCTTGAACGTGCCTGTCTTCGCGTCGATCTGGTTGTCGATCGTGGCAAGCTTTCCCGCTTCAAGTTCTACCCGATTGTCCCGGCTTAATGCAGTGACCGCCAGCGTGTGGCCGGCGGCCAATTGGTCGCTAACCGGCAATAGATCAATGTCCGGCAGCGTGAATACCACAGCAATAGGTGTGACCTGATTGATGATTGCAATTGTGTTCGTATTCGGCAGCACGTAGTTGCCGACATCCACCGAGCGAAGCCCAATGCGACCATCGATCGGCGCTCGAATGACGGTAAAGTCTCGATCTATTTTTGCTTTGTCGACCAAGGCTTGGTCGGCGTCGAGTTCCGCCTGCATCTGCTCGACCACGGCTTTTTGTACTTCGACCGATTTTTCGGTTGAGACGCCTCTTTTCTGAAGTTCCAGCACTCGCCGTAATTCGGGAATCGCACTGGCAAGGCGTGCATGTTCGCGTCGGAGGTTTGCTTCAGCTTGGCGTAGCGCGGCTTCAAAAGGGCGCGCATCAATAGTTGCCAATACGTCACCGGCGTGAACTTCTTCACCCTCCTTGAACTGAATGCGAACCAATTCGCCCGCAACGCGAGGCGCGACTTTTACGGTATTGACGGGTCTGACCGAACCAATTCCATACCGGTAGATCGGCACATCCTGTTGTTTGACCGCGCACACCGTCACCGGAACGCTGGGACGCACAGCCGCAACGCTTCCCTTCGCGCTGCGGTCGACCTGCGCGAAGAGCATCCACACGATTGCGCCGGTCAGCAGGACGGTAGAAAACGCAACCGGCCCAAAGACCCTCATCCGATAGTTGAACATTGCCCTCTATGAACAAACGCCGCGATCGGAAGACCCCACGGGACATCATATCAGGTGCCCTCCAAAAGGGATACAATACCATGTCACCGGACGGGGCCTCGCCAACCCTTGAAGAACCGCGTCATATGTGGCTGCAAATTCTGTCGCTTGGAAATCATGCCAGCCTAGCCACGTACGAGTATCCGTGACAAAATATCAGCGTCGTCATACACACCCTACTGTGTGGCCCGTCGGACGGCCGGCCCCTTGGTGAATAAGGCGACAGCCGCCTCAAACATGCATGCGAGAATGAGGATCATCGGCCAGCCATCGAATGGATCGAAAGGCCTGTTGCGGTCGTGAGCCAAAGGTCGAAGAAGATGACAATCAGCCTCGTCATTCCGGCGTTCAACGAAGAGATGGAGATCGGTGCGTGCCTCAACTCTGTCCTCGAGCATGCGAAAGAACGGTTGAGTGAAATCATCGTCGTCGACAATGCGAGCACCGATCGAACCGTCGCCATTGTGAGCGGCTACCCAAAGGTGCGCTCCGTAACGGAGGCGCGTAAGGGATCGGGGTACGCGCGACAACGCGGGCTTCAGGAAGCATCCGGTGAAATTATTGCGTTCATCGACGCCGACGTCCGTTTGCCGGCTTGTTGGCTCGATACGGTGAAACATGTGTTCGATACTTACCCCGAAATTGTGGCCCTGAGCGGGCCGTACCGGTTTTACAACGGTTCCATATGGCGCAGTCGGATCCTTACCGTCGGCTGCCATTATTTGTTGTTGATCGGTTACTATTTATTTGGAGCGATGGTAATCGGAGGGAATTTTGCTGCACGCAGGGAGGCGCTCGAAGCAATAGGTGGCTTCGATCAGACTATTAGCTTTTATGGCGACGATGCCGATGTCTCTCGGCGGATCAAGCGTCAGGGAAAAATGCTCTACCGAAGCGATTTCTTCGTGTACACCTCCAGCCGCCGTTTTGATGCGGAGGGATTGCTCGCAGCATCGGCGCGATACGTCGTAAATTTTTTATGGGTTTTTCTTTTTCACCACCCCTATTCCACTAGCCATCGCGACATTCGCGCCGACCATCACATGGATGTATCGTGAGAGCACCTCTTGCGGTCGCTTTTCGTATTGACGGACTTCATTGCTAGGCGGCGAAACCGGAAAATGTGAGATCTATGAACATCAGCTTCGTCATTCCTGCATACAATGAAGAGCAAGAGATCGGCGCCTGCCTGGACTCGATCCTGCAACATGCACCAGGCCGTGAAATCGTCGTCGTCGATAATGCGAGCACCGACCGGACAGCTGCAATTTCCAGCAATTACCTAAAAGTGCGCACTGTATCGGAGGCGCGCAAGGGCATAGGCTATGCGCGGCAATGTGGTCTTCAAGAAGCCTCCGGGGATCTTGTCGCGTTCATTGACGCCGACGTCCGGCTGCGCACCGGTTGGCTCGACATCGTGGAGCGCGTTTTTGAGCAGCGACCTGGCGTGGTGGCTCTCACCGGACCTTATCGCTACCATGATGGTCCGAAATGGCGGCGCGTAATACTTACTGTTGGTGGGTATTTAGGCCAGCTGTTTGGTTACTGGTCGGCCGGAACGATGGTAATCGGCGGAAATCTAGTCGCTCGCAAGCGGGCGCTGCAAGCCATGGGCGGTTTCAGTACGTCGACTAACTTTTACGCCCAAGACCCCGATGTCGCTCGGCGCATCAAGCGCCAAGGAAAGGTTCTCTTTAGGCGGGCTTTTTTCGTAGACTCGTCTAGCCGCCGTTATGATGGGGAGGGACTGATCGCAACCACTCTCGTTTACCTGGTGAATCATTTTTGGATTTTTCTCTTTCACCGCCCATTCTCCAAGAGCCATCGTGACATCCGCTCCGACCATGGACAAATACACCGTGAGGATGGTTAGAAAAACACGTACCCCAAACGAAAAGCTTCATCCGTGGACTGTGCAGCCGTTGTGATGCGAATCCGATGAACATCAGTCTCGTCATCCCAGCTTTCAATGAGGAAGGACAGATAGGCGCGTGCCTTGACTCAATTCTTCATTACGCGCCTGGCAAATTTTTTGAGATCATCGTGGTCGATAATGCGAGCACCGATCGGACCGCCGCAATCTCGCGCGACTACCCACAAGTTCGCACCGTATCGGAATCAAATCAGGGAGTAGGATACGCGCGACAACGTGGGCTTCAGGAAGCATCTGGGGAGCTCGTTGCGTTCATTGACGCCGACGTTCGAATGCGGGCAGGTTGGGCCGACGTCATAGAACGGGAGTTCGCAATGCAGCCGGGCGTCGTTGCTCTCACCGGACCCTATCTCTTCCATGATGGCCCCAAATGGCGGCGCTGGGTTCTTGATGCCGGCTCTCTTTTTGTACTGGTCGGGCACTTCTTATTTGGAATGATCATTGGTGGAAATTTCGTCGCCCGCAAGCAGGCGCTCGAAGCAATGGGTGGTTTCGATCCGACTATCAGCTTTTTTGGTCAAGACCCCGATATTGCGCGACGAATCAAGAGCCAAGGAAAGGTGCCGTTCCGTTTTGACTTTTTCGTATATACGTCGAGCCGCCGTTATGATGCGGAGGGTTTGCTCGCAGCCAATATAAGATATCTGGTGAATATTCTTTGGATCTTTTTCTTTCACAGAACTTTTTCCGCGCGCCACCGTGACATTCGCAGACCATAGGTTCGATGCGCCGTGAAGTAGGCGTTGGCGGCGGCCGCTTACTGGTGAACTCTCGTCGATCGACGGCAAAGCCGTTGTGACCTGAGGCTGATAAAGGTCGGCATGGTTACATCGGCGATCAATTTCCTTTGGCCAAAGTCTCGGCGAGGCGATTTGCAAGCGCCATGATGGTGAGTGTCGGGCTCTTTTCGCTCAATTCGGGCATGACGCTGCCGTCGCAAATGAAGAGATTTGGATGGTCGAAAGTGCGGCAATTGCGATCCACCACCCCGTCACTAGGGTTGGAAGCCATGCGGCAGGTTCCGGCATAGTGAATAGCTTTGCCAGGATAGGTGTCGGCGAATATTGTGATGCCAATGGCTGAGGCGGCCCTCAAGATTTTGTGTCCCCAGTATTTCATGCTTTCTTGCATACGGAGATCGTTGTCGGACCAGCGGTATTCGACTGTCGCTTGCGGCACGCCATAAGCGTCGCGCTTGTCGCTGCGAACGAGCCTACTTTCTGGGCGAGCTGTGGGTTTGCCTAAAAAAAGCAAAGCGATATAGGTACAGAAAAGCTTCCGGGCGAGAAAATCTTTCAGCCGCGCCGGTACATGGCGCATCGATTTTAGATAGAGCGGAAACCACGGTAACGCGTGGGTGCACTGAACCTGAAAGCCGCCGCGGATTTCGGAGTTGCCATAGATAAATCGAGGAATTAGCAGGTGGTCCGCTACTCCCTCCTTGTCAGGCGCCGTCGTTCCAAAAAATTTCCAAAGCGAACCAGCGGCAACGATCCTGACGCTGTCCTGCAAGTAGCGCCCAGCCAGTCCGGAGGAATTTGCCAGTCCGTTTGGCCAATCGCCATCATGCGAATTTAACAGGATGCGCGCGGATTCGAGTGTGCCGGCCGCAACAATAAAAACGTTAGCCCTGATTTCGAATCGTTGGCGTGTGCGAATATCGAGACATTCGCCGGTCTCAATCCGATTTGAACCTGCCGCTCGCCGCAGCGCGACAACCTTGGTGTTGTAGAGAATTCGATAGTTCTTCCGACCGGCAATCTTCGGTAACAGCCGGCTCGAAAACTTGTAGATGCTTCCTGTGCTGCACCCAAACACACAATGCCCGCATTGCCGACAGACATTTAACGCGTCCGGTCGTGTCTCGATCGCCTTACGCGTTGGGATAGCAATGATAGGGACGTCTCGAACCTTTGCCAGAGACCGACGAAAGAACTCATCGATCGGGCGCAGCGGAATCGGCGGAATGAACTCACCGTCGGGGAGGTCGGCAATTCCCTCCCGTGTTCCGCAAACACCGATGAGGCGCTCCACTTCCGAATAATGCCGGCTAAGATCTTCGTATGTGATAGGCCAATTAACGCCACCCTCGCCAAAATCGAGCGGCCGAAAGTCCCGAGGCGATAATCGCAACGACACGCCACCCCAAAGGTTTTGTTTGCCGTTGGGGCGGAAAATCTGAATATTATCGAAGCCTCCGGCCCCATCGACGACGGTCGAGGTCGTATCGCCGCGGGCATAAAGCCGACTCGCGGGCGTGTTAATGTGCAAATAGGCGTCGGTTGAGAGTTGTGGCCACGGTTTGTCGGGAGCCATCCCAAACCGTTCATCCTGTTCGGGTGAAAGCCTATTAGTGAAATAGTCATCGCGAATTTCCGCGCCTTGTTCTAACGACAGCACCGAACGGCCCGCCATGGCCAGGCGATAGGCGAGGATGCCTCCAGCGGCACCAGTACCGATGATGCAGATATCGGTTCGCTCCACGCGTTCTAGGCTAGTCACATTACTCTCTCGCGGAATGCGTCGGATGCGTAGTAGAAATAATCGAGAAAATCGCGCAGCTTCATGAGCGCGCCGGTCGGCTTTGCATTGCGCCACCTGATCTGGCCGCGCTTGGAATCATAATACGATGTTGCGAGCACCGTATTGAGAGCCTCGTTCAGCGACAAATTGCGGTGGCACAAAGTAAGAATGTCAGAAAGCCGGGTAATGAGATGCGATCGGTGTAGATGGCCGTTTGCGAGTTGCTGCAGCAATAACAGTGACATCCTTGTCTCATCGGTCATGGCTTCTACGTAGCGAAACGCGTTCGGAAGCATGCCTCGCTCGACGAAATCGGCGATCGTGTCGCGTATTGTTTCGGCAAGCGGGCGGTTGCAGTAATCGAGGTCGTGTGCGGCGCGTGTTGAATCGCCCCAGTAGTAAAGCGATGCTGCGCGAGCGAATGTGCGATGCACCGGGCTCGTCACAAGTCTAAAGGTGCCGGCGGATATCGCGTCCATCACTGCCGCGCCGATTACGGCAAATTGCGCCGGGACTTGAATTGGACATCGAATCCCGGTTTGCTCCGACATCAGACGTTGAAACTCGACCCAGCTGAGATTTTCTCCTCCAGCAATGTATCTGCTGGGGGTAAGTCCTTTCTCGATCGCCGCGACATGTGCCTGCGCGACGTCGCGTACGTCGCAGAACGAGCTGCCGCCGTGGCCGACGAACGCGAGAATTCTTTGCAAGCAGAACCACTGCACCAAAGTCGTGGTCGTGACGTTGCTGGTTGCCGATGCTCCTGGACCAAGCATTAAACCGGGATACAGAATAGTCAGCCGACGACCGTCGACGACGGCATTGCGGACAAGTCGTTCGCACTCAACCTTTGCGCAGTCATAGGGACTGAGGCGAGCCGTGCAGACGGCGCCAAGGTCAGTGTTCTCGGTGAATATGATTGGCTTCGAGCTCCCCGCAATGGCTGCCATTGAGGAGGTAAATACGACACGCGCTGTTGGGTTGAACTTCGCCAACGCCATAAGAAAGGTTTTGACGATAGACACATTTTGCCGAAGGTACTCGTCGCCGGGGAGGCCGGGCTGCCAGTTCCGCCCGGCGGAAAATACGACCGCCTCGACGCCGGCTAGCGCCTGCTGAACACACCCGACATCATTGAGATCGCCTTCGACCTGAGCCACGCCGTTGGGAATGCTTGAGCGCCCAGCCGGACGAACGAATGCAACGACCTCGTGTCCAGCCTTCATCATAGCATGCACGATGTGCTCGCCGAGGTATCCGCCGGCTCCGGTAACCAACACTTTCATGCGCGCGCTTCAACGAACTTGAATTTGGTGTTCACCGTTTCACGTATAATGACACCGCGAGCGATGTTCGCCCGCTGGCGGCCAATGGGGCGCCGCCAAAGAGATTTCACAAGAAAAAACGTCAAGTCATAGCCTTGCGTACCATTCGCGCCGGCACTCCGAGGTATATACATCCTGCCTTGAGAGTGGTGCCGCTAAGCACCAATGAGTTAGCGCCGATCACGACGCCATCCTCTATTTCAACGTTGGGCATGATTATCGCATTTTGACCGATGGTCACGCCGTTCCCTATTTTTACAGGACCGCGCCTGAAAATTCCCTTTTCTGCGCTATGACCGTTGACGACCGCATTGGCTGCGATGTCGGAGTCCTTGCCGATAAAAATCAATTCGCAGTCCGAGATAAAATCTGTATTTATAGTAGTTCCGGCGCCGATTGTGGCGCCCATCCCAATGTAGAAGAGGCGCATAATTTCGGTGCCTCGAATGAACCGCAAGAAAAAGACTTGGCAAATATTCAACAGGCCGTGATTGAGGAAAAATGGAATCATCCGCCAGTCCTCGCGGGCGACCATATCTTCCGTATAGCTCTTGAGCGGTAGAATCCGATAAAAAATTACCGATACCAGGAGCAGACAAATTCCAAACACATAATACAAAAATGGGAGAATTAGAGCTATTAGCGCAATCTGGCCGAATGCGTACGGCGGCGACACGGTCCGGAAAAAACACACAAGCAGATACGTCGGAATAACAAGTGCTATGCCAACGACGGCTAGGAAGAAAACGTGCCCGGCCAAAGAACCAAGCAGCCAGCTCAGCGGTGACCTGTGATTAAGTTGCACGATGCGCATTCTCAAACTAACCTTTCGTATGCGCGGAATGCGTATTCTGATCGAATGATTGGGCAGTGTAACGGAAATGTAGGGTTGTAGCCAACATGCGCTTCAGAGGCGGTCGTTTCGAGTGGCTCGGCTTAATTATTTTCACAACGGATATCTTCTAAATGTCAATTTCCGTTCGAGTTCCACGTCGCAGGTGCGAACGCTTCGATTACCGGGACATGGGTGAAACACATTAAATGCTAGCGTTGATATGCCAACTTGCGCCATCTTGATCAGCGATGCGGCCAGATTGGACAATAATCGGAGCCGGATTTACCGGCGCGACATTTGCCGAACGCATGGCGAACGCCGGCAAACGTGTGCTCGTCGTCGACCGTCGCGATCATATTGGGGGTAATGCGTACGACGAAAAGAACGAAAAGGGTATTCTCGTTCATCGGTATGGTCCTCACATATTTCATACCAATAGCGATGTGATTTGGCGATATCTCTCGAAATTTACTGAGTGGCGTCTCTACGAACATCGTGTTCTCGCGCTGATCGAGGGCGCGTTCGTTCCGATACCTTTCAACCTGGCCAGTCTCGCGGCGCTATTTCAGACTGATATAGCTTCCAAAATCGAGAATGAATTGATCGGCCAATATGGTTTGGGCAGCCAAGTTCCAATTTTAAAGCTACGTCAGTCAGGGAGCGCCGAAATTCGTGATTTTGCGGCTTACGTCTATCGAAACGTATTCGAAGGATACACACTCAAGCAATGGCAATTGCGCCCGGACGAACTGAGTCCGAGCGTAACCGCGCGCGTTCCGGTTTCAATTAGTCGCGATGACCGGTACTTTCGAGATGCCTATCAGGCCGTACCGCTACGCGGCTACACAGAAATGTTTCGCCGTATGCTGAACCATCCCAATATTGAGATCGAGCTCAACTACGACTGGAAGCGCAGCGCGACTGACAACAATGACAGTCGCATCTTATTTACCGGCGCAATCGATGAGTTCTTGGATTATCGTTTCGGTCCGCTCGCCTATCGCAGTCTCCGCTTCGAGGAACTGACCTTAGGGAAGGCCCAGCATCAGTCAGTTGGGACCATCAACTATCCGAACAATTACGATTACACGCGGATTACGGAGCAGAAGATCATTACTGGCCAGCAGATACCTGGTACTACGTTGATGGTTGAATACCCGCAGCCACATGAACCGGGCAAAACAATCGCCTATTACCCTATTCCGCGCGATGAAAATCGGTTGCTGTATGCCAAATACGCAGAAGCGGCAAAGACCGAATATCCTCATGTCTGTTTTGCCGGACGCCTCGCGGATTATCAGTATTACAATATGGATCAAGCATGTGCACGCTCGCTCAAGCTTGCGTCCGAGCATGGCGGGCCAGTGTGGTCCAACGGTTAGCCTGGTCATTGCCGGATATGTGAATCGGCTTGGGTTCGCTCATGAGGCAGATCCATTGCACTAAGCGGGCCGCAGCTCGCGATCTTGCGCTTGCTCGGAGATCTTCGCTTACATTTTGTCGAAACATCCCTGACCAACGATACGCCGCAACCAAACAAGAACAAACGTCGTCAAACGGGATCAAACACCGCGCTAATCCTCAGATTTTATCGGCTTTTCCGGACAAGGCGTACCGCTCATAACGGTCTGTTCGGAGGTGTCGGAGATCGCGGTTTTCCGGTTTGCATTTCACCCATAACCGATTGTTTCGTAATGGCACTAAACCAATTCAGTTTGAAGCTAAGCTGCTGAAATCTAGGCAAAACGAACTGACTCTTAATCAGCGGGTCCCAGGTTCGAGCCCTGGTGCGCCCACCAATGTTCTCAATGACTTAGGTTGATAGCCGGTCGAACAAACGGCGCACGGTTTACACCACCGTTTACAGTTTTGTTCGCGTTTCGAGCTTCATGATCGCGATCTCGGCGAGTTCTACATCGCGACCGAGATAATGCGCGTCGAGGATCGCTTCCACGTCGCGCAGGCTGTGGCCAGTGAACGTCGCGATCTGCGGCACAGTCGCGTCGGCCAGGGCGAGCCGCACAACCGCCGACCTTTGCCGGACTGAGAATCCCGGGCAGCGCAATTGAAGCGCGCACCGCCTCGTGAATTGGTCCAAACTCCAGCCAAATCTCGCGGCCACTAACAAGATCGGTAGCGACCGCTGCATATCGTTTGGTGTAACTCTCGATGGGGTCTTCGACGCCCAGCCCCCGCAGAAATGAGACCACCTCTTTGCCGCTGATCAGTCCGCCACCGGACAAGCGGACATCCATAATACCGAGTCTCATTGATTAGAACCCGTGCGCCCATTGGCGCAGTCCGATGGACATGATGCGCCAGGGTTGGTCGACGAGCTTGTTCCATGCTTCACAGCAGTGATCGACGAGATCATCGTAAGATTTGAAGATGCGGTTGGAGAGCCAGTTATCGCGCATAAACTGCCAGACGTTCTCGACCGGATTGAGCTCGGGGCATTTCGGCGGCAGGGCGATAATAGTGATATTGGACGGCACAACGAGGCGCGTTGATAGGTGCCAGCCAGCCTGATCGACCAAGAGGACAGCGTGAGCGCCAGGGGCAATGATCGCGGCGATCTCCGCGAGGTGCAGGTTCATCGCCTCGGTATTGCAGGCCGGCAGGATCAGGGCCGCGCCCTTGCCCTCCTTTGGGCAGACGGCGCCGAAGATGTAGGTCGAGGCGGTCCGTTGATCACGGGGAGCGCTGGGACGGGTGCCACGCTTTGCCCATCGGCGGGTGATCTTGTTCTTCTGGCCGATACGAGCCTCATCTGCGAACCATATTTCTATTTTGTCGCTATCGATCCCCTTCTCGCGCGCGATTTTGTCCAGACGCGCAGGGAAGTTTTTTTAAAATCCGCAATCGCACCCGCGGCCTGCGCGTGATGACGTGGCCGAGCCGACAGCTTGCGATAGCCAATAGCCCGCAGTTCCCGGCTCAATGTCTGCTTGGCGATGGTGATGCGGAACTCTTCGAATATCCATTGCGCCAGGTCGATCAGCCGCCAGCGCACCACGCCGTGGACCGCCGGGATTGGGCCACTCTCGATCAACTGGGCGACTGCCTGGCGCTGGCCATCATTGAGCTTGGAGGGCTGGCCTGGCGGCTTTCGGTCCAGCAGCCCGTCAGCGCCCTGTGCGTTGAACCGTAACACCCAGTCTCGGATGATCTGCAGACCAACACCGCCCATCTCGGCCGCCTCGGTGCGGGTTGCGCCATCATAGATCGCGGCAAGGGTCAGAAGTCGCCGCGCCTGCGGCCCATCCTTGGTCTTCTTTGCTAAATTGCGCAGCCGAGGTGCGCTGAAATCCTGCCGCAAGGCTATCGGAACCGACATGGCGAACCTCCTTGGTTCGCCACCTTGAATCAGACCGTCGCTGATTTGGGAATCCCCAACGAGTCATGTCCTCAGGGACCTGGTATAAGTCTGACAATCTCACGCCAGGTGGCAGTCTCCGCCCATTGGCGTAACTCCGTGAGATGACCGGCGACATAAGCTGCACCAACCAGCGATCCCATCGAAGTTCCGCAGACGATATCAGCCTCAATGCCGGCCTCAGCCAATGATTCGATGATTCCGATGTGCGACCATCCACGGGCAGAGCCGCTGCCTAACGCGAGCCCGATGCGAGGAGCTGCCATGAGGCGAATTCCTGAAATTCTTTTGAAAGGCGAACTAAGTTAGCGTTTTCTGGGTCAGATGTCGCCTATTGGCGGATTCCGTTGAAAAAGGCCGCAGGCAATCGAGGTTGATCGCGTCGCCGGATTGGAGACGCGCTAGATCGGCGGCCCAATCTGCCCTCAGGCCGGTTTTAGTTGGGGTGCGAGGATCAGCTTGGCCAATTTCCGGAGGTTCTGAGCTGTTGCTGCGAGGAGGAACTCATCGCGAGCGCCATTCGGTCCTCGTAGTCGAAGCCGGCCGAGGTTGAGAATGCGCTTGAGATGCGCAAACAGCATCTCGACCTTTTTTCGCAATCGTCGAGACGTTCGGCCTTCCCACGATTTGGCGATCTGACGCGCCATATCACGAGCACCTTCGTGGACCGAGCGCGGTACTTTCCGGGTCGGGCTATTCGGACAGCACCTGGACTTCAATGCGCATCCTGCGCAGTCGTGTTTGCTCGCACGGTAAAGCATCGTCGCATCGTCATTCACCAAGGTGCCCGTCGTGGTTAGCTTCTTGCCGCCAGGGCAGAAGTAGACATCGCGCTCGTGGTCATAAGTGAAGTCATCGCGGGAGAAGGTGCCGTCCTTGCGGGCCGATTTGTCGAACACGGTCACATGCGGCTCGATGCCATGCTCGTGGACCAGCCAGCCAAGCATGTCGGCCGAGCCATAGGCGCTGTCGGCCATCAGTCTGGCAGGATAGAGATCGAAGCGTTCCATTGAACGTTCGATCATGCGTCGTGCGGCAAGGACCTCGGCTTGGCGGATCGCCGTGGTCGCTTCGACATCGACAATGATCGCGTTCTCGACATCGATCAGATAATTGGTGGAATAGGCGAAGAAGGCCTGTCCACCATGGGCTCCGGTCCAGCGCGCCGCCGGATCGGCCGGCGAGATAAACTTGGGCGTCACCTCGCTCGCGGCACCGAACGCCGCATCATCGAGCACGGCCAGGTACTCCTTGACCGCACGGCCTGCGGCTTCCGACGGAAGACCCTTCTCGCCCTCTGTGCCCTTCTGCCGGTTGGCGTCCGCCTTGATCAGGCTGGCATCGACCGCAAAGCCTTCGCCGCCGACCAGGCCCTCACGAATGCAGCGCCGCAGCACCGTCTCAAACAGCCGTCGGAACAGGTCGCTCTGCCGAAAGCGGCCGTGCCGGTTCTTCGAGAACGTGGAATGATCGGGGACACCGCCGTCGAGCCCGAGCCGACAGAACCAGCGGTACGCCAGATTAAGGTGGACTTCCTCGCATAGGCGCCGCTCGGAGCGGATGCCGAAGCAGTAGCCCACGAGCAGCATGCGGATCATCAGTTCGGGGTCGACCGACGGCCTACCGATGACGCTGTAAAAGGCGGCCAACTCCCGCCTCAACTCGCCCAGTTCGACGAACCTGTCGATCGACCGCAAGAGATGATCAGCCGGAACATGTCTATCGAGCGAGAACTCGTAGAACAGAGCAGCCTGATCGACTTGCCGATGTCCCATCATGATCTTCAGTCCTGCCTCTCGCAGCGACTAAATCAGCGAACGTCGTGCGTCGCAACTGCTGCCTTTTTCAACGGAATCGGCGCAAAGCGGACAAGCGAACTCTTGCCTCGAATGGTCGTTTTTAGGTGGTGGCGGACTAACAAGGACGTCCGGCTTGGCGAGCCAGGCCATGATTAATCCGAGGCCGACATCGCATCTTGAATATTGTCATAGCCGCTCGTGCGGCCCGGGCGACTATCGATGGGGCGCTTGAGCGCCGACCCATGTTCCAGCCGGCAGAGCCGGCAATTCGGCCGCCAATCCGTCGAGCAGGCCCTGCACGAGACTGTCGCTCAGCGCGCCAGACTTATTTCTCGGTCCGACGAGCCCATCCGCCAGCAGCAGCGTGAGCCCATGCACGAGGGACCAGCACGCTAGAATCGCGCCGGCGATCTTCCGTTCGTTGCGGGAGGTATCCGGAATGACGCGTCCCAGACCGCCCGCGACGATCACGCCCGCGAGCAGCGCCTTGGTCTTGTCGGCTTCTACCCGTTCGATAGCGGGGCGGCTGCGATCCGGACCGCCCAGATAGCTTCCGAACATCAAATTGTAGAGCGCCGGATTTTCAACGCCATGGTCAATGTAAGCGCGCAACATCGCGAACAACTGCTCGCGGGAATTGCTGAGCCCTGCCGTCTTATGCGCCATGCGTTTCGTCAGCGTCTCAAACCCCGCTGCCGAGACGGCCGCCAATAGCTCGCGTTTGTCGGCGAAGTGCTTGTAAGGCGCGTTGTGGCTGACGCCGGCGCGCCGGGCGAGTTCACGCAGGGAAAACTCGAGGCTCTGGGTCTCACGCAGGATTTCCAGCGCGGCCTTGACGATCGCACGGCGCAGATCGCCGTGGTGATAGGGGCGCTCGTGCGACGGGTTTTTGGCCATGGATGAAAATCACCTTTGTTGCCATGCGGTACCCCAAGAAGTTGTCGGTGTCAACATAGCGCATGGCAGCCATTCTCGTTTGCAGGCTGACCAATGTTGACAGCGACAACTTTTAGGCCTAAAAGTTGTCAGTGTCAACATATGAAGCGACCGGATGGGAGTATCAGTCATGACTAGCCAGGCATCGTCCTCAGTAGCCGTTACCGCGTTTCCACGATTGGTCGCGCGCAATTGGTGGCTCTTTTTGCTGCGCGGGCTCGCGGCCATCACCTTCGGGGTGCTGTCGCTGATTTGGCCTGGCATCAGCCTTGTGGCGCTTATTTTGCTTTTCGGGGCCTACGCCCTGGTCGACGGCGTCTTCGCGCTGGCGGCGGCCATCCTCGGCAGGGGTAACGCCGAAATTCGGTGGTGGCTCGTGCTTGTGGGCCTGCTTGGTATCGGCATCGGCATAACGACATTCCTATCGCCCGGCCTTACCGCGCTGACGCTGCTTTATTTCATCGCCGGCTGGATCGTCGCGACGGGCCTGTTGCAGATCGTCGGCGCCGTTGAGCTTCGCAAGGCTATCGACGACGAATGGTGGCTGATCCTCGACGGCGTATTGTCGGTGGTGGTCGGCATTCTTCTTTTCATCATGCCGGGGCCCGGCGCGCTGGCTTTGATATGGCTGATCTCTGTCTTTGCGATCGCTTTCGGAATCTTGATGGTCGGGTTCGCCTTCAAGGTCAAAAACTTCAAAAAGGCCTGAACCGGAAATCGTGAAACACCAGTGAATACGCTTAACCAAATGGAGATGACTATGTCACAGGAAAGCAGAATGCACGTCTACCTGAATTGGACAAAGGAGCGCATTGACGAGATGGATGCCACACTGGCATCCCTCGAAGCCAAGGCGACACAAGTGAAAGCGGACTCGAAAGCGAAAGCCGACCGGCTGATCGCCGATCTGAAGAACCGGCGTGACGAGTTCAAAGCAAACGCCAAGGCGCAGGCGCAAGCAGGCGAAGCCGCTTTGCATGCTGCCAAAGCCGAATTGGAATCGCAGTGGAAGGGATTCGAAACGCAGGTCAAAGCCTATTTCGACACGGTCGGCAATCAGATCGAGCGGCAACAGGCCACATTCCGTGATGTTGCCGCCGCTCAAGCGAAGGCTTGGCGCGAGGCGGCCGATAAGCTTCAGGCCGAGGCAGCCAAGGTCGCGGACGCGAAGCGGGCCGACATCGACGCCGCCGTCAAGCAAATTAAGGCGGACGCGACGGAAGCCGAAGCGCGGCTGCAGAAGCTGAAGCAGGCGGGCGGTGAAGTCCTGGGCGGTGCTGAGCGGGGCCTTGGCGGAATCGCGCAAGACCTTTGACCAGGCGAGCCAGAAGGCTTGGGAAACGGTCAAGCGCGCTTCGGCGGCCTGAACGCAAGACTGAGCAGCGCTAGATTGATTTAAGAGGCCGCCTCAGCTGGCGGCCTCTTTCATTTCAATCAAGACCGTGATGCCCGGGCTTGGTACAATACGACGTTTCGCGGCGACGCAGCAATTCGGTCGTTTTCGGTGCGAAGCGGGCATTCAGCGCGCCGCGTTTACAGTACTGGATTTATAAGTACGCGCCCTTCTGTAATGGGCCCGATGAAGTCAAGTCCCCGATTGATCGTCACGCCGCCGAGCTCTCGCTTCTGTCCGTGGTCGACGCTGAGGCCGCCACACTATGCTGTTAGAGGGAGCGGTGAGCCTATCTAGATACGCGTGGTTCGTCGGATGACGGCCACTGGGCGCGTAACGGCTTCACCGGTTCCACCGTCCCGGCGACGGGACTTCGGGCAGTAGGGCTTGTGTTTAGCCCACTTGCGTCTCTTGTTTCTCCTTGATCAAGTCTGCGCCGCGATCGGCTGCACCGCAGTCCACCGATAAGTTGTGCCGTCGACCCACATGCGGTGCAGGATCACTGCGATCTTGCGAGCGAGTGCAACCTTCGCCCGTTTTGAACCTCGCCGCTTGGCGACGTCCATTCCCCAGCGTTTGAGTTTGGAGAACCGCGTTATGCGCGATAGCAGAACATTGGCCGCTTCATAAAGCGCTGTGCGCACCATCTCATCGCCGGCCCGCGTGATCCCGCCGGTGATGTCCTTTTCCCCTGACTGGTACTTCTTTGGCGTCAGCCCGAACAGTGCTCCTGCCGCCTTTGACTTCGTGATACGGCTCGGATCGTCCATTGCCGATTTGTAGGTTATTGCCACCAGCGGGCCAACGCTTGGCACCGTCATTAGCCTCCGGCAGACCGCGTCTTCACGAACGATCGCCAGCACAGCCTTGTGTAGCTTTTCGTATTCCGCCTTCAAAGCCGCCCGCGCCGAAAGCATGGCCGTGGCGATGCGCTCCAATGTGGCCTGGCCCGTCACTAACTCACGAATCCGCGCATCAAATCCCTTGCGCGTCACCGGGCCAACCTTCAGGCCAAAGCCGCGCAGGATCCCTCGGATGCTCAATTCCACGTCGATAAGCCGCCCGAGAAGCTGCTTGCGCGCAACCAGCAGCGCACGCACCTCCTGCGATCCCATCGATTTGGCGTGCACCGGACGGAACCAACCCATCCGGATCAGCTGGGCAAGCCCGCGCGCGTCCTTGCGGTCCGTCTTTACCGTCATCGCCGACAAGGCCGCCTTCACATGCCGCGTTTCCAGCAGAACAGTTTCGAAGCCTGCTTGCTTCAACCCCGCATGTAGCCACTGCGACAACGGCCCCGCCTCAAGTCCGATCTGTTTTACCGAAAAGCCAACCGCCTCGAAGAAAGCAACCAGGGCGTCAGGCTCACTCGCGACCTTCGCCTCTTTCACGATCTTTCCCTGCGCGTCCACAACGCACACGCTCGATAGTTCCAATGACACGTCAATTCCGGCATAATGTTCCATGGCTGTCCTCCGTCTCCAGATGCTTGGGGCCAACTCACGTCGTGACCCCGTTTCATCATCTATCGGGGGACAGCCACATCAACTGCTCACTCAGAGCAGGGCCCATTACGGCATCTAATAAATCGGAGCTAGTCGGCGGCGATTGATCTATGTCCGGCTTGGAGTGCAATGAGGATTAACGATAGACATTGCGTAGAGTCCAAAAAGCGACAGAACCGGTAATGACACCAAACCTAGGAAAGATCATTTGCGTGAAACGCTTTTGGCTGCCGAGGTTAGCGTTTTCGCCACGCGCTCAAACAAAAAGCGCGCCGGCGCCGATAGCGTCCGTTCCTTCAGGGACAGCACACCCAATCGCCGATGGATAGCCGGCGCCACCAGCGGCCGCATCACCAGACCGCGATTGTTGAACATTGCCAGCGTCAGTGACGGCAAAGCAGTTATGCCCAGTCCGGCGGCGACCAAGGTCACGGCCGACAATATCTGCTCGACCTCGTAGCGCGGCCTAATTACCACCTCCGACTGGCCCATTGCCGTATCGGCAAATCGCCTGACCGAAGTCGTCGATGACAGCGCGATGAACGGAAATTCCGCGGTCTCGCGCCACGTCACCGTATTCTGCCGCGCCAGCGGATGGTTGCGTTTGCAGACCAGAAAGAACGGATCGGCGCCGAGCTCGTCGAACTGCAATTCAGGATAGGACGCCGCCTGCGTCGTCACCGCGAAATCGACGACGCCGTTGCGCAGCAATGCGACCGCCCGGTCTTGCAACACGTCGTGGATTGTAACATCTATTTCAGGAAATTCCTTGACGAAGGCCCCGAGCGCTTCCGGCAGAATCGTTGCTGCGACAGAAGGCAGCACCGCGAGTGAAACACGGCCGCGCTTGCCAGCCGACCGCGCAGCGATGCCGCCAAGTGCTGCCTCGAAGTCGCGCACCAGATCTTCGGCAACGGCGGCGAGGTCGCGGCCATCCGACGTCAGCAACAGCGAGCGCGTGGTGCGGTCGAACAAGCGGAAGCCGAGTTGCGTTTCGATCTTGCCGATGGTGCCGCTCAGGCTCGGCTGCGAAATACCGAGCTTGTCGGCGGCTTCGCTGAAGCTGCGGGCGCGGCTAGCCGCGACGAAAACTTGAAGTTGTCTCAAGGTTATATTCATATGCATCATCTATATATCATGGTGAATACATCCTTGACACTTATTTGTTTATCGTCCCAGACTAAAGGGAAGAAAGAAAACCTAAGGAAGCGCGATGGTGGAGCGAATGCTAGTGGGCGCCGGCGCCGGTTATTCCGGCGACCGAGTGGATGCACCTATCGCAGTGGTACGGGACCTGCGCGCCTCGGGCGAACGCGCCGCCATTATCTTCGAAACGCTCGGCGAACGCACCCTGGCGCTGGCCCAGCTGCGCCGTCGTGAAAATCCAGGGCTGGGCTATGAGCCGAAGTTGAAAGAGCTGCTCAGCCCCGTTCTCAAGGACTGCGTCGATTCAAACATTGCCATTGTCGGCAATTTCGGCGCCGCCAACCCGCCGGCCGCCGGCGAGATAATCGACAAACTGGCGGCAGAGCTCGGGACAACGGCACGCATCGGAATCGTGACTGGCGATGACATGCTGGGACCTGAAGGTCTCGAAGTGCTTCGTGCTCGCTGCGACGATCTGCCCGACACGAAGCTCTTGGTTTCCGCGAATGCCTATCTGGGCGCGGCACCAATCGTCGAGGCGCTCGGCCAAGGAGCGCAAGTCGTCGTCACCGGCCGCGTCGCCGATCCGTCGCTCGCGCTCGCGCCTTTGATTCACGCCTTCGGCTGGTCGTACCAAGACTGGGAACAGCTTGGGCGCGGAACGATGGCCGGCCACCTGCTCGAATGCGGCGCGCAAGTCAGCGGCGGCTATTTCGCCGATCCCGGTTTCAAGGACGTGCCGATGCCGGAAGCCATCGGTTATCCGATCGCATCCATCGGCCGTGACGGTCAATTCACCATCGGCAAAGCCAGGGGCGGCGGTCTCGTGGATCGGCGCACGGTCACCGAGCAACTGCTCTACGAAGTGCACGATCCAGCCGCGTACCTCACGCCCGACGTCACCGCCGACATCAGCAATGCCAGCGTCGTCGAGCTCGGCGGCGACCGCGTCCGAGTCGACGGCGTCACCGGCCATGTCCGGCCTGACACTTTGAAGGTCACGGTCTGCTTCGATGGCGGCTGGCTCGGCGAAGGCGAGATTTCCTACTATGGGCCGAATGCGCTGGCGCGCGCGCGCCTTGCCGGCGAGATCGTCCGCCGCCGCAGCCCATCCAATATTAGCATTCGCTGCGATGTTATCGGCGTCTTGAGCGTCTTGGCGGACGATTCCGGCCGCGCTTGGGATGCGCTCGGCATTATCGACGGCCCGACGACAGAGGACGTTCGGCTGCGCGTCGCTTTCGCCGCCGCCGATAAAGCGACGGTGGAGCGTGGGCTTGCCGAAGTCGAAGCGCTCTATTGCGCCGGCCCTGCCGGCGGCGGCGGTATCCGGCTGGCACTACGGTCGCGCATCGCCGCTACCTCATGCTTCGTGCCGCGCGACGCCGTGCGCGCCAAAGTCGAGATCAGGGAGGCGCATCATGCCATAATTTACGTCTCCACGTACTCGCGCATGGCCGCACCGGCGACAAAGGCAACCGGCTCAATATCTCGCTGATTGCCTATGCGCCCGAAATTTATCCGCTGCTGGTGCAGGCTGTCACCGAAGACGTGGTTGCAACGCACTTCGCGCATCGCAAACCGACATCTGTGCGTCGTTATGAATTGCCGAAGCTTTACGCCTTGAATTTCGTGCTCGACGACGTTCTCGATGGCGGCGTCACCCAGGCCCTCAATCTCGATTCGCACGGCAAGACCTTGAGTTACCACCTGCTCGGCATGCGCATCGCCGTGCCTGACGAACTTGTGAAATTCGCGCACGTCCAAACAAACGCTCGATAAAAGCAAAGGGAGGAACGACCATGATCAACCGAAAGATTCTAGTCGCCGCGGCACTTCTCATCAGCGGAATTGCCACCGCATCCGCACAACAAAAACTACTGATCGGCTCGACCAGCAGCTCGTCGTCGCAATACGGCTATTTCGTCGCGGTGTCGCAACTCATCAACGCCCAGGTGAAAGGCTTGGAAAGCGCTGTCGTCGAGACGGGCGCAACCATCGATAACCTTAGGCGGCTCGACCGCAAGCAGATCGATCTCGGTCTGGTAACGACCAACACCGGCTATCAAGCCTATGCCGGGACGGAAGGCTTCAAAGGCAAGCCGGTCGATGTCCGTCTGCTGTGGGTCTATGCCGCTGCTCCGCAAAACGTCATCGTGCGCAAGGACAGCGGGGTGACAAAACTCGCCGACCTCGCCGGCAAGAAGTTCAACCCGGGCCTGCGCGGTTCCTCGACCGAGAAAACAACTGAAGCCGTGTTCAACCTGCTCGGCATCAAGATCGACGCCGCGCGCGGCTCGACGTCCGATATTGTCGACGCCATCAAGGACAACCGCGTCATCGGTTACGTCAAAAGCGGCGCCGGCACCAAGCTCGACGGCTCCTCGCTCGACATCGGTACCTTCACGCCGATCCAGGTTATATCGCTGACGCCGGAACAGGCCGACAAGATCGGCAAGGACATGCCCGATCTCGGCGTCGTCAAGGTCCCGGCCGGCGCGGCCGATGGCGTTCCTGCCTATACGACATGGAGCTTCGGCCTCGCCGTCGTCGGCCGTGCCGACTTGCCGGACGATGTCGCCTACAAGATCGTCAAGGCGGTCGCCGAGGACAAGACCGTGCAGGCGAACGCGCTGGCCGAACTCAAAGGCGCCGACATCGCCCAGATGACCATCGACTACGGCTCGATCCCGCTGCATCCCGGCGCGGCGAAGTATCTGCGTGAGAAGGGCCTGACCATTCCCGCTCGGATCGCACCAAAATGAGCGAGGCGATCGACCTCAACGACGAAGGCCGGACGGTCGAGCGACCGTCCGGTACCCGAGCTTTCGGCGTGCGCTGGCTATCGGTCGCGCTCAGCCTGTTCGTGCTCTATACGGCGGCCTTCGGCCAGTTCGAAAGCCTGGTGCAGCGCCCGGTGTTCACGGCGCTTGTGGTTCTAATCACCGTGCTGCTTTATCCACTCGGCGCCCATACCAGTTGGCGGCAGCTCGGAATAGTCATCGACGCGGCGCTCGCAATCGCCACGGTCGCGGCTTGCGCCTATGTGACTTACTTTCATAACGCCATCATGGTCGATTTGCCGAACGCGCAATGGTACGACGGCGCGCTCACCTTGGGGTTGGTGATAGCAGTTCTCGAGACCTCGCGGCGCGCAGTCGGCATCATTTTCCCGGCCATCGTCGTCTGTGGATTGCTTTACGCATTGTTCGGCCAATATATCTCGGGCCCTTTGTCGCACCGTGCCTTCGACACCGACTTCATCGTCGAAACCTTGCTGTTCGGCGATCTTGGGATCTGGGGCTTGTTGACTGGGGTCGCGGCCACCACCATCGCCGCCTTCGTTCTATTCGGCAGCGTGCTGCTGTTTACCGGCGCAGGGCAAACCTTCATGGACATGGCCATCCTGCTCGGGCGGCCGCAGCCCCGGCGGCGCCGCCAAGATCGCAACCATCGCTTCCGGCCTGTTCGGCACCATCAACGGTAGCGCGGTCGCTAATGCCGCCACCGTCGGCAATTTCACCATTCCGCTGATGCAGCGCCTGAAATATCCCTCGACCTTCGCCGCCGCCGTCGAAGCGGTGGCCTCAACCGGCGGCCAAATCGCACCGCCGGTGATGGGCGCCGGCGCCTTCGTCATGGCCGAGATACTGGGCATGAGCTACGCCAAGATCATGGTCGCCGCGGTGCTACCTGCCTTTTTGTTTTATCTCGGCGTTTTCCTCACCATCCATGTCATCGCGGTTAGCCGCAATCTGCCGGTGGTGCCGGCGAACGAAATTCCGGCCTGGCGCACGGTGTTCACCGTCCCGCGAATGCTGCCAATCATTGCCGCCTTCGCCGGTCTCTTGTCCGGCGTCTTTGCCGGCCGCTCGGTGCAGACATCGGCGTTCTGGGGTATTGTCGGATTGATCATTGCCCATGCACTCGTCCACCTGCGCTCCGGTAGCGATGCGAAAGCGTTGGGGCACATCATCCTCGAAGCACTCGCCGATGCCGGGCGCGGCTTGGTCCTGATCGGCGTGCTGCTGATCGGAGCGCAAATCCTGGTAGCGATGATCAATATGACCGGGGTCGGAATCGCCCTGTCCAATCTCATTGCATCTCTTGCCGGCGAGTCCGTCCTGATTCTTGCGCTACTTGTGGCGTTGATCTGCCTTATTCTCGGCATGGGCATTCCGACAACGGCGGCCTACGTCCTGGTCGCCGCTGTGCTGGCGCCGGCATTGATCAACGCAGGGACAGGAACCCTCGTCGCCCACATGTTCGTGTTCTATTTTGCCACTATCTCAGTGATAACGCCACCGGTCTGCGTCGCCGTTTTCGTTGCGGCCGGCATTGCCAAGACGCCCTGGCTGCCGGTCGGCATCGAGGCATGCAAGATCGCCGCCGTGACCTTTGTGGTGCCGTTCCTGTTCCTACTCTATCCGGGCATGTTGGCCACCGGCGGCACTCTCGCCATCGCCGATGCAATCGTCTCCGGCATAATTTTTGTCATTGCGTTCGCGTTGCTGTTCGGCGGCGCCCGAATCACAGGCTCGCGCGCCCTCGACGTCGCCTCCACCGTTATCATGGCCGCTCTGGCGATTGCGCCATACAGGATCGGCCTCATCGCGTCGGCGCTCGTCGGGCTTGGCTTATTATGGATGTGGCGCCGACGCGGCGACGAGAACCGCCCTGCGATCGGTTAAATGCGGATGACCGGTCCATGTCGTAATCGTAGTTGAGCTGACAACTGAGACAGAATCACGCAATCTTTCTGTCCTGTGAGGCAAGCTTGCAGCTTAGTCTGGTCGGTGTTGGTCGGGTTGTTCCGGTCAAGAGGTTCATTGCTAGCTGAGATCCTGGTCCTCCGCCATCAGCTTAACATCCAACGACGGCGTTTGCCGAAGAGGCAGACCTTTAATGCCGTTTCGTCTGCTCTATGGGTTGTTGATTGTGGGGCATTGTCGAAGACAGATCTTATGGACTGGCGTAACCGCGCATCCAACCGCGGAATGGATCGTAAATCAGATCACTGAAGTTTGCGGCTGGTAACAAGCTCCCTGCTATTTGATCGGTGATCGGGACGGGTTCTATGGTGAGATCGTAATCCGTAGACTTCGATCAATGGGCATTCGTGATCGACCAATGTCGCCGCGCTCCCATGGCAAAAGGCGGCTTGCTCTATGGTCGCCCGCCAAGGGATAATGGAATTAAATGTGCTGCAGATCGGATCCTGAATGTGATGGATAAATTTGTGATCATCGCCGGCGGCGGTATCGGCGGGCTGGCGACAGCCCTGACGCTCCACCAGATCGGCGTGCCCTGTGTTGTCTTCGAAACAGCCCGGGACATGCGCCCGCTCGGCGTTGGCATCAACCTGCAACCAAATGCCGTGCGAGAACTCTATGATCTAGGCTTCACCAAAGATGACCTTGACCGCGTTGGCCTGCCCGCAAGAGAGTGGGCGTTGGTCGGACTCAACGGCAATGACGTCTATTCTGAGCCGCGAGGGCTCCTAGCCGGGACTGTCAGAATTTCTGTGTGAGGCGGTTATCCGTCATGCACGCACGAAACGCTCTTTGAACATGACGGCGAATTGCGTCTTCGCCTCGGCCCACTCGCGCGGCGGCCGTTTCCATTCCGCAGCGGCGTGGTTCAAGACCAAGTATAACAGCTTCATCGCGGCATCGTCAGAGGGGAAATGCCCCCTGGTCCTGACGGCGCGGCGTAGTTTTGAGTTCAACGCCTCGATAGCATTCGTGGTGTAGATGATCCGCCGCACGCCTTCAGGGAAAGCAAAAAAGGGGATCACGAGTTCCCAGTTGCGGCGCCAACTCTGCGCGATTGCCGGATACTTTCCACCCCACGGACCTTGCGCGAAGGCGTCGAGGGCGGCCTGGCCGGCGGCGGCATCAACCGCGCGATAGACCGTGCGCAACGCCTGGGCGACACTTTTGCGATCCTTCCAGGAGGCAAAATCCATCGAATGGCGGATCAGGTGGACGATACATGTTTGTACGATGGTCTGCGGGAAAACGGCGGTAATGGCCTCGGGAAAGCCCTTCAGGCCGTCGACGACCGCGATGAGAATGTCCTGGACGCCGCGGGTCTTGAGCTCGTTGACGACGCGCAGCCAGAATTTGGCGCCCTCGGTCTGTTCGATCCAGATGCCGAGAATCTCCTTGGTGCCGTCCGGCAGGACGCCGAGCGCGATGTAAATCGCCTTGTTGCGCACGAAGCCTTCATCGCGGACCTTGACCCGGATGGCATCGAAGAACACCAGCGGGTAGCAGATATCGAGCGGGCGGTTTTGCCATTCCGTGACCTCGTCCAGCACCGCATCGGTGACCGCCGAGATCAAATCTGGCGAAACATCGATGCCATAGAGTTCCTCGAGATGGCCGCGGATCTCGCGAACCGTCATCCCGCGCGCATACATTGAGATAATCTTGTCATCGAAATCCGGGAACCTGCGCTGGTACTTGGCGATCAGTTTCGGATCGAAGGTGCCAGCTCGATCCCGCGGCACCGACAGCGTCATCTTCGAGGTGCCCGTCAGAACCGACTTCTTGGAGTAGCCGTTGCGGTGATTGGACTTGCCCTCAGCACCGTCCCCGTCCAGATGCTCGTCGATCTCGGTATTTAAAATCCGCTCGGAGAGCGCCTTCTTCAGCTCGTCGACCAACCCATCCTTATTGAATACGTCCTTGGGATCGCGGCCGGCCAGTAGCTGGTCCAGTAGGTCTTTCTCGATTGCCATATGATGCTCCTTTGGTTCTCATCATCATGGCCTCACACACAAGATTCCTGACAGTCCCAACCCGCTTTGCGGCGCCCCACGGATCCATGGGAAACTGCTGAAGTTGGGCTTCACGATCGCCCAATCGACTGTGTCACAGTCCATGCCGCGCCGGCGAGGTCCGCCTTCCCAGGGCTGGAAGGCCTTCATACACAATCAAGCCGATGGCATCGCTGCCATCGATTTTCTGATAGTGTCGACAATCGATTTTCAGCTGCTCTATGTCTTTGTCGTCCTGTGCCATCTTTGCCGGCGGATCCTCTGGGTAGGCGTCACAGGTCATCCGACGGCGGAATGGCTTGCGCATCAGATTCGTGAAGCCTTCCCGTGGGACACAGCACCCGCCTATCTCCTGTGGGATAACGACGGCAAATATGGCGAGGTCTTCCGGCAAACCATCCGGCGCATGGGCATTCGCGATCGGCCTACTACGCCGAAGTCTCCCTGGCAGAACGCCTATGTCGAGCGAGTGTTAGGCTCCATTCGCCGGGAGCTCCTCGATCATGTGATCGTGTGGAGCGAAGCCCATTTGCGTCGTCTGCTTGCCGCTTATCAAGAATACTACAACACCAGCCGGACACGCTTGGCGCTCGACAAGGACAGTCCGAATCATAGGCCGACCCAGCACTCTGGTTCCACGTCCGCGGTGCCTATTCTCGGCGGGCTACATCTTTGCTATGCGCGGATTTAGTTTTCGGAAGGGACAGCAGTCACATCCCGAGCCGTTCTCGGCGACCTTCATCTCCAATATCGCCGAATTTAGTTTTCGGCACACACACGCATGATGTTGCAGCGATCAATCCGCTGCGCGGATGGCTCGCTCATCGTGAAATAGCACGATTGACGAAACAGCCGCGCGGGCGTTTAATTCTTGCAAAGAAACTTCGCAATCCGAAAAAATATTGCAGGCGTCCATGCGCTCTGAGAAACGATCGACTTGGACCGTCGGCGAAGGTCCCGGCAAGCGCGCAACCGCGCTAGGCAAGAAGGCCAAGTGCGTTTCCGTGCCCGAAGCCGACGAAGATCGGCGCAATCTCGTCAATTCGCTCGCCAAGGGCCTGCGGGTGCTGGAATCGTTTTCCGCCGAACGGCCGGAACTTACGCTGAGCGAAGTGGCTGCGCTGGCCAAGCTCGATCCCGGCACCGCGTTCCGCATGCTCAATACGCTGGTCATGGCCGGCTATGTAAGCCGGATTCCCGACAGCAAGCGCTTCCGGCTCACGCTAAAGGTGACGGATCTGGGTCTGCATGCGATCGGGCGCGCGGATTTGCGCGAAATCGCGCGGCCGATCCTGCGCTCGCTTGTCAGCGAGGTGAATGAAGCGGCTAGTCTCGGCGTGCTCGATGGCGCCGACATTCTTTATATTGAACGCGTGCGCGCTGGATTAACGCGGATCGGCGTCGATATCCGTATCGGTACCACTATCCCCGCATTCTGGAGCACGATCGGCGAGGCTATGCTGGCTTATCTGCCGCCGCACGAACTGTCGCGCGTTCTCGCGCTCAAGCCGCGCCCCGGTGGATTTCCGCACAAGCCGATGAAGCGCGACGAGATCAAATCCAGCCTGCAGAATGTCCGCGAGAATGGCTACGCGCTACGGGACTCCTATTTCGGCAGCGGGTTGCGCGTGCTGGCCGTACCCGTGCTCGACGTCGACAATTATCCGCTGGCTGCTGTCAGCGTCGCGGTTCCGCAGATGCAGCTAACGATGACAGAATTCCGCGTGCGCGCCCTCGATGCGGTGCGGCGCGCGGCCAGCGAAGTCGCCCGCGCCATCCAGGCGAGCGGCGCTGTCTCTGCGATTGCGTGAGAACTGAAGAAAGTAAAACAGGAGGAATAGATGGGAATGAAGAAAATTGCCGGATTGGTTACTCTTGCTGTGGCACTGGCGGTCGCGGGTACGGCGGTCGCTGTGGAAACGATTCGGATCGGGGCCATGCCTGTCGGCTCGGGCTGGTATGTTGCTGCAGCCGCGATGGAACAGGCTCTGAAGCCGGCACTCGGCAAAACGGCCGTCGAGGTCATCGCCCGCGGCGGCGGCGTCGCCAACCCGATGGTTGTGGAGCAGGGCAAAGCCGAGATCGCGCTCTCCAATGTCGCCACCTCGGTGTGGGCGGCAAACGGGCAGGAGCTTTACAACGGCAAGAAAGCCACGCGTATCCGCGCGCTGATCGGCGGCCTCAATCCTGTCTACATGTCGATGATGGTGCGCAACGACTTCATCAAAAAAACCGGCCTTGACTCGATGGACAAGATCTTCACGTCGGGCAAGCCACTGCGCATCGTGATGAAGCCGCAAGGTTCCAACGTGCCGCCGACCGTCGACATGATCCTGTCGTCCTACGGCCTGGACCGGGCCAAGATCAAGGCCAACGGCGGCGAGATCATCCAGGTCAATCCGGCGCAGATTCCTGGCCTCATTCGCGAGGGCCGCGCCGACATTCTGCTCGATACCGTGCTCAAGGGACATCCAATGATCACTGAAGTTTCGCTGACCGGCGACGTGCGTTTTATCGATCTGTCGGAAAAGGCGCGCGCCGTGCTGGCCAAGAACGGCGTGAAGCCTGCACAATTCCCCGAATGGTTCAAGGGCCAGAGCGGCCCGACCTGGGGCGCGGACTTCGGCACCGAGCTAATCGCACGTGATGATCTGCCGGACGATGTCGCCTACACCATCGTGAAGACCTTCATGGAGAAGCGCGAAGATCTAGTGAAGGCTTATCCGGCTTTTAAGGCTTTCGATCCGAAAGGTGCCGCCAAGCCTGAGAACGTTGGTATCCCACTGCATCCGGGTGCCGCCAAGTACTACAAAGAAAAGGGCCTGATTTAGTCAGCGGGGCGGGCGGCGATCTCGGCCGCCCGCCTGCTTTTCCCCTATTCAAGAAACACGGCGCGTGATGTTGGTCGATTGGCGAATGCTTCGCGATGTACGGCTGTGGGCGGGTCTTGTACTCGTCGGCTTTCAATATTGGATCCTGATCCATCCGCAGCCGCCGCTGGTGGCTCGCCCCGTCCATCTTGTGCTCGCTTTGCTGCTGGTGTTCCTCTGGAACCCACTGACCGACGTCCGCTTGCCGCTATGGTTCAGGCGCGCCATCGACGCGGGCATCTTAGTGGGGGTCGCTGGCTTTTCGATCTATTACTGGCTGTCGCTCACCCGCATCCAGGATCGTATTGAGAATGTTGATGTCGTTTTCACGCAGGATGTGATCTTCGGCGTTATTTTAGTTTTGCTGCTGCTTGAAGGCGTCCGCCGTACCACCGGGTGGATTCTAGTTTGGGTGATTTTGGCTTTCTTGACTTATGGTGGCCTTGCGTTCGTGCTACCGATCGGTGGCTTTCGTGGCTTTGGCTTGAGTGAATTCGTCGAAATTCTGATGCTGACTACGAGCGGCATTTTCGGCGTCACCACTGAAACATCCGTTACGTTCGTCTTCTATTTTATCGCCTTTGGCGTAGTCTTTGCGGCCATCGGCGGCGGCCGGCTGTTTATCGACTTGGCCATCCGTCTGGTCGGGCGTGCCACCGGCGGCAGTCAGAAAGTAGCGGTCGTCGGCTCGAGCCTAATGGGCACGATCACTGGTAGCGCAGTGGCCAATGTCGCGGCGGTCGGCGTATTCACCATCCCGCTGATGAAGCAGTCGGGCGTCCCGGCTGAGCGCGCGGCGGCAACCGAAGCCATCGCCTCGACCGGCGGGCAGTTGATGCCGCCGGTCATGGGCGTAGCCGCCTTCGTGATGGCGGAGCTGCTCGGCGTTCCCTATACGCAGATCGCGCTCGCCGGCGTGATTCCGGCCATCGCCTATTACGTCGCGCTCTATGTTCTGGTCGATCTGAACGCGCGCAAGACCGGCAGCGGCACGCTGCCGGCAATGACTATCGAAAAAGTTGAACCTCTGCTGCCGCGGCTGCATCTACTATTGCCGCCGATCATCCTGATCAACTGCATGATTATCGATTATTCCGCGCAGACGGCGGCGATGTATGCCACAATATCGTGTTTTCCGGTAGCATTTTTTCGCAGGTCCGACTGGTTCGGGCCAACCCGCCTGTTGGAGATGATCCGCGATGCCGGCCGTCAGGCCGCCGAAATCGCGGTGCCAATCGGGGCCATCGGCATCATCATCGCCATCGCTATTCAGTCCAATCTCGCCCTAAAATTTTCCGCCGGGCTTATTTCGGCCAGCGGCGGAACTCTAGCCGGGTCGCTGCTCTTGATCATTGCAGGCTGCATCGTCATGGGTATGGGGCTGCCGACAGTGGCCGCCTATATTATTGGCGCGGTTCTCTATACGCCGGCGCTGCAAAAACTCGGCGTGCCGCAACTGACCTCGCATTTCTTCGTGATGTATTATTGTGTGCTGTCGATGGTGACCCCGCCGGTGGCGCTCGCCGCCTATGCGGCGGCAGGTCTCGCCCGCACCAGCGCGTGGACCACAGGCTGGATCGCATTCCAAATGAGCTTCGTTGCCTTCCTTATTCCGTTTGCCTTCGTCGCCGACAGCGCTCTGTTGTTCCAGGGACCGCTCGTCGGTGTGATCATCGCATCGCTCGGGCTATTCATTCCGACTGGCCTGTGGGCGGTGGGGCTGACCGGCTATTTTCACCGTGATCTGATCTGGCCAGACCGCATTCTGCTGATGATCTGCGGCGTGGTCGCCATCATCGCGCCGACCGGCGCCATGCTGTGGTGGCTCGGCAATGGCACCGGCGTGATTTTCCTGGCGCTCAATTGGCGGTTCCCCGTCTGCAGCTTCGGATTCTTGCGGCCCGGTGGTGCTGGACGAGCGCGTAAGTCCATCGGGGGCTAGGCGTGAAGGGGAGCCGCTACAAATCGGGCAGGCATATCGTAAGCGATGTACGCTCGAAACGGAAAGTGCGTCAGGTGACGGATCACCCGAGCATCCATCATCATCCGTTTTTTTTCGTTCCGGCCTATGACCAGGCTGGTGAAAAGCTGATCTTTGTGTCGCACCGCACCGGCGTGCCGCAGATTTTCTATGAAGACCGCGCCGCCGGCGAAGTGGTTCAGGTCACCGACCGCACCGATCTGGCGGAGTGGTCGGTCTACCCGTCGCCCGATGGGCGCTATGTCTATTTCACGGGCGGCACGGCGGCCTGGCGCGCCGACCTCGCGGATTTCTCCGAGACGCAACTGGCCGATTTTGGTGCGGTCGAAATGCGCGAGAAAGGCATGGTCGGCGCGGCGATGGGTACGACGGCGCTGTCTGCCGATGGACGTTGGTGGGCTATTCCCGTCAAGGCTGGCATGATCGCTCGCTTCATTGTCATCGATACGCTGGCCGGCACGAGCCGCGTCATTCTCGAACGCGATACCATCGGCCATCCGCAATTCTGCCCGGACGACGCCAATCTCATTCTCTATGCCGGTCCGCTGACCGACCGCGTATGGATCGTCGCGCGCGACGGCGCCGACAACCGCCGCGTCTATGAGCGCGAAGACAAGATGCAGTGGGTCACGCATGAGGTGTGGTTGCCGGGACACCGCGCCATCGCCCTTGTCGACTGGCCGCGCGGCATGCGCCTGATCGATATCGGCACCGGTGTGGCCAGTTGGCTGCACCATTTTCCGGCCTGGCACGCAGCGCCCGACAATAGCGGCGCGCGTTTCGTCTGCGACACGAATTTCCCCGATGCAGGGCTTCATGTGATCCCGCTCGGTGGACTGCCGAGCTATCTCTGCGCCAGCGAAGCGAGTTCGGAAGGCGCGCATTGGGCCCACCCGTTTCCCTATAATGACGGCCCAGTCGCGGTGCTAGCGCGCCAACACACCCATCCGCATCCGCGGTTTTCGCCCGATGGTTCGCGCGTGGTGTTTACCTCTGATCGCAGTGGCCACGCGCAAATCTACGAAGTCGAACTCGAGGGAGGCACGGCATGACAGCCGGCACGCTCCTCGAAAGCCAGCGCCTGCGCCGCGACATCCGTGCCGGCCGCGTGACTGGAACAAGCCGCGGCCTCGCGCCCGGCTTTGTCCAGTGCAATCTCGCCATCATGCCGAAGACCTATGCCTTCGACTTCATGCTCTACTGCCAGCGCAATCAGCGCGCCTGTCCGGTGCTGGAAGTGACCGACGCGGGCGATCCGGTGCCGCGCCGGCTGGCGCCAACGGCCGATCTGCGCACCGATTGCGCGCGCTACTCGATATTTATCGACGGAGAACGACAGGACGACCGCACCGACATCACCGATCTCTGGCGCGACGACCTGGTGTCATTCCTGATCGGCTCCGGCATCACATTCGATGCGGCCTTCGAGCGCGCCGGCGTGCCTACCGACCGTAACCGCTGGGTTGTCCGCACAAGCCAGCCGACCGTGCCGGCCGGCCCGTTTCGCGGCAACCTGATCGCCACCATGCGCTGGCTGACGCCGCAGCAGGCGATCACTGCGGTGCAGGTGTCCGCGCGTTTCCCGTTCAATCATGGCGCGCCGATCCATATCGGCAATCCGGCAGCGATTGGCTCTGACATCGCTAACCCTATGTTCGGCGGGCCGGTGCCGCCAATGCCCGCCGATCAGATTGCGCTGTTCTGGGCCTGCGGGGTGACGCCGCAGTCGGCTGCGGAAGCCGCCAGGCTGCCGCTATTCATCGTGCATGCGGCCGCGCACAGTTTCATTACCGATCTGGCTGCCGACAGCCTGATGACGCCTTGAGATTTGAGAAAAGTACGGAGTTAAGAGCAGTGGATATGATGAATACGAGTTCCGGAAGATTACGCCTGTCGGCCGACGTGGGCGGCACTTTTACAGACGTTGCGGCCTTTGACGAGCCGACTGGGCGCTTGAAGCTTGGCAAGACGCTGACGACGCCATCGCGGCTGGTCGAAGGCATCGAGACCGGTGTAGCCAAGGCAGACGCGACCTTCGCCTCGGCGCAATTGTTCCTGCACGGCACTACGATTGCAATCAACACCATCCTGGAGCGTACCGGCGCTGCGTGTGCGCTGCTGACCACGCAGGGCTTCCGCGATATTTACGAGATCGGCCGGGTCAATCGCCCGGAAGCCTATAATCTGTTCTTCCGCAAACATGTCCCGCTTATCGACCGCGACATGCGCTTCGATATCCGCGAGCGCATGGATGCCGCCGGCAAGGTGCTCATCCCGCTCGACGAGGATCAGGTGCGCGCGGTGGCAGCGGACGCGATCAGACGCGGCGTCGAGGCGGTGGCTATCTTGTTCCTGCATTCCTATCGCAATCCGGAGCACGAGCGGCGTGCTAAACGCATCATAGAGGAGGCTTATCCCGATCTGTTCGTCACTGCCTCGCACGAATTATCGCAGGAATATCGTGAATACGAGCGCACCTCGACGACTGCGGCAAACGCCTATGTCGGTCCGCGGGTGCGCCGCTATCTCGCTGAGATGGGCACGCATCTGAAGGACACCGGCTTCGATGGCACTTTCCTAGTGGTGCAATCGACCGGCGGCCTGTTCGACATTGAGGAGGCGCAGAACTCCTGCATCCGCATGCTGGAATCGGGCCCAGCCGCCGGCGTCATTGGCAGCAAGACTCTGTGCGCCAATATTGGCTTGAAGAACGCCATCGCCTTCGACATGGGCGGGACCACCGCCAAGGCAGGCGTGATCTACGACGGCGACGTCATGATGAGCGGCGGCAGCTTGGTCGGCGGCTATGCCACCGGCCTGCCATTGCAAATTCCGATGATTGACATTCAAGAAGTCGGCACCGGCGGCGGCAGCATCGCGCGCATCGAAGGGCGCGCGCTGCGGGTCGGGCCGGAAAGCGCGGGCGCGCAACCCGGGCCTGCCTGTTACGGGCAGGGCGGTACCGAGCCGACGGTGACCGATTGTAATCTGGTGCTCGGGCGTCTAGCACCTGACCGTTTCCTCGGCGGTGAAATGAAACTCGATCTGGCGGCGGCGCGCGCGGCGATCGAGGAAAAGATCGCAAAGCCCCTCGAACTAGATACGTTCGAGGCGGCTGACGGAATATTGCGCATCGCCGTTACCAAAATGTCGCATATGGTGCGTTGGGTGACGACGGAGCGCGGCCTCGATGCCGCTGATTTTGCGATGGTCGCCTATGGCGGTGCAGGCCCACTGCATGCCGCCATGATCGCGCGCGAACTGCGCATCGGTAAAGTCATCATACCGCACGCGCCCGGGCACTTTTCCGCCTACGGCATGTTGTTCACCGACCTGCGCCGCGACCTGGTCAATACCTGGTTCAAACCTTTTGACGATGCCTCGTTCGAGGAAATGGAGACGCTTTACAACGTCATGGAAAAGCACGGCGCCGAAGATCTCGCGCGCGGCCGCTCGATGACCAGCAATCTAGTGATCCAGCGCGGCGCCGACATGCGATATGTCGGCCAAGAGCACGCCGTTACGGTCGATATTCCGCTCGAGCTGTTCATGACTCAAAATCGCGGCGGCATTAAAAAGCGATTTGATGCTGTGCATGAGACGCGTTACGGCTATTCGGCTGAGCAGGAAAAGGCCGAGATAGTTAGTCTACGCTCAGCGACCATCGGCCTGTTGCACAAACCGGAACGCGCGCCGGTTGCGATGGGCGCAGCCGCGCCCGACGCCGCATTCCGCGGCAAAAGGCCAGTCTATTTTTCTGACACCGGCATTATGCTGACGCCGACCTATAATCGCCTGCTGCTATCTGCCGGCAACCGTATCGTCGGTCCAGCGCTGATCGAAGAACACGCCTCGACCACCGTGCTCAATCCGCAAGATGCTCTTGAGGTAGATGCGTTCGGCAATCTGCATATTGAAATCGGAAGGTCTTAAGCATGGACGCCGTCACTAAGAAGGCCCAAGCCAAAAAGCCCACGATCAATCCGGTCGTCACTGAAATCGTCCGCAATGGTCTCATCGCCGCCACCGAGGAGATGAAAACCAACCTGATGCGAACTGCCTACAACATGATCATCTACGAGGCGCTCGATTTTACCGTCGGACTGTTCGATGCCGAGGGCAATACGATCTCAATCGGCCTCGGCCTGCCGATGTTCATTCGAGGCATGAGCGACACGGTGAAGGCGAAGATTGCGCATTTCGGCGTTGACATCGAGCCAGGCGATATTCTCTTGACTAACGACGCCTACACCACCGGCAGCCATCTAAACCACATGACCTTCACAGTCCCGGTGTTCCACGATGGCAAGCTGGTCGGGTTTTCTTGCTGCATGGCGCATTGGCCGGATGTCGGCGGTACGCTCGACGGCTCGACCACGGACATCTATTCCGAAGGCCTGCAGATGCCGATCGTGAAGATCTACCGTAAGGGCGTGATCAACAATGAGCTTGTCTCGATCATCAAAACCAATGTGCGGCTGCCGGAACGCGCCATGGGTGATTTCCGCGCGCAAGTGGCAGCGGTCAAGACCGGCGAGAAGCGCTTCCTGGAAATGATCCGCAAATATGGCCGCGACGACGTGCTCGGCGGCATCGCAGCGATCATGGACCAGAGCGAGGCCTTGGCGCGCGAACGCGTGCGCAAAATACCGGACGGGATCTATGAAGCCGAATCCTTCATGGACGACGACGGCATCAGCGTCGGCTCACGCATCCCGATCCGCGTGCGCGTCGAGGTCAAAGGCGATCGCATGACGGTCGACCTGACCGAAGTTTCCAAACAAGTTGGCGGGTTTTACAATTCCGGCGAAACGGCCGGCCGCTCAAGCTGTCAGGTCGCATTCAAATGCCTGACATCGCCGCTCGACATGCCGATCAATGAAGGTCAGTTCCGCGCGCTCGATATCATCCTGCCGCCGGGCCGGGTGGTGAGTGCAGTCAAGCCGGCCGCCATGCGCATGTGGATGACCTATCCGATGACGGTGGTCGACACGATCTTCAAGGCGCTAGCGCCGGCGCTGCCGGATCAGGTTATTGCCGGCCATCACGCCGATCTGGTGGTCGCCCGCGTCAACGGCCGCAAGCCAAAGGACAATGCCTTCTACCTCTATACCGGTGGGCTCATCGGCGGCGGCTGGGGTGCCAAGCACAATAGTGACGGCATGAGCGCCACCATCGCGATCAACGATGGCGACACCCACAACGGCCCGTCCGAGCAGGTCGAGGCGAAATACCCCTTGCTGGTCGAGCGCTACACGCTGCGGCAGGACTCCGGCGGCGCTGGGCAGTTCCGCGGCGGTCTCGGCACGGAACAGGTGGTGCAGGCGCGCCACGATATCCGCTTCAGTTCGCAGATGGACCGTGTGAAATGTAAACCTTGGGGTTTGTTTGGCGGCCATTCCGGCGCTGGCAATTCGGTCGCGCTACACCGCTACGGCAAGGATAAAGAAACGCATTTCCCGAACGGAAAGGCCTTCAACCAGGTGCTCAAACCCGGTGATGCCTATATCCTGCGCTCGGGCGGCGGCGGCGGCTTCGGGTCGCCACTGGAACGCGATCTCGACACACTGGAACGCGACGTGCGCTGCGGCTACGTCAGCCGGCAAAATGCCGAGAAAACCTACGGCGCGGTGTTCAAAGCCGATTGCAGCATCGACGCACAGGCGACGGCCAAACATCGCGACGAGATGCGCCGGGACGGGCAGCCGATCGACGAGCCGATCGCGGAAACCCTCATTTTTCCACCGCGGCAAGAGGATGAGCATTCCCATCCGCCTGAAAAACTGACAGAGGAAGAGCGCGTCGCTCTGGCGATGACCTGCCGCTGCTGCTCCTGACCAGGTTTATGAATGATTGGCGGTCTGCTTTCGCTGCTCTCGGCTGTCACTTTCGCTTACGCGAATGCGAGCGTTCGCCGCGGCGTGCTTACCGGGACGGTGTTGCAGGCGGTCGCGATCAGCCTGCCGGTCGCCTTGCCGTTCTTTATCTTGGCGATGCTCGTGAGTGGCGGCTTTCCGGCCCTGGCGGGTTTCAGCGGACGCACCTTGGCTCTGCTCGCGCTCGCAGGCGTCGTTCATTTCGCACTGGCGCGCTACTGCAATTACCGCGCAACCAAGGCGATCGGTGCCAATTTGGTCGCACCGGTGCAGCAATTCAGCTTGGTGATAACGTTGGTGCTAGCGGTAGTCTGGCTCGGGGAGCCGATCACCGTTCTACGCATGATCGGTATCGCATTGGTGGTGGCGGGGCCGGCACTGACGCTTGGACCGGAGAAGAAAAAGGCCGAGGCCGTTCCACCGGAAACGGCCGGCGAGACAACCTCGTTCAATCCGGAATATGCTGAAGGCTATTTTTATGCGCTGCTCTCGGCGCTCGGCTTCGGCATCAGCCCCATCCTGATCGGCATGGCATTCGAGACCAAAGATGTCGCTGTTGGGATCGCCGGCGGCTTCGTCTCTTATGCGGCGGCGACTATTGCGATTGCGCTGCCCTTGCTGCTACCGGGGCAACGGGAGAGCTTCCGGGCGTTAGACAGCGAAACCACGAAATGGTTCGTGATCTCCGGCATTGCGGTCGGCCTGTCGCAGATGTTCCGCTACATGGCGCTGGCCATCGCTCCAGTGTCGGTGGTGACGCCGATCCAGCGGTTGTCGATTGTGTTCCGAATCTATTTCGGCTGGATGCTCAACCCCCACCATGAAGTCTTCGGCAATCGTGTCATCGCAGGCACGGTGATTTCGCTCATCGGCGCTGTCGCGCTGTCGATCAGCACCGATAGCCTTATTAAATCCATCCCAATGCCCACGGTATTCGTATCGTTCCTGACGTGGCATTGGTTCTGACGGTTATAATGCGACGGCCGGACAATTGCGCGACCTCGGACGCAAGCTTGAAAGTCGTCCGTTAAGAAGCCAATTTGAGTTCGGGATCGTCTGCAAGCACGCTGCGTAGCGCCGCCAGGATCAGACACAAAAGAAACCTTAGCCAGGCGAGGACGAGGCGGAGGTTGTGGCCAACGGCGGTGAGGATAGCGTTGGCGGCGTCACCGGCGGTTCCCTTGAGATAGCAGCGGCCGAGGTGGCCTTCGGCCTTCATGTGCCCGATCACGGGCTCGATGGCGGAGCGGCGTCGCAGCTCCCGCTTGATGGCGCCGAACACGCCGCGCTTCTGCCCGGAGATGAAGACACGGTGCGGGTTTGCTGCATCGTGGCCGCGGTATCCTTTGTCGACATAGACCCGCTCGATCTCGCGCCCGGTGAGCCTCTCGGTGTTCTCGATAGCAGCGCGCAGGGTGTGCCCGTCATAAGGATTGCCCGGCAGCGCCTTGGCGTGCAGCACGAACTGGCCGCCCGGGGCGCGGGCGTTGGTGGTGACGATCGAAGCCTTGACGCCGAACTCATAGGGCGCACTGGCTTTGCCCTTGCCGATGCATTCGACCTCGGGGGCATGGAAGGAATACAGTTTCCAGCCGCGCTGGCGCTGCTGCTGCGAACGGATCTGGGTGGCGCACGCCAGCGGCCATTGGAATGCTTCCTCCAAGGCTGGCTGGCCGGTGATCTTGCGGCCGACGTCGCGGATGATGCGACCAAGACGCGTGCGTAGGATGCGTAACTGCCGCCGATGCCGGTTGAATTGCTTGGCGTGGGCGTAGCGCCCCGCCATCATGGCCGCATGCTTGGCGATGCGCAGATAGGACTGCCGCAGCCGCACCCCGTGCTTCCTGGCCATGCGATTGAGCCCCTTGATCGCCGCGTGCAGCAGCTTGGCATCGGTCGGGAAGGTGATGTTCTTGGGCTGCACGGTGGTGTCGATCGTGACCCGCGCCAGGTCCTTCGTGCGCAGGGCGCCACTCTGATGCGCGACCCGCAGGCTCTCGGCCAGCAGCAGTTCCAGCTTGTCGCCGAGCCGCTTGCGCCAATGGCTCAAATCCGAGCGCTCGTGCGGAAACTCATGCTGGAAGAACTCTTCCCCGGTGAAATACTGGAAATACGGATCATGGACCCAGCGCTCACACACGCCCTCATCGGACAGTCCGTAAATGTGCTTGAGCAGCACAAGCCCGATCACGAAGCGGGTTTCGACCCCGGGTCGACCCTGGTCGCTGTAGAGCGGCGCGATCTCGCCGTCGATCCACGTCCAGTCGAGCTTGCCGGCAAGCTGTACCAGCTCGTGCTTCATATTGATGATCTGCTCGAGCCTGGCCCGGAACAGGTCGCCTGATCCCGTGGTCTCATGTTGCTTCGGCCGCATCGTGCCCTCCGATGCAGCCAAGGAATCATGGTTCGCGAAGAAAGAAAATCGAAAAACGAAATTGCAAGGTTCTCTGCTCTCAGGCCGTGAAATCCTGCAATTTAAAATCGGCCAAAGCCCCGGAAATAAACTCACATTCAATCGGTTAGCGATTGTTCACGGACGACTTGAAAAGTTCGCCGCAAATACGTGGCGACTCTCTAAGGTCGGGTTCTCCATGCTCATCTGCAAAATCAGCGCACGGAAATTTATCTTGCTAAACGTAGCAGTGCGATCATGGTGCGCAAACGTTAGGCGATTCCTTCGGCTAATCAATACGGCTGAGGTTTTCGGTACACACAGCGGGCTACATCATCGATATGTCCGGATTTGATTTACGACAGGGACAGCCTGGTCGATTTCCACTGGGGCATTAGCCCGATCACGATCACGCCAAGATCAATCCTGGGGCCCGTAACCGGTTGCTAGCGTCATGCTGCGAGCTTCGTCTCTTTTGCCTCGATGACCTCAAATTTCAATGCCTTTAATAGGCTGTACAAGGCATCGATTTCAGTCTGCTTTGGCTTTGGCATTGGCGAGCGCATGAACGGGTTGGGAATCAGCCCGCGCAGCCACGTCGCGGTTTTGTATCGGATATGCAGCCGCCCCATGTCGGCGACGTATTCGTGTAGTTGCACGAGTCCGCCGTCCCAGATGTTGCGCGCCTTGTCGATATCTTTCGCGTCCCAGGCTTCCAGATGGTCAAGCATCGGCTCAAGTGCGAAGTTCCAGAATCCGGATAGCGTGCCGTCGAATAACGCAGTGGCCTTGTATTCGTGGAACCGCGAGGCGAGTGCTCCCATCACGGCGACGTGCCGGTCCAGGCCGCGTAGCCCCTTAGCGATCAGCCGGAAACCATCATACATGTACGTCATCTTCCAGCCGACCACGTTCGGCACCTCGCGGCAGATGCGCAGCGTCGCTTCCAACGGCAGGCCGGGATAGAACGGCGGCTTAGCGCCGCCGACCGGATGCGTCACGATGGGTAGGTCGACCGCGCGGTCCTGCGCGATGATCTGGTCAAGCCAGATCTCTGGATAGTTGTCAGCATCCCAACAGGAGGTGACGTCCTGCGCGCCGCCCGGAGGCGTTACGAAGATGCCGTCCACACCTTGTGATTTGCAATCACGCGCGGTCTCGACCATCTCGTCAGTTGTCATCGCCCAGGTTCCGGCAAGTATTGGCACCTTGCCATGTGCTTCCTCCATCGCGATTTCCAGGACGCGGCGCTTTTCCTGCCGCGTGAGATAGAAGATCTCGCCCGCTTCCGGGTTGATGCACAATCCACCGCCCATGCGCAGGAATTTCTCGTTCTTGAGAAAGTACTGCAGGAACCGCCGATATGCCGGTTCGTCGATTTTCATCTGCTGGTCGAACGGCAAAAGTACCGCAACATAAAGGTGATCGCCAACGTTCTTTGTATGAGGCTTCATGTGGACATCCTCCAGTATTCCAGTTGCTCTAGGGCGTCTAAATTTCAGTCAAGCGGCTTCGCGTCGATCAGCACAAACCCGACCACGCAAGGCGCATTTGACCAATTCGCCCAGGCGTGATTGGTACCGCGCTGGATCAGCACGTCGCCGGCCGTCATCTTTGTCTCACCTTCGTCCATCACTGCCCAGATTTCTCCTGACAGCACGATAGCGTAATCGAGCGAGCGCGTGCGATGCATATGCGCGTGCCGGACCGGCCCACCGGTATGCGCGGCCTTTGCCGTCTCGTCGATGGCGACCGAGCCGCCCATCGCCGCCGCCTTCGCCGCCCACTCCTTATCGGGCGGAAACTGGACGACGCGGAACACGCTGCCGTTCGCTGGCGGCGCCACCTGGATCGGCAATCGGCACGGGTCTTCGCTGGTCTGTGCGCCGTTGTCGACCGGCGTGGCCGCGGTCTTCCAGAAGTCGGTTACAGCGAAGTTCGGCTGGTCCATGATCGGCATCACATGCGGTGACATGTCGTCCGACAGGATCACTGACCGGCCTTGCGTATTGTGGCCCGTCACAATGCGTCGGAACCGCTTGATCTCCGATCCGGGAGCTCTTTGCGTGGCTTGGCGGGTTTCGCTCATGGGCAACTCCAGATTTAGGCTCTATTGTGGGATGAGCGGCAGCAGCAGATGCGATGGGCGCCGCGCGTCGTGGTAGATTTTGTGTAGCGTCGTCCGGCTGCTGCAGATGTGGTTGGGTACGTATTCGGCATTGGTCGCCCCGCCGACGCCGGTTGGCATATCGGCGCTCATGATTTCGAGGCAAATGCGGTGGCCGCGACGGAACAGATTGGCCGTCGCCATAATCTCGATCGCGTAATTCTCGATCGCTCCGGGCGTTACCTTCCTTTGCGCTGCGCGCGTGAGCGGATGCCATGGCTTCCACGGCTTCGAGCGGCGCGGATCGAGCGCGCAATGCGAGGCCTTCAGCCAACCACGCGTCACCTCGCGTTCGGGCAGGTCCTCCGAGATTTCCCGTTCGCCTTCGCGCACGGTGCGCACTGATACGTCCGGCCCGACATCCTTCAGGCTGACGATCCAGTTGGTATCGTCCTGGTCCATTTCGGCGAACAGATTAAGCACTGCAGGGCCGGCGATAAGCAGGTCCTGCGGTAGCGGGTCGGTCAAGTAGCGTAACTTCTGGATCGCGTTGGTCTGCGTCGGCGGCATCTGCGCGAAGGCATCCGGCGGCATCTCGTCGTCGGCGCTCGACGGCGTGAATGGCGCGGTCTGCAGACGTTCCCAGCTACTAAGATAGAACTTGGTCCATTCAGTTTCCGGCAAGGGCCAGTCGCTGCCGGAACGCCATTCGTTGGCACCCATTACCCAGTAGCGCACCGGCGGCTCGTTCATGATACCGGTGTCGATTTTTTTGAGCCAGTAATCGTGCCAGCGTAGGATTTCGCCGTGCAGCGAATGGAACGGTCGTTCCAGATGCGCCGGCCCGGCGAATGTCAGCTTTTTAGGCCCCCGCAGCCGCTCGAAATAGTTCTGCGCGCCATTGAGGTGCGTCTTATAGGTGTAAGCGTACCAGCCCGCACCGGTATAGCTCGGCACCTGGATCTGCTCGATCGCCTTCTCCGCCGCCTCGACCAAAGCCTCCTTATCGTATGGGTCGATCAGCAAGTCGAAATACGGCGGCATGTGTTGGCC
The DNA here is from genome assembly GCA_963739825.1 of uncultured Alphaproteobacteria bacterium. Taxonomy (GTDB): domain Bacteria; phylum Pseudomonadota; class Alphaproteobacteria; order Rhizobiales; family Xanthobacteraceae; genus Pseudolabrys. Next base: position 1,540,056 of record CAVUBU010000001.1, read on the forward strand.
TTTCTGGGTCAACACATTGAAGACATGCGGATACATCCGGTAATCGGGGTTCTGCATGGCCTCCCGCCAGAGCGCTTCGCGTTCGCCAGGTAATTCCCCCGGCTTGCCCTTGTTTTGATGCAAGGCAGCGAAGTGCATAATCAAGTAGCGAAAGAAGTGAAGCACGCCACCGGGATATTCTTCGCGGAAACTGCCTAGAATGCCCAGGGCGCCGCGTGGATCGAATGGAAAAATCGCCTTAAGATGCGGCGGATTTTGCTTGGCGGCGTGGAACTGCTCCGCGCCAAAGCCGGAAATGCCAACCATGCCGACATTGCCGTCGCACCATGGCTGTCGCGCAATCCATTCGATCAAGTCGTAGCTGTCCCACTGGCGGCTTCCGCCGCCGTCTGATTTGAAAATTCCGCGCGGCGAACCGATGACGTGAACATAGCCACGCGAGACGAAAAATTTGGTGTCGCCCGCCTCCAAGAGCCCGGCCCATAGCGACGACCAAGCGGGCTGCGGGGGCAGCGAGGCGGCGACCTCCGGCCCCTGCAAATCCTTATTGTAGATCGAGAACGCGAGCAGCGCGGGAAATTTCTCGGTCGAATCCGGACGATAGATGTCGACCGAAAGATTGACACCGTCGCGCATCGGTATGGCGACGTCCCTCTCTGCGATTATCTGCTCATAAGTGGGCGCGCGGTCATAGGCCACCGGGCTGCGGTCACCCGCAGCCGGCAACGTCGTCTGCGTGTCTTCTGTCATGGCTACTCTGCCCGATCCGGTCTTCACGGCACCACGATCTTGTTTGGATCGAGTTGGGTCCGGTACAGGTGCAGTTCTTTTCCGACATTCAAAAAGAAGGTTAGGTCTTCGGGCCGCGCCTTGTTGTTGAAGGTCGGAAAGCTCGGTGAGTTGTAACCTATATATTTTTTCTCGATTATTTTTGCATCGTCGGGATGCTGACGAATGAAGTCGAGTGCCTCGTCAATCGACACACGGAAATTCTTCACCGCGTCCGGATTCTTCTTCACCCAGTCACCGCTCGCCAACCAGCCGCTGACCAGCACGTCGGGGTTGACCTCGGCGAAATACTCGGCAGCGATATAACCGGTCTTGGTCGCGACGATGCGCGTACGCAGTGGCTCGACGATGCAGACATAATCGACGCTGCCGCTTTTGAGCATGTCGGGCAGTTGCGGCAATGGGCCTTCGACGACTTTGACTTTGTCGAGCGGCACATGATTATTGACAAGCCACTTGCGGAACATCACGTCGATGACGCTGTTGATGCCGGGCACGCCAACCGTCTTACCGATCAGATCGGCGGGCTTGGTATACTTGATATCGCTGCGGGCAAGGAGACTGATAATCGGATGCGCCTTGGTGTGGCGCGCGGCACCGGCGACCAAAACGAGATTGAGACCACCATCGTCGGCCTGCAGAAGTGTCGGGATGGTGGTCATGCCGATCTGGATGCTGCCGGAGATAACTGCTGAAGGAATATTGTTGACGACGGGAATCTTGACCGTCGTCGCATCGATATTGTGTTTGGCGAATATACCTTGCTCCTTAGCGACATAGGCGGCGAGAAAATCGGTCGCCGGCGGATAGCCGATGGCGATCTTGGTCGGCTCGGCTGCTACTGCCGCCGTTAGACCGAAGGCTGATAGAAATACGAGCGTCAGAATTCTTTGGATCGTCCTCATGAAGTCCTCCCGTTGTTATGTGCGTAAATTGCGCCAGCGCAGGGCGCGCCGTTCGAAAATCAGGATCAGGTGATTGGCCGCAAAGCCAAGCAGCGCGAGAAGGATCAGACCTGCATAGAGATCGGCGCTGCGGTACGAGCGTTGTGCAAAGAAAATGTCCCAGCCAAGACCCGGAAGGGACGACTGCATTTCGGTCACTACCGCGAGAATGAGCGCAAGGGCGAGACTCACGCGTAGGCCGGCGACGATGTCGGGCAACGCGGAGGGCAACGCGACCTTGCGCAGAAAATCGCGGCGCTTGAAGCCGAGCACATGAGACACGTCGGTTAGTTCCGGCGAAACCGAGGAGAAGCCGTGCACGCTGGCGAGCAAGACCGGCCAGACCGCGCCGAAAGCGATAACGGTGAGCGACATTGCGTTCGACAGGCCGAGGAAAAGAATGGCGACCGGGATTACGGCAGAGGCTGGCAACGGACGGATAAATTCGAGCGTCGGATTGAGCAGGTCACGCGCCAGTCGCGAGGAGCCGATGGCCGCACCGAGCGCAATGCCAATTAACGAGGCAAACAGCCATCCGATCGTCATACGCATGCTGGTCGCCGCAAGCGACGACCATAAAGAGCCGTCGACGAGACGATATCGCAGGACGGCAACTGCGCGTAGCGGCGACGGAAAGAAGATGGGCGAGATCAAATGCGCGTCGGCCAGCAACTGCCATGCGACGAGGAGCGACAGCGCGAATCCGAGCGCGACCAGGTTCACCGGATCGAGGAGCCGCTTCATAGTGGCCTCCAGACCGTTCCCGCGCCGCCGCCTAACTGTTTCAGTACCAAATTGAGCACGTAGCCAAGAAGGCAGAGCCAGACGAGTTGGGCCCACATTAAACCGATCTGGAGCGATTGTTCGGCAAGGATGAGGTGATAACCGAGACCGCGCGGATTGAGCACAATCTCGACCGTCACGGCGACCACCAGTGAGATGGCGGCGGCGACCCGCAGGCCTATGTTGATGCGCGCGAAGGCCGCCGGCAGCACGATCTTCACGAGCTGCTTCCAGACAGGCAATTCGAGAACGGCGGCGACGTCGAGCAGTCGTTTCTCGATGGCACGCACCGCCGCGATGGTGACGATGAGGATCGGCCAGACGCAGGCGTATGCGACTATGCTCGCTTCAAGTGCGACGCCGAAGCCAAACATCATCAGGGCGAGTGGCATGAAAGCGATCGCGGGAATCGGTCGCAACGCCTCAATCGTCGGCCCAGCGATTCGCTCCGTTGTCGGGAAGAGACCAAGCACGGCGCCGAGCGCAACTCCGGTAACGGCAGCAATGGCGAGTCCGACTAGCGCCGCTTCGCAGGTCTGCAAGGTGGCGAAGAGCAACGAGCCGTCACGCAGGCTGGAATAGCCGGCCACGAGGATATCCGAAGGGCGGGACAATGATTCAAGCGTCAGCAAGCCTGTGCGGCTGGACAGCTCCCAGAATGCGATGAACAGCGCCGGAAGGATTGCTCCGAGCAGGATGCGCCGCATCAGCTTTGACCCCCGCTTTGTGAAGGTTGCGCGGAAAGATCATCCGCGAGCAATTTGAACAGCCGATGTCGGTACGCGAGAAAGCGGCTGTCCTCGCGTGTCGTGAGCTGATTGCGCGGCCTCGGAAGCTCAATATCCATGCTCTCCACCACGGTGGCCGGCGACTGGCCGAGCACAACAACGCGGTCGCCGAGATAGATCGCCTCTTCCAGGTCGTGGGTGATGAATACGGTGGTGATCTGCTTTTCCGCTGCAAGCTGAAGGATCTCGTCTTGCAGCGCCTGCCGAGTCATGGCGTCGAGCGCACCGAAAGGCTCGTCCATCAGTAGCAGCTTCGGCTCCTGCGCCAGGCAGCGCGCGATCTGCACACGCTGCTGCATGCCACCGGAGAGCTGGCCTGGAAACTGATCTTTTGTCCGGCTCAAGCCCATCTTGGCGAGAAGTTCGCCGATGATGGCGTCCTGTGCGCCGGCAGGGACATTGCGCGCTTCCAAGCTGAGCGCCACGTTGCCGCGCACAGTACGCCATGGCAGCAGCGCCTTTGAATAGTCCTGAAAAATAATCGCGCGGTCGCGAGACGGCGCGGAAATCTCGGCGCCCTCGAACAAAACCTTGCCCTCGGCTGGAAGAACGAGCCCTGCAAGGACGCGCAGCAGCGTTGTTTTGCCCGATCCAGAGGGGCCGACGATGCAGAGAAACTCGCCCTCACGGACATCGAGATCGATCGCGTCCAGTATCGTTCGCGCACCGAAACGGATGGTGAGTTTAAGAACGGATAGCACAGGGACTTTGGCCCCAACCGGCCGCGCAGCGACAAGGTCTTTGCGCAATGCCTGCACCTAGGGCCTCCCGGCCGATCGGCTCCTCAGTACAAACTGGGAGCTTTCCTTTTTATCCGAACGCGTTCATAGTTGAACACGTTCACTATTCTGTCAAGCCGTTCGGCCGGTAAATTCGGCCGCGTAGCGGAGAAAAAGCGAATGACCGACGCGGCGTTTTCTTCCGCTGATGGACTGCGGGTGCGCAACAAGCTGGACAAGCTTCGGCGCATCAAGGATGCGGCGCAAAGTCTCTTCGTCGCCAAAGGCTTCGATGACACGACCATGCGTGAAATCGCGGTACGCGCGGGCGTCGGACTCGGCACGATCTTCCTGTACGCCAAAAACAAGCGCGATCTCTTGTTCCTGACCATCAACGAGGGATTGGAAGACGTCACGAATGAAGCCGAGAACGTCGTCGACCCGAAAGAGTCGCTGATCGATAACTTACTCGCGGTCGCCAAACTGCATTATCGGTTCTTCGGGCAGCAGCCCGCACTATCCCGGCTGGTTCTGCGCGAGATGATCTTTTATGATTCCGGCGCGCAAGCGCCGCCATTTCATAAGACACGAGACCGGCTGATCAGGCTGTTCGGCTATACCACCGAAATGGCGATTGCGAATGCCGAAATCGCACCAAACGAACCACCGCTCTTCGCTGGCTGGACGCTCTTTTGCATATTTCAGGTTGAGTTACGTCGGTGGCTCGCGAGCGACGTGACCCATCTCCGCGCCGGTTTGATCCAACTTGAGCGCGCATTCCGCATGCTTATTGTCGGTTTCGGCTTAGCCCCAGAACTGCACGCGCGTGGGCGTAGCAGTAACTCTCAGCGGTGAAGAAATCCTGCGTCAGTGAAGCGAAGGCCTGTGTGAACCAAAAACCTCGTCCGCGTTGCCGAGGTGAGGGGGTTGCTTAAGCTGACGCGGTGATCCTATCCCTGTCGCAAATTTCATCCGGTTGGCGTACGCACTTAGCACTACAAAAAAATGCGCCGTTTTGTCGAGCCATCCAGCGGTCTGGCGCCACGGCAGCCATTCCAATATTGGCCGGGTTACATCATCAATACGTCCGGATATGTCTTTCGGAAAGGACAGCTGACCTAGCGTGTCGCCAATTTGGCGGCGCAATCAACCTCTATTGACCGCGGCCTATTTCAACAGAATCAACGCTAATCGGACATTAGTCTGAGAGCCTTACAGCTATACTTGTCCCAGCCGCTCGCTCGCTGCGGCGAGATTGTTCATCAACGGCATGACGGCGTTAATTTCCCGTGCCAGCGCGGTCTTGAGGTCCATCATGGCCACGCCCTGCGCACCGTCGGCGCGGGTGATGATGGCCGTCCATCGTTCTGGACCGCTGCGTGGGGTCGGCAGCGTCGTCAATTCGCCGGCCTCCAGCCGCTGCGCCACCGAAAGGAACGGCAACACGGTCAGGTAGTCGCCGTCGCGCACGAGTGTAAGCACGGCACCGGCGAAGTCGCTCTCGAACACGACGTTGAACCGGTCGACGCCGAGGTCGGCGAGCTTCGAACGCAGGTCGGCTGACAGCACACTCTCGCGTGAATGGCTGATCCAGATTGCGGACTCAAAATCGGCTACGGTGACCGTCTTCTTGCGTGTGAGCTTGTGCCCGGGCCGGCAAACGATGACGTTTCGGCCTTTCAGGACGCGCTCGACGTTCAATCCGCTCTGGCGCTCCAACAGCTCGAACGGTCCGATCACGATGTCCAGCCGGTGATTGTACAGGGACTTCACCAGCGCCGGGAAATAGTCGCTGTGCAGCGTCACGCGGACCCGTGGCCGTGTACGCGCGAATTCGCCGATGATGCGGCTTACCAGTTGGTCGCACATGAACGGCGGCGCGCCGACCCGGATGGTGCCGTATTGGCCGGTGGTGATCTCCTGCGACAGATTGTCAGCGCGTTCAACGGCGCCGCGGATGGTACGGCCGAAGCCGGCGAGTTCGATGCAGGTATCGGTCGGCGTCAGCGGGCGCCGGCTCCGCTCGAACAGCGGCGTGCCGATGCGCTCTTCCATCATCGCAATAGTCCGGCTTAGCGCCGGCTGGGTCGTGCCCAACCGCTCGGCGGCCACGCGCAGGGTGCCGCTGTCGAGAATGGCGGCGAGTTGGACGAGATGGCGCGGGTCCAGCTTCATATCGTTATGATATATTATTGTTCCTAAATATCATTTTTAATCAAGTTAATTCACTCTTATAGTGTCCGCGGAGCAAGACCGGGCCCGACTAAAAACCGGCGAAAAATTCCAGGGGAGAAACGCCATGAGACTGGCCACGAAGCTTTTGTCACTGGCGATCGTCATGATCGCTATCGGCCTGACCGGCGCGGTGCGCTCGGCACACGCGGCGGAGCGGTTGATCGTCAATTGTTTCTGGCCACCGCAGCACGCTATGTGCCGCAAGATTATGCCGACGTGGGGCAAGTGGGTGGAGCAGGCAACTGATGGCCGGGTAAAAATCACCATCCCGCCGAAGTCGCTCGCCTCGCCACCCGAGCAATGGCAATCGGTCCAAAATGGCATCGCAGACGTCGCGGCGCAGTTCAATGGCTTCGTCGCCAACCGCGTCTGGGGCCCGACCGTCGCCATGAATCCGTTCATAGCGACCCAGGACGCGCCGGCGATGTCGCAGGCCTTGTGGGAAACTTACGAGAAGTATTTTCCGAACGAATACAAAGGCGTGAAGCTGCTGTCCTTGTGGGTCATCACGCCTGGCGATTTGTGGAGCCAGACTGACACGCCGGTGAACTCCATTGCGGACCTGAAGTCACGCAAGATCTGGGCGCTGCCGGGCACCAACGCCAACATCATGAAGGCGATCGGTGCCGGCGTCGTGTCGGGTCCGGCGGTGCAAATGAACGAGATCGTTTCGCGTGGCGTGGTCGACGCCTTTGTCGGCGTCAGCGCGGCTAGCGTGCACGATTTCCGCATCATCCCTTACACCAAGTCGAAAACGGAGTTTGACCGCGGCATCTATTCGACCAGCTTCTCATTTGTGATGAACGAGAAGATGTGGAACTCGCTGTCGGAAAAAGACCAGAAAGCGATCATGTCGGTCAGCGGCGCCAAATTCGGACGTTTGGCCGCCGCCTATTGGGTCGAATCCGATAAGACTGCGGCGGTCGACCTGGACAAGGCCGGTATCAAAATTGTCAAAGCCGATCCGGAATTCGAGGCCGCCCTCATCAAGGTCGGCGAAGGCTTGACCAAGAATTGGATTGCCACTGCTGACAAACGCGGCCTTAATGGGCAGGCGACCTATAATTTCTATGTCCAGCGCGTGAAAGAGCTTTCGGGCAAGACGAACTAGCCCGCAAGTCCCCTAACGTATCAGCATACGCAACGGAGGCGGCCATGCGCGCGTTCGCCCGGACCGTGCTGCCGCGCTTGATAAGAATCGCGGAAATTGTCACGGCGGCGCTCCTCTTCACTATGATGATGCTCACCTTCGCCGACGTGGTTGGGCGCTACGTTTTTACCGCGCCGATTTTCGGTGCCGCCGAGATGATCCAGTTTCTGCTGGCGATGACGATCTTCGCCGGACTGTGCCTGATCAACTCGCGCGACGAGCACATCACGGTCGAGCTGTTCGAGGCCCAACTCGACCACTTGATGTCGCCAACCGTGCGCCGGGTCATCATCCAAATGTTCTCTGTCGGCGTGATGGCGATTATCGCCTTTCAGCTCTATCAATTCGCCCGCGAAGCCGAGCGCATTGGCACCAAGACCGTGGTGCTGGAGTGGCCGTTTGCCGCAGTATCATTCACCGTCGCCGCCCTTTCAGTGGTCAGCCTCGTGATGCAGATCCTCGGGCTCATGTTGCAGGGGGAGACGCACCATTCGGAAGATGCTGGGGGTAGCCATTGATCGCTGCCCTCATCGGCTTCGCCGTTCTCATTCTGCTTTGCTTTTTCGGCCTGCGCGTCGGTTTTGCAACCATGTTTGTCGCGCTTGTCGGCTTTGCGTTTCTGCGCGGCTGGCCGGCAGCGCTGTCGCTTGTCGGGCAGCAGATTATGGACGACGCCATGAACTACAATCTAAGCGTCATTCCGCTGTTCATCTTGATGGGCACATTCATCTACCGCGCAGAAGTGTCGCGTGACCTTTACGACGCTGCCTATGCTGGCTTTGGCCGCTTTCGCGGTGGGCTCGCGCTCTCGACGGTGATCGCCTGCGCCGGCTTCGCGGCGGTCTGCGGTTCGTCGCTGGCGACCGCTGCAACCATGACAAAGGTCGCCATCCCGCCGATGCGGCGCTACCGCTACAGCGACAGTCTTGCTTCCGGCGCGGTCGCCGCCAGCGGCACGCTCGGCATCATGATCCCGCCCTCCGTGCCGCTGGTCATTTACGCCATCGTTGCGCAGCAGGACATCGGCAAGCTGTTCATCGCCGGCGTGCTGCCCGGTCTGCTGTTGGTCGGTCTATTTCTTGGAGCTGTCAGGTGGACGGTTTGGCGCAACCCCGAATTTGGGCCTGCCGGTGATCCGCTCGACCCTGAGGTCAAACGCCGTGCGCTGCGGGTAGTGTGGCCGGTGCTGGGTCTGTTCCTGCTGGTACTCGGCGGCATTTATGGCAGCATTTTCACGCCCACCGAAGCCGCCGGTATTGGGGCCTTTGGCGCCGCGGCAATTTCCATGCAGCGCGGGCACCTGCGCACGCTCTACGAATGGGTATCCACGCTGGCCGAGGCGGCGCGCACCACGGCAACTTTGTTCATCGTGATCTTCGGCGCGCTCGTCTTCGCTCAGTTCATCAACCTGTCCGGTATGCCTTATGGGCTGTTGGACATCGTCGATGATCTCCATCTGTCGCCCACCGGACTGGTGCTGGCCATCGTCTTGATCGCTATCTTCATGGGCATGATCTTCGAATCGATTGGCATTCTGCTGTTACTGGTGCCGGTTTTCTTGCCAGCGCTTTATCATTCCGAAGTTAACATGATCTGGTTCGGCATCGTGGTCGTATTGGTCACTGAATTGGGCCTGATCACGCCGCCGATCGGTATGAACGTCTTTGTCGTGAAGGCGGTGATGCCTGACCTGAAGCTCGCGCGCATCTTTGTCGGCGTGACGCCTTTTATCGGAGCGATTCTGATCGCGCTCGTGCTGATCTTCCTGTTTCCGGGCATTGCCACCTTCCTGCCGAATTGGATGTAGCGCCCAACCGTCACGACCACGCCCATTGGAGAAGACTTAAAATGCCCGCTGCCAAGAACGTGCTCTGGATCATGGCCGACCAATTGCGCTGGGATTACCTGTCCTGTTACGGCCACCCGCATCTGAAGACGCCGCATCTCGACGCGCTGGCGGCGAAGGGCGTTCGCTTCGACGCCGCCTTCGTGCAATCGCCGTTCTGTGGACCCTCGCGCATGAGCTACTACACTGGGCGCTATTGCCGCTCGCACGGCGCCACCTGGAACGGCTTTCCACTTCGCGTCGGTGAGCCGACCTTGGGTGACCACCTGCGCCCGCTCGGTGTGCGCGCTGCGCTGGTAGGCAAGACCCACATGATTCCCGATACCAAGGGCATGGAGTGGCTCGGCATCGATCCACGGTCGCCCATCGGCGTGTTGCTGTCGGAATGCGGTTTCGAGCCGTTCGAACGCGACGACGGCCTGCACCCGGACGGGCCCTACGATCCCGATCCGGCTTACGACAATTACCTGCGCCAGCATGGCTTCCTCGGCCGCAATCCGTGGGAGGAATGGGCCAACTCGGCCGAAGGCGACGACGGCGAGATCCTGTCCGGCTGGCTCATGCGCTACGGCAACCTGCCGGCGCGCGTGCCCGACGAGCACTCCGAGACGCCCTATATGACTCAGCGGGCGATGGACTTTATGGATAAGGCCGGCGATCAGCCCTGGCTCTGCCATCTCTCATACATCAAACCGCATTGGCCCTACATCGTGCCGGCGCCCTACCACAACATGTATGGCCCTGAGGACATATTGCCGCCGGTGCGTTCGCAGGCGGAACGCGAAACCGATCACCCGGTCTATCGGGCTTATCAGAAAACGCGCGTGTGCCGGGCGTTTTCGCAGGACAAAGTGCGTGAACGCGTGATCCCGGCCTATATGGGCTTGATCAAGCAGCTCGACGATCAATTGGGCACGCTGTTCGCCTATATGGAAAAGTGCGGACTCATGGACAACACCATGATCGTGATGAGCTCCGACCATGGCGATCATCTCGGCGACCATTGGATGGGCGAGAAGGATTTGTTCTTCGAGCAATCGGTACGCGTGCCGCTGATCATCTATGACCCGCGCCCCGAAGCCGACGCTACACGCAACACGGCGACCGCTGAATTGGTCGAAGGCATCGATCTCGCGCCGACCTTCCTCGAGTTCTTCGGCGGCGAGGCCAAGCCGCACATTCTCGAAGGTCGGTCGCTAAGCCCACTCCTGCACCGCAAGGCGCCGCCGGAGAAATGGCGCGACTGCGTCATCTCCGAATACGACTACGCCACTCGGCGCGCGCGGGTTGAGCTCGGCATTGACCAGGCCGAAGCGCGGTTGATCATGGTGCGCGACAAGCGCTGGAAATATATCCACTGCGAAGGTTTCCGGCCAATGCTGTTCGATCTCAAGACCGATCCACAAGAGCTGAACGATCTCGGCGCTGATCCCAGTTACGAAGTCGAGCGCGCGCGGCTTGCCGATGCCATCTTTACCTGGGCGCGCCGGCACCACAGCCGCATCACCGTCACACCCCAGCATGTCAACCAAATGGCGGGCCGCGAGCCGCCCGGCATTCTGATCGGGTTTTGGGACGAGAAGGACTACGAAGAAGAATTCGGCAGGCCCTTTAAGGGTAAGGATGGCTCTTGTTAGTCCTGTGTGTACCGAAAACCTCGTCCTGCGATGACTTCGGTTCTTCGCTGATAGAATTCCCTGTTCCTGCGCAAGAATTCCCTGTTTCGCGAAAATAATTCCCTGTTCTGTTGAGTAGGGAATTTGGCTCAAAAGCCCCGAAATCATTGGCCGTATACGATCATCTGAGACGCAAGTCGGCCCGAATTTGAAATATTCCCTGTTCTTTTCCCTGTTATTCTCCGACTAAGCGACGATCCGAAAATCGGCCGGTGATATGACGCGGAAATTGTCGTTGATTCGGTCGCGGAAAAGCCCCCATTTCTTGGGAATTGTCTGGTTGAGGAAGGTCAGGATCGCGACGCGGAATTGGTCGAAGGTTTTGTAGTCTTTATTGTGGGTCGTGTGCTGATGCATGAGGCCCCAGCATCGCTCGATCGGATCGAGGTGAGGACAATAGGGTGGGATGAAGTGCAGCACGCACTTGCGACCCTGTTGCTTAAGCCACTCACTCACGCGCTTGGCATGATGGTAGCTGGCATTGTCCAAGTGGACATGGATCCGTCTTTTTTGGGGATGTGCAGTTTCGATTGCCTTGAGCAAGGCGATCAGGCTTCTTGCGTTGACCTTGGCCACTTCCAGCATCTGTGTCTGGCCCGTCTCCAGATTGATCGCGCCATGAATGTTGAGTGACTGGCGACCGGTTGTCTGCTCGACCGCGATCGCAATACCCTTCGGTGCCCAACATCCGGCGGCGTGGACCTGATGCGTGGGATGCACGGCATCGACGAACACGACCGCTTCATCCATGCCCATGGTGTTGAGCAACTTCTCGTAGCCTGAAATGAAGGCCTTCTGCTTTGCCTCATTGAGGTTGCGCGGGGCTTCGCGCGGCTTGCGGTAGTCAAAGCCTAGCCGGTGCAAGAGGGCAACCAAGCCGGGACGGCTGTAGCTGAGAGCGAAGTTCTTCTCGATCCACGCCCCAAGGGACTGTCAGGAATCTTGTGTGTGAGGCCATGATGATGAGAACCAAAGGAGCATCATATGGCAATTGAGAAAGACCTACTGGACCAGCTTCTGGCCGGCCGCGATCCCAAGGACGTATTCAATAAGGATGGGTTGGTCGACGAGCTGAAGAAGGCGCTCTCCGAGCGGATTTTAAATACCGAGATCGACGAGCATCTGGACGGCGACAGCGTTGAGGGCAAATCCAATCACCGCAACGGCTACTCCAAGAAGTCGGTTCTGACGGGCACCTCGAAGATGACGCTGTCGGTGCCGCGGGATCGAGCTGGCACCTTCGATCCGAAACTGATCGCCAAGTACCAGCGCAGGTTCCCGGATTTCGATGACAAGATTATCTCAATGTATGCGCGCGGGATGACGGTTCGCGAGATCCGCGGCCATCTCGAGGAACTCTATGGCATCGATGTTTCGCCAGATTTGATCTCGGCGGTCACCGATGCGGTGCTGGACGAGGTCACGGAATGGCAAAACCGCCCGCTCGATATCTGCTACCCGCTGGTGTTCTTCGATGCCATCCGGGTCAAGGTCCGCGATGAAGGCTTCGTGCGCAACAAGGCGATTTACATCGCGCTCGGCGTCCTGCCGGACGGCACCAAGGAGATTCTCGGCATCTGGATCGAACAGACCGAGGGCGCCAAATTCTGGCTGCGGGTCGTCAACGAGCTCAAGACCCGCGGCGTCCAGGACATTCTCATCGCGGTCGTCGACGGCCTGAAGGGCTTTCCCGAGGCCATTACCGCCGTTTTCCCGCAGACCATCGTACAAACATGTATCGTCCACCTGATCCGCCATTCGATGGATTTTGCCTCCTGGAAGGATCGCAAGAGTGTCGCCCAGGCGTTGCGCACGGTCTATCGCGCGGTTGATGCCGCCGCCGGCCAGGCCGCCCTCGACGCCTTCGCGCAAGGTCCGTGGGGTGGAAAGTATCCGGCAATCGCGCAGAGTTGGCGCCGCAACTGGGAACTCGTGATCCCCTTTTTTGCTTTCCCTGAAGGCGTGCGGCGGATCATCTACACCACGAATGCTATCGAGGCGTTGAACTCAAAACTACGCCGCGCCGTCAGGACCAGGGGGCATTTCCCCTCTGACGATGCCGCGATGAAGCTGTTATACTTGGTCTTGAACCACGCCGCTGCGGAATGGAAACGGCCGCCGCGCGAGTGGGCCGAGGCGAAGACGCAATTCGCCGTCATGTTCAAAGAGCGTTTCGTGCGTGCATGACGGATAACCGCCTCACACAGAAATTCTGACAGTCCCCGCCCCAATTACCCCCTTGGTGCTGCGCGGTAGCCGAGCCGTGATCCAGTCCTTCAGCGCTCTTTGCTGATCTTCTGCCAAGCGGCATGCGCTACCTTCATGACCAAAACTACGTAAGCCGTTCAAGCCATCGCTCTCGTAAGCACGATACCAGCCGCGCACCGTGTCATCGTCCAGCAACAGTGCCGACGCGACTTTGGCGCAACTCCAACCTATATCGAGAAGAACAATCGCGTTCGCCCGCCGCGCGATGCGATGTTCGGCAAGCCCATCGCGCGCCAGCCCAATCAGCGCCTGCCGCTCCGCTTCCGACAAAAAACTGGCCCGAATCATCGACCAAGACGAATCGATGTTCCCAATCCCGTCAAGTACTTCTCGGGTTCACACAGAGTCACGGAATAGCAGGGAATTTGGCAGCGGAAACGGGTTCGACTGCGACTGCGTCCGCCACCACGCAGTCCTGTGTGTACCGAAAATCTCATCCGCATTGATTTGGTGAAGGAATCGCCTAACGTCAGTGCATCATGATTGCGTTGCTGTGTTTCATACTCGCCGTCTTCGCCGCACCATTCAAGTCGAAGAGTGGGCTTGAGGCGGAGGATGCGGGTCTCCGTCACCAGTTGATCGTTCTGCGGCGTAAGGTGCAGGGCCGGGTCCGGCTGACGAACTATGATCGCTGGTTGTTGATCCAGCTATATCGATGGTTCCCATCGATTTTGCAGGTCTTAACGATTGTCCAGCCTAAGACGCTCGTGCGATGGCATCGTGCCGGCTTTCACTGCTATTGACGTTGGAAGTCGCGCTCCAGGGGGGGCGACCGCAGATCGAGACGGATCTCCGTGCACTGATCAGGCAAATGGGCATTGAGAATCCGCTTTGGGGTGCGCCGCGTATCCACGGCGAACTGCTCAAGCTCGGATTTGAAGTCGCGCAGTCGAGCGTCGCCAAATATATGGTCACGAAATCCGGGCCTCCCAGTCAGGGGTGGCGCACCTTTCTACGGAACCATGCGCCGGACATTGCTGCCATGGACCATTTCGTTGTCGCGACCGTTGGCTTCGACCTGCTCGATGCCTTCGTCATTATCCGTCTGAGCCGCCGAGGCATTCCCCTGGAATGAGGTGCCGCGCTACCTCATGCGCGATCGGGATGGCATTTATGGCGCCGCGGTCATGCGCCGAATTCGCGCCATGGGCATCCGGGATAAACCCATCGCACCGGCCTCGCCCTGGCAGAATGGCTTTGCCGAGCGGCTGATCGGATCGATCCGGCGTGAGTGCGTGGATCATTTGATCGTCTTGGGCGAGGCGCATCTGCGCTGCATCCTGCGACCCTACGCTCGTTATTACAACGACATCCGAACGCATCGTTCCTTGGACAAAGATGCGCCGGTCTCTCGCCAGGTTCAGCGGACCGGAAGCATCAAATCGCACCCGATCCTTGACGGACTTCAGCACCATTATGTGCGGATTTAGATGGGTACACACAGCCGTCCCCGAAGAAAACCTGCAGCGAGCATAGCCGATCGCTGTGTCATTGTGTCGCGCTGCGACATTCGCATTGGCCTGCCGCCAAGTTTAGGGCTCGGAGCGTTCTCGACAGGCGCAACCCACGACAATTGTTGCGGACACAATTCTTCGCCCGCCGTTTCAGTTGCGGCGATTCGCGATAAAATGCGCCGCCGCTTTTAAAACCGCGCCGTCGTTGCCGAAGGACGCGATCGCCTTTTCAGCTTCCCTGATCAGCGCCTTGAGCCGCTCGCGCGCGTCAGCGACGCCGAGCAGGCTCACGAAGGTCGCCTTGTGGGCGGCGGCATCTTTTCCGGTCGCCTTGCCGACGATGGCGGCGTCGCCTTCGATATCGAGCAGGTCGTCGGCGATCTGGAATGCTTCGCCGACCGCCGCGCCGAATCGTTCGAGTGCTGCCCGCGCTTTTTTCGGCGCCGCGCCGAGCATGGCACCGCTCCCACAGGCATATTTGAGCAGCGCGCCCGTCTTCATCGCTTGTAAGGCTTTCACACCGCCGATGTCGGGCGCGCCTGCTTGTCCATTGGTGAAGCGGCCTTCCGCCGCCAGATCGAGCATCTGCCCGCCGGCCATACCGCCAATACCGGCGGCGCGCGCCAGTGCGGAAATCAATTCAACTCTGATGGTGGGTTTGGCATGCGTTTGCGGACGGGAGAGGATATCGAAGGCCAAGGTCAAAAGACCGTCGCCGGCCAATATCGCGGTTGCTTCGTCGAATGCCTTATGAACGGTCGGCCGTCCCCGCCGCAGCGCGTCATCGTCCATCGCCGGCAAGTCGTCGTGGACGAGCGAGTAGCAGTGTACGCACTCGAGCGCGGCGGCGACCATCAGCGCCTGCCGGCGCGGCACAGCGAAAAGTCTCGCCGTCTCCACGATTAAAAATGGGCGGACCCGTTTGCCGCCGCCGAGGCTGGCATAGCGCATGGCGGCGAGCAGGCGGGCCGGGCGCGTCCGCTCGCCGGCGACGGGCTTGGACGCCAGCAACCGGTCGAGCAGGCTTTCGGTGTCGGAGGCAACTCGGTCGAGGCTTTTCTTGAAACGTTCGGTTACGCCGTTCGTTCGCGACCGCCGGCTTTTGGCCGATTGAGACGGTGTCGAATTTCGAGATTGCAGACCCATCAAATTCGGGCTTTGCAGCCCCCTCGGCATGAAATTTTCACGTGAGGATGGACACCTACTGCACTGGCGCGGCATCATCCAACTGGGGAATCTTGGCGTCTACACACTGTCCGCCGCGGCCGAAGCGCCGCTCGATATAGTCCGTGACCATTTTTTTGAAATCGGCCGTCAGCGTCGGGCCGCGTAGCGTCGCAGCCTTCTTGCCGTCGATGAACACGGGAGCTGTGGGTTGCTCGCCGGTGCCTGGCAGCGAAATGCCGATGTCGGCGTGCTTGCTCTCACCCGGTCCATTGACGATGCAGCCCATGACCGCGACGGTCAGCGTCTCCACGCCGGGGTAGCGGCGCTTCCATTCCGGCATGGAGCTGCGGATGAAACCTTGGATCTCGGAGGCAAGCTCCTGGAAGGTGGTCGAGGTGGTGCGGCCGCATCCGGGGCAGGCGGCGACCAGCGGCACGAAGGTGCGCAAGCCCATGGTCTGCAACAGTTCCTGCGCCACCTGCACTTCGAGCGTGCGGTCGCCGTTCGGCTCCGGCGTGAGCGAGATGCGGACGGTGTCGCCGATGCCCTGTTGCAGCAGCACGCCCATGGCGGCGCTGGAAGCGACAATGCCCTTCGAGCCCATGCCGGCTTCGGTCAGGCCGAGATGCAGCGCATAATTGGAGCGGCCCGCGAGTATCTTGTAGACCGCGATCAGGTCTTGCACCGCGGAAACTTTGGCCGAGAGGATGATGCGGTTTCTCGGCAGGCCGATTTCCTCGGCGCGGCTCGCCGACAACAGAGCCGATTGCACCATGGCCTCGTGCGTCACCTCGCGGGCTTCGAGTGGCTCAGCCGCGCGCGAATTCTCATCCATCAAGCGGGTGAGCAATTCCTGGTCGAGCGAGCCCCAATTGGCGCCGATGCGCACCGGCTTGTTGTGCTTGATCGCCATCTCGACGATTGCGGAAAACTGGCGGTCCCTCTTGTCCTTGAAGCCGACATTGCCCGGATTGATCCGATATTTGTCGAGTGACTCGGCGCAGCCCGGATGATCGGCGAGCAGCTTGTGCCCAATGTAATGGAAATCGCCGACGATCGGGACGTAGACGCCCATCCTGAGGAGCCGCTCCTTGATGCGCGGCACCGCGGCCGCCGCTTCGTCGCGGTCAACCGTAATGCGCACCAATTCGGAGCCGGCGCGGGCGAGCGCCGCCACCTGGCGCGCGGTCGCTTCCACGTCGGCAGTGTCGGTATTGGTCATCGACTGCACGACGATCGGCGCGCCGCCGCCGACCATAACGCCGCCGACATCCACGGCGACCGATTTATGACGTTCTTGTGTCGCGATACCCATGGCCATTCATATGGGGTGTTGTTGCCATGCGAGCCACGGTCGGCTTGCCGGCGGCGCATACTTGCCTTCTCGCATCGGTGCGTCAACGGCACCGGCGCAGAAGGGTAACCGCGGGTCGCGGCGAGCGGTTCCGGTCGGATCAGGCCTCGTCGGCGCCGCACCGGCCAAAATCCGGCCCCAAGAGCCGGCGGACGCGCAACAAGGCGCGCCGCGCCGCATAACCGTCACAGGCGAGGCGCAGAAGACCTGACAATTGTGAAGGGCTCGCGATCAGTTCGCGCATAACTGCCGCGATATTGGTGCGGCCGTCGGGCCGCATTCCGGCGAGCGCGGCATCGGGCACGGCGCGATGCGCGGGATCGATGACCACTCTGACGGCGGCAAAGTTCAGGCCGTGGATCGAAGCGAGCCGCGCCACGAGATGCGACTCCATATCCACAGCGGCCGCGCCGGTCTCGACATGCAGCCGCCGCTTCTCCGCCGGGTCGGCGACCGGGCTGTCGACGCCTGCGACCGGCCAGTATTCGGCGCCCGGGATCATCCCCAGAATTTTTTCCGACCAAACCTGATCGGTCGGACGATTCTGTCGCGCATCGACGATCGAGGACGCAACCACCCAGTTGCCCGGACGCAGATGGGGTGCAAGTCCGCCGGCCACGCCAAAACTGATGATGCTGCGGCAGCCACGCTTGAGAGCATGCTCGAGCGCTGCGGCGACCTTGCGTTCCGAATTGCGGCAGATGACGACGACGCCGGGTCCCGACGCAATGAGGGCTTCGAATGCGAGCCCAACCAGCGCAATAACGAAGCGGTCTGGGCGCTCTACATCGAGATAAGGTGCTGGATCGGCGGCGGCGACGGCTCCGGCGGATGCAGCGACGGGGTAAAAGCCATCGCCGGCTTTCCGCAGCCGGAAAGTCCAAGATTGGTTTGCCCTGGCTAAGGCCGCAAGCCCCCCGAAGCCCAGCTTAATCCCCCTAAGTAGGCGTCATCATTCAAGCAATTTTCATGCCGCCACCGCCGCGCCCGCTACCGACGTATGGGATTGCGCTTTCCCTTTGCACCCAACTCGAATAGACGACCGATCGGCGGGCGACAGCGATACTCCGTATGGGCAATAAAGAAAAGATTCTGATCACCGGGGCAAGTGGATTTGTCGGTTCGGCCGTCGCGCGCCAACTGGTCGAAGCCGGCTATTCCGTGCGCGCCCTCGTGCGCAGCGCCAGTCCACGTGCACATCTTGCCGGATTGGAACTGGATTATTTTGAGGGCGACCTCCGCGACCGTAAATCGGTCGAACGTGCAACCGCCGGCATGCGGTATATTTTCCACGTAGCAGCCGATTACCGCCTATGGGCGCGCCACCCCGGCGAGATCTTCGCGTCCAACGTGGAAGGGACCCTCAACCTGATGGAGGCAGCGCTCCGGTCCGGTGTCGAACGGGTGATCTACACGAGCAGCGTGGCGACCGTCGCCTTGCGGCCGGATGGCACGGCAGCGGACGAAACCACGCCGTTGCGCGAGGATCAGGGCATAGGGGCCTATAAGCGCAGCAAGATCGCCGCGGAACGGCTGGTCGAGGCCATGGTCGCCGAACGCGGCCTGCCCGCGGTTATAGTCAACCCCTCGACGCCGATCGGTCCGCGCGACGTCAAGCCCACGCCGACCGGACGGATCATCGTCGAGGCGGCGAGAGGGCGTATCCCGGCCTTTGTCGATACCGGGCTCAATCTCGTGCATGTGGACGACGTGGCGGCAGGCCATCTCGCCGCGCTCCGCCAAGGTAGGATCGGCGAGCGCTACATCCTCGGCGGCCAGGATGTCTTATTCTCGCAAATGTTGGCCGATATCACGGGTTTGGTCGGACGCCGCGCGCCTCGACTCCGCCTTCCTTGGCGTGCCCTTATCCCGGTTGCTTGGGCCGCCGAAGCCTTGGCAACCGTCACTGGACGCGAACCGTTTGCGACCAGGGACGGCTTGCATATGGCGAAACACCGTATGTTTTTTGCCTCAAAAAAGGCGGAGCGGGAACTCGGGTATCACTCACGACTTTATACTGAAGGTATCATCGATGCGGTGCGTTGGTTTCGTGACTCCGGATATCTTGGTTCCTAATGCAATTCCGGACAAAATCCGACGGCCGAGCTAATCCGCTCAGAAATTGACCGTTTGGACGCAGTTTATGCCAGATTGACCGAGAAATAGGCACATGGCCTTGGTATAATTCTTGCCATATACTTTTGTTCATAGGAGCCCTTGCTAGCGTGCGGAATTCACAAGCAAAAATGCCACCGTCGAGACAGATTGGAACGGAAATGTTGGAAGCGATCAAAGAGCCTTGCGATTTGCGGCGCCTCGACGAGACCGATCTCAGACAAGTTGCCGACGAATTACGCAGCGAGACGATCAATGCGGTGGCTTCGACCGGGGGTCATCTGGGTGCCGGGCTTGGCGTTGTGGAACTCACGGTGGCGCTGCACTACGTGTTCGATACCCCTGCCGATCGGCTGATCTGGGACGTCGGGCACCAGGCCTATCCGCACAAGATTTTAACCGGCCGGCGCGACCGCATCCGAACCTTAAGGCAGGGCGGCGGGCTCTCCGGCTTCACCAAGCGGGCGGAGAGCGAATACGACCCCTTTGGGGCGGCGCATTCCTCGACCTCGATCTCGGCCGGATTAGGCATGGCGGTGGCGCGGGATCTTGCCGGCCGCACCAACAACGTCATTTCAGTGATCGGCGACGGGGCGATGTCGGCGGGCATGGCTTATGAGGCCATGAACAACGCCGGCGCGCGCAACGAGCGGCTGATCGTGATTCTCAACGACAACGACATGTCGATCGCGCCGCCCGTGGGCGCCATGTCGGCGTATCTGGCTCGCCTTGGCTCGGGGCGCACCTATCTGAAGCTGCGCGACGTCGGCAAGCAGCTGACCCGGCATCTGCCCAAGCCGCTCGACCGGGCCATCACGCGGGCGGTCGAGCATGCGCGCAATTACGTCACCGGCGGCACGCTGTTCGAGGAACTCGGCTTCTACTATGTCGGCCCTATCGATGGGCACAATCTCGACCACCTGTTGCCGGTGCTGCGCAATGTACGCGACGCCAAGATCGGACCAATCCTGGTGCATGTGGTCACGCAAAAGGGCAAGGGTTATGCCCCCGCCGAGACCAGTGCCGACAAGTACCACGGGGTGGTCAAGTTCGACGTGGTGACCGGGGTACAGGCAAAATCCAAGAGCGGCGCCCCGCAATATACGAAGGTCTTTGGCGAGAGCCTGATTAAGGAAGCGCGCAAGGACGAGCGGATTGTGGCCGTCACGGCTGCAATGCCGTCGGGGACAGGCATTGATCTGTTCGAGAAGGAGTTCCCGAGGCGGACCTTCGACGTCGGCATTGCTGAGCAGCACGCGGTGACCTTTGCAGGGGGCCTAGCGACGGAGGGCTTCAAGCCCTTTGCGGCGATCTATTCGACCTTCCTGCAGCGGGCCTATGACCAAGTGGTGCACGATATCGCCATCCAGCGCCTGCCGGTGCGCTTTGCACTCGACCGCGCCGGTCTCGTCGGCGCGGACGGGCCGACCCATGCCGGCTCCTTCGACGTGGCCTATCTCGGCTGCCTGCCGGGCTTTGTGCTGATGGCGGCGGCCGACGAGGCCGAGCTTGTGCACATGGTAGCGACGCAAGTGGCCATTGACGACCGGCCCAGCGCATTACGCTATCCGCGAGGCGAGGGCCGCGGGGTGCCGATGCCGGAGGAAGGCAAAGCCTTGGAGATAGGCAAGGGCCGCATTCTCAGGGAAGGTAACAAGGTGGCGCTGTTATCCTATGGCGCCCGCCTCGGGGAGACCTTAAAGGCGGCGGACGAGCTTGCTGCCCTTGGTCTTTCCACCACCGTCGCCGATGCACGCTTTGCCAAGCCGCTCGACAGCGACCTTCTCCTGCGTCTCGCCCGTGAGCACGAGGTGTTAATCACCCTCGAGGAGGGTGCGATCGGCGGCTTCGGCGCGTACGTCCTACAGACACTCGCCGAGCACGGCGCACTCGACAATGGCCTCAAGGTCCGCTGCATGATCCTGCCCGATCTGTTTATCGATCAGGACACGCCTGCCGCCATGTACGCCAAGGCCGGCCTCGACGCCAAAGGCATCGTCGCCAAAGTGTTCGAAGCGCTGGGCAAGACCATCGGCGCCGAAGCACTCGAGCGCGGCTTCGCATGACGAATTGGATTTGCCGGAGACGTCAATGACCGAGAAGACGCCGTTGCGGATTATCCTGGCACAGCCGCGCGGGTTTTGCGCCGGCGTGGTGCGCGCGATCGAGATTGTCGAACGCGCGTTGCAGAAATACGGCGCTCCCGTCTATGTGCGTCACGAAATCGTGCATAACAAACACGTCGTCGACAGCCTAAAGGCCAAGGGCGCCCGCTTCGTCGAGGCGGTCTCCCAGATTCCGGATGATGCGGTGACCATCTTCAGTGCGCACGGTGTCGCCCGCAGCGTCGAGGAGGAGGCGGCTGGACGCGGTCTCCCCGTACTCAATGCCACCTGTCCGCTTGTCACCAAGGTGCACAACCAAGGCAAGCGCTATGTCGGGCAAGGCCGTACGCTCATTCTGATCGGTCATGCCGGCCACCCGGAAGTCGTAGGGACGATTGGGCAGATTCCCGGTCCCGTGGTGCTGGTGCAAACCGAGGAAGACGTCGAGAAACTCGACATTCCTACCGACAGTCCCGTCGCCTATGTCACGCAGACAACGCTGAGCGTGGACGACACCCGCGGGATAATCGAGGCGCTGCAGAGGCGCTTCAGCGACATCGTTGGCCCAGAAATGCGGGATATCTGCTACGCGACGCAAAATCGCCAGGCGGCGGTGCGCGAACTGAGCCGGCAGGTGGATGTGATCCTGGTGGTCGGCGCCAAGAACAGCTCGAATTCAAACCGTCTGCGTGAGATCGGGCTCGAGACCGGTATTCCGAGCTACCTGATCGCGGACAGTAGCGAACTCAAGCCGGAATGGATCAAGGGCGCGCGCAGCGTCGGGCTCACTGCCGGCGCTTCCGCCCCGGAGGTGCTCGTCGGCGGCGTCATCGATGCGCTCGGCCGCCTTGGTCCAGTCGAAGTTTCTGTGTTAGCTGGCCGGGAAGAGACCGTTGAGTTCCGGCTCCCGTCGGAGCTCGCAGCCGTCTAGCTCAATATAAACCATTCCGCATGTTGCATGGGGCGCGACAATACGAACGAGAATAACAGGCCTATGACCATTCCCTTCTTTAAGGAAATTCACATCGCGGTTTACCTCTTGAAACAGAGGCTGACGGGCCGCAAGCGCTATCCGCTCGTGTTGATGCTGGAGCCGCTGTTCCGCTGCAATCTCGCGTGCGTCGGCTGCGGCAAGATCGACTATCCGGACCCGATTCTCAATCAGCGCCTGTCGGTGAAGGATTGCCTCGACGCCGTCGACGAATGCGGCGCCCCCATGGTGGCCATCCCCGGCGGCGAGCCGCTCATCCACCGCGAGATCGGCGAGATCGTCAAAGGCATCGTCGCGCGCAAGAAATTTGTCTCGCTTTGCACCAACGCGCTGTTGCTCGAGAAGAAGCTGCATTTGTTCGAGCCATCGCCCTATCTGTTCTTCTCCGTCCATCTCGACGGGCTTGAGGAACACCACGACAAGTCGGTGTCGCAGAAGGGCGTTTACGAAAAGGCGGTGCGCGCCATCAAGGCGGCGAAAGACAAAGGCTTCACCGTCAACGTCAATGCGACGATCTTCGACGGCCATTCCGCCGAGGACATCGCCGCCTTCCTCGACAAGACCAATGATCTCGGCGTCGGCGTCTCGATCTCACCCGGCTACGCCTACGAGCGCGCGCCTGACCAGGCACACTTCCTCAACCGGCGCAAAACCAAGGAGCTGTTCCGCCGCGTCTTCGCGCTCGGCAAGGGCAAGAACTGGAATCTGATGCACTCCGGCCTGTTTCTCGACTTCCTTGCCGGCAACCGCGAATATCACTGCACGCCGTGGGGCATGCCGACGCGCAATCTGTTTGGCTGGCAGAAGCCCTGCTACCTGCTCGGCGAAGGCTACGCCAAAACCTTCAAGGAGTTGATGGAAACCACCGATTGGGATTCCTACGGCACCGGTCGCTACGAAAAATGCGCAAATTGCATGGCGCACTGCGGTTATGAGCCGACCGCGGCCGACGCCTCGATCCGCAATCCATTGAGCGCGCTGTGGACTGCGTTGCGCGGCGTGCGCACATCGGGACCGATGGCGCCGGAGATTTTGCTCACGCATCAGCGGCCAGCCCAATACGTCTTCTCGCGTCACGTCGAGAAGATGATGCACGATATTCATACGACCAAGCCGGCCGCCAATGCGGCGGGCGCCGAACCGGCCGAGACCCAAGTGTCGGCAGCAGCCGGGTAGGGCGCTCCGCTTCAATCCGCGCCGGCCCCACGTTCCGATAAACTGAGGTCGGGCGACTGGATGACTCCCGTTCCATGCTGACCTCCGTCATTGTTCGCATCATTGATTTCTGCTTACGCAACGCTTGGCGTGTTGTCGCCGTCGGATTGTTGCTGACCGTGGCGTCAGGCGTTTATACCGCGCGTCATTTTGCCATCAATTCGGACATCAATACGTTGCTGCCGTCCGATCTCGGTTGGCGTGAGCGTGAGCTCGCTTTCGAGCAGGCGTTCCACCGCTTCCAGCAGATCATCGTCGTCGTGCAGGCGCCGACACCGGAGCTCACGAGCGCGGCGACCGACGCCCTGACGCAGGCGCTTGCGAAGGGCAAAGGCCACTTCCGTAGCGTTTCGCAGCCCGGCGGCAGCGCGTTTTTTGCCACAAACGGGCTGCTCTTCAAGTCGCCCGACGAACTCAAGCGCACGGTTGGACCGTTGGTGCAGGCAGAACCGCTCATCCACGATCTTGCCACCGATCCGAGCCTGCGCGGGCTCATCGCGGGGCTCGAAGACGGGCTGCTCGGCATCCAATCCAACCGCCTAAAGCTCGACGATTTCACGGGCGTCTTCAACATGGCCTCCGACACGCTGGAGAACGCGATCAAGGGCGAGCCGGCGAGCTTCTCCTGGCGCGTCCTCGTTGAGGGGCACCCGGCAACGCCGGGCGAGTTGCGCGGCATCATCGCGGTACGCCCAATGCTCGATTACAGCGCCATCGAGCCGGGGCACGCGGCAACTGTTGCCATTCGGCAAATGGCGGCCTCGGTCGCCTCGAGATATCAGGCGACCGTGCGACTCACCGGGCCGGTGGCAATGGCCGACGAGGAATTCGCCACCATCAAGCAAGGCGCCGTGCGCAACGGCATCGTCACCGTTATCATCGTCTTGTTCATCCTGTGGCTGGCTTTGCGGTCGGGCCGCCTGATCGTTGCCGTGTTCGTCAATCTGTTCATCGGTCTTGCGCTGACGGCGGCCGTCGGCCTGTTTTTGGTCGGCACGCTCAATCTGATCTCGGTCTATTTCGCTGTGCTGTTTGTCGGCATCGGCGTCGATTTTGGCATCCAATACAGCGTGCGCTACCGCGCCGAGCGCCACGAGCTCGGCGATCTCAAGGCCGCGGTGCTCCAAGCCGGAAAAAGCGTCGGTGCGCCGCTGACGCTCGCCGCCGGCGCGACCGCTGCCGGCTTTCTCTCGTTCCTGCCGACCGACTACCGCGGCGTTTCCGAATTGGGTCTCATCGCCGGTTTCGGAATGCTGATCGCCTTCGCCACCAGCGTGACGATTTTGCCGGCGCTGATCCGTCTCTTAAATCCGCCCGGCGAGCCGGTAGAACTCGGCTTTCGCTTCCTCGCGCCGGTCGACAGGTTTCTCGAGCGGCAACGCATTCCGATCATTGCCGGTACAGCCATCGTGGTTATCGCAGGCTTGCCGCTGCTTTACTGGCTCAGTTTCGATTTCAACCCGATTAATCTGCGCGATCCGCATTCGGAATCCATCGCGACCTATCTTGATCTTGCTCGCGACCCTAGCACCAATTCCAATGCGGCCGAGGTTCTGACAGCCTCGCTCGCCGCCGCCGATGCCGACGCCGCGCGGCTTTCGAAGGTGCCGGAAGTCTCGCACGTACTGACGCTGACGAGCTTCATACCCACCCAGCAGGAGGACAAGCTGCCGCTGATTCATGACGCCGCGGCAAAACTCGCAAGCGCATTCGACCCGAAGAATGCCGAGACGCCGCCGAGCGATACGGACAATATCGAAGCGCTGAAGGAGGGTGCCGACCGCCTGATCGAAGCGGCGGGCAATCGGACCGGTACGGGCGCAGCTGCCGCCAAACGGCTCGCCGCGGCGTTGAGGGCGGTCGCGGGCGGCAGTCCGGAACTGCGCGACAAGGTCCAAGAAGCATTCATTCCGCCGTTGAAGGTCGTCTTGGCAGGCGTGCGCGCGTCGTTGCAGGCGCAGCCGGTCACCCAAGCGTCCTTGCCGCCTGAACTGGTGAGCGACTGGATCACGCCGGACGGTTACGCACGAGTCGAGATTGCGCCAAAAGGTAATGCCAACGCCAACGATCAGATGCGTCAGTTCGCCCGCGCAGTACTTGCGGTCGAGCCGGACGCCGTCGAGGGTCCGATCTCGATCCTCGATGCCGGCCAAACCATCGTGCGCGCCTTCATCGAGGCTGGCCTGTGGGCGTTACTGTCGATCAGCATGCTGCTGTGGCTTGTGCTGCGGCGAATTGGCGACGTACTGCTGACGATCATCCCGCTGATGACGGCAGGCGTGGTGACGCTGGAACTCTGCGTCATCATCGGCCTGCCGCTCAATTTCGCCAATATCATCGCGCTGCCGCTGCTGCTCGGCATCGGCGTCGCTTTCAAGATTTATTACATCATGGCCTGGCGCGAGGGGCAGACTAGACTTTTGCAGACCAGCCTTACCCGGGCCGTTTTTTTCAGCGCACTGACGACTTCGACGGCCTTCGGCAGCCTGTGGTTTTCCAACCATCCCGGTACAGCCAGCATGGGCAAATTGTTGGCGCTGTCGCTGATGTGCACACTGGCAGCGGCCGTGCTGTTCCAGCCGGTGTTGATGGGCAAGCCGCGCGACGACTAGCGGCAGGCGAACCGGGCGGCGGTGTGCTAGTCAAAGGCGATGAACGAATCGAAGCAAAGTCGACCGTAAACGAGAAACTACTGATTGGGGGACGACGGCCGCTGTGCCTAAACGCGCGCCGTCTTCAAGCAAGGAGAGCCAATAAATGATCCGCAAACTCGTGTTGGCAACCGTCTTTATCGCATCCACCTCGGCCGCAATGGCAGAAGGGGGCGGCACGTCAGAGGAACAAGCCGCCTGCCGCCCTGATGTGCGCCGGTTCTGCCATGCCATCCCGGCCGGATCGGCGGATGGCGTCTTTCTTGCTTGTCTCCAGGATCACCGTGCCAAGCTTCGCCCCGCCTGCAGGCGCCTGCTGGAGAGTCACGGGCAGTGAGGGCGAACTGGTCCACCGTCTGCGCGTTGCTAAAGGCAAAGGCAGTCGCAAAAGTGGAATAAAATAAACCGCTACGAAGGAACTTATGCATCGCGACGACACCGACTAAATCGGTAGACAAGTTCCGAGTTAATTTCGTGAAAAGAACACATTGCGGAACGATCTAAGGAGCCGTTTCGCGCTGTGGCGATTTGGATGCTGCGCTTTGAAGCTGAAGTTTCTGACCATCATCCTGGCCGGTCTTTTTGCCGGGCTCGCCTATGCCCAGTCGCCGGGCATTGGCGAGCCGTCGGCCGCTGGAATGTGGGAGCAAGTGTATCCGGACGGGCGGGTCGGCGGCTGGTTTCTCATCTTTCAGAACGGCGGCCTTTATCAAGGCGCCATCGTCAAGATGTTTCTCAAGCCCGGCGAGGATCCCAATCCGATCTGCAGCCACTGTACGGGCGACCAAAAGAATCAGCCCTCGCTCGGTCTTGTCATCATCAAGGGCATGCAGCGCAACGGCCTTGTCTATCAGAACGGCACCATCCTCGACCCGCGCGACGGTCGCGTTTATCGGGCAAAATTGACGCTGAGCCCGGACGGTCAGCAACTCACCCTGCGCGGCTATCTTGGGATAGAACTGTTGGGCCAAAATCAGATCTGGAAACGGCTGCCTAATGACGTGCTGCCGCCTGACCAGATGCCGGCGAACCTGGTGCCGTATTGGTTGACCCTGTCGAAACCGCAGGACGGTATAATGACCGGCAGCGGGCCGTCGCAAACTGGCAGCATCAAGTCCTGGCAGTTACGGCATTGACGGATCGCTGCGCGCCGATCGGGCTACATACCAAATTTAACGTAGCGATCCCCGGTTAGATTGCGATAGCGCGCCAGCGCCCACAGCGGAAAAAATTTTGAATAGCCGTGGTAGCGCAGATAGAACACGCGTGGGAAACCGGTCGCCGTGTAGCGTTCCTCCGCCCAGAAACCGTCCGCGGCTTGTGTGCGCTCAAGGTAGTCGACCCCGCGCTTGACGACGGGGGAGACGACCGCGCCCGCCGCCATCAGTCCGATCAGCGCCCAGGCGGTCTGCGAGGCGGTGCTTGGCGCTTGCTCATAGCCGCGGTAATCGAGCTTGTAGCTGGCGCCGTCCTCGCCCCAGCCGCCGTCGCCGTTCTGGATGGAGCCGAGCCAGTCGGCTGCCTTGCGCATTATTGGGGATGCGACATCGACGCCGGCGACGCTGAGCGCGCATAGCACCGACCAAGTCCCGTAGATGTAGTTCATGCCCCAGCGGCCGTACCAGCTGCCGTCGGCGAGCTGCGTGCGGCGCAAATAGTCGAGCGCGCGCGCGACCGCCTCGCTGTTTGCGGCTGTGTCGCCGAGCTGCGCCAGCATCGACACGCAGCGCGCGGTGACGTCCTCGGTCGGCGGGTCGAGTAGCGCGCCATGGTCGGCGAACGGGATATTGTTCAGGTAGTAGAACTCATTGTCGGCATCGAAGGCGCCCCAGGCGCCGTTATCGCTCTGCATACCGACGATCCACTCCCGCGCGCGCTCGAGGGGCTCGCGAAGATCCTCATGCCCCGCCTCCTTCTGGATGCGATCCATGGCCATGGCGACGACGGCGGTATCGTCGACATCAGGAAAATGCGGATTGGCGTATTGAAACGCCCAGCCGCCCGGCCGCAGCGCCGGTCGCCGCGCGATCCAGTCGCCGCGCACTTCGAGAATCTGGTTCGGCACGAGCCAGTCGAGGCCTTTTTTGGCCTGCGCGCTGGCGCGCTGAGTGCCCACTTCGAGCAGCGCGTGTGAGACAAGCCCCGTGTCCCAGATCGGCGAAACGCAAGGTTGGCAATAGGCCTCGTGGTCGTGCACGACCAGGAGCTTCTCCACCGATCTGCGCGCGATGGCGCGCTGCGGATGGCTTTCCGCATAGCCCAGCACGTCGAACATCATCACGCTGTTCGCCATTGCCGGAAAGATCGCGCCAAGCCCGTCCTCGCCGTTGAGGCGCTCGTCGATCCAGGCGACGGCACGATCGATCGCGCGTTGATGCGAGGCTAGCCGGCGCAACAGCAAAGGTTCGATCACGCGCAACACATTGTCGACGCCACGGAAGAACCAGAACCACAAATGCTTTTGCTGCGGCGCTTTCGGCGCCGGGCCGAGGCTTGCCGGCGAATCGAGAAAAAGCTCGTCGATACGCACGCCTTTGGCGTTGCGCGCAACCGGCCGCTTCGCCATCAGCACCAGGAGCGGCACGATGACAGTGCGGCTCCAATACGACATCTTGTCGAGATGGATCGGAAACCACTTAGGCAGAAGCATGATTTCGACCGGCATCATCGGCACGGCGCGCCATGGAATGAATCCGAACAGCGCGAGCATGATGCGCGTGAACACATTGGCGCGTTCGGCGCCGCCGCGGGTGCGCAGCGCCTCCCGTGCGCGTTGCATGTGGTCGGCATCGACGGAATCGCCGATCATCTTCAGTGCGAAATAGGCCTTCACAGTCGCGCTGACGTCGAGATCACCGTCGCGAAACAAAGGCCAGCCGCCATGGGCGCCCTGGATGCGGCGCAGATAGGCGGCGATCTTGGCTTCGAGCGCGGCATCGACCGGCTCGCCGAGATAGTGCCGCAGCAGAACATATTCCGCCGGAATCGTGGCGTCGGCCTCGAGCTCGAACACCCAATGTCCGTCGGGACGCTGGCACGCGAGCAGGGCATCGGTCGCTGCCGCGATCGCGTGCTCCAGCGCCGGGGACGCCGGCTCCGGTTTGGCTTCGTTCACGTGATTGACGGTATTCGACATGAACGCCTATCGCTCGGTCATTGCTTCGATCAACTCGGCCGCCCGGTTGCCCGACTGTATCGAGCCTTCAATCGTCGCCGGCAGGCCGGTCGCTGTCCAATCGCCGGCGAGCAGAAGATTGCCCCAACGCGTGTGCGGGCCCGGACGCTTGGCATCCTGCGACGGCAATGCGGCGAAGGTCGCCCGCCGTTCGCGCACGATTTGCCACGGCGGCAGGGGCTTCGCAATACCCGCGACGGTGGCCACCTCGCGCCAGATCAAGGCGGCGAGTTCCTCGCGCGGCGTGTCGAGCAGCCGGTCGCCGGCGCTGATGGTGACGGACAAGCGGTCGGCAAAGCTGAACAGCCATTCCGCCGTGCCGTTGACGATACCGGTCATCGGCCCCAGGGCAGCGGGCGGTGTGACGCGGAAATGGGCGTTGACTATGGCGCGAAACTCGGTCGGCACCACCAAATCGGGAATGAGCGATGAAGCGACCACCGGTGGTACCGCCAGCACGACGGCATCGTCCACGCGCAACGGAACCAGGAAGCCAAAATCGAGCGCGCTTACGCGTGCCCCTTCGAACGTGATGCTGCGCAACCGCTCGCCGAACACGACGCTGCCGCCGTTCTCCTCGATGAAGTGCAACGCCGGCTCGATGAACGCCGCCGATAGGCCGTCGCGCGCGAACAGCGGTCGATAGCTGCGGCCGCCGGCAACCAGCGTTTCGCGGATCACGGCTGCGGCCAGTGCCGCGGAGCTTTGCGGCGGCTCGGTGTTGAGCGCGGCCAGTAACAGCGGCCCGAGCAAACGGTCGTAGAGCGGCCCCTTGCATGAAATCACATCGCCGATCGCGGCGCCAGGCGCGGCGCGCAATAGACGCAGAGTGGCAAGATAATCACGCGGGCGCGTTCCCGGCACGCGGCGATTGCGGTCGAAGATCCACCAAGGGATACGGCCGTCATTGGCGCGCAAGGTCCAGCGCTCGCTCGTCGCAAGATCCACAAAGGGAAAAGTCGCGCTGGTAGGGCCGGTCAGCCGGTCGCGGGCGCCGATCGTATCGAGATAGCCGAGCGCGGCGCGGTTGCCGGACAGCAGCAGATGGTTGCCGTTGTCGATCCTGATGCCGAGCTGCGGGTCATGATAGGAGCGGCAGCGTCCGCCGGCCTGGTTGGTGGCCTCGTAGATGATCGCGCGCGCGCCGTCTTGGCAAAGGCGCACGGCGGCGGAAAGGCCGGCCAATCCGGCGCCAATGATGTGGACCGAGCGCGGCATCAGACGATCGCGTAGCGCAGGAGAATCCCAGCGAATTGCCAGCGCGAGAGCCGTATTCGCTGGCGCGGCGCCTGCCAGCCGCGCGCGCGAATGCGGTCGAATATGATGCGGTAGGCGCTCCCCATGATGCGCGGCGCACGCACGGCGGGGCGCGGGCTCGCCGCCATGATCTTATCCGCTTCGGCGAAATGGCGTTCAGCGCGCGCTGCAACCGGCGCGCAGGCTTTGTCGATTGCGGGGCTGGCGATGACGATTGCCGGGTCGTCTCCGGCGATGCCGGCGTCGTTCAGCGCTTCGCGCGGCAGGTAGAGACGGCCGATGCCGGCGTCCTCGTCAAGATCGCGCAAAATATTCGTCATTTGCAGTGCGCGTCCGAGATGATGCGCGAGCGCCAGGCCCGCCTCGCGCTCCATGCCGAAGACGCGCACGCTGAGCCGTCCGACCGCGCCGGCGACCCGGTCACAATAAAGATCGAGGGTGGCGAAGTCGGGCGCGCGGATATCGGCAACGACGTCCATCTCCATGCCGTCGATGACGGTGCGAAAGTCTTCACGCTGCAGATCGAAAGCGCGGATTGCGCGCGCAAGACCGGCGAGATGTGGCGGCGGCTTGCCGCCGTAGAGCGAATCGATATTGGATCGCCAGTGCTGGAGTTGCGCAAGCCGCGCATCGCGCGGGCCGAGTTCGTCGGCTATATCGTCGACGCGCCGGCAGAACGAATAGATTTCGAACATGGCCTCGCGCTGCGGCTTTGGCATGATCCGCATGGCGAGATAAAACGAGCTGCCGCTGGCGTGTTGCGCGGCAGCCTCTACCGGTGCGTTGGTCACGGCGGTCACGGCTGAGCCGCCGAGGCTGCGCGGGCGTGGCCGGCACGGCGCGTTATGCCCTTGAGCACCGCCATAAGGCTGATGCCGGCAACCGCGGGCTTGCCGAGATGAACGCGTTCGCTCAGCGGATCGTGCCGCATGAGAATGCGCGTGAGATGCTGCGCCAGAGTGTGAATTACCGAAGTCTCGAGCGAGAGCCGCCAATCCTCGATCAAGCCCGGTAACGCTTCGCCGTGTTGCAGCAAGACTGCGGTGCGTTGCGCGAGACCGGCAAGGCATGCGCGCAAGGCCGGCGACGCCTTGGCCGCGCCTAGCGCCGTCACTTCGACGCCGTGAGCGGCAAGCGCATCGAGCGGAATATAGACGCGGTCGAGATTGCGATAGTCGGCGGCGCAGTCTTGAATGTGGTTGATGACCTGTAAAGCCGCGCAGATGGCGTCGGATGTGGGCCAAGTCGCGCGGCTCTCGCCGTGGACGTCGAGCACAAAACGGCCGACCGGCATCGCCGAATAGGCGCAATAGCCCATGAGATCGTCCCAGTCGCGATAACGCAGTTTGGTGGCGTCGAGCCGGAAGGCCTTGAGCAGGTCTTGTGCATGCTGCGGCGACATCCCACGCGCGGCGAGCACGGCCCGCAGCGCAAGCGCCGCCGGATCGCCTGCACCGCCGCCGAGGAGGTCGGCCTCCAGGCGATCGAGCAAGTCGACCTTCTGCGGCGCGGAAAGACCCGGATGATCGGCGATGTCGTCGGCGCTCCGCACGAAATTGTAGAAGGCAAGAATCGGCGTGCGATGACGCGGCGCAATGAGCCACGACGCGACGGGAAAATTCTCGTCGCGGTGGCCCTTGCCGGTCCGAAAGTCGCTGGCATCCATTATTGCACGCCGTTTATATTCGACTGCACGCGGCCCTTCCACAGTCCGCCGCGCTTACGCGCATATTGATAGGCGGAGTCGAGGGTAAACGCCATGTAGCCGAGCGCAACCACCGGCAAAATCGGTCCCCACAACGGCGAGCGCCGGTAGAAGCGCAGGATCGGCAGGAAGGTGACAGCCATGACCGACCAGGCTAGCAACCCGAGCGTCTGCACAAAGCCGTCGGCGAACAGCGTCAAGGCGACAGGTATGAGATAGACCAGTGTCATTCCGGCGATGGTCGCCGCCAGGAGGAGCGGCGAATAACCAAGCTGGGCAAAAGCCGAGCGCGCGACCATGCGGCGGATGTCCTCTACTGCCGGATAACTACGAATGCTGTGCACGCGTTCCGTTAGACTGAGTCGGATCGGCCCCTGCGGTTTGAGCTTGCGCGCCAGCGCGCAGTCATCGATCAGTGCGGCGCGAATGGTTTCGATGCCGCCGGTTTCCTCGAGCGCATCGCGGCGCACCAGCATGCAGCCACCGGCCGCCGCGGCGGTTACGCGATTGTTGCCGTTAACCCAAGCAAACGGATAGAGCATCTGGAAGAAAAAAATGAAGGCCGGAACGAAAGCGCGTTCTGCGAAGGTGTCGCAGCGTAGGCGGGCCATCAGCGAATTGAGCACGAGCGCTTCCGCCAGCGACCGCGCTACGAGGCGCGTGAGCGCGTCGGGACCGTAGACAATGTCGGCGTCGGTGAAAAGCAGATAAGTGGGCTCACGTTGCAGCGCTCGTATGACGCCTTGCTGCATGGCCCAGACTTTCCCCGCCCATCCGGGCGGCAATGCTTCGCCCGAGACGACCGTCAGTCTGTCCGGCGACGCGGCCGCGGCCTGCCGCGCCACATCGGCCGTGCCGTCGCTGCTTTGGTCGTCTACCAAAACGATGGAAAACGTTCCGGGATAATCCTGTTGCAGCAGGGACGCGATGGTCTCGCCGATGCTTGCAGCCTCATCGCGCGCGGGGATGACGGCAATCACGGCCGGCCACGTCGCTGGCGCCGGGCCGGCGTCGTCGCGTTCCCAAGCGAGCCAGAAACCGCCGCGCCAAGCGATCAGGTAGACCCAAACCGCGAGTGCGGCGGCGGCGAGGACGTTCAGCAGCATCAGGTTAATCTAGCGCTTCTGGTCGATTTTGGCCGAGAATACCTTGTCATCTTTTACCCAAAGACACCACGGGCACGGGGAGCGAACAGCAGCGGCAATTCGTTCCCGGCTGATGGGCAAGCGATAAAGTTCGATCGTGACCAATTTTGAAGTTAAGAGTAGCCAAGATCAAAAATTGTTCCATATTTATGGAACTTTCATTTGATGGTTCAGTTGTCTGCGTATGAGCGACAACGCAACTACAAAAATGGTCGGACTATCGCTGTCCGGAATTCTATTCGCGATGCTGATGCTCAACGCCTTCGCCGGATAGGAAAATAGAATGGGGCTAATCCTGCTCTTAGTTGTTCTGGTTCTCCTATTCGGAAGTGGCGGTTTTTATACCCACGCAACATTTAAATCCAGATCGATCGAGGCGGCCTAAATTATGCGTGCCACAGACCCGGTCGTCACGTTTCTTCTTGTTCTCGTCATTGGCATCGCCGCCGGTTTTTTATTCGACCGGCTTGCTGGGCCATCGTGGCTTACTCGGCAATTATCCGGATCGACCCGCGGCATCGTCACAAGCGCACTCGTGGGTGTCGCCGGCGCGTTCGTCGGCTATCACATTGCCGGGATGCTCGTAATCAGCGGCGCCCTCATGACGTCGGTTATTGCAGCAGCAGCCGGCGCTGCTTTGGTACTGTTCGCTTGGCGGATGGCTAAGTAACAATACGCTGTCCCTGTCGCAAACCCATCCGGCTGGCAGTTGATCGAGAATCAGGCAATCCTGTTGTGGAACGAGGGATCTTTGCAGGCTTATTGGTTGGACAATCGTCGATCTGCTCCGGTCGCGGGCAACGCTCGAGGCAGAGATTTGGACGCTGCGGCAGCAAATAAACGTCCTGAGGCGGGCTGCTCCAAAGAAACTCTCCTTCAGTCCCATCGACCGTTTGATATTCGTTGGTCTCTATCGGTTGTTCCCTAGAGTTTGTGATGCATTGGCGATAGTTAAGCCGGACACCATTGTCCGCTGGCATCGCGTCGGTTTTCGGTTCTATTGGCGCTGGAGGTCGAGACGCCGTGCCGGCAGGCCTACTGTGCCGCTGGAGATCCGTCGGCTGATCCGCGAGATAAGCATTGCCAATCCGCTGTGGGGCGCGCCGCGGATCCATGGAGAATTGCTCAAGCTCGGCATCGATATCGGACAGACGAGCGTGGCGAAGTATATGGCGAGGCGAAGAGGCCCGCCATCTCAAGGGTGGAAGACGTTTCTTCATAATCACGCCGACGGCATCGCGGCGATGGATCTGTTCGTCGTTCCGACAATCTCATTTCGTTTGCTCTATGGCCTGTTGATCCTAGGGCATGGTCGAAGGCAGATCTTATGGTTTGGCATCACAGCGCATCCGAGTATTGGGAGAACGACATCTTCGTCTCAGGCTGCGGCGGAGATGCGATTGTTGTCGACGACGACACTGCCGAGCCGCCGCATGAGGGTGGTATTGCTCGGCGCATCAAAAACCTTGCTCAGATGGACCAGAAGCTCTTCAGCGGCTTCTTGCCCGGCTGACGCAGTCGCCAGCGAGTTAAATTTAGCATTTAGCTCGGCAGGACTCATTTGATTTTCAGGCATGCCCTTCGAGTAATCAACGCGCTTGCGCAAACGGCGGCCGTCGCGCAGGTCGATGGTCACGATGCCGGCATATTTTTCCGGATATACGGCGTCCATCTCGGCGTCGACCTCGACGCCGACGCGCGAGATAAGCTCGTTCAGCACCGGGTCGGCAAGGCGCTGCGGCGTGAATTGCTTGATCAGCGCGGCGGAATCAGCAACGCCACCGCGACGTTGTAGCGAATGCTCATCTGCGCATTCAGCACGGTCGATGGCGTATAGGGGAATCCGGTCTGGCGCTCGACAACGCGGCTAATGCCGACGGTCACGGAGCCGATATCGGCCGCCGTGAAGCCATGCTCCGCCTTCAGTTCGAGTGCGGCGTCAATGCTGGCATGATTGCTGCCGCAGCAGGAATAGGGCTTGAAGCAGACCGCTTCCGCCCGCCACTCCTTGCCGAGGCTGCGTTCGATTTCCGCCGGCCGCGTCTCGTCCGACATCGCCGCCAGAAAGCCGCCATCTTTTGCTTCGAGGATTTTGCGCGGGCCCTGAAAGCCTTTCTGCGCCAGCAGCGCGGCCATGATCCCGCTCTGCGCGGCAGCGCCGGGATGCAGCCGCTTGCTCATCGCGCCGTCGGCGTTAAACGCCCACAGGCCGGCCGACTGGGTGCCGGCAAGGCCGAGCGCGCTTGCGGTCGTCGCCGCGTCGAAGCCGAGAATCACCGACGCGGCCGCGGCCGCGCCGAAGGTCCCGCAGGTGCCGGTGAGATGCCAGCCGCGCATGCGGGCGGCGTTCGGATTGGCGGCAAGACTGATGCGCGCCATCGCCTCGTAGCCGGCGGCCAGCGCCGCCAGCAAAGTGGGGCCGCTGGCGTTTTCGCGTTCGGCCAGCGCCAGCGCGGCGGGCAGGATCGCGGCGCTGAGATGCAGCTTGGCGCGATGGTGGTCGTCGAAGTCGAAACCATGGATGGCGGTGCCGGCAAGCAGCGCGGCGTTGCCGGCCGAGATGCGGGCGCCGCCCGAGGCCCATAGCGTCGCCTCCGCCGGCCCGCCCTGCTCGCGTGCATAGCCGTGCACGATGCGCACCGCTTCCGTCGTCAGGCCGAACAGGCCGCAGCCGATGGCGTCGACGACCGCGGCCTGCAGCACCGCGCGGACATTGGCGGGCACGCCGCGATCCGGCACGCCGGCGATGAAGGCGGCCAAGTTCTCGGTGAGACCCTTGCCGGCAACCGCGTCAGGCATGGCGCCCTCCAATTGCGGCGCGCACCGGCGCCGTCGGCACGACAAGTCCCATGATTTCCGAAAGGCTGGTAAGCTTTTCCACGTTGCGCGCCCGCTCGATCAGCGTATCCATCGCAGCCCGCCCGATGACGTCGTCACCCAGCATATGCGCCTTGTTGCTCATGTCATCCGGCGACATCGGATTTTCGATCGAGCCGCGCGGGTAATCGACCTGCGACTTCAATTCGGCGCCGCCGGTGGTCTTCAGCGTCATCAGGCAGGACACGCCGCGCGGCAGACTGTCGTCCACCACGACCTCGATCATCTGCGACAGTCGCAGGATCTCCGGATCGCTAAGCTTTTCGTTCTGGTATTGCGGCAGCAGCGCGTTGCCTTCGATCAGCGCCACCGCGGTCGAATAGGGCAGGCTGACCTGCGCCTCATGATAGGTCTTCGGCCTCGTATTCAGATGATATTTCGCCCAGGCCGAATGGCGCCGCATGGTGATGGCGCTGACATTAGCGATCGGCTCTTTCAGCTCCTTACGGATGTTGAGCGCGCAGTCGATCGCGTTATGAATCGGGCGGGCGCAGGAGTAGGCCTTGTATTCCATGTGGACCGGGTAGTCCTTGCCGAGTCCCTTGGTCAGTTCGCCGAGATCGAATTTATCGGTGAAGGCGCGCAGGAAACCGCGCTCGCCGTCGAATATGGTGGCGGCTCCGGTGAACCCGAGCTTGGCCATCACGGCGGCGGTGATGCCGTTGCGCGCCGCGGGCCCGGGATTGAAACGCTTCTGCATCGAAGGGCCGTACATTTCCATTAGCCCCGAGGCTTGCGCGCCGGCGAGCCCGAGCGCGGACACAAGCTGATCGCGGTCGAGTTTGAGCAGGCGCGCCGCCGCCACGGTGGCGCCGAACACGCCGCAGGTCGGCGTCGTGTGGTAGCCGCGATCTCGCAGGGAATTATTGGCAGCGGCGCTCAGTCGCGCCATCATCTCGCTACCCAGGGCGACCGCGGCAATGAAGTCCTCGCCGCTCGACTTTTCGCGCTCGGCGACGGCAAGCGCCGCGGAAACGATAGGCGGGCTGAAGTGAAACAGCGCCAGAATATCCACATCGTCGAGCTCGATGCTGTGCGAGCCGATGGCGTTGGCGAAGGCGGCGTGTACGGCCGGTACGCGGCCGACATGGCCGATCAAGGTCGATTCCGGCTTGCCGCCGGTTTCGTTGGCAAAGCGGGCGGCGATGGCGCCGCTGTCGGTCTGGCTGCCGGCAATGGCGACGCCGAGATAGTCGGCGACCAGGGTCTTTAAGTTCGCGATCAGCTTCGGCGGCAGATCGTGAAACACGATCGTCGTGAAGTGGTCGGCAAGAAGGTCGCTTGGCGTTTTGATGATGCTTGCGGTCGTGGCCATGATGATTTCCATATCCTTTAGATAAAGCAGGTGTGGTTTTGTCGTTGCCGCCGGGGGCCAGCGGTCAAGCGACGCTGACGTAGCGCCTCTCAAGGGCGTCAAGCTTATCCTTCTGGGTCACATAAGCGCGCTCGTCCATGGTGATCATGTCGCCGAGGATAGCTTCGGAATCGCCGGCTTCGCGAAGATGCGCGAGACTTTTTTGAATAGCCTTGACGCTCGATCGCAGCACCATGTTGGCGTAGATGGCGATGCGGAAGCCCATGGCCTTCAGGTCCTTGGCCGGCACGATCGGCGTATGTCCGCCCTCGACGATGTTCGCGATCTTGATGCCGGGCAGGTCGCGGCCGATCTCGGCCATCTGCTCGCGCGACCGCGGCGCTTCGACGAACAGCGCATCGGCGCCGGCCTGGGCATAGGCCAGTGCCCGGCGCATCGCCTCGGCAAAGCCTTCGACGGCGATGGCGTCGGTGCGCGCGATAATGACAAGGTTGCTGTCGCCGCGCGCTTCCACCGCCGCCTTGATCTTGAGCACGGCCTCGTCGAACGGGATGAGCTGCTTGCCAGTGAAGTGGCCGCACTTCTTCGGAATGATCTGGTCCTCGATCTGCACCGCGGCGACGCCGGCGCGCTGAAATTCCTTGACGGCACGGTAGAGATTGATGGCGTTGCCGTAGCCGGTGTCGATGTCGGCGATGACCGGAGCGTCGACGGCGCTCACCAATTTGCGCGATTGTTCGAGCATTTCCGTCATGGTGAGAAGCCCCATGTCGGCGAGCCCGAGCTGGGAGTTGGAGATGCCGGCGCCGGTCGCATAGACGACCGGAAAGCCGGCGGCGACGACGAGCCTTGCCGTCAGGGCGTCATAGGCTCCCGGCGCGATGATCAGTTCATCGCGATCCAGAATTTTCCGAAGCTGGTCAGTTGCAGACATTTGGGGTCCCTGTCGATCCTGTAGAAGCTGTTCAGTCGTTGCGAAGGGTCATTCGCCCATTCCGAGATAGGCCTTGCGAAGACGATCCGAGCCGCGCAGTTCCTCGGACGAGCCCGACAGCACCAGCGCGCCGCGCGACAGCACATAGGCGCGATTGGCGAGATTGAGCGCGACGTCGACATTCTGTTCGACCAGGATGCCGCCGATGCCGAACTCGCGGCTGATTCGCCGGATGGCGTCGATCACGTCCTCGATCACCAGCGGCGCGAGGCCGAGCGACGGCTCGTCGAACAATATGAACTGCGGCATTGACATCAACGCCCGCCCGATCGCCAGCATCTGCTGCTCGCCGCCGGACAGAGTCCCGCCAATTGTCGTTCCCGCTCCTTCAGGCGCGGAAACAGGACATTGACGCTCTCGATCTGCCGCTTGATCTCGGCCGTGCTTCGGGTGACGCCGCCGACCTTGAGGTTCTCGCTCACCGTCATGCGCTTGAAGATGCGCCGGCCCTCCGGAACCAGCGCCACGCCCTTGCGCGCGGTGGTATGAGCGGGCTGTCCGGTGACATCCTGACCGTCGACGATGATCGATCCGCCGGTCGCCTTGACGATGCCAATGATGGCCTTGAGCGTCGTGCTCTTGCCCGCGCCATTGGCGCCAAGCAAAGCGACGATCTCGCCTTTGGCGACCGACATGCTGAGGTCGCGCACGCCAACGATCTCGCCGTATTTGACGACCAGATTGCGTACTTCAAGCTGCCGGGACACGGTCGGCCTCTTGGTTCGCAAATTTCGACGAGCCGAGATAGGCCTTCACGACCTCCGGGTTTCGTTGTGCTTCCGACGGCGTGCCGTTGAAAATCCTGCGGCCGTATTCGATCACGGTCACGCGGTCGCACAGGCGGCCGACGAGTTCGAGGTCGTGTTCGACCAATATGACCAGGCTGCCACCCGCCGTGATTCGCCGCACCAGCGCCATCAGATTTTCGCGTTCGGCGTCGGTCAGTCCGGTCGCCGGCTCGTCGAGCAGGACCACGTCGGGCTGGCTGACAAGCGCGCGCGCCAGTTCGACGAAATGTCGCTTGCCGTAGGGCAGGGATGCGACTTGCTCCTGCGCCAGCGCGGTAATTCCGGCGGCCTCCAGGGCGTCGTAGACCGGGCCGGTGATGTCCGGAGAACTCAGCGGGGTGAATATCCGCAGGTAGCCGGTCGGTCGGCGGAACCAGCGCGCGGCGAGCGCGGCGGCGACGTTTTCGAATACGCTGAGCTGCTGTGAAAGCCGGATCTTCTGGAACGTGCGCGCGATGCCGAGGCGCGCGCGCCGATGCACGCTCATGCGGTCGATGCGCCTACCGCGGAACAGGATCTCGCCGCCATCGATGGCGTTGACGCCGGTTATGCAGCCGATCAGCGTCGATTTTCCCGCGCCGTTCGGCCCGATCAACCCATGCACCTCGCCGGCAAGCCCGGCGAGATCGACGCGCTGCAGCGCCTTCACCCCGCCGAAGTCCTTCGATACTTGCTTGATTTCAAGGACCGGAACGGTCATGGCCCGGCTCCGGCTCCGGCAGTGGTCACCGGCGACATGCCGGCCGGTTCCGGGCGCGCCGGCGCAAGGCGGGTTCGTGCGCCGACGATCCGGTCGATCAGGCCGCCGATGCCGCCCGGCAGGAACCACAACACGAACAAGACCATCACGCCGTAGACCAGCAGCCGGAAATTGGTCTCGCCAAGCGAGCGCAGCAGTTCGGGCACAGCGGTCAGGAACAGCGAAGCGATGAAGCCGCCGGTCGCGCTGCCGGCGCCGCCGACCACCGCCATCATCAGATAGCGGAAGGATCGGTCGGCACGAACAAGTCCGGCGTCAGGAAGCGCATGTAGGCGGCAAGCAGCACGCCGCTTAGCCCGGCGAGGAAGGCCGAGCTGCAGAACGCCAGCAGCTTGACGCCGAACGTCGCTATGCCGCAGGCCTCGGCGGAGACTTCGTCGTATTTGACCGATTTGAACATGACGCCGAGAAAGGTGTGCCGCTCCATCAGATTCAGCCCCGCCATGGTGCCGAGCGCGACGACGAGCAGAACGTAATACCATTCGGTCTGGTCGAGCCCGAACGAATGAATGCCGAGGAGGCCCATCGGACCGCGGGTGATGTCGACCATGTTGTTGAGCAGTTGCGCGCCGAGCACGCCGAATCCGAGCGTGCCGATCGCCAGATAGTGGCCCTTCAGCCGCGCTGCCGGCAGGCCGAGCATAAGGCCAAGGAACGTCGGCAGGGCAAGACCGGCGAGCACGCAGATAATCAGCGGCACGCCGGAGACGCTGAGCACACCATAGGTATAGGCGCCGGCGCCGACGAAACCGGCCTGACCGAACGACAGCAGGCCGGCATAGCCGGTCAGCACGTTGATGCTAAAGACCACCAGGCTGTAGATAAGCGCCAGCACCATCATCTGCAGCCAGAACGCTCCAATGACGAAGGGCAACGCCGCCATGATCGCGACGCAGACGAGACGCAGTGCCCATAAGCCGGTCCTAGACATTTTCGTCCATCCGCTCGGGAACTAGACCGCGTGGGAAGAAGATCAAGGTGACGATCAGCATGCCGAAGGCGATAGAATTCGAATAGGCGTTCGAGATGTAGACGGCGGACGCGCTCTGCACCATGCCGATCAGCAGCGCGCCGAGGATAGTGCCGTTGACGTTGCCGAATCCGCCGAGAATGATGGCCGCGAATGCGTTGAGCATTTCCGCCTGGCCCATTTCCGGCGCCAGCATGTTGACCGGGCCCGACAGCGCGCCGGCGGCGGCCGCGAGCGATGAGCCGATCACGACGCTGGTGCGCGCGATGTGGTTGGCGTCGATGCCCATGGTGGAGGCTACTTCGGCGTCTTCCGACACGGCGCGGAATTGGCGGCCGAGCGAGGAGAACTGGACCAGCCACCACAGGCTCAGCAGCAGCCCGAGGCTGCAGCCGATCACCACCAGCCGCTGCAGGCTGACGCCGACCGTGCCGAAGGTGACCGAGACATTGTTGAGCGCGGTGTTGAACGGCATCGGGTCCGTGCCCCAGATCAGCTCGGCGAGATTGATGAGGATGATCGACATCCCCATCGAAGCGATCAGGCCGTTGAGCTCCATGCCGCGGAACGGCCGAAACGCGGTCCGTTCCAGGATGACGCCAAGCAAAGCATTGACCATCATCGCCACGCCAATCGCCGGGATGTACCCGATGTATGGCGTGACGGTGAGGGCGACGAACGCGCCGATCATCACCGATTGGCCTTCGGCGAAGTTGACCATCCGCATGACGCCGAAGATCAACGTCAGCCCGACCGCGACCAGCGCGTAGGTGCTGGCCAGGATCAGGCCGTTGATGACGATCTGCACAAACATCGTTCGTCTTTCTTTGACGCGGGTCGAAGCCCTACTTGACGACTTCGAGGCCGCCTTCCGGCGTGTCGCGGATGAACTGGAACTCGAAGCCTTCCGGCTTGATGCCGCGGTCGGCGTCGAACTCATAGTGACCCAGAACGCCGTCATATTTCGTCGCGGCCAGCGCCTTGACGAAGTCTTCCGCCTTGGCGCTTCCGCCGCGGTTGAGCGCGTTGGCCGCCAGCATCACGGCGTCATAGGTGACGATGTCCCAGTGTACCGTTGGGCGCTTATGCCCAGTCGCCTTTTCGACGATCGGCTCGAACTTGGCGACGAAAGCTTTCTGCTTCGGCGTTGCGCCCGGGCCGTTGAGGAAGAAGGCGCCGCGGATCAGACCGATCTTTCCGGCCTGCACGCCGACCTGCTTTTCGAAGATGTAGGGCGGCGGCGGATAGTCGGAGAACAACT
This sequence comes from uncultured Alphaproteobacteria bacterium, assembly GCA_963739825.1. GTDB lineage: Bacteria > Pseudomonadota > Alphaproteobacteria > Rhizobiales > Xanthobacteraceae > Pseudolabrys. The sequence goes on from CAVUBU010000001.1 coordinate 1,582,553, forward strand.
AAATCTTGACGTTGCTCTCGGCGTACTGCTTGACGAAATTGGCGGCTTGGCCGGCCGAGATCGACACCACCACGATGTCCGGGGCCGCGCCCTGGATACGGGTGATCACCGAGTACCAGTTGGTGTCGTGGCGATCTTGCGGAATATCGACCGAGATCTTGATGCCGGCCTGTTCGAACGTTTCGCGCACGTTCTTGCGGAAGCTCAGGCCGAAGTCGTTGTTCTCCACCAGGATTGCGGCGGTCTTGAACTTGAACTTCTTAAGCAGCAGTTCGCCTTCGCGATGCTGGATCGACTTGTTCTGCATCACGCTCTGGAACACATAGGGTCCGGCCTTTTTCGCAATATCGTCGGCCGTGGAAATTTGGACGATGTAGGGAATTTTAGCGTCATTGGCGACCTGTGCGATCGCGACCGAGGCGCTTGAGCACCATTCGCCGATCAAAGCCTGCACGTTCTCCTGCTTGATCAGCTTTTCGGCTGCCGCGTAGGATGTGCGCGGCTCGCAGGCGCCGTCGGCGAACACCAGTTCGACCTTGAACTTGCCGGCGAGCTTCTGCGCATTGACTTCGGTGGCGGCGAGCTCCGCCGCCATCTTCGCCGGCTGGCCGCCCCAGGCGGTATTGCCGGTGAGCGGCAGAATCACGCCGATCTTGAACGGTGTTGTTTGTGCGCGAAGTCGCCGGCCCACAGGATTGTCGCCCCCACACAAAGCGTCGCCGCAAGCGTCTTGAGTAGTCCGTGCATTGCGTCCTCCAGTTACAGAAAAGTCTGTTTTGTTATCGGGTGAGGCGTCTTCCTTGCGCCAGCCGCCGATCGTTCATGGCGAGGATCGTCATGGACGCGTCGCGAATGGCGTTGAGGAAGTCACCCGGTTGGTTGCAGTCGCCGACAAGTACGCTCAACAGGCCGGTTTTCTCGAGAATGGCGGCAACGTCGCGGTTAGGCTTCGGGCCGACGGCGAGAACGATGACGTCGCCTGGATCGTGGTTGGTGCGCGTGCCATGGTGCAGCAGCACGAGCTTGCCGTCGACGACGTCCTCGATCCTGGTCTCGGTCAGCAGCCGCACATCGTGCTGTTCGAGGCGCGCAAGCACGTCGAAACGGTTGTTGCGGGCCATCTCGCGGGCGACGGTCGGCAGAATTTCGATGACCGTGACGGCGCATCCGCGCGCGCCAAGAACTTCCGCCGTCTCGATGCCGACCATGCCGCCGCCGATCAGCGTGACCTTTGCGCCCCGCTTGATCGACGTTTCATCGAGCAGGACGTCCCAGGCCTGCAACACCGGAACGCGCACATCGAGCGGGACCGGAAGCGGGCGCGGCCGCGAACCGGTGGCGATGATGACGAGATCCGGCGTGAAGTCGCGCAGCGCTTCGACGGTGACGTCCACGCCAAGCTTGATGGCGACGTCGAACCGTTCGAGCTCGTCGATGCGATAGGTCCAGACGCCGGCGACGTCCTCCTTGTCGGGGGCCGCGAGCGCCAGTGGCATCTGTCCCCCGGCGCGCGCCGCGGCTTCCCAGATTTCGACCGTGTGACCTAGCGCCGCCGCCATGCGCGCGGCCTCGACCCCGGCGACGCCGGCGCCGAGCACCAGGATGCGCTGCGGGTTCTCGATCGCGGCATTGCGGCTGAGCTGCGGTTCGAGATATTCGAGCGCCTCGAATTCGGTGCCGACCAGCGGGTTCTGCACGCAGGCAACGTCGCGTTCGAGCGTTAGCCGTTCGAAGCAGACATTGCAGGAAATGCACGGCCGGATCGGCGCCGGGACCTGGCCGAAGGCCTTGTTGCACCAGTGCGGATCGGCGATGAGCGCGCGTCCGAGCGAGATGAAGTCGGCGCTTTGCGCCTCGAGCACCGCTTCGGCGTCCTCGGGCGTGATGATACGTCCGGCGATGATCACCGGGACCTTCAGCGCCTGCTTGAGCGGGCGCGCATAGGGTTCGAGGCAGCGGCGCGGAAACGACGGCGGCTGGATGCAGTATCGAGACAGCAGCGGGCTTTCATTGGTACCGCCTGACAAGTCGATGGCCGACACGCCCGCCTTTTCCAGCGCCTGGACCAGCGCAATGGCCTCGTCCTGGGTATAGCCGCCTTCGACATATTCGGTGGCGCTGATGCGGACGAACAGCGGGAAATCCGGCAACTCGTCGCGGATCAGACCGACCGTCTCCAGCAGCAGCCGCATGCGGTTTTCCAGCGATCCGCCGTAATTGTCGTCGCGGCGATTAAATCGCTCGGAAAAGAACTGCTGGAACAGGTATCCGTTCGCCGCGTGGATTTCGACGGCGTCGTAGCCCGCGCGCCAGAGCCGCCTAGTGGCGTCGAGGAAATCGCGCTGGATTGAGCAAATCTCATCGACGCGAAGCGCGCGCACCGGTTCTCCGGTGTTTGGATGCTTGCCGGCGGTCGGGCCGACCGGCTCCATGCCGAGAACGGACCGCTTGAGCAACTGTCCGCGATGATTGATCTGGGCTACGGCAAGCGCGCCGTTGTCCTTTATGGCGCGCACCACCGCGCTGACGCCGGGAATGAACTGGTCGTGGTAGATGCAGAGCGAATTGTTGTGGTTGCGGGCGCCGGCCGAGATATTCATCGCCTCGGTCACGATCATGGCGACACCGCCCTTGGCGCGCTCGGCGTAATAAAGCTTGTCGCGTTCGGTCGAGAATCCGTCGGTGGTTCCGTAATTGGTCCCCATCGGGCCCATGATGACACGGTTCTTCAGACGCAGCGGCCCGATCGTCCCCGGCTGCCGCAGCAGCTTGGGCTGGAATGGCTCGCCGTCCCGCGGCCGCTCAGGCGGGCGGCGATCTGCACCGCGTCCCCGGCCGTCATGCGTGCGTCTCATGCGTGGCTTCGCGATCCGCGATGGCACTGGGATAGACATAGCCTTCCATGATTCGTCGCGCGGTACGGCCGAGCGTCGCCCGCCGCACGATATAGTTATTGCCTTTTAGTTCAACGCGCGTTTCGGTGCCGATCACCCCGGCAGGGTGTCCGATGCGGACGGCCTCATTGCTGAGCGTTTCCGGACGCGTCATCTCGTGGACAATGGTGCCGGGGATGCGACTGGCAACGCCGGTGCAGACCGTGCTGGTGCCGGCATAGGTCTTGTGCATCTGCTGCATGAACATCAGCCTGGACACAAGGTCGACGTCTTCGGCCTTCACCGTGCTCTTGCCGATCTCGTTGCGGTAGTCCGCCGGCGGGCTCAACATGCCGAGGATCGGCGTGGCGGGGCTATCCTGCTTAGACCGCGACGGGTCCTTGATCATCTTCATGCGGTAGGCGGCAACGCCACGAATGCGCTCCAGCAGGTCGCGCAGGTCGCTCTTGGCGTCGATTTCCGCGGCGGTCTCGGTCCCAGTCAGGCCGACATCGCGCGCGCGGATGAAAACATGCGCGTTTCCGATATCCAGTAGCGAAGCTTCGATCATTCCGAAGCCCGGATCTCGAGGCGATCGACGGGAATGCCTGTCGGCAGCAAAGCGCCGCAGGCCGAGCCCGCGGTTTCGGCAAAATCGACCAGAATGCGGGCGCCCGATCCAGGCACACCGGGAACCACGAAGTCGCCACGCTCGACCGGCCGTTGTTTTCGACCGGCACCTCGATGTTCAGAATGCAATTCAAATTCGTGTTGAACGCGCGCACGGTGGTGATCGGCGCGGTCGGTTGAACCATGCCTTCATAAACCGCGAAGGCGCCGACGGCCGAACTGATGTTGCCGCACAGGCTCAGAAAATCGATTTCAGGCACGTCGATCTCGACCTGACCGAAGGTGTAGGTGGATGGCTGCCGGCGGCACGCGGGTCGTGCGCGGCGGGCCGATGATGGCGAGCTTGCTGGTGAGCGGGTCGGCCCCGCCCAGCCCGTCGATTTGCCGGCGGTCCGGGGAGCCGAAAATTCCAAGTATGAGGTTTTTGCGAGACTCTCCTGCGGAGGGAGGTCGCTCTCTTTGAGGAATACAGCTTTGCTGGTTCCCCCGCGCATGATCACACAGCGGACGGGTTGCTCATGAACGTCCTCCAATCGGCCTTTTTGCAAGGCTTCACATTATTGTTGACAGTTGAAACTGTGGCAGGCCAGGGCTGGGCCGTCAACAGTTTCCACCTGGGACGGAATGGCGCAGCGGGTTGCGTCTAATGCATAGGTGGACGGCTCAGCCGTCGGTCGGGATTTCCAGCGAGATACGGGCGTGGAACAAATGCTGGCGCATCAGGCGCTCGGCCGCATCGGCGTCGCGCGTCCGCATGGCCGCGACGATACCGCGATGTTCCTGCAGCGCTTCCTGGGCGCGGCCTTTGCGCGAACTCGACCGGTATCGATAGATTCTCAATAGATGATACAGGTCGTCGATCAGCATATGGATTAGCTTCTTGTTGCCGCTGGCATTGATGATCCGGTAGTGGAAGTCGTAATCGCCGGGCCGCTGGAAGTAGTTTTCGCCTGCTTTCAGAGAGCCTTGCCTGGCGTGGCCCTCAAGCAGGTTATGCAGATCGTCGATTTCCGCATCGGATATGCGTTCCGCCGCCAGCCGGCAAGCCATCCCTTCCAGCGCCTCGCGCACGTAAAAGATTTCCCGCAGGTCGCTCTTCGAGAATGTCGCGACCCGCGCGCCGATATGCGGCACGCGCTCGACCAGCTTTTTGCCTTCGAGACGATTGATGGCCTCGCGCACCGGTCCCCGGCTTATGCCGAAGGATTTCGCCAAGCTGACCTCGTCCAGCTTGGTCGCAGGCGCCAGATCGCCCTTGATGATCGCCGCTTCGAGCCATTCGAAGGCCCGGTCGGCCAGGGTCGCGCTCGATAAAGATGGGGGTTTTAGTTGCTCCATGTCGACAGTATAACGGAGCAGGCTGGGGAGACGCCAGCAAATATAAGAAGGGCTCGGTGGATGGCCGACGGGCGTTGGCTCGTCCGCAGGATTTTTATTGGCTCTGCCGTGACGAGGAAACGCTGAAGGCAAAGGAAATCTGACTATGTCGACCACCATTCCAGAATATGAACTATTCGCGGTTCGCTATGCCACGCGTGATGCGCAGCGGCGCGACCATTTTATCGGCGGCGACCCGCACGAAGGCCCAATGCCGATGGATTACTTTCTTTGGGTCGCCATTTCGAGCGAGCGGACATTCGTCATTGACTGTGGGTTCACCGCGGAAGTGGCAGCAAGACGAAAGCGAACATTCATTCGCTGCCCGATCGACGCGTTGAAGCTTCTGAAGGTGGATGCGGAGCAGGTCGGTAAAGTGATTCTGACGCACTTGCATTACGACCATGTCGGAAACTTTCACCGGTTTCCGAAGGCGCACTTCCATTTGCAGGAGCCGGAGATTCACTATGCGACCGGCCATTACATGAGCTATCCGCGCCTTTCGCATTCCTTCGAAGTGGATGACATCTGTGGAATTGTGCGCCTGAACTTCGCGCAACGCGTTCTCTTCCATAACGGTTCTGCCGAACTCGCCCCGGGGATTTCCCTTCACGCCGTCGGTGGACATTCGGCCGGATTGCAGTTTGTCCGCGTCCATACCCGTCGTGGGTGGGTTGTCGTGGCCTCCGACGTCACGCATTTCTACGAGAATCTTGAAAGCCGAAGGCCGTTTGTTACGGCATTCCACATTGAGGGACGAATGCTGGATGGATTCGATACCCTGATACCGCTTGCTCCCGCGCCCGCTCATCAACATACGGCCATGATCCTCTTGTGATGAAGCGTTATCCCGCTCCGAGCCGCGAACTCGAAGGGATCGCGGTTGGATTCTCGATGTCATGCCCAACAATTCAAACTGACGGTGAGATTTTTCGTCTAACTCGACAGTGATCGTTCGCATATATCGAATTCTTGCGCGGAAAAGCACGCCGACGATCAAGCATTCCGATTTTCGAACGCCCGGCTATGATTTGATCACAATCTTGCTCAGTACTTGCCGCGCGCCGAACATGAACTGGCGTAGCCGCGCTGTGTGTACCGAAAACCTTATCCGCATTGATTAGCCGAAGGTATCACCTAGCGTCTGCGGACCATGTTCGGATTGTTCCGCTTCGTCCTGGCCGTTTTGGCCTCGCCATTCAAGTCGAAAAGTCGATTTGAGGCCGAGAATGCGGTTCTCCGACATCAGTTGATCGTTCTGCGGCGTAAAGTGCCGGGCCAGGTCCGGCTGACGAACAACGACCGCTGGTTCTTGATCCAGCTATATCGATGGTTCCCGTCGATTTTGCAGAACCTTACGATCGTCCAACCTGAGACGCTTGTTCGGTGGCATTGGGCGGGCTTTCGCTGCTATTGGCGTTGGAAGTCACGCCCGCGGGGAGGGCGACCGCAGATTGAGACGGACCTCCGCGCGTTGATCCGGCGGATGAGCAACGACAACCCGCTTTGGGGAGCGTCGCACATCAGCATCAACAGACCGAGTATTCCGCGGGCCATATTTCCAGCGGTCGGGCGCGGATGGTCATAAGGTTTGCGAGGGTAATGGCTTCGGCGGGGACTTCGCGTTACGTCGTGGCTTGGCGGTTGCGAGCGCGATTTCTGCCTGCGAAGCCAATAGAGCGATCGCTGTCTTTGCCGCATTGCGGACATGGCGTTCGGCCAGTTCGCGTGCTTGGGCGCCATTCTTGGCAGCCAAGGCTTCCATCAATTCGGATAGCTCGGTCAGGCTTGCCGTCGTGCGGCCAGGCGCCCGCAACGAAGTGGCGCGCAATAACATGACTTTCGCATTCAGCATTCTAAGGCTGTCGCCAAGCGCCTGGTTGCCGGAGCCATCCATGAGGCAATCGTAGAAATGGTTCTTTGTCCGTAACCGCGCCAGCGGGTCAGTGTCCTTCAATGACTTCTTGAGCTTCTTGAACGCGTCATTCAGCGCGTTTCGCTGTTCGATCGAAGCGCGTTCAGCGAAGAGCTGGCAAGCCAGGCCTTCAAGCTCGATGCGGACTTGATAGATGTCCTCGGCTTGCTTAACCGTAACCCGAGCGACAATCGGCCCGCGATTGGGGACGACTTCAATCAGCCCTTCGGATTCAAGCTGGCGCAATGCCTCGCGTACGAGTGTGCGGCTAACGCCGGTCATTTCACACAGGCTGCGTTCGGGTAGCCTGTCGCCACCTTTGAAATGGCCAAGGGCGATCGCGTATCGAATACTCTCGGTGACGCTTTGGCGGAGTGGCGCGGCGATCTTCTCGACCCGGAAGCCGGGCTTTGAGGCAAATGGGGCTGTCAACGGCTTTTCCCTCCAGGATGCCAGATCATTGGCAGACCTAATCGATCCATCCGAACACCGGAATAACGGCGGCAAGACCAGGGGGTGCAAATTCACCGTCATCTACCGCCAAGCACTATCATACGACTATCTGCCGTCCTACCAACATCCGCGTCAATCGCCATTTTGACGACGAGATGAGCACTAACGGAACGATTTTAAGCTGCGCTCGACATCCGCTCGCTCGGCGAAGTATCGAGGAGATCGGCGCCATCGAACATACACGGCGCCGAACTGGGTACGATGGCATATTCGACTGTTAAGCATTGTACGATCCATATCGCCGAAATCGGAGAAAGGATTCGATTGAATCCGTGCGAGACGATCCCGGGATGTCCGCCATTCGTTTTTGCGAAAGGCTGCCGCGCCGAGTTCGTTCTTGACCCATCTTGGCCAATATCTTACATACAATACTACTGTCAGACAATATCGGTTGAAGGCGAAACCAGTCGACCAGGCCGAATCAAAAAAGGCCGGATCACCAAATGACGGTGGAGGAAATATTGCGATGCATGGCGTTGTCGGCACCTACTTACGGGCCGACGCGCGCCTGAAGAAGTCCCTCCCGCGAATTGCTGTCAGTCGAAATCGCGCCGGCACAGGCCAATCCGCAGCGCCGGCGTGGCCGCGACGGCGCCAACTGCCCGGCCGTTCTGAAGCCCGCCTTGCGGCGACAAGAACCGTGCGCTGTGGATATTTCCGTTGTCTTCAACGGCGCTCCACTGAATTTTCAATCCCTCACATCAGGAATCTGTCATGAGCGAAGAAATGAAAAAAGCGTCCGATGTCATGTTCGAAGTCGGTCTCAAGCATCGCCGCGAAGTCTTGGGCCCCGAATATGTCGACGGCTCGCTCAATTCGGCCAACGAATTCATGATGGCGTTTCAGCACATCACCACCGAATGGTGCTGGGGTTACGGCTGGTCGCGCGAAGGGCTGGACCGCAAAACCCGGAGCATGCTGAATCTTGCCATGCTGACGGCGCTCAATCGTGGCCCGGAGATCAAACTGCACGTTCGCGGCGCGATCAACAACGGCGTCACGGTCGAGAGATCAAGGAAACGCTCCTGCACGCCACCATTTATTGCGGATTCCGGCCGGCCTCGATGCCTTCAAGATCGCGAATGAAGTGCTCAAGGAAATGGGCAAGGTCTCCGCGGCGCCCGCGAAGAAATCGTAAGCGCTGGAACGGCGGGCTCTACAAGGGGAATAGCAGGACGATGTCTGGAAAGCAGGAACTGGGTTTCATCGGTGTCGGACGTATGGGAATCCATTTTGCGGGCCGGTTGCTCGACGCTGGTTTTGGCGTCACCGTGTACGATATCAATGACACGGCGGTAGCCCGTTTAGTGCAGCGTGGCGCCAAACGAGCCGAGTCGCCGGCTGAGGTCGCATCGGCCGCGGAAATCGTTCTCGCCAGTTTGCCGACGCCCGATATCGTGCGGTCGGCGACGTTGTCGGAAACCGGCGTCATTGGTGGCAGCAAGGTCAAGATGTTCATCGATCTTTCGACCACCGGTCCTGTGATGGCGAAGGAAGTTGCCGCCGCGCTCGCCAAGAAAGGCATCGTCGCCATCGACGCGCCGGTCAGCGGCGGGCCGGGCGGCGCCGAGAAGGGCACGGTCGCCATCATGGTGGCCGGGCCGCGTGCGCATGCCGATCAACTCCGTCCGATCCTCGATGTCCTTGGCAAGGTGTTCTGGGTTGGCGAGGAGGCGGGGATGGGCCAGGCGATGAAGCTCGTCAACAATGTCCTGTCGGCGAGCGCGGTTGCGATGACGTCGGAAGCTCTTGTCATGGGTACCAAGGCCGGTCTCGATGCCGACACCATGATCGCCGTCATCAATTCCGGCAGCGGACGCAACACCGCGACCGAAGACAAATTTCCGCGTTGCGTTCTGACGCGGCGTTTCGATTTCGGCTTTTCCGTCGGCCTCATGCACAAGGACGTCAAGCTCGGGGTCGAGTTCGGCGAGTCGCTCGGCGTGCCGATGATGGTCGGCAACGCGGTCAAGCAACTGTTGTCGATCACCAAGGCCAGCCAGGGTACGACGTCGATTTGACGCGAACGGTATGCACCGTCGAAAAATGGGCGGGCGTCGAAGTGAAAGGGAAGAAGTAATCCCTTTCACCACCGACTCTAGGCGGTGAGCCATCCGCCATCGATGGGCATCACGGTGCCGGTAATGTCCTCGGCGGCCGGGCTGCACAGAAAGACGGCGAGCGCCCCCACATTCTCCATCGCCACGAAACGGCCGGTCGGGCTGCGTTCCTTCGCATATTCGCGGGCGACTTCCTCGACAGGTTCGCCGCGCTCGCGCGCGATACCTTCGATTCGTCCCATGATGGCGGCGGTCGGCACGGAGCCTGGACAGATGGCATTGCAGGTCACGCCGCTCGGCGCGGTCTCGAGGGCGATCGCTCGCGTCATACCGATGATGGCGGTCTTGGTCGTGACGTAGTCGATCCTGTTCACCGCGCCCCGCCAGCCATAGTACGAAGTGACATTGATGATGCGGCCCCAGGCGCGCTTTTTCATCGCCGGAAGGGCGAGCCGAACCGTGTGAAAGGCCGCGGTGATATTGACCGCCATGGACGTCTCCCAGTCGTCCGGATCGAACTCCTCGATCGGCGAAAAGTGGCGCACCACGGCGTTGTTCACGAGGATATCGACCGCGCCGAAGCGCTCGCTGGCCGAACCGATCATTCGCGCGATTTCTTCCTTGTGGCGCAGATCGGCGGGATCGAAGATCGCTTCAACGCCGTGCTCTCGTTCCAGAGCCGCGGCGGCGTCGCGCCCCTCCTGCAGACCGCACAAATCGTTGAGGACGATGTTCGCTCCGGCTCCCGCCAGCGCCTTTGCCAGCGCATAGCCGAGGCCACCGCCCACCGAGCCGGTCACGAGAGCGCATTTATTTTTCAGCATCCCGGTCAAACCTCACCCCCTTAGTCATGGGCTGGCCATATACCTATGACCGCCGCATGCTTACGCCACTTGCGCTGCAAGCCGGACGATCTCGCCCGCATCCTCCGCCTTCTCGATGCGCCAGATGGCGTCGACCAGCCGGCGCGTATCGCCTTTGAAGCCGACAAGCCCTGCTGCATCGAAAAGCTTTTGCTCAAGCTGCGCGTCGCTCAACGGATTGCGGCGCGAGCCGAGAGATGTCTCGATTGTCTCCCTGAGTTCGCGGCCGTCGCGTGTGCGCACGAGAAAGTCGATGGAAGCAATGTCGCGGCCGGGTTCGTCGTGGAAGACGACTTTTGGCCGGCCCGCCTGCAGCGTTTCGGTAGCGGCGGCGTCCGTGAATTCCTCAAGGGTCGCACGCCCGCGCAGAAGCACGATCGCGATCGTATGCTGCGTGCTCACCTGTCCCTCGCGCCCGGTCTTTACATTCGGCCGGTCGGTCCGCTGGCGAAGCAGCGGATGGCCGGTCACTTCGATCTCCGCCACGTCGCGAAGCGTCAACGCTTCCCGCTCGCGCAGGCGCAGACATGCATCGATGACAGGATTGACCACCACCCCGACAGGATAGGGTTTATAGGTGTTCTTGGCGATCTCCCATTCCGATCCAAGGCCGTCGATCAGGGCTTCCGGCTTCGGATCGTCGGCATAGACGCGAAGGAAGCCGCGCTCGCCGGTGAGGGGCGCGGTGGGGCCTTCGAGGCCGTTCTGCGCGAGGAGCGCGGAGAGCAGGCCGTTTCGCGCGGCGCCGCCGATACCGACGCTCTTTGCCATGGTGCCGAGCGCCTCCACGAGGCCCGAGGCCTGAACCGCCGCGCCGCTGAAGGCGTGCAGCATCTGCGATGGCGACAATCCGACCAGCGAGCCGACAGCGGCCGCCGCGCCGAACACGCCGCAGGTCGCGGTGATGTGCCAGCCGCGCGCATAATGGTACGGCGAGATAGCGTTGCCGATCCGGCATTCGACCTCGCCGCCGACGACGAATGCCTTGAGCACTGCCGCCCCCGGCAACCGTGCCGCCTCGGCATGGGCGAACAGGCTTGCGAAGACAGTGGCGGCGGGATGGATGATCGTCGCTTCGTGGGTGTCGTCGAAATCGTGGATATTGGAGCTCATCGCGTTAACGAAGGCGGCGAGCGGCGCATCGGCGCGCTCGCTGCGTCCGACGATCGAGCAGTCCCGTTGTCCGCAAAAGGGAAGCATCGTGCGTAGCGTCACATCGACGGCCGGCTCGCGGCTGCCGGCGAGCGCCGTGGCAAAGATGTTGACCAGCGATCTCTTCGCCTGATGCAGGACCTCTGGCGGAATATCGCTGCCGTTGAGCTCGGCGGCGAAGCGCGCAAGTTCCGCCTCGGCGGTCGAAGAATGCTGCATGGCGTTCTCAAATTCCCGGTGTCGCGCCGCCATCCACGACGATGGTAGTGCTGTGAATGTACGAAGCCTGGTCGGAGCACAGGAAGGCGACGGTCGCGGCGATGTCTTGCGGCGTGCCGAAACGGCGAATGCTATGCTCGAGCCGCAACGCCTCGCGCGCCTCGTCCTCCGACGTTCCGTCGTTCTGCGCGCGCGTGCGGATGCGGGCCATCAGCCGGTCTGACTCGATGTGACCGGGGCAAAGCGCATTGACCCGAATTCCATCGTTCGTCCCACGCTTGGCGATTGCCTTGGTAAAGTTCAGCAGCGCGCTGTTGACCGGCCCGCCAACCGTGAAATCGGGCTCGGGTGTCTGGGCGGAGACGCCTGCGATATTGACAATCACGCCGCCTGCGCTCGTCAGATACGGCCAGGCTGCACGGCAGAACCTTACGGTCGCGTGATATTTCAGCGCAAAGCCTGAAAGGTGGTCTTCGTCCGGTTGCGTCAGGAAATCGCCCCGCTTGGTGGCGCCGGCATTATTGACGAGAATGTCGATCCGGCCGAAGCGCTCGGCTGTGGCTTTAACGACGCGGTCGGGCTCGCCGGCTTCGGCGAGATCCGCCGAAATGGCGAAAGCGTCGGGCGCGCCACGTTTTTTCGCCTCCGCCACGACATCGTCGAGTGCTGCGCGGTCGCGCGCCACGACGACTGGCGCCACGCCCTGAGCGGCCAGTTCGAGCGCAATGGCTCGGCCAAGATTGCGGCTGGCGCCCGTTACAATCGCAATCCGATAACCGAGCCCGCCTTTCTCGTCAGCCATTCGCCCTCCCATATGATTGTAGTATTGACTTACGATTATTCGTCTTTACGGTACCGACAAGATTGGTGCAAGGCTATGCCAACACCAACAAGGCCCAAAGAACGGCCACAAGAAAGGGGAGGGAGATAGGCGCCATGGATCGGGCTGACCTGATCGGCGGTGCAGGCTTAGCCCTGTTCGGCTTGCTGATGATTTTCGTTCTCATTCCGCTGGGCACCGAGGAGGGCGCGTATTTCGGCCTGTCCCCGACACTCTTCCCCACATTGCTCTCAACCTTGCTCACGGTCTGCGCGCTCGGCCAGGTGGCGCAGTCTTTAGTCCGCATTCGCAGGCAAACGGGACGGCAAGACCCATACCCGTCTCGGGATGGAATCTTCTGATGTTCATCGTCGCGGGTTCTCTCGCGCTTGGCGGCGTCCTTCTCGTCGATTGGTTCGGCATCCTGATTGGCGGACCGGCACTGATCGCTATCCTGATGATCTTCCTCGGGGAGAGAAATCCGCTGCGCCTCGTTCTGACGGCGACGCTTCCCGTGGGCGTGGTCTATCTGCTCGCGACCCACGTCCTTGGCACGGCCCTTCCATGAGCCATATTCATGTTTGATAATCTGGCCATTGCGGCGGGTGAAATATTCACGCCCCTTGTCATCATCTACATTATCGCCGGCGTCCTGATCGGCTACATCGTCGGCGCGCTGCCGGGCATGAACCGGACGACGGCAATTGCGGTGGCGATGCCCTTCACCTTCACCATGTCGCCGGCCGCCGCACTGTCCTTCCTCATCGGAATCAATAAGGGCGGCGCCGCGGGCGCGGCCGTCTCAGCTATCCTGCTTAATGTTCCGGGCGAGCCCTCGGCCGTCGTCACCACCTATGACGGCTATCCGATGACACGGGCGGGCAAGGCGCAGAAGGCATTGAAAATTGCGCTGCTGGCCTCGGTGGCCGGCGACGTCTTCGCCACCATCGTTCTCATCCTGCTTGCCCGGCCCATCGCCCGCTTCGCCATTGGGCTGGGCCCGATCGAGCTCGCGTCGATCCTGCTTTTCTCCATGACCTTTATCGCTGCCGTGTCCGGGGAGTCCTTCCTGAAGGCGATGATTGCCGGCTTCCTCGGCCTGCTGCTTTCCGCGCCCGGCGTCGATATCGAAACGGCATTGCCGCGCCTGACCTTCGGCTTCATCCAGCTCTACGACGGTGTGCCGCTATTGGCGGTTGCGATTGGCACGCTGGCGCTGTCGGAGATCCTTGTGCAGATCGACGCAGGCTGGCGCGGCGAATACCGATATCCGCGTCCGCCCGATGACAGCGGTTCGGAGGCCGATCGCCGCCTGAGCTTCGCCGAGATCGTCAAGATATCGCCCGCGGTGCTGCGCGGCTCGCTGGTGGGAACATGGATCGGCCTTCTGCCGGGCTTGGGCGCCACGCTTGCCTCTTTCCTGGCCTATACATGGGTCCGCCGCAGTTCGAAGGATCCGGAAGCATTCGGCAAAGGTAATCCGAACGGTGTCGCTGCGTCCGAATCCGCCGACAATGCCACCGTGCCGGCGGCGCTTATTCCGGTTTTTGCGATCGGCGTTCCCGGCAGCCTTTCCACGGCCCTGCTGATGGGCGCTTTCATGATGCACGGCCTCACGCCCGGCCCGTTCCTCTTCAAGGAAAGCGGCGACGTGGTCTACGCGATCTATCTCGGGATGATTCTCGCGTCGGTGGCGCTCCTTGGCGTCGGCATATTCGGCCAGCGCATTTTCAGCCTCGTCGTCCAGATCCGTGAAAGCGTGATCTTGCCGGTAATTGTCTTCCTGTGCGTCGTCGGCGCTTACATGGAAGGTGGCGGCATGTTCGGCGTCTACCTGATGCTGATCTTCGGCTTCGTCGGCTATTTCATGAAGAAGTTCGATTATTCCTTCGTCACCTTCGTGGTTGGCTACGTGCTCGGTCCGATGGCCGAACTGACTATTCGGCAGTCGCTGATCCTGTCGAATTCGAATCCGGCCGTGCTGCTCGACCACCCGATTGCCATCCTGTTCCTGTTGCTCGCGGCCCTGTCGATATGGCGTTTCGCCATTGCCGGCGCGCGATCGATGCAGTTGGAGCGACCGCCATCTGCGCAAGACCAAAAGACCCAACCAGAAACGGAGGAAACGACATGACAAACTACAGGGAATTTTTCGCATCCCGCCGTAGCTCCGCAGCGGCAATTTCCGAAGACCTGAATAGAAAGGGAGAAAAATATATGACGAATTATAACCAATTGGCGGCAGTCGGCCGTCGCTCTGCGATGGCGATCATCGGCGCTGCCGCTTTTGGTCTGAGCTTTGCGTCGCCAGCCGCGCAAGCCGCGGAATGGCCCACCGGCCCCATCACCGTGGTGGTGGCCTATCCGGCAGGCGGCGGTACCGACAGCGCGATCCGCGCCATGACCAATATTCTGAGCGAAAAACTCGGCCAGCCGATCCTCGTCAAAAATGTTGGCGGCGCCGGCGGCGGTGTGGCGGCGGCCCAAGTGTTTGAAGGCAAAGGCCGACGGCTATACGCTGCTTGCGACCAACTCGACCTCCATCACTCTGGCGCCGCTCGTCCAGAAGATGCCCTACAAAATGTCCGACTTCGCGAATGTCGCCATTCTCGGCGAATTCCAGAACGCGATGTTTGCCAACAAGGACAAGCCGTTCAGTACGCTGGACGAACTGGTCGCGGTCGCCAAGAAGGAAAATCGGCCGATCTCGTTCGCCAGCCAATTGGCGATCGACCGCCTGCTGATGCAGTACATCGCCAAGGAGCGCGGTTTCAAACTGCGGCCACTGCCTGTTTCCGGCGGCAATGGTGCCGTTCAAGCTGTGCTCGCGGGCGATGTCGACTTGTCTTTCTCCGGCGGATCCTGGGCGCCGATCGTGGCGGCTGGCGACGCCAAGTCGCTATTTGCCGCGTCATACAACCGGCTCAAGCTCGCGCCTAACCTCGTCTCCATGAAGGATCTCGGCTTTCCGTTCGGTGTGACGTCTCACATCTCGCTGCACGTTCCTGCGGGCACGCCGAAGGACGTCATCAAAAAGATTGCCGCGCCTTCAAGCCGGCCGTTGCGGGCAAAATCGCCCAGAATGTCGGCGAGAAGCGGAACATGGACATGACCTTCCAGGGCACGGAAGCCGCGGACGCAGACCATGAAGAAAGAGCGCGAGACTTACGAGAAGATCCTCAAAGTCGTACCCGACGCCAAGTAGGGGCGATTGCGAACGCGCTCGTTCGAATGGAAAAAAGCAGGAGGCGGGGTGGTCCCCGCCTCCTTTTGGTTCAGGTCGTCGCGAGACAAGGCTATCCGCGTTGATGAGGTGAGGGAATTGTCTAACTTGACGCGATGGTTGCGCTTTTTTGCTTTGTATTTGCCATCTTGGCTTTGCCCTTTAAGTTGATGGGGCGGCTTGAGGCTGAGAACGCGACACTCCGACTTCAGGTGATCGTTCTGCGGCGTAAAGTGCGGGGCCGGGCGTGGGTACGCCAATCGGCCCAGCGGTTGCCCCTCAGGGGATGTACATGCCCCCGAAAGAAAAACCGGAAAACTTATTAGAATAAAGCGCGACGGGTCTCGGATCGTGATCATTGAAGGGCTTGCGCGCCTTCGTGATCCGATTTTTGACAGCGCCGGACATCTTTACCTTGTCGAAACTGATGGCGGGCGAGTCCTCAAGCTTTCAGCAAAGTTTTGATACTCAACAACAGGTGTACGTCAATCCGAAGATTCAATAAAGCACCAGCGCGAGAATGATGACGAGTAACGCGCCAATCAGTCCAAGGTAGAAATTCAGATGCCCCGACTGAAGTGCCTTGAGTTTGTTGGCGGCGGCGAAGACGGCACGGATTATCGGCGCAAACAGATAGGGGCCGAAGATCGGCGCGACATCGTGCGAAAACACCAATCGATGCACGAAGTAGGGCACGCCTTTCGCATCCCTTCGGGTTTCCTCGGTCGGGCGGTACACGAAGCTGTAGAATGTGCGCAGCGCGTTGGAGAAGGTGAGCGCGGTAGTCGATGCCCGTGCCGGGTCTTGATCGAGCCCGCCATACCAGACCGGAACAGGGCGGACGGCAAAGCGTCGGTTGGCGACAACCAGCAGGATCGGAATGAGGGCGAGCAGCGGCATGACGACAACCAGCGCCGTCGGCGAGATGAAGGCGAACTTGGCAGTCAGCGGCACCAACAGCAGCCCGTCATGCATGGCGCGTGCGGCTTGCGTGCCGAATTCGGCATTGACTGCCACTTCAAGAGCGTCGAGCCAGGCCGGCATTCCGACCGCCAGGGCCAGCACGCCCAGTCCGAGCAGGCCAACCGCCAATCCGCATGCCGGTCGAACCGGCGGGAAATCGCGCGCCGAGCGTCCGAGCAAGCCCAATCCGAACATCTTGACGTAAGTCGCGAAGGCAATCGCCACCGTCAGCGCGAGCCCGGCACCGGAGAGCGCCATCACCAGCCGGCTGGTCAGTGTGTCAAGCCGGAAGCCCTGGAACACGGTTTCGAACATATACCATTCGCTAACGAAGCCGGCCTGCGGCGGCATCGCTGCAAGGCTCATCGCCGCAAACAGCGCGCCCAGGCCAAACAGCCAGGAACTGCGCCGCAACAGATCGGTCTGAATAATGTCGTAGCTGCCGGTCGCGCGATAAACGCCATCGGCCGCCAGGAACAGTCCGCCTTTGGCGAGCGCGTGTCCGGCCAGATGCAACAACGCGACAGTCCAGGCCAGGCTCGCGAGTTCGGGTTTTCCGTGACCGCGGAAAATCAAGGCGGCGCCGAGCATGGCGACTGCAATCGCAGCATTCTCGGCGGACGAGAAACTCAACAGCGTGCGCCAGTCGTTCTGCTGGAATGCGTATAGCGCGGTGAGAACGGCGCTCAGGACTGCAACGATGACGACAAAGGTTCCCACCGCAGCAGCGACGTCAGCGTGCTGGCCCGGCGCCCATTCGAGCAGGCCGCGGCTCAAGCCGTAAAAAGCGGCGTTGAGCACGACCCCCGACATCAGCGCGCCGGACGCGCCGCTGCCGGCGCCATAGGCCGCCGGGAACCACTCGTAGAACGGCAGTAGGCCGAGCTTGGCGCCGAACCCGATCACCAGCAGCACACCGACCGCGGCGAGTGTCGGCGTCGCAAGATTGGCGCCGGCGAATGTCTCGAATGCGAATGAGTGATTATTAACCGCGAGCAGCAGGACCGCGACCACCAGCGCCACCGCGCCGACCTCCAAGAGACCGAGCATGAACAGCACCGGCCGGCCGACATTCGACGCCAGCTTCTCGGACAGGATCATGGCGGCGCCGCCGAAGCTCATGATCTCCCAGGCAACGAGAAATCCGGCACCGTCGCGCAGGCCGAAGACGCCGAGCGCCCCGATCAGGCTCATGGCGGCGCCGAACAGCCAGCCGGCTTGGCCTTGCCGTGCCGGCGTCGACAGCGCGCAGGCGAGCGCCGCCGGCACCAGCCCGAAGCCGAGCAGCCACAGGCCGTCCGGGGTCACCTGAAAGGAGACAGCGGCGCCGGCAAGCCGCGTCGGCAGGGCGACAAGGGGCGTGCCGTTGGGCAGCGACAAAAACGCCGCAATGATCCCGGCGGCGCAGCCTAGAAACAGCAAGACGCGCGCGAGCATCGATCCGCGCCCGGTTAGCGAGATCAGCGCGGCGGCGAGCCAGGCGAGAAACGCTGCGGTCAACAGGTCATTCGACAAGCTGGCCTCCCATCACCCGCTGCGGCGCGCGGTCGAGGAACATCAGCAGCGCCTGTATGATCGCGGCTGGATTGGGCGGGCAGCTGGGCAGATAGACGTCGACCGGGATGACGCCGTCGAGCCCGTGGGCGGATGCATAGCCGCCCGCGGCGATGCCGCCGGACACCGCACAGGTGCCGACCGCCAGCACCCATCGTGGCTCCGCCATCGCCTCGTAGGTGGCGCGCAGGGGGCCGAGCATGGCGTTGGTCACCGGTCCGGTCACCAGCAGAAGATCGGCAAAGCGCGGCGAGGCGGTGAAGAAGATGCCGAGCCGGTGAAAGTTGTAGAATGGGTTATTCAGCGCTTGCAGTTCGGATTCGCATCCATTGCAGGACCCGGCATCGACATGGCGGATGTGCAGGCTGCGCCGGAACGCGCGCCGCGTTTTCGCGTTGGCCGCGGGCGCGGCGGTTGCGCCATTTTTCCAGACCAGATCGTCGCGCTTGCGCACGCCGAAGGCCCAGTCCGGCGACGTCGCCATCGCGCCGGTCGGGCAGGCCTCGGTGCAAAGCTGGCAGACGACGCAGCGGCCATAATCGATATCAAGCCGACCGGCCGTCCCCTCCGGCGCACCCACGGTGATCGCCTTGGTCGGACAGATGTCGGCGCAGGCCTTGCAATCCTCGTCGCACAGCGCCGGCTGATAGCGCGGCATGCCGAGGAATCCGTCTTGGCCATCTGCACCCTCTGCCAAGGGCCAGGGCGCGGTCTGTTTGCCTTGCAGCAAGCCCAACAATGTCCATTGCGGCATGGTTCTAGTCCTATCGGTCGCAGCCGGCGATGGTGAGGCCGAAGCTGGCCTCATTGATCGCGTAGTCCATCATGTTGCTGTCGTGCACGGTGAACGGAAACACACGCCAGTTCGAAAACGACGGCGATTTAATCTTAACGCGCGCAAGCTTGCCGTCGGCCCCGACATGCACCGCGTAGAACAGCGTGCCGCGCGGCGATTCGGTGAAGCCCAGTCCCTCGCTGTTGGGCGCGGGATTACAGTCCGCGCGCACCGGACCGTCCGGCAACACATCGAGTGCGCGCTGCATCAAATCAATGCTGGTGTTCACCTCGGCCATACGCACCTGCGCACGCGCATGGGCGTCGCCGGCCTCGCGCGTCGCGACCAAGGGCGCAAGCTCGCCATAAGCGGCGTAAGGATGGTCGCGCCGCAAATCGCGGTCGACGCCCGATGCACGCTCGATCGGCCCCGTCGCGCCCTGGTCGAAGGCCAGGCGACGTTCGAGCCGCCCAGTGGCGATCAGGCGGTCGAGATGGCTGGCGGTGTTTTCCATATGCCGCACATAGCTTGCGAAGGCGTCGCGCAGAATTTCGAGTTCGGGCCCAAGCCACGATTTTGGCGCGAGATCACGCCGCAGCCCGCCAAGGCTAAGCACGCTGCGGAGGAATCGGCTGCCCGTCAGTCTGCTATTAAGCTGCTTGGCCCGCTCCTCCAGCAGTTTGCCTTCTGCTTCGCCAACTTTGAGCGTGGTGGTATGGCAGAGATGGCCGAAGTAGTGCAGGTGATTATAGAGCCGCTCCAATTCCGCCAGCAGCACGCGCAAGAACCGCGCGCGCGGCGGCACGACGCAATTCGAAGCAGCCTCCACCGCTTGGCAATAGGCGAGCGCATGCGCCACGCCTCCCACGCCCGAAACCCGCTCGGCCAGCACAACTCCGCGCTGAGGTTCAAGTCCCTCGAACCGCTTCTCCATGCCGCGGTGCTTGAAAAACAGCCGTGGATGATAGTGCAGGATCGCTTCGCCGACGTAGAAAAACAGAAACTCGCCGGATTCCACGACGTCGGCGCGAACCGGGCCGAATGGCAGCAACTGCACATCGGCCTGCGCGCCCGCGACTTCCGGAATGACTTGCGTGGTCAATTCGACGTGCAACGGGAGATCAGGCGGATAGTCCGGGTCAAATGGCGGTCGCGTTAGGTTGACGCCCTCGTGCAGGACTAGACGCTGCGGCTGCGGCTGATCGAGAAAGGGCAGACCGAACAGGTCGGTGATCTCGCGTTCGTACCAACTCAAGAGCGGGCAGATGTTGGCTAGGCTGGGAACTGGGCAGGCCGCCGCGCAGCGCCAGATGGTGAACGGTGCCTGACTGGCGGTGCTGGCGACATAGCGCAGCTCCATTTGGCGGGGCTCGCGGTACCAGGCATAAGCCATTTGCATGCGGCCGCCGGACGCCAGCAGTCTTGTCGCGGCGTCGTTCAATTCGGCGGGGCGCAGCGATATGGCTTGCGGAGTGGTCATGGCGTTGCACCCGCCAGAACGTGGGCCGCTGCCATGAAGTGACTCCACAGGTCGCTTGGCCACCAGACACCGAAGACCAGAAGCGGCGCGAGCGCGAGCCACATCGGCGCTACGCACCAGCGGCTCACCGGCGTCGGCCGATTGTCAGAGCCTTCGCCAGTGTTGAAATACATGGCGCGGAAGTGATTGAGGAAGCCGATAAAAATGACGATCAACAGCACAACCATGGCATAGACCGCCCAGTCGTAGCCGCGCTCGAAGCCGGCGCGCAGGATCACCAGCTCGCTGAGGAACAGCCCGAAGGGCGGCGCGCCGGTGATGGCGACCGCCCCCGCAATCCAAAGCGCGCCCTGTACCGGGTACCGCGCCCAGACACCGTGGATGTTGCGAATTTCTTTCGAGCCGTAACTGCGCATGGCATTGCCGGCGCCGAAGAACATCAGCGACTTATTCAGGGAGTGGTTGAGCATATGATAGAGGGCGCCGGCGATACCGAGCGGCCCGCCAAAGCCGAAACCGAGCGCCACCACGCCCATATGCTCGACGCTAGAATAAGCCATCAGACGCTTGATGCCATTCTGGCGGACGATAAAGAGAGCGCCGACCAGAAGCGAAATGACGCCAAAGGCGACAAGCGTGGTACGGGCGAGCGGCCCGGTTTGCGCGGCATCGGCGACAGTGAGATAGCGCACGATGCCCAGCATCGCGCTGTTGAGCAAGGCGCCCGACAGCATGGCCGAGATCGGCGCCGGGCTTTCGCTGTGCGCGTCCGGCAGCCAGGAATGCATGGGAGCGAGGCCGACTTTGGTGCCGTATCCGACCAGCACCAGTAGAAACGACAGCGACGCCAGCGCCGGGTTCATTTTCGGCGCCGCCTCGCGTAGGGCGTCCCAGGTCATGTCATAAGTCGGCCCGAGCACGAAGCTGCCACTCCAGTAGAACAAGACAGTTCCAAGCAGCGCAAGGCTGATGCCGGCCGAAATGATGATGATGTATTTCCAAGCCGCCTCGATGCTCTCCGCCGCGCGCTCGAATCCGACCAGGAAAGTGCTGACCAGCGTCGTGAGCTCGATCACTATCCAGTAGAGCCCGGCATTGTTCATGACCGAACTCAAAAGAATAGTCAGGGCGAAGCCGGCAAACAGTGCGTAAAAGCCCCAGAGCCTTTCGTCTTCGCCGAGCAGGCGCATGTAGCCGACCGAGTAGATCGATGCGAGCAGATAGACGATCGCCGTACACAGGATCACCCAGGCGCCGGTCAGGTCGACGACGATATAGCCGGAGAGATAATAATAGGGCCCGTAGGCGCTCGATACCGTAAGCGGGATCGCTGTTATGAACACGACGAGGCTGGCGGCGAGATTCAATCCTTCCGCGACGCGCGGGACACGGATCAATATACATCCCAGGGCTGCGGCCGCCGGTGCGATCGTCATGATCAAGAGGAGTGATCCGGTCATTGTCAGCCTACCAGCCGCTTGAGATCGAGGCTGCTGGTACTGCCGACATGGGCGACCAGGTAGCGAACGAGAACACCAAAGCATGCAACGACAACTAGAAGATCGAACAGGATCACAATCTCGATCAGCAACGGCATTCCGGGCACCAGAATCTGCGCGCCGAGGAAGATGCCGTTTTCCAGCACGAGCAGTCCGAGGATCTGGCTCAAGGCTTCGTGGCGCACCGTGAGCATCAGGAAACCGATCAGTTTCATCGACAGCATGATGGTGAGCGCCAGCACGGCGACGGTGCCGGCCAGTCCGAGCGATTGACCAACGTGATAGGAAACGACCAGCGCAAAGACGACGCCGAGCGCGCCGATTACCAGCGTGGAGCTCGGCTGCAGGATTTCGTGGATTTCGCGCGAGACATTGAGCCAGCCGATAATGCGCCAGACCAGATAGGGCAGCAGCAAGCCGCGGAACAGCGCGGTGAGGGTCGCAATTACGTAAAGTTCGGGATAGTGCCCGTAGAATGCGACAGTGGCCGACAATGCCGCAATCACCCATGACTCGGCGGCGAAAGCATAAAGGTAATTGTTAAGCCAGCGCGAGCCGAGCATGACGAAGGCAAGCATCAGGCTCACAATCGCCATCAGGCTGAAGATTGATGCGGCGAGCGGATCGAAATGCGCGACCAGCATGGTTACACCAGTTGAGTTCCAATGATGGCGAGGATGGCGAAGACGAACGAAGCCGCGAGCAGCTCCTGATAGCGGTAAAAGCGCAGCCGTGACTGTGAAGTTTCCACCACGACCACGGCGCAGGCAACGATTGTGAATTTGAGCATCAGCGCCGCGACCGAACCGACGATGCCGATGGCGGTGCCCTCGCGCGACAAACCCCATGGTAGCAACAGCACGTTGCAGAAGATGGTGTAGAGGATGAATTGCTTCATCATCGAGGCCCAGCGAAGGATGGCGAGCAATGGCCCGGAATATTCGAGGATGCGGGCTTCTTCGATCATGTAGACTTCGATATGCGTGCTGGAATGGATCGGCAGGCGATCGGTCTCGACGATCAGCAGCGTGAAAAACGCCAAAATCAGAAAAAGATGTGCCGGGCTGAAATAGACCGCGGGGCTGCCGACCAGGAGATGATTGACCACAAAGGGCAGCATCGCCTTGGCCAGCAGCGTAATTCCGACGAACACCAGGATCAGCGTCGGCTCCGCAAGGATCGCCACCATAACCGCGCGGCTGGAGCCAATGCCGCCGTAGGCGCTGCCGGTGTCGAGACCGGCTAGCACGATCATAAACGAGCCGAGCGTGAGAATAAGCCCGCCGCCGAGGATGTCACCCATGTCGGACAGCGGCAACGGAAAGTCGGTTAGCACCGGAATCAGAATAGGTACCGTCAGCATCGCGGTGAAGGCTACGAACGGCGCGATCCAGTAAACCCAGGAGGCCGTTTCGGGGACGACGATCTGCTTATGAAAAAGCTTCCAAAGATCACGGTACGGCTGAAAAATACCGGGACCTTGGGCGAGCTGCACGCGCTCCTCGAATTGATGGATAATTCCCTGCAACAGGGGCGCTAGCAGCAACACTGTGAGCACCTGACAGATTTGCAGGAGGACGTCGCGGACGATCAAGACCGCCTCCGCATCGACAGAGGCAGTGCGCGGTTAGCGTGACCGCGCGCGCGGCACACGCAATCAGGTCGTCCGGCGGAGATCATTAGGGAGCTCAAATGCACGTCCTTTCGTCCACAGTCGGATGAAAGGAGTCATCAGCCCAAAGGGCGGTTTCGGCGGAACCCCATCGCCTCGCTGGAATAAACCAGCATCGAGTGTGATAAATTCGGATAACTCCGTCCCGCTGTCAAGACGTTGTCCTTTCCGAAAATCCTATCCGGGCTGGATTCGCATGCCTAGGTAGAATCGCCGCATCATGACGAAAAATATTTGGGGCTTTACGCGTGGTCGTGATCATAGTGGTGATCCTTTTCAACGCGCGCAGGCGGCTTGAGGCTGAGAATGTGCTGCTCCGTCATCAGCTGAACATTGCGTCGCGGCTGATACCAACCCGACCGCGACTGAACGGCATGGACCGGGCAATCCAGGCATGGATAGTTCAGCTGTGGCCTGACCTCCTTGGAATGGTCCAGGCGGTGAAACCTGAGACGATAATGCGCGGCATCTGCCGCGATCGATATTTGCGTGGTCCGGGCGATGACCTTCGACCAGCTGTACACCTTATTGGTGGTTGCCTATGGCCGCCGGCAGCTGCTGTGGTTTGGGGTGGCCCGGCGCCCGACGGCTCTGTGGTTAGCCCAACAAATTACCGAAGCATTCCCTTGGGGCTTGGCGCCGCGTTACCTGGCCCGCGACAATGACCGTGCCTATGGCCACGTCTCCACCGCCCGGGTCAGCGCGATGGGCCTCCGTGACCGGCCGATCACGCCTCGGTCGCCCTAGCAAAATAGTATCGCAAACGTCTGATCGATTCGGTTCGGCGGGAATGGCTCGACTATGTCGTGGTCCTGAGGGAGGCGCACTGGCGGCGTGTTCTTGCAACTTACGCAGACTATTACAATCAGGCGCGTCCGCACTTGGCTTTGCAAAAGGAGGGGCCGCGCACTTTGACGACCGGCTGGAATGACAAATGAACGGGCGCGCCGCGTGGTCCTTTTCGAAAATGTTATCCTGTGTGTACCGAAAACCTGTTGCGTGCACCGAAAACCTCTTCCGGCGACGATTTCAGATTCCGCGGGCCAAATTCCCTGCTCTATTCCTTGTCAGCAGGGAATTTGGTAGCGGAGACGGCGTCGACTTGGACTGCGTCCGCCACCACGTAGCCGCGCGCAAATCTTTGCAACAATCAACGAATCGAGGGAATGTTCATACGCTAGCAATTACGCTTAGGCCGACCAGCCGTTCCAAAGTGGCATGGTCCCTGCGTAAATCTCGTGAGTGCCCTCGATGCACGAGCGCTCCACGCTCTAGAATAATGGCATCGTTAGTCAACTCGAGCGCCATTTCGGTGTGCTGTTCGACTAGAATCATGGCAATCATCCGTTCGGCGAGCATGAGCCGCAAGGCGGCGATCAATTCATCGACGATCACCGGCGCCAGGCCTTCGAAGGGCTCGTCCAGCAACAGCAGCGCCGGATTTGTCATCAGCGCGCGTCCCGTCGCCAGCATTTGCTGCTCGCCGCCGGACAAATGATCGCCCATGGCGTGGCGCCGCTCGGCCAGCCGCGGAAACAGCTTGAACACGGCAGCAAGATCCCAGGCGCCCGGCCGTGCGGCGACGGTGAGGTTCTCATCGACCGTGAGCGAGGGAAAAATCTCGCGCTCCTGCGCCACCCAGCCGATGCCGTTGCCGGCGCGGCTGTGCGGCGGCTTGCGCGCCATGTCGGCGCCGCGCCACAGCAGCTTGCCTCCGCGCAATTGCGTGTAGCCCATGATGGTGAGCAGCAGCGTCGATTTGCCGACGCCGTTGCGGCCGAGTACCGCCAGGCTACCGTGCTCCGGCAATTCCAGCGACACGTCGTGCAGGACCACCGCGTCGCCATAGCCGGCGGTCACATGTTGCAGCGCGAGGATTGACTCAGCCATGGTGACGCTTACCCAGATAGACTTCGCGCACGCCCGGATCGGCAGCGATCTCAGCCGGCGAGCCCTCGGTGAAGATTGCTCCGCCTACTAGTACGATGATATGGCTGGCGAAGCGGAACACCACATGCATGTCATGCTCGATGAACAGCAGCGTGAGATCGTCTGACAAGCTCGCAACCACTTCGAAAATGTCGCCGCTTTCCTCTTGCGGCACGCCGGCGGCCGGCTCATCGAGCAGCAGCACCTTCGGCTTGGTGGCGAGCGCGAGCGCGATTTCCAACAGCCTCTGCCGGCCATAGGGAAGCTCGCGCGTCGCTTGATAGCAGCAGTCGCCGAGCCGCAGCCGCTCCAATACGCCGTAGGCTTCCTCGATCGCCTCGCCGTGCATGGCGATGTTCTGCCAGAACGTGCCGGCCAGGCCGCGCCGCTCGGCCACCACCAGCGTTACCGCCTCCAGCGCGTTGAGGCCGGCGAACAAAGTGTTGATCTGGAAAGTTCGCGCCAAACCCCGCCGCACGCGGGCCTGCGGCTCTAGAGCGGTGACTTCTTCGTCGCCGAGAAATATCTGTCCGGCATTGGGCGTGAGCATGCCGGTTATCATATTGATCAGCGAAGTCTTACCGGCGCCATTAGGGCCGATCAGCGCGTAACGCGCGCCGACCGGCAGGCTAAATTCGATATCGCGGGCGACCACCAAAGAGCCGAAGCTCATGGACAGGCCGCGGGTGGCTAAAGCTATCGCGCTCACTGCGGCCTCCATCGCGACCAAATCTTCGACATCCCCCCGAGAATGCCGTTTGGCAGCAGGATCACGACGATCACCAGCAATACGCCGATCCAGAAGTACCAATATTGCGGAGCGATGCCGGAAAACTGGTCACGAGCGATCAGAAAGACCATCGATCCCACAAGCCCACCATAAAGTCGACCGGCACCGCCCAGCACCAGCATCACCAGCACGTCGGCCGAGCGCTCGAAGCTCAGCGCTTCCAACGACACGGTCGACGTCGTCTGCGCGATCATCGCGCCGGCGACGCCGGCGATTGCCGCGGCGATGGTGTAGACCTTGCGGATATGCGCGCGGCTGTCGGCGCCGATTGCCGGCATACGCACGAAATTCTCGCGGATGCCGCGCAACGCCAGGCCGAACGGCGAGTGGATCAGCCGTCTTGCGCCGAGGAAGATGACAAACAGGACCACCAGCGAATAGGTGTACGCGGTCTTGCCGTAGAGATCGAATTCGAAGACGCCGAACAGTGGCGAAATGCTGATTCCCTGCAAGCCGTCGGAGCCGCCGGTCAGCCAGCTGGCGCTGTTGGCTGCCTCGTGCAACAGCAGGCCGAGGCCGAGCGTGATCATGATCAGCGTGAGGTGGCGAAAGCGCGCGACCACGAAGCTGGATAGATAGCCGAGCAAGCCGGCCATCGCGGCGGCAACGAACAGCCCGGAAATCGGCTCGCCCCAGACGAATTTGGAAAACAGCCCGGCAGCATAGGCGCCGGCGCCGAAAAACGCAGCATGGCCGAGCGAAACAACGCCGGCGTAGCCGAGGATGAGATCGAGCGAGAGCGCAAACAGCGCGGCGACGGCAATCTGGCTCGCCAGCGAAAGGTAATCCGGAAACAGGAAATAGGGCAGGAGCAGGGCGAGCCAGAAGGCGATCTCGACCGGATGCCAGCGGCTCAGCCGTTGCAGGTAATGCCGCGGGGCGCTCGTGGTGTCCGCGACGGCCACAGCCTAACGTCTCCCGATCAGGCCGGCCGGGCGCCACATCAAGATGATCAGCATGACCAGATAGATGAGAACGGCGCCGAGCTGAGGCACATAATATTTGCCAGCGATGTCGCTGATGCCGATCAGGACGGCGGCCGACAGCGAGCCGACGATCGAACCGAGGCCGCCGACCGAAACGACGATCAGCACGTAAACCAGATAGGTGAAGGCGAAGTTTGGATCGAGCCCGAGGATGTTGATCGCCAGTGCGCCGCCAAGGCCGGCGAGGCCCGAGCCGAGCGCAAAGGTGATGCTGAAGGTGGCATCCACATTGAGGCCGAGCCCGCGCGCCATGCGCTGGTTATCGACCGCCGCACGCACTTGCGCGCCAAAGCGGGTATATTCGAGCACACCGACCAATGCCACCGTCACCGCGATGCCGATGCCGATCAGAAACAGCCGGTAGGCCGCGATGTTCAAGCCGTGGAAATCGAACGCGCCGCGTAAATAGGCCGGCACGCTGATCGGCTGTTGCGTGGTGCCGAAAAACCAGGCGGCGACCGCGACCGAAATGAAGGCAAGCCCGATGGTCAGCAGCACCTGGTCGAGGTCGCTGGCGCGATAAAGCCGCCGGTAGAGGATGCGTTCAAGCACGACGCTGACCGCCGCCGCCACGACGAATGCCGCCGGCAGCGTGGCGAAAAACGGCCAGTGAAATTGATTCATCAGCAGGACGGTGACGTAGCCGCCGAGCATGGCGAAAGCACAATGCGCCAGGTTGACGAAATTCATCAGGCCGAGCGTCACCGACAGGCCGACTGACAGTACGAACAGCAGCATCCCATAGGCGATGCCGTCGAACAGAACACCCAGAACCGGAGGGAGCATGGCCGTCAGCGCTCCTCAAACGAAACGAACACCCTGATACTGTATTGTTGGCGAACTATAAAGGATGGGGCGACCACGAGGATCGCCCCATTCAAACTCAGATCGAAGCCGTTGCGTTATTATTTCACATACCCGTGAACCGGATCCTTGACGCTCTCGACCGTGTCGAAGTCGACATTGACCAGCTTGCCGCCAACCTTCTCAACGCGGCGGATATAGATGTTTTCGACCACGTCGCGGGTCGCCGGATCGATCATCATCGGGCCGCGCGGGCTCACCCACTTCGTGCCCTTCATCGCGCCGATCAGCTTTTCGGCGTCGGTGTCTCCCTTGGTCTTGTTCAGGCCCGCGTAGATGAGGGTCATGCCGTCATAGCCGCCGGCCGAGAAGAAGTTCGGATTGTCGCCACCGAACTCTTTCGTGTAGGCGGCAACGAAGTCCTGGTTCAGCTTGTTCTTGAGGTTGTGGTCGTATGGCCAGGCGGTGATGATGCCGACCGCGTGGTCGCCCATGTTCTTGAGCGCGCTGTCGTCGGTAAGCTCGCCGGTACCGAGCACCTTGGTCTTCTTGGTGTCGATGCCGCGTTCGGCGAAAGCCTTGCCAAGGGCCGCTGGCTGCGCGCCGCCCGGAATGAACACGAAGATCGCTTCCGGATTGAGATCCTTAGCGCGCTGGACATAAGCGGCGAAGTCCGGATTGGCGACCGCCATGCGGACCGAGCCGATAATCTCGCCGCCGCCAGCCTTGAAGCCGGTGATGAATCCGTTCTCCGCATCGTGACCCGGCGCATAGTCGGACGTCATGGTGTAGGCCTTCTTGACGCCGTTCTTGGCCGCCCAGTGGCCGAGCGTCGTCGTCACCATCGGCAGCGTGAACGACGCGCGCGTGCAGTAGGGCGACTTGTCGACGATGATCGAGGTTGCGGCGTTCATGATCACCATGACCTTTTTACCCGCGGCCGACACGCCGCAGCCGGCGATCGCGTTCGGCGTCAGCACCCAGCCGGCGAGGATGTCCACCTTGTCGCGAACCACGAGTTCCTCGGCCAGTCGCTTGGCGACCGGCGGCGCGATGCCGCCGACATCCTTGCGGATGATCTCGATCTTCTTGCCGGCGACGGTGTCGCCGTGCTGCTTCATATAGAGCTTGATGCCTTCGTCGACTTGCTTAGCGGCATCGGCGAACTGGCCGGAATACGGCAGAACAACGCCGATCTTGATGGTGTCTGCGGCGTGGCCGGTCGCCGGCATTAGGCTCGCCGCCACCAAGGCAGCGCCTGCGAGTACAATGCGTCTCATTGTCGTCCTCCCCATGAAATAGCTTTTTATTTAGCAATAACTTGCCTGAGATTTTGCTTAAAGAAAAGCGTCGCGAAATCGCCTTCGTGGCGCGGCTTTTGTATTATTGGGAGCCTAATTGTGGCCAATTACCGAGAATTTTAGTCCAAGGAGAGCGTAGCCCGCTCGTATTTCCCGCTGCCCATCTTGCCGTCCGGGAAGATACCGCGAGCGGCAATCCACTCGAAGGATTCCTCGTAAATTTCTTTGGTATAGGGCTCGAACACCAGCCGCTCGCCAGGTCCCCAGCGCCGGGTGTCCATCAGCGCATGGAAGCGGTCGGGAAATTCGTTCTTATAGTAATGCGTGTAGAGCTCAGGCCGCAGATCGATGTCGCGTTGCGCCTTACGCAAAGCGCGGAAGAATTTGCGCAGGTCGTCCGGGTCGGGGTCGCCGTGGATCATTGTTCCGATCATAAAAGTGGTATCGATCACCTTGCGGAAGCCAAGCTGCTCGGCGAAGTAATAGGGGCCGCTGAACAAATTGACGGCCACGGCTTTGCCCTCGAGCAACAGCTCCATGCGCTTAAACAACATGCCTTCCGTGAAGGCGAGGTTTATCCGCTCTGGCTTGAGGTAGGGCTCCAACGCCTGCACCGTGGCGTAGTGGCTACCAGACTGAAAGCCGACCGAGATCGGTACGCCGGCCAGATCAGCCGGCGTCTTCACCGGTGAATCCGCGGCCACGAAAATTCCTGCAGGTGCCACCGAATAGACATCGGTATACATCTTGCCGTAGCCGTTGGAGGCCGCGACGTTGACGGTCCAATGGCAGGCGCAGCTGACGCTCGCCTTACGGCCTTCCTCGAAAGACTGGAAGGCGCCCTTGCTGCCCTTGTCATGGATCTTGCCGCCGGTCGCGCGCACCCGCTCGAGGAACTCGTAATCGAGACCTTCTTTGCTGAAATAGTTCTTCTCTTCGGCTACCCACTCTTGCAATCGAAAATGCGGTTCGATCAGGAATTTTGCCATGTTTCCCCACCGTTAAATTGGAAGGATCAGGATTACCTTGTAGCGATTTTTTCGGCGTGCTGGAAAATGTGCCAGCAGTGTACCATCCTAACAAAGCGGTCCAAAAATGCGAGCCCCGTTGAGTTTTTGACGCTCGGCATCGGCGCGCGCATGATCGAAGAAATCCCAGCCAAAATCGTAATCCGGGTGGCTTTGCCGAACGGCTGATCGGGTCAATCCGGCGCGAGTGCGTCGACTATTTCGTTGTCTTGGGCGAGGCATATCTGCGCCGGTCTCCCGCCCTGTTCGGCGGGCTGGAATCATACCTTCACGCTCGATCCTTGGCGGGCTTCATCACCGCGATGTCCGGATATAGGTTTTCCGCACGCACAGGTACTATTTCTAGCTCATTTTGCAGACGGCTTGAAGTTAAGACAACGGGTCGATAAAATTACCTGATCGACATAATGCCATTCATATGGTCGGCAATCAGAGGCCGTATACAGGATGAGGCCGGCCAAATTCGCGGTCCGGATGTAAAAAGCGAATATTAACATGCCGCGTGTAAGTGTAGCGATCCCCGTTTACAACGGCGAAAATTATCTCGCCCAGGCAATCAATTCGATCCTCGGTCAAACGTATACCGACTTCGAGCTGATCATTTCCGACAACGCCTCGACGGACCGCACGGAACAAATTTGCAGAGAATTCGCGCGCAAGGACGCGCGCATACGCTATTTTCGAAACGCACGAAATCTGGGCGCCGCGCCAAACTTCAATCGGTGCGTCGATCTTGCCGGCGGTAAATATTTTAAATGGGCAGCACACGACGACGTGTGTGGACCCGACTACCTGAAGCTTTGTGTCGATCTCTTGGAGTCGGACGCTGGCAATGGCGTTGTCCTGTGTCACACGGCTAGTCAGTATTTCTATATCGACGCGAGGGGCGTTAAGGTCAGCAACTATCCGCTAGAAGATAACCAGTTTGCATCGTCCGACCCCATCGAGCGCTTTCGCAACGCCATAGACCTAAGTCATCATTGCATATCTGTTTTTGGACTTATGCGACATGAGGTTCTTGCGAACTCCGTCAAGATACAAAGGCAGATCGGCTCGGACCGAAATCTGCTGGCCGATCTCGCGTTGCGCGGGCGGTTCGTGCACATACCAAGCGTGCAGTTTCTGGTGCGTCACCACAAAGAGCGGTCGGTGACCCTCGATGCGCACAAGCGCGCCCTCTGGTTTGACACCACAAATCCGGTCTCGGCAAAGTGCCAGTTGTTTCGTCGTCCCGTAGACCACGCCAAACTGCTGTTCCGGCGGCCTCTCACCTTGCGCGACCGTTTCAGGGGTCTCTTTGAACTTTTCCGCTGGGGGTGGAAAAATAGAATGAGGATCCGTCGCGAGGTTTCGCTGATCTTAGGGTGGAAGAAGATAAAGAACGGCTTGGCGGTTGAAGAACGCTTGGTGAGAAAGCGAGTTCTGATCGCTCCGCTGCACAACAGGCCGTTGCAGAATCGCGCGTATGCGGCGCGAGAGAGTTCGGTAGGCCCGTTTCCGCAAGATGGACGCTGGCGATGCAGGAAAGCGGAAGGTGAATGGCCCCGTCGGACTAAGGATAATTGCATTTTCCTGGTGATCGGCGTGGCGTTGCACGCCAACGGTGCGAAACTTACTCGTGGAATTTTGGCTTGGTCCAGAAGCCAAAATATGTATTCGGAGAATATTTATGAAAGTCGCAATCCTTGCCGGCGGCAAAGGGACGCGGCTGGTCGAAGAAACCACAATCAAGCCCAAGCCAATGGTGGAGATCGGAGGCCGGCCGATCCTTTGGCACATCATGATGATCTACTCGTATTTCGGGTTTCACGATTTCGCGGTCGCGCTCGGCTACAAAGGCGATTGTATCAAGCGCTATTTCGTCGATTACGGGACGCTGTCGGGAAATCTGACGATCCAACTCGGCACGAACCAGTCGGCGTTGCAATGCGGATCGAACCAACCGCCGTGGAAGATCGACCTAGTAGAAACCGGTTACGAAACCTTGACAGGCGGGCGGGTGAAGCGGCTGAAGTCGCGTCTCGGCAACGGGACCTTCATGCTCACTTGGGGAGACGGGGTGGCGAACATCGATCTGACGAAGCTGATCGCCTTCCACCGCTCGCACGGCAAGCTTGCCACGATCACGGCCGTACGTCCGCCGGCGCGGTACGGCCACATGCGCTTCAAGGGCGATCAGGTAATCGCCTTCGAGGAGAAGCCGCAGACGGCTGAAGGCTGGATCAACGGAGCATTTTTCGTTCTGGAACCACAGGTCTTCGACTATATCGACGGCGATATGGTAATGTTCGAGCACTCTCCGCTGGAGAACCTCGCCAGGGACGGCCAACTCATGGCTTACCGACACGAGGGTTTTTGGGCAGCCATGGATACGCTGCGCGACAAGTATATTTTGGAACAGCTCTGGCAATCTGGCGAGCGTCCTTGGGCCGTTTGGGAGAAATAGGAAGGAATGTTCGGAGGAAGCACGAAGTAATCAAAAGCAAGTGTGTTTGGGGGAAGCTGGCGTATGCGTGTACTCGTAACGGGGCACCGGGGCTATATCGGAACGGTCCTAACTCCGATGCTGGAAGCAGCAGGCCACCAAGTCGTGGGCTTGGACATCGATCTCTACGAACATTGCACATTCGCGCCTGGTGAGATGCCCAAGGTTACCACGATTCTTAAGGACATCCGCGACGTCGAGGTCTCCGATCTGCTCGGCTTCGATGTGGTGATGCATCTGGCGGGGCTGTCCAACGACCCGCTAGGCGACTTCCGGCCCGCCACGACCTTTTCGATCAACTACGAGGGCACCATGCGCGTCGCCCGCGCCGCCAAGGCCGCTGGCGTGCGCCGCTTCGTCTTTGCTTCGTCCTGCTCGAACTACGGCGCCAGTGGGGCTGACTTCATCGACGAGACCGCGGCCCTCAATCCGGTTGCGCCCTATGGCGAGAGCAAGGTCAAGTCGGAGCTGGCACTGGCCGAGCTGGCCGACGATGACTTCTGCCCGACGTTTCTGCGCGGCGCAACCGTGTATGGCGTCAGCCCCCGCATCCGCTTTGACCTAGTCTTGAATAATCTGGTCGCCTGGGCCGTGACCACGAGACGCGTCCACTTGAAGTCCGATGGCATGTCTTGGCGCCCGATCACCCACATCGAGGACATTTCACGGGCCTTCCTGGCGACCCTTGAGACTCCCGTTGAGGTGATCCGTAACGAGGCATTCAATGTGGGAGTCACGGCGCACAACTACCAGATCCGCGAGCTCGCCGAGATCGTTGCCGCGACGGTGCCGGGCTGCGAGCTCAGCTTCGCCGATGATGCCGGCCCCGACAAGCGCAGCTACCGGGTGAACTGCGACAAGATCCGCCGTGTCATGCCGAGCTTCGTCCCGCAATGGGACCCAGCCAAGGGCGCCCAGTCCCTCCACGAAGCGTATCGCTCCGCGAAGCTCATGCTCGAGGAATTCGAGGGTCCCCGTTACCAGCGCATCGGTCATATCAAGAAACTGATCGCCGACGAAATCATCGACGAGACGCTGCGTCACACGCCCACGGGCCGAAACGGGCGTGGCTCCGACGAGGACGCAACGCTAGACCCGGAGTTTGCTGCCGATGCAGCCAAGGTGAGCTGCGTTTCCTGCGTCCACCACGGTCTGCTGCCGATCCTCGATTTAGGGCCGATGCCGCATTCGGACGGATTTCTCAAGCCCGCGCTCCTGGAATGTCAGGAATCGCTCGTGCCGCTTCGGCTCGGCTTTTGCCCGGAATGCAGCCTCGTGCAGCTACTGGAGACCCGGCCGGCGGAGGAGATGTTCGGCGAGGACTATTGCTACTTCTCGTCCTTCTCCGAGGACCTGCTCAAGCACTCCCGCGACCATGCCCTGGAACTGATCGCCAAGCGCGGCCTCGGCTCCGGCCAGCTGGTGGTCGAAATCGGCTCGAACGACGGCTACATGTTGCAGAATTTCAAAGAGAAGGGCATTCAGGCTCTCGGCATTGATCCGTCCAAGCCGCCCGTCACAGCGGCGCGCGAGAAGGGGATCGAAACCGTCATCGATTACTTCGGCATGCGCCTGGTCAAGGATCTGCGGGCACAGGGCCGCTCCGCCGATCTCATCATCGCCAATAACGTCGTCGCCCATGTCGCCGACCAGAACGATCTGGTGGCGGGCATGGCCGCGCTGCTGGCCGACGCCGGTGTCGTTGTTGTCGAGTTCCCCTACGTTCGCGACCTGATCGACTTCATCGAGTTCGACACCATCTACCACGAGCACCGGTGCTACTTTTCGGCCGGCTCGGCGAAAATCCTGTTCGCTCGACACGGCCTTTATCTCAATGACGTGCGTCGCCTGCCGATCCATGGCGGCTCGCTGCGGCTCACATTCGCCAAGACGAAGGCGCCGTCGGCGGCGGTGGCGACGATTCTTGCCGAAGAAAAGCGGCTCGGGCTCGACACAAGCGCCTATTACGCGGCTTTCGGTACGCGGGTGCGCGCGTTCCGCGCGCAGGCGCGCGCGTTGCTGGGCAACCTCAAGGCCGAAGGCAAACGCATCGCCGCCTATGGCGCCGCCGCCAAGGGCACGATCATGCTCAACTTCCTGGACCTCAACAACCGGGTGATTGAATACGCGGTCGACCGCAATACCCACAAGCAGGGTCTGTTCATGCCAGGCGTACGCGTACCTATCGCGGCGCCGGAGAAACTTGCGACCGACCGGCCCGACTGCGTGGTAATATTGCCATGGAACTTCCGCGACGAGATCATCCGCCAGCAGCAGGATTTCCTGAAGTCTGGCGGCAAGTTCCTGGTCCCGATCCCGAATCTGGAAATCGTCTCGGCATGACGTCCTGTCCGGCTTGCGGCGGGGGCCATCTAAGCGAGATCTACCGCCTGGGCGCTATCCCTGCGCAGAGCAGCGTGCTTCTGGACAGTGCCGCCCAGGCGCGAGCCTTTACGCGCCATGACCTTGCGCTGTTGTTCTGCGACGACTGCGGCTTCGTCTTTAATGCAAGCTTCGACCGGCGGCTTGTGGATTACACCTCGACCACTGAGGAGAGCCAGCACTTCTCGGGCACCTTTGGTCGCTTCGCCAAGGATCTCGTCGCCGAGATCGCCTCGCTCTACGACCTGAACGACAAGCGCACCCTGGAGATCGGCTGTGGCAAAGGAGACTTTCTGCAGGAGCTGGCGCGCCAGACCGGCACCATCGGGCTCGGCGTCGACCCCGGCTTCATTCCCGAGCGATTGCCCGGCGCGGACGGTCACGCCATCACATTCCAGCGAGAGTATTTCGATCCAGCGACGATCGGGTTCGCGCCGGACTTCGTGCTCTGCCGCCACACGCTGGAGCATATTCCCGACGTCGGCAGGTTCGTGGGCGAGATCGCCGAAGTGGTC
This sequence comes from uncultured Alphaproteobacteria bacterium, assembly GCA_963739825.1. Taxonomy (GTDB): domain Bacteria; phylum Pseudomonadota; class Alphaproteobacteria; order Rhizobiales; family Xanthobacteraceae; genus Pseudolabrys. The sequence continues at coordinate 1,618,361 of CAVUBU010000001.1, forward strand.
GACGGGCGCGCGGAGGTGGGCATCGTGTTCGAGACGCCCGATGTGCGGCGTGTGCTGGCCGAGGGCGCATTCTGGGACATTTATTTCGAGCACTGCTCTTATTTCAGCCTCGGCTCGCACGCGCGACTATTCCGCCGCGCTGGCATCGACGTTACTCGGCTCTATCTCGCCTATGACGACCAATATATCATCCAGTACGCAAAACCCGGCGCAGGCCGCCGCCCGCTGCCGCAAGAAAACGATCTCGCCGCATTGCGCGCGCTGGCCACCGCGTTTCCCGCCAAGGTCGCCGAGACCCGCGTCCACTGGACCGACTTCGTGCGCAGCCGCGCTGGCCCCGGCAAGCGCGTGGCGATTTGGGGCGGTGGATCGAAGGCCGTGTCGTTCCTCACGACCAATGGACTCACCGAGGAGGTTGCCCAGGTCGTCGACATCAATCCCTACAAGCAGGGCAAGTTCCTGCCGGGCACGGGGCACCAGGTGATCAGACCGGATGCTCTGAAAGAAGCGCCGCCGGATGTCGTAATCGTGATGAACCCGATCTATCTGCTTGAAGTCGGCGCTCAGCTCGCGGACATGGAGCTCACCCCCGAGCTGGTGGCGCTATGAGTAAAGCAACCTTTCCTCCTGGCGGCGGAACCGACGTCTGTGTGTACTGAAAACTTCGTCAGGCGATGGCGTCAAATTCCGCAGGCCAATGACAACCAAACCCGAACGCACCTATAGCCGAGCAAGGATGCGCCGGTGACGCGCGCCGTCCAGGCCGTCGGCCGGGTCCGACGGCTGCTAATCTTGGGCGGGTTGCATCGCCAAGACGCCCGAAATTAGTTTCCGATAGGGACAGTTATCCAAAGCTAGCGGTTCAGCCAGCGCCGCGCGAAGCCAAGCAATCCTTGCGGCAGGAAGATTATCATCACGATGAACACGGCTCCAAGCGGGATCAAATAGGGGAACTGGTCGCCGAATATGCGTGCCATCAATTCGCGTAACAATTGGAAGAATCCGGCGCCGACGATGGGGCCGACCAGCGTGCCGATGCCGCCCATCACGTTAAAGATTACTGTGTCGCCGGAAGTGATAAAGAACACGAAGTCGGGCGCAGCAAACTGGTTTTGCACCGCGTAAAGCACGCCGGCAAGCCCGGCAAAAATGCCCGACAACATGACCGATACGATCTTGTAACGCTCGACCGGATAGCCGATGGCTCGAGTGCGGCCTTCATTCTCGCGGATCGATTGCAGCACCATGCCAAACGGCGATTGCGTGACGCGGCGCAGGAACAGATAGGAAGCCGTCACCAGCGCCAGCACGAACCAATGCATAGTCGTTGAATTGAACCGCACGTCGAAGAGGAACGGAATCGAGAAATGCGGCCGTGTGAAGATCAACCCGTTCTCGCCCCCGGTCACCGGCGTCCAGGTGAAGATGATGACGTAGAAAATCTGACTAAAAATCAAAGTCGTGATCGCGAAATAGATATCGCGCAAGCGCGTCGAGAAATAGGCGACGAATAGCGCTGCGCAAGCCGCGCCGGCTAGGCCGAAGATGATCGCCAACCACAAATTAGGCGGGCTCACTAGCAGTAACGCCGCCGCCGCGCCGTACATGCCGAGCCCAAAGAAGGCCGAATGGCCGAATGAGATCATGCCGGTGTAGCCGATTAGCAGATCGGACGACATCGCCAACAGACCCCAGATCAGGATCTCCGTCAAAAAGCGGCGCCAGAATTCCGGCAGCACCAGCGGTGCAACGATCAGCAGCGCCATAATGGCGCAAAAGCCAATCCAATAGACGGCGGTGTGGCTCAATCCCGATTTGAGCGGCTTCGATTTATCGAGCGGAGCGGATGTCATTTGGGTGTCGGTACGAACAGGCCGGTGGGACGGAACAGCAACGTGAGGATGAGCACGATGAACGAGACGATCACCGCTTGCGACGGGTTCACCCAGATCGAGGCGTAGGATTCAAGCAGGCTGATGAAGATGGCGGCTGCAATCGAGCCGCCGAGATTGCCCATGCCGCCGACAACGACGACAATAAAGGCCTTCAGCACCCAGTCGAGACCCATGGTGTGATTGACGCCGGCCAACGGTGCAAACAGCACGCCGCTCGCCGCCGCCATCGCGGCGCCGAGCGCGAACACGCCGGTAAACACTAATGGCACCGGAATGCCCATGGCCTGCGCCATGACGCGGTCCTGGGTGGTGGCGCGGATCCAAACGCCAAATCGGCTGTATTTCAGGAATAGCCAGAAGCCGCCGATGATGGCCGCCGACAGCAAGGCGATCAGCAGGCGGTACCATGGGTATTCTAGATAGAACAAGTTGAAATGGCCGGTGATCGGCTCGTTAATCTTGCGCGAAACCGGACCGAATTGCCAAAGCGCGTAGTTCTGCAAGATCAGTGAAAAACCGAAAGTGACCAGGATCGTATTCAGCGGATCGCGCCCGATCAGCGGCCGCAACGTCACGATCTGGATGGCCGCACCGATGATCGCCACCACCAGCGCGGATATGATCAGCGCCAGCCAGAAATTCCCCGTCGCCACCATGACCATGACGCCGACATACGCGCCGAGCATGAACAGTTCGCCGTGCGCGAAATTGACCACATCCATGATGCCAAAAATCAGTGTCAGCCCGGAGGCGACCAGCGCCAATATCATGCCGGTGACGATGCCGTTCACCGTCTGAATCAGCAGCAGATCGAGCGGGAAATTTTGGAAAAAATGGGCCACGCCATTCATCGCTCAAACCCCCAGAAACTGCTTGATGACCGGATCGTCCACGTTGATCTCGGACGCCGCGCAATGGTGGCGCACTTGGCCCTTTTCCATGATGTAAATGCGTTGGCTCGATTGCAGCGTGAGCGGCACGTTTTGCTCGACCAACAGGATCGCCACGCCCTCTTTGTGCAGCACCTCGATGATCTGGCGGATTTGCGAGACCATCCGCGGCATGAGTCCTTCGGTCGGCTCGTCGAGAAGGATGATTTTCGGCTCCAGCATCATGGCGCGGGCGATGGCGAGCATCTGCTGCTCGCCGCCCGACAGCGTGCCGCCGGCCTGGTCGCGCCGTTCCGACAGCACGGGAAAATAGGTAAACACCTTGTCCAACAGGGCGGCTTTGCGCCTATCGTCAACGCCCTTGCGATCGAGCCCGGTGCGCAGGTTTTCCATGACCGTGAGCAGGCGGAAGATGCGGCGGTCCTCCGGCACATAGGCAATGCCAAGGCGGGCGAGCTTATGCGGCGGCAGGCCGGTGATGACGTTGCCGTCGAGCAGCACCTTGCCCTGGCTCGGCTGCACCAGGCCCATGACGGTCTTCAGCGTGGTGCTTTTGCCAACGCCATTGCGGCCGAGCAGGCCGACCACCTCGCCGGGACCGACTTCCAGGGAAACGCCGTGCAAGATGTGGCTCTTGCCGTAATAGGTGTGTACGTCCTCGAGCAGGACGAGCGGTTGCGTGCTGGTGGCGGCAAGCGCACTCATGTCTTGAGATAGACCTCTTGCACCTTGGGATTGCGCTGAATCTCTTCCGGCGTGCCATCGGCGAGAATCTCTCCATAGTGCAGCACGGTGATGCGGTCGCATAGCTCCATGACCACCTGCATGTCGTGCTCGACAATCAGGATCGTCAGATTTTTCGCGATACCGCGCACCAGCTGCATGGTGTCGTGGGTTTCCGCCGCGCTCATGCCGGCGGTCGGCTCATCGAGGCAGAGCAGCGCCGGCTCGGTGCCGAGCGCGATGCCGATCTCGAGATTGCGCTGTTCGCCATGCGAGAGATTGGCGGCAAGTTCACTTGCCTTGCCGAGCAGGCCAACCGCGGCAAGCGCCTTCTCCGCCTTCTCGTTGATGTCCGGGAATGCGCTGTGGTGCGACACCATGTTCCAGCCGTGACGGCGCGACTGCACGGCGATGCGCACGTTCTCCAGCACGCTGGCATTCGGCATAATATTGGTGATCTGGTAGGAGCGCGCGATGCCCTTCTGCGAGATCATGTTGGACCGAAGTCCGGTGATGTCCTCGCCGTTGAAGATGATACGCCCGCTGGTCGGCCACAACACGCCGGTGAGGCAGTTGAAAAAGGTGCTCTTGCCCGCCCCATTCGGGCCGATGATGGCGCGCACCTCGTTGCGTTGCAGCTCGAAATTGACTTGGCTAAGCGCCGCCAGTCCGCCGAAACGGACGGTCAACAGGTCGGTCTTGAGGATAGGAGCCGACGTTGCTCCCCGGCCGTTCGCCGGGGAGCGCTCGTCGATCGAAAGTTCCGCGCTCACTTACGCCGAGGGGAACTTGCAGGCCGGTGGCACCAGCGTTTTATCGCCCGGGATTGTCTCGGTGATATGATGCTTGCCACCCTTGATTTCGAATATGACCTCCAACGGGAACGCTTGGTGATCCTCCTTGCGAAGCAATTTGTCGCCGGTCGGGAAGTCGTCGCTTAGTTTCATTTGCAGGCCTTCAAGCGACTCGATCAACTTCATGGTGTCCGTGCGGCCCTCGAACTTCGATTTTTCCATGCCGATCTTTAAGGCGTTCATCGCCTCGAAATTCGACTGCACGTAACGGTCGGGCAGCGGGCCGCTTGGATCGACTTTCTTCAGCCGCGCAATGGCGTCGTCGTAGAAGTGATGATGATAGGGCGTGTTGAACGGGCCTTCGAACACCGGAATATAGCGATTGATGCCGACAAAGCCCTCGATCTTGCTGCCGAGCGCCGGCAGATTGACCAACTCGGCAATGGCGCCGTCGCCCGCCCACTTGTACTTCTTGGTGAGGCCGAGATCGTAGGCCTGGTTGCCGATGGTGATGCCATCCTTGCCGAAGAAGATACCGAACAGGCCGTCAAAATTGCCGCTGATCTTGGACAAGAACGACGTCATATCGGCGGTGCCGAGCGGAATGCCGGTGGTGCCGACAACTTCACCGCCGCCCTTTTTGATTTCGGCGGCATAGGCGTCGCGCGTCGACTGGCCCCACGAATAGTCGGCATAGGCGATGTGCCACTTTTTGCCCATCTTGTTCAGCACCGGACCGAAGGCAACCGCCTGCGCCGGCGCATAGTCGTGGACGCGGAAGCTGTAGCGGTTGCACTTGGTTGTGGTCAGCGTGGTGTCGAGGCACACGCTGATCATGTTGACGATCTTGGCCTCCTCCCAGACCGGCATGCAGGCGAGGCAGATATTGGACAGGAAGCCGCCAACATGGACGTCGATATTGTCTTCCTCGACCATCTTTTGCGTCTTGCGGCGCGCCACGTCGGGCTTCGACTCATCGTCGGCGATCACCAGCTCGACCGGACGCCCGTTGATGCCGCCGTTCTTGTTGATACGATCGGTCGCCATCTGCAGGCCGACCAGCGCGGTCTTGCCGCCGAGCGCACCGGCGCCCGACAACGGTTGCTCGGAACCGATCTTGTAAGCCTTGGCGGCGCCGAAGGCCGCGCGCCACGGTGCCGGCACCAGCATCATCGCGCCGATGGCGCCGCCGCCCCAGCCGACCACGCGGCGACGCGTGACTTTGCCGCTGTACCAGGTGTCCTGCGCCCAAGCTTCGTCTTTCCACTTTTCAGTCATCGCAAATTCCTCCCTTTAGATTTTGTTTGGTCGAATGGATAAGCCCATGCCCGCGCGGCCGCGCGAGCATCGAAGCGACGTCAAGAAGCGATGGTTTAAGTGGAAGCCGCAACCGCCCACGCAGTCCGTGCCGGCATTGCGCCCGACAGACATCAACGCGAGCCCGATCACCGCACGCCCAACCGTGGCGGCACGAGGCAGCATCCCTAACTCCTCCCCTCGCGGGCCTTTACGGGCTCTTCGCATCATTAAGCGCATAAGCAAACGCGATCCTGGCACAAGTTTCAACCGCTTTTTCGACGCAAATACAGTCGCGCTCGCCGGATCGCATTGATGCCCGCCGTTGATACAACCGCCCTCGAATTGCCGCGCTGTCGATGCTAGACTTCCGGATCAATTGATCCGAATGGAGTGGACTTAGCGCCGATGGCCGTTGCCCTTATGCGTCGAAACAACGCGGCCGCGCCCGGCAGCGGCATTGCGGCGCGGCTCGCGATCCGCGCGCAAAAGCATCTCGGGCCAACCTCGGGGCTCGCCCCCGGCTATGTGCAGGGCAATCTCGCCATTCTGCCGCAAGGGCTTGCCGGCGATTTCCTGCGTTTCTGCCAGCTCAACCCCAAGCCGTGCCCGTTGATCGGAATGTCGGCACCCGGCGACTGGCGGGTTCCAATGCTGGGCGAGGATCTCGATATCCGCACCGACCTGCCGCGCTACCGGGTGTGGCGGCACGGCGAACTGGTCGCCGAGCCCGAGGACATCCGTGAGCTTTGGCGCGATGACCTGGTAAGTTTTGTGATCGGCTGCTCGTTTTCCTTCGAGGAAGCGCTGATGAGCGACGGTATCGAACTGCGCCACATCACGCGCGGTTGCAACGTGCCGATGTACCGCACCTCGATTGCGACCGCAGCGGCCGGGCCGTTCCACGGGCCGATGGTGGTGTCGATGCGCCCGCTCAAGCCGTCCGATGCCATCCGCGCGGTGCAAATCACCACGCGCTTTCCGGCGGTGCACGGTGCACCGGTGCATATCGGCAAGCCGGAACTGATCGGCATCGCCAATATCGACAAGCCTGACTACGGCGACGCCGTGCCGGTCGCCGACGACGAACTGCCGGTGTTCTGGGCCTGCGGGGTAACGCCGCAATCGGTGATCGCGACAGTGAAGCCGGAATTCTGCATCACGCATTTTCCCGGCAGCATGCTGGTGACCGACCGCAAGAATGCCGAATTCGCAATCATGTAATTGCGTCATCTCCTAGGGAGTTTCGAATGCAACCCGCAAAGGCCTCCGTAATCGCCGCGCACGGCGCCAAGATGCCGGCGATCGGCTTTGGCACCATGGAATTGCCGCATCGTCCGGCGGAACTTGTCGCGGCAGCGATTGCCGCCGGCTATCGCCTCATCGACACCGCGCGCAAATACGGCACCGAAGAGCGCGTCGGCGAAGGTATCCGCGCCAGCGGCATAGCGCGCGATCAGCTTTGGGTGACGACCAAGGTGACCGAGCTGGATGCGCGCGAGGCCGATTTTCTGCGCTCGGCGGAAACCAGCCTGAAGGCGCTGCAGCTCGACTATGTCGACCTCTTGCTCGTGCATTGGCCGCAGCCCAAAGTTCCGTTCGCCGAAACGCTCGGCGCACTGGCCAAAGCCAAGCGCAGCGGGTTAGCGCGTCATATCGGCGTATCGAACTACACCGTCGCGATGCTCGACGAGGCGGTCCGTGTCTGCCCCGAGCCGCTTATCACCAACCAGATCGAGTATCACGCGTATCTGCCGCAAGACCGCATGCTGGCGGCGCTCAAGCGGCACGGCATGATCTTGACCGCCTATTGCCCCATGGCGCGCGGCAAGCTGCTCGACGATCCGGTGATCGGCGAAATCGCCAAAGCGCACGGCAAATCGATCGGGCAAATTGCTTTGCGCTGGCTGATCCAGCAGCCGATGGTTGCCGCGGTGCCGCGTCCGCTCGAAGAGAGGCACATCGAGGAAGACATCGACGTGTTCGATTGGTCGCTCAGCGCGGAGGAGATGCGGCGGATTTCGGCACTACGCAGCCGCCACGTTCGTATCGCCGATCCACCCGAACGCGCGCCCAAGTGGGACGTAGAGACCGTCGCCTAGTCGCGTGCTTTGCGTTTTTCGATGAATGATCGGCCCCTGCCGGAAGTTGCGTTTTAATGTCAGTTTCGTGATGGCATCTGCGCCATGTTCGTCTGGGCCGCTGAGGGGTGGTCTGGATCGACGCCACAACAAACCCGACGGCTGAATGGACCGCGCACCAGCTAACCGAAGCTTTTCCTTGGAATGAGGCGTCGTGTCACCTCATCCGCGATCGGGATCGGGTCTATCCGGCGCGATGCGAAGGCCTCGGCGATACGCGCGTTCCGAGGCCAATAGACATCCCTACAATGCAAAACGTAAAATGCGATTGTGATAGGGCGACGTGACGGAATGGCCAAAGACCGCGTACAGAGGCGACTCTCTGCCATCCTCGCAGCCGATGTTGCCGGTTATAGCCGGCTGATGGGCAACGACGAGGAGGGCACGTTCGCCGCGTTAAAAGTGTGCCGGCAGGAGGTGATCGATCCGAAGTCGGCAGAACATCGCGGCCGTATCGTCAACACGCCCGGTGACGCGGCTCTCGTCGAGTTTGCAAGCGCGGTCGACGCCACACGTTGCGCCATAGAAATTCAGAAAGATATGGCCGAGCGAAATTCCGTCATTCCCGAGGATCGCCGCATCCAATTGCGCATCGGCATCAACGTCGGCGACATCATCGTGGACGGGGACGAAATTTACGGCGATGGCGTCAATATAGCCGCTCGCCTGGAGGCGCTGGCCAAACCTGGCGCGATCTGCATTTCGGAAGACGCTTACAAGCAAATAAAAGGTAAGCTCGCGATAGACGTCGGCGACATGGGCGAGCACCAACTTAAAAACATTTCGCAGCCAGTGCGGGTCTATAGCATTCAATTCGACGATGCTCCCGCACTTGCTATTCCCGACAAGGCGTCGATCGCTGTTCTTCCCTTTGAGAATCTGGGGGGCGATCCCAAGGAGGATTACTTTGCCGACGGCGTCTCCGAGGACATCATCACCGAGATCTCGCGTTTCTCTGACTTATTCGTAATCGCACGCAATTCAAGCTTCAGATACAAAGGCAAGGCAGTGGATGTGCGCCAGGTCGGCCGGGAACTTGGCGTGCGGTACGTTCTGGAAGGCAGCATTCGCCGTGAAAATGATCGCGTTCGCATCACTGCGCAGCTTATCGACAGCAGCACCGGTACGCACCGATGGGCCGAGCGCTACGACCGCGAACTAAAAGATGTATTCGCAATTCAGGACGAAGTCGCGCGCACTATCGCTGCAATTCTTGCGGCACATGTCAACAAGGCGGAAGCCGAACGCACTTTACTGAAGCCGCCCGCTACGTGGCAGGCATACGATCATTACGTGCGCGCGGTTGCTGCGTGGGTCTCGTTCCAGTCGTCATGGAAATTGGATAGCTTACTGGAGACACGACGGCATCTGGCTGACTCGCTATCCGTCAATTCGAAATATGCCCGGGCCCTTTCGTTGCTGGCCAGTACCCACAGGGTGGCTTGGTTCAATCCGCTGAACGAGGAATATCTAAACCCATCGGCGCTTGACCAAGCGATCGACTTAGCCCGTACCGCGATAGAGCTCGACCCTAATCTGCCCGAAGCATATGCAGAATTGGGATATAGCCTTATCCGCCAGGGGAATTTCGACGCAGCCACTGCCGCCATCGAAAGAGCAATCGAGCTAAACCCTAATTTTGCCAATTACCGCGTCGCCACGGTGCTTCTTAATGTTGGAGAAACGGCGAGAGCAATTGAGGTCGCGAAGGCGCAAATGCGGCTTGATCCGTTCTATCCGCATTTTGCACCTCTACTGGTTGGCGAAGCCTACTATCTGCTTAAGCAGTATCGCGAAGCACAACGATGGCTTCGTCAAGCCACCGGTCGCGCGCCCAATCATCAATACGGTCATGCTTTCCTGGCCGCGACCTACGCGCAACTGGGGCAAATAGACGACGCCCATGCAGAGGCGGCTGAAGTTTTGCGCCTCAATCCAAAATATAGCATTGGCGGGACACAGAACCGCGTATCCAATTTCAAGCGCGCAGAAGACATGGAGCATCTAATTGACGGGCTGCGAAAGGCGGGTCTGCCGGAATAGCAATGCGATCTTCGGACGCAGACCAAAACGGTCCGCGCCTCGATCGCCGAATTGCGACCGGATGCGATAAGCAAATGAATTCTGGCTCGCTCAAAGGAAGCGAATCGCAGCAGTCCGTCAGATTTGCGTCAGCTTAAGATACGGCGAACCTTACCTCTGCCGCTTATCTAGCGCCTCGCCTTTTTCCGTTTTGTTTTCTTGTCAACCGTCTTGAGCGCTCGGTTGAGATCATTGAGCAGCGTCTGGACGGTTTTTTTGCGACGCGTCAGTTCTTTCTTAAGGTTGCGCTTCTGCCGGGCAGTCAATGACCCAATGTTGATGAGATTTACGGTAAATCCGCACATCGTTTGCCCCTTGCTCGGTGGCCGCTCTGATCAAATGGCATTTCAAGTACGCGTGCAGTTTCAATCATGTGAACGCGATAATCAAGCGGCCATTTCATAAATCATGACGAGCATTTTACCGGTTCGCGTATTTTGCGCAGCGCAACGTAAAAAGGAAATCGCGCGACGCACTTCTCGTTTTCCTTTGCTCGCCCAGTAGTTTCCTATCGTTCAACGAAAGCCATTTGACCAAGCAACTTGCCGGGATTTGCGGCCGCGTTAACCAAGATTGTCCGGTAGTCCGCAATCCAATGCTGCATGATCTTTGGCTCGAACAAGTCGTCCTTGTACCTGCATGTGCCGGTAATACCCGAGGGTGTCTCCTTGAGCGTCATCCAAAGCCAGGTGCGATCGATCGGCATGACGGACTGACCTTCTTGATAGCCAAACGGTCGGATCGCCAGATTGGCCATCTTGATCGGCCGGCGAAACGCGGCCTGAAGGACGAAATATGCTTGAATGAGCGATGTCGGATCTAAGCCACCTTCTTCCGCGAGCCGGGCAGCGATAACATCGAAGGGGAGTTCTTGCTGTGCGTGGGCCTCTAATACAGCCTCGCGCACGCGACTAAGCGCCTCCTGAAAACTTAGGTCGGCATCGAGCCGGGTACGGATGAGCGTGGTGTTCGCTAGCGGTCCGATCATGCGCTCCGTCTCAGATTGTGAGCGGTTAGCCATCGTGGTCGCAACGCAAATATCATTGCGCCCGCTGCGAAGTAGCAGCAGGGTCTTGAAGCCGGTCAGTAAAGTCATGAAGAGGGTGGCGCCTTGCTCATGGCTTAAGGCACTTAAATTCGCCGACAGATTTTTTGCGACGTGAAATCGATTATGGGCGATGCGCGAGGCCAGCTCGCGCCCAGCATCAGCATTGGCGAATAAAGGTATGGCCTTGCGCAGTCGCGCCTTCCAGTAAGCGAATTGCGAACTTGCCGCGTCGCCAGTAGACCATCGACGCTGCCAGCGGGCAAAGTCGGAAAACTGAAGCGGTGGGTTGGGTGATTGCGGCCGCTTGCCAGACGCAAAAGCGCCATAAAACTCCGAGAGTTCCTCCATAAAGACGTTAATTGACCAGCGGTCGATGATGAGTTCGTGTAGACGGAGCAGCAAAATGTGATCGTTGGCGCCGAGCCGCAAAAGGCGCGCACGGAGCAAAGGCGGATGTTTTATGTCGATCGGCTTCAGCCATTCTCTCTCGGCGGCTAGTTTCGCCTTCGCGAGCATAAGCGTCTTAGCCCGAGAATCTCTCGCCCGGGCTGCAATAACTTCCACCGCGAGGAATGATTTGACATCGTCAGCCGGGGTCGCGTGAGCAGTAGGCAGACCCTTCCGCCAGGAAAATCCCGTTCGCAGCGCGTCGTGCCGCCGAACGACCTCTGCAAGGCTCCGCTTAAGCGCTGGGACGTTAAGTGGCCCCTGCAGCCTATATGCGAAGGGGACGTTGAATTGAAGCAGGCCAGGGAGTTCCCGCTCAATCCGCAGCATGCGCTCCTGCGCTATGGCCACCGACAGAGGGCTTTTCCCCGTCACGACAGCACCATCCGTAGGCCGTTCGCGCAGGATTAACGATGCGGCAGCCGAATCCATTTCGCAGGAACTCGATGCGAGCCGCCAACGACGCAACGGTGGGGGCCTCAAAAATATCCTTCAACGATAATGTGACGCCAATACGCTCGCGCAGACGTGAAATCATCATAGTCATCGTGATTGAATCAACGTCGAGTGCAAAGACATCTTCGTCGATGCCGATCTGATCAACGCCCAGTAAATCCGCCCACATTTTGGCCAGCTGACGCTCCAATTCGGACCGAGGCGCAACCGTCTTGTCGCCTGCTTCCACTCGCGCACGGAGTCGCGTTTTTGAAAAAGCGGCTGCAAGTTCACTCCGCTTGATCTTTCCGCCGCCGCCTTTCGGAATCTCCCGCACAATCCAAATCAGGCGCGGGACCTTAAAACCGGCTAGGCGTCCGCGGGCAAACCCTTTGAGCGTCTGTGCCGTAAGTGTGGCATCCGGCCGCAGGACTACGGCGGCGGCGACGTCCGCGCCAAGTCGCTTGTGGGGAATAGCGAAAACGGCGGCTTCGACAACGTCAGGGTGATCCAGCAATGCCTCTTCGACCTCGCCGGGCGCAATTTTTTGCCCGCCACGGTTGATGACCTCTTTAATCCGCCCGGCTAAGAACAAATATCCGTCCGCGTCCAGGTACCCAAGGTCGCCGGTTCGGAACCATCCGTCCTGAAAAGCTAACCGAGTAGCGGCCGCATCATTGTCATAGCCCCTCGTGATGGTGGGCCCCCGCAGGGCGATCTCTCCACGTTTTCTTCGTGCAAGCTGTCGGCCATTGCCATCGAGGATCGCAATCTCGGCACCGGCAGAGCGGCCGACGGACCCAAGTTTTCGTCGGCCTAGAGGATTCGCAGCAATCTGAGTAGCCGCTTCGGTCATACCAAAGGTATCTATGACCGGGACACCGAACAGGGCTTCCAGGCCGCGAAGCACTTTGGACGGCAGCGTCGAAGATGCTGAACGGATCAGCCGTAACGAGGAGCGATGCACGGTCTTCTTGTGCTCGGCCGCTGCCGACAATACCGCCTGGTGGATTACCGGAACCGCCGTGTACCAAGTCGGCCGAAACTCCGTCAGCCAGCCAAAGAATGCCGCTACGTCAAAACCTGGCGTGCAAACCACGCTCGAGCCGGCCGCCAACGCCGCCAGAATTCCGGAGATCAAGCCATGGCCATGGTAGAGGGGCAGCACGCTGAGCAACCGGTCCTGAGGTGTCAGCGCTATAGATGCACCTACGTTGTGGGCCGATTGACAAACGCTTGCTTGGGTCAGCGGCACCGTCTTTGGCCGTGACGTACTACCCGAAGTTAATAGAATGAACGCGTCGTCGGCGCTCGACGCAAAACCGTCGTCGCTGATTTTCCGATTCACCCGCCCGATGATGTTGAACGGGCCGGGTCCGCCATGCGGCGATTTAAGCAGATCGATAATGGGTATGCCGAGGGCATTCGCGACCCGTCGGCTGGCCGAGTCGACGTCAGGGCGCGTTAGCAGCGCCGTTACGCGCAATTCACTAAAGTAGCGCTGCCATTCGTCAATGGTGAAGCCAGCATTAAGCGGAATACAGACCGCGCCGGCCGCGACCGATATCATCGTTAGCGCAGCCTCTGGACCGTTCGGCAATACTACGGCGACACGGTCACGTCGGCCTATGCCGAGGTTCCGTAATTCGCGAACCGTTTCTTTCGCCCACGCCCACAAAGTCCCGTAGGTCATCGGCGAACGCCCGGGCGCCAGGATGGCATCACGTTCGCTCGCGGATCGCCCGTAGAAGGCGAGGAGATTCCCGATACACGAAAAGACAGGGCTTCCAGTGCTCTTGCCCGGCGGTCGCCGTCGCTGTTTTTTACCAACCTTAGGCACCGCGACCCCTCTTGATCCGCGTACGGTCATTTTTCTCAGGTCGAAGACAAGCTGCAGGCACCGGTGGTTCGCGGAACCGGCCGCAAGAGAACGTCCGATCACACTACCCGATCCATCCAATTCAGTCGCACTGCGACCCCGCACCGCTCTTTCATGACACCGGACTCGCCCGGCGAACAAACGCCAAGGCCAACAGATGGGTTGAAATGCAAAACCGCAATTCTACGCTTCTGCCATTTCGAACCGCTGCTTTATGTTTGGCGAAGTCGACCTCGACGTCGTGGTGGTCGAGAAAAATACCATCCAGATCGGCAACCGCCTTGAAGACGGCCTCCTTCGCTACGAAAAGAAGCCGTCCACCATAGACGCAAGCATTCAACGATAATTGCTCCCTCGGAGTTGCAATTGTCTCCATAACTTCCGGAGCAAGCGCCACGGCGGGTTCTATGTCGATGCCGATACCCGAAAATTCTCGCTGCGCCGCAACCGCAGCAACGGCAACATCTGAATCGTGGGCCAATGAACCGACAATTCCACGCGGCCATACTGGAGCTCCGGACGGTCCATTTGGTACGGCGCGTTCGGCAACCGAAAGAAGCTGCCGTGCCACGATGCGCGCTGCACCACGAGCGCGACGGACTTTTGGGCCGGGTGAGTCGATGGCCTCTTCAGGCAAAAGTGCACATTCGTCGCCAGGCAAAATAAAGCGGCAGCCGATTGCAACTCCTGGCAAGGAAAGTTGTTCGATTGCGTCTTGCAGCGTTTTGTCGGGACATGCGGGCTTCATGGGATCAACAAAAATAAATCTGTCATTTCCCGGGCAAGATCAAAAAACGTCAAATCTTGGATCACTCTGGTTTGATACCCGCTAATTTAATCACCCGCGCCCATTTTTCGGATTCGGCCCTCATATACATTCCGACTTTCGCCGGGGTGAGAATGGCCGGCGTGACCGTCAGCTCGGCGAAGCGTTTCTCGATAGTCAAATCAGCGAGCCCGGCGTTAACGACGCGGTTGAGCTGTGCGACAACGTTATCGGGCGTGCTGGCCGGAACGCCAACGCCGGTAAAAACTTGCGCCTCATATCCTGGGATGGTTTCCGTGACAGTCGGAACATCGGGTAAAGCGCCTAATCGCTTGCTCGTCGTGACCGCCAGCGCGCGCACCGCACCAGATCGGAAATGAGGCAGCGAGTTCGCAACAACATCGAGCGCGATCTCAATGTGACCCCCAATAAGATCGTTGATCATCGGCGCTCCGCCACGATATGGAACGTGAATCATTTTCACGCCGGCCATCGTCTTGAACAATTCACCGGCCACATGCGAAATAGTGCCGGTGCCGAACGAGCCCATTGTCATCTTGCCCGGCTTTGACTTCGCAAGTGCAATCAGTTCAGCGATGTTCTTGGCTGGAACGGACGGGTTGACCCCGATCACCATCGGAGAAACGCAAATGCCAGCGACTGGCGCGATACCTTTGAAGAAATCGAAGGGAAGCAACTCATAGAGCGTCGTATTTATGGCGTTACTGGTCCCGATCCAAAGAAGTGTATGCCCGTCAGCCGGGGAATTGATTGCTGCTTGTGCCGCGATATTGGTGCCGGCGCCGGGCTTGTTTATGACCAAGACTTCCTGGCCCAGATGGTCCGTGAGCCAGCGCGCCATGATCCTTGCCAAAATGTCAGTCCCGCCACCCGGCGGAAATCCAATGATCCAGTGCACAGGCCGCGTAGGATAGTCGCTGGCCCAAGCAATTGGCGATAGGACCTGCGACGCCGTAACGCTGGCGGCCAGTTGAAGAAATCTCCGGCGGATAAGTTTCATTGGTACCCCCATGCCGCAAGTATCTACTGGCGCGGGCATATCGAGTGAAATCGCTTATTGTTTATCTGGTGACGGCTCACGCATTAAGCTACCTCAAATGGTCGCAAGAATGAAGGGCGAGCTATTTGGTGCTCACTCAATGGGCACAAATGTAAGAGGCTCTTTTCCCGCGGAGACAGTTCGGTCGTTTTTTTCGATAATTTTATCCGATCTGGATTCGTGTCGTTGGGCCGACGCTGCCCGTTGATCTCCTGTTTGCGTTTCAGGTCCTAGTCCTAGGCTATGGCCGGCGATAGGTGCTTTGGTTCGAGGTGACGCGGCATCCGGTCGCCGAGTGGCTGGTCCGGCAGATCACCTGGCAGTACAGAAAAATACGCCATTACGTCGAGCCGTCCGCCGCTCTGGCGCCATCGCCGCCATTCCGGTCTTGGCAGGACTATATCATTGATGCGTCCAGATATGATTTTCGGAAACGACGCTGCTCACCACCTTCAGTTCTTCTCGATGGAATTGAGGAAGTGCTTCAATTCGTTGATGATAATTTCGGGCTCTGTCGCTGTTGGAAAATGCCCGCTGCGAGGGCACACCACGACCTTTGGTTTCGATGCAAACGCCTCGACGAAAGGCTGTTCGGCTGCGGCCGGAAATCGCTTGCTCATGCCGCCGCGAAATATGAGCACCGGATGGCGCACGGCCTTGGCTTTGGCGAACAGATCGTAGTCGTTAGCGGGGGAAGCGGTAAATGCCCGCAGCCGACGCAGCCTCGCTGTGGAGTAGGGAAAGCGCCAGTGCCCGGTTTGAACATCGCGTATCATGATGTCTTGGACCAAGCGGTTCAGCGTAAGGTCCGTCCATTCGCCTTCTTCCGTATCGCGGAAATAGCGCGCCGCCTCCTCGATCGTGGCGAAGCTATCCGGCGACGAAATGGTTGGCGCCGCTTGAGCGGCGGGGCCGATGCGCACCAAGGGGTCGACCAGCACGACCGCGGCGACCCGTGCGGCAGCCCTGGCCGTGACCTCGAGCGCAATCGAACACGCAAACGAATGACCCATGACTACGAAGCGGGTCAGCAATTGCTTCTGCGCGAGCAGCAGCGCGTCCGAAGCGAATTCGGCGCAGGAGTCGCCGCCCGGATCTTCACTGAGGCCGAAGCCGCGCTGATCCGGGCACAGCATGCGAACCGCACCTGCTCCCTCCGCGATCGCTGTCCACATGCCGCTCTGCATCAGCGAGCCGTGTAGCGCCAGCAGCGGCAGCAAGGAATCATCGCGCGGCCGCCAATCGCGGTAGAACAGACGGAAGCTATTGTTTGTGAGGTATTCGGAGCGCCAGAAACCGCTTGCCATCGTCCATTATTCCCAGTGAGGCCTTGTGGTCGCCGCCGCATGCCGGGGCATTGAGATGAACGATAACAATGTTCACTGACGCCGTCATGAAATACCGGTAATCTTGGCGGCGAACTGGAGACCATCCCTTGCAAGAATCACGCGACGTCCCGCGCGTTGAAGCCGGCCCGGACACGGTGCATTGGGGCTTCTTCGACGCTAAGCTGGCGCCGGTCCTCACCATAGACAGCGGGGAACGTGTAACGATCTCGTCGGTATCGGGCGCGCCCGAAATTCTACCGCCGCCACCGTTCGAGATTCCGCCGGCGTTGCTCGCCATTCATGCCGCCAACGGCCCGCAGCGCTTTTTTGGGCACATGTGCACCGGGCCGGTCGCCGTGCGCGGAGCCAAAGCCGGACAAGTGTTACAGGTCGACATCGAGACCATCGATCTACACTACGATTGGGGATACAACGTCATTCGCCCGCTCGCCGGCGCATTACCGGACGACTTTCCCGAATACCGGCCAATTTACATTACGCTCGACAAAGCCCGGATGAGCGGGAAGTTGCCGTGGGGCCAGGAAATTCCGCTGCGGCCATTTTTCGGGGTTATGGCGGTGGCCCCGCCGGCCTCCTGGGGCCGCATACCGACCCCGCCGCCGCGCCGAAACGGCGGCAATATGGACAACAAGGAACTGGTCGCTGGCACGATTTTGTATCTTCCTATTTTTACGGACGGCGCACTTTTTTCCGTAGGCGACGGTCACGGCGCGCAGGGCGATGGCGAAGTCTGCGTCACCGCAATCGAGACCGGGTTGGTCGGCACCTTCCGTCTTACCGTCCGCGACGATATGCGGCTCGAATGGCCGCTCGCCGAAACACCGACGCACATGATCACGATGGCGTTCGACCCCGATCTCGACGATGGCGTAGTCATCGCATTGCGGCAGATGATCGACCTCATTTGCGGGCGCACCGGCCTCGATCGCTATCAAGCCTACGCCCTGGCAAGCCTCGCCGCGGACCTGCGCGTCACCCAGGTGGTGAATGGCAACAAAGGCATCCACGTGATGCTCGACAAGCGCTATCTCAAGCGCGGTTAAGCCGGCATCGGCATTATCGGCTAACGCTGCTTTTTCGCCTTCACCGCGCGGCGCGCCGCTTTTGCGGATTTTCCTTTTGCAGGCTTGGATTGCGGCTTCGGCGGAATGATCGGCAGCAGAACAAAATTCTCCCACCCGCCGCCGAGGTGCAATGTGGTCTTTCCGCCGTAAATCGCGAGCGGCCGGTCGCGCGGGTCGTCGTGCAGGAACGGGCCGACGCCGGTGAACTCGTTCTTCATGTTGGAAAGCTTGCCGCCGGAGCCGCCGGGATAGACGTAGTCACGCCCGCGGACCGAGAGCGCGATGCGGTGGCCCTTCGGGATCACGATGCCACTCGGATGGATTTCGATGTCGAGCTCGTACACATCGCCCGGTTTCAGCGGCTGCTTCTCGTCGTGCGGATGCCACGGCCGGTAAGGCAGCGACTTCTTCTTGTCGAGCTTGCGGTGCGAGGCGCGCAGCCAGCCTTGTCCGATCGGCGTGTGCGGATCGAGCGCACCCTGGAAGACGACCTCCTTCATGTCAGGCGCGAACACGCGCAGCACGATGAATATATCGGCGTCCGTCGTCGACGACGAGACGAACAACTTCACCGCCATCGGCCCGCAGATTTCGGTTTGTTCAGAGAGCGGCTCGGTGAGGAAGGTGACGCCATCGCCCATCGCGTCGAATGTCAATGTCGTGGAGCCGCTCGGCACCTCGGTCACCAGCTTCTGGTTTCCGGTCGCGAGGTGAAACTTGGTCCAGCGCGTGCGGGGGATAGGCCAGCCGTCTTCGAAGCGCAGTTCGAAGCGCTCGCCCGGATGCCGCACATTGAGTTGCACCTTCGGCTGCTTGTCCCAGCCGTTCTTGATGCCTTTGAGGAAATAATCGAAGAAACGCCGCTGCAGGTCGACGCCGTAGTCGGTGTAGTAGTGCGTCCAATGCTCGATGCCGTGCACTTCGAGCCACTTGTGTTTCGTAGCGGCTTGCGTAAAGCCTTCGTAATTGCCGCGCGGATGCAGCGGCTGGCCGCCCCAGTTGGCGGTGGAAAGCAGCGGAACCTTGATTTTGGAAAGATCGGCGGTTATCGCGTTCCAATAGTCGTCGATCAGCGGATGAGCGTAGTATTCCTTGCCGAGATCGTAGCGGTTAGCGCCCATCTCTTCGGCCGTAAGCGTCTCCGGGCCGGACACCCAGTCGCCGTTCATGCGGCTGCGATGGCCGTTCACGCCGAGGCCGTATTGCACGGTCTTGATCTGCATGTCGTACCAGTTTTGCGGAAACGTCGAGTAGATGCCGCCATTGTGCGACAGCTCGCGATAGAAGTCGGAATAGCCCTCCCACACGCATAGCGCGGCGAGGTGCTTGGGCGCCATCTCGGCGACTTTCCACTGGTTGACAGCGTAATAGGAAATGCCTGACAGCCCGACTTTGCCGTTCGACCAGGGCTGCACGCCGGCCCACTCGATGCAGTCGTACATGTCCTTATTCTCGCGCGGCGACCAGTGTTCGACATAGCCGGGCGAGCGGCCGCAGCCGCGTGAATCGACGCGGACGCAGACATAACCGTGCGGAACCCACTTCTCGGGGTCGCACACCTCCCAGCTCGCATATTTGTTGGTGGAATTATTCATGACGTCGGGATGCTTCTCCTGCATGCGCTTCCAGGCGGTCTTGTAACCGTCTTCGAAGTGCAGCCACTTGGCATAGGGGCCGTGGCTGAGGATGACTGGGTAGCGGCCCTTTTTGATCGGGCGGAATATGTCGGCGCGCAGGATCAGTCCGTCGTCCATTTCGATCGGCATGTCCCAATCGATCTGCATCCCATCGCGGATCTCGCTGACCTCACGGTAGCTCATGGTATTTCACTCCAAGAGTTTCGAGTTCTATTTCTTCGGGATGACCGGCAGCAAGACGTAGGCCTGCCGGTTGGGGCCGGCGTGCAGTGTCACATTGCCGCCGAACACCGCCGGCGGCCGGTCGCGTGGGTCGTCATGCGTGAAGACCGCGCAGCCAGTCCACACCTTGCCCAGCGTTTCCAAACCTTCGCCAGGTTCGCCCGGATAAACGTAGTCGTTGCCGCGTACCGACAGCGCCAACCGATAGCCCTTCGGCAGCGCGATGCACGTTGGCCAGACTTCGACATCGACCTCGTAGACCTGGCCGGGTGTGAGCTTCTGCTCTTCGTCGTGCGTGTGATAGGGCCGGTAGGGCAGCGAGAGATTCGGATCGAGTTTGCGGTGCGAGCAACGCAGCCAACCTTGCGCGATCGGCGTGTGCGCATCGAGCGCGCCTTGGAACGTCAGTTCCTTGAGGTCAGGCGTGAAGACGCGCACCACCAGGAACAGATCGGCGTCTTCCGTCGCCGACGACACCCACAGCTTCGCCGCAATCGGACCGGTAATCTCGGTGTCGCGCTCGAGCGGTTCGGTCAAGAAGGTTACGCCGTCGCTGAAGCCGGCATAGGTGATGGAGCTCGCCGCCGTCGGCGGTGATGCCGACATCGTTAGATCGGCCGGGTGGATGTACTGCTTGGTCCATTGCGTGCGCTTGAGCGGCCATTCGTTCTCGTGCCGCTCGACGAATTTCTCGCCCGGATGGCGAACCTGCAACTGCACCGGCGGCTGCTTGGCCCAGCCGTCACCTTCGCCCTTCAGGAAGCGGCCGAAGAACCTCTTCTGCAGGTCGAGGCCGTAATTCGTATAGAAGTGGGTCCAGTGCTCGATACCGTGCACTTCCAGCCATTTATGCTCGGAGGCGGAGCGCACGAAGCCTTCGAAATTGCCGCGCGGATGCAGGCCTTGCCCGCCCCAATTGGCGCTCGAGAGCAGCGGCACCTTCACCTTGGTCCAGTCCGGCATGCGCGACTGCCAGAATTCGTCGGTATCGAGTTTGCGCGCGAGACAATCTTCGTAAAAGTTGCGGCGGTTCTTGCCGAGTTCTTCTTCCGATAGAGTTTCCGGGCCCGATACCCAGTCGCCGGTCATGCGGCTCTTGAAACCGCGCCTGCCGCGGCCGTTCTGCAACGTATAGACCTGAGCCCTCGACCAGCCCTCGACAAAACCGCGGCAGAAGATGCCGCCGTGATGCGCCATGTCGCGATAGAAATCGGCGGCGCCTTCCCAGGTGCAAATAGCCGCGAGGTGCTTGGGCTGTAGCGCGGCCGCCTGCCACTGGTTCTCGGCATAGTAGGAAATGCCGTTGAGCCCGACCTTGCCGTTAGACCAGGCCTGCACGCCGGCCCAATCGACGCATTGCGCCAGGTCCTGTGCCTCGCGCAGCGACCATATGTCGATGACGCCGGGCGAGCGGCCGGCGCCGCGGCTGTCGACGCGGATGACCACATAATCGTCCGGCACCCATTTCTCCGGATCGACCACCTCCCAGCACTGGTATTTGTTGGTCGAATTGGCCGGCACGTCCGGCTGGTCGGCGCACATGCGGCGCCACTGGTCGGAATAGAGGTCTTCGAATTGCAGCCACTTGCCGTACGGACCGTAGGTCAGGATGACAGGATATTGGCCGTCGGCGACCGGCCGGTAGATGTCGCAGCGCAACACCACGCCGTCATCCATTTTGATCGGCATATCCCAGTCGATCCGCATGCCGTCACGGATTTCACTTTTTTCACGGTATTCCATTGGCTCCTCGAGGTTCCATTTTCGTTCAACGATTATTGGGTGCCGACGATCCGTCGTCCATCGCCGTCGAACAGGTGGATGCGACGCCGATCCAACGACAGCGCGATGCGTTCGCCGACCTTTATATCGGCCATGCCGAGGCCTTCGGTGACCACAACGAAGGCCCGCTCGGTTCCCGCATCGAAATAGAGCAGGGTATCCTTGCCAAGCGGTTCGACCAGCCGCACCGGAAGTTCGATGTCGCCGCTGCCGCCGACCGCGACACCGACATGCTCGGGCCGGATGCCGAGCGTGGCCGCGCCGGCTTTCGCCGCTTTGAAGCTGTCGGGCAGCGCGATTTCGATCGACGGTGAGCGAAAGCTGGCGGCCGCGTTATTTTCCGCGATTTCGCCGGCTACCAGATTCATCGACGGCGAGCCGAAGAAATCGGCGACGAAATAGTTGACCGGATTTGAATAGATCTCCATCGGCGATCCGATCTGCACGATTTCGCCGGCGCGCATGACGACAATGCGGTCGGCCAGCGTCATCGCTTCTTCTTGGTCATGAGTGACGTAGATGAAAGTGCGATTGAGCACCTGGTGCAGCCGGTCGCATTCCGCGCGCAACTCGCGGCGCAGCTTGGCGTCGAGGCTCGACAGCGGTTCGTCGAGCAGGAAGGTCGACGGATTGGTGACCAGCGTGCGGGCGAGCGCTACACGCTGCGATTCACCGCCCGAGCATTGGCCCGGCATTTTATCGAGCAGATGGCCGATGCGCACCATCTCGGCCACCTCGCGCACGCGTTTGACGCGCTCTTCCGGCGGCACTTTCTTCATGCGCAGGCCGAATTCGATGTTCTGCGCTACATTCTTGTGCGGGAACAAAGCATGGCTTTGGAACACCATGCCGAGGCCGCGGTCGCGCGGCTCGAGATCGTTGACTACGCGGCCATCGATGCGGATTTCGCCCGAACTCGGGTCCTCGAAGCCGGCAATCATGCGCAGCGTCGTGGTCTTGCCGCAGCCGGACGGGCCGACGAAGACGATGAACTCGCCGTCCTCGATAGTGAAACTCAGATCTTTCACCGCTTTGACCGCGCCGAAAGACTTTTCCAGATTGCACAACTCGATGCGCGCCACTTTTATCTCCGTACCATGCCGAAACTGAAGCCGCGCGCGAGGTGCTTGCGGATAATGAGGCCGACGATCATGAGCGGAATAGTGATGCCAACCGCCAGCGCCGCCTGCCGGCCATACACGCGGCCTTCGGTCGTGCCCTGATATTTCGACAATTCGATCGGCAGCGTGGCGACCTGAGTCTTGGTGATGATCAGCGCCAGCAAATATTCGCTCCAGGTCAGAATCAAAATAAACAGGAAGGTTGCCACCAACCCCGAGCGGACTAGTGGCAATACAATCTCGAATATCGTGCGCCAGCGCGAGGCACCGAGAATCTCCGCCGCCTGCTCGATTTCGCGCGGCACTTCGTCGATGAAGCTCTTGGTCATCCATACCGCGTAAGGCAGCGTCGTGAGGAAATAGACCAGGATGAGCCCGGTGCGCGTATCGATCAAGCCAATCGCGGTGTAATAGAGCGACAGCGGCGCGACCACGACGATGGGCGGGATCATCCGCAGCATCAGAAGTTGGAACATGCGCGTTTCCGAAAGAATTTTGTAACGTGAAACGCCGTAGGCGATGATTGAACCGAACAGCACCGACAGAAAGGTCGAGGCGGTTGCGATCACCGTCGAATTCCACATCGAGATCAGCGGCTTCTGCGAGGAAATCGCATATTGCGTCGCGGTATATTCCTGCGCGCCGAACCAAACATTCAGATAATTCGAGAGTGTCGCCGGATGCGGGAAATAGACCGGCGGCCAGGAGAACCATTGATCGCTCGGCTTGAACGAGGTCGATACCATCCAATAGATGGGGAAAAAGGCGATCAGCGCCCAGGCCGTCAACACGACATAGCGCGTGATTGCGGTGATGCGGCGGCGCTGGGTTTTGGTCATTGCCATATCAATTCTCCGCCTCGGCGCCTTCGCGCCGTTGATACATGGCGTCCAGCGTGTGCTTCTCGCGGCGCAACAGATGAATCGCGATCAGGACGATGACGATCATCATCATCATGACGATGTAGGACATCGCCGCGCCCTTGGAGATCTGGAAATACTGCCACGTGGTCATGAAGATGTAGATCGGCAGCGTCTCGGTCGCCGAGCCGGGGCCGCCTTGGAACAGCGCCCAGGTCTTGGGGAATTCGGCCATGGCCTCGAGGAAGCGCAGCACCAGCGCCAGGAGGATTACCGGCCGCAGCAGAGGCACTTGGATTTCCCAGAAGATACGCCATTTGGAGGCGCCGAGGATTTCCGCTGCTTCGATTGGCTCTTTCGGGATTGCCGCCAGGCCCGCCAGCATGATGATGAAGGAGAACGGCGTCCAATTCCAGATTTCCAGCAGTGCCGCAGTGGTCAGCGCGATGTGCGGATTGGTGAGCCATGCCGCCCGGAAGTCGTGGCCGATAAAGAACGAAATGATGTGGTTCACCGGACCGTCGGCGTAGAGCATCATTTCCGCGGTGTAGGCGACCACCACCGGCACGGTCAGCATCGGCAAAATGAAAAGGATGTAGAAGAAGCCCTGTCCCCGGAACGGCTTGTACATTAGATAAGCGAGCCCGAAGCCGAATACGAAGCAGCCAAGGGTCGAGCCGGTGGCGAAGGAGAGCGAGCGCACCACCGCCCAGCCGAAGCGCGGATCGGTAAGCACATCGCGGAACAGGTCGAGGCCGACAAAGTCGGCATCCCACCACGTGCCCAGATAGACGGTCCATTGGTGGAACGAGAAATAGAGCTGCAGCAAAAGCACCGGCGTTAAAACGAAGAACACCAGCGCCACCAGCGGCGCCAGCAACGAGATCTTGAATCGCCTGATCGCGCGGCGGCGGGATACCGCGCGAGGCAATACCGCGTTGGCTAGATCGCTGGCCGGAAGGGCGGCTACGGCCATTCCTTACCTCCAAGGAAAGTCCGGACGAGCGCGAGGCTCGTCCGGCTGAATGCGTGTCGGGCTTTTTCCCGGCGTCAGGCGGTCAACCGGGAACGCTCCGAGTCGGCATCGCCGCCTTGTAGCTCGCCAGATCCCTTTTGAGCTTGCTACGACCAATCCGGCCGACGATCTTGTTCCACTCGTCCTCGGTCTTCTTCAGTACGTCCTTGGCTGGCAGCTGGCCGACATAGGCCTCCGACAGGTTCTTGCCGAGCGCGTCCTGGAATTCGAGGAAGCCGGTCAGATAGATCGGCGGCGAAACCACCTCGAAGTTCTTCTTAATGGCGTCGATGCCCGCTTGCGAATAGGCCTCGATCACCGGCGGCGCCGAGAAGTGCTGGGTCGCCCAGGCGTCGTTGAACGCGTTCTTCGGATCGGAGACGATCGGAATACTGTTCGTGCCCGAGCCTAGCCACAGCGCGAGATAGGCGGCCTGCGCCTTGCGTGGGCTGTACTTGTTGATAAGAATGGCGGCGAGCGGCGAGGAGATCGAGCGGTGGATCATCTTGCCGCTGAACTTCGAGCCCGGCACCACGCTGAAGTAGAACTTGTCTACCGTCTTCGACTGCTTCGGGTTGCCGATCGTCTTGCAGGTCCCGTCCCAATACTGGCAGCTCACCACATGGCCCTGCGCGATACGCGGGATCATCTGCGGCGTGCCCCAGTTGGCCGCTTCCGGATGGTTGACCTTCTTGTCCTGTAGATAGATGTCGACCGCGTATTGGCCGGCCGGCGTGTTGATGGTCGGCTTCATGTCGTCGTCGAAGGGGAAGCCGCCGGCGCTGTAGAAGATCATGTACCACCAGGTCACGCCGTTCGCGCGGTTGCGCAGGTTGCCTGAGCCGTAGAGATCCTTCTTCGGGTCCATGAGGAATTCCTGCAGTCGCAGGTTTTCCTCCCAAGTCTCCGGCAGCTTCAGCTCGGCGCCGAATTTGTCGGCGAAACGCTTCTTGTTGTCCGGATCGTCGATCAGATCCTTGCGCGTATATTGGATATGCACGTTGCCGTCGGTCGGAATGCCGTAAGTATGGCCGTCGTATTTCATGAAGTTGTCGTAGCCGGCCACGACATCGAAGTGAAAGCCCGAGTTCTTGATGTACTCGTCGAGCGGCTCCAGATAGCCGGCGGAAGAAAGCGAGGGGATCATATTGGAATCGATGTGGATGAAGTCGAACTGCGGCGAGCGCGACAGCGCCTCGGCCATGGCGCGCTGCGGCGCGTCGAAGATCGAGATGTCCTGGACGCCGCCGATGCCGATGCCGGTCTGCTCAGTGAATTTGGCGATCACCGGCTGCATCGGCACGAAGTAAGGCGACCAGATCATGCCGTTGACGTTGGTGGCGCCAACCTTCTTGGCCGCCGCGATGGTCTGCTCCTCCATGGTGGCGCCGAAGGCAAATGGCGTCGTGCCGGGCAGAAAGTTTGCAACCGTCAGCCCGAGGCCGCCCTCCACGAATGTCCGCCGCGAAACGTTAAACTTAGTCATGACTTCCTCCCTTTCAGTTCTTTTTGGCAGTGTTCACGGACGCGCGTTCCGACAAGCATCGCGCCGCCGTCACTTGCGGCAGCCGCGATATTGTTCGGTCGTTGATGTCGTTTGTAAAAAGATAGCAAGCCGGCACTGCCTGCACCGTGCGCGCGCAGGCAAATTTCATAATCTTTCTCGCGAGAGGCGTAACGCATCGACCCTCCCGATCCTTGGCTCGCAATGCCGCGCACGCGGCTCACGGCCGTTGCGCGTAGAAACCAAGAATAGCTTGGACGTTTCTTTCCCTACAGCATCCGGGTTAAAGGCCGCGGTTATTTCTATCGTATGTTGACGCGGCGCAATCCGCAACACGGTTTACCGTCGAAGCGGCTAATTGTTCGCGATGTCAAATATCTGGAATCGGATTGCGACCGCGAGTCGCAGCAGCGCAATTGCAGCAATATAACGGCTGTGTGTGCCGAAAATCTCAACCGGCGACGGCGTCATTTTCAGAGGTTAAATCCCCTGTTTCCACGCCAAGATTCCCTGTTCCTGCAGTGAACCCATTGGACTGAACAGCGATCATACCGGCGATTTACCAGGCTGTTGGGCGTGTTAATCCTCGAACGCGACAGGGCCGCGTTATCCGAGCGCCGAGTGGAGCCTGTGTTTGTTGCAGCGCTCGCTGATAAAGTGCGGAATATCGGTGAAGACGTCGGCAAGTGCTTCGTAGGCTCCCAGTTAGACCGCCGCAGCTTTGAGCGTTTTCATGAAATTTGCGGCTTTGGCGTTGTCATAGGGGTCGCCACACCTTGCCATCGAGCCGCGCAGCCCATGACGACGTCATTTATATGCGCGGATGTGATTTTTCGAACGGACGCCACCGTGCCGAAAGAAAATCATCGATGCCGCGTAGCCGTTTCGACCGGACTTAAGTCTTTTGGGCTTTCTCGATCGTGACGAAAGCCTCCGATCCCGATCGTCTTGTCGCAAGGGCGACGATCGTGATGCCGACGATGACCAGCAGGTAACCGGCGACGGTAGCAAGCGAGCCGGCAAAGCCCGCAAGCGCGGGAGCCAGCAGTCGGACGAGTCCGACCCCAAGCAGGGCGGTGAGGGTCCCGCCGATCCAGTAAGAAGTCCTCCTTCTCATGGCGCGTGTACCTGCAATACGGTCACATAGATACCGGCGATAATGGCCGAGGAGATCACGCCGGACACGCAAGCCCCCATTGCCCAGGGCAGGATCATGGCGAACTTGTTGGCGCCGTGGGCCTCCTTCTGGGCCACCTTGGCAGTCGTCGGCACGCAGGATACCCCGGCAATACCGATCACCGGGTTGAAGGTGCGGCCGCTGGTCCAATAGACGATATAGCCGCCAATGATGCCGCCGATGCCGGAGAGCAGCAGCGCCGTCATCCCTAGGAACAGCAGCAGGATAACCTTGGGATTGAGAATGGTGTTGGCCTCAAAAAGCACACCGAGCAGGAGGCCGAGGAAAAAAGTGGAACCGTAAAGGACCGTGCCGCTGAGAAACTCTACATATTGTTTCACGCCGGATTCGCGGACGATGACCCCTACGAAGAACGACATGAACAGGGGAGCCGCCACCGGGAACAAAAGGCAAAGCACAGTCGCGGTGATGATGGCAAAAGTTATCTTCTCGCCTGGCGAGATGTTCGGGATCGTCTTCTGGTCCATCTTGATCCCGCGCAAATGCTTGGGGATCAGCAGCCTGACCAGATAAGGATAACCGGCGTAGCACAGGCTCAGATAGAGATAGGCCACGATCGTAATCGGTACGAAAAGATCCTTGGCCAGCAGAAGTGAAGTGTAGAGAACCATGGGAGCATCGGCGCTGCCCACCATCGCGATCGCCGCGGCTTCTTTATAGGTCAGGCCCATGGCGACGGCGATCGGGAACGTCAGCAATGTACCCAGTTCCGCCATGATCGCGATAATCATGCAGCGGACGGGGGCGATCAGCATGTAGCCGATATCCGAGATCGCCCCGATGCCCATGAAGACCAAGCAGGCGATCAGCCCGTTACTGAACGTGAACGTATAGATCGGTTGTAGGAAGTCGATCTGCAGCACATCCAGAAGTTTTTCTGGACCGCTTGCCGTTGGATCGATGAAGATCGTTCCCATGGTCTTTGCCGAGAGATAGAGAACGCCGGCATTGACGGTCGCCATTCCGATGCCCATCGGGATCATGATGAGCGGCTCGAGAATTCCCTTGGCACCGAGATAAACGAAGGCGATCCCGCACGCGATCAACAGCACGCGCGCGACAGCGATGAGCGGATCGGACGCCACCATGGTGGCGATCCCTTGAAAGATGTTGAGAAAGTCGATCTCCGGCATAGTCAGGTCATCCGTTTCGCGGTTGTGTCCGCCGGCGCCGCGGCCGGCGTGGCCTGGGCGGCATGCAGCGCGGCCGCACGTTTTTTCTGCGCCCGGATGACAAAGAAAATAAGTTTGATGAGCCATGCGGTGGCGAGCGAGACCGCCGCCGCCAACACGTAAACAAACAGCATCAATTTTATCGAGCCGCCGACGCTTTCCATTTCGGCTACTCGATAATGATCAATAACTGATTGGGCTCGACTTGTTCGCCCTCGGCGACCTTGATGGCGGCGACTTTCCCGTCGATCGGGGAATAGATGGGGTTTTCCATCTTCATAGCTTCGAGGATCATGAGCTCGTCCTCGGATTGCACCGCGTCGCCGACCTTCACAAGAATTTTCCAGACCTTCCCCGATACCGGGGCGGTGACTTCCTCGCTCATCGAGCATTCTCCTTTTTACCGGCCAAGCGCCGCTGATCGGACTTGGTAATAAGAGGTCTTCGCACTTCCCATCTCAGCGCCGACGTTGCTGCGTCAAGGAACAATCTCGGTAATTCGTAGCTGTTTACCCCCGGATGATGCGTGGCGTCAGCATCTGGTGGCGCGGGCAGATCGAGATCGGATTCTGATAGACCGCGCCGGCGAAACCCTTGAGGTAGGCCCGCAGCGCCTTGAGATCGACGATCTCGTCGACAAAGCCGTGCTGGGCGCAATAGGCGGGGCGCGAGGTGTCGTAATATTTCTTCGCCATCTCGTTCATCTTGTCGGCGATCGGCTGAAGCGGCTTGCCGGCATCCTTGTCCTTCACCGCGCGGCGGGCGAAGGTCGCGACGGCTGCCGTCTCGCCGTGCATGACGTAGATCTCCGTGGCGGCGGTGCCGAGGGTAAAAGCATTGTGGCGGTTGGCGGTTGGCCCGCCCATGACGTAGTGAGCGGCCGCGCTGCCCTTGCGCAGTACCACGAGCATCATCGGCACGTCGGTTTGCTGAATTGAATAGATCAGCGATTGGCCGAGGCCGAGCAGCTCGGCCCGCTCGGCGATGTCGCCGACGTCGATGCCGGATGTGTCCTGGAACCATATGACCGGCAACCGGTCGCGCCCACACAGCGTCACGAACTCATTCATCTTGATCAGCCCCTGGCGGTAGAGCTTGCCGCCTATGCCGGGGTAGTTGGCGTATTCCGGATAGCCCTTCGGCAGCAGCCCTTGCCGGTTGCCGATGGCGCCGACCAGCATGCCGTCGATCTTGACTAGGCCGGTGTAGATCTCGGGGCCGTAGTCGGGCCGGAACTCCATGTGTTCGCTGCCGTCAACCAGGCGCGCGAGGATATCGTCGAAAATATACGATTCCTTCGGATTGGCCGGCAGCAGGTGGTAGAGATCGTTGGCCGCAAGCTGCGGCTCCTTCGGCTCGGCCACGCGGAAGAACATCGGGTCATAGGCGGGGATCGCCCGCATGTAGTCCTTGATGCCGTCGAGCACTTCGGTTTCCTTCTCGAGCACGCGCGTGAAAAAACCAGTGGCGTCGAAATGTGTATCGGCCCGGCCCGGCGCCTGCTCGCGCATGTCGCGCGTCTTGGCGATCAATTCCTCCAGGCCGGCCACGTCGAAGCCGCCCCTCGGCGACATGCCCGACACGATACCGACGCCGCCGACCGCCATGTTGGCGTCCTTGTGGGCGAGCAGGATGGTGGGACTGATGCTCTGGTAGCCGCCGCCGGCCGGATTGGTGCCGTAAATGCCGGCGAGAATGGGAATCCCCATCTGCTCCAGCTCGGCGTGACGGTAGAAGGCGGTGCCGCTGCCGCGACGGTCGGCGTAGAACTTCTCCTGATCGGTCATTTTGACGCCGCTGCACTGGACCAGCCAAACCAGCGGGATATGCAGGCGCTTGGCGACGTCGGTCACCCGCAGGATGTTCTCCGACTGCCCGGGGATCCAGGCGCCGGCCAGCAATTTGTTGTCGAAGCCGATGATGACGGCCCAGCGGCCGCCAATCTTGCCGAGACCGTCGACGACGTTCGTCGTGCCTTCCTCATTGTCTGCCGGGTTGTAAAGGCTGTGCAGCGTCAGGAAGCTATCTTTGTCAACCAGATACTCAATGCGCTGCCACACCGTCATCGAACCGCGCTCGTTGATCTTGGCAGCCGGAATGCCGACTTCCTGGCGGACCTTGCGCAAGGCGGCGATCTCGGCTTCCACGGCCTCGAGTTTGGCGCGGCTCTCCTTGGTGCGGATGATGCGGTTTTCCTTCAGCTCCTTGCCGAAGCCCATCATCTTTTCGAAATACGGTCTCATTCCCAGCTCCCGAATGATGGCGCGCCAATCTCGGCCATGCGTTCCGTTACACTCTATTGGGCGTGTGTCCGCAGGCCATGCCTGAGATGATGATCTTCTGGATGTTGGACGTGCCTTCAACGACCTGCAGCGACTTGGCGTCGCGGTAGAAACGCTCGGCGGGAAATTCGGTTGAGAAACCGTACGAACCGAAGATTTTCATGCATTCGTTGGCGGCGTGCACGGCCGCTTCGGAGGCGGCGAGTTTGGCGACGGACGTCTCGTACTGGTTCGGCTTGCCCTGATCCTTCAGCCACGCGGCGCGATAAACGAGCATCTGCGCGGCGTGATGCTCGACCGTCATCTCCGCGATCTGTGCCTGGATCATCTGGTGGTGTGAGATCGCCTTGCCGAACTGGGTGCGCTCGTTGGCGTAATTGATGGCGAGTTCGAGCGCACCGCCTGCAACACCCAAAGCGCCGGCGGCGCAGCCGATCCGGGTCTGATTGAGCTGCCACATACACACCAGGAAGCCGTCGCCGACCTGACCGAGCACATTCTCCTTCGGCACCTGCATGCCTTCGAACACGAATTCCCCGGTCGGGGCGCAATGCAGGCCGAGCTTGGTTTCGATCGGACGCGCGGTGCAACCTTTCATCTTTTTCGGTTCGATGATGAAGGCGGTCATGCCCTTGTTGCCCTTGGCCTTGTCCGTATAGGCATAGAGCAGCCCGGCATCGCCGACATGCGCCTGCGAGATCCACATCTTGTTGCCATGAATTTCGAAGTGGTCGCCCTTGTCGATGGCATGGGTTCGCATGCTCGCCACGTCGGAGCCGGTGTTGGGCTCGGTCATGGCAAAGAATCCGAGCTGCGTGCCGGCGACCCAGCCGGGCACGTATTTCTTTTTCTGCTCCGGCGTGCCGAACTTGGTAACGGTGAGTGACGGGCCAAGGTTCTGCATGTTGAAGGGCAAACGCCAGGAGGCGGAGACCTTGCCGATCTGTTCGGCCATCAGCACCGATTCCATGAATCCCATGCCGCTGCCGCCCAGTTCTTCCGGCAATGCGCAAGAGAAGAAACCGAGTTCGCCCATTTTGGCGACACGCTCGGGCTTGAACGCGTGCTGACGCTCCTCCTGATCGAGTGTCGGTGCGATCTCTTCGGCGGCGAACCTTTTCGCCGTGTCCTGGATCAGTTGCTGCTCTTCATTCAACTCGAAATTCATAGTGGCCCCGTTTCGCGCCATCGAAATCGGCGCATACTGGATGTTCGATTTGTCATCTGATTAAATTGCCTTTTAATCCTATCCCGCCGGCTGGCCGGTGTTAATAGACCGGCGCCAATGCCGGTCCCGCGCAGCTTAATTAGACCAGCATTTGCTCGTTCGGCTTGACTTCGATCAACGCGTGATGCTCGATTTTCGTGGCTCGGTGGTGACATCGGATGTCTATTTGCTCGCCGGTCGAGAACGCGCCGGCAGGCCCCGCCGGATGGCAGATCGGCATTCGGCCTGCTATAGCGATGTGGTCGAGGAGCAAACGATGTCTCTTGCGCAAGCGCTGCCGTTTTCCCATGCCGGCTTTGGCCAGATCCGCAACGACTGGACGCGGGCGGAGGTGCGGGCACTGTTCTCCCTGCCGTTTCCCGAGCTGATGTTCGAGGCGCAGCGCGTCCACCGCCTGCATTTCGATCCGCTCGAGGTGCAGATCTCTACACTGTTGTCGATCAAGACCGGCGGCTGCCCGGAAGATTGCGCCTATTGTCCGCAAAGCGCGCAATACGACACCGGCGTCAAGGCCGAGAAGCTGATGAGCCTCGACAGCGTGCTCAGCGAGGCTCGCGCGGCCAAGGCTTCGGGCGCTTCGCGCTTCTGCATGGGCGCGGCCTGGCGTAGTCCCAAGGATCGCGACCTCGACCAGGTCTGCGCCATGGTGGAAGGCGTCAAGGCGCTCGGCCTGGAGACCTGCGTCACGCTCGGCATGATCGAGGCCGCCCAGGCCAAGCGTCTCAAGCAAAGCGGTCTCGACTACTACAACCACAACCTCGACACGTCGCCGGAATATTACGGCGCCATCATCACCACCCGCACCTATCAGGACCGCCTCGACACGCTCGATCACGTGCGCGACGCCGGCATTAATGTCTGCTGTGGCGGCATCGTCGGCATGGGCGAGGATCTGGAGGATCGCATCGGCATGATCGCGACACTGGCGAGCCTGCCGGTGCATCCGGAAAGCGTGCCGATCAACATGCTGGTGCAGGTGGAAGGCACGCCACTGAGTGATGCGGCCAAGCTCGACGCACTCGATTTCGTGCGCACCGTCGCGGTGGCGCGCATCGCGATGCCGAAGTCGGTGGTGCGGCTGTCGGCCGGCCGCGAGGAAATGAGCGAAGAGACACAGGCCTTGTGTTTCCTTGCCGGCGCCAATTCCATCTTCTATGGCCCGAAGCTGCTCACCACGCCGAACCCCGGCCGCGACCGCGATATGGCGCTCTTGGACAAGCTGGGGCTTCGGGCGATGGAGCGCTGACTGCGCGCACGCCCATTCCACGGACGCGGCAGGTTCGCTAGTATCAATTCATACGAACGTTTTGATCGCCGTTCGTTGGCAAATCCGCGCTCGCGACGACGTTGATGGGAGGCGACGATGAGCATGAAAACCATTTTGGTTCCGACGGAAAATCATGACGCCATGCAGTCGGCGCTGGCCACCGCGCTGCTATTGGCTCGACGATGCGACAGTTATATGGAGGGATTCGCGCTGCGCTTGGCGATAACCGAATTTATCGGGGCCGATATGGCGGGCGGCATCCCGCTGGAAACGTACAAAAATGACAGCGTGGAAGAGGCCAAGCAGGCGCGCCAGGCTTTTGAATCCTTCATGCAGAAAGAAAATGTGCCGCGCTCCGCTGGGGCGGCTGCGTCGCTTTCATTCGGCTGGCTGGACGAGGCGCCGGAAGGGGAAAATTTCGTTGGCAGCTACGGCCGCGTATTCGACGTGATCGTGATGAATCGGCCGGACGCAAATTCGACCGGCCTTTACTATCGAGCGATCGAATCTGGTCTGTTCGAAAGCGGCCGCCCAATTCTCCTGTCGCCGCCGTCGCCGCCACGGCAGATCGGCACCAACGTGTTGATTGCTTGGAACTGCAGCACGGAACAGTCGCGCGCCACCGCCCTGGCGATGCCGCTGCTGCAGAAGGCGGATCGCGTTACGGTCCTGACCGTTGTCGGCGGAACCGGAGTAGCGGGGCCGTCCGCCGAGCAATTGATCCGCTACTTGCAACGCAACGGGATTGGCGCGGAACCGATGCGGGTTGAGCTTGGGGGCAGAAGTACCGGCGAGGCCATCCTGGCGGCGGCGCAATCATTGGGCTGCGACCTTCTAATCAAAGGCGCCTACACGCAAAGCCGGCTGCGACAATTGATTTTCGGTGGGGCAACCCAACACGTCTTGGCAAAAGCCGACTTGCCCGTCTTGCTGGCGAACTAGCCGAGGCCTTGACGGCAGGTATTCGCGTGCCCGGCGAGCGACTAGTCGTTCAAACCGGCATCGCGCCTGACCAGGCGTGAAATCGCGGTGTAATCGATTTCATCGTCGCCCTGGGCGATCAGCGCGATCAGACGGTCATGAAGGATCGAGGCGAACGGCAAAGGCGCACCGAATTTTTCACTGGCGGCAATGATGGCGCGATTGTCCTTCAGCGCAAGCCGCGCGCTGGCAGAACCCGGCGTAAATTTCCTTTCCAGAATTAGCGCGCTGAATCGTTGATAGATTGGTGCGTTAAAAGCCGTTCCAATCAGGAACTCCCGAGCAATAGTGGGCGACACGCCGCCCTTCTCCGCCAGTGCAAAAAACTCAGCCAATCCCTCGACAACGCAATGAACCAGATGGTTTACGTCGAGTTTCATCAAATTCGCCTGAATTGGACGCTCTCCAATGACGAAGGTGCCTTTGGCGATCGCGTCGAATACCGGCTTGGCACGCGCGATGTCGGCTGCTGCGCCGGCCGCCGCGATAAAAAGCTCCCCGGTGGCGGCTGCTTGCGGCCGGCCCATGACGGGCCCAGAAATATAGTGCTTTCCAGCCGATTCATGCGCTGCCACAAGACGTTCCGCCATATCAATGCTCACCGTGCTCATGCCGACATGGATGGCGTCTCCGCTTAAGCCCGACAAAATCCCGTCATCTGACAAAGTGAGCGCGGCGATTGCGGCGTCATCGGCAACGATGCTCAGCACAATATCACCGGCCGCCGCTTGCGCCGGCGTCTTGGCGTGCCGAGCACCCGCTTCGATCAACGGCGCGGCTTTCTCCGCGGTGCGGTTATAGACGGTGATGCTGTGGCCTTGCGGAGCAAGCTCGCGCAAGAGCGACATGCCGATCCCCAGACCCATCGGGCCGGTTCCGACCAGGCCAATATCCATCGCGCGGCTCCTTTCGCGAGCAAATTCGGAAATGCGCTTGTAAACCGTGAGACATTTTGAGTACAGGATATTTCAACTCCAACCGAAATTGCTGCAAACGATAAGGCAATCCAAAATGTTCTCCCTGCAACTCACCCCCGAACAACTCGAAATCCGTCGTACGGTCCGCCAATTCGCGGACAGCGAGATCAAACCCATCGCGCTGGCGCTCGACCGCGAGGAGGATTTCGACAAGCGTTTTCCTTGGGATGTGATGGCCAAGGCGGAAAAACTAGGTTTGCGAACGCTCGCTCTTTCCGAGAAAAATGGCGGCGGTGGGGTCGACGCGCTGACCGACTGCATTGTAGCGGAAGAGCTCGCAACCGCGGATGTAGGTGTGGCGGCAACCCTCAACCATACCTCGGACCTCGCCCGATTGTTCTTCGATCACTACATGACCGACGAGCAGCGCCGGCGGTTCCTTCCCAGTTTCTTGAGCGACGAACGATTTCATCTGGCGATCGCGGGCCACGAGCCTGATACCGATCTCGGCTGGGCCTATCACCGCCCCAATATCGACGGCACCGGCTACCGCACCAAAGCGGTCAAAGAAGGCAATCATTGGGTCATCAACGGCACCAAGAATTTTATTACCAATGCCCCCATCGCCAAGCTGATCCTGGTGCAAGTCCAGACCGGGCCCAAGCTCGGCGGCATGGCGGGCGTCAGCATGATCTTCGTTGAACGCAATACCCCGGGCCTGACCATTCACGAGCATGACAAGGTCGGCCGCAGGCTCGGATCGAACGGCGAACTTAGCTTCGATAATTGCCGCGTGCCTGACGCCAATATGGTGAACGACGGCGGCGGTCCGCTCACGCAACGCATGACACTCGGCCGCGCCACGCCTCGATTCCAAGCCCTCAATCTCGGCATCGGGCGGGCCGCCTACGAGGCGGCGCTCGATTATGCGCGAATGCGCGTCCAGGGCGGGCGCCCGATTATCGAACATCAGGCCGTCGGAATGCGGCTGGCGGATATGGCGATCGCGCTCGAGCAGGCCCGAATTCTAATATGGCAGGCGGCGTGGGCGGCCGATCATCTAGACGCCTATCAGGACGGCAGTCTGCCCGATTTGCCACTGCAATCGATTGCCAAAGTCGCGACCTCGGAGGCCATATTCCGGGTGGCAGCCGATGCCGCACAAATTTTCGGCGGCATGGGCGTAATGCGCGAGCTTCCCATGCAGAAATATGTTCGCGACGCCCTGATCTTTCTTCATTCCGAGCACGCCAACGATGTCTCGCGCTTGAAGATCGCTGAACATCTAGCCGGCTTTCGCAATCGGCAGCCGGCACGGCAGTCGGAATAGTTTGCGATCGGCCCGCAACTGCCGAAGCCGCCAGCATTGGCGGAAACATGTTGAGGCGGAAGAGCAGGGGGCCGCGATTTCTCGCCTGGCCAGGCGCGATGCCGGATTGACCCGTTAGCAGCGTGATATCTTCGAGACTTTTGGGGCGTTGGATTTTTCGACCGGATAGAAAAAATGCCGCTCCTTATTCACCTCGTTCGCAATGAATCCGGAAACGATGGAAATACGTCGAATGTCTCGCAGATTCTCTGGGCTGACGATCCAATAGCTGCGGGTTATCAGATGTTCAGGCAGTATGTGCACGAGATTATCGTACTGCGTCGCAATGAAAGATTGCAGGACGCCGATCCCCGCTCCAGCTCGCACGGCCTCTATTCGGCCCAGGGTGCTGGAAATCTCGATATCGGATTTCCAATCTTTGACCAAGTCTTGGCCGAAATTAAGCGAATAAAGCAAATCGTCAACGCTGCCAATTCGCACGTGCTTTGTCAGGTCATTCAGCGTCGACGGCGTCCCAGCACGGGCTAGATAATCCCGTGCTGCGAAAAAGCCGAGCGTGTAGTCGGTCAGTTTGCGAGTGACCAGTCGCCCCTCATCCGGACGGCCAATGGTGATGGCGATATCGGCGTCGCGACGAGACAACGAAAATGTTTGGGACACAGGTACCAGCTGGATCAGGAGACTGGGATATTGGGCTTTGAGGAGCCCTATGCGGCGAGCCAGGAATGCGGTTCCAAACCCATCCGGTGCGCCAATCCGAACGGTTCCGTCAACGGTCAAGTCGGTGTGACCGATATTTGAGCAGCCCACCAACATTTCGGTTTCGATGCGTTCGGCATGGACGAGCAGACGTTCGCCTTCGTCGGTCAGGTTGCAGCCGGACGGCCGCCGGATAAACAGCTTTGTCTGAAGCGTCGTTTCGAGACCGTTTAAGCGCCGCGCGACCGTCGCATGATTCAGTCGCAATCGCTTGGCGGCCCCCAATATGTGACCCGCGCGGGCAACTGCCAAAAACACACGAATGTCATCCCAATCCACGGCTTAACCCCGAGAGGTGATCTACACTCCACGCACAATGAAAGTTAAATATATCATATTGATTGTGAAAATTTCATAGTCCTATCATTGCGAAATGTCGTTTAACGACAAAAAATAGAATAGTCGGCGGGGTACAACCGATCGGCTGATTGTCGACTAGGGATGAAAGAATTGCCGATCAGCGATCCATACAATTCTCGAACACCGGCGATCTGGCCGCGCATGCTGCTGCGGCGGCGTTCGCGCGAACCTATTCACGCGTTTTCCGCCAATCTCAACCCTGAAGGAATAGACCAATGAAATACAGCCGTCGTGAAGCAAAGAAATATACCCGCGATCATATGAAGGGGGTGTGGGCCGCCATCCCGTATCCGTTTACCGAAGCCGGGGGGATTGACGAGGCCGCGCTGAGAAAGGATGTGCGCCGCTATGTCGACGACCTCAAGATTGACGGCATGTTTATTGGCGGCCTGGTCGGCGAGGTGTGGTCGCTCACGATGGAAGAACGGTTCAACGGCCAGAAGATCGTGCTGGATGAAGTCAGCGGAGCGACCCAAATCATTGCGCACACCGTTGCAACGAGCATTCGCGATACGGTGGCATTGACGCAACATGCGCAGAAGCTCGGCGCGGACTTTGCCATCATGGGCAATCCGCCGCTTAACTCGCGCCACCCCGACGTGACCCGCAATTTCTTCGAGGCCGTTTGCGCCGAAACCGACCTCGGCGTCGGACTGTTCAATACGGCGATTTCCGGATATTCGCTGTCACCACAGCAGATCGCCGACCTCGCCGAGATTGAAAACATCATTTGCGTCAAGGACGCCCAGCCGGCCGCGCATATTAATGAAACCCGCAAACTGCTCGGCGGCAAGATTGTGCTGTGCGACCCCCTCGAAGGCAATCTGCTCGACAACATGCTTTTCTATGGAGACCAGGTGCATATGTCGAGCCCGGCGCCGTATTTGTTCCAAACTCCGGGCAATACGCCGATCCGTGATTACTACCGGGCGGCGGTCGCCGGACGGGAAGACGAAGCACGGCGCATCTGGGCAACACTCGCGCGTGTCCGTGTGGTCGAGCAAAAATGGCTCAACGCGCCGTGGTCGATGGGATTCCTGCCCAAGGCGGCGATCAAAGCGTGGAGCGAACTGTTGGGGCTTTCCGGCGGCAATCCGCGTCTGCCGATCAAGCCGCTGACCAAGGCCCAAATGGATGAACTCAGGCGCGATCTGGTGTGGGCCGGTACGCTCGAAAAAGCCGCTGTCGCGGCCGAATAGACGACAACGACAGTCGCGCGTTTCCTCGTCGACGCGCGACTGTACTAGAACGTGCAGGCGAAATGCATGTCAAAGGGAGGCGAAGCTATGAAAAAGCAGCATGGTCTGATCGCTGCGGGCGCGCTGTCCGTGGTAACGGCAGGTTTCTTGTGTCTTGCGCCGGTATCCATCAATTCGGCTATGGCCCAGGACATCGAGGCGACCACCGACGTTGCCAAAGTCGACGCGGCCACGAAATACGCTGGCGACTGGCTCAACGGCCGGCTCAAGGACAGCGAATACAATATGCCGGAGATCACTTACAAGGGGCCTCCTATCACCCTGCGGTGGAGCCATCACGTTCCGGCGGTCAGCGGAATGGCGAAAAGCGTTTATGAGCCGGGCTTCAAGCTGCTTGAAAAATTGTCCAAAGGAAAGTTCAAGGTCGAGGAGCGCTGGGGCGGCACGGTTCATGCGGCCAATGCCGGCTTCGAAGCCACGCGGTCCGGCCTCACCGATATGACCGCGTGCTACATCTTCTATGATCCGACTTCGTTCCACCTCATGCATGCGTTGGCACTGCCGGGGATCGTGTCGAGTGCGGCGGCCGGCACCCGCATCACGCACGAGGTCTATAACGAATTCTTCCGCAAAGAAATGGAGCGCACCGGCGTGCTGATCGGTGTCGTCTACACCACGACGCCCTATGTGGTGCTTTCCAAGGACGTGCTCGACAGCCTTGACAGCCTCAAGGGCAAGAAGATACGCACCGGCGGCGGGGTAGAGGTCGCGGTGTGGAAGGCCCTCGGCGCAGTGCCGACCACCATGCCGGCGCCGCGCATCTATACGGCATTTCAGCGCGGGCTGCTCGACGCGGTGACGTTCCCGGATTCGACCTCGGTGTTGTTCCGAATCGACGATCTGGCAAAATCGCACACCTACATCAACCTGAGCCGAAACAATCAGGAGCATTGCCTTAGCCGCAAATGGTTCGAGGCTCTGCCGCCCGACCTCAAGGAAGTAGTGTCGCGCTGGGATCAGGGATTTTCGCAGGCCATCGCCCAACAATTCTACATGCTCGATGGCGCCAAGGCGCGAAACAAATTCCGCACCGAGGGTATCAACATCGTTCAATTGTCCGATGCCACGAAAAAGAAATGGCAAGGTCTTGTCGAGCCGGTCATAGACTCCTGGGTCAAGGAGAACGAGGCGAAGGGCTTTCCCGCCAAGAAGCTAGTCGAATTCATCCGCAAACGGGCGGCTCACTACGCCACCATGACACCCGAGCAGATCATGCGCGTCACGGTGCAAGAACCCGTGCCTAACTTCATCGGCGGGTCAGGCGCTGCCATGCGATGAGATGGCTCGACACGGTTTCCTGGGCGCTTGACCGTGCGTCCGCCTACTTCTTCTTGCCCTTGATGACCTCCATCATGTTGATGGAGGTCATCGCCCGCTACGTATTCAACGCGCCGATAATTTGGAGCGGCGAGGCGGTGAGCTATCTGCTGATTATCGTTTTGCTTTTCGGCGTCCCCGAATGCACCCGGCAGAACGGTCATATCAGAATGGACGTGCTCACCTGGCTGATGCCGCAGTGGGCAAACCGCGCGGTCGAAGTGCTGTACGCCCTGATCGCCATTGTCGTGTTCGCGCTGATCGCCAAGAAAACGGGTGGGGAAATCGGCTATCTGAAATCGCTCCCGAAGACGAGCGAATTCTTAAGATTGCCGGTCTGGCTGTACTACGCCGGAATCGCTGTGCTGTCGGGGATTATGATCGTGATGTTCGCGATACGCCTGTGGCGCGCGGTGGCGGCGCCGAAACTGGACGCTGAAGCGGGCTAATAGCTCCAACACCGGGCGGGCGTCTGACTATGGATCCGATCGTCGGCGTAATCTTCCTCGTCTTTATGCTCGTCCTCATCGCGATCGGCATTCCGATTGCGTTCGCCATGTTGGCGACGGCGAGTCTGGGCCTGTACCTGATCGGCGGGGTGGCCTATCCCGAAACGCAACTCGTCCTCAACCTGTGGGACGGCGGCACGGACTTCGTGCTGACCGCGCTGCCGCTTTATATTCTGATGGGCGAGCTCGTATTCCGCACAAAGATGGCGACCGACCTCTACGAATGCGTTTACAAATGGCTCGGCTGGTTACCCGGCGGACTTGCGATCGCCTCGATCTTTGCAGCGGCCGGGTTTGGCGCGGTCTCGGGCGGCGGCGCGATTGCGGTTGCCACGCTGGCGCCGATGTGCATGCCCGAAATGCGCCGCTACGGTTACAGCGACCGGCTGAGCGCGGGCACGGTCGCAATCGGCGGGACGCTGGGCTGCCTGATCCCGCCCAGCCTATTTCTCGTCGTTTACGGGACGTGGACGGAGACGTCGATCGGCGCGTTATTCATCGCCGGCATCATTCCGGGGCTGATCATGGCGGCGGCCTATGTCGCGACGATCCTTTTCAAGTGCATGCGCCATCCCGAGATCGGGCCGCGCGGTCCGAGTTTCCCGCTCGCCGATCGCGCCATGTCGCTCGCCAAGCTATTGCCAATGCTGTCGATCTTCCTGCTGGTGATTGGCGGCATCTATTTGGGCGTGTTCGATCCGTCGGAAGCAGCCGCGGCCGGCGTGGGCGGCGTCATACTGGTGGCTCTCGTCATGCGGCGTCTCACCTGGGCCGCAATAGGATTGTCGCTTCGCAACACGGTTCATATCAGTGCGATGATCTTTCTGATTATCTTCGCCGGCCACATGATGGGACGGTTCATCGCGCTCACCAACCTGACCGATGTGATCGTCGCCGGTTTTGAAAGCCTTGCGGTACCGCCGCTCGTGATGATCGCGCTGATTACCGTGCTGTATATCATTCTGGGCATGGTCCTGGACGTCTGGGGAATGATCATCCTGACCATTCCGATTCTGTTTCCCGTGGTCGTCAAGCTTGGCTTCGATCCGATCTGGTTCGGCGTGTACGTCGTCATCATGATCGAGCTCGCCCTTGTTACGCCGCCGGTCGGCGTCAACGTCTATGTGCTGGCGAAAGTGGTGCCGGATATTCCACTCATAGAAATATTCAAGGGCGCCATCCCCTTTGTTTTCGCCACGCTTGTAGCGCTAGCGTTGTTCTGCGTGTTCCCGGGGATCGTGACTTGGCTGCCCAGCCGGCTCTATTGATCGACATCAAAATCGAGAACGGAAGCAAGGCATATCCCCTAAAGTAAAAGCCGTGGCCTATTGGCGCGGCCAATGGAAAATAACAGGAGGAATACATGCGAGAGATCGGGCATTTTATTGGCGGCAAGGCCGTCAAAGGGACCTCCGGACGCTTTAGCGATGTGTTTGATCCCAACACCGGCGAGGTGCAGGCCAAGGTGGCGCTGGCCAAGCATGCGGAAGTTGAGCACGCCATTGCCAATGCGCAGGCCGCGCAGCCGGGCTGGGCGGCGACCAATCCGCAGCGGCGTGCGCGCGTGATGTTCAAGTTTCTCGAACTGGTGGCGAAGGAATACGACAGCCTGGCGAAGCTCTTGTCCTCCGAGCACGGCAAGACCGTGCCCGACGCACGCGGCGACATCCAGCGCGGGCTCGAAGTGGTGGAATTCGCCTGCGGCATTCCGAATTTGCTCAAGGGCGAATACACCGAAGGCGCCGGTCCCGGCATCGATCTCTATTCGATCCGGCAGCCGCTCGGGGTGGTCGCCGGCATCACGCCGTTCAATTTTCCGGCCATGATCCCGCTGTGGAAATGCGCGCCGGCCATCGCCTGCGGCAATGCCTTCATCCTCAAGCCGTCGGAGCGCGATCCGTCGGTGCCGATGCGGATTGCCGAACTGTTCCTTGCAGCCGGCCTGCCGGAAGGCATCCTCAACGTGGTCAACGGCGACAAGGAGGCGGTCGACACGCTGCTCACCGACGACCGGGTGAAGGCGATCGGTTTTGTCGGCTCCTCGGCGATTGCGGAATACATCTATACGACCGGCTGCGCCAACGGCAAACGCGTGCAGTGCTTCGGCGGCGCCAAGAACCACATGATCGTGATGCCGGACGCCGACATGGATCAGGCGGTCGATGCGCTGATCGGGGCCGGCTACGGTTCGGCCGGCGAACGCTGCATGGCGATTTCGGTGGCGGTGCCGGTCGGCCAGAAGACCGCCGACGCGCTGGTCGACAAGCTGATCCCGCGGGTGGAAAACCTGAAGATCGGTCCCTCCAGCGACGATAAGGCCGATTACGGCCCGATGGTGACCAGGGAGCTGCTCGGCAAAGTGCGCGGC
This sequence comes from uncultured Alphaproteobacteria bacterium, assembly GCA_963739825.1. Classification (GTDB taxonomy): domain Bacteria; phylum Pseudomonadota; class Alphaproteobacteria; order Rhizobiales; family Xanthobacteraceae; genus Pseudolabrys. The sequence continues at coordinate 1,661,318 of CAVUBU010000001.1, forward strand.
TATATCGACAGCGGCATCAAGGAAGGCGCCAAGCTGGTGGTGGACGGGCGCGGGTTCAAATTGCAGGGCTACGAGAACGGCAATTTCCTCGGCGGCTGCCTGTTCGACGAGGTCAAGCCGGCGATGAAGATCTACAAGGAGGAGATCTTCGGACCGGTGCTCTCGGTGGTGCGCGCCAAGGACTACGAGGAAGCGGTGCGGCTGCCCTCCGACCACGACTACGGCAACGGCGTCTCAATCTTCACGCGCGACGGCGATACCGCGCGCGACTTCGTCAACCGGGTGCAGGTCGGCATGGTGGGGGTGAACTTCGCCATTCCGGTGCCGCTCGCCTATTACACCTTCGGCGGCTGGAAGCGCTCCGGCTTTGGCGACCTCAACCAGCACGGGCCGGATGCGATCCGCTTCTACACCAAGACCAAGACCGTGACTTCGCGCTGGCCGACCGGCACCAAGGAAGGCGCCGAATTCGTCATCCCAACCATGAAGTGAGGTCGCCTTAACATTGCTCTGTAGCGGACGCAGCGGCGCTTCTTCGGGAACAATGCTCGTTGACCTCCCGCTTGCATTGGAAGCCGGTTCTCGAAAGAGGCCGTTGCGGACCAATGCTGACCGACCATGCGTCGCAATCAACAAGCGCAAACGTCATCGGACGCGGCACCGATAGGCGGTTGGACGCTAGCGTCTGCAAGACCGCCACGCCGTCCTGCGGGAACTCGCCGGCCGCGTCGTCGGCTTAGACGTATGATGTCGAACTTTAAGTTGCACCTCAAATGACTATTAATAATTATCGCCGAATCTGAGTGCCGGCATGCCGTATCGTTAGACACGAATGATGCGGAAATCGAATTTAACGGGCGTTGAACGCGCTGACCGAGGCTCGTGATTGGCAACTCATTCCGTCTGTCAGCCAACCGATGCCGTACAATGTTACTAGTAAGGGTATTGCTGTAATGGCTGCATAAACTTGTGCAGCAGACTGTAATTCGATTCCTGTAATTGTCAATTCGACCGATCGCGAACTCTGGAACTCGGGCAGCGAATTTACCTGTAAGGAAACAAATGACTGGCAGCGGCGCAACTGATCTCCAACGAGCCAGCCCCGAGCTATTCCTGGTCGACGACGACTTCCACGTCCGCGACCTGCTTTCGACCGTCTTTGCGGCGGCAGGCTACCGGCTGACGTGCTTTGCGGATGGCGAGTCGTTCCTGGCCGAAGCGCGCAATCGAACGCCGACATGTGTGCTTCTCGACATTCACATGCCGGGCTGTTCCGGCTTGGACACATTGACCAGGCTCGACGCGCACCATTTCGGCGCGCCGATCGTCATTATGTCAGGCCAGGGCGAAATCCCCGTGGTCGTCGATGCCATCAAACGCGGCGCATTCGATTTTGTCGAGAAGCCGTTCGAGACCGAAGAACTGCTTGCGCGCATGCGCGCCGCGATCGCGGGCTGGAATCGGAATGCGGTCGCCGGGCGCGCCGCCACTCGCCAATTGTACAATTTCCGCGGTCAGGAATTGTTGACGCCGCGCGAATGCGAAGTCCTGGCGCAAATTGCCAAGGGCGATTCCAATAAGGAGGCCGCTCGGCAGCTTGGCATCAGCCCGCGCACCGTCGAAGTGCATCGTTTCCGCATTATGGAGAAGCTGCAAGCAAAGAATGCCGCCGATTTGATGCGCATCGTACTCAGCTGGGACTCTTCGATGGCATCCCGACTGGCGTCGCTGAATTTGATCGCCGGGAACGGTCGTACGAGCGCGGCATGACGCATTGATGCTTGAGACTAATCAGCGCTCGCGTGAGATCACTTAGCCAGGGCAGCATAGCAGCACGACGGTGCGGCGCGGCGTTCGGCGACGTGCGCATTAATACGACGTGAAGACTAACTCACGACGCGGCGGAAACCAGTTCGGCGGTGCCCGATGCATAATCGGGGCCGCGATCAAATGCGGGGAACTTTACGGTAAAAATTGTGCCGCCATCGGGGGCATGCTCGAAGCCGATTTCGCCGCCGAGCTGGCAGACAATCTGCTTGGCGATGCTCAGGCCAAGCCCCGCGCCGCCCTTTTCGCGCTGGTCGGTCGCATCGACCTGTACAAACTTTTCAAAGATGCGATCCTTGTAATCATCGGGGATGCCGGGACCGCGATCGCGAACGCCGATGCGAATCATGTTTTTGCAGTTTTCAATCATGATAATCACCTCGCCATGGCGCGGTGAAAACTTGATGGCATTTGACAGCAGGTTTGTAATGACTTGGGTGAGCCGATCCGGATCGGTAAATAGGTATTCGTCCGCAGCGGAATTATCGAGACGTACCGAAACGCCGTAGTCTGTCGCGATACTTTGATTGGCCTGGATCACTTGCGCCACGAGTGCGCGCACCTCCACAGGTTTGCGATCGTACTGCATGGCCCCCACTTCGATCTTCTCAATATCCAGGATGTCGTTGACGATGCTGACCAGGCGGCGGCAATTGCCGAGGGCGATTTTGAGCATGCGAATGGCCGGGTCGGGTAGGCTGCCGGCAGCGCCGCCGGCAAGATAACCGACAGATCCCATGATCGACGTCAGCGGGGTTCTTAATTCGTGGCTGACGGTTGCGACGAATTCGTTTTTCAATTGTTCCTGGCGCTTGCTCTCGGTGATGTCGCGCGCGATTTCAACAATGCCGATGATATCGCCGTCGGTGCCTCGGATTGGCGCTTTGGTTGCCGAAAGCCACAGCGCCTTGCCGTCTGCCGCTACCAGTTTCTCGACACAGTCGACCAGCGGTTCGCCCGTCGCCAGGACGCGCTCTTCTTCGAGCCGTCGCTTTTGCGCAAGCTCTTTGGGAACCAGTCCGTCGACGGTCTTTCCGATAGCGTCGGCATCGTTTCCGATATTCAAAATCGAGCGTTCTGCGTCGTTGAGCCTTGTATAGCGACGATCTTTGTCCTTGAAGCAGATGGCGTCCGGAATACCCTTCATCAGTTGTTGCAGAAGCTGGCGCTCGCAATCCAATTTGGCGTCCGCGGCCTTTCTCTCGCGACGCGTTCGTGCGGCCTCGAGCTCGCGCGCGAGCGCTGGCGTAAGTCGCTTGAGATTATGCTTGAGAACCAGGTCTTGTGCTCCCGCGCGCATGACTTCGACTGCCGTTTCCTCGCCGACGGAACCCGATACGACGATACAGGGAGTATCGATGCCGGATTTTGCTATTACCGCGAGCGCGGCCTTGGCGTTGAATCGCGGCATTGAATAGTCGGCGAGGACGATGTCCCAGGTTTGCCGGCCGATCGCGGCGGTCATGCCGGGTTCGCTATCAACCCGCTCGTAGGACAATTCGAAGCCGCCCCGCCGCAGCTCTCGAACGAGCAGAGCGGCGTCGTGCTCGCTGTCCTCGACGATCAACAGATTGATGGACTGTCGCATACGCAACGCCTCTAAATCCGGTTCAAACCGGAATCTAGTTTTTATCGTTGACGGCTCATGCAGCGCGAGTTTTTAGAACCCACCGGTTAAGGCGACGTTATGGTGATATTCGCCGCATGGAGGTATTCGCCTCCGCAACTATTTCTGCGCGTGCAGTCGCGCATTATGCGCCGAAATGAGTGCGCAAACGAATGGAAATGCAAAGTCTGTAGTTGTGCGTACGTATTTGCACATACGAATAAGTTTTAATTATTGTGCCCTACAGAAACGATGAGGCACGCGCAGTGCTTCGCTCGCGATGCGTCTCGCGAGCCAGCGACACAGTCCCGAATATAGAAGATCGCTGAATGCCAAGTGGAGCCGCTTTGGAAAAAAACGGGGTGGCGCTTGGGCCTTCGCAAGCCGCGAGCGGCGACGATGCAACCCATTCCGTTTATTGGCTGCTGTGCCGGACCGCTTCGCATCGTTTCGCGTTGCCGATGTCTCATGTCATCGAGAACATGCGATTGCTTCCGATCGAGCCGGTCGCCGACGCTCCGCCGCTCGTGCGCGGTATGTGCATCATCAGAGGCGTGCCGGTTCCGCTGGTAGACGCTGCCTTGCTTTTCGAAAAATCATCGGGCGCGTGCGAACGCCTGGTCACCGTGCGCACGGGCGACAGGACGATTGCATTTGCGGCTGAAGCGGTTCTCGGCGTGCAGGCCATCCCGGCGCAGGCATTGGAACAACTGCCGCCGCTGTTCCAAAATGTCGAATCCATTGCGGCAATCGCGACCCTCGATGCGGAACTGGTGTTCTTCCTGAATACGGCGCGTGTCATTCCTGACGACTTTGTCGTTAGTGTCGCCGCTGAAGGGGCGCCAGCGTGATTTGCCAGGCAACCCTGCATGAAACCGAGCGCTTCCGGGCCGCCGTTAGCCAGCAGATCGGGCTGCGGTTCGAAGACGCCAAGCTCGGCTTTTTGGGCGAGGTCCTCCAGCGCCGGCTGGAAAAACTCGGATGTGCCAGCGATTTCTATCTGGGGGAATTGGAGTACGAGCCTTCCGGGGACGAAGTTAGCGCGCTCGCCCGTGAATTGACCGTTGGTGAAACGTACTTCTTCCGCAACCATGAACAGTTCCGTGCGCTCGCCGATATCGTGCTGCCCGAGCAAATCCGTACGCAGCGACCGTCTAAGGCGCTGCGCCTGCTCTCCGCTGGCTGCTCCTCAGGTGAGGAGGCCTATTCGATGGCAATCGTGGCGCGAGAGATCGTCGCCGATCCATCCTGGAAGATTTCGATCCGCGCCGTCGATCTCAACCCCCTGGTCTTGGAGAAAGCTGCCCGTGCACGCTATTCGGCATGGGCGTTACGGGAGACGCCGCCCGATGTGCGTGCCAAATGGTTTCGCCCGGACGGCCGCGAACTGTTGCTCGACGATGTCGTGCGCGAGGCGGTCACGTTTGAAGCGGCAAATCTAGCGAACGACGACGCGAAACTTTGGCAACCGGCCACTTACGACGCGATTTTTTGTCGCAATGTGTTGATGTATTTTGCGCCAGAGCAAATGCGCGCCGCGATCGCGCGTATTGCGCAGTCGCTTGCGCCGGGCGGATTCCTGTTCCTGGGCCATGCCGAAACGCTACGCGGCGTTTCGGATCAGTTTCATCTGTGCCACAGCCACGAGACCTTCTACTACCAGCTCAAGGATCCCGCAGAGCCCGATTGCGAGCGCGTGGTGCGGTTCACGCCGCGGCAGCCTGCCGCCCGGCGGCCGCATCTGGGGCAGGATATCGCTTGGGTCGACGAAATACGTCTGGCAAGCGAACGCATAGCTGCACTGGTCCCTTGTCCGGCAACCGTAGACCCACTACCGCAACAATCGTCGCTGCGGTTCGATCCGGCGCCGGCGCTCGATCTCCTGCGCCAGGAGCGATTTGCCGAAGCGCTGGATCAGGTTCGCGCGGGTTCGAAAGCAGACGATAATGATCCGGATACTCTCCTGCTCGAAGCAACGCTGCTTGCGCACAGCGGTCAGCTTGAGGCTGCGGACGAAGCCGCATCACGGTTGCTCGATGCCGACGCGAGTAACGCGGGTGCCCATTACGTGCTGGCGCTCTGCCGGGAGCACGCGGGACTTCGCGACCGTGCTGGCGAGCACCATCTGACCGCAACCCACATCGATCCGGCATTTGCCATGCCCCGATTGCATCTGGGCCTGCTGGCGCGGCGCGCCGGCGATCGAAATGCCGCGCGCCGCGAGTTCGCGCAGGCGCTACTTCTGCTCGAACGCGAGAACGCGTCGAGGCTTCTGCTGTTCGGGGGCGGATTTAGTCGCGAGGCGCTGATGGCGCTATGCGAATCGGCGCTTAAGGATTGCGGGGGACGGCCATGATGGAAGCCGGATCGCACGTCTCCGAGCGTGCCGCTGAGCTGCGGCGCGAATTCGATCGCAGCTTCGCCGAGCCGCCACGCATCGACACGACGGTCAAGGAAGAACTACTCGCAATCCGATTGCGCACGCAAGGCTATGCCATCCGCCTGTCGGAGATCGCCGGCCTGTTCGCCGATAAAAAGATTACGCCCGTTCCCGGTGCAAGCGCGGCACTGCTGGGCATCGCCGGATTTCGCGGTGCCATCATGCCGGTCTACGACCTTCAGAGCCTGCTCGGCCATTCCGTCAGCGAGACGCCGCGTTGGCTTGTCGTCGCCGCCGCCGCGCCGATCGCGTTCGCCTTCCAGGCGTTCGAAGGTCAGCTTCGCGTGTCAACAGAATCGATCACGCCCCATCAGTCAAACGGCAAGGCGCACAATTACACGCAGGACTTTGTCCAGACCGAGAAAATCCTGCGGCCTATCGTCCATCTGCCTTCGGTTATCGAAGCCATCAAGACTTGAGACCAAAAAGAGGAGTATTTCGCATGTTCGGCAATTTAACCGTCGGTAAGCGGCTCGTCGCAGGCTTTGGGCTTTCGGCGATGACGCTCGCGGTCATCGCGGTCGTTTCCTACATGAATACCAGCCGGCTGATCGAGAATGACGTGTTGGTGGAAAACGCCCACGAGGTCCGCTTCAGGTTCACCGATCTGCTTGCCGACATACTGGACTGCGTGACAAGCGTGCGCGGTTACGTCATCAGCGGCAACGAAACCTATCTTCAGCCGTACAATGTTGCGCTGGCGACAATTCCAACAACGCTGCAAAAGTTGCGCGTTCTGACCGCCGAAAATCCGGTTCAGCAACGTCGATTGGTGACGTTGGAGCCGCTCGTCAAAAAGAAACTCGAGCAATTCAAGGAACGCATCGAAGCGCGGCGCGCCGGCGGTTTCGACGCCGCGGCCAAGCTCACTCTGTCGAACGAGTCCGAGAATAATACCAAGCAAATACGCGATTTGCTCAACGATGCCGATGTAGACGAAAGGAACCTGGTCATCAAACGCACGGACGAGGCCAAAGCCAGTGCGAACCTGACCATGTTGGTCATTCTCTGGGGCGGCCTGCTCGGCACGCTCGCGGTGGCGGCTATCGGCTGGTTCATCTCGCGCTCGCTTTCCGACCAGATCGGCACGGCGGTCGGGCAAGTGCGCAGCTCGTCATCCGAATTGCAGGCGGCCGCCAATCAGCAGGCGTCCGGTGCCAAAGAGCAGGCCAGCGCGATGACGGAGATCAGTACAACAATCAGCGAGCTTCTTGCCACCTCCCGGCAGATCGCCGAAAGCGCGCAGCGCGTGGCGCATAATGCCGAGCAGACGGCGAACGCGGCGCGTTCCGGTCACGGCACCGTCGATCTGACTCATGAATCGATTTCGGGCATCCGCCGCCAGGTCGACCAGATCGTCTCGCACATGCTCGAACTCGGCAGGAAATCGCAGGAGATCGGCGCCGTTCTCGACATCGTTTCCGAGCTGGCCGAACAGACGAATATTCTCGCCATCAATGCGACGATCGAAGCAGCCGGCGCGGGCGAGGCCGGCAAACGGTTCGCGGTTGTCGCCGAGGAAATCCGCAAGCTGGCCGACCGCGTCGGTGGCTCGACCAAGGAAGTGCGCACCTTGATCGACGACGTGCGCAGCGCCGTGAATACCACGGTCATGGCCACCGAAACCGGATCGAAGGCGGTGGATGCAGGCACCCGGCAATTCGGCGACGTGGCCTCCACCTTCAAGCAGATTGCCACGCTGGTGACGACCACCACGGACGCGGCGCGTGAAATCGAACTCTCCACCAAGCAGCAATCGACCGCGGTCGAGCAGGTCAACGTAGCGATCGCCAACGTGACCCAGGCATCGGTGGAAACCGAGACAAGCGCAGGGCAGACGTTGCAGACCGTTTCGCAGATGGCGACGCTCTCGAAGAATCTGCTGCGCATCATTCAGCCGCACATGGCGGCGTAGGGAATGGCGCAAGACCCCTACAAATACTTCCGGCCGGAGGCGCGCGAGCTGCTCGATCAGTTTTCGCGCGGCGTCCTCGACCTCGAGACGGGCGGGAGCGATGCGGCGATCGTCCAGCGCTTGCTCCGGCTTGCCCATACGCTAAAGGGGGCCGCCCGCGTCGTCAGACAGTCGGAGATCGCCAATCGGGCGCACGCAATCGAGGATACACTGCAGCCGCTCCGCGATTCCGCCGGCCAAATTGGTCGCGAACATATCGACACGGTTCTCCAGCACCTTGACGCGATCAATAGCCGGCTGGTGACGCTGGCGCCGGCCGCGGAACCGGCCGTTGCCGCCGCCGCGAAACCCGAGGTCGACGACACTCCGCGAACCATCCGAACCGACGTGGCGGAAGCCGATGCCGTGCTCGACGGCGTGGCGGAGACGCACGCCCTCATGAGCGGATTGCGCAGCGCCACGCAGGGCGTGGAACATGCCGCACATCTTGCGGATCTTCTGGTATCGCAATTTGCGGCCTTCGCGGCGAGAGAGCACGACCGGCGATCCGGCACCGGCCCCGATTCGAAATTTGCCATCGCAGAAGAATTGCGCCGCAAGATCGGCGGCATCGAACGCAATCTCGGTTCGGTTGCCGATCAAATGGACCGCGAACTGCGCCAATTGCGGGAGACGGCGGAGCGGCTGCGACTGGTGCCGGCCGGCAGCGTGTTCATCACGCTCGAGCGCATGGCGCGCGATACCGCGAAGGCCTTGTCCAAACGGGTAATTTTCACGGGCACCGGCGGCGATATACGGCTCGACATCCACGTGATCGAGACGATTCAGCGGGCGCTGGTCCAGATCATACGAAACGCCGTCGCGCATGGGATTGAACCGGAAAGCGGGCGTGCGAGTGCAGGCAAACCGCCGGTCGGTTGCGTGTCGGTCGCCGTCGTGCGGCGCGGAAGCCAGATCGTTTTTTCGTGCAGTGACGACGGCCGCGGCGTCGATCTCGACGCGGTGCGGCGGGTCGCTTCACAGCGCGGTGTTGCGGGCGCAGCGGCAAAAGAACTTGGCCCCGACGAACTCATGCGCATGCTGTTGCGCGGCGGCATTAGCACGTCGGAGACGGTGACCGAGGTATCGGGCCGGGGCATCGGCCTCGATGTCGTGCGCGAGGCGGTCGAGCGGCTTGGCGGCGAGGTCCGCTTTCAGAGCATGCCTGGAGCCGGAACGAAGTTCGAGCTCATCATTCCGCCGTCGCTTGCGTCAATGGACGCGCTGCTTGTGGAAGCCGGCGGGCCGGGATGCACGATGGCGATTCCGCTCGATGCGGTGCGCGGCACGCGGCGTATTGCCGCCAGCGAAATCTCGCTCGCCGCGCCCGGCGCATCGGTGCTGCTTGATGAGAAGGCCATTGCGTTCGCGCCGTTGTCGGCAGCGCTCGACGGTACACCCTGGTCGATCGAACGCAATTGGGCCGTTGTCATCGTCGCTTGCGGCGACGGCATGGCGGCAATCGGAGTCGAGCGGCTGTTAGGCACGGCCAAGATTGTCGTTCGGCCACTTCCGCAACGTATGACCGCAAACCCGATCGTAGTGGCGGCCTCGCTGAATGCCGACGGTAATCCGCAACTCGTGCTTGATCCCGATAGCCTGGTCGCGGCGGCTCGGCGCGGCTGTGACGGCGGGCTAAATGCGCAAGTGCCGAAGCGGCCGGTTCTCGTTGTCGACGATTCCCTGACCACCCGGATGCTCGAACAAAGCATCCTCGAATCGGCTGGCTATGACGTGGATATCGCGAATTCGGGCGAGGAGGCACTCGAGCGTATTCGGGAAAAGCACTATGCGTTGTTCCTTGTCGACGTCGAGATGCCGGGCATGGACGGCTTTACTTTCATCGAACGCATTCGATCCGATCCGAGGGCGTGCGAGATCCCGGCGATTTTGGTCACCTCGCTGGCGGCGGCGGAACACCGTCAACGCGGCCGCGACGTCGGCGCGCAAGGCTACATTGTCAAAAGCGAGTTCGATCAGGCCGAGCTGCTTTCCTTGATTAAGCCTCTGATGGCGTAACGCATGCCGAAACTTCGCGTCCTTGTAGTCGAAGATTCCGCAACCGTGCGCAAGCGGATCGTGGATACGTTCGCTGCCGATCCGGAGTTCGAGCTCGTCGGCGAGGCGGAAGACGGCAAGCGTGCCGTCGAGCTCTGCCAACTCCATCGCCCGGATGTGATCACCATGGACATGATGATGCCGTTCATGAGCGGCCTGGCCGCGACCGAATACATCATGGCCCATCAGCCGACCCCGATCCTGATCGTGTCGGCGTCGATCAATCGCGGTGAGTTATTCAAGATCTACGACGCGCTAGCGGCCGGTGCGGTCGATGTGCTGGAGAAACCGACGGGCGAGGAACCGGACGGCGTCTGGGAGCGCGGTTTGCTGTCGGCCGTGAAGCTGGTAGCGAAAATCAAGGTCATTACGCATCCGCGCGCGCGGCTGGAGTCGAGCAGGCGCCTGCCGGTAACGCTCCCGCATCGTCCTCAAGCAGGCTTGTCGGCAACGTCATGCGGCGTCATAGCTATCGGCGCCTCGACCGGCGGCCCAGGCGCGATCATGACGGTGCTCCGCCGGCTGCCCCCGCACTTTCATGCGCCGATCCTCGTCGTATTACATATGAACGAGCCTTTCGGTTCGGCATTTGCGGATTGGCTCGATGCGCAAATCGATCGCCCTGTGATCGGTCCGGAAAATGGCGCTTCGGTCGCCTCGGCAATCGATCGCGTGGTCGTTGCTCCCTGCGGCAAACATCTCGTCGTACGCGGTGGCCGGATGTTTCTCACCATGGACGCCGAACGCCATTCGTGCCGCCCCTCCGTCGATGTCCTGTTTGAATCGATTGCCGCCGACTTCGGCGCTTCCGCGGCCGCATGCTTATTGACCGGGATGGGCAGGGATGGCGCGTTTGGCCTGCTCAAGATCCGCCAAGCCGGCGGCGTAACGATCGCTCAGGACGAGGCCTCTTCCGTCGTTTACGGCATGCCGCGCGAGGCGGCCATCCTCGACGCGGCGACTTATGTGCTGCCTATCGGAGACATCGGTCCACGCCTTGCCGTCTTGCAAGGAGCCGCAATGGAGGCCGCGCTATGACCGGCAAAGTGCTCATCGTCGATGATAGTCTGACCATCCGCATGAATTTGATGGAGGTGCTTACTGCCGCAGACTTGAGTGCTGTCGCCTGTTCGACGGTTGCGGAGGCTAGACAAGCGCTTGCCATCGACGCCTTCTCTCTTGTCATCCTCGATGTGTTGTTGCCCGACGGTGACGGAATTGAATTGCTGCAAGAAATTCGCGCGATGCCGTCGGCGAGCGCTACCGCGGTCATGCTGCTGTCCACCGAAGCTGAAATCCGCGATCGGGTCCGCGGCTTGTCGACCGGGGCCGATGAATATGTCGGCAAACCTTACGACGCGGCATATGTTGTCGGGCGTGCTCGCGAACTGGTGCGTCGCGGCAGCGAGGCAAATTCGCAGGTCCAGGAAACGATCCTGCTGATCGACGACAGCGCCACATTTCGCGAAGAGCTTAAGAGCGCCTTGCAGCAAGCGTCCTATCACGTGGTCGTAGCAGGCAGCGGTGAAGAGGGATTGCGTATCGCGGCGGATGTTCGGCCTTCCTGTGTGGTCGTCGACGGTGTCTTGCCCGGAATCGATGGCGCGACGTTTATCCGGAGAATCCGGCTCGATGCCGCCTTGCGCGGCCTGCCGTGCTTCCTTCTCACCGGTTCGGAAGACCGCAGCGCGGAAGTCCGCGCGCTTGATGCCGGTGCCGATGCCTTCGCGCTCAAGGAGGACAACACCGGCGTCATCCTTGCCCGCATCAATGCCATGTTGCGGGCTGCCGGCGATCGATCTACCCGGCGGGCCACCACCAGCCTGCAGGGGCCGAAGAAGGTGCTGGCGGTCGATGACAGCGAAACCTACCTGCAGCAGCTTGCCGACGCCTTGAGCTCGGAAGGCTATGAGGTGATCCTCGCCCGTTCCGGCGAGGAAGCCCTGGAATTGCTCGCGGTCCAGGCGGTCGACTGCGTTCTGCTCGACCTCCAGATGCCGGGCATCGGAGGCCGGGAAACCTGCCTGCGCGTGAAAAGCGTGCCAGTCATGCGCGACATCCCGATCATTATGTTGACGGCCTGCGAAAATCGCGAAACGATGATTCAGGGTCTCGGCGCCGGCGCCGACGATTATATTGCCAAGTCGAGCGATTTCGATGTCGTGCGCGCTCGCGTACTTGCACAAATCAGGCGCAAGCAGTTCGCGGACGAACATCGCGTCATCCGCGAACAGCTTCTTCTCGTGGAGCACGAAGCCATCGAAGCGCGGACCGCTCTGGAAGCGGCCAAGACGCGCGCTGCGCTCGCGGAAGAACTCGAGATAAAGAATGAGGAGCTGGAATCGTTCAGCTATTCGGTGGCGCACGATCTGCGTGCGCCGTTGCGCAGCATCGATGGATTTAGCTTGGCCTTGTTGGAGGATTGTGGTGACAAGCTCGACGACGAGGGCAAGCAATACCTGCGCTACGTGCGCGAATCCGCCCAGCTCATGGCGCGATTGATCGACGATCTGCTGGCATTGTCGCGCGTCACGCGCGGCGAGCTCGACCGCACGGAAACCGACGTGAGTTCAATTGCGCGCGGCGTGGGCGCACGCCTGGCAAGGGCGACCCCGGATCGCAAGGTCGAGCTGGTCGTGGCCGATGGGCTTATTGCCGACTGCGACGGTCGGCTATTGACCATCGCTTTCGAGAATCTCATCGGCAATGCCTGGAAGTTTACCGGTAAACGCAGCGATGCGCGTATCGAGGTCGGCACGAGCGGCGAGGGTCCGCGCACCTATTTCGTGCGCGACAACGGGGCCGGCTTCGACATGACCTTCGCCTCGAAGCTTTTTGGCGTGTTTCAGCGGCTGCATTCGACGGCCGAGTTCGAAGGAACCGGCATCGGGCTGGTGACGGTCCAGCGGGTTGTTCGCAGGCATGGCGGGCGTATTTGGGCTGAGGGTGCCGTCGGACGCGGCGCGACGTTTTTTTTCACGCTTGAAGGCGGTGCGCGTGGGACCATGCCGACCCCGGCGCCGCTGCACCAACATGCCAATGAGGAAGTTGCCGCATGATTCCCGAACACACAATTCTGCTCGTCGAAGACAATCCGGCGGACGAGGCCCTGACTTTACGGGCGCTCAAGAAGGCCAATATCGTGAACCATGTGGTCGTGGCCCGCGATGGCGCCGAAGCGCTCGATTGTCTCTTTCCGGCGGAGACGAATGGGCGCGCGCCCAAGATGCCGCAGTTGATCCTGCTGGACTTGAAACTGCCGAAACTCGACGGCCATGAGGTCTTGAAGCGAATCCGCGCCGACGCGCGGACCCAGCTATTGCCGGTCGTCATTCTGACCACCTCCGTAGAGGATGAGGATCGGCTGAAAGGCTACCGGCTTGGCGCCAACAGCTACGTGCGCAAGCCGGTGGATTTCTCCGAGTTTGCGCAGGCGGTCATGCAGCTCGGACTTTATTGGCTCGTGCTCAACGAGCAGCCGCCCTATGCGCGGGCCTGAGCGCGCGATTAACTCGACGGCAGGGTGACCGCGGCACGGTTGGCCGGTCCCCGATGCCCATGGCCGACGTCCTTGGATAATTCCGCCGCCATGGGCAATGTCCGGCGCGCGCAGCAGACCGGACAACTCATCAATGACATTGGGCGCTAACCCAGCCCGCCGCGGTATCGTCGGCCCACGGACCTGGTTGCCGACCGGGACAACGAAACCGTCGGGCGAGTTGGGTGTTGCGCGGAGGGAGGATTTTTCGCACAAAGAAGGGCACGCCTTTGCCGGGGCGGCGCCGCACGCTTTGCTTTGGGGGCTCGATTTGTCCGAGACCGTCGCTTCGATTGTGGCCGCCCACCGGGCGGGAGCGGTAACGCCGGAACAGACCATCGCTCGTAGCTACGCCCGCATCCGGGCGCATGGCGACGGCGCCATATTCATTGCTTTGCGCCCGGAAGCCGATGCGTTGGCCGAAGCGCGCGCGCTTGCCGCAGGCGGCGGTGCGGGCCGGCCGCTTTATGGCGTTCCGGTCGCAGTGAAGGACAATATCGACGTGGCCGGCTTGCCGACGACGGCAGCCTGTGCGGCCTTCAGCTATCACCCGGCGCACGATGCGACGGCGGTGGCGCGCCTGCGCGCGGCCGGCGCCATCATCATCGGCAAGACCAATCTCGACCAGTTCGCCACCGGCCTGGTCGGCGTGCGCTCGCCCTACGGCGTGCCCAAGAATTTGTTCAACGCCGATCTTATCCCCGGTGGATCGAGCTCCGGCTCGGCGGTGGCGGTCGCGGCCGGGCTGGTACCGCTGGCGCTCGGCACCGATACGGCCGGGTCCGGCCGGGTGCCGGCGGGCTTCAATAATATCGTTGGACTGAAACCGAGTCTCGGCCTGGTCTCGACCCATGGGGTGGTGCCGGCTTGCCGCACGCTCGACTGCGTATCGGTGTTCGCGCTCACCGTCGACGATGCCTGGACCGCGCTCGGCGCTATGGCGGGACCGGATCCCGCCGACCATTATTCGCGCAACCGTCCGCTGGGGACGCCCGGCGCCATGCCGGCGCATTTGAAGGTGGGTACGCCGCTTGCCGGGCAACGCTTGTTCTTCGGCGATCGTCAATACGCCGCCGCCTATGACGCGGCACTGGCCCGGCTGGTGCGGCTCGGCTGTGAAATCGTCGAGATCGATCTTGAGCCGTTTTACGAAACCGAGCGCCTGCTCTACGACGGCCCCTGGGTGGCCGAGCGCACGATCACCGCACGCTCGGTGCTGGCGTCAGATCCCGACGCAATCCATCCGGTGACCAAGGAAATCATTCTGAGCGGCCTGCGGCCGACCGCGATCGATGCTTTCGCGGCGTTCTACAAACTGGAGCGTCTGCGCCGCGTCGCCGATTACCTGCTCAGCCAGATCGATGCGCTGGTGCTGCCGACTGCGCCGACCATCTATTCCGTCAAGCAGGTGCTGGCCGATCCGATCCAGCTCAACAGCCGGCTCGGCACCTACACCAATTTCGTCAACCTGCTCGATCTTTGCGGCCTCGCGCTGCCCGCCTCGATGACCGAAGGCGGGGTGCCGTTCGGCATCACGCTGCTGGCGCCCGGCGGCGCCGACGCGCGGCTGGCCGAGATCGGCCGCGTTTTCCACGCCGATACCGCGCTGCCGCTCGGCGCGCTCAAGCAGTCGCAGCCGGCGCTGGCGCCGATGTCGAACGCGCCTGTCAGTGGAGAGACTGCGGTGGCCGTTGTCGGGGCCCATCTGTCGGGCCTGCCGCTGAACGGCGAATTGCGCGCCCTCGGCGGCCGTTTGCTGGAGACGGCAAAAACCGCGCCCGACTATCGGCTGTTTGCGCTGTCCGATACTACGCCGGCCAAGCCCGGCATGCTGCGCGTCGAGAGCGGCGAAGGCGCCGGCATCGAAGTCGAAATCTGGGCGCTTTCTCTGGACGTCTTCGGCCGATTTACCGATGGCGTCCCGGCGCCGCTGTCGATCGGCACCATCAGCCTTTCCGACGGCCGCACGGTGAAGGGCTTTCTGGTCGAAGCCGCCGCCACGGCTGGCGCCCGCGACATTTCCGGCTTTGGCGGCTGGCGCGCCTTTTTGGCACGCGAAAAAATGCCGGCATGAGTTTTTATTCGGCCACGATCTGGTCCGAAAATCGGCTGCCGCTTTTCGGGATCATGCCCCTTTACAGCGACTCGCTGTAAGTCTCGTATTCGTCGCGCACCGTGACGATATGCGCATACATGGCGGAACCGGCGATGGCGTGCTCGCCGCGCAAAATCGCCTCCACCACGCGGTCATGCTCTATGTGCGATTTGGCGAGCCGGCCGAGGTTGCGAAACTGCGCGCGGCGGAACGGCTGCACCCGCGCCCGCGTCGCCAGCGTGATCTCCGCGAGGTAGGTGTTGTGGGCGCCGTTGTATATGCAGTTGTGAAAGGCTTCGTTGACTTCGTGATAGCGCTGCGGATCGCCGCTCTGGATCAGCACGCGCAGTTCTTTATGGATATCCTCGAGCGATTGGCGCTCAGCGCTGGTCATGCGTTCGGCGGCAAAGCCGGCACAAAGCGCTTCCAGTTCGGCCATGACTTCAAACATCCCGGCAAGTTGCTCGGCGCTCGGGCGCGCTACCACGGCGGCGCGGTGAGCGCGCACCACCACCAGCCCGCTCGCCACCAGCAAGCGGATCGCCTCGCGCACCGGCGTGCGCGAAACCTCGAAGCGGCGCGCCAGCGTGGTTTCGTCGAGCGCGGCGCCGGGCAGCAGCGCGCCGCGCACGATTTCATCGGCGAGCTGCAGACGCAGTTCTTCTGCGCGCGTCTTGCGCGGCCAGCCGATGTCCTGCGTTTCGGCGGCAGGCGCGATCAAGCTCATGCGGAAATCCCCGGCACCCCAATAGTGTCCCGCTCAAACCGGCGGATGCGGGATAGCCGCCAGCAGGTCGCGGGTATAGCTCGCTTCCGGTGCAACCATAACGCGCTCGGTCGGCCCCTGCTCGACGATTTTTCCGGCCTGCATGACGATGACCCGGTCGCACAAAAGGCGCACCACGTTGAGGTCGTGCGACACGAAAAGATAGCTCATGCCGAGCGAATCCTTGAGGTCCTGCAATAGGTTAAGGACAACGGCCTGGACCGACACGTCGAGCGCGGCGGTCGGTTCGTCGAGGATGACGAGGTCGGGCTTGAGCGCGATGGCGCGCGCGATGCCGACGCGCGCCTTTTGTCCGCCGGAAAGCTGATGCGGAAAACGGTCGAGCAGATTGAGCGGCAGGCCGACTTGGCCGGCCAATTGCTCGCAACGCGTGCGGACTTCGCTGCGACCGATGCCGCCAAGGCGGAGCAGCGGATCGGCAATCGCGCGCGCGGCCGTGAAGCGCGGATTGAGACTGTCGGTAGGATCTTGAAAAACCATCTGGATTCGTTTGCGCAAGGGCAGCGTCGCGAAACCGCGGGCGGGGATTTCGCCGATCTCGTCGCCGGCAAAGCAGATGCGGCCGGAGGTTTTGTCGATCAGCCGCATCACCATCATCGAGGTGGTGGATTTGCCGCAGCCGGACTCGCCGACAAGGCCGACGCTTTCACCGCGCGCGATGGAAAAACTGATGCCGTCAACGGCGCGGAAAGTCTCCAGTTCGACCGGCGGCTTGCGGCCGAACAGTTTGCCCCAGGACCCCGAGCCATCTTTGCGCGGATATTCCTTCACCAGTTTCTCGACCACGAGCAACGCATCTTTGCCGGTCGATGTGCCGATCGTCGCGCCAGAAGAAGGCTGTTCTCCAGCCGATGTATCTATTCCTCTTGGCGTTCCGAACGCCGGCACCAGCATTTGTTCTGACTCGGGCAAAAGGTCGCGCAGCGACACCCCGAGCCGCGGCGTTGCCCGCATCAGCTTGCGGGTATAAGCGTGCGACGGCCGGGTGAAGATGGCATCGGCCGATGCGGTCTCCACCACGCGCCCTTTCTCCATCACCATCACGCGGTTGCAATAGGCGGCTGCCAGGCCGAGGTCGTGGGTGATCAAAATCGTCGACATGCCGCGCTCGCGCGTGAGCTCGACGACGAGATCCATCACCGCCTTCTGCGTGGTGACGTCGAGGCCGGTGGTCGGCTCGTCGGCGATCAGCAATTGCGGGCGGCAGGCGAGCGCGAGCGCGATCACCACGCGCTGGCACATGCCGCCGGACAATTCGAACGGATAGGCATGATAGCGCTCGCGCGGCCGCGCGATGCGCACCTGTTCGAGCGTCTCGATCGCCTTTTCGCTTACCGCCGCGCGGTCGACCTGCGCATGTTGCAGCAACACGTCCTCAATCTGGCGGCCGACCTTGCGGATCGGATTGAGCGCAAGGCGCGGCGACTGGAAGATCATCGACATTTCGCGTCCGCGCAGGTCGCGCATGTCGGCTTCCGGCGTCGCCCGCAAATCGAGCCCGCTGAACACGACGGAGCCTTCGACAATCTTGCCGGCGCGGTCGAGGATGCGCATCACCGCGTAGGAGGTGACCGACTTGCCGGAACCGGATTCGCCGACGATGGCGAGCGTCTCGCCCTTGGCGACGGTGAGGTTGACGTGCTCGACCGCGCGCACGATGCCGCGTCTTGTGGCGAACTCGACGGTCAAGTCCTTAACGGCGAGCAGCGGCAGCGAAATATCATGATCCTTTAGCAGCTTGTTCGGCTTTGGGGCCGTTTTCGGATTTTTGCCCATGCGCTTGCTCACGTCCGCCGCTGCGGGTCGACCAGGTCGCGCAACCCGTCGCCGAGCAAATTGAAGCAGAATACGGCGATCATCAGCGCGGCGCCGGGAAACAGCGCCAGCCACCATTCGCCGGAAATGATGTTGCCGGCGCCTTCCGCCACCATGATCCCCCATTCCGGCGTCGGCGGCTTGACGCCGAGGCCGATGAAGGAAAGGCCGGCGGCGTTGAGGATGGCGTAGCCCATGGTGAGCGAAATCTGCACCATCATGATCGGCATGATGTTGGGCAGGATATGCATGAGCAAAATCCGGAAATCGCCGTTGCCGGACAGCCGCGCCGCCTGCACGAAGCCGGCGTCGCGCCGCACATTGGCCTCGGCGCGGGCGACGCGCACATAAAGCGGGAAATTGATGATGGCGGTGGCGATCACGATATTGGTCACCGTGTTGCCGAGCGCGGCCACGATCCCCATCGCCAGCACGAACAGTGGAAACGCCATGATGGTGTCGGAGATGCGGCCGACGATGCGGTCGGTCCAGCCGCCGAAAAATCCGGCGGCGATGCCGGCGAACCCGCCCATGGCAAAAACCAGCGCGACCGAGGTGATGGCGATAACAAAGTCGAGCCGGGTCGCCGCCACCACGCGGCTGAAAATGTCGCGTCCGGTTTGGTCGGTGCCGAACCAATGCGCCGCCGACGGCGGTGCCAGCGTCGCCGGACCGCTGGCGAGCGGATCGTAGGGCACGATATGCGGGCCGAGCAGGGCACAGAGCGCGATCAGCAGGAACAGGCCGAAGGCGAAGCCGGTCACCGGGTTCTCGGAGATGACATAGCGGGCGTGGCGCAGCATCGAATTGCTCGCCGGCTTCGCCTTCACTTCCGCCGCCTGGCGGATGACGGATGCGTTCTCGTTCATCCTTCCAACCTCACGCGCGGATCAATGACGCCGTAGAGAATGTCGATGACCAGATTGAGCACCACGTAGAGGATAGCCATCGCCAGCACGAAGCCCTGCACCGGTGCGAAGTCCGATTGCAGCAGTGCCTCCACCGCGTAGGAACCGATGCCGGGCCAGGCGAAGACTTTTTCAACCAGCACATTGGCGCCGAGCAGAAATGAGAACACCATGCCGAGCGTGGTGACGACCGGCAGCATGGCGTTGCGGAAGGCGTAAGTGAAAATGATGGTGCGGTTGTCGAGGCCGGACGCGCGCGCGGTGCGCACGAAGTCGGAGGCGAGCACCGCGAGCATGGCGGCGCGCGTCATGCGCGCGATCGGCGCCAGCGAGAAAATGCCGAGCGTGAAAGCCGGCAGAATGAGTTGGCTGAAAGCGGCGCGGAAGGTTTCAAGATTTCCGGTGAGCAGACTGTCGAGGACGAAGAAGCCGGTGATCTGGGCCGGCGCAGTGGTGAAGGCGTCAAGCCGGCCGATCGGCGCCGGCGCCCAGCCGAGCAGATAGTAAAATACGTAGACCAGCAGCAGGCCGGTGAAGAACACCGGCAGCGACACGCCGGCGGTCGCCACCACCCGGCAGGTATGGTCGATCCAGGAGCCTTGCTTGACCGCGGCCAGTATGCCGAGCGGGAGCGCGATGACGAGCGAGAGGATGAGGCCGCACAAGGTCAGTTCAGCCGAAGCGGGCAGGCGGCTCTTGATCTCCTTCACCACCGGCTGGCCGGTGGACAGCGAATTGCCGAGATTGCCGTGGGCGAGATCGTTGACATAGCGGGCGAACTGCTCGGGCAGCGGCCGGTCGAGGCCGAGCGACTTGCGGATATCGGCAATTGATTGCGGCGTCGCCGCGGGGCCGGCGAAATAGACCGCCGGGTCGCCGGGCAGCACCCGCGTCAGCAGGAAGGTGACGATGACGACGCCGATCAGGGTCGGGATCACCGTCACCAGCCGCTTGGCTAAGGTCGCGAGCATGGGTCGAACAATCCCCTGGTTGTCATGCCCCTGGTTGTCATGCCCGCGAATGCGGGCATCCAGTAATCGCAGGCGCTTGCTAGGCGCGATCGACGCCTGCGTTTACTGGTTCCCCGCATGCGCGGGGGCGACGCCGAAGTTTCACTACGCCTTGACCAGCGAGCGGTAGTCGACCTGCCGGTGGAACCAATAGCTGTAGCCGGAGATGTTCTTCTGCGTTGCGACGTTGAGGTAAGGCTGGAACAGCGGAATGCGCGGCACTTCGTTGTAAGCCTTGGAGATGAAGCCCTTCACGTCGGTTGCGTATTTCTCCTTGTCGCCGATGGCCGCCGCCGCGCGCGCGCCGTCGATCATGGCGTCCATGTCCTTGTTGACGTAGCTCGGCGTGTTGAAGATCGCGTTCTGGCCGGAATAGCACCAGAAGAAGAAATATTCCGGATAGTCCAGCCAGCCAGAGAAGAAGTTGACCATCATCGGCATCGACTTCTTGGCCATTTCGCTGCGCCAATTGGCGCCCGGCACCTTGTTGATGACGGTCTTGATGCCGATCTGGCCGAGGCTTTCCTGGATCAGCACGGCGATCGGTTCGCTGATCACGCCCTGGCCGAGGTCGAAGGAAATGGTGGATTCGATTGCGCCGACGCCGGACGCCGCCATCAGCGCTTTGGCTTTGGCGAGATCGGTGCTGTAGCCGCTCTTGGCCGGCCAGGCGATGTCCGTCATTGTGTTCGACGGGCCGCCGAACAGCGGATTGGCCAGCCCAAACATCGCCGCGTCCATGATCTTCTGATAGGGCAGCGCATAGGCGACGGCCTGGCGAAGTTTCTCGTTGTTGAACGGCGGATTTTTGACGTTCAACTCGAGGCTATACATGCCGTTGCCGATCGGGTTGGAAATGATGACGAGCTTGCCCGCCTTCTTCAGCTCCGCCGTATCCTTGCTCGGCAGATCGAAGGAGATGTCGGCATCGCCGCGTTCCATCAGCGCGCGGCGATTGCCTTCGGACGGAATCGTGCGCCAGATGACTTTCTTGAGCGCGGGCAGTTTGCCGCCGACCCAGGCATCGTTGCGCTCATAGACCGTTTCAACGCCGGGCTTCCAACTCACCACTTTGTAGGCGCCGCTGCCGGCGGTATTGCTCTTGGTGTATTCGAGCGCCCAAGGGTCCTTGTCGGTGGCCTTGGTCTTGAGCAGCCCGGCATTGTAGATGCCGGGCACGATGACCGCGAGATCGGGAATCGTCAGGCGGTCCTTCTTGAGGAAGTCAACGCGGAAGGTCGCGTCGTCGACGGCGACGAACTGCTCCGGCTTTTCCAGCGAGCCGGCCTTCATCTGCACGCGCGGGAAGCCGCCGACGCCGATGGCGCGGTCGAATGACCATTTGACGTCCTTGGCGGTGACCGGCGAGCCATCCTGGAACTTGGCGCCCTTCTTCAATTTGAAGGTGACCGACATGTCGCCGATTTTCATGTCGTCGGCGAGCTCGCCTTTGAACTTGTCGCGGTCGTAGGACAGCGTGCCGTCCGGCAAGGTTTTCTTCTCGTGGGTGATGAGGCGGTCGTAGCAATTCCACGAGGCCTCGTAGCCGGGCCGGTTGGTGCCGACGCCATGGATGTCGAGATTGTTCGGTCCATTCTCGGTGACGAGAAGGAGCGTTTCTTTGCGCGATTGCGCCTTCGCCGACGACCAGATCGCCGGGGCGGAAACCGCGGTGCCGGCGGCGAGCGCGGTCATCGATTGCAGGAATTGGCGACGTTTCATGGGAACCCTCCAAGGACACACGATTGCCTTGGGTAGAGACTCCCGCAAAGCTCATGCCAACAGCGGAAGCTCGCGCGCAATCTGTCTAATGAATTGAATCGACGGTGAAATTAGCCCGGAACGCGAATGTCGGCCGGTCTTGTCGTGACCGGCGAATTGCATACAATACGATATTTCAGCCTACAAAATAGGCAAAAATAAAATATGAGCGTGTTGTGTTTTCAAATATCTCACCCCGCCGGCGGCCGCATCGCGCGGCGCAAATGGCGGATATGCCCGCGACCGAAAGTCAATGATGCCGATCAATCTTATCGGCCGCGAAATGGGCCGCGCGTCATCTCGCAATCATGAGCATGAATTGCTCACGTGCGATGACTGGTCTTTAAAGCAATCCCGCTGTGGAGCGATTAGATCGCGCACAAAATTTGCGTTTGCTGCTACGAGCGGTCAGGCTAATCTTAAGCGAGGACGCTAAATATGACCCAAATCCGCGCCACAATCCTGTCGATCGCATTGCTGACGCTGTTCGCGCCGGCATCGGCGTTTGCGCAAAATCAGCCGTCGCCCCCAACCGCGGCCAAGCCGACGGCTGCGCTATCGGAAAAAATGCACGATATTTCGAACTGGAGCAAACAGCAGTGGTACGCAGCGAAAGCGCAATGGGTCAAAGAAAAGGTGAAATGGGCGCATTGCCAATCGCAGGCCATTGAGAAAAAGCTTTCCGGCCGCAAGAGCTGGCCGTTTCTTTATAGCTGTATGACCACGAATTCCTGATGCCGGGGGGCCGGGCAGGCCACCCGTTGTAGCGGCCGCCAGTCGCAGCTTCCGCCTGTCTTGTAAAACAACCGGAAAACCGTAACACTTCGGCCGCCGCAAGACCGGGCTGGCGTTGCTTAGCGTAAATGGATTGAAATGAACGACGCGATGATGGATTTGCACCGGCAAGCGGCACCTGCCCGCAATCAGCCGCAGCCGGCGCTCGGGCGTTTTTTGAAAACCTGCCTGGACACGTATGCCGGCGAAAAAAGCGGCGCGGTCGCGAACTACATTCCGGAATTGAGCAAGGCCAATCCGGCGCATTTCGGCATCAGTCTCGCAACCATCGACGGCCACGTTTACGAAGCCGGCGACTGCGCGGTCGAATTCACCATCCAGTCGATCTCGAAGGCCTTTGCCTTCGCGCTCGCGATCGACATCGTCGGCGCCGAGAAGGTCGAAGCGAAAATCGGCGTCGAGCCGAGCGGCGAGGCGTTCAATTCGATCCGCCTGACCGCCGACAACCGGCCATTCAACGCCATGGTCAATGCCGGCGCCATCACCTGCTCGGGCCTGATCCATTCCGTCGAAGGCGCCGGCGCGTTCGAGCGCCTGCGCGATGCGCTCAGCCGTTTCGCCGGGCGCAAGCTCGGCGTCGACGAGGCAGTCTTCAACTCCGAGCGGGCGACCGGCGACCGCAACCGCGCCATCGCCTATCTCTTGCGCAACTATTCGGTCGTCGAGGGCGACGTCAACGAGGTGCTCGACGTCTACTTCCGGCAGTGCTCGATCCTGGTGACGGCGCGCGATCTCGCGATCATGACCGCGACGCTCGCCAATCGCGGCCTCAACCCGTTGACCGGCGAGCAGGTCGTCTCGCCCTATGCCGTGACGCGCATGCTGTCGGTGATGACCAGTTCGGGCATGTACGACTATGCCGGCGAATGGGTCTATCGCGTCGGCATGCCGGCTAAGAGCGGCGTCGGCGGCGGCATCATCGCCGCGCTGCCCGGCCAGATCGGGCTCGGCACCTTCTCGCCGCTGCTCGACAGCCACGGCAACAGCGTACGCGGTCTCAAGGTTTGCGAGGAGATTTCATCGCATTTCAATCTGCACATGCTCAACCGCTCGAGCGACGTGCGCACCTCGATCAGCGCCGATTACGACATCAAGGCCGTGTCCTCGCGCCGGAACCGGCAGCCGCACGAACAGAAGATCCTCAACGACCATTATCGCGATATCCGCGTGATCGAGCTGGTCGGCGCGCTTTCATTCGCCAATGTCGATTACGTCGCGCGCAAGGCCGCCGCCGGGGTGCAGCCCGCGATTCTCATCTTTGATCTGCGGCGCGTGCCGGCGGTCACCGAAGGCGCGGCGCTGCTCTACGCCGACTGCCTGAAGGGTCTGACGGCGGCGAACATGACGGTGGTGGTGTCCGGCGTCGACAAGAAATCGACGGTCTGGCAAATCGTCAGTACGGCGATCGGATCGATGGTCGGCGTGCGCCGTTTCGATCTGCTCGACGAGGCGATCGAATGGGCGGAAGATCAACTGATCTACCGCTACGGCGGTTTCTCCCTGGTCGCCGATCCGGTGCCGCTCGCTGAACAAGCTTTGCTGGACGGGCTGACGCCGGACGAACTCAAGGAGCTCACGGCGCTGGCCGCTACCCGCACCTTTCACACCGGCGAGCGCATCGTCACCGCCGGCGAACTGGCCTCGTCGATCATTTTCCTGCAAAGCGGGATGGTCAGCGTCAAATTGCCGAGCGGGGTGCGGCTGGCGAGTTTGGCGCCCGGCATGGTGTTCGGCGAAATGGCGCTGATTGAGAACGTCCGCTCCGCCGACGTGTGGGCCGACACCTTGGTGACCGTGCTCGATCTCAGTCTCGAACGCTTCGACGAGTTCTGCGTGCGTCACCCGCGCGGCGGCCATCGCATCGTACGCAACCTGTCGATGCTGCTGGCCAAGCGCTTGATCCTGGCCAACGCCAAGATCGGCCTGCTCAGCGCCAATTGATCGCTCCGCGCCCGCCTCACGCCCGGTAAAGCTTGCGCACGGCGCGCAAGGCATTGCTGCCGGTCTGTTCGAGGATATTCTTGTAGGCCTTGAGCACGTAGTTGTCGTCCGGCAGCGGTTGCAGCTTCCGCCACGGCGTGCACAGCACGGCGTCGAAACCGAGCGGCACCGCCATGGTGAGGAAGGCGCATTCAAGCATGAGTTTCAGGTCGGAACCGTCGGCTGCTTTCGGCGGCAATTGCTGGCCGATATTGGTCAGCCCGCCCATGATGTGAATGCCGCGCAGATCGGGGTCATTCCGAATCAATTGCATGGCCGCAAGCGTCGCACGGTGCAGGCCGGTGGTGTCGGCGACGACCGCGCTCACCGAAATATCGATGAAGATGTCGCCCATCGACAGGCCGTAGTCGTTCTGCAGCCGCAGCGCCGCGCGTTTGGCGGTGGATACGAATTCCTCCGTCGTTTTATTCGCCTTGGCGGCGCCGTCTTCCATGCGTTCCGACGCCATGACGATGACCTGGAACGGTCCGAACTCCTTATGCAGGTCCATCAACTCCCAGCGTTGTTCGGTAATGGAATTGATCAGCGGCGGCTTGCCGCCGGCACGGGCGCGATCGTAAGCCTTGAAACACACTTCCTGCAGCTTGCGGTCGGGGTAGTCGAAACATAGCGCCACCGACACCGCTCCCTGGATGGCGCGGATCGTCTCGGTGAGATAGCCGTGATCGTTGAACGCGCGCGGCCCGATGGTGACGTCGAGATAGCTCGCGCCGCTCTCCACTTGCCGCACGGCCAGCGCCTGAATGCCGGCGATATCGTGTTTTTCGACAAGCTCCCGCGTCGGCTTGAAGCCGGGGTTAATGCGGTCGCCGATGGCGATAAGGTCGAAGCCAGTCTCGCTTGTCACAATGCTCTCCGTTGTTTGAAGCCGATGTTGTGCAGGAATGCCTTCTGGAAATCGCCGCGCGTGCTCAGCTCGACATAGCGGCAGCTGCACGCGAGTTCGCGCGCGCGCATGCGCGTCTGCCGCGAGGCGAGAAGCTGGCGCACGCCGAGGCCGGCGGCGTTGCCGACTTGCAGGAAGCGTTCGCGTGGCAGCGCCGGCAGCAAGCCGATGGCGATGGCGCCGGCAACGTCGATATAGGAACCGAAGGCGCCGGCGATGACGACAAGTCCGATATCGCTTTCGGCGAGGCTGCGGTCGCGCAGCAAGAGCTCAATGCCGGTGCGGATCGCCGCCTTGGCGAGCTGCACCGCGCGCACGTCATGCTGATTGAAGGTAACGCCCGGCGCCAGCACTGCCGCGCGCTTGCCGTCGACCTCGGCGATGTCGGCATGTTTGCCGACGATGCGGCCGCCGTCGTCGAGAATGCCGAGTTCGCGCAAGGCCGCCATGGCGTCGATCACGCCCGAGCCGCACAAGCCGACCGGCTTGCGCTTGCCGATCGCCTCGATCTTGATGCGGCCGTGTTCGACCGTGACGCGTTCGATGGCGCCTTCGGCCGCGCGCATGCCGCAGGATATGTGGCCGCCTTCCAGCGCCGGCCCCGACGGGCAGGAGGAGGACAGGATGTCGCCGCGGTGGATCAGGGAAATTTCGGTATTGGTGCCGATATCCATGACCAAAGTTGTATTGCCGGAGCGCCAATGCTGCTCCGTCGCCAGCAGCGCGGTGACGTGATCGCTGCCGACAAAACCGCCGATATTGGGCGCAACGTGCACATAGGCGCCGGGGCAGACGCTGAGATCGAGCTCGCGCGCCTTGACGTCCATGGCATCGCGCACGGCGGCAACGAACGGCGCGCGGCCGAGCTGGCGCACCGGCAGGCCGAGCAGCAAATGGTGCATGGCGGTGTTGCCGCAAATCGTCACGTCGACAATATCGGCGGTGGGGGCGCCGATGGAAAAGCAGAGATCGTGGGCGAGGGCATTGATCGCGGTCGTGGCCGCCTGGCGCAGTTCGACGGCCTGCGCCGGCCCCTGGATCGCATGATTCATGCGGCTGATGACATCGGCGCCCCAGGCCGCTTGCGGGTTCTCGATGCCGAGGCTGGCGACGCGCGCCCCGCTTCCGAGATCGACCAGGAAACCGGCGACATTGGTGGTGCCGAGGTCGACCGCGAGGCCGAGTGTCGGGCGGCCGGCTGCGGCAAAGCCGATCAGCTCAGGCCCGCGCATATGCGCGCGCAGCGACCAGCCGTTTTCGCGCAGCAAAGCGGGCAGGTGGCGCGCCGCGCGCAGATCGACTTCGGGCAGCGGTTTCTCCAGCGCGCGCAGCACGCGGTCGAGGTCGGACAGATTGTCGGCAAGCGTTGCCAGCGGAACGCTGAGGTCGCGGCTCGCGACCGCCGGATCGAGCGGCAGCATCTCGACGGTCGCGCCGGCGTCGAATTCAGCGCGTACCACGGGCGCGAGCGAGCGTTCGGCAATCTCCACGACGCAATCGGACTTCGGCGTCACCTGGCAGGCGCGCAACCAGGGCGATTTCGTTGTCGTCGCTTTGCCGGCGTCGTCGACCTCGCCTTCGACGATTTGCACCCGGCAGGTGCCGCAGGTGCCGCGGCCGCCGCAGGCACCGATGATGCGCACGCCACTGCGGCGGGCGGCCTGATAAATTGTCTCGCCGGCGCGGCTTTCGATCGCGCGCTTGAGCTGGGGGAAGCCGAGCGTGTGCGCGGAAGCCGCCGCGGCCGGTTTGCGCTTGCTCATGGCGTGCCGCTCAAAGCAGCGCCGGGGCAGCAATGCGGCCCGACATCGTGCATTTCGGCGCCGAGGGGCAATCGTCGCAGCGCGACCAGCGCACCGGCGGCAGGTCGATGCCGACGCCGAGCATCATCGACAGCGACTTGAGCGGGCGCAGAACCTGGCCCTCCGTCACGCTCACGCCGATCTCGCCGGCGCCGGCCAGACGTTGCATGGCGGCTTGCGCTGCGAGCGGCAGGCCGGGATCGCCGGCGCGCAATTCGCCGGCCGCGGTCAATTGCGCTTTGCGCGCCGCACTGACGATCCAATCCTCGACGCGACGGGAGAGCACGAACAGCAATTCATTGCCGAGCTTGTCGAGTGCGAGCGCGAGCGACATGCGCTTTTCGGCGAACAGCACGCTCGCGCGTTGTTCGAGCGCCGGCCCGAGCGTGCAGACGGCGACGGCGACCGCCGTTAGTTGCCCGCTTTCCGGCACCAGTCGCAGCGCATCGAGCGTTTCGCCGCCGGCGCGCAGCACATGGCTCGGCGGTTCGTCGAGCGGGACGATGCGATAGCAATATGCGGCGCTGAGCAGGCGTTCGCGCTCGACCAGATCGATGGCGTCGCGCCGGAAACGGCCGCGCTGCGCAAACCGCCCGCTGCCGCAAGGGCTCATGGCGATATCGCGAAGCAGGCTGCTGCTGCGCACCACGGGCATGTCTTCGTCGCCCCTTCAGCTTCCGTATTTGCGCGCCGCGCGGTACATGGCGCGCGCATTCTCGATCGGCGTTTCGTCCGGCAGGCCGAAGGCCGCGTCGAGGATCAATTTACCGCCCTTGTGGAACACATTCTCGGCGAGGTGGCGCACCGCGGCGTCCACTTCGTCGGGCTTGCCGGTGGTCAGCAGCGAGGGCGAGATATTGCCGCGCAAGGCGACCACGTCGCCCAGCACCTCGAAGGCCTTGACCATGTCGGTGCGCTCGAACCAGTAGATGCACTTGCCCGGCGGGATATCGCGGATCGTTTCCAGCCGCTTGGTGCAGTCGGCCTCCCACAGCGGCATCGGGATGATGCCGGCGTCGATCAGGTTGACCAGCAGTTTGCGGAACGACGGCCACCAGAAGGTCTCGAACTGCTTCTGCGACATGAAGGCGTCAGGCGCCCAATGGACCGGGAAGAACACCACCGGGTGGCCCGATGCGCGCGACCAATCGATCGTCTGCTTGGTCAGGAAGATGGCCGCTTTATCCAGCAATTCGAGCAGCTTGTCCTTGTTGCGGTAGAGGTCCTTCATGGTGCCGGTGGCGCCACGGAAATAATCGGCGATCAGATCGTAGGGCGAGACCGAGGTGCTGATATGCGAGGTCGGGAACCCTTGCGCCGTCATGCGCTCGGTGAAGGCGGCATGCACATTGGCGAAGCGATCGACCTCCTCGGCGGCTTTCATGATTTTTTCGAGCGCGGCGCGCACGCGCGGCTTGGCAAAGGCGCGCATGCCGCCGATCAGACGGAAATAATGCAGGCCCGGTAGGTAGGGCAGTTCTTCTATGCCCTCGAAAACGCCAAGCACGCGCGGCAGATACTTGGTCAAATAGAACGCGGTCGGGTCGAAGATGAACTCTTCGTACTCTTCCGGCTTCATATATTCGCGGTCGAGATACTGATAGGGCTGGTTGTCGCCGACGCCGTGGCCCGGCCAGGTGAGCTGTTTGTAGTCGAGGGCGTCGAGCACGGGCCCCATGGCGACATTGAGCACCAGGGGATTGTAGCAGTCGGGTTCGAATTCGAGCAGCGCGCGTTCGGCGATTTCCGTCGCCTTGGCGCTATCGTACATCAGCTCGCGATTGCTGATGCCGCCGAATTTCGCCAGGAAGAAGGTGGCGAACATCGCGACCGGCATGCGGTCGGGCGTTTTAAGATTGACGCAATCCATGACACGTTGCCAGCGCGCGTCGTAGGTGGCTTTCGCCTCCGGGCTCTGGACGTAGGTCTGCGGCGCGTTCATGCGGTAACTCCCATCCAGTTCTTGCACAGCGAAACGGCGTCGATGGCGTTGGTGCCGAAGGCGTCCGCCCCGGTGTAGTTGCACACGGCTTCATCGACCTGGCCGCCGCCGATCATGATCTTGAGCTGGTCGCGCAAGCCCGCCTGGCTAATGGCCTCGATCGTCTCCTTCATCGAATCGAAGGCGAGCGTGAGAAAGCCGGAGAGGCCGACGACGTCGGGCTTGAACTGGCCGATCTCGTCGATGAAGGTCTTGACCGGCACGTCGATGCCGATGTCCTTGACCTCGAAGCCGTTGATGTCGAGCATGAAGGTGACGATGTTCTTGCCGATGTCGTGCAGGTCGCCGTGCACGGTGCCGATCAGCACCTTGGCGAGTTTCTTCGGCTCTTCGCCGGGCGCCTGCTTGATCAGGGGCTTGGCGATGGCCCCGATATTCTCGAGCATTTCGCCGGCCAGCACGAGCTCGGGCAGGAAGTACTCGCCTTGCTCGAAGCGCTTGCCGACAATGTCCATGGCTTCGCGACACAGCTCCAGCACCCGCAGCGGATTGGCGCCTTGCTCGAGCAGCATCTTCTTGGCAAGCGCGAAGGCGTCGTCCTCGTTCATGTCGGCGAGCCAGCTCACCAATTGTTTTTCCTGGTCGTTCTTGTCAGCCATTTCAACCCTCCGGATTAAGGTGCCAAGTCAAGCCGCGCGCGTGCGCACGCCGCGGCGAATTCCCGATTGCTCGATCGCTTCCGCCAATACGTCGTCGTTGCGGTAGCCCATGAGATGAACGCCGGCGACGCCGGCGATCTCGCTGACCGCACGGATGGTTTCGACCAGCACGGTCTTGGCCTCGGCCTTCTGATTGTCGGCGGCGGCGATGCGCTGCAAGACCAATTCCGGAATGTGCACGCCCGGCACGTGCTGAACCATGCGGCGCAGCGCCTTGGCGCTGCCGAGCGTGCCGACGCCGACGATGATGGCGCAGCGCTTGTGCAGTTCGCGCGCGCGCACTTCGCGCATGAAATCGTTGAGCATCGGCACGTCGAAGCAGAACTGGGTCTGGATGAACTGCGCGCCGGCGTCGATCTTGCGTTCCAGATTGACGATGCGGTCGCGGAACGGCGGCACGAACGGGTTGGCGGTGGCGCCGAGAAACAGATTAGGCGCGACGTCGAGCTTGCGGCCGGACGCGAACACGCCCGCGTCGCGCATACCGGCGGTGATGCGCACCAGCGAGATTGAATCGAGATCGAACACCGGCTTGGCGTGCGGATGGTCGCCTTGGCTGACATCGTCGCCGGTAAGGCAAAGAATATTGCGCACGCCCAAGGCGGCGGCGCCCAGAATGTCGCCCTGCAGGGCAATACGGTTGCGGTCGCGGCAGGAAAACTGCGCGACCGGACTGAGACCATTGGCGGCCAGGATAGCGGCGGCGGCGGCGCTCGACATGTGGCAATTGGCGCCGGCGCCGTCGGTGATGTTGATGGCGTCGACCAGATCACGGAAGCGCGTGGCGCGTTCGATCAGCCCGGCGGGATCCGAGGAGTTGGGCGGCGAGACCTCGACGGTGGTGACGAAACGGCCGGACTGGCAGGCCTGTTCGAAGCCGAATGTTTCGCGCGCCGGGGCAACGCGCGGGGGCACGACGATCGGCTTGGCATGCGTGCCGTCGATCACCTTCAGCCAGGTTGATCGATTCCACAGCCGGTGATCGATCGGTTCGAGGAAAGTCTTGTCGCGCGGCTTGCCGATCAGCTTCATGCCGTCGGTCGCTTCGATCCAGACGCAACGCATGGTCGGCACCACTTCGCAGGTGCCGTCGGCGCGCACGCCGCCGCACGGACCGTTGCGCATCTGCTTGGCGCAGTTGGTCGGGCAAGCCATGCCGGTCGAGGAGAGCGCGCATTGGCCGCACATCTTGCAATCGAACAGCAATTGTTTGCTCGTGCGTTCGATCGGCAGCAACAGCCGTTCCAAGCGCCGCGCGCCGGCCCATTGCGCGACCCGGCGCAGGTACGGAGCCAATTGTGCTAAAGCGTCATAGACCCGCTTGAGGGCCGACGCGTGCCGCACGCTCCAATGCCGCAACACTTGCATGACGTGCGGTCCCCGGGCCGCTCGTTGACATGTCAACAACAATATGTCACTTGCCCGGCCGATTGATTTGACTTCGATCAAGGTTGCCGGCGGCTGCGAAAGATTATTGATCGCGCGAGGTCTTGCTCCCATGGCCGGCCATTCAACAGTTTTGCGATCGATCGAGCGGGCATCGCGGGCCTATGCCCACCGGCGCGCCGGACGGTCAAATCCATGAGCCTGCGGTCGAAAGCCCGCCGCGCCGGCCCGGCGCGGCCCGACGACACCCGCGTCTCGACGCAAGCGCTTAATCTCGACATTTATGTCCCGGCCTATCTGACCTTTCTGGCGGGCAAGATTGCAAATTCGGCGTCGGCAACCTACCGACCGAAATTCGGCGTCGGCATCACCGATTGGCGGATCATGGCGTTGCTCGCTACCGAGCCGTGGATTTCCGCCGGCCGCGTCTGCGACGTGATCGGGCTCGACAAGGCGGCGGTCAGCCGCAGCGTGCATGGCATGAAGGCAAACGGCATCGTCGACATGCAACGCACCGGTGACGACCAATCCCGGCAATTGATCGCTTTGACGCGCAAGGGGCTGAACCTGCACGATCGGATCGTCAAATTGTCGCTGGCGCGCGAACGGGAATTGCTCAAGATTTTCTCTGCGGCCGAGCGGAAAATGCTGATCAATTTTCTCTCGCGCATGCATGCGCAGGTGGTCGACATCGGCGCGAACGGCAAACGCCGCGGCCATTCATAAGGCCGGCACATTTCCCCACGCATTGCCGCAGCGCAATGTGCGGTACGGCGGCGTAATGCGATCGCTGGCGCGCCGGTTATTGACCTAGGTCAATTGACTTATCTCAAGGCGGGGTCGCCGCGTCGTTCTACCTATAACCGACTTTCTTGGCGGTCAGCCGATCCTGGCGGCGTGCAGATTTGCAGCGTAAAGCGAGGACTTCTCTTATGTTCCAGGTGCGCATCCACGGCCGCGGGGGGCAGGGAGTCGTCACAGCCGCGGAACTCTTGTCGGTTGCCGCCTATCTCGAGGGCAAGCATGCCCAGGCCTTTCCGAGCTTCGGCTCCGAGCGCATGGGCGCGCCGGTGGTTTCGTTCTGCCGCATCGACGACAAGGAAATCCGGCTGCGCGAGCCGATCCTCGACCCTGATGCGCTGATCGTGCAGGATTCGACTTTGTTCAAGGCGATCGACGTCTTTCAGGGTTTGAAGCCGAACGGCTATCTGCTCGTTAACAGCAATCGCAGCCTGAGCGAGCTGCATCTCGATTCAATCGCCAAGCAACTGCCGGCGGGCCATGTGCTGACCGTGCCGGCATCGGAATTTGCGCTCAAGCATGTCGGGCGTCCGCTGCCCAATGCCGCACTGCTCGGCGCTTTCGCTTCGCTCACCGGCGTCATCCATTTGAAATCGGTTGCCGAAGCGATCCGCGACGCCTTTCCGGAAAAAATCGCAGCCGCGAACATCGCCGCCGCCACCGCCGCGCACGATGCCGTCGCCGGCACCCACGCCGCCGCCTGAAGGATCATCGCCATGCTCAAGCAGATCGAAGGTTCACGGGCGATGGCCGAGACCATTGGGTTATGCCGGCCGGAAGTGATTTGCGCCTATCCGATCACGCCGCAGACCCACATCGTCGAGGGGCTCGGCGAAATGGTGCGCACCGGCGAAATCACCAAATGCGAATTCATCAACGTCGAATCGGAATTTGCTGCGCTGTCGGTCGCCATCGGCGCATCGGCTGCCGGCGCGCGCGCCTATACCGCCACCGCCAGCCAGGGCCTGCTTTATATGGCGGAGGCCGTCTACAACGCCTCCGGGCTCGGCTTGCCGATCGTGATGACGCTAGGTAATCGGGCGATCGGCGCGCCGATCAATATCTGGAACGATCATTCCGACGCCATGGCGGTGTGCGATTCGGGCTGGATGCAATTGTTTGCCGAGACCAATCAGGAGGCCGCCGACCTGCATATCCAGGCCTTCCGCCTGGCCGAGGAATTGTCGATGCCGGTGATGGTCTGCGTCGACGGATTTATTCTCACGCATGCGGTCGAGCGGGTCGATATTCCCGAGCAGGCCGATGTCGACGCTTATCTGCCGCCTTACGAGCCGGTGCAGGTGCTCGATCCGCAGGATCCGATTTCGATCGGAGCGATGGTCGGCCCCGATGCCTTTACCGAAGTTCGCTATCTGCAACATTATAAGCAGACGCTGGCGCTGCGGCTGATCCCCGAATTCGCCGCCGAGTTCAAGAAGACATTCGGCCGCGACAGCGGCGGGCTGCTGCGCGCCTATCGCACCGAGGATGCCGAATTGATCGTCGTCGCCATGGGATCGGTGAACGGCACGATCAAAGACACCATCGACGAGATGCGCGCCGACGGCTTGCGCATCGGCCTGGTCACGCTGGTGTCGTTTCGCCCGTTTCCGGTGACGGCGCTGCGCGAGCAACTGGTGCGCGCGCGCAACGTCGTCGTGATTGAAAAGAGCCTGGCGGTCGGCATGGGCGGTCCGCTCGCCAACAATATCGATCTCGCGCTGCGCAACGTGGCGGGCGCACCGCAAGTGCATTCGGTCATCGCCGGGCTGGGCGGACGGCCGATCACCCGCGCATCGCTGCATCGCGTGCTGCGCCGCGCCTTCGTGCAGCCGTGGGAAGGCTCGCATTTCCTCGATCTCAATGAGGAGATCGTGGCGAAGGAACTGCATTACGTTCGCAAGGTGCGGCGCTCGGGTCCGACCGCCGAAAATCTGTTGCGGCGCCTCGGCCAAGCTGCCGAAAAAGCCGCGGTATGAGGAAAAGCCGGTGACCGATCGCACAGCAACAATGGATGCCACGCAGAAACTGCACTTCTATCAGAAGGGCACTTTCACTGTCGGCAACCGCCTGGTTTCGGACAAAGAGCGCGCGGTGCAAGCTTCGCTCGACCGCTCCAATGCGCTGACCTGCGGCCACCGCGCCTGCCAAGGCTGCGGCGAGGCGCTCGGCGCGCGCTACGCCATCGACGCCGCCATGCGCGCGACCGGCGGCAATGTGATCGCCGCCAATGCTACCGGCTGCCTGGAAGTGTTCACCACGCCCTATCCGGAAACTTCATGGCAGACGCCGTGGCTGCATTCGCTGTTCGGCAATGCCGCGGCGGTCGCCACCGGCATCGCCGCCGCCATGCGCGTTAAGGGGCGGCACGAGGTGCGGGCGATCGCGCAGGGCGGCGACGGCGGCACCACCGATATCGGCTTCGGCTGCCTGTCGGGCATGTTCGAGCGCAACGATGACGTGCTTTATATCTGCTACGACAACGAAGCCTATATGAACACCGGCGTGCAGCGCTCCTCGGCGACGCCGCCGGCGGCGCGCACCGCCACCACGCCGGCCATGGGCAAGGAGCCGGGCAACGTCTTCGGCACCGGCAAGAACGTGCCCAAGATTGCAGTCGCCCACGGCATTCCTTATGTCGCCACCGCCACGGTCGCCGACCTGCATGACCTCGAGCGCAAGGTGATCAAGTCGATGGGCATTCACGGCGCGCGCTATATCCATATTCACGTGCCTTGCCCGCTCGGCTGGGGCTCGGCCTCGCATGACACGATCCGCCTGGCGCGGCTCGCGGTCGAGTGCGGGCTGTTCCCGGTGTTCGAGGCCGAGCATGGCGTGGTCATCGGCAGCCGCAAAATCCGCCGCCGCGTGCCGGTCGACGATTACCTGAAACCGCAGCGGCGTTTCGCCCATCTGTTCGCGACGGAAGAGGGCAGGGAGCGTATCGGTAAAGTGCAGGCCATCGCCGACCGCAATATCGCCGAATATCATCTGCTCGATGCCGAGGGAGACGCCTGATGGAACATCCCTTCGCCATCAGTCTCGATGTCGGCTCGAGCCTGGCCAATCTGACCGGCTCGTGGCGCACCTCGCGGCCGCTTTACGTCGACCGCCTGCCGCCCTGTAACAATGCCTGCCCGGCCGGCGAGAATATTCAGGCATGGCTCTACCACGCCGAATCCGGCAACTACGAAGCCGCCTGGCGCGCGCTGACGCTCGACAATCCGCTGCCGGCGGTGATGGGCCGGGTCTGCTACCACCCGTGCGAAGGCGCCTGCAATCGCGCGCAAATCGACGAGGCGGTCGGCATCAATTCGGTCGAGCGATTCCTCGGCGACGAGGCGATCCGGCAAGGCTGGCGCTTCGAGCCGCCGCAGGCCGACAGTAGCAAGCGCGTGCTGATTGTCGGCGCCGGTCCATCCGGACTGTCGGCCGCCTATCATCTGCGCCGCATGGGTCACGCGGTCGAGATCCATGAGGCCGGCCCCTTCGCTGGCGGCATGATGCGCTTCGGCATTCCGAAATATCGCCTGCCGCGCGATGTGCTCGATGCCGAGATCAAACGCATTGTCGATCTCGGCGTCGTCTTGAAACTCAACGCTAAGGTCGACCGCATTGTCGACAGCATGAAAGCCGGTAACTTCGACGCCGCCTTCCTCGCGGTCGGCGCCCATATCGGCAAGCGCGCCTTCATTCCCGCCGGTTCCGCCGCCAAGGTGCTCGACGCCGTTTCGCTGCTGCGCTCGATGGAGGGCGCCGACAAGCCGCTGCTCGGCCGCCGCGTGGTGGTTTACGGCGGCGGCAATACCGCGATCGATGCCGCCCGCACCGCCAAGCGGCTGGGCGCGACCGAAGCCATCATCGTCTATCGCCGCACCCGCGACCGCATGCCGGCGCACGACTTCGAGGTCGAGGAGGCCTTGCAGGAAGGCATCATGATGAAATGGCTCTCGACCATCAAACGGGTGGAAGAGGGCGTGCTCACCGTCGAGAAAATGCAGCTCGACGACAAGGGCTTCCCGCAGCCGACCGGCGAATTCGAGACATTGGAGGCCGATTCATTGGTGCTGGCGCTCGGCCAGGATGTCGATCTGTCGCTGCTCGACGGCGTGCCGGGACTGGAAATCAAGGACGGCACGGTGCAGGTCGCCCCTAACATGATGACCGGCTATGCCGGCATTTTCGCCGGCGGCGACATGGTTCCCTCCGAGCGCACCGTCACGGTGGCGGTCGGCCACGGCAAGAAGGCGGCCCGCCATATCGACGCCTGGCTGCGCGGTGCCGCCTATGCGCCGGCGGAAAAGCATGAGCTTGCCTCGATCGACAAGCTCAACGAATGGTATTACGCCGACGCGTCGAAGACGGTGCGGCCGATGCTGGAAATCGCCCGCCGGCAAAGCACCTTCGAAGAAGTGCAGGGCGGGCTCGACGAGACCAACGCGCTGTACGAGGCGCGCCGGTGCCTCTCCTGCGGCAATTGCTTCGAATGCGACAATTGTTACGGCGTGTGCCCGGACAATGCGGTGATCAAGCTCGGTCCCGGCAAGCGCTTCCAGTTCAACTACGACTATTGCAAGGGCTGCGGCATCTGCTCGCAGGAATGCCCGTGCGGCGCCATCAAGATGGTGCCGGAAGAGACCTGAGCGGCGCGCCGATATTTCGCCGCGCTTGATTCAGATCAATGCAAGAACCGGCATATTTCTGCGTGATTTCGTCAAGCAACGCAGGAGGATTTAATGACTGTCGGCAATCCTCGCTCAACCGGGAAATCCGCGCCATCTGACGCTGGCACCGAGCTGCTCGACTGCCGGATGGAAATGCTCGGCCTCGAACGCCCCGCGGTCGAACGCGACGAACGCAAAACGTTGGAAGAAGTCATGCGGCGTTGCGTCGATTGCGGCTATCGCGAAGCCTGTGCGGTGGACCTCAAGCGCGATCCCAACAGCCCGGTGTGGGAAACCTATTGCCCAAACGCGAGCAAGCTGATCGAGCTTGCCGAGACGAAGTGGCAAGGACGCTAGGCTAAGGCGGTCCGTCGCGGCGGCGACCGGTCAGCGCGTGGCCACACCGCACGAAAACGCGGCGCCGGGCTTCAAGCCGAGCTTATTGAAGATAAAGGCGGCCGGGCAGAAGCCGGTGAAAGCGGCCTGCAGCATGTTGGCCCCGACGAAGGCCGCAAGCCACAGCCAATAGGGGCTGACCAGCCAGCCTAGTGCGAGGCTCACCAGCACAAAGGTGCCGGCAAGGGCGAAGACGGCGCGATCGACGTTCATGGGCGTCACTCCTCTAGGGCTCACCTGATATTGCTACCGCGCCCGGCCCGCTGGTGCGACGGTCTTGACTATATATTCGATCATTCGTATATACGCAAGTATGAAAATACAAGCCAACGAAATGCTGGCCGCCGCCGACGCGGCCAGCACTTTGCTCAAAGCGCTCGCCAACCAGCATCGCCTGATTATCGTCTGCCAGCTCACCGAGAAGGAACGCTCGGTCGGCGAATTGGCCGACCTTTTAAAGCTCCGCGACTCGACCGTATCGCAGCATCTCGCGCTGCTGCGCAAGGACGGACTGGTGACGGCGCGGCGCGACGGGCAGACCATCTGGTATTCGATCGGCAGTCCGCAGGCGCGGGAGCTCGTGCGCACGCTCTATCGGGTTTATTGCGCGCCTACTTCGGCTTGCCTGCCGAACGAACGCCGCAAACGCAAAATCAACTGAGGTGACATGCCGATGCGTGCCGGGATTATCGTAGCGATTGCGCTCGCACTGCTGACGCAGCGCGCGCTTGCGCAAGAAACCTTCACCGTCGCGGAAAAAACGCTGACCGACGAGAAGGCGGTGTTCGCCACGGTCGAAAGCGCCAATGTGGTGCCGGCGCGCGCGCGCATCGGCGGCACCGTGGTGGAGCTTGCCGTCAAGGAAGGCGATGCGGTCAAGCAGGGCCAGGTGGTTGCAACCGTCGGCGACGAAAAGCTCGCGCTGCAGATGAAATCGCTCGATGCGCAGATTTCCGGCCTGGAAGCTCAGTTTACGCAGGCGCAGACCGATCTCACCCGCGCCGAAGACCTGTTCTCGCGCGGCACCATTCCGAAGACCAATCTCGACCAGGCGCGCACCGCCTTCAACGTCGCCTCCAATACGTTGAAGGCGCGCACCGCCGAGCGTTCGGTGCTCCAGCAGCAGGTCACCGAAGGCAAAGTGCTGGCGCCGACGTCGGGCCGCGTCCTCAAGGTGCCGGTGACCACCGGTACCGTCATCCTGCCAGGCGAAACTGTCGCGACCGTCGCGGAACGAAATTTCGTGCTGCGGCTGCGCGTGCCGGAGCGGCACGCCCGCTTCCTGAAAGCGGGCGATCCCGTCCGCATCGACGGCGAGGAACTGGGCAAAAGCGGCGCGCAATTCGGCACCATCCGGCTGGTCTATCCGCAGATCGAGGATGGCCGCGTGATCGCCGACGCCGTGGTCGCAGGACTCGGCGATTATTTTGTCAACGAGCGCGTGCGCGTGTGGGTTTCGGCCGGCGAGCGGCGCGGCTACATCGTGCCGGGCTCGTTCATCGTGACGCGCTTCGGCATCGACTATGCGCGTGTGCGCAAGGGCAACGAGGCGATCGACGTGCCGGTGCAGCGCGGGCGCGAACTGCCGCGGCCGGACATGGCGGATGCGCTGGAAATCCTCTCCGGTCTTAAAGTCGGCGACGTGTTGGTGCGGCCGTGAAGCTCGGGCTGTCGGGGCGTCTCACGCAGGCGACGATCCGTTCGCCGCTGACGCCGCTGTTCTTGCTGGCGGCGCTGGCGGTCGGTTTGCTCGCGCTGCTCACCATTGCGCGCGAGGAGGAGCCGCAGATCAGCGTGCCGATGGTTGACATTCGCGTGAATGCCGACGGGCTGAAGGCGCCCGACGCGGTCGAACTGGTCACCAAGCCGCTGGAAGCCATCATCAAGGGCATCGACGGCGTCGAGCACGTCTACAGCCAGACGGTCGACGACCGCGTCATGGTGACGGCGCGCTTCCTGGTCGGCACCAAGGCCGACGACGCCATCCTGCGCGTGCACGAGAAGATTCGCGCCAATATCGACCGCATCCCGGTGGGCATCCCCGAGCCGCTGATCGTGGGGCGCGGCATCAACGATGTCGCCGTCGTGGTGCTCACGCTGTCGCCTAAGCCGGACGCGGCGGCGCGCTGGAGCGACAAGGATCTCTATGAGCTGGCCGATCAGTTGCGCTCGGAACTGGTGAAGACCGACAATGTCGGGCTCACTTATATTTCCGGCGGCAACCGGCAGCAGATCCGCGTCGAACCCGACCCGGAAAAGCTCGCGCTGTTCGGCGTCACACTGCAGCAACTGGTCGCCAAGGTGCGCGACGCCAATCGTTCGTTCCAGGCCGGTTCTGTGCGCGACAATGGCGCCATGCGCGATGTTGCGGCTGGGCAGACGCTCGCCGGTATTCCCGATATCGGGCTCTTGCTGGTCACCACGCGCGACAACCGCCCGGTCTATGTGCGCGACGTGGCCTCGGTCGTGATCGGACCGAGCCCG
Source organism: uncultured Alphaproteobacteria bacterium (assembly GCA_963739825.1). Taxonomy (GTDB): domain Bacteria; phylum Pseudomonadota; class Alphaproteobacteria; order Rhizobiales; family Xanthobacteraceae; genus Pseudolabrys. Next base: position 1,700,993 of record CAVUBU010000001.1, read on the forward strand.
CTGGAACACCGCGTCTGGATGGATATGCCGGAGAAAGGCGGCCATTGGGACCGCGTGCCGGCGGTCAGCGTCGCCTTTGCCAAGCGTGCTGGCGCCAACGCCGTCGTCGTGGCCGAGCAGCTGCTGGCGCGCCTGCAAAGCGTCGAAGGGCGGCTGATCCCGGCCGACGTCAAGGTGACGCTGACGCGCGACTATGGCGAGACGGCCAACGACAAGGCGAACGAGCTGTTGTTTCACCTCGGCCTCGCCACCGTGTCGATCGTCGTGCTGATCGCCTTTGCCATCGGCTGGCGCGAGGCGCTGGTGACGCTGGTCGTCATCCCGACCACCATCCTGCTCACGTTGTTTGCTTCCAAGTTGATGGGCTACACCATCAACCGCGTCAGCCTGTTCGCGCTCATTTTTTCCATCGGCATCTTGGTCGACGACGCCATCGTGGTGATCGAGAACATCGCCCGTCACTGGGCGATGAAGGACGGACGCTCGCGCCTGCAAGGCACAGTCGAAGCGGTGGCTGAAGTCGGCAATCCGACCATCGTCGCCACCCTGACCGTGGTGGCGGCGCTGTTGCCGATGCTGTTTGTCTCCGGCTTGATGGGCCCGTACATGGCGCCGATCCCGGCCAATGCCTCGGCGGCGATGCTGTTCTCCTTCGCCGTCGCCATGGTGATCGCGCCCTGGCTGATGCTGCGCCTGCATCCGGAAGGAAAACCTGTGCACGAGCATGAGGCCGCGCACGGCGAGGGCTTTCTTGGTCGGCTATACCGCCGCTTTGCGACGCCGGTGGTGCGCTCGCGCCGCTCGGCTTGGACCTTCCTGATCGGCGTCGGCGTCGCCACGCTCGCGGTGTGTGTGCTGTTCTACTTAAAGAGCGTGACGGTGAAGCTGTTGCCGTTCGACAACAAGTCGGAACTGGCCGTGGTGGTCGATCTCACCGAGGGCGCCACGCTGGAAGATACCGAGCGCACGTTGTTTGCGATCGCCGGCGCGGCGCGGCAATTGCCGGAAATCCGCTCGATCGAGACTTATGCCGGCACGCCGGCGCCGTTCAATTTCAACGGGCTGGTGCGGCATTATTACATCCGCGAATTGCCCGAGCTGGGCGAATTGCATCTCAACCTGGCGCCCAAGGACGATCGCTCGCGCTCGAGCCACGCCATCGCGCTCGATCTGCGCGCCAAACTCAAGGCAGTCACGCTGCCGGCCGGTACCGTCGCCCGCGTGGTCGAAGTGCCGCCCGGCCCGCCGGTGCTTTCGACGTTGTTGGCCGAGGTCTACGGTCCCGACTCGGCAAACCGCCGCGCGGTGGCGTATGAGCTGAAAAAGATTTTCGCCTCGGTGCCCTACATCGTCGACATCGACGATTTCGATCGGTGAGCCGCGGCCGCGGCTGCGCATCTCGATCGACCAGGACCGCCTGGAGTTCTTTGGCGTCGAGCAACGCGACGTCTACGACACCATCCAGGCTTTGTTCGGCGGCACCGCGGTTGGCTATTCGCATCGCGGCGAGGGCCGCAACCCGATCGAGATCGTAGTGCGGCTACCGAAACGCGATCTGTCGTGGAGCGAGTTGCTCGCCTCGACGCCGGTTCCCGCCAACAGCGTGCCCGGCAACAAGACCGTGGTCGAACTCGGCGACGTGGTGCGCGTGACCAAAGAAATGGGCTCGCCGACCATCTTCCGCCGCGACGGGCGTTTCACCGACATGGTAATGGCGGAACTGGCCGGCGCCTTTGAGGCGCCGATCTACGGCATTCTCGACGTCGACAAGAAAATCGAGGCGCACGATTGGGGCGCGCTCGGCAAGCCGAGCATTCGTTTCCACGGCCAGCCCGAAGACGAGAGTAAGCCGGCGGTGCTGTGGGACGGCGAATGGGAAATCACCTATGTCACCTTCCGCGACATGGGCGCCGCCTTCATGGTGGCGATCATCGGCATCTATATCCTGGTGGTGGCGCAGTTCGGCAGCTTCAAACTGCCGCTGGTCGTGCTGACGCCGATCCCGCTCACGCTGATCGGCATCGTGATCGGGCATTGGCTGTTCGGCGCGCCGTTTACCGCCACCTCGATGATCGGCTTTATCGCGCTCGCCGGCATCATCGTGCGCAACTCGATCCTGCTGGTCGATTTCATCCGCCACGGCGCCGGCGCCGGCAAGACTCTGCGCGAGGTGCTGCTGGAGGCGGGCGCCGTCCGCTTCAAGCCGATCCTGTTGACCGCGCTCGCCGCCATGATCGGCGCGGCGACCATCCTGCTTGATCCGATCTTCCAGGGCCTTGCGATCTCGCTGCTTTTCGGGCTTGCCTCCTCGACCTTGCTTACCGTGCTGGTGATCCCCGCCATCTATGTCGTGCTGCGCGACGCCGACCGCGTCCTTCGGTAAAATCGAAGCGCCACCAACGCCCTGGCCCGCGTCGCGATTGCGCCATATACTGAGCGCAAAGAGTGTACAGGAGGACGTTCATGCGAATCCTGGCCTTGATCGGGGCGCTTGGAATTGTTGTCGGCATCGGCGCGGCGATATTCTTTTTCGGCGGCTTCTACAGCGTCGCCGGCACCCAGGAGGACCCCGCGATCGTTCATTGGGCCCTGCTGCAGGTGCGCGAGGCTTCCATCAGCCGCCAAGCAACCGATAAGCCGCCGGCCGGGCTCGACGATGCCGCCAAGGTGCAGGCCGGCGCGCGCGCCTTCGCCGCACACGGCTGCGCCAACTGCCACGGCGCGCCGGGCGTGAACTGGGCCAAATTCTCGGAAGGGCTGAAACCCGACCCGCCCGACCTCAAGGACGTGGTCGCCGAGCTCACCCCCGCGCAACTGTTCTGGGTGATCAAGAACGGCATCAACATGACCGGCATGCCGAGCTTCAAACTTGCCGGCGTCAAGGACGACGAGATCTGGCTGATCGTCGCCTTCCTGAAGAAATTGCCGGGCGTCAAAGACGCCGACTACAAGGCCTGGACCGCGCCGCCGGCCGCTGCCGCGCCAGCGCCGACGCCAAAACCATAGACGGCGGCGAGGCCACGACGCGGCGCGAGCGACTTTCAGGTATGATTGCCTTTTGCCATAGCCCGCGTGCTGAGCCCGCATGAGTTTTATCCGCCTTTACGGCCGCGTTCTCGAGCAGCTCGGCGCGGACCGCCGCTTGGGCTGGTTCCTGGCCTTCGCCAATGTGGCGCTGGCCATCGCGCTATTCGCCGAGCCGGTGCTGTTCGGCCGCGTCATCAACGTGCTGGCGCGCGCGCAGGAAAACGATGCCGCGCCGGCATGGTCGCGGCTCGGCGTGTTGCTGAGCCTGTGGGCGGGCTTTGCCATCTTCACCATCGTTTGCAACACGCTGGTGGCGCTCTATGCCGACCGCTTGGCCCACCGCCGCCGCCAAGTGGTGCTGACGGAATTTTTCGAGCATGTCCTGCAGTTGCCGCTCGCCTATCACGGCGAAACCCATTCGGGCCGGCTGATGAAAGCCATGCTGCAGGGCACCGACGTATTGTGGTCGTTGTGGCTCGGCTTTTTCCGAGAACATCTGGCGGCTTTCGTGTCGCTGGTGGTGTTGGTGCCGCTGGCGCTTTTTATCAATTGGCGTCTGGCCATTCTGCTCATCGTCTTGTGCGTGCTGTTCGCCGTCCTGGCGGCGGTCGTCCTGCGCAAGACGGAAACCTTGCAGCGCAAGGTGCAGGCTCACCATTCCGGCCTTGCCGAGCGCGCGTCCGACGCGCTCGGCAACATCGCCTTGGTGCAAAGCTTTGCCCGCGTCGAGCATGAGGTGTCGGCCCTAAAGAGCGTGAGCGACCAACTGCTGGCGGCGCAATTTCCCGTGCTGTCCTGGTGGGCGGTGGTCACGGTGCTCACGCGCGCATCGACCACTTTGGTCGTGCTTTCCATCATTCTCGTCGGCACCTGGCTGTTCCAGAATGACCTCATCACCATCGGCGAGATCGTCACCTTCATGGCCTTTGCCGGCATGGTGATCACCCGCCTCGAGCAGGCGGTCAGCTTCGTCAATCGCATGGGGCTGGATGCGCCGCAGTTGCGCGAATTCTTCCAGGTGCTCGACGCCGTTCCGGCAATCCACGACCGGCCCGGCGCCGTGGACCCCGGCCGGGTTGCCGGCCGTGTCGAGTTCAAGGACGCTTCCTATAGCTACGACCCCAGACGGCCGACGGTCACCGGCCTGACCTTCACCGCGCTGCCGGGCGAAACCGTGGCGCTGGTGGGGGCGACCGGGTCCGGCAAGTCGACCGCGCTCGCGCTGCTGCATCGCGTTTTCGATCCGCAGTCGGGGACCGTCCTAATCGACGGCACGGATATACGGGATTTCAAAGTCGCCGCGCTTCGCCGCAATATCGGCGTGGTGTTTCAGGAAGCCCTGTTGTTCAATCGCTCGATTGCCGAAAATCTGCGCGTCGGCAAACCCGACGCCAGCGACGATGAATTGCGCGCAGCCGCGGCGGGCGCGCAGGCGCTCGATTTCATCGAGGCCAATGCCGAAGGCTTTGACGCCAAAGTGGGCGAGCGCGGGCGTTCGCTGTCGGGCGGCGAGCGCCAGCGGCTGTCGATTGCGCGCGCGCTGTTGAAGGATCCGCCAATTTTGATTCTCGATGAGGCGACCAGCGCGCTCGATGCCACAACCGAATCCAAAGTGCTGGTGGCGCTCGACGAAGTCATGAAGAACCGCACTACCTTCGTCATCGCCCATCGGCTGGCGACCGTCCGCAATGCGACGCGCATCCTGGTGTTCGACGCCGGACGCATTGTGGAGATCGGCTCGTTCAACGAACTCAATCGGCTGGGCGGGCGTTTCACGCAACTCGCGAAGGCGCAGTTCCTGCCGGTCGACGCGTAAACAGCGCCAGCGCGCCGGCGATGCCCGCCGGCACCGCCCAATAGCCGTAGCGGAAATCCGAGGCGACGCCGACGGCAAAGAAGGTCAGCACGTAGACTGAGGCCGATCCACAAACCCCGATGGCGAAGGTCCCGGCAGGCGTGTCCCGCCGCCGCCAAGCAAAGCCGAAAACCCCGATGCAAAGTATGAGCCAGGTGCCGGCGCGGAACAGCGGCGTCGGCGTGAGCGCATCATGGATTGCGACCAGCGTGTTGAAGGCGGCGCGGTCGGGGAAAACCTTCTTGGGCGGCTCGTAGACGTCGTCGGTCCACATCGTCAGGTTCGCGCGCGCCAGAAAATTCCACATAAACGCGCTGCGGTGCTGCAAATAGGCGAGCGGATGTTTGACGATGGCGCGCCGCCAGGCTGCGGAAATGACCGGCGTTCCGAACAGCTTATCGCCGCTGAGTTTGTGCATCACGAATTCGCACGGCTGCAGCCGCCAATAGATGTCCCATTGCGTCGGCTGGTAGCAGCCGGTCAAGAGCAGCGCGGTCTCGGGCGCGGTAAAGGCGACGGGGAACTGGTTTTCCTTGGCAAAATGGCTGATGCCGCCAAGGTCGAACACCATGATCGATTGCAGCGGATGCTGCCGCTTCACATCGAGAACGCCGTAATAGACGAACTGCATCAGGGCGAACAGCGGGACGGCGATCGGCACATAACAAATGGCTGCGCGCTTCCAGGAAAAA